>NZ_JAEEGB010000099.1 GCF_016316925.1 Clostridium aciditolerans | reverse complement strand
TTTTTTTTTATATTTTTTTATAATTTAATTTTTTTATTTTTTTTTATTTTTTTTTTTTTTTATTTTTTTTTTTTTTTTTTTTAAATTAATTTTTTTTTTATTTAATTTTTAATATAATAATTTTTATTTATTATTTATTATTTTTATTATTATAAAAATAAAAAAAATAAATAAATATATAATTTTATAAATTTTTAATACTTCACAAACCAAACAACCCCACCCACCCCCCCCCCCC
>NZ_JAEEGB010000098.1 GCF_016316925.1 Clostridium aciditolerans | reverse complement strand
GGGGGGGGGGGGGGGGGGGGGGGGGGGGGGGGGGGGGGGTTTTTTGGTTTGTTTTTGTTTTTTATTTTTTTTTTTTTTTATTGTTTTTTTTTTTTTTTTTTTTTTTTTTTGTTTTTTTTATTTTTTATTTTTTTATTATTTTTTTTTTTTTTTTTTTTTTAATATATATTTATTTTATATTTTTTATTTTATTTTATTTTTTTATTATTTTTTATATTTTTTGTTTTTTTTTTTTTTTTTGTTTTTTTTTTTTTTTTTTTTT
>NZ_JAEEGB010000097.1 GCF_016316925.1 Clostridium aciditolerans | reverse complement strand
GGGGGGGGGTGTGGGGGGGGTGGGGGTGTTGTGTGTTTTTTTTTTTTTTTTTTATAATTTATTATTTTTTTTTATTTTATTTATTAATTTTTTAAAAAATTTTTTTTTTTTTTTTTTTTTAAATTTTTTTATTTTTTTTTTATAAAAATTAAAATTTTTTTTTTTTTTTTTTTATTTTAATAAAAAAATTTTTTTTTTTTTTT
>NZ_JAEEGB010000095.1 GCF_016316925.1 Clostridium aciditolerans | reverse complement strand
TAATTTTATTTTTTTTTTTTTTTTTTTTTTTTTATTTTTTTTTTTTTTTTTTTTTTTTTTATTTTTTTTTTTTTTTTATTTTTTTTTTTTTTTTTTTTTTTTTATATTTTTTTTTTTATAATTTTTTTTTTTTTTTTTTTTTTTTATTTTTTTTTTATAAAATTTTATTTTTTTTTTTTTTTTTTTTTTTTTTAATTTTTTTTTATATTAATATTTTTTTTTTTTTTAAAAATTAGTTTAACATTTGTTTTAAAAATAATATATTATTTTTTTTTTTTTTTTTTTTATTTTTTTATATAATTT
>NZ_JAEEGB010000094.1 GCF_016316925.1 Clostridium aciditolerans | reverse complement strand
TTATATTTTTTTTTATATTTTAAATTTTTTTTTTTTTTTTTTTTATTTTTTTAATATAATATATAAAAAAAAAAAAATTTTATTTTTTTTTTTTTTTTTAAAATTATTTTTTTTTTTTTATAATTTTTTAAAATATATTTTTTTTAATAATTTTTTTTTATTTTTTTTTTTTTTAATTGTGTTTTTTTTTAAATATTTTTTTTTATATATAAATTTATATTAATTTTTTTTTTTTTTTTTATTATTTTTTTTTTGTTTTTTT
>NZ_JAEEGB010000091.1 GCF_016316925.1 Clostridium aciditolerans | reverse complement strand
CATAATATATAATTTATTTTATTCCAAAATTTATTAAATAAATAAAAAAATAAGCAACAACTTTATAATAAAATTATAATTTTTTAAAAAAATAAAAAAAAAAATCAAAAAAAAAATAAAATTAAAAAATTATTTATCTTTTAATTTTAATTTTATTTTTTTTTATTTTACTCAACTTATACACCAAACATAACTTACTATAACCAAACTCCATATTCCCAACCCCCCCCCCCCCCCCCCCCCCCCCCCCCCCCACCCCCCCCCCCCCCCACCCCCCCCCCCCCCCCCCCCCCCCCCCCCCCCCCCC
>NZ_JAEEGB010000090.1 GCF_016316925.1 Clostridium aciditolerans | reverse complement strand
TTTTATTTTTTTTTATTAAAAATTTATTTTTTTTTTATATTTTTATTTTTTTTTTTATTTTTTATTTTTTTTTTTTTTATTTTATTTTTTTTTTGTTTTTTTTTTTTTTTTAATTTAACCTTTTGTATAAATTTTTTAATAAAGGCTTTATTTTTTTTTTTAATTTTTTTTCTTTTTTTTTTTTTTAATTTTTGTTTTTTTTTTTTTTATTCTTTTCCACCTTTTTTTATTTTTTTTTGTTATTTTTTTTTTTTTTTTATTTTTTTTATAATTTTAAAATTTTTTATTTTTATTAAATATTTTTATTTAATATTTTTTTTTTTATTTTTTATTAAATTTTATAAAAAAAAATAAATAAAAAAAAAAAAATATATATTTTTTTAATAATACAAAAA
>NZ_JAEEGB010000009.1 GCF_016316925.1 Clostridium aciditolerans | reverse complement strand
CAGCTTATATAGTTTCTCATACTTACTTAACTTTGTCAAGAACTTTTTTTAAATTCTTTTTGTTAAGCTTAGCTGCTCTTGACAGCTTCATTATAGTATCATACAAGTTAGCTTGTTGTCAACATATTTTTGACTAACTTTTTTAACTTGTTTGCCGCCTCATCAAGCGACATGTGTTATCTTATCATAGTTTAAAAATTAAATATATAATTTATCTTTCATAGCATTAATTTATCTTTTTATTTCTTCTTTATTCTATGTCATTCTACATTATTTGCACATAGATACACGGGGATAAGTTATTATGATATCATATTAGTTTTATTAACTATAATTTTTATAACATAGCCTCTAAGTTATATATAACTTAGAGGCTATGTTGCATTACTTTATCATTATTCTAAATTATTCACTATTTCCTTAAACTTATTTCCTCTTGCTTCAAAGTTAGGGAACATATCAAAGCTCGCACAAGCAGGAGATAAGGTTACTATGTCCCCTTCTTCTGCTATTTCTTGTGCTCTATTAACAGCATCCTCAAGACTATTTTCAATTATAATAGGTAATTTTATATTTTTATCCTTTATGACTTTATCAAAAGCATCTTTTATCTTATATCTTGTAGCACCTACTAGTATCAATACTTTTATTTTTGAATATCCTTCTTCAGCCAGAGGTTCAAAAGGTATTTTTTTATCATATCCTCCAGCTATAAGAATTACCGGTTTTTCAAAAGCTCTAAGCCCCGCTACAGTTCTACTAGGGCTCGATGCAATAGAGTCATTGTAATATTTTATTCCCTTTATCTCTTGTACAAATTCGCATCTATGTTCTACTCCAGAAAATGTTGTCGCCACTTTTCTCATGGCTTCTATACTAACATCATCGCTAACAGCACAAAAAGCAGCAAGTAGGTTTTCTACATTGTGCATTCCCTTTAATTGAATTTCCTTTAATAAACATACTACTTCGCCATTTAAATAAAGCTTATTGTCATTAAAGAACGCACCCTCTTCAATATAATTTTCTATACTAAATTGCATTAAGCGACCTCTAGCTTCTTTATTCATAGAGCTCGTTAAGTCATTGTCCCTATTTAACACAAGTAGATCTGTATTGCTTTGGTATTTAAAAATATTTTTTTTCGAATCAACATACTCATCCATCCCTTTATGCATATCTAAATGATTAGGACTAAGATTTGTTACAATTGCAACCTCTGGTGAAACATTCATTGTCATAAGCTGAAAACTAGATAGCTCTAGTACTACTCTATCTGTATAGCTCATATCTTCTATTTTACTAAACAATGGAGTTCCTATGTTTCCACCTACCCATGTTTTATATCCATGCTCTTTTAAAATATTATAAACCAATGTAGTAGTTGTAGTTTTGCCATCACTTCCTGTCACTCCATAAATCTTAGCTGGACAGTACTTAACAAACTCCTCCATTTCAGAAGTTATATAAGCACCTTCTTCTTTAGCGTTAATTAAAGCGGGACTATCTATTCTCATAGATGGCGTCTTAAATACTACATCAAATCCCTTTAACTTATCTAAATATCCTTCTCCTAAGACAAGTTGTACGCCTTTTTTCTTCAGTTCAGCAGCAGTTTCACCTAGTTGATCTTCATCTTTTTTATCAAAAGCACTTACTTTTGCTCCTAGCTTTAATAAAAAGTCTATTAAAGGTCTATTACTTACTCCTATACCTACTACAGCAGTTTTTTTCCCTTTTATAAAGCCCTTAAAATCATTAAAATCCTTTTTCATCAAAAACCCTCCACTTTAACATGACTATTTAACAAAGTTTTAAAGCTAATTAAATCATTAAATCCTTTTATATATCTTATATCTAATTATATCACTTTAATATAATATATGACTTACTTTCTCAGTATCTTTTTATAATTGATATTGAAAAAGTCTCTTATATTCTTAATTTAAATGTTTTGTCCGTTTCATTTAAACTGTACTATTGTCCATAGTCGAAATTGCAAGAATATATTTAATTTAAAGACTTTGTTGTTGAGTATTGAAACTTATTGTCTTTATATGCTATACTAATTTCGTGCCGTAAGGAAACATTAATATAATTCCCCAAGTTTTAATTAAACATATAACATATCCCCATGATTAAACCCTATTTTGCCAGGTATGATACCTGGCTTTTTTGTTTTTACTTAAAAATTACTCTTAAGGATTATAACCATTTTAGGGATATTTATAAAAATTACTCCACTTAGCCCAAAAAAAATTAGAAGATACATACTACACACTTCATAGAATGATGTAGCACGTATCTTCTGGTATTCTTAGAATTCCATTTTACCTTTTATAAAGTCTCTTATTTCATCTATCTTTATTCTGAACTGCTGCATAGTATCTCTGTCTCTTATTGTTACAGTATCATCTTCTAAAGTATCAAAATCTACTGTTATACAGTAAGGAGTTCCAGCCTCATCTTGTCTTCTATATCTCTTTCCTATACTGCCTGCTTCATCATAATCAACATTAAACTCTTTTTGTAATTTACTATATAATTCTGATGATTTTTCAGAAAGTTTTTTAGTCAAAGGAAGTATTGCCGCTTTAAACGGAGCAATTGCTGGGTGTAAACGTAATACTGTTCTAACATCTCCATCCTCTAACTCTTCTTCGTCATATGCATCTACCAAAAATGCCAACACAACTCTATCTGCACCTACTGAAGGCTCGATACAATATGGCACATATCTTTCATTGGTAGTAGGGTCAAGATATGACATATCTTTTCCTGAATGCTCTTGATGTTGCTTTAAATCGTAGTCAGTTCTATCTGCTATACCCCATAGTTCTCCCCAACCAAACGGGAATCTATATTCTATATCAGATGTTGCATTGCTATAATGTGATAGCTCATCTTGTTCATGATCTCTAAATCTTATACTTTCTTCTTTAATTCCAAGATTTAACAGGAAGTTCCAGCAATACTCTTTCCAATAGCTATGCCATTCTAAATCAGTACCTGGCTTGCAGAAAAATTCTAATTCCATCTGTTCGAACTCTCTAGTTCTAAAAGTAAAATTACCTGGAGTTATTTCATTTCTAAAAGACTTACCTATTTGTCCTATACCAAATGGTACCTTTTTTCTTGAAGTTCTTTGTACATTTTTAAAGTTAACAAATATACCTTGTGCAGTTTCTGGTCTTAAATATATTTCTGCTTTAGAATCTTCTGTTACTCCCTGGAATGTTTTAAACATTAAATTAAACTTTCTTATGTCTGTAAAATTCTTTTTCCCGCAGCTAGGACACGCTATATTGTTTTCATCTATATAACCCTTTAACTTCTCATTACTCCATCCATCAGCACTAGCTTTTTCTATACCTTGATTTGTCATATGCTCTTCTACTATTTTATCTGCTCTAAATCTAGCTTTACATTCTTTACAATCCATAAGAGGATCTGAGAAATTTCCAACGTGACCTGATGCAACCCATACGTCCTTATTCATTAGAATAGCACAATCTATTCCAACATTGTATTCACTTTCATGTATAAACTTTTGCCACCAAGCTTTTTTAACATTGTTTTTTAATTCTACTCCTAAAGGACCATAGTCCCAAGTGTTTGCTAATCCTCCGTATATTTCTGATCCAGGATAAACATAACCTCTGTTTTTAGCCAAAGCTACTACTTTTTCCATAGTTTTTTCAACTGTCATAAATATTACCTCCTAATTTTTATTTTTATATTAATTAATAATTTTAAACTAGATTATATAAAAAAAAGGCCTACCATGAAGGGACGAAAATATTTTTCCGCGGTTCCACCCTTCTTGGCAAATGCCCTGCTTTCATCTCCTTGCTCTGAAGCTCCCTTCATAGACAAAACCTTAGTTGTTTACACCAACCACAACCTCTCTTTTAAGGCAATTTATCACTACTCTTCTTCATCATAGCAAGATATTTATTATTTTATGGTAAAAAAATAAAGCCTCACCATAAAGGGACGAAAATTATTTTCCGCGGTTCCACCCTTTTTGGCAAATGCCCTGCTTTCATAAACCTCACTCAAAAGCTCCCTTCATAGCAAAATCTTGGTTGCTTACACCAACCACAACCTCTCTTTTAAGATAATTACTATTACTCTTCTCTATCATTGTGAATTATAATATTTTTTATATTAATATATATAATATAGCAATAATTTAGTATTGTCAACGTTATCCATTAAGGTTTTTCTACTTTAATATAATTTACTATATCCATTAGATCAATATTTATACATTTTTATTACAAAAAATAAAAATGGCTCCGCGAAAAGGATTCGAACCTTCAACCCTTCGGTTAACAGCCGAATGCTCCACCATTGAGCTATCGCGGAACAACTTACATTTATTATTATATCAAGCATTCAAAAAAAGTCAACAGTTATTTTCACTTTTTTATATTTTCCACCTATTTTTATCTAATTTTATAATTTCTAAATCAAAAATCGACAGCTCACTAGAAGCTGTCGACTTAATATAATTTAGTTATTGCTGAGTTGGTTTCATTGTTGGGAATAATATAACGTCTCTTATAGAAGGTGAGTCTGTAAGGAACATTATCATTCTATCTACTCCTATACCAAGTCCACCTGTTGGAGGCATACCTATTTCCAATGAATTTATAAAATCATCATCCATCATATAAGCCTCATCATCTCCAAGCTCTCTTTCTCTAAGCTGTTGAATAAATCTGTCTTTCTGAACTATAGGATCGTTTAATTCTGAATAAGCATTACATACTTCTCTTCCGTATATGAACCCTTCAAATCTTTCAGTAAAATCTTGATTTCCTCTTTTCTTTTTAGTAAGAGGTGAATTTTCTACTGGATAATCGCATACAAAAGTAGGTTGTATCAATTTATGTTCGCAGAATTCTTCAAATAATGCAATTAAAATGTCTCCCTTTGTACATTCCTTTAATTCTTTCTTAAATTCAAGATGTTTTTCTTTTGCAATTTCTCTTGCCTCTTCATCTGTCTTTATTTCATTAAAATCTATGCCAGCATACTCTTTTACAGCATCTACCATAGTCACTCTTCTCCAAGGCGGAGTAAAATCTATTTCTATTCCTTCATATGTAACTTTTGTAGTTCCTAAAACTTTTTCACATACATATGCCATCATATTTTCAGTAATTTCCATCATATCATTATAGTCTGCAAAAGCTTCATATAACTCTATCATTGTAAACTCTGGATTATGTCTTACACTTATTCCTTCGTTTCTAAAGTTTTTGCCTATCTCATATACTTTTTCAAATCCACCAACAATAAGTCTCTTTAAATAAAGTTCTGTAGCTATTCTTAAGTACATATCTATATCTAAAGCATTATGGTGAGTTACAAACGGTCTAGCAGCAGCTCCACCTGCTATAGGCGAAAGTATTGGAGTTTCAACTTCTAAATAATCCCTATTATCTAAAAACTCTCTTATAGCTTTTATTATAGCAGTTCTTTTCATGAATGTGTCTCTTACATCCTGGTTAATTATTAGATCAACATATCTTTGTCTGTATCTCAAGTCTGGATCCTTTAATCCATGCCACTTTTCTGGAAGTGGTTTTAATGATTTTGAAATTAATTGGAAATCTCTAATATGCAGAGATACTTCTCCAGTTTTAGTCTTAAATACAGTTCCTGTTATTGACACAAAATCACCTATGTCAAAAGTCTTGTACTCCTTAAGTTTCACTTCACCAACATCATCTATTTTTATATATAGCTGAATTTTGCCATATCTATCATGAATATCTGAGAATCCAGCTTTTCCATGAACTCTTTTTGACATAAGTCTTCCAGCAACTGTAACATCTTTTCCTTCAAGTGAATCATAATTGTCTTTGATTTCTTTTGTTGTATGTGTTCTTTCAACCTTATAAACATCAAAAGGATCTTTTCCTTCACTTTGAAGATTTGATAACTTTTGTCTTCTTTCTCTGATCAACTCATTGAAATCTTCTTCTAATTTGTTTAAATTCTTTTCATCATTTGCCATTAATAAACCCTCCAATATTTTCTTGTGTAGCTTATCGTCTTATTCCTAGTATCTCATATTTGCTTACTCCATCCGGTACCTGTATCTCTATCACATCTCCTACTTTTTTGCCTACAAGTCCTCTTCCGACTGGAGATTCATTAGATATTTTATTGTTTAACGGGTCAGCCTCGGCAGATCCAACAATTATATACTCTACTTCTTCATCAAATTCATAATCTTTAACTTTTACAATTGAACCTATGCTCACTACATCAGTAGAAATTTCACTTTCATCTACTATCGTAGCATTTTTAAGCATATTTTCAAGTTGAACTATTCTACCTTCTACAAATGCTTGTTCATTTTTAGCTTCATCATATTCTGCATTTTCACTCAAATCTCCAAATGAAAGTGCTACCTTAATCTTTTCTGTTATCTCTTTTCTTCTAACTGTTTTTAAGTGTTCTAGCTCGTCTTCTAATTTCTTTACACCCTCATAAGTCATCACATATTTTTTTTCGTTCATTTTATTCTCCCCTTTTAATAGTTTACTAATAATTCTCTATATGATAATTTTACCCCTACCCATATGATAGCATAAACTTAGTAATTATTTTAAGTAATTATAAATCAGCATTATACTAATGTCAACATATTCAAAATCACCACAAAATATTCTAATCTTTCAATGATTATAGAACTAAAACCTCATCATTGAATATTATCTTATCTAAGAAAATGCTATTATACTTCAATGCCTCTTCTATATTTTCTTCTCCCATTTGACATAATATCGCACCTAAAAGTTCTGGTGACATATCTTCGTCTAATTCCCAAGGTACTTTGTAAGTAATATCATTTATAATAATATTATCTTTTTTTAACGGAATATACATATTGTTTAAATACCATATATTAGCTCTAGTTTCCAAATGAACATCTTTTGATGCTATAATAAAATCTGCATTTTCAATTGCATACTTGAAATCTGATGTCACTATAGGTGTTATTCCAAAGTTGGCTATAATATATTCTGCCATATGTGTAAGTTCATTTACATGTCTAGATAATAATACTATATATTTAGCTTCTTTTGCCATAAAACAAATTATATTAAAATTTATTATATCTACAGCATCATATATTACTATACAGCTATCTCTTATACTTTTGTGCATTTTCCTCAAGATAAGCTTTGAACTTGTCACTATCCCAAAAGCTATTAATTCCCTTTGGAAATCATTTAAATAGTCATAATCTAATTCCCTATATATTTTAGGCGCTAAATATATATCTCTTCCTTTTACCTTTCTCTTAGCAACTAACATGTTTTTATAGTATGATTGGCTATTAATATTGGGTGGAAGATTTATATCGGATATTTTTAAATTTAACTCCTTTATAAATCTTTCTCCCAGATATGATATTTTAAACCTATCCACTATTCTGCCAAAAAAGGTGTCATTGTCATAAGGAATCTTTTTATTGCAACTAACATACGCTATTGGCTTCATAAGGTATTTCCTTAAAATTATTCACGCTACTATTCTATTCCATTATATAATTAAAAATTACAATACTTTTATTCATAGTTATTTATTATTATTTAATCTTTCTTTATAATTTAATAAAATCTCTATTACATTTTCACTGCTTTTTTCATAATTGATTTTATCTTTTATTTCCTTATTACATTCTAAACCCTTTATGTACCAACCTATATGTTTTCTCATTTCTCTTACGGCCTTATCTTCAGCATTATAATAAAGAGATCTTTTATAGTGCTCTATACACATATCTATTCTTTCTTCCATACTAGGATAAACCATGTTTTCTCCCTTAATGCCGTTTTGAACTTGACTAAATATCCATGGATTTCCCATAGCGCCTCTACCTATCATTATTCCATCACACTTAGTCATTTCAAAAAGTGTCAGAGCGCCCTCGCAAGAAACTACATCTCCATTCCCTATGACAGGAATGCTCACAGCCTCCTTGACTTTCCTTATTATATCCCAATCTGCTTTACCCTCGTACATCTGTTCCTTTGTTCTACCATGAACAGTTATCGCATCTACTCCGGCTTGTTCTAATTCCTTTGCAAATTCTACTGCATTTATGTTATTAGAATCAAAACCTTTCCTAAATTTTACAGTTACAGGTTTTAATGAAGCTTTTTTCACTTCTTGCACTATCTTTGCAGCTAATTTAGGATCTTTCATAAGTGCAGATCCTTCACCATTTTTAACTATCTTAGGCGCTGGACATCCCATATTAATGTCTACAATACAGATATCATTATTGTCATTGAAAAAATCACAAGATTTTGCCATAACATAAGGATCATTACCGAATATTTGTACTGCTACTGGAGCTTCATCTCTTGAAATTTCTAACATACTTTCAGTATTTTCACTTCCGTAAAATAATGCTTTAGAACTTACCATCTCTGTATATACAAGGCCACATCCTAAGTTTTTACACAATCCTCTAAATGCTATATCCGTAACGCCTGCCATAGGAGCTAAAAATACAGTATTTTCAAATTCCAAATCTCTTATTTTCATTACAACACCTGTTCTCTATTCTTTTCGTAAATAATTCTAAGTCCTTTTAACGTTAGTGTTGGATCTATTACATTTATAAATTTAGATTCTTCATTAATAAGTTTTGCTAATCCCCCAGTTGCAATAACATAAGGTTCGTCTTCTCCGAGTTGCATCATTTCTTTCTTCATTTTATCAACTATGTAATCTACTTGACCTATATAACCATACACTATCCCCGCTTGCATACTTGATACTGTATTTTTACATATAACCCCTGCAGGTTTTATAAGCTCTATTCTTGGGAGTTTAGCTGCCTTCTGAAACAAAGCTTCTGAGGATATATTAATTCCAGGACAGATAGTTCCCCCTAGATAATCTCCTCTAGCTGTTATAGCACAGAATGTTGTAGCTGTTCCAAAATCTATTATAATAACAGATTTTTCATAAATTTCATGAGCTGCAACTGCATTAACTATCCTATCTGCACCTACTTCTTTAGGATTATCATATCTTATATTTATCCCAGTCTTTACTCCTGGTCCTACTACTATAGGAGTTATTTCAAAGTACTTTATAATCATATGCTCCAATGAGTACATAATATTAGGAACAACTGAAGATATTATAACTCCTTCTACATCTGAAGGATCAAGTTTGCTTTGCAAAAATAATTGTGTTACCTGAATACCATATTCATCTGCTGTTCTTATAGGATCTGTAGATAATCTCCAATTAGCAATTAGTTCTTTATTCTTATAAATCCCAAGAACAATATTAGTATTGCCTACATCTAAAACTAAAATCACTAACTGCACCACCTTTCTAGTAGTATATATTCTTATTTTTAATGCTAAACATAATTAAAGAGCAGCTCTGAAGCTGCCCTATAGTATACTCATTTTATTGTCAGTTTAATAATTTAATTTTAACAATTAAATTCTATTTGTCAAGAAAAAGGTTATGTCCTTTTGGCACTACGCCTGTACCTTTTTCATAAAATCATCACTATTTACTATATATCTTGTATGTATTCCTTCTCCTATTTTCCCATGCTCATCCCATGCTTGAACACTAAAGAAAAGTCTTTTACCCTCGACTCTTGTTAAAAGAGCTTCACATCTTACTTTCATTCCAACAGGTGATGCTTTGAGGTGCTTTATACTAACTTCTATTCCAACAGTTGTATATCCGTATGGAAGATGTAAATCTACACAACTTTTAGATGTGTTCTCCATAAGAGCTATCATAGCAGGTGTAGAAAAAACCTCTAAATTTCCAGATCCTATTTTGCTAGCCGTGTCATTTTCAGTTACGCATGTTTCTATTGTAGATGTTATTCCTTCTTTAACATTAAACTCCATAACAATCATCTCATTTCATTAAAATTTATATTAAAAATAGACACATATATGAATTATACCACTTTTATGTAGTTTTTAACATATATTTCACAAATAAAAAATAGAGGCTGATTAGCCTCTATCTTCTAAGCATTATTAAATATTTCTTCAAACTCATTTGCTTCAAGCTTTTCTCTTTCAAGTAATTCTTTAGCAACGGCATGAAGCTTTGATATATTTTCATTTAAAAGTTTTTCTGCTTTGTTGTAACCTTCATCAATAAGCTTTCTAATTTCTTTATCTATTTCAAAAGCCACTTCTTCGCTGAAATTTCTTCCTTTTCCAAAATCTCTTCCTAAGAAAACTTCATCATGCCCAGACCCAAAAGCTATTGGCCCTAAGTCACTCATGCCATAATCCATAACCATTTTTCTAGATATTGTTGTTGCTCTTTCAATATCATTTTTAGCTCCAGTACTTATATCTCCTATTATTAGCTTTTCAGCAACTCTTCCACCTAGAAGCCCTACGATTTCATCTTGAAGCTTTGTTTTAGACATATAAGCAGTATCCTTCTCTGGAAGATGCATAGTATATCCTCCAGCCATACCTCTTGGTATTATGCTTATTTGGTGAACTGGATCTGCAGTAGGCAGTAGCTTCATCACTACCGCATGCCCTGCTTCATGATAAGCTGTTAATCTTCTATCTTCCTCTGCTATAACCCTACTTCTCTTTTCAGGGCCTGCAATAACTCTAGTTACAGCTTCCTCAAGTTCATCCATCTCTATTGAATCTTTATTTTTTCTTACCGCTAAAAGAGCAGATTCATTCATTAAGTTTTCTAAATCAGCACCAGTAAACCCTGGTGTTCTTTTTGCGAGAACGTCTAGCTTAACTTCAGTAGATAAAGGTTTATTTTTTGAATGAACTCTAAGGATCTCTTCTCTTCCTTTAACATCAGGAGCTCCAACTACTATTTGCCTATCAAATCTTCCTGGTCTTAAAAGCGCAGGATCTAATATATCTGGCCTATTAGTAGCTGCTATCATTATTATACCTTCATTTGCTCCAAATCCATCCATCTCAACAAGTAATTGATTTAATGTTTGCTCTCTTTCATCGTGTCCACCACCAAGGCCAGCACCTCTTTGTCTACCCACTGCATCTATTTCATCAATAAAAATAATACATGGTGAGTTTTTCTTCGCTTGGTCAAACAAGTCTCTTACTCTAGATGCTCCAACACCTACAAACATTTCAACAAAGTCTGAACCGGATATACTGAAAAATGGCACTCCAGCTTCTCCTGCTATAGCCTTTGCTAGAAGGGTTTTTCCTGTACCTGGAGGTCCCACAAGTAATACCCCTTTAGGTATCCTTGCTCCCATTTCTATATATCTTTTAGGCTGCTTTAGGAAATCAACTATCTCTGCTAATTCAGCTTTTTCTTCATCTGCTCCTGCAACATCACTGAAAGTGACCTTTTTCTTATCAGGTGTAGCCATTTTAGCTCGGCTCTTCCCAAAATTCATAACATTTCGGTTGCCTCCACCACCCTGTGATTGCTGCATAAACATAAACCAGAATGCTACAAGCATTAATATTAAAAGTACCGTAGGTAAATATTGTACCCACATAGGTACTGCTGCTGGCTTAACATATACCTCCTTAACACTTCCATCCTTTGGATGTTCTCCTATAAATTGAAACAGTCTTTCTGATGGAACTACAGTCTCATATTGCTGACCATCTTTTAGTGTTCCTACTACTGTCATTTTATCTTCTTTTACTTCGAAGCTCGTTACTTTATTCTCTAACCAATATTTCTGAAAGTCATTAAAATTTATGGCTGTTGCACCTTCATTAGTTCTCACAAGCATTAGTGCTGCAAGAATTACTAATACAAATACTATAACCCAGGCCGTTGCGCTTGAAAATTTTTTCATTATAGGCCCCCCTCTCTTTCTAGTTTTATATTGTAAAATTGTATCATAAGGCAGATTTCATTACAATAAATTCGGCACTAATTTACTGATAAACCTCCTCCTTTAATATACCGATATACGGTAAATTTCTATACTTTTCTGCGTAGTCAAGACCATAACCTACTAAAAAATAGTCTGGAACAACAAATCCCATATACCTAGCATTGATTTCAACCGCTCTTCTTTCAGGTTTGCTTAAAAGGCATGCTATCTCAAGACTAGCAGGTTTTCTACCTTTTAGATATTCAATTAGGTATGCTAATGTTGTTCCTGAATCTATTATATCTTCTACTATTAAAACATGCTTACCTTCTATTTCAAAATCTAAATCCTTTAGAATTCTTACTATTCCTGAGGTTTTACTTGAATTGCCATAGCTCGATACTGCCATAAAATCCATTGTACATGGTATAGTTATTTCTTTTAATAAATCTGCCATAAAGGGAACAGATCCTTTTAATATTCCAACTAGCATTAAATCTTTCCCATCATAGTCTTTGCTTACTTGTTGACCTATTTCTCTTATTTTTGTTCTAAGTTGTTCTTCTGTAAGCAATACTTCTCTTATATCCTGTTGCATGCAATTCATTTAGGCTTCCTCACTTTCAATTGTTATTTTTAGAATTTTTTTTGTATTTTTGTCAACTTTAAAAAGTTCACTAACCCTGTATCCTACTACCCATGCAATTTCGCCACCAAAACATATAAGTGGAATTCTATCTCTTTCGTCTTTCGGCACTTTTAGATCTATAAATAAATCTTTTAATTTTTTGCTTCCCTTCATTCCTAAAGGCGTGAAACGATCTCCATCTTTTCTCCACCTAATTATAGTATCTCCTTTTATCTTATTATAGTCAAAATACTTAACAAAATTTTCTTGTTTCACAACTAGATTATCTGTTTTATCAATCAGCTCTAGGGTAATTCCTAAATTAAAATCTTTTATTTTATTTAATCCACTATGTAATGTATATTCAATGTTATTATTTTTTATATTTTGTTCTTTCTTCTTATAGACAGATATATCTCCATAATTATTTTGTATATGTATTTTGTTTGGAAGGGTCAGCATCTTACCTGTAGCATTTTTCTGAATATCAATCACATCATAAATATGAATCTTTTCAAAGTTATATAAATTGCCTGATACATTATAGAGCGCTAATCGTATAATTCTTGTAATTATAGATTCATGCTCTAAAAACGCTTCCTTAGATATTATAACCTTTTCTTTATTATCATCACAATATTTTTTATATTTTTCTTTTGCAATCATTTCTAAATAATCATTGTCTACTCTTATAGTGCTAGCTAATCTATTTAGGGTAGTCACAATATCTTCATTAAAATTTTCCTTTATGTACGGTATAAGCTGGAGTCGTACTTTATTCCTTGCATATATCGGCTCTAAATTTGTTTTATCTATTCTAGGATTAATATTATTATCCTCGCAATATTTCTCAATGCTTTCTCTTGAACAATTTATTAAAGGTCTTACAAAAATGTTGTCTCTTACTGATCTTATACCAATAAGACCTTCCATTCCTGTTCCTCGCATTATTCGCATCAAAACAGTTTCAGCCTGATCATTAGCGTTATGAGCTATGGCTATCTTTTGAGCTCCAAACTTACTTTTTAACTCATAAAAAAACTTATATCTTGCTTCTCTGCCCGCAGTTTCCGAGGAAATGTTTTTCTTTCTTACTAGGTCATTTATATTTACTCTCTTGCTTCTAAACTCTATATTTAGATTTTCACAAAATTTCTCAACATATTTTTCATCCTCATCCGACTCTTTTCCTCTTAGACAATGATTAATATGTGCTGCATATAAAGTTATTTGCAATTGCTCTTTTAAAGCATTTAATATATGTAAAAGGCATATAGAATCAGGACCTCCTGATACCGCAACTATTACTTTGTCTCCCTTTTCAAACATGTTATTTTCTTTTATTGTTTTTAGAGTTGTTTCTATCAAAGTTAACACTTCCTAAAAATAGTTTGTTTAGAAATAATATATTAATTATATCATAAATAATTTTCAATGTAAGAGTTTCGATCATATATTCCTATAACGACCTGTGTCTTCAGCAAAACAAAAAACTAAACACGCATTTTTTCATGCGTATTTAGTTTTTTCACTTTTTATTTTTGAATCAATATAAATTATATACCTTTTGTACAATTGCCGTCATATCATCCTTTACCTTTCCACCACTTAATTCTTTTGCCTTATTTATTATATTTTCGCACAAATCTCTTGGGTCTGTATTCTTCGAGTTTTTTAAGAATTCTACAATCCAATCTACCTTTCCAGCAGCCTCACTCTCATAGTCCAGTACGCCATCACTTAGCATTATTACTATGTCACCATTTTTAAGCTTCTTTTTAGTTATATCCACATCCGGTTTATCTAAAACTCCAATAGGTAATGTTTTAGAACTTATAACCTCAACCTCATCTCCTCTTTTTATAAAACTAGCAACTGATCCCACTTTCATAAAATCTATTTCTCCTTCATATAAATCCATGCTACTTAAGTCAAGTGTAGAAAATTTTTCATTCTCTGAAAACTTAATAGTCATAATAGAGTTAATAGTATTTATAGCTGTAAGTTTATTAAATCCTGCCTTTGCAAACTTTTCTATGAGCTCTACTGCAGCTCCACTTTCTCTTCCTGCTTGTGGCCCTGATCCCATACCATCACTTATTATAGTCATATATGTTCCATCTGGAAGCTTGCCGAAACTATAAGTATCTCCATTATGCTTTTCTCCATTTTTACATTCAGTACTTACATATGATGCTACATGATATTTTGGCGTTTCTTCAAAAGTAACATTACACCCATTCATTAGAGGGTTTAAATTGCAACCATCATCACTTACACACATACACTTTCCAGTGACTTCATTAATTAATGGTAAAACCTTTTTTATACATAATTGCTCTCCTCCACAAGCCTCCATTGATAATTTTACAACCAATCTATCATTTTTATTATTAAAACAGAATATATCTCTATACTGTATATTATTTTTATTCAACACTCTTCTTATATTATTTTCGGTATCAGTATTGAATTTTATATTATCATCAAATTCTTTTACGATCTCCGTTACAGAATTAGCCATGTTCTCTATCTGATGTGCCAAAAGCTCTCTACATTCACTTAGCCTATTTCTCCACATTTCATTTATTATATATCCGTTTACAATGTCTTCAGTGTTTTTAATAAGTACAGATCGTTTAGTGCATTTTCTTTCTAATTCATAGGGTACGTCCTTCTTGTTTTCTTGATAATTTCCAATAAGCTCACTAAATGCATTATAGGTATAAAAGGTTTCCCTTTTCCAGCACATAGACTTCATATTACATGTTGAGCAAACTCTATCAGCAAGATTTTCTATTAATGCACTACTTTTACTTTTCATTTCTAATTTATCGTTGTCTGCTAATTTTTCTAACACTTTTGACATATTAAGGAGCACATCTGAGAAGCTATTAAGCTTACCAATTAATATATCTTTAACTTTGTCAACATAGTTATCCTTGAAACATTCTTGCTTTTTTTGCCAATCTAATTCTAATTCTAATTTTCTATAAATCTTTTGCGGTATAGCAAGAAAAACTGCACAACTTATAATTGATTCTATAATTTTAAATTGTACACCTATATCTGAGTACATCTTTAGCACAGCAAAGGCTACTATGTATGCTAAACCACTCATCCACTTTCCAGTTTCTCTAAATATTCCTGATATGAGCCCACACAAGCCATATACCCCTATAGAAGTTATCATATCATTAGATGTAACCCCTATTATAGTTCCCATTGCTACACCTGCTGCCGCACCTGCTGAACTTCCTTTTACATATCCTAGTATAAGTACAAAAGTCAATGCTATAACATTTCTTATTGATACTCCATGAATGCTTGTCCCCCATGTTCCTGCTATTATAAGGGATGCAGTCACTGCCATACTTATTATTTCCTCGTTGGTATATAAATGTCTTGTTTTTAATTCTTTAAAGCATATTATTGAATAATGAATAATAAAATATAATGGAAAGATACATGTAATTTCAAAAAACGAAGTCAAAAATCCTATTGCTAAACTTAACTTTACAATTAATAATTTGTAAAGCAAAAATTCTAAAAAAATTGAAAAGAATATTAGTAATAATTTTTTCTTCTGTTCAATATTCTTTAATATATAGTTTAAAACTAAAAGTGTTGCGGTTACTATAAAATATACTGGTAAGTTTTTAACGTTATTATATAAAGAAACATACCCTAACAATGTTCCAATGCCCGATACTAAAGATACTTTGTTATTCTCAGAGACTATGATTGCTATTAAATAAGCTATTCCAAATGGAGCCATAAGATTTACCATAAGTACTCTGCCAACTAAAAATGCCGCTACAAAATAGCTAATAATTTTAAGGACATCTGATAGTTCTTGAAACTTTTGTTTTTTTTCTTCGTTTTTCATTTTTTTGATTCTTTGATATGGAAAAAGCTCCACTCCGTATTGCATCACATAACACCCACCTTATTTAATTACTTTCTATATTATAACAAAGGTATTTGGAAATAAATGTCACAAAGTAGTGTTGTGATGATTTTTTTTTAGGACATATATTCCTAAGTTTCTTTTTAATTATTTTATTTAGACAATTAATCTTAAAAAAAATATTTTCCATTATATTCCATGTCGTATATCAAAGATTTCTTTTATAATTCAACATTCTTATATATCTATAACTACATAGATATCAATTTTTAAACAATCTTGTATTATCAAGAATACAATAAAAAAACCTGTGATTTACTCACAGGTTTCATTTGGTAGCGGAAATAGGACTTGAACCTACGACACTTCGGGTATGAACCGAATGCTCTAGCCAGCTGAGCTATTCCGCCATATTATTTTTTTGGTTGCGGAGGCAGGACTTGAACCTGCGACCTTCGGGTTATGAGCCCGACGAGCTACCAGCTGCTCCACCCCGCGACATTGGTGCTGAAGACCGGAATCGAACCGGTACGGGTTTTAAAGCCCGCAGGATTTTAAGTCCTGTGCGTCTGCCAGTTCCGCCACTCCAGCACGTTGTATTGCTATCACCTAACAACATAGACTATTATATATTATATAAATATAGTTGTCAACTATATTTATTATATTTTTTTAATGTAAATATTAGGTAATATTAAAGAGGCTAAAATTAGCCTCCTCATATCATTACTAACTTGAAGTTCTTTTACAGCCTCTACCTCTTGAATCCTGATGTTTCTTTAGATCTTGAAATCTTTCTTCACTATCCTTTAAGAACTTTGTTAATCTGTCTTCAAAATTTCCTTGATTGGGTTTAGCTTTTTCTCTTTGCCAATCTATCTCTACAGGTCTATAACTCTTTGTCTCTGGAACAGCTTGTTTTATAGATAGACTTATCTTCCCATTATCATCAACTGAAATTACTTTAACTTTTACTTTATCCTTTTCCTTCAAGTAATCCCTTATATTTTTCACATAAGTATCTGAAACCTCAGATATGTGAACTAAGCCTGTTTTCCCATCGATATCCACAAATGCTCCAAAATTAGTGATATTAACTACTGTACCTTCTAGTATGCTTCCTGCCTTTAAGGTCATATTTAAAAGACTCCTCCTTAATAAAAATAATGTTTATATAAATTAAAAATTAAAAACAGATATTAGTTTTTTGTATCTATTACAGGAGTCTCGCCTTGTTTAATAAGACCTAGCCTTTCTCGTGCCAGTTTCTCTATATACATGTCTGATTTAGACATCTTAACTTCGTCCTGCAATTTTCGGTTCTTTTCCTTAGCTTTTTGTTCTTCTATTTTTTTATCAGCTATCTGGTTTTTTATATTACGCATGGTTATTTGCTGATTAATAAATATATAACAAACGTAAGTCAATATCAAAACAAAAATCACATTTTTTCCTTTGATTTTATTTCTCATAATATAATCACCAAACTCCCAAATAGGGATTTATTTTTAAATGCTATAATTACATTTTAATTTGATTTTCAATTTTCTTCAAGTTATTTTTTATAATTTCCTTTATTTTTTATTTTAATCAGATAAATTATGGCTTGAAATGGATAAAGTATTGAGTTTCTAGTCACTCTGAACACCCTTCCTAAGAACTTAAAAAGTTTGTATTGAGAACTTATAAAGAATCTACTGATTAGTTTCATGTATAAGTATATTCCTATTCCAATCCAAAGATATACGTACATTCCTATATATGCATAGTTAGTATATAATAAAAACGCAAAAACTACTACTGAAGTAAATAGCCAGAATAGAGTATCTTCTATAAAGGTTATAATTTTATTTGAATTGTTAAAACCTCTTATCAATCTATATAGATCAAACAATACTCCTGTTATTATCCCTGAGACAAGACTAAATATTATTAAACCAAATTGCTGATTTATTGAAATCACCATAATAGAGCTCCTATTTAAACAATCTTGATATTAGACTTTCTTTTTCCTTCTTAATTTGACTGTTGGTGTAGATACAAGAGTTTATAGTTCCTATAATTATTACATCTCCATTTTGCACGTCTAGTTTATTCATCTTTAAGCCTTGTCCCTTTATATTAAGAGTACCGAGGTTTGTATTTAGCACTATTTGTTCTTCATTAAAACTCACTACTTCAACAACGCCATTTAATATTAGTTTTTTTCTATTTTCAATACTTAATAAACTTTTCTTTTCTTCTATTTTTATTTCTTTTTTCTCCATATTATCCCCTCCACCTGTAATTAATATATGATTGACTACAAATGGATATTACTAACTAAGCAATATTGAGTTAATTATATTTATATATATTAGCTCTTTATATAAAAACTGCTGACAGATAAATCTGTCAGCAGTGATAGGCTGGATTATTCCTCATCTTCTTCTCCTGATATAATTTCATACATACCTTGCGCATTTTCCTTTTTAACATGCTCTGTAATATTTATTATTTTAGCCTTTAGAGATTTGCTAGCATACTGAATTTCTATAATATCGCCCTCTTTAACCTCTGTTCCGGGCTTAGCTACCTTCCCATTTATGCTAACTCTTCCCCCTTCACATGCCTCTTTTGCTACAGTTCTTCTCTTTATTATTCTAGAAACCTTAAGATATTTGTCTAATCTCATAGCATATACTCCTTATTAAAAGAAAAAACCTAGATTTACACCCAGGTTTTCTGAAATGATTATTTGTTTACTTTATCTTTAAATTCTTTACCAGCTTTAAATACTGGAACTGTTGATTCTGGTATAGTTATTTCTTCTTTAGTTCTTGGATTTCTGCCAACTCTTGCAGCTCTTTTTCTTGTTTCAAATGTTCCAAATCCAACTAATTGAACTTTATCTCCCTTTTCTAGTGTTTCTTCAACACTTTCAATAAAACCTTTTAACATTGCTTCTGCATCTTTTTTAGTTAATTTTGATTTTTCAGCTATGCTTGTAATTAATTCTGACTTATTCACCTTTTTTACCTCCTTAAATATCGAGTATGCTTATTCATAGCATACTAGCATATTCTTCACTAATTTTAAAAATCCTTCTTTTTTTACATCATTTTTACGTATAAAAGATAAATTATTTATTTTTAGCCTCTTCCCAAAGCATATCCATTTGCTCTAATGTCATATTGGCCATATCAACACCTTTAGATTTGGCTACTTCCTCTATATACGAAAAACGTTTTATAAACTTCTCTATAGTATAATTTAATGCAAACTCGGGGTCAATGTCAAGGAATCTTGCAACATTTACGGAAGCAAATATCAAATCTCCTATTTCTTCTACTATTTTTGCCATTTCTTTGCTTTTATATACACCTTTTACTTCATAATATTCTTCTAAAACCTTATCTAATGCATCTTCAATTTTATTCCAATCAAAACCAACCTTCGCAGCTTTTTTTTGAACCTTCTCAGCCCTCATGAGAGCAGGAAGATTTTTAGGTACATGTTTAAGTTCATCAG
Organism: Clostridium aciditolerans; assembly: GCF_016316925.1. Taxonomy (GTDB): domain Bacteria; phylum Bacillota; class Clostridia; order Clostridiales; family Clostridiaceae; genus Clostridium_AM; species Clostridium_AM aciditolerans. Next base: position 147,386 of record NZ_JAEEGB010000009.1, on the reverse strand, counting down.
TATAACTTATAAGCCCTTGTTCCTTTTTCTTTATTTTATCCCAATTTGTTAAAACTTCTTCAGATGTATCTGCATTTATATTACTAAATACATGCGGATGTCTATTTATCATTTTTATGCAAATTTTCTCAATTACATCATTAATATTAAAAAATCCATCCTCTTTACCTATTTGCGCATGAAAAACTATTTGAAGCAATACGTCTCCTAATTCTTCGGCCAATTTGTCATCGTCTTTCTCATCTATGGCCTCCAGAACTTCATAGCTCTCTTCTACAAGGTATCTTTTCAAGCTCTCATGTGTCTGTTCTTTATCCCACGGACATCCATCGTTAGATCTCAATTTCTCCATTATATCTAATAAATCGTAGAAGTCTTTAGTACTATCTATATCTCTCGGAATATATATTGATGTTAGATAATCAATATCATCTTGTCTGTCCAGCTCGTATAATGGCATTTTTCTTATGCTTTCCAAGTTTTTAACACCGGCTGCCCTTACAAAGTATATTTCAAAATCATCTTTGTAATATTCCATTAGAGAAAGCTTTACCTCAGATGCAATAAATTTATCGTATACTTGAGTTATAATGGTACCAACCCTCTTATCTAATACTTGATTATTTATATCAAAAGCATCTATTATTTTAATTCCTTCTACAGGGTCTATCTTTAGACTCTCCATGAGGGCATCTACAAAACTAACTGCAGGAACAATTTCTGTCTCTATAGACTTTTTTTCGCAAAGTTCAAGTAATATATTTACTGATTTTTCTGCAACTAAAGGATGTCCTGGCACAGCATAAACTATATCATTGAACTTATTTTGCTGATCTATTAAGTCCTCTGCTATAGAACTATATACTTGATCAAAACTTTCTCCTTCTTCGTACTTATTATCGTAAGTTTCAAATAATATATTACTATTTTTTAAATAATCTACAGTAGGGTGCTTTTCTGTTCTTAAATAAATTTTAGATGCACTTTTCAATACCTCCAGAGCCCCAATGGTAAGCGCTTCCTTCGAACCAGGCCCCAATCCAATTATTTTTATCATGCATGTTCTCTCCTTTGCTTTTTAAAAAGCTTTTTCTTCACGTAGCTATACCTAAATATTCTGAGCAAAATTACTAATATTCCATATATAATCATACCAGAAGCTATAGATATGAAGCAGGATATTTTGCTACTTATGGTATAATTATAGACACTCATGTAGATAATTACAACCGCTATTATCATTAAAAGTGATGCAAATGCTGGTTTAATAAATATATCTGAAATATTCAATCTGATCTTAAGCCTTTTAGCTAAAAACAATATGTTTAGTAATGAGGCGACTATATAACCACCTATACTGCCTATTACAGCTCCATAGATATTTATATTGGGTATAGGTACCATTAATAAGGTAATAACAATTTTTACAACGCACCCTAGCCCCAAAATAAGCACAGGCATAATATAATATCCTACTCCTTGTAATATTGCAGTAGAAGTTTGTGCAATTATTATAAAAGGAATAGATATAGCTGAATACTGAAGTATTTCAAATCCAGCTGATTGTCCAGGAAATATTAAGTCTAGAATAGGCCATGCAAGACAAAATAGTCCAGCACAAGAAGGAAGGGCAATTACCATAGAAAGCTTCATAGCTAGTTCTATTTTATTGTCAACCTCAAGTTTTCTCTTTAATATGTGTGCCTCTGCAATTATAGGAACTAAGGAAGCACATAGTGCTGCTGATAAAGTAAGCGGAACATTTATCATAATAAATGCTTTTCCAGTAAGTTGTCCATATAATATAGTTGACTGTTTATAAGTAAAACCTGCTTCTAAAAGTTTCTGTGGAACCAGCGCTGAATCTATAAGGCTCATTATACTACTTACTGCTGCGCCTAACGAAACAGGTATGGCAATATAAAGCAACTTTCCCAATACATCGGTATTGTCTCTAACCTTTTTTACCTTAAACTCTTTTCTTATCTTAAAGTATTTTGCTACAAGATATATACCACCAAATATTCCTCCTGCTGCTGCTCCTAATGCGGCGCCACCAGCTGAGTACTCAATACCTCTAGGTAATAGCATATAGGCAAGTCCAACTCCTATAACTACCCTCCCTATTTGCTCAATAATCTGGGAAACTGCTGGATAGTTCATATTTTGCAGTCCTTGAAAAAATCCTCTAAATACACTCATTATTGATATAAAGATAGGTGCAAAGGCAATAGATATTAGTGAATAATAAGATTTGTTATCCCACTTTAAAAAGTGTATTATAGGCTTTGAAAAAATAAGCAGTATAGCTGTAAATCCTGCTCCTAATATGACCATGAGAAGCATAGCTTTTCTTAATACTAAAATTACACCCTCCTCATCGTGAATAGCATTACTTTCCGATACCATTTTGGAAATCGCTACAGGTATGCCTGATGCCGCTGCAATAAAAAACATATATAGAGGAAATGACATTTGATAATATCCTACCCCTTCGTCACCAATAAGCATCTGCAGTGGCCATCTAAAAAATAATCCTAAAAATTTCGCCAATATTCCTGCGATTCCTAATATAAAAGTGCCTTTAATAAGTGATTGTTTTTTCATAAAAATACCCCCGAACCATCGTATGACAAAAGCCTTGTCTCAATGTTTTTCACTTTAAAACTTATATAATCAAAAATAATTTATTTCTATGTTTATAATTATTTAAAATTAGGGGGTATTATTACTTTATAGATGAATATTTTTTGTCTTAGTGTCAATAATCATCTATAAAGCAGTAAATAAGATGGCAGCATAGCTGCCATTTTATTGTTCCATTTGCTTTCCTAAGAAGGACGATGCAGTTTCAGCTAACTTAACTTCAACCTCACTAAATTTTATTCCTTCTTCCTTAGCTACTATAATTACAGCTCCAATTGCATCTCCTTCTGCAATTATAGGAGAAATTACTTGTGCGGAATATTTTCCTTCTATCTCTTCATCATCATATAAAGCTATAGTCTTTTCTTTTCCTTCTCCAAGAGAAACGGATTTTCTTTCCTCTATCATTCTTTCAAGGTCACTGCTTATCTTCTTTTCTAAGTACTCTTTTTTTGGTGTTCCACTTATTGATATTATGCTGTCCTTATCACATATTATAACTATATTTCCTATTGTTTGTTGTAAGGATTCTGCATAGCCTTTTGAAAAATCACTTAATTCACCTATTGGAGAATATTTCTTAAGTATAACCCCTCCTTCTCTATCTGTGAAAATTTCCAAAGGATCCCCTTCTCTTATTCTAAGAGTTCTTCGTATTTCCTTTGGTATAACCACTCTACCTAGATCGTCTATGCGTCTAACAATACCTGTTGCTTTCATTGTTTAGTACCTCCTATATAATATAAATATAAGTTGTATTAATATTATCTTTCTAAATATGAAATTTTATACACAATTGTTACTTAAATTGGTAAGCACATATAAAATTATTTATATAAACAAAAATAAACCACAGCATTTTATTATTATGCTGTGGTTTATTTTATATTTTATGCAGTTATTGAAGATTTTTTTCATTCTTAGTTATTTTAGCTGATTTTTTCCATTCATCAATCTTTTGTGAAAGCATTTTATTTTTTTCTTGACTTTCTAATTGCTGTTTTATTTGATCTTTTACTGTTTCAAGTTTCTTAACAGGATATTCTTCCTTCTTTATAGTTTTTATTATATGGTATCCAAATTGAGTTTTTACAGGTGCTGATATAGCTCCTTCTTTTTGTCCTATAGCAGCAGCCATAAATGTAGGGTCGAATCCTGAATCAACATAATTCACAGTTCCTAAATCTCCACCCTTGTCTTTTGAACCAGGGTCCTGTGAAACTTCTTTTGCAACCTTTGCAAAGTCTTCACCTTTATCTAATCTCTCTTTTACCTTTTTAGCCTCATCTTCTGTTTTAACTAATATATGAGCCACATGTATTTTATTAGGCTTTTCTGTAAATTGCGCTTGATTTGCAGTATAATACTCTTGAACTTTCTTATCGTCAATCTTTACATCTTTTGTTACATTATCCGCAATGTTTTTAATAATTGCTTGACTTCTTAATTGTGTAAAGAACATCTCCTTTAAGGAATCCTCAGTAAAGCCCCCTTGTTTTAAAGCTTCTTGAAACTTACTAGTGTCATTTCCAAAGGACTTTTTAGTCTCATCTAATTGTTTAGCAGCTTCATCCTTTAATTTTGAGTCATCTGGAAGCAGATTTAACTCTTTTGCTTTTTGCTCAATAACTTTTTGAGTTATCATATCATCTAATATTTTTGTTCTCTGTTCTGTAAGAACACCTTTAGCCTCTTCATTTTTTTCATAATTTTCACCGTATTGTTGCTTAACCTGAGCTATAACCTGTTTCATATTCATATTATTATCTAGGTCTGCTCTAGTAATTTTTTCACCATTAACTACAGCTACAGGACTTTTAGCTATTGCTTCTGGTGTTTTGGCTATCATATTACAACCAACAGCTGAAAATCCAAGCATTGTTATTAAAGCTGTACACATTAGTTTTTTTATATTTTTCACAGTTTATTCCTCCACTTCTCTTAATGTTTTAGCGCAATACAAACTAATTTTAACACAAAAGTATTTTTACTACAAAGTTATTTTTGTTCATATATTTTTATCATATATTGCACTAATTCTTTAATTTCTAAAATTAAATCTTCTCTTTTTACATCTGCAAGTTTATAAGCAAACCCTGGTTTATCTCCCAGCTTTAGTCCTATTTTTCTAGTATAATCTCTTAATAATCCCTTGATAACATTCTCATTTATTCTAGATTGGCTTTCAAATATAAAAAGAACTTCATTCTTTCTTTCCTTTATTTCTTCTATACCAAGTTTTTTACCAATACTTCTTATATATGAAATATTCATAAGATTATATACTGATGAAGGTATTGTAGAAAATCTGTCTTCTAATTCGTCCTGAATTTCCATCATATCCTCGTAAGAGTCTATTGCTGCTATTTTCTTGTACACTTCAATTTTCTGTACCTCATCCTTTATATAAGAACCTGGTATATATGCATCTACTTTCAGCTCTACTGTTGTTTCCACTGGCTCGTTATCTATTTCTCCTTTTATAAGTTTTATCGTATCTTCTAACATCCTACAATATAAATCGTATCCAATAGAAGCCATGTGTCCATGTTGAGAAGCCCCCATCATATTCCCAGCTCCTCTTATCTCTAAATCCTTTAATGCTATTTTAAATCCTGATCCTAACTCAGTAAAATCCTTTATAGCCTTTAATCTTTTTTCTGCCACTTCTGTTAAAACCTTGTCTTTTCTATAGGTTAAATAGCAATAAGCCATTCTGTTAGTTCTTCCAACTCGTCCTCTTAGCTGATATAACTGCGATAATCCCATCCTATCAGCATCATATATTATCATAGTGTTTACATTTTGAATATCCATACCAGTTTCTATTATAGTTGTGGCAACTAAAATATCGTATTCATTTTTCATAAAATCTACAATAATTTTTTCTAATTCTCTTTCCTGCATTTGCCCATGAGCTAAAGCTACTCTTGCTTCAGGAATTAATTTTGATATATAGGACACCATTTCCTTGATATTTTCAACTCTATTATATACAAAGTATACCTGTCCTCCTCTATTTAATTCCCTTAATATAGCATCTCTCATCAACTGATCATTATATTCTATCACATAAGTTTGTACAGGGTATCTTTCTTCTGGAGGAGTCTCTATAACACTTATATCTCTAACTCCTACAAGAGACATATGTAGAGTTCTTGGTATAGGAGTTGCACTTAAAGTTAATACATCAACATTCTTCTTTAGTTTTTTGATCTTCTCCTTATGACTTACTCCAAACCTTTGCTCTTCATCAACTATTAATAGTCCTAGATCTTTAAACTGTATATCCTTTTGAAGAATTCTATGGGTTCCTATTAATATATCTACCTCTCCATCTTTTACAGCCTTTATAGTTCCCTTCTGTTGTGTTGAAGTCCTAAACCTACTTATCATATCAATTCTTACAGGGAAGTCTGAAAATCTCTTTACAAAGTTATTATAATGCTGCTGTGCAAGTATTGTAGTTGGTACTAAAAATGCTACCTGCTTCCCATCCATAACCGCTTTAAATGCAGCCCTAATAGCAACCTCTGTCTTGCCATAGCCTACATCGCCACATAGCAATCTATCCATAGGTTTATCGGACTCCATATCTACTTTTATATCGCCTATAGCTGATAATTGATCTGGCGTCTCATCATAAGGAAATTCTTCCTCAAACTGTTTCTGCCACACAGTATCCTTTGAGTATCTATATCCTTTAAGGGTAGTTCTTGCAGCATAAAGCTTGACTAAATCTTCTGCTATTTCTTCTATTGACTTTTTGACTTTCCTCTTAGCCTTTGCCCATTCCGAACTTCCTAACTTATTTATTTTAGGTGATTTTCCCTCTGTACCTATATACTTTTGCACCATATCAAGCTGCTCTACAGGCACATATAATTTATCATCCGAATCATATATCAGCTCTAGATAGTCTTTTTTATGACCTTCAAGTTCTAGCTGTTTTATTCCTTTATAGACACCTATACCATGATTTGCATGAACTACATAGTCTCCTGGCTTCAGTTCCGTAAAACTCTTTATTTTACTTACACCTTTTTTAGAAGTCCTATTTACTGTCTTTCTCTTAGCTTCTCCAAAGACTTCTTTGTCGGATATTACACACACCCTAAGATCCGGGTACTCAAAACCGTTTAGTTGACTTCCGAAGGTTATTACTACTTCTCCTGGCTGAATCTCATGTATCACATCTCTATAAGAGCTTTCTATTTCCCTGTCTCTTAATGTATCAACTAATCTCTCTCCTCTTGGCCTGGTACCAGAAAGAATAATTATTTTAAATCCTTTGGATTTCTTGTCCTTTATATCATCAATAAGCAAATCTATTTGTCCATGATAGTTATGTGAAGTGATTTGAGAAAAATTCACTATAGACCTTGGCGAAAGCATCTTAACAGATTTAGCAATAGCATCTATAGTTAGTATTTGCTTTTCCTCCAGCATTTCAACTATATGTTCCTTATTAAATAAAAGATCAATTTGTTTAGGTAAAATATTACCTCTTTGAAGAAAACTTTTATAATTTTCTTCAAATTCAAAATATACGCTATCCAGCTTCCCTTTGCATCTTTGAACGTCATCCATAATTATGAAATAATCTTCTGCATAATCAAAAAATGTTGATAAATTATCATGAAAGTAAGGAAGAAAACTGTCTATTGTCTCAAAGCTCCAATTTTCTCTCAGCAATTCAAGGTTTTTCCCAATAACCTCTTGTACTTTTTCCATAGTGTCCTTATTTTTTTGATCCTTCAGTCTATTTGATACAATTTCCAAGTCCTTTTCTATGCCTTCATACCCTTTTTTTATGCTTTCTCTATTTAAAATCATCTCTTTAGCGGGAAATATTTCAATACCTTCTACTTTTTCTATACTTCTTTGAGATTCTAAGTTAAAGTTTCTAATAGAGTCAACTTCATCGCCAAAGAGCTCAACTCTATATGCTTCCGCAGCAATAGGGGAATAAATATCCATTATTCCTCCTCTTATGGAAAACTGGCCTTTGTTATCTACAATTTCAACTCTTTCATATCCACATTGTATAAGTTTTTCACTTAAATCTTCTAAATCTAAAATATCACCTATTGAAATTTTAAAGGTATAATTTCTATATAAACCTACAGGAATATAGCTTGAAGCTATTGCTTCAATGCTAGTAACTACTACTTTCCTCTCTTTGTTTAGCATCTCCTTCATTACCTTTAGTCTTTCCCATCTTAGGTCTCCAGAGATTGCATCAATATTGTAAAATACTACTTCCTTAGTTGGGAAATAGTAAACATGAGGGATATAAAAAGATAAATCTTCATACAATTTCCTTGCTTCAACATCACTATGCGTAAGCACAAGAAATGGCTTGTCTAATTCCTCATACAATCCATTCACTAAATAAGCCCTTGCAGATTCTGAAAGTCCAAATACTCCTATTGGAAATCTAGACTTATCTATACTGCTTTTTATTTCCTTAAATTCCTTGTTAAATTTAAGAGGATTCATAAGTCCTTCTAGTCTCATTTTATAACAACCACCCTACAAACTATAAAAATTTAGTTATAAACCTTATATTTTAAAACCATTAAATTTATTCATTGCTTCTGTTATTCCTTCTTTTATTGCACATTCAACAGCATCTACACTAACTTTAAATGCTTCTTCAATCCTTTCCCTGTCTTCAGCACAAAATTTGCCTAGAACATGTGAAACCAATTGGTCCTTAGGCTGTCCCACTCCTACTTTAACCCTCGGAAATACATCTGTTCCTAAATTAGCTATTATATTTTTTATTCCATTATGACCTCCAGCACTTCCTTGAGTTCTTATTCTAAGTCTTCCAATGTCAAGACTGATATCATCATAGATAACAATTATATTTTCATTTGGTATCTTGTAGAAGTTAACTACTTCTCTTACACTTTCACCACTTAGATTCATATATGTACTTGGTTTGAGCAAAATTACCTTTTCGTATGCTATAGTTCCTTCTCCATACATCCCCTTAAATTTTTCCCTGTTGACAGGTATATTATACCTATCGCTTATTAAATCTATTATATCAAATCCAACATTATGTCTTGTATGCTCATACTGCCTTCCTATGTTCCCTAGTCCAACTATTAAAAACATTTCTTCACTCCTAACCATCTCGTAATTGTTAATCACATAATTAATATATTATACTAAAAGACATAAATAATAAAGAGACTACAAAAGTCTCCTTATCTATTTTTTTCTTTCACATCTGAAAGAGTAATATTTACTTCTATAGTTTTTCCATTTCTCCAAATTTTACACTGGATAGTGTCTCCAACCTTATGTTTATCTAAAACATCTGACAAATCTTCAACCTTAGTTATCTTTTTCTTATCTAGCTCAATAATAATATCTGTAGGTTTAATTCCAGCAACTGATGCACCGCTTCCTTGAACTACTTCTCTTATATAAACTCCTTGAATATTATTCTTCTCTGACACAACACCCTGACCATAAATGCCAAGGGATGGCCTTGAAACTTTACCATAATCCATTAGAGATTTTATTATATCCTTTGCTTCATTTATTCCTATTGCGAATCCCATTCCTTCTGCATTTGCCTCTGCCCCTATTTTTAAACTGTTTATTCCTATAACTTCACCCGTTTCATTACAAAGTGGCCCTCCACTATTGCCAGGATTTATAGCAGCATCTGTTTGCAAAACCTTATATATAGCTCCACCATATTGAATTTTTCTATTTAATGCACTTATTATTCCAGCTGTAACCGATCCTGAAAACTCTTCTCCCAAAGGATTTCCTATAGCGATGGCTATATCTCCTACTTTAACTTTAGATGAATCTCCAAACTTAGCAACCGGCAAATTTTGTGCATCTACCTTTATAACAGCTAAATCTGATCTTGGGTCAGTCCCAATTAAAGTCGCTGGTAAAGTTTTCCCACTAGAAAGCTTTACTGTTATCTTAGTTGCCCCTTCTATTACATGATTATTAGTAACTATATATCCATTAGGATCAAATATTATTCCTGAGCCACTTCCAACATCCTGTACACCAAAGTAACCTTCTGCCTTATTACTTATACCGACTACTGCGGGACTCACTGTTTCAGCAACCTTAGTTATATTAGTTTTAGGTAAATCTACGGCCTTCGTTTTAGCATCTTCATCTTTAGATTCAATCAAAGATTGATTAATTGGTGTATATGCTTTATTGGAATATTTTTTATTAACTATATAAGCTCCAGATACTCCACCTGAAACTGCTGCTATGAGTATAAAGGCTACGCCTTTAAATAAACCTTTTAATTTAGCTTTTGTTCTTCTATTTGTAAACTTTATCTCACCTTTTCCATCGCTTACATTTTTCCACTTAACATCTTTAACACTATCAAACCTGTTTTCATCCATCCAAGTACACCTCATAATCCATCAATATTAGGGACATTATAATAAAATATTTTTACACAAATATGAACAAAGTGTAATTATTCTTTAAATCCTTTTCAAAGTAAAAGTGAACATTACTCCTTGTGATTCCTTATTTTCAATCCATATGTCTTCCCCTAGCTGAGTAAGTATACTTCTGACTATAGATAGTCCAAGTCCTGTGCTAATTTTAGATGTTCTCGACTTATCTCCCTTATAAAACCTATTCCATATATATTTTAAATCATTCTCAGGTATAGTTGGGCCGTCATTAAATACTGATATTAAAGCCTTATCTCCTTTTGACTTTGTGCAAATTTTTACGTTTCCATCTTTTTTAACATATTTTATAGCATTATCTACAAGATTTGTAACTACTTGATTTATTCTATCTCTATCTGCTGCCACATAAAGATTATCATCCTGCATTAACACGTCTACCTTTAAATTTTTTTCTTTTATCTTCTGTTCAAATTTTATTACACATAATCTTATAATTTCGTTAATATCTATTTCTTCAATCCTTAGTTTAAATTGTCCCGCTTCAATAGCAGATAAATCCAACAAGTCATTTACAAGCCTTGTAAGTCTTTGAGTTTCTTCATAAGCAATTGATAGATAGTAATTCTCTTTTTCCTTTGGAATTACTCCATCTAAAATTCCACCAATAAATCCTTTTATAGAAGTTATTGGGGACCGTATCTCATGAGATACATTTGATATAAATTCTCTTCTATTCTTCTCTACTTCCTCTAAGGAATCTGCCATGGAATTAAAGGATTCTGCAAGCACGCCTATCTCGTCTTTTGATTTTATGCTTACCCTCTTATCCACTTCCCCCTTAGAAATTTTATCTGCTACATAATTTATTTGAGCAAGAGGCTTAACTATTATTTTTTGCGAAAAATAATAGATGACTATACATGAAATTACAATAGCAAATAAAGCAGAAATCCAAATGATCTCATATACCCTTATTAAGGTTCCCTTTAATTCACTTACAGAGGTATGCATCATTATAGCTCCTTTGAAAACACCTCTAGAAAAAATAGGTATATCGAAGGTATGCACAGGAACCTTAAATATATCTCCATAAATTCCTCTTTTTTCAATAGTGTGTCCCAGCCTTAGATCTTCCAATTCTTTTGTAAGAACCTGAGTATATAGAATTTTCTTATGGTCAATATCTGAAACAGCATATGCATATCCGTAATTATCTATAAGCCATATATCCGCGGACAAGTAATTGCCTATATATGTTAATGTTTCATTTATTTTATCAGATGAAATATTCCCTTCAAGATATTGTACCGCAGCAGTGCCTATAAATTGAGATTCAGTAATAAGCTGCCCCTTTCTTTGCTCAAAATAATAACTTTCAAACCAGTAAGATAGAAATGCAGCTGTCATAATAAAGCTTACCGCAATTATAGCTGCAAAAGTAGCTACTAGCTTGGAGAACAACCCTTTTTTCATCTACTTCACCTCAAACTTATATCCTACTCCCCATACTGTCTCAATTTGCCAATTTGGCCCTCCTTGAAGTTTTTCTCTAAGTCTTTTTACGTGAACATCAACAGTTCTTGAATCGCCAGGATAATCATATCCCCAAACTTCGCATAATAGTTGTTCTCTAGTAAATACTCTATTTTTATTACTTGCTAAATAGTATAATAACTCAAATTCTTTTGGAGGCATCTTTATTTCTTCGTCTTTGTAAAGTACAATATATGAATTAATATCAACTGTCAATTGTTCAAATTTTAATATCTCTTTATTTTCGTTATCTACATTATATCTTCTTAAAACAGCCTTTACCCTTGCCAATAATTCCTTAGGTTCAAATGGTTTAACTATGTAGTCGTCAGCGCCTAATTCAAGTCCTAATACTTTATCAAAGGTTTCTCCTTTGGCAGTAAGCATAATTACAGGAGTCTCGTAATCCTTTCTTATCCATTTAAGTACATCTATACCGTCGATATAAGGAAGCATTATATCTAGCAAAACTAAATCTGGTTTATACTCCTGAAAAACATCCTCAGCTTCTTTTCCATTGTGGCAAACCTTAGTATCATATCCCGCATTCTCTACATACATTTTTATTACTTCACATATGTTTTGATCATCATCAACAATTAAAACCCTTCCGATTCTTCCTTCCATATTGTATCTCCCTTCGTATATTATATTTTATAATAAATAATATAATTCAAATTATAATACATTTAATTCTATATATCTAATTTATCACATATTATATATCCTCTAATAGTATATCCTTAAAAAGTTACAAATAATTTACTATAATTTAATAGTATAAAAAGCATGCAGTAATTTAATTCTGCATGCTTTTAAAATCAATTTCTAGTCTTCAAATAATTTGCTTACTGAAATATCTTCATATATTCTTTTAATTGCTTCTGCAAATACAGGTGCTACAGATAATATCTTAAACTTATCTAACATTTTTTCTTCTGTTAGATCTATAGTATTTAACATTACCAATTCCTTAATAGCTGATTCCTTTATTCTGTCTATTGCCGGACCTGATAACACAGCGTGAGTACAACAAGCGTAAACTTCTTTTGCTCCCATTTGAACTAATGCATTAGCACCATTTGTTATAGTTCCTGCTGTATCTATCATATCATCTACTAGTATTACAGTTTTATCTTGTATGTCACCTATAACATTCATTATTTCTGATACATTAGCCTTTGGTCTTCTCTTATCAATAATAGCTATTGGCGCATGTAACTTATCTGCAAATTTTCTCGCTCTTGTTACACTTCCAAGGTCTGGTGAAACAACAACTATGTCTTCTCTTTCTGCAAATCCTTTTTGTATAAAGTATTTTGCTAAAATAGGCGCTCCCAATAAATGATCTAGTGGTATATTGAAATATCCCTGAATTTGAGATGCATGTAAGTCCATTGTTAAAACTCTATCTGCTCCTGCAGCAGTTAATATGTCTGCAACAAGCTTTGCAGTGATTGGATCTCTTGCTTTTGCTTTTCTATCTTGTCTTGCATATCCATAATAAGGTATTACCGCTGTTATTCTTCCTGCTGAAGCTCTTTTAAAGGCATCAATCATTATTAAAAGCTCCATTAGATTGTCATTTACAGGGTTATTTGTAGATTGAACTACAAACACATCTGTACCTCTTACAGTTTCGTTAATGTTTGCTGATATCTCGCCATCACTGAATGTTGAAACTACAGCATCTCCAACAGATAATCCTAAAATACCTGCAATGTCTTTTGCTAGTCCTGGATGAGAATTACCAGCAAAAATTTTAATATTTTTACCATGGGTTATCATTATGAAATCCTCCTAAAATTTTATTTCTTTATTCCTTTTTTCTCTAACCAACCTTCTTTATTAACCTGCTTGCATCTTGCGATAGCTAAAGCTCCTTCTGGAACTTCATCAGTTATAGTTGATCCTGCTGCTATATAAGTGTTATTGTTAACTTTAACTGGCGCAACTAGGTTTGTGTTGCAACCAATAAATGCATTATCACCAATTACTGTTTTATGCTTTTTCTGTCCATCGTAATTTACAACAACTGTGCCACATCCGAAATTACACTTGCTTCCTATCTCAGCATCTCCTATATATGTTAAATGAGAAACCTTTGTTTCATCTCCTATAGTAGATTTTTTTATTTCAACAAAGTCTCCAATTCTAGCTGATTTGCCTATAACACTTTCAGGCCTTACATATGCGAATGGCCCTACTGTAGTTCCTTCACCTATCTTACTTTCTAATATTGTAGAACATTGTATTGTAACATTTTTATCTATAATACTATCTTTTATCCTAGAATTAGAGTGAATAGTACAATTTTCTCCTATTACTGTTTTGCCTTGAATAACGTTACCTGGATATATTATAGTATCATTACCTATTTCAACATCTATATCTATATATGTGCAATCTGGATCAATTAGAGTAACTCCGTTGTCCATATGCATTTGATTTATTCTCTTTCTCATTACCTTCTCAGCTTCTGAGAGTTGTACTCTAGAATTTATACCCATAGTTTCTTCAAAGGGTATCGGCAACGCTCCTATTTTTTCGCCTTCATTTTTTAGAATTCCTATAACATCAGGTAAATAGTACTCTCCTTGAGCATTGTTATTGTCTAGTTTGTCTAAACTTTTAAGTAGACTTTCTATGTCAAAACAATACATTCCTGAGTTTATTTCATTAATCTTCATTTCTTCTTCAGTGCAGTCCTTGTGCTCTACTATCTTGCAAACTTCTTGATTACTTTCTCTTAATACTCTGCCATATCCATAAGGGTTATCTACTATTGAAGTCAATATAGTTGCTTTATAGTTTTTACTACCATGAAAATCAAAGAGCCTTTCCACCGTACTTTTCGTAATTAAAGGAGCATCTCCTGTAAATATTGCTACAGTACCTTTCTTACCCTTTAAAAATTCCTTTGCACACATAACAGCATGACCAGTTCCAAGCTGCTTATCTTGCAATGAATAGTTTACAGTCCTATTGGTAGTAGCATCCTTTACTTTATCTGCTCCTCTGCCTACAATTACATTTATGTCATTTACTTTTGCTTCTTTTACTGTATCTATTACAACGTTTACCATTTCTTTTCCACATATTTTATGAAGTACCTTAGGCGTGGAAGATTTCATCCTTTTTCCTTCTCCAGCGGCTAATATTATAGCACAATTATACATTATAACACCTCTTTATGGTCATAAACCTACATTTTTCTACTTTATATTATACGAACATCCCTTAAATATTATATTTTATATAGATATTATTTTCAACCTTATGAGTCATTTTTATATAAAAAAATCAATAATAAAAAGGAGTAGCTATACTCCTTTTTATTATTCTTCCGTAATTTGCTCGGAAGCAACTTCTTCATTTTTTACTTTTTCAAACTCTTCTAAAATAGATTTTTGTATTTTTTCTCTTGTTTGAGTATTAATTGGATGTGCAATGTCTTTAAACTCTCCATCAGGAGTCTTTCTGCTTGGCATTGCTATAAAAAGACCATTTTGGCCTTCTATAACCTTTATATCGTGAACTACAAATTCATTATCAAAGGTTACTGAAACTATAGCTTTCATCTTACCTTCAGCAGCAATTTTTCTTACTCTAACGTCTGTAATTTGCATATAAAATCCACCTCCAAGATGCTTATGTATATATTATTCTCTACATTTTATATTTTTCCTTCTTTATTTTGTTAAAAATTAATAAATTTTTTGAAAATTATATTATTTGAACATTTCAGAAGGAAATAACAATGCTTCCCCATTTTCATCAATACCTTTAAAATCTACTATTGATACATAATCTTGAATAAGTTTCTTAGGCGTTTCCACATTATCAATCAGTACACCTATCCCTAATAGTTCACTATCAAATTCTTTCAATAAATCTATTATACCTGATGCTGTACCTCCAGCCTTCATAAAATCATCTATAAATATACACTTACTTCCCTTATTCATTGCCTTTTTAGATAGGGACATATTTTGAATTCTCCCGGTAGATCCTGAAACATAATTTATACTCAGGGTTGATCCTTCAGTAACCTTTGTTTCTCTTCTAACTACTACCAATTGAACTCCGAGCATTTTAGCCACTTCATAAGCTAGTGGAATTCCTTTAGTTTCAACTGTAACTACATAATCCACATTTTTATCAATAAATGATGCAGCAAGTATAACACCTGCTGTTTGTATAACCTGAGGGTTAAACATTAAATCAGTCATGTATAAAAAATTCCCTGGTATTATTCTTTCTCTATTTTTCAAAATAATACATAGTTTTTCAGCAAATTCCTTAATTTTTTCATTAGATAGTCCACATACATACTTAACTCCTCCAGCAGCGCCAGATATAGTTTCAACTCTTCCCATACTAAGCTTCATTAAAATATCCTTGACTACAACTAAATCTTCACTTATTGTAGACTTAGCAGCGTTAAACATATCAGTAAAATTATTTAAGTTTATAATTTTATTTGGATTTTCTATTAATATTTTTGTTATGGCTGCAACCCTTTGGTTTCTACTAAATTTATCCATAATCATCACCTATTCACTTTAAAATTTACGAATATTTTTTTAAAATTATATCCTATTATTCATATTTTATTCTAAAAAAACCATATAATCAATAACTTTATTATCTTGTTTCATATATGCCAAAGTTCAAAATAAAATTTAACAATTGTGTTTTTTTGACTAATTTTTGTATATAATTATTAAATGAAGTTATTTAATTAAAGGAGCTGATTCTAATGACATTTGATTTTATAAACGATAAAAATAAAAATATACACTTTATAGGTATAGGCGGTATAAGTATGAGTGGCCTAGCTGAGATTTTATTAAACAGAAGCTTTAAAGTGTCGGGCTCTGATATGAAGGCTTCACCTATAACTGATACTCTATCAACTAGAGGTGCTGAGATTCATATAGGCCAAAAGAAAGATAACATAAATAAAGATATAGACTTAGTAGTATATACTGCAGCAATATCTGAAGACAATCCTGAGTTAATGCGCGCTAAGGAGCTAAACATACCGACCATAACTAGAGCTGAATTTTTAGGCAGCATAATGAAAGGTCATAAATTTAACATAGCTGTAGCTGGAACACACGGAAAAACAACAACAACTTCAATGGTTTCTCATATATGTCTAGATGCTGATTTAGATCCTACCATACTTGTAGGTGGACAGCTTGATGCCATAAATGGAAACGTACGTCCAGGCAATAGTGACTATTTTGTAACAGAAGCTTGCGAGTACAAAGGTTCTTTCCTTGAGTTTTTTCCTTATGTAGGAGTAATACTAAATATAGATGCAGATCATCTAGATTATTATAAAGATATAAATGATATTGAAAATGCATTTATAAAATTCGCTAAGCTTATCCCTAATGACGGTTACTTAGTTTGTTATGCTGAAGATGAAAGAATGAAAAATGTGATTTCTCAATCAAACTGCAACGTAGTTACTTATGGAATTGACTCTGGTGATGTTGTGGCAAAAAATATTGTATTTAATGAAAAGGGATGTGCTTACTTTGATGTGTATAGAGGTGAATCAAAACTTTTATCTATACAACTAAATATCCCTGGTAAGCATAATATTTTAAATGCTCTTGCTAGTATATGCTCTGCTTTAAGCCTTAATATATCTTATGAAAATATAGTAAATGGCTTACAAAGTTACAAAGGTACTCATAGAAGATTTGAACTAAAAGGAGTAAAAAATGGAGTTACTGTTGTTGATGACTATGCTCACCATCCAACAGAAGTTAAAGCTACATTGAGTGCAGCTAAAAATTATCCTCATAAGAAAATATTCTGCGTATTTCAGCCACACACCTATTCAAGAACAATAAATCTTTTTAATGAATTTAGTGAAGCTTTTGATGGTGTGGATGAACTTATATTAGCAGATATATATGCCGCAAGAGAGAAGGATACTGGTATCGTAAGCTCTTCTATGCTTGCAGACAAAGTGAAAGAAAGAGGCGTAAAATGCTCTAACATCCATAGTTTCGATGAAATAGTATCTTATCTAAATAAAAATTTAGAAAATGGTGATATTCTTTTAACTGTTGGTGCAGGAGACGTCTTCAAAATAGGAGAAATGTATCTTAAAAATTAAAAAATATAACTATGCGTAAAATCCTCCAACATGGTAATAATATAACTTATAACCTGTTGGAGGTGTTTTCTATGAAAAACTTTTTGATATCTGCTGTAGTAGATATTATTTTAATTTTTATTTCCTATTTTTTGTTTAGAAATATAATTAGTGGTCCTACACGCCACAGACTTTATGAAAAATTCTTTGGTTCTTTTGCTAAATTTGTAATTTATACATTTATAGCAACTTTAATTATAACAGGCGTTACAGCCTTAATCCTTTATAGAACCTGGTACATAGCTTATATTAATATATTGGCACCAGCATTGGTTTCTATACTAGTAGGATTTCTTATGTCAACTGTTCCTACACGCGGTGCAGGAGATGAAAAAAGCAAATAATAATTTTTAACGCTTACAAATAACTGATAGTAGTGAAATAACAAATCTATCAGTTATTTTATTATTATATTCACTATTGACTTTTTCCAAAATATAGTATATGATATTAAATATACCGGGGTGTGGCGCAGATGGGAGCGCGCGTGGTTTGGGACCATGAGGTCGCAGGTTCAATCCCTGTCACCCCGACCATTGAGTTACTAATGATTAGTAACTCTTTTTGCATTAAATACTAATATTTGTCGGGGTGTGGCGCAGTTGGTAGCGCGCTTGCTTCGGGAGCAAGAGGTCGCAAGTTCAAATCTTGTCACTCCGACCAAAAATACGTGGTAGATAAAATTTATCACGTATCTTTTTATAAGATTAAGTTCATTTTATATTTGAATAGATATTATCAACATTTATAATAATTCCTATATTAAATTTTTCATTTTAGATCAATCATTAGAAATTGGGTTAATGTTTTAAATTTAGAGTAAATTATAAATAATATGGTATAATATAAATTATTACTTACTTATAAGGAGTTGTTAGCATGAAAGCAAAATATAGTGATTTATTCAAGTCATTAATAAAAGCATATTATGAAGACAAGTTTGAGGATAAGGTAAATGAAATCTTAGCATCGAATGAACTTGATAAAGAAAATCTATGTAAAGTTATTTCCTCACTTTGTGGAACCGGTATAACTTATAGTCCAAACTTTATTTCAGACTTAAAAAAAGCTATATCCTCTTACGAAGCAGACCATAAAATAGTTAATAAAATCAAACATTGTTCAATGGATTGTACAGATGAAAATGGAGAAACTATATGCCAAAAATCATGTCCCTTTAACGCTATATTTATAGATAAGGAAAAACATACAAGTGTCATTGATTGTGAAAAATGTACTGATTGTGGTTTTTGTGTAGAAGCGTGCCCTACTGGTGGAATTCTTGATAGAGTGGAATTTATTCCATTAGCGGAACTCCTTAAAAGTAAATCACCAGTTATAGCTGCAGTAGCTCCAGCAATTATTGGTCAATTTGGTGATACTGTAACTATAGATCAATTAAGAGCTGCTTTTAAAAGAATTGGTTTTACTGACATGGTAGAAGTGGCATTTTTTGCAGATATGCTTACCTTGAAAGAAACTGTTGAATTTGACCGTTTTGTAAAAAAACAAGATGATTTAATGATAACTTCATGCTGCTGTCCAATGTGGGTTGGTATGCTTAAAAGAGTTTATAACAACCTAGTAAAAAATGTTTCTCCTTCTGTATCTCCAATGATTGCTTCTGGCAGAGTACTAAAGAAGTTGAATCCTGACTGCAAGGTTGTATTTGTAGGGCCTTGTATTGCTAAAAAGGCAGAAGCAAAAGAGAAAGATTTATTGGGAGATATAGATTTCGTGCTTACTTTTGCAGAAATGAAAGATATCTTTGAAGCTTTAGATGTAAAACCTGTGGAAATGGAAGAGGATACTTCTACTGAATATGCATCAAGAGGTGGAAGACTTTACGGTCGTACTGGAGGAGTATCTACTGCTATAGGTGATGCAATAGAGAGAATATATCCTGAAAAACACAAGTTATTAAAGACAGCTCAGGCGAATGGAGTAAAAGATTGTAAAGAAATGCTTGAAAAAGCACAAAGAGGCGAGTTAGATGCTAACTTTATAGAAGGAATGGGCTGCATCGGCGGCTGCGTAGGTGGCCCAAAAGCTGTTATTCCAAGAGAAAAAGGAAGAGAACACCTTGATGAAATGGCTGAAAATTCATCTATAAAAGTAGCCGTTGATAGTACTTGCATGAATAAAATACTCGATAGCATGGGTATATTTTCCTTTGAAGATTTTAAAGATGAAGAAAAAGTACATATATTCGAGAGAAAATTTTAACAGAATTTAATAACATACATACGTTTTTAAAAGGAGAATGCCTCACAAATTTCTGAGGTATTCTCCTTTTGATTGTATATAATATATTAGAATTTAAGGTCACTTTTTACAGTTTATATTGCTTATATTTGATGTTATACTATAAATCGAGGTGATGTTTATGCTTAAAAATATTAAAGGTGCAATATTTGATATGGATGGTACTCTTATAGACTCTATGTGGGTATGGAGCAAGATAGATGAAGAATATTTAAAAAAGAGAAACATTATTTTACCTAACAACTTGAAAGAAGATATAGAACATATGGGCTTTACAGAAGTCGCTCAATATTTTAAAGATAGATTTAATATTTCTGACACAATAGAAGAAATTCAGAGAGAATGGAATGAAATGGCCATCAATCAGTATACTCATCATGTTTCATTAAAGCCCGGTGCTAGAGAGTTTTTGTCCCTATTGAAAGCAAAAGGAATAAAAATTGCTTTAGCAACAAGTAACTGTAAACCATTGATAGAAATTGCTCTTAAAAGAAATGATATATATCACTATTTTGATTCAATAACAACTACCGACGAGGTTTCTAGAGGCAAAGATTTTCCAGACGTATATTTACTAGCATCAGAGAGACTAATGCTAAAGCCTAAGGAGTGCGTTGTATTTGAGGATATACTGCCTGCTGTTAAAGGGGCAAAGGCTGCTGGTATGACTGTAGTAGGCGTACATGATTCCTATTCAGAATATCAAAAGGAAGACATAATAAATTCTGCTGATATGTATATTCTTCAATATAGAGAACTTATAGAGGCTGTTTAATGTTTAAAATCCTAGTTAAATTTAACTAGGATTTTTTTATTTTATGACAGTTTTGACTTATTAGTGAATATAATAATATTGTATATCTATAGGGAGGTTAAAGTCCTAAATGGACTTTAACGGGTGATTTTGCTGGTGGAAACAAGCAAAATCACCCAGTGTTCCGACTGAAAGGAGGAAAGGTTAATGCTGGCGTTTTTATTTGTACTCCTCGTTGGTTTCTCTTTATTTGTTTCTTACTATTTCACAAATAAGGTATCAAATCAAAGAAAGCAAATTTTACTTCTAAAATATCAAAATAATAATTTAAAGCACAAAACAAATTCAGAGTCCAGTTTGCATACTACTATCAAATATCTAAACCCTAATTATAGTGAAGGTATCATTAAGGATGACTGTAATTTATATATAGCACCTTTAAGTAATTCTGCTATAATTAATTATTTAAATCAATCTACTATAATACAAATATATGATAGTGCAGAAATCAATGATGAACTATGGTATGAGGTTTCGATTCTGTCAGAAGATAGGATTAACTCAAAGGGATGGATAAAAAATAATTATATAAATTTCAAGGATAGTATATAAGATTTAAAGCCCGAAAATTAACTTTCGGGCTTTAAACCTTATATACTATCTTAGTTGCCCAAGTGAAGAAAACACAACTTAAAAAATTTATCCAAATCTTCTATTAAAACTAAATAAATTATTAAATATTGAATAAATAATTAAAATTAACTTAATTAATTAAAAAATTTTGAAAATTTATAATAACGTGGTATACTTATATACAGGTAAGAGCCTTCAGCAAATTATACTAATAAAACTCTTTAAGCGATATATTAAAACAACTCTATTGCGTATAAAACTAAGTTCTGTAATGAATTTAAAAAGATTTACGCATTACACTTCTTAAATATCAAGTTGCAGTAAATGAAAAAATATCAAACCAGTACGAGCTTTTGAACTGTATGTTTAAAGAGTTTCTTAGAAGAGCAATGAATGCTATGCATACATTATAAATTACATATTTTAAGGGGGTATTTTATTCATGAATAAACCAGTATTATCAGATCATTTCAAAAAAAGAATGCCATCAGATGTAAGACTTGGGCAAATCAAATTTGAGGGACGTAAAGTTAAACCTGCATTAATCAATGTAGCGATTGGAAACGTTTCGCTTCCAACAAATCCTGCTATGCAGAAAAGAATGTTTTCATTAAACGCACCTGAAAGTCCATTTGCAAAAGGCGTTATAAGATATTCAGGTACTGCTGGTGTTCCTGAAGCTCAAGAAGCTTTTAAAAACATTCTCAAATGCGAAGGTTTTAATACTGATAAATTACACGTTGCAGTAACTGATGGCGGATCTAGCGGTATGGAATTGTTATTACTTGGTGTTTGCGGAGATGCAGGCACAGATGAAAAACCATTTATGATGATTGATCCAGCCTATACAAATTATATTTCTTTTGCAGAAAGAATAGGACGTAAAACTGTTACAGTAAAACGTCATTTAAGCGAAGATGGAAAGTTCAGTCTTCCAGAACTAGATAAAATTGAAGAAACTATTAAAGAGCACAATCCTGGAGCACTTCTTGTAATACCTTACGACAATCCTACAGGTCAGCTCTATGATTATCCAGCTCTTAAAGAGCTTGCTAAACTATGCGTAAAATATAATATGTGGATGGTAAGCGACGAAGCTTATCGTGAATTGTATTATGATGAAAAGACTGATCTAGTAAGCATCTGGGGATTAAGTGATGCAGATGTACCTGGCATAGAAGGAAGAAGAATAAGCTTAGAAACAGCATCAAAGGTATGGAATGCCTGCGGTTTAAGAATCGGAGCTTTAATCACTGACAATGAAGAATTCTATACTCAAGCAGTAGCTGAATATACTGCTAACCTTTGCAGTAACGTTATAGGTCAGTATATATTTGGTGCACTAGCACATGAAACTAAGGAAGATATCGCTGGATGGTGCAAAGGACTTCGTGAGTACTACAAAGAGATAATGTTTAAATTCTATAATAATCTAAAGGAATTAGAACCTGGTCTAATCGTTTCTAGTCCTGATGCATCTATATACTCAGTAATTGATGTTAGAAATATTGTAAAACCAGGATTTGATTCAATCGACTTTGTTTTATACTGTGCACAAGAGGGCTCAGTAAACTTAAACGGAGTGGATACAACTCTTTTAGTAGCACCTTTAAAAGGTTTCTATGACATTAAATCAGGTGATGCTAATCCAGGAAGTACTCAATTCCGTGTAGCATTTATAGAAACTCCAGAAAACATGGAAAAAGTTCCTGAATTATTCGTTAAGCTTTTAAAACAGTATGAAGCTCAACGCTAAAATTTACAAAATAAGCGCGATAAAAGATTAAATACCA
This sequence comes from Clostridium aciditolerans, assembly GCF_016316925.1. Lineage (GTDB taxonomy): Bacteria > Bacillota > Clostridia > Clostridiales > Clostridiaceae > Clostridium_AM > Clostridium_AM aciditolerans. The sequence continues at coordinate 124,154 of NZ_JAEEGB010000009.1, read as the reverse complement.
CCTGCATAAAGTGTGGTTTACTATGGGGTTACCTTTTGTTAGGTGACCCAACATAAATAAAAGGAGTGCGTTGCACTCCTTTTTATTTCTATTACACAATTTTTAACTTACTATGTTCTTCTTACGTAGCATTGCCTTACACGTATATACAATATATTAACTTCTAAATTCAATTTATTGAAATGAATAAAGTATAGACACTTAAAGAGCTTGATTTATAGAAATAAATATGATAAACTTTATAAAAATTAATGTTATGAGGTGAATATTGAAAATGATTTATTAATCTTATTTAAACTGGATTTATATAACTAAGCAAAGTTTAAGATCATACTTTTAAGTATGGTTGTTCAAGTTGCTTTTTTATGTAATATAATTGAGTTTTGGATAAGATTATGTTTATAACAGATCATTTTGCCATATATACTTCATGGTAACTTTAAATGGATGTTAATATGTACTATAACAGCTTTTTAACATTCACGTTTTAATTTTATGATTTTATATGAACACATTAACTTTCCGAAACTATACAGTTTAGGAGAGTTTTTTTATGCTTAATTTAAAAAATTAATCTAAATAACTATAAATAATTTCCGTGACTTACTAAAACTCAAAATACAAAAGATAATTTATAGTACAAGACATCATATCAAAGTACAAAAAAATCCAACCTAAATATATTATAGCTTAAATTAAGGAAAGGTGGGTATTAAATGGCTTTATTAAAAGTTACTGAAAGAGTTTATTTTCTTGCCAATGAACAAGAAACCGATAGACCATTATTAGGTTACATCAAAGGAGATAAGTATTCACTTATGATTGATGGTGGAAACTCAAAAAATCATATAGAAAAATTTAATAAGTTATTAAAAGAATCTAATTTAAAAATTCCAGATTACGCAGCTATTACTCATTTTCATTGGGATCATACGTATGGAATGCACGCAATCGAAGGAAAAACGATAGCATGTGAAATAACCAATAAAAAGTTAAAAATCATGGCTAAATGGGAATGGTCTGATACTGCAATGAAAAACCGTCTATTAACTGGTGAGGATATCGAATTTGCAGATACAAATATCCGTAAAGAATATCAATCTTTACAAGATATAAAAGTGGTAACAGCTGATATAGCATTTGATGATGAATTAAAACTTGATTTAGGTGGTATTAATATTATTTTAAAGAATGTTATTGCCCCTCATTCAGAAGATTCTGTTATAGTTTATGTCCCTGAAGAAAAAGTGATTTTTATTGGAGATGCTTATAGCAAAGATTATTATGACAATTGTAAATATGATCCAATTAAAATAAAAAACTTTATTACCACTTTAGAAAATCTAGAGTTTAATACTTGTTTTGTAGGACATTCTAATCCTTTGAAAAAGGAAGATATTATTAGATTTTTAAACTCACAATATGAGCAAATTGTAAAAGAAAATCATTAAGTTCAAAAATATGAAAAAGAGCTAGTTTTCTAGCTCTTAATTAATAAATATTATACGATTTTAGTTGTCCAAGATTCACAATCCCATATATCTGTAACTACATCTCTATAAAATTCTGGTTCGTGACATACAAGAAGTATAGTTCCTTTATATTCTTTTAACGCTCTCTTTAACTCTTCTTTTGCTTCTACATCCAAATGATTTGTAGGCTCATCAAGAATAAGTATGTTTGTTTCCTTATTTAATATCTTACATAATCTAACTTTTGCTTGCTCACCACCACTTAAAACTACAACTTTACTTTCAATATGTTTCGTTGTAAGACCACACTTTGCAAGAGCTGCTCTTACTTCATATTGAGTAAACGAAGGGAAATCCTTCCATATTTCTTCTATACAAGTGTTATAGTTTGCTTCCTTTATTTCTTGTTCAAAATAACCAATGTGTTGGTAATCACCAAGCTCCACTTCACCAGAAACAGGCTTTATTTGTCCAAGTAAGCTTTTTAAAAGTGTTGACTTACCAAGACCGTTTGCCCCTACTAAAGCAATCTTTTGTCCTCTTTCCATGTAAAGACTTAATGGTTTTGTTAATGGCTCATCATATCCTATAACTAAATCCTTAGTTTCAAAAATCATCTTACCAGCAGCCCTAGCTTGTTTAAAGTTGAACTCTGGCTTTGGCTTTTCTGCTGTAAGTTCTATTCTATCAATCTTATCAAGCTTCTTTTGTCTAGACTTTGCCATATTAGCAGTAGCAACATTAGCTTTATTTCTAGCAACAAAGTCCTCTAGCTTCTCTATCTCCTTTTGTTGTCTATCATAAGCAGCTTCTAATTGAGCCTTTTTAAGCTCATACAATCTTTGGAATTCATTATAGTCTCCAACATATCTTGTCAGTCTTCTATTTTCAATATGATAAATTAAATTAATTACACTGTTTAAGAATGGAATATCATGAGATATTAATAAAAAGGCATTTTCATAATTTTGAAGATATCTCTTTAACCACTCAATATGCTCCTCATCCAAATAGTTTGTAGGCTCGTCTAGAAGTAATATATCTGGATTTTGAAGTAATAACTTACCTAAAAGAATTTTGGTTCTTTGTCCGCCAGATAAATCTGAAACATCTTTATCAAGTCCTAAATCTAAAAGTCCTAATCCTTTTGCCACTTCCTCTACCTTAGCATCTATAACATAAAATCCATTATGATCCAACATGTCTTGAATTATAGCAGTTCTTTCAAGGGCTTTATTCATCTCGTCTTCATTCATGTCTCCCATACTGCCATAAAGTGTATTCATTTCTGTTTCAAGATCAAAAAGGTATTGGAATGCACCTCTTAATGCTTCTCTAATTGTCATACCTTTAATTAATGAACCATGCTGATCCATGTAACCTACCCTAACATTATTTGACCAAATAACTTGTCCTTCGTCTGGCATAAGATTGTCTGTTATTATGTTCATAAATGTTGATTTACCTTCACCATTAGCTCCAATAAGGCCAACATGTTCACCTTTCAGTAATCTAAATGAAACATCTTCTAATATAGCTCTATCACCAAATCCATGGCTAACATTTTTAACCGTTAGTATACTCATATTTTTTCTCCTCAAACCTTTCATATTAAACATAAAATATCTCAAAATACTACAAGAAATAGTTTAATTTATTCTTGAGTATTATGTCAAAGGAATTTTAATGTATAAATTATTATTTTAAATTACAGTATGATAAAAAATATTATATACTACAATTTTCAAATTGTGGTATACTACATAATGAATGAAAACAGGGAGGTAATGCGCTAATGGCTTGCAAGTTTTACTTATATAAAGGCAAGGGAAGAAAAGCTGAAAATGGGCACCCTTGGATATATACTACGGAAATAGAAGGCTACGATGGTACATATGAAAATGGTGATATAGTTGAAGTTTATAATTTTAAAAGCGACTTCATAGGAAAAGGATATATAAACGATGCTTCAAAAATTGCTATAAGAATGATGACAAGAGACATAAATGAAGAAATAGACGAAGATTTTTTTAGAAAAAGACTTAATGCCGCTTGGGAATACAGAAAAAAAGTTATAGACACATCAAGTTGTAGGTTTTTATTTGGAGAAGCGGATTTTGTTCCTGGACTTATAATAGATAAGTATGAAGATTACTATGTAATGCAATCTTTAGCACTTGGAATTGATAAGTACAAGGATATAGTAGTAAAATTGCTAAAAGATGAATTTGGTGCAAAAGGCGTATATGAAAGAAGTGACGTAAGAGTACGTGAACTAGAAGGAATGGAGCAAACTAAAGGATTTTTAACAGAGGCTTTTGATACTAACGTTCAAATTATAGAAAATGGAGTAAAATATCACGTAGACATAGAAAATGGACAAAAAACTGGATTTTTCCTTGATCAAAAAGAAAATAGACACGCTATACATAAAATTTGCAAAGATGCTGATGTATTAGATTGCTTTACCCATACAGGATCATTTGCATTAAATGCTGGGATAGCTGGTGCAAAAAGTGTACTTGGTCTTGACATATCCGAATTAGCTATAGCTGAAGCAACAAGAAATGCTGAGTTAAATGGTATTTCCGATAGAGTTAAATTTGAATGTCACAATGCCTTCGATGTACTTCATCAGTGGGTTAAAGAAGGAAGAAAGTACGATGTTGTAATACTCGATCCTCCTGCTTTTACAAAATCTAGATCTACAATTGATAGTGCAGTAAGAGGATATAAAGAAATTAACCTTAGAGGAATAAAAATGGTTAAGCCTGGTGGTTTCTTAGTTACTTGTTCTTGCTCACACTTTATGAACCCTGATTTGTTTAAGGATACCATTGCTGACGCTGCTAAAGATGCTAGAAGGGTTTTAAGACAGGTAGAATTTAAGACTCAATCTCCAGACCATCCAATTCTATGGAACTCTGATGAGTCTTATTACCTAAAGTTCTATATATTCCAAGTAGTTTAGACACATTGTAAAAATTTTGCGTCACAAAATTTTTAAGAGGACATTTGACAGTGGACAGTGGACAGTGAAGGTGAGTTTTCTTTCTTACGTCAGAAAACTATTATATTTTTGAGCTCGTTTCACTAATGTGAAACATCGGCTTATAAATATAATTAAAGATTTTTCGTAGTGTAACGTAGAAAAATCATCCTTCATTGTCCTCTGTCAATTGTCCTCTGTCCTCTAAAAAATGCGACCCATTTTTTTAAACAACGGCTCTCTTATCTTTGTTGTCACTTACGGTAATTGTTCCATCATTATACTCTGGAACTATATTAATTATATCTTTTTGACAGCAGTAGTCTAAATCTTCCTCTAGGTTTAGTTCTTTAATTCTTTTATAGTGACTGGCATATTTTATAAAACTTATTATGTTTTGATTTTCTTTATATATATAATAAGCAGTTTTAGATATATCAGTAAGTTCAATGTCCGACCTCTCTCTTAGCAAACAATCAATAATATATCCGGCACATATAAAGTCATCCATGGAAAACTGACCTAAAGTACCCGCATTTACTATAACTACATCATTATCTAAACTAATTAGCTTTTCTGCTACAGCCTTAGCATTTATTAGCGCACCTATTAATATATTCTTAGCTCCTAAACTACCTTGTATAGCTCTTGTACCGTTGCTAGTAGTTATAACCAATGTTTTACCCTCTACAATGTCTCTTCTATATTCAAGGGGAGAATTAGCGCAATCAAAACCTTCTATTTTTAATGCTTTTCTTTCTCCACCAAGAATATATTTTTTTCTATCCTTATTTGCTATCTCCAATGCTTCTTCTATTGTTAATACTGGTACCACAGCCTTACAGCCATTGTTCATTGCTGTAGTTATAACAGATGTAGCTCTTAACATGTCTATAACTACTATAGACTTTTTTAAAATTTTTTCTTGTTTTATATCATCTGCTGAAATTATTAAATCTACTTTCATAAAAATCTCTCCTATTATTTTCTCTGAATAACCTCTCATAAAGAGGTAGACATCGAATAAAGTACAGTGCTTGTCCTTATTGTTGACGAAAAATAAAAGAGGAATTTTATTTGTGATATATGCCTTGATATATTCCCCTTTTTTCTAGTTCCGAATCTATAGCATTCAATATCTCCCACTTTTTTAAGCTCCACTGTGGACCTATAAGTAAACTTCTAGGAGCGTCTCCTGTTAGTCTGTGGATCACCATATTTTGCGGAATAATCGATATTGAAGAACATAGTATATCAATATATTCTTCTTGGCTTAAAAATTTTAATTCTTCTTTATCATAAAATTCCACAAGAGGAGTATTCTTCATCAAATGCAGCAAGTGAAATTTAACTCCCTGCACATCCTGTTTTGCTACATAATTTACTGTATTTAACATATCTGATTTTGTTTCTCCCGGTAGTCCGAAGATAATATGAGTAACAACATCAATATTTCTCTTTCTAAGATTTTCTACAGCCTTTTCAAAAGTACCTAAATTGTATCCTCTATTTATTTTTTTCGCTGTGTCTTCATTAGAGGTTTGTAATCCTAATTCAACCCACAGATAAACTCTTTTACTAAATTCCTCTAAAAGACTTAGTACATTCTCTCCTAAACAGTCAGGTCTTGTAGCTATTGCTAAAGCTACAACACCTTCCTCATTTATAGCCTCTTCATATTTTTCTCTAAGAACATCTACATGTGCATAAGTATTTGTATATGCTTGAAAGTATGCTATATATTTGCCTTCCTTCCACTTTTTACTCATAACTTCTTTTATGGATTTAAACTGTTGTTTTATAGAAAATTGTCTATTACCTGCAAAATCCCCAGAACCTCTTTCACTGCAGAATACGCAGCCTCCCTTGCTTATAGTTCCATCTCTATTAGGGCAAGAAAAACCAGCATCTAGTGAAATTTTAAAAACCTTACATCCAAATTTTTGTCTTAAAAAATAGTTTAAACTATGATATCTTTTGTCTCCCCACTTCATTGCTTCTCTCCATAAGTAATTTTTTATTTAAATTATATCACATTTTCTTTGGTTTAAAATCTCTAAGATTAATCTGCCATTTCCCTATAACATCTGAAGCAGATTTATCATCTGGCTTTTTAGGCACTACATCAAAATTTAGAGTTTCTTTATCATAGGATGAAAATACAACATCTACCTTATCCATAGGAAATTTTTCCTCAAATTTGAATGGTATTAAATCTCCTCCATCTGATTTATAAGTACGTATGCAACGTCCTATATCAGGCTTTGTATATTGTACAGTAACAAATTTTTCTGTTGGTGAAAACGTCATGAACTCTACCTTTGAACTCTTTAGTAAATCTAAACTGGTTATATCTTTTCCTATAGGTTTTTCTTGAGCCTTTCCACCGCCTCCTTCCTTTTGTTTGCCGCCTCCAGTATCTCCACCTCCGGTATCTCCGCCTTCTCCGCCGCCTTTATCTGAAGCTTGCACTGCCATGGCTTCTTCTAATTTTATAACTGCAATATAAGCATCCTTGTCAAAAGTACTTAATGCTAAGCTATCTCCGCCATAGGAAAAAGTTATAATTCCATATTGGCTCTTAGGAACTGTAATTTTATCTATATTTGTCTTATCATCTTTTGGAAAAGCATAATTTGGTATACCACCAAAGTCTACTACAAGATTTGTGTTTACATTATTCTTGTTTCTAAGCCTTATTTGATTATTCTGTATAAAAGCTTCCTTCTGTATTATGTTATTTGTTTCAGTTATCTTATAATCTGTGTCTTCTTTTTTTATTTTCAAAGTATATTCATCTAAAGATGCAAAAGGTTTAGTTACGTCCGATCTAGATACTCTCATTTTAAAAAGTCCAGATTTTCCTATTTCATTTGTTTCTGACAAATCATATCCCAATATCTTCAAGCTTCTATTTTCTTCACTAATAGAACTTTTCGAAAGCTCTTTCGAGTAAAATCTCTTGCTATTTTCAGTATCTTCTTTCATTAAATATTTCATATAAGTATCAGCTACATTTGTAGCTGCTTTCATATCAAAGCTCTCTGTAGTGCTTTTACTTTCTTCTTTTTTCTTCGAAGCGCAACTTACTAATACACTTTGAATAAACAATAACGAAATTGCAATTACTAAACCTAATACCCACCTTTTGTTCGCCTTCCTCATTTTACTCCCCTCCGTTTATGTAAAATTTCATGGAAATTCCTTTTCGATTCCTCAAAGGAATAAACAATCCACACAAAATCAGAGATTTTGGTTCTCTGCTTATGTTCTAGTTTTCCCTTAAAATAAAAATTTAATTTATAAATCATTATTTTAATGTTATTAATATATATTTATATAGATATGTCTATTTAGGAATGTCACTAGTAATTATTTTATGTGTTCTTAAATTTCAATGTTAGGAGGGGTTAAATTGAAAAAAAATTTATATTTAATTTTTCAAGTTGGTGCAGTTTTTATTGGGACTATAGTTGGAGCTGGACTTGCATCTGGCCAAGAAATAACTCAATTTTTCACAACATATGGATACAAAAGCTTTATAGGTATATTTATTTGCTTTTTTATTTATATTTTGATGGGTTCAATAATTATTGATATAAGTTTAAGGTACAAGCTCTCTTCTTATGATGGTCTTATTAAACTAGTAAGTCCTGGATTTTTAGGAAGAGCTACTAATTTTCTTACTACTATTTTTCTGATCAGTGGTGCTGCAATAATATTAGCTGGCAGTGGATCACTAATCCACCAGTACTTTGGTATATCTAAATGGTTTGGCATAATAATAATGTCTCTTACCGCAGCGCTTGTGCTTTTTAGAGATACAAAAGGACTTATAGAAATAAACTCTTTTATCGTTCCTTCTCTTATTACTGTTATAGTAACTATATTCATATTATACTTAGCTTTCTATAAAAATATAAACTCAGTACATTTAAAGACTATTCCGCATTATAAATCTAACTGGCTTTTTTCATCACTTATTTATGGTGGTTTTAACATATTGTGCTGCAGCGGCGTTCTTGCACCTCTGAGCACAGAGATTAAGAATAGGAAAATTCTTATTCCAGGCATATTCCTAGGTTCCTTAGGTTTGACTATTTTATCCTTTATTATAAATTTTTTGCTTCTTTTAAATATACCTTATATATTCAAATATGAAATCCCTTTGTTATACATAGCCAATAGATTTGGTACTGTAATGCAGGTACTGCTATTAATCATAATATGGCTTGAGATGTTTTCTACTGAGGTATCTAACATATATAGTGTAAGCAAAAACTTAGAAGAAGCCTTTGGTATTTCCTACAAAAAATTAGTTATATTAATTATTCTCATAGCAATTCCTATATCCCAAATAGGATTTGTAAATCTTATATCTGTTTTATACCCGGCTTTTGCTGTAGTAGGCTTTATTTTCATAATTCAATGCTTAATTTTTTATGTTAGGAAAAAAATATAACCTATACAGATATTTATATATAACTGTATAATTATTTAAGGCATATGAAAAGAAATAAGAGACCAAATATGCGAGAATACTGGTCTATTATTTCTTTGATTATGCCTAAGGTAATATTTTTACTTTAGATAGAGGTGTTAATAATGTTTGACTTGCTTAAAAGCTGCAGATTATGTCCAAGAAATTGTAATGTAAATAGATTAGATGGTAAAATAGGTTTTTGTAATTCAGGTAATACTGTTAAGGTTGCATTAGCATCCCTTCATTATTGGGAAGAGCCCTGTATATCTGGCAAAAATGGTTCCGGAACTGTATTTTTTTCAAATTGTAATTTAAAATGTGTATTCTGTCAAAATCACAGGATAAGTGCTGAGGGAATAGGAAAAGCTATCTCCATTGAAAGATTAAGCGAAATCTTTTTAGAGCAGCAACAAAGAGGAGCTCATAATATAAACTTAGTTACTCCAACGCATTATGTTCCGCAGATTATAAAATCACTGGACTTAGCAAAATCTAATGGACTCAATATACCAATTTTATTTAATACCAATGGCTATGAAAATGTTGAGACTATAAAAGCCTTAAAGGGATACGTAGATGTATATCTTCCGGACTTAAAATATTTTGACAACAAATATTCTACTAAATACTCTAACGCACCAGATTATTTCGAAAAAGCTTCTAAAGCTATAAAAGAAATGTTTCTTCAAGTTGGAGAACCAAAATTTGATGACAATGGACTAATACAAAAGGGATTAATTATACGACACATGATGTTACCTGGTTTATTGTTTGATTCAAAAAAAGTTATAGACTACATATATAAGAACTATGGTCACTCCGTTTATATAAGCATAATGAATCAGTATACTCCTATGCATGATGTTAAATTATTCCCTGAAATTAACAGGCCCCTTAATCCTAAACATTATGACAGTCTCATAGATTATTGTTTATATTTAGGAGTAAAAAATGCTTTTATTCAAGATTCTGGTACTTCTTCAGAAAGCTTCGTACCAGAATTTGATTTAAAAGGAATATAAAAAAACTAGCAAGAAGCCATTAGGTAGCTTCCTGCTAGTTTTTTATATTCCTCAAGTTATTTACATTCATTATTCTAAACTTTATCTCTTAACTAGGTTAATTTCGTATAAATATTATATTTTATATTTGCCTAATTCTGTTTTAAATGTTTCAGCTATATTTTTAAAATCATGAATATTTACTATGAGCTTTCTAATTTCGTTAGTGTAGTTTGAAACACTTGCACTTACTTCTTCAGAGGAAGCAGAGTTCTCCTGAGCTATAGCAGCAAGAGATTCTATGTTATCGTAAATACTTGCAATAGAGTCAGCCTCTTTGCTCAATTCGTTTATTGTTTGTATCATGGATGATGCTACAATCTGTACTGATGTTGTCGCTTCATAGCTTATATCTCTCACACTCTCTAAACTTTTAGTTTCCTCTTGAAGAACATAATATTGAGAGTCTATTTTTTCTACTAGCCCTCGGATCTCTTCTACAAATTGAATTAAATTTGTATTTATCTCTTCCACTGCATTCTTTGATTGTTCCGCTAATTTTCGTACCTCTTCTGCAACTACAGCAAAACCCCTTCCTTGTTCTCCTGCACGAGCAGCTTCAATAGATGCATTTAATGCTAATAAGTTTGTCTGCTCAGAAATACCAGATACTATGGAAACAATATGTGTAATATCCTTTGCTTTACCTTGAAGTTCAAGACCCTTATCTTTAACCTGTTGAAACTTGTCCAAAGTATCGAGTATATTTTTACTTGTATTATTTACGTTTTCATAACTATTATTTATTTTTCCTAGAGCTTTTTCTAATTCAGTTTTATTACTGTTTTCACTTTCAACGATGCTTTTAAGATTTTGAATATTATCATTAAGTACCGAAACCGCTCTTTCAGTATTTTGAGCTTGGTCTACTGCACAATTAGCTACTTGCTCAACTACATCGGATATTTCCGCAGATGTATGATTCATAGAATCAGATATTGTATTTATATTACTTACAAATGTATTCATTTCGTCTGTAACACCTTTGAATCCTACAAAATCTGCTCTGACGCTTTTTTTATGATTCTTAAGTAACCTATATATATCTTCAAAAAAGTCTCCTGTTTCTATATCTCCATCTTCAATAAAACTGCTGTTAATAATTTTATTTAAATCATCCATTATAATGGATTTAGGCCCCATAAGAGCAGATGCAGCTATCCATGAAGCTATTGCTGGTATAACTGAAACTATTATAGCCTTAACTACATTGTTAACTCCAATAATAGGAATGGATGTAGCTAGAGAAAGTATGAATGTGAACAATCCTACTTTTGCGCCTATATCTTTTAAAAATCCCAATGAAAGAAGCTTGTTAAATCTATATACTTTTTTATAATATATATCCTTTTCAAAAGTAAACTTAAATTTTACCGATTCATTAGTTTTCTCTATTTCTTCTACTTTAATCTTCTCATTAAAAAATCTAGAGGCCCCTTCAATTAATCCTGCAAGATAGTCAAACATACCTCTTTGAGATCTATAATCAAAAATAGCTACCCTATCCGATATAGGAGTTATTGTTACTAGTGGCGGCTTAGCTCCTGGGAATTTCTTCGTCATAACAACATGTATATCAAATAGTGACTTTAGGAATGAATATAGATTTTCATGCTCGAAAAATGCTGGAAAATCACTATGAAACGCACTTATATTATCTATTCCTATTTCCCTCCATAAGCTTTTAGTGTCAACCTTATTATCTTGTGCTATTAGATTAATTGCTTCCTTAACTTTTGTATCTTCTATATTTTCTGCAGGTGAAAATATTTTATTTGATCCCCAACCTACAGCTTCCATAGCCTTATCTACTGTGTCATTACCATGTAACTTTCTACAGGTTCTCATCCATGTAGCAACTACAGTCCCTTTCATATACTCCCTCCTAAACATTTACAAATTTTCATCAAAAACTACTACTTATACAAATAGTTTATATTAAAATAAATTATACAACATTAGTATTATTTTGACAAAGGTATTTATAATAGATTAATAAAAGTCTCTATTACTTAACCCAGTAATAGAGACTTTTATTAATTTATTATAATTTTATCTCGAGTCTATCAAGCTTAGCTATAACCTTGATATCTTTTACCCCAATTGTTTCTGTTTTTAAACTACCTCTATTGCTTAAAAGCAATAACTTACTATTATCTAACTTCTTTATTTGCCTCACCGTTCTCTTGTTATCATATTCTACAAGGCATACTGCATTATTTTCTACTTCATGTGTGATATGAGCAAAAGCTAAATCTCCTTTTGATATTCTAAATCCTATCATGTCATCATCTTCAATTTCCAAATATAATACCTTATCCTGAGCATAGCCATCAACCTTATTGTTTATTAATGGAAGCTGCTTAAAACTAATCGGTCTTTCCATATTATATGTATAAACAGGAACTTTTTTTAATACTGAGCCAAAGGCTTCATTCCACACATCCTTTACCTCTTCCTGTTTCTTTTTACTAGAAAACTTCTCAGTCTTTTCTTCTTTATATACTTGCTCTTCAAAGGACATTGTAATATCATTAATATCTTTCCCTAATACCTTTGATAGTCTATCAATTAAACTTTGGTTTATGACTTTTCTTCCTGATTCTATTTCACTAATAAAGCTTTCAGATACACCTAACTTTTTAGCTAATTGTTTTTGGCTCATACCAATACTAGTTCTTATATTTTTTACTTTTTCTCCAACTCTACTCATTTTTCCCCCAACTTTTACTTTCTGTAATTTTTAGCCCATTCTCTTTCTTCTATTAAGTGTTCCAATAAATTTTCAAAAGTCCACTCTATAGATGTTTCTGTAACTACAGCTAAAATAGGCTTACTTATCAAGTTAGCTCTTAAATCTTTTATGACTTTCTCTAATTCCTCATCATTAAAGTTATTTAATAATATAACCTTCTCTTGTGGAAGTCTACAATTATATATATCTAATTTTAGCCCATTCAGTATATCTTTTATTTTCATTTTTCCCATAGACTCTTCAATAACCTTGTAGTCAGGAAGATTATTTTTTTTCAGTAGGTCATGCATAATTTGTTTGTCTTCTTTATCAAAACCAAATATCAACATAGTTTTATCGTTTTCCAACAGTAGTGCACTCCCTTCTTTAATTTATTAAAGTTTTTCTGGTTCAGGGTACTCTTTTCCAAAAGTATCTACTGTAACCTCTTCCATTACTTGCTCTTCATAAGGTCTATCTCTAAAATCTGTTTTAGAATTCACTATTTCTTCTGATACTTCCTCACCTTCTATTAACTTACCAAATGATGCGTATTGACCATCTAGATGTGGTGAGACTTCTACCATAATAAAAAATTGACTTCCAGCAGAGTTAGGATTCATAGCTCTTGCCATAGATAAAACACCTTTAGTATGCTTAAGTTCATTTTTAAATCCATTGTTGCTAAATTCACCCTTTATTGAATATCCTGGACCACCTGTTCCTACTCCTTCTGGACATCCTCCCTGAATCATAAAACCAGGAATTACTCTATGAAATGTTAATCCATTATAAAAACCTTTCTTTATTAAGCTTATAAAATTATTAACTGTATTTGGAGCAATTTCTGGATATAGTTCAGCCTTCATCACTTTTCCATTGTTCATTTTAATCGTTACTATTGGATTCATATGTATTCATTCTCCCTTCATTTAACAAATCTTAATATATTATATTTGAATTATATCATAACTTTTATTATTTACTATTTTCTTCATATATAATCTATATAAATTATATAGATTAATTCAGAGACTATTCATTTAAATTTAGCAATCTATAACTTAAATTTATGATTTCATTATTATTTAGAGAATTGCTTATTTCCACCTTACCCGCTTCTTCTCTTTTACTTATAATATTATATTCTAATAGCTGTCTTTTTAATTGCTTCGCAGTCCCCATGCTTCCATCAATAATAGGAACTTTATTTTCTAATACTATAGATAACTCTTTTTTTATGAATGGATAGTGAGTACATCCTAAAACTATTGCTGCAATTCCAGTTTCTTTGAAGGGCTCTACCTTTTTCTGCAAGTATCTGTTTACTTCCTCACCTTCTATTATTCCCTCTTCTATTAATTCAACCAATCCTGGACAAGGTAATGGAGTAATCTCTGCCCTATCTCTATAATTTTCCATCAAATTATTAAACTTAGCTTCTGCTAAAGTCATAGGAGTAGCCATAATGATTATTTTTCCTCTTCTATTATATTCTACTGCTGGCTTTAAGGCAGGTTCTATACCTATTACAGGCATATGATCACTATACTTTTCTCTTAGGTCTGTTATTGCCGCACTAGTAGCTGTATTGCACGCAATAACTAATGCCTTAGCATTCTTCTTTATTAAATAATCAACAGCATTAAAAGTTAGTGTTTTAACTTCTTCTACACTTCTTGTTCCATAAGGAGCATTCTTAGAATCTCCAAAATAAATGTAATCTTCTCTAGGTAAAACCTTTATTGCCTCTTTTAATACACTAATTCCTCCTACACCTGAGTCAAAAAAGCCAATAGGCCTATTTTCTAAATTCACTTTACCACCTCATTGTGTACATATGTATATTTTATATTATATAATATACATATGGATTACACAAATTCAATAGTACATTTTGCATAAATATTCATTGAAAATGTATACATTTAAAATTAATATAAAAAAACTGAATTTTCAAATAAGTTTATTGCATTTTCTTTTTCATTATAATAATCATATTTTTAAAAACAAACCCCTTGCAATGACTTTATTTTCAAATTATTCGTGGTTCGTTTACAAACTCATCCAAATGTAAGAAATAACATACTATTGCAATTTTGTTTTATAATCCTTCATTTTTCTATTGACATATATGCATATTAATTATAAAATCATGAATATATAAAGACTTTTATACTATTCGTTTAATATTAATTTTTTAAAATATAAGAGTAAAAATATTCTTTCAATATTTTATAGGAGGTCATATATAATGGTAAAGGACTTACTCTATGTAATCCCAAAGGAAAAACATTCTGAAGAAGACTTAAAAAAAATTCTAACTTGCCATCCTGAAATAAAATTTGTATCTTTAATCGGTATAGATTTATCAGGAAATGATACAGATGAAAAAATACCTGTAAAAGTTTTTTTAGAGGACATAGACACTTTTTTAAAAGGAGCAGTTCAAACTGATGGCTCTTCTGTTGTTCTCCCTGGAATCGCAAGCCTAAATAACGCTAAAGTGGATATGTTAGCAGATAAAGATGTAAATTGGTTCGTAGAGTATAACTATGAGCATTTAGACCTTGAAACTAATAAACCTGTTGGAACACTGAGAATTCCTTGTTTCTTATATCACGATAATAAAGCCGTAGACTCTAGACACATTCTTAAACACTCCATTGAATATTTTAAATCAACTCTATTAGACTTATTTGAAAAGTATCCTGAATCACTTTCATCATTCGGAGTAAAATTTGAAGACATTGAAGACGTAGTTGCTACCTGTGCTACAGAACTAGAATTTTGGGTAAAAACTCCTAATGATAAGGCCCACGTTGAAGAACTATCTACTTCCCAAGTACTGCAAGAACAATACTGGACAAGAACTAAAGGAGCGGTTAGAACATCTCTAGAACAGACTCTCCTTATGATGGATGCTTATGGTTTAGAGCCTGAAATGGGTCATAAAGAAGTTGGTGGGGTAAAGGCAAAAATAGACGAATCAGGTAAATTTACGCATATAATGGAACAACTTGAAATAGACTGGAAATATTCTACTGGAGTTCAGGCTGCTGATAACGAACTTTTGGCTAGAAGTATAATTAAAGAAACCTTTAGAAGAAATGGGTTAGATGTTACATTCCTAGCTAAACC
Source organism: Clostridium aciditolerans (assembly GCF_016316925.1). GTDB lineage: Bacteria > Bacillota > Clostridia > Clostridiales > Clostridiaceae > Clostridium_AM > Clostridium_AM aciditolerans. The sequence continues at coordinate 108,274 of NZ_JAEEGB010000009.1, read as the reverse complement.
TATAGATGGCGTCGCTGGTAGTGGAGAGCATACTCATTTTGGCATAGCACTTAAGCTTAAGAATGGCAAAAGAATAAATTTATTCTCAACTACTCAAAACCATTTCTTAAGTACTTTCGGTTATGCTTCTATAATGGGAATACTTAAAAACTACGAAGTAATAAATCCATTTGTATCTTCTACTAATGATTCACTTAGAAGATTAAAACCAGGATTCGAAGCTCCTGTTTGTATAGTTACCTCTATAGGACATTCCGTTGAAATTCCTTCAAGAAATAGAACTATCCTTATAGGTGTAATAAGAGATTTACAAAGCCCTTTAGCTACTAGATTTGAACTTAGAGCTCCAAACCCTCACACAAATACTTATCTAGCTGTAGCTGTACTTTATCTAGCTATGATAGATGGTATAAAATATGCTGTAACTAATGGTAAAACAGAAGATGACCTTCTAGCTGAATTATCCAAGAAGCCAGAAGCTGATGCAGATTACCTTGAAAAAGGAAGGGCATATAGAAGTGAAGAGGACGTATTTGAAGACTTTACAGAGGAAGAAAGAGAGAAATTCTTTGGAAAGGCTCCAGCTACAGTTTATGAAAATCTAAAAGCATTTGATATGTATCCCGAGAAAAAGAATGTTCTTATCCAAGGCAACGTGTTAGATGAAAAGCTTATAAACAGCTTTAGATTGGCTGTAACAAAGAGATGGCTTATAGAAATAACCAATAGAATAATGTCTAACTACTCTGATGAAATAAGAAGTTGTAAAATGCTTCATTCAATAGACAAAGCATTGGATCTTGATGTGGCTAACTGGATGAAGATAAATGAATTAAGACATTATATAATGAAAGATACTTATTCTAAAAAGAGCTTATTTGCTAGAATTAAGATTGCTATAGAAGCTGAACACTATGATGAAGTATCAAATCTCCAAATAGAATTAGATGAAAAAATTAAGGAACTAAGAGATTTATATTCTTTATATAAGAAAAACTTAATAGATATAGGATAAAGTTAATACCCGCGTAAATTACGCGGGTATTATTCTATGTTTCTCTAATTATAAGCTCTGTTTCAAAATAAATCTGTTTGTTTTCAACATCTGCAGCGTCTATAACATCTATAAGTAACTTACAAGATTGTTTTCCCATTTCATAGATAGGTTGGGCTATTGTTGTTAACTCTGGCTCAAAAATCTCTGATAGTTCAATGTTGTCAAAGCCAAGAACTCTTATATCCTTTGGTATTTTAAATCCTCTTTTTAATAATACCTTTATTCCCCCTAATGCCATTGCATCATTGCTGTAAAATATAGCATCTAGATTAGTTGTTTTCTGCAATATGCTTTCTGTAGCCTTAATTCCTCCGTCTATAGTAAAATCTCCACTGAACACAAGCCTCTCATCATATAATCCATATTTATTCATAGAATATTTATAACCATCTAGTCTTTGTCTAGAAATTTCAAGGGTTTTAGGACCTTCTACAAAGGCAATTCTTCTACTTCCTTCATTATACAGATACTCTATCCCTTTCAAAACTCCATCTTTGTTTAGAGCATATACTCCGTATTCCTCTTCATGAGTATCAATATATCTATCTACAAGCACAAAAGGAATGTTATTATGCTTTAGCATTTTAACACTATTCTCGCTTTCTCCACCGGCTATGAATATAACTCCATCTACTAGTTTGCTTATTAGTAACTTAATATATTTTTCTTCCTTATTCGTCTCATTATCTGTATTGCAAAAAATTACATTATATCCTAATAAGCTAGCCTCATCCTCAATAGCTCTTGCAATTGAAGAAAAAAATGGGTTAGTGATATCCGGGAGTATTATTCCAATTGTACCAGTTTTTTTTGTGCTTAGACTTCTTGCCAAAGAGTTTGGTATATAGTTCATTTCCTTAGCCAAACTCAGCACTTTATTTCTAGTCTCCTCGCTTATACTTTGATCATGTTTACTTAAAACCATTGAAACGGTGGCCTTAGATACTCCTGCCATTTTAGCAATATCAAGCATTGTTACTTTTTTCATTACTATCCCTCGTGCACTTTAAATTTTTCCATTTATAATTATATACCTATTATACACTATACTTTATAAAATCCAGGGCAAATGCCCTGGATTTTCAAATTATTTCTTTATAAGTTTTAAATCTACTGGTATTTCTTTTTGTACGGATTCACCCTTTATAACTTTTGCAGCGTTTTCAACAGCTAAACTTCCCATTAAGTCTGGTTGCTGTGCAACTGTAGCTGCCATTTCTCCGCTTTCAACAGCTTTTTTAGCATCATCATTTCCGTCAAAACCAACAACTAAAACCTTTTTGCCTTTTAGGGCCTTAACAGCACCTAAAGCCATCTCATCATTGTGAGCGAATACAGCATCAAACTGTGGTGTAGCTTGCATTATGTTTTCCATTACGTTTAATCCTTTTTGTCTATCAAAGTCTGCTGCTTGGCTAGCTACAACCTTAACATTATCTTTGTTATCTACACCCTCATGGAATCCCTTACCTCTATCTCTAGTAGCTGATGCTCCTGGTATTCCTTGAAGCTCAACTATGTTAGCTTTGCCACCTAACTTTTCAAGAATGAAATCTGCTGCCATTTTTCCACCCTTAACATTATCTGAAGCTATGTGGGCAACAACATCACCTTTATTAGCTTTTCTATCTACAGTTAAAACTGGTACTTTCTTATCATTTGCTACTTGGATTGAGTTTCCAACTGCATCACTATCTGTTGGGTTTATAATGATTGCTGAAACTCCCTGTTGTAAAAGGTCGTCAACATTAGCTCTTTCCTTGCTTGCATCATTTTGTGAGTCAACAACTACCAAGTCATATCCTAGTTCTTGAGCTTTTTTAGTTGCTCCATCTTTCATGGATACAAAGAAAGGATTGTTTAGTGTTGATACAACCATTCCTATCTTTTTCTTTTCTCCACCTTGTTTGCTTTGCTCTGTCTTGCTGCCACATCCAGTAAACCCTGCTACAGCAATCATACCTGTCAAAGCTAATGATAACATTTTTAAACGAGTTCTTTTCATAATATTAATCCTCCTCAAATTTTATATAAATTTTTAATGTTTACTTATTTATTTTTCTTATCAAGAATAACAGCCAGTATTATTACAAAACCTTTTACTATTAATTGATAGAATGGTGATACATTCATTAAATTTAATCCATTATTTAATACACCTATAATCATTGCACCTATTATTGTTCCAATTACTGATCCTTCTCCACCTGAAAGGCTTGTCCCCCCAAGAACAACTGCTGCAATAGCATCTAATTCAAATCCGGAACCAGCATTAGGTGATGCTGACCCTATTCTGCTTGTTACTACAATACCGCTAAGTGCTGCTGTTGCACCGCATATAACATAAACTAAAGCTTTAATTTTATCTGTATTTATACCTGACAGCCTTGCTGAGTCTTCATTACCACCTACAGCATAAACATATCTTCCATATCTTGTTTGATTTAGCACATACCAAGCAGCTAAAACTACAAGTAGTATTAGAATTACCGGTAAAGGTATTCCTGCTAATTTACCATTACCTATAACAGTAAAATCTGAGCTTAAGCCTGATATAGGTGTTCCTTTCGTATAAACATAGGTTACTCCTCTAAATACAGTCATAGTTGCCAAGGTTACTATAAAAGCCTGTATTTTGCCTTTTGAAACTAGTATCCCGTTAAATAAGCCAATCAATGCTCCTATTATTAAAACTGCAATTATAGTTACAAAAGTATTAGTATTACTTTTAACTAAGGTTGCTGCTATAGCTCCTGTTATGGCCAAAGTTGATCCAACCGATAAGTCTATTCCTCCAGTTAATATTACAAAGCACATACCTACTGCAATTATTGCGTTAACGGAAACCTGAGTAAATACATTTAGTACGTTTGTGACAGTTAAAAATCTAGGAGTAATAATAGATATAACTACACAAAGTATTATTAAGCCTATTAAAGATTTATATTTAAAAAGCAAACTCTTAATATCCTTTTCCATATTTCATTCTCCCTTTGTTATAATATAAAATTTAAATGCCAACTGCATATTTCATTATGTTTTCTTGAGTAAGCTCATCTCTCTTTAACTCACCAGTTAGCTTTCCTTCGTGCATTACAATTACTCTATCGCTTACACCTATTATTTCTGCCATATCAGAAGAAATCATAATGACAGCCTTGCCAGCACTCTTTAGCTCATTTAAAACTTCATAGATTTCCTTCTTCGCTCCCACATCTATACCTTTAGTAGGTTCATCAATTATCAAAATCTTTGGTGAAAGCATAAGCCACTTTGCCAATATTACCTTTTGTTGATTTCCTCCACTAAGATTTTTAATTAACTGCTCTCTATGGGGAGTTTTAACCGAAAGTTTCTTTATATATTTATCAACTTCTTCTTTTTCTGCCTTTTTATTTATTCTTTTTAAGCTATTCTCATAGCTTTTTAAATTTGATATTGTCATATTTTCTCTTACAGACATGCCCAGAATTAAGCCTTCTTTTTTTCTATCTTCGGATAAGTAGCAAACTCCATGGCTAATTGCATCTTTAGGGGAATTTATACTAACCTTTTGTCCATCAATACAGATTTCGCCTGAACTTTTCTTGTAATCTCCAAAAATAGTTTTAGCAAGCTCAGTTCTTCCGGCTCCCATAAGCCCGGCAATGCCTAGTATTTCTCCCGCTTTTACTTCAAAACTTACATTTCTAACTTTATCTTTTAGAGATATATTATCAACCTTTAATAAGGTCTTTGTTTTATCTACTTCTTTGTAAGGAAACTGCTCTTCAAGTTTTCTTCCAACCATCATAGTAATTAAATCATCTTTAGTTACACTTTTAGTTTCCACATCTCCAACATATTTACCGTCTCTTAGTACAGTAATAGAATCACAGATTTGAAAAATCTCATCCAATCTGTGAGATATATAAATAACTGCCATTCCCTTTTCTTTTAGCTTTCTAATTACAGTAAATAGATTTTTTGTTTCTACATCAGTAAGCGCCGTAGTTGGTTCATCCATTATGATAATGCCAGAGTTTTTAGTTAAGGCTTTTGCAATTTCAATCATTTGCATTTCTCCTACATTTATATCCTTAACTAAAGTATCCGGATTTATATTGCATCCAATTTGCTCTAGAAAGCCTAAGCTTCTTTCTCTCATCCATGCTTTATTTATTCTTCTAGTGCCCTTATCAAACTTCTCATTTCCTAAAAATATATTTTCTGAAACAGTTAGGTTCGGAAGTACACTAAGTTCCTGATGTATAATTGTTATTCCCATGCTTTCAGCATGTTTAATACCCTGTATATCAACCTCGTTTCCTTCAATTAAAACCTTTCCCTCATCTTTTTTATAAACACCACTTAATATCTTCATAAGTGTAGACTTTCCTGCTCCATTTTCTCCAAGCAAGGCCACTACTTCTCCAGAATGGACTTTTAGATTAACGTCTTGTAGTGCCTTTACTCCAGGAAAGGACTTAGATATGCCTACCATCTCTAAAAGCGGCTTTTTATCTTCCATATTCTTTCCTCCTAAAAATGTTTTAAAATACAACTCCTGATCTTAAAATTATATTTGCATAAGGTGTTTGCTCTCCAGTTCTTATAACAGCCTTACATTCTTTCAATTTATCTTTAAGCTCTTCATGTGTTATGAAGGTTATTTTCACATCTCCAATTTCCTTTTTTATTTCTTCAAATAGCAATGGACTAACAGCTGCAGTTTCCTTTGCTAATTCTACTTCTTCTACTTGAAGTTCCGTTAGTACAACTTTTAATGTAGCTATAAAACTAGGAATATCTTTTATAAGAGCTAAATCTATTCTTTTGGTTTCCTCTGGAATAGGTAAACCACAGTCCCCTATGGCTAAACCATCAGTATGTCCCATTTTTGATATTACACTAGATATTTCTGAATTTAATAATCCGGTTTTTTTCACTTTTTATTCCTCCCCGTATAGCTTAATCACTTCTTCTAGATATGGAAGAGATGGTTGAGCACCTTGTCTCTGAACTACAAGTGCTGAAACTTTATTTGCAAATTTAATAGCTTTTTCAATTATTTCAAAATCTACTTTATCTTCATTTTGTAATTTACTTGCTAAAGCCCCTATAAAGCTATCTCCTGCTGCAGTAGTGTCTACAGCTTTAACTTTATATGCTGGTATAATGCTAAACTTATTATTGTTTACTAACGCTGCACCTCTCTCACCTAGGGTTATTATCACAAATTTAACTCCTTTGCCCATAAAACTATCTGCTGCTTCTTTTACACCACTTATATCTTCAACTTTAACTCCTGTAAGCTCAAAAGCTTCCGTTTCGTTTGGAATTATAATATCTGTAAGTTTTAACAGCTCATCAGGTATGTTTTTTGCTGGAGCTGGGTTCAATATCGTTGTTACCCCATTTTTCTTAGCAATTTCAAAGGCCTTTATTGTGATATCTAGTGGAGTTTCAAATTGAGCTATAAGCAATTCAGAATTTTTTATTACATTCTCAGCATCTTCAATTGACTTATTGTCAACTTCCATGTTAGCTCCAGGTACAACTATTATAGAATTACTTCCAGTATCATCAACTGTAATAATTGCCATGCCAGTTGGAGTATGCTCACTATGTTTAATGTTATTTATATCTATTTTATCTTGTTCTAGAACTTTTAAGAGTTCGCGACCGTTTTCATCTTGTCCAACTTTTCCTATAAAGCTTACACTAGATCCTAATCTTTTAGCAGCAACTGCTTGGTTTGCACCTTTTCCTCCAGGAATTTTTTTATAATCCTTTGATAAAATAGTTTCTCCTGACCTTACCATTCTATCAACTCTTAATACTAAATCCATATTTATGCTACCTAAAATGCAAACTCTATTCATATATATTCACCTCTATATAAGTAATTCTTAATCATTTAACCGGTTTATTTAACCGGTTAAATTTATTCTATATTAGCTTCAAGGATATGTCAATCATTTTTTGAAAACATTTTCATTGATGAAATAAAAAAAGAAGAACAATAACAGCTTCTGCTGCTACTACTCTTCTTTTTATTATTTAATGTTATACTAAAAATCCCTTAATGGAAAACTTTTTATTATCATTTCTTTCTTATTGTTTATAGGTTTCCAAAGCTCTATTCTATCTATCTTCGCCATCTTATGAATATTTTCTTTTTTAGCAGTGTCACAAGCTGCCACATATTCTTTACTGGACCATTCTCTTATAGCATAATTAGTATTAGCTAATGAAACATGCAAATCCCAGTTATCGATATTGTCCCTAACATTAAAACCATGTAATTTAAGTATATCATTTATATGTCTTGCTAATCTGATTATATATCCCTTATTTTCTATTTTTAAATTAACTGATTTGTATGGTGGATCAAAGCACATTGCTCCATTAATTTCAACTTTAAATTTTTTATATGGCTTTAATATATCAGAAACTATTTTATTTAGCTTTTCTATGTCAGGATCTCCTATAACTTCTAAGGTTATGTGAAGAACAGGCATATTTTTATATATTTTGTACTTTTTACATATACTTTTTTGCATTTCTTCAATGTATGAATATGATTGTTTATCAAATAAAGCTACTAAATAATACTTCATATTATTCTCAATCCCCCAAAACTAATACTTATGAGTCCATGTTATAACAACTAAATATTATTATAACATATAATTGTTCTATATAATATTTTTATACATAATATCTTCATGATAATTTATATAATTGTACTAAAAAGCAACATTTTCTTATTAAAATCTCAACTATCTATATAGTATATATATCTTTATTTAATTTTAATTCAATGTATATATAAAACTTAAAGTGAGAAAATAATATTGTTAGTTTTTTAAATATAATTAATTCATGGAGGTATTCAGTAATGATGGGAAAACACAATGATAGCATAGGATGTGTAGTTAGTGAATGTAGATTTCATGCTAAAGCTGAAGACTATTGTACATTAGAGAAAATTCAAGTTACAAAACATGAATCATTAGCTAAAACAAAACAATGCACAGACTGTGGAAGTTTCGAAAAAGAATAGTTGTAAAAACATAAGCACCCTATGGTGCTTATTATTTTTGGACTAAATTACATTAACCTCCTATTCACTTTTCTAAAATTAATGTTAAAATATTATAGAATTATGTTATAATAAACTTTGTGTAACAATTTGAATTTAAGTTTTATGAATTTATATAAATTAATAATGATGATAAGGATGGATGCGGGAATGGATAAATTGGTAATTAACGGTGGAAAACCTCTTTATGGTTGTATAGAAATAAATGGTGCAAAAAATGCTGCTGTAGCGATACTTCCTGCTGCTATAATGGCTAGTGAAGGTGTTTGTAATATAGATAATATACCTAATATTGAAGATGTTCATTGCATTGAAAGAATAAATGAAAGTCTCGGATGTACATTAGTTAGAGACAAAAATTCTGTTTCTATAGATAGTTCAAAGATAAATAGTGTTATAGCAAATACAGAAGATGTGAGAAAAATGAGAGCTTCCTACTATTTAATAGGAGCACTTTTAGGAAGGTTTAAAAAAGCTGTCGTAGAACTTCCAGGGGGGTGCCCTATTGGAGTTAGACCTATAGATCAACACATCAAAGGTTTTGAAGCCTTAGGTGCAAAGGTAGAAATTAAACATGGATGTGTAACTGCCGAAGCTGACAGATTAATAGGAACAAATATATTTTTTGATGTAGTTAGTGTTGGTGCAACTATAAATGTTATGTTAGCAGCAACCTTTGCTGAGGGGGTAACAACCTTAGAGAACGTTGCAAAAGAGCCTCATGTAGTAGATGTTGCAAACTTTTTAAATAGCATGGGCGCAAATATTAAAGGTGCTGGTACTGATGTTATAAGAGTTGTAGGCGTAGAGTCTTTAAAAGGCTGTTCCTATAGCGTAATACCTGATCAGATAGAAGCTGGTACTTATATGATAGCTGCTGCTGCTTGTGGAGGAGAAGTTACTATACAAAATGTTATACCGAAACATCTTGAGTCCATATCTGCAAAGCTTATAGAAATGGGTGCAGAAGTGACTGAAGATGGTGATTGTATTACCGTAAAATCTAGTGGTAACCTTAAAGGAGTAAACATAAAAACTCAACCTTATCCTGGCTTTCCAACAGATGTACAGCAACCAATGAGCACACTTCTAACAGTAGCTCAAGGTAGAAGTATAATTAACGAAAGCATTTGGGAAAGCAGATTTAAGCATGCAGATGAATTAAAGAAAATGGGTGCAAATGTAAAGGTTGAAGGTAGATCTGCTATAATAGATGGTGTCAGTAAACTCACAGGTGCTATTGTAAAAGCAACTGACCTAAGAGCTGGTGCAGCTATGGTTATAGCTGGCCTTATAGCAGAAGGTACTACTGAGGTAGTAAGCATTGAACATATTGATAGAGGATACCCTAATATAGAGGAAAAATTCCACGCATTAGGAGCTGATATAATAAGGGTTTTCTGTGCTGAATAGTCTTAACCTTAGAATAGGAGAATTATTATGATTTTTTGTTCTTTATACAGTGGTAGTAGCGGAAATAGCCTATTTGTATCTTCTGACAAAGCTAAAGTACTCATAGACGCAGGGCTTCCTGGAAAGAGTATTGAGAATGCCCTATTAAACATCGGGCATAACGCTAAAGACATCGATGCTATATTTGTTACTCATGAGCATATAGACCACACAAAAGGTGTTGGAGTATTGTCAAGAAAATATGATATTCCGATATATGCAAATTCTCCTACTTGGGAAGCTATGTCGGGAACTATAGGAAAAATAAAAGAACATAATATTAATGTGATAGATAGTAGCTACATTAGTGTTAAAGATATGGATGTATTAAGCTATAAAATTTCTCATGATGCTGCAGCTCCTTCTGGATATGCTTTGCAATATAAAGATAAAAAAGTTTGCATAGCAACAGACTTAGGCTTTTTTTCTGATGAGGTAAACACTGCCCTAAAGGATGCAGATGTAGTATTGCTTGAGAGTAATCATGACGTAGAAATGCTTAAATTTGGCCCATATCCCTATAACTTAAAAAGAAGAATTTTAAGTGATATTGGACATTTATCTAACGAAGACTGCGGAAAAGCCATTGTAGATATTACAAATGACAAGTTTAAAAAGATAATATTAGGACACTTAAGCAAAACCAATAACTATCCTGAACTAGCCTACCAAACTGTGCTAAATGTCTTAACTTCTGCTGGAGTTAAGTTAGATAAAGATTTAAGTTTATCTATGGCAAAGAGGGATATGCCAAGTAATTATATAGAATTTTAAATGAAATGGGTGAGGATATGAAAAAAGGTTTTAGCGTGTTCACTTGCTCTATATTAGTAGTTTCTTTATTAGGTATAACTGGATGTGAAAAGAAGGACAAGACAAGTCTAAATAATAAGGAAAAAGAAAAGAAAATAGTTTTGTCTAAGGAAAAAGAAAACACTTTAGACTTAAATATTTACTTTGATTCTTCTAAAAATGTTAATACTCCTGAAATTGCACAAGAAGAAAGAGTTTTAAAACGATATGAAATTCTTGGAGAAACCATAATTGGAGAAATTATAAAAGGACCATCAGTAAGTAGTAAGCTAAATCCTGTTTTACCTAAAGATACAAGAGTTCTAAGTTTTTCCATTAAAGACAATATTGCTTTTGTAAATTTTAGCAAGGAAGCAAACATCCCCATGACTTCTTCAAAGGAAGAAGCTTGCTTAAAAAGCATAATTTGGTCACTTTCCCAGATTCCATCTGTTGAAAAAGTTAAGATTTTAGTAGAAAATAAGGATACAGGAATTTGGGGAGAACACTTTGACTTATCAAAACCAATAGGAAAGGATGACATCCAAAATGCCAAAAGAAATTAAATATTGTTGTGAAAATCACGTAGATATAGCATTTGATGACTTTTTAGTAGAGAACGAAACCTTTCCTAACTTAGAAAAGTGTGAAAATGAGCAATGTAGCTATTGCAATAATACAGCTAAATATGTATTATCATAAATAAAATAAACTTGATTAGTATAAATATCAAAAATTATTGAAAAATGTTATAATTTCTATTATAATAATCAAGTGGTATATTTTCAAAATTAGTAATATATTTGCAAAAGGAGAATAACTATGAGTTTGTATAAAAATTGGACAGATATGGTCATAGATTTTGTTAAAACTAGAGGAGAGGCTGAATTCTGGAAAGAATATGGTTCAATTGAAAAACATATTTATACAAGAATCTTAGCTGAACATAAAGATACTGTAAGCGGTTCAATAAAGGACTTAGCAAGCAGATATGAAACTACAACAATCTTTTTCATGGGATTCCTAGATGGAATAAATGATAGTCTTGAAGAATCTCTTGACCTTGAAAGCTTAGAGGAAGATTCTGATATATCCGTAAAAATTAACTTTGAAAAGTTATATTTTAACATGTTAGATGCTAAAGCAGACTATTTGTATGGTCTTCCACAATGGGAGTCTATATTCTCACCAGAAAAAAGAAAAGAAATTCGTCAACAATGGGTTGCTTCAAAAACTGTTGTAAATAAAAACAAAGTTGGAAGAAACGATGCTTGCCCATGTGGAAGCGGCAAAAAATATAAAAATTGTTGCGGAAAATAGTACATAATTCTTAAATAATTAAATCCTTACACTACTGTGTAAGGATTTTTTGATATCAGGAAATAGTCCTTAAACCAAGTTAGCATTTATTTCTGTGATCAGGTTTTGATAAACTTATATAGAATAAGTACTTAATTTTAATTAACAAGTTGGAGGTAAACTTATGAACATATCCACAATATGTGTCGGCAAACTTAAAGAAAAATATTTAAAGCAGGCTATCGATGAATATTCTAAACGTCTATCAAGATATTGTAAGCTAGAGATTATAGAAGTTCCCGATGAAAAAACTCCTGATAATGCCTCTGAAAAGGAAGAACTTTTAATAAAAGAGAAAGAAGGTATAAATATTCTAAAGCATGTGAAAGATAACATGTTTGTAGTGACATTAGACCTTAAGGGTAAAATGCTCTCCTCTGAGGAGCTAGCAGGCTTTATAAAGGAAGCTGGAATTAAAGGTAATAGCAATATAGCTTTTGTAATAGGTGGGTCTCTTGGGCTTTCTAAAGCTGTTTTAGATAGAGCAGATTTTAGCCTTTGTTTTTCCAAGATGACTTTTCCACATCAGCTTATGAGGGTTATTCTGCTGGAGCAGGTTTATAGGGGATTTAGAATAATTAATGGGGAACCATACCATAAATGACGTAGACTCTTTTGAGTACCTGAAATACCCTAGTGAAAAAACTTGAAATTAGATAGCGAAATACAGGAAGATTTATTACTTTTAGTAATGCTACAATCAAAATATAAAATAAACTTTTACGAGGAGTGGAATTATAATTATGAGTAAAATTGGCATTATTAATTGTTATAACGAAAGTAAGGAATGTACTAGCTTCGGGTGCTTTAAAGCCTATAATGAAAGAGCAGCAGCTTTTGAGAATTATGATAAAGATTCGCAAATAATATCTTTTGTTCACTGTAATGGTTGTAGCCAAGATTCTATAGATCAGGTGCTAGATAGAGCAAATAGAATGAAAATAAAGGGTGTGGACACTATACATTTAGCTACATGCATAAAGCTTAAGTGTTCTTTCTATAATCAGTTTATTGATTCTCTAAATAAGGAGTTTAATATAATAGGTTATACACATGATATTTAGTAAAAATTAAATTATAACATTAGAAATGTATATAGCATAAGTTTAGTATAGAAGCTGTTTCAAAAGTAATTTATTACTTTTGAAACAGCTTATCCATTAGCTTTTTTAGAATTTTTTCTACCCATCTGAGACTCCCCTTTAAATAACGAACGAGTTCATTCATTCAAAGAAGACATATGGTTTATAAAAGAAAAATATTGTAACTATTTAATATTTTTATTTTCACTTAAAGCTTGATCTATAAGGGATGTTAAAGCTTCAATCCCTTTAGGCTGCAAATGCACACCGTCAGATACAAAATACTCAGGATGGTTAATTGATGAAGAATACCAATCAATTAAAGTTACATTATCTCTTTCTTTAGCTTTTTTATTTAAAGCATTATTCACTTGCTTTTCCCATTGGCGTGGTACACGTACATTTACTAAATAGATATGCGCTTTATTAAAAGAATTAAGCAGATTATCAATCTCTTTATCAGTAAAATAACCATTTGTCCCCAACTCAATAATGACAGCTTTATTTGCATCATTAAAAGCTGCATAAGTAGGTGCCAGCTCAATAGCTTGATTCAGTTGCCTTCCAACTTTTCCATCAATCGTGATGTTAGGATATACTTTATTAAGATTTGATGCAATATCTAACATGACAGAATCTCCTATAGCCAATATTTCATTGTAAGATTTAGTGGCAGCCGGAGAACTTGTCTCACTTTTTTTATCAGAGCTTATATCTGAATCTTTACTTATAGAAGATTTCTCTGTATTATTGGTAATTGTTTCAGATTGAGCTGCTTTAACCTTTTCCCCTTGCTGCTCTGCTTTTGTTGCAATGGTGCTTACAGCAGTAACCACAACAAGTACTATAGGTACAATTACAATTGCAGTCATTCTAGCCAAAGATAGTCTTCTAAAGCGAAAACCATTGATTGTTAGACATCTCCTAAAAAATCCTTTAAATCCATACTTTTGTATAGGTGTTTCTATAAAACGGTATGAAAACTCTGCAATAATAAATGTAATAGCCAGTTGCGCACATACACGCCAGCCTGTTTGATTTCCTATTTCATAAACAGGAGTACTCAAAACAATAATAGGATAATGCCAAAGATAAATACCATAGGATCTTTTACCAATCCAGCGTAGAGGCTTCCACGAAAGTAAATGACCTAAATAACTGTTAGGACTACAAACACAAGCTATAAGTATGGCTGAATTTAAGCTAAACAGAAACATACCACCCCTATATAAAAATGTTTGATATTCATTCATGAAAACTACGCTAAAAATAAAAATAGTGAAAGTAATCATACTAGTAATATTCAATGCTTTTCTTTTTCTCATAGTAGCATTATTTTGTGATAAAAATCTTTTCATTGGAAAAATCATAGCTAGCCAACCGCCTATAAGTAATTCAAAAGCGCGGGTATCCGTCCCATAGTATACACGACTCGGATCCTCACCTGGATTATACAATATACCCATTAACATAGCTGAACATACCGCTCCAATGAAAACAATGTTAGCAAACTTTGTTCGCTTTTTAAAAACCTTAAGCCCTATTATCAGAATAATAGGCCATATTATGTAGAATTGTTCTTCTATTGCTAAGGACCAAAGATTTTTAAAAGGTGAAGGTGAACCAAAACTATCGAAATAAGAGATCTTGTGAAAAATAAACCACCAATTACTTGCATAAATAATAGAAGATATTCCATCCTTTAAAACTGTAGTTATTATTTTTCGATTAAACAGTGTCACCCATGTAAAAATAGTTATAATCATTACATAAGCAGCTGGTAGCAACCTTCTAATACGTCTAATCCAAAATTCCTTCAAACTAAAATTAAAGTCACTTCCTAGTGAAGTTAATATTTGGGATGTTATAAGATAACCAGATATAACAAAAAAGATATCAACCCCTAAAAATCCACCCATAGCCCAGCTGAATCCAAAGTGATAAGCAATAACTGCTAGTACTGCAAAGGCTCGAAGTCCATCTAATCCAGTGATATATCGACGATTCTGCATATTGTTTAACATAAAAAACACCATCTCCTTTGCTAATTGTCTTTAAAAATATTTTCAATCAATATTTATCTATCCATATGTTTTCATAATAATAGACGTAGAAGTTCCGCAAAAAGTTTTAAAAGCTCTCATATTTCGTCATAAAATGCATGCCAACATTAATTTCCAACGCGAGAACAATCACCAGAGACTCTTGGATGCTACTAGAGTCCTTGGTGATTGCCTTTATGCTAGGAAATATAAATAAAGAAATTAAAATAGGGTGTTAGTAACACCCTATAGTATATTATTCTTTATTATTTCCCCTTTAAAGACCACAGCTTTTCTTTCAGTTCTTCTAGCCACAGCTTCTGCTGAACAGGATGCTTTCGTCAAAACAAAACTAGCATCATCTCCTATTTGTGGCCATATTCTATTTCCTTTAGCATCTAGAATCGTCTTTCCACCTGTAATAAAACTAATTCCTCTAGATAATGAGTATTCATCTATCCAGCCAAACCTTTCACATAATCTTGTTGCTCTTTCAAGCATGTCTCCAGTTCCAAATGGAAACCAATGATCTGTAATACTATCATTTACAGCTGCAACCTTCACGCCTTTTTCATGAAGCATAGGTATAGGTATAACTGGGATATCTATTGGAATTGAGGAAGATATGCTTATTCCACTAGCTGCCATAGCCTCAGCCATCATCGAAGCCTCTTCACTAGAAACATGAGCTAAGCAATAGCAATGACTTATGTTGACTCTTCCTTGCCACTTTGCTTCCTCTACAAGCCTTATTAATCTCTTTATCGTAAAGATACCTAGACTACCACCATCATGTAGATGAATATCTATATCCGAATCAAAATTAGTTGCAATATCCATTATAGTATTTAGAGATTTATCTATATCTCCATCAACATTAGCAGGGTCCAGTCCTCCCATTACATTGCCCCCCATATTCATAGCCTCTTTTATAAGTGACACCGTATTACCTTTTAAAAGGCCATGTTGTGGGAATGCTACTATATCATAAGTCATCTTATTGTTGAAAGATTGGAGAGCCTTTAAGGTACCTTCAACATTTTTTAAACAGCATATCTGATCTACATTACAATGAGTACGAACATGCACTGCTCCGTTATCTGATAAAAGCTTTAACACTTTTTCAGCCCTATCTACTAGTGTTGGAAATTGATCAACTAAGAGTGTTTTTTCTTCTTCTATACGCCCTGCTACACCCCTAAAAGGTTTGCAAGCTTGCCATTCACTACCATAATAAGTCTTATCTATATGTATGTGATTTTCATGAAATCCAGGGAGAATAAGTAATCCTTTTCCATCAACAATATTTATCCCTTCACAGTTTATTTCTCCTTCTACAAAGTCCTCTACCTTACCATCCTTAATAAGAATATTATAAATAGATGTTTTGGTACCTACTATATCACTTTTTTCATATATAAATCCATCTTCTAGTAATACATTCTTTAACCAATAATTATTATTCATTCTCTAATCTCCAAATAATTTTATTTTATTACATCTTAAATTTCTGAGATATCAATAAAGGACATCTACAATGTTTAGATGTCCTTTATTGATATAAGTTATTATGTCTACTTTTTCTTTCTGTAAGCAGTATCTTCAAGAGGATAATTATATCTGAATTCGCCGTCTTTTTTGTAGTACGCATTTTGACATGCTGGTGCAGCTACACAGCATACTATTTCACCGATACCCTTACCACCATATGCAACGGAATTAGGATCATTTTTCTCAATTAAATGAGTTTCAACATGTGGCATTTGACTTGACTTTAAAAGTCCTATAGTACCTAGTTTTACTTGAGGAACCCCCTCTTTTAGTGGGAAGTTTTCTGTTAAACCATATCCAAGCCCCATAGCTACCCCACCTTCTACCTGACCTTCTGCAGAAAGAGGATTAATTGCTCTACCAATGTCATGTGCAGCAATAACCTTTACTAGCTTTCCTTCCTTATCGATAACAACAAGTTGTGTTGCATATCCATAAGCAACGTGGCTTACTGGATTAGGTTTATCAGAACCGATTGGATCTGATTTAAAATCAAATTCTCCAATATATTCTTTGCCCTCTAAATCTTTTAATGTATTTCCTTTGTCTAAATCAGCTTTTAATTGCAATGATGATTGATGTGCTGCTTCCCCTGCAAATACAGTTTGGCGAGACGCTGTTGTAGTTCCTGAGTCAGGTGTATACTTAGTATCAGGATGTTCAACGACAATTGTATCTGGAGCCAATCCTGTTGTTTCAGCTACCATCTGCATTAACACAGTTTGTAAACCTTGTCCAATTGCAGCAGCAGAAGATCTTACATAAACTTTTCCATCTATTACTTTTAGGTTACAACGTCCGGTATCAGGGACACCTACTCCAAGACCTGCATTTTTCATTGCTGAAGCAATTCCTACATAGTAATTTGGATCTGCTTCATACTTTTCAAATTCTTCTTTTACTGCTTCTAATGTTTCTGCCATAGCAGTTCCTTCATCTGCTATCTGTCCATTAGGTAGTGATTGTCCTGGTCTAATAGCATTTCTATAACGGAACTCCCATCCAGAAATTCCAACCTTCTCTGCAAGCTGATTTATAAGTGGCTCTACTGCTGCACAAGACTGTGTTACTCCAAAGCCACGGAAAGCACCCGCAGGTGGATTATTAGTATAGTAAGCATTTCCTTCAATGTCCATATTTTGATAATTATAAGGGCCTCCTGCATGAGTACAAGCTCTTTGTAGAACTGGACCACCAAGAGAAGCATAAGCACCTGTATCAGAGGTAAGTCTAGCTTTCATTCCTTGTAATATACCATTTTCATCGCAACCAACTTTTACGTAAATATCCATTGCATGACGTTTTGGATGATAGTTTATACTTTCCTGACGGCTAAGCCATACTTTTACTGGTCTCTTAGTCAAGTACGCACAAAGTGCTGCTTGATGCTGCACACTCATATCTTCCTTACCACCGAATCCTCCGCCGACAAAAGCACTTTGTATTCTTACCTTTTCCATTGGAAGTCCAAGATAATTACTAATTTCATGATATTCATCATAAATACCTTGTCCACCAGTTATAACCTTTACGCCATCTCCATCAGGTAATCCAATTGCAGTTTCTGGTTCCATGAAAGCATGTTCTTGTGGTGGAACGTGAAAAGTACCTTCCACTACAAACTTAGAATTTGCAAGTGCAGTTTCCGCATCTCCTCTTTTTACTTCTTCATGATCCAATAAGTTGTTTTCTGGAATTCTAAACTTACCGAATTGCATAAAGCCTTCTCCATGTACTTGGTGAGCTCCTGGAACAGCAGCCTCCTGTGGAGTACGAATTGGTTCTAATTCTTCATATTCTACTTCCACGGCTTTTACAGCTGCCACTGCCTGTTCTTTTGTTTCAGCAACCACCATTGCAAGAGTATCACCAATGCATTTAGTTTCCTCTCCTATATCAATCATACCTGGCCAGTCTTGTGCTAAGTGACCAATATATCTCTTTCCTGGAATATCCTTTGCCGTGTATACAGCAACAACTCCTGGCATTTGAAGAGCCTTGCTTGTATCGATAGATAATACTTTTGCACGAGCATACTTACTGAATACATTCTTTCCGTAAAGCATACCCTCAAACTCATAGTCATCCACGTATTTTGCTGTTCCCAATGTCTTCTCACGAGCATCCACACGGCAGACTCTCTCTCCAACCTTACCTGTTTGTTTTAATTCAGGGATTTCCAAGTTTTCTCTTAGCATTTTTGCAGCTAAAAGAATACCTTCTTCAATCTTAGCATATCCAGTACAACGGCAAATATTAGTACGAATAGCCTGTTTTATATCCTCGCTTGTAGGATCTGGATTTTGATCAATTAAACATTTACCGCATATAACCATACCTGGAATACAGAATCCACATTGTACAGCTCCTGCAGCAGCAAAAGCATATACAAATACGTCCCTCTCTCTTTCTGTAAATCCTTCTATAGTTTGTATCTTCTTTCCTTCTAATCTAGAAAGCTTTTGTACGCAGGCACGAGTTGTT
Organism: Clostridium aciditolerans; assembly: GCF_016316925.1. GTDB lineage: Bacteria > Bacillota > Clostridia > Clostridiales > Clostridiaceae > Clostridium_AM > Clostridium_AM aciditolerans. The sequence continues at coordinate 89,368 of NZ_JAEEGB010000009.1, read as the reverse complement.
TTTCCATCAATAATAACAGTACAAGTTCCACAAGCACCTTCTTTACATCCGTTCTTTACTGATGTTATTTTTAACTCATCACGTAGGAAATCCATTAATGGCATGTCTATTTCAGATTTATAACACTTACCATTTACATTTACTTCAAACATTTTAAATTCCTCTCTCTCTATTAAAGGCATCTTCAAAAAAATATTCAACCTATTTTGGGTCTTATTATTTTCTTTCAGATGCCTTACCTAATTATTTTTTGGAAAATGGTTTTCTATGCAAGTATATTCCATCAGGGGATTTTGACACTATATTTGAATTAACAACAATTTGTCCCCCTCTTAAAAATACATGAAGTACTTTTCCCCTTTGATCAAAGCCTTCATAAGGATTATAGTCAACATTTTGTATTTGATTCTCAGCAGTTATTACTCCTCTATATTCTGGATCCCACACAACGATATCTGCATCGCTTCCTACCTGTATTGTTCCTTTTTGTGGGAAAAGTCCAAATAACTTTGCAGCATTTGTTGATGTCAATGATACCCACTGATTTTCAGTTATTGCTCCAGTAGCTACTCCATAGGTATAAAGTAAAGCCATTCTATTTTCTACTCCAGGAGCTCCATTTGGTATTTTACTAAAATCTTTAATTCCTATATCCTTCTGCCCTTTGTAATTAAATGAACAATGATCTGTGGCCACAGTATCTATTTCATTGAATTTAAGCCCCTTCCAAAGTGACTTCTGATCATCAGATTTTCTTAGAGGAGGAGACATTACATATTTTGCTCCACTAAACTCATCTTCCCCTTTTGGATCATAATATGAGTCATTTAATAATAAATACTGTGGGCAAGTCTCCACGTAAACCTCTGCTCCTCTTTTTCTTGCTTCCATAGCAATACTAAGTGCTTCCTTTGAGCTTAAATGTACTATATAAACAGGTACACTTGCTAATTCCCCAAGCTGTATTGCTCTAAATACTGCTTCTTTTTCTGCCTCTGCCGGCCTAGTTTCTGAATGATATTTTGGTGATGTGTTCCCCTTACTTTTAGCTTCATTCACCAATACATCTATTACATCTCCATTTTCACAATGAAATCCGATTAAAGCTCCTATTTCGCTGCTCTTTTTTAATGCCCTAAAGATAGACCCATCATCCACCTGCAAGGTATTTTTGTATGCCATATACATCTTAAAAGAAGGTACACCTTCTTTTATCATATCGCCCATTTCATTACATATACTTTCATTCCAGTCAGTTATCGCCATATGGAAGCCATAATCGCAATAACACTTCCCCTTCGCTTTTTCGTTCCAATTTTGTAATGCCTTTTTTAAAGTTTCCCCTTTGTTTTGAGTTGCAAAATCGATTATAGTAGTTGTTCCTCCGACTATTGCAGCTCGTGTTCCACTTTCAAAGTCATCTGCAGTAATAGTAGAACCAACATCTAAATCAAAATGGGTATGAGGATCTATACCTCCTGGAAGGAGGTAGCAGCCCGCTACCGAAACTACCTTGTCTCCTTCACATTCTAGGTTATCTCCTATAGCAACAATTTTTTCCCCTTCTATTTTTATATCTGCTTCATAACTATCTGCTGCAGTTATAATCCTTCCACCTTTAAGAACTATACCCATTGAAAAATCTCCTTCCAAATCATTATCTACTACTGCTGGTTAAGCTTGTTTGTTTTCCTTTTTCCCTATCTCATTAAAGAATATATTTAGAAGTACTGCTGCCAAGCTTCCTGTAGTTATACCACTATGGAAAATTGTTTGCACCCAATTTGGAAAGTTATGATAAAATCCGTCATTTGCCACTGGAATCATTGCAAGCCCTACACTAACTGCAACTATTACTGCGTTTTTAGTTCCGTCATATTGAACTTTTCCTAGAGTTCTTATACCACCAACCAAGACCATACCAAACATAGCAAATCCAACCCCACCTAATACTGGCTTCGGTATAGCTACGATTAATGCACCAAACTTAGGAATAAAACTTAAAACTAGTAGTATCACTCCAGCATATATAGCTACGAATCTTGACTTAATACCTGTAAGACTAACTAACCCTACATTTTGTGCAAATGGTGTTTGTGGGAAACTGTTAAAAATACCTGCAAGAAGAGTTGAGATACTATCTGCCATAAGTCCTCTTGTTATATTTTTTCCTTCTACAGGCTTATCAACCATTTCATGAACAGCCATCATGTTACCTGTAGATTCCGTCATTAGCACTAGCATAACTAATCCAATGGAGATTATAGCTGAAGGATCAAATCTAGGTGCTCCAAAGTGTAAAGGCATATTTACACTAAACCAACCAGCTTGCATAACAGGTTTAAAATCTACCATTCCAAACATAGCTGCAAGTATTGTTCCTAAAACTAATCCAAATAATATAGCCGCACTATTCCAAATTCCCTTTAAGATCTTAAATAGTAATAATGTTATTCCTAAAACCGATAAAGCCAAATATAGTTGTGATGGAGTTGCAGGCTTTACCGCACTATTTGTTATCCACTTAACAGCTGTAGGTAATAGAGATATACCTATTGTAAGTACCACTGTACCAGTAACTACCTTAGGAAAGAACCTTATTAATTTTCCGAATAATGGAGCTAAAACAATTCCAACTAAACCAGCTGCAATTACCGCTCCATAAATCGTTGTCATAGCCAAAGTTGAGTTTCCCTTGTAGGTACTAGCTATAGCTGCCATAGCTGCTACAGCAGCGAAACTTGTACCTTCTATAACTGGTATCTTAGCTCCTAGGTATCCCTTAACTCCAGCACTTTGGATTAATGTTGCAATACCAGCCATAAATAATCCAGCGTTGATAAGAAAAACTATTTCCGCTGGTGACAGCCCTGCAGCACCTCCTACAATTATTGGCACTGCCACAGCACCAGCACACATTGCAAATACGTGCTGTATTGAAAATATCCATGCTTTCCCTAAACTCATTGGTTCATCAACAGGTGCAATATTAACAACATCATTTTTAACTTTTTCTTCTACCATTTTTCCACCCCATAAATTTATTAAAATCTATCCCATAATTTTGCTGCTAATTCTCTTGATTTAGCATAAATTAATTCTTCATCTATTCCTGTTATTACTCTATCCTTCATAAGAACTTTTCCATTTACTATAGTTGTGTCAACACTTCTTCCAGTCATTCCAAATAGAATATGACCATTGTAATTATTTTCATTCATTATAGTATGCGGAGTATAGTCCACTATAATTAAATCAGCATAAGCACCCTCTTCTATACTTCCAAGAGTTTTCTCAAAATACTTAGACGCTATTGCTTTATTATTATTAAATAACATAGTAGGAACTTCTCCCCATGCTACACTTGGATTAGAAAGATTATGCTTGTGCAGTATATTAGCTACCTTCATAGATTCAAACATATCACTAGTATATCCATCAGTGCCAAGTCCTACAGTTATTCCCTTATTCATCATTTCTAATACAGGTGCGCATCCTACTGCATTTCCCATATTAGATTCAGGATTATGCACTACATTGGTTTTGGATTCCTTTAAAATCTCCATTTCAAAATTGTTTACATGAATACAATGAGGAGTAATAGTTTTTTCGCCTAACATATTAAAATCCATAAGTCTTTGAACTACTCTTTTACCATATTTATTTAACGAATCATAAACATCTGCTATTCCTTCAGCAGTGTGTATATGATATCCACTATTTAAACCAACCATAGCCTCAGCACATTTTTCCATTGTCTCATTAGAAAGTGTCATTGAAGCATGTAATCCAAACATTCCCTTTAGCATGTCGCTATCATCAGCATTAGCATGTTTTATGAAGTTAACATTCTCTCTTATGCCTTCTTCCATTATTTCTTTTCCATCTCTATCTGAGACTTCGTAGCAAAGACAACTTCTAACGCCCATTTCCTTTGAAGCTTCTGCCATTGTAAACAAACTGTTTGTAATAGCCATTGGGCTTGCATGGTGGTCAAATATAGTAGTTGTTCCATTTTTTATACAATCTATTATTGTAATTAAGGCACTATATTTTACATCCTCAAGTGTAAGGACTTTATCAAGCTTCCACCAAAGATTTTCAAGTATTTCTACAAAATTATATGATGGTGCTGAGGATATTCCTCTAGCAAAGGAGCTGTAAAAATGCATGTGAGTATTTATCATACCAGGCATAATTACTTTTCCCTTAGCATCTATGAATTCTGCATCTGGATATTTTTTTCTAATATCTGCTGTACTTCCAAATTCTTTTATAATATTCTCTTCTATTGCTACACAACCGTTTTCAATGTATGGTGCTTTATTATTTTGTGTAACTAATCTTCCATTACCTACTAACAGCATCCTTGTGCCTCCTTGCTAAACTATTATTAAGTTGTCTTAGGACCTAGCTTTTCTTAATACCTTGCCTGCTAATACTTTTTCATACTTTCCATCATCTATAACTACGTTTCCATTTATAATGACGTATTGAATTCCTTCTGGATACTGAATAGGATCCACATAAGTCCCCTTATCTTGTACAGTTTCTGGATCAAATATAACTATATCTGCATAATTGCCAGCTGTTAAAGTACCTCTCTCTTTAAATCCAAAAGCCTCTGCAGGTTTTTTTGTCATTTTATAGATAGCTTGCTCAAAGGTTAACGCTTTCTCTTCCCTCACGTATTTTCCGAGAACTCTTGGAAATGCTCCAAATACTCTTGGATGAGGTTTTCCTGCTAAAAGACCATCTGTACAAACATTTTGCTCTGGTCTATTTAGGAATTTTATTACATGCTCTTCGAGACCATAGAAATCTACCATTCCAACAGCATTTTCTTCTTCATAAAGAAGATTGAAGGTAGCATCATAAGGGTTTTTACCTCTTATTTCTCCTATTTCTACTAAGCTCTTTCCTACTAAATCCTCGTTCTTTTCTGTTTTTACACTTGTAACAAAAATTTGATCCATGCCAGCAAAGTCAACGAAGTTATCCCAACCTGGTATACCATTCTCCATATCCTCTACCATCTTTGCTCTCATTTCTGGATTCTTAAGTCTTTCTAGAAGCTTATCAGTTCCTCCATCATGAGCCCAAGGTGGAAGGATAACTCCAAGCATTGTGCTTCCAGCTACATATGGATACTGGTCAAAGGAAACTGTTATTCCCTCAGCCTTTGCCTTTTCAAGAAGTTCTATTACCTGATCTATATATTTCCAGTTTTTCTTTCCACAAACCTTGAAGTGTGAGAAGTGAATTTTTACACCAGACTTTCTACCTATTTCAATAACTTCTTCCATTGAATCTAATATAGTGTCTGCTTCACTTCTTTGATGGACAACAAATACCCCATCGTACTCAGCTACAACTTTACACATTTCAATTATTTCATTAGTCTGTGAATATGCACATGGCATATATATGAGTCCAGTAGAAAGTCCATAAGCTCCAGCTTCCATTTCTCTTCTAGTAACTTCACACATCTTTTGTATTTCTTCAGCATTTGGTTGTTTGTTGTCTAATCCTAAAACTTCCATACGAACATTTCCATGTGGTACTAGATAACTTTGGTTTAATCCAATACCCTTTTGTTCCATCATTTTTAGATAGTTGTCAGTAGTTTCATATGTCCAATCTATTTCATTGCTGTCACCATCTAATCCTGCTAGATTTTTTCTCCAAGGACTTATATACTGCTTTGGAAGCGGTGCCATTGATATACCATCTTGTCCTAAAACTTCTGTTGTTATACCTTGTCTTATTTTTGTCTCGTTAAAAGGATTTACAAGTATTTTAAGGTCAGAGTGGCTATGTGTATCTATAAATCCTGGACACACTATCATTCCCTTTGCATCAATTGTTCTGTCAATGCTACTCTCTTCTAGTTGACCTATTTTTGCAATACGGTCATTTTCTATAAGGAGATCGGCCTTATAGGCCTTATCTCCTGTTCCATCTATAACTAACCCATTTCTAATTATGGTTCTCATTATTAATCACCTTCATTATTTACTATATACTGATTTTAATATTCCGTAGTATCCTTCTGCGCCTTTGTATAACTGCTCTTGCTCAATATATTCATCTATTGTATGTGCAAGATTTTCTTTTGAAGGACCAAAGCCTATTGTCTTTATTCCCTTTTCTCCTGCATAGTGGCTTCCATTTGTACAGAATGAGTAGTGTGCAATCTCTGGATTAATTCCAACATCTTTTAATCCTTTGTAAGCAGCTTGTACAAAATCATCCTCTTCATCATATAACCAACCTGGGAAGAATCTTTCTCCTTCAATAACTTCTCCAGTAAAGCATCTTTCTTTACCTATAGCATAAGATACCTTTGCATCTAATTCTGGATCTTGCTTCTTTAACTCTTCAACTAATGCTATAACTGGTGCAAGTACAGATTCTTTAGTTTCTCCTACAAGAAGTCTTCTATCAAAAGTAGCCTTACAGTAATCTGGAACTACTGAAGCTCCTGGATATGGAGAAGATTTTATGTCTGTAAGAACAAGTATTCCTTTTCCTAATACTGGTTGCTCTATAGTTTCAATATCCTGAACTTTTTCAATTATTTTTGACATTTTATATACAGCGTTTATACCTTTTTCTGGGTTAGCTGAGTGTGCTGGCTTTCCGAAAGTTTCTATAACTACTTCAGCACGACCACGTTGTCCTCTCTTAAGGTTAAGCTCTGAAGCTTCTCCAATTACAACTAAATCTGGATTTATAGCTTCACTTATTTTACGAGCAGCAATTCCTTCAAATATTTCTTCATGAACAACTCCTGCTACATAAAGGTCTCCTGCAAAATCTTTCTTTGTATCTTCAGCAAAGTATGATACTGCAGCTATCATTGCACTTACTGCACCTTTCATGTCTGAAGCTCCACGACCATATATTTTTCCATCTTCTATTTCTCCACCAAATGGTGCATGTTTCCACTTTGAATCGTCTGGAACTGGAACTGTATCTATATGACCATCAAATAGTATTGATTTTCCTGGTTTGTTTCCTTTTATGTGTCCAATTACGTTTCCATAAGCATCTACGAAACAGTCATCATATCCCATTTCTTTAAACGCTTTTTTTATAGCCTCTACTACTTTATCTTCTTCCCCAGAAACGCTTGGATTACGTAATAATTCTTGACATAATTTAGTTAATTGTTCTTTTCTTTCATTAGTTAGCATATTGCTTTTCCTCACCTTCATTTTATTTTAACTTTAAACTTATTTTAATTAGTAGCTTCCGTATTCTCCATCCCATACTATACTTCTGTATTTATCAGGATCAGTGTCTCCCTCTGTACTAAATAAAAGTACTCTTGAATTTTCATTTAAGTTTAATTTTTCTCTAAGCTCTTTCATATCTTCTCTAGTCATTATTGATGCTATAAGTCCCGCTGTAACTGCACCTGATTCTCCTGAAACAACCTTGTTATCACCTTTTAATGGGTTACCTAACATTCTCATTCCCTTTGCTGAAACCCAGTCAGGGCATGATACGAATACTTTGCTATATCCTTTTAATACTTCCCATCCTATAGTGTTAGCTTCTCCACAAGCTAGTCCAGCCATTATAGTTGGCATATCTCCTGTAACTGCTCTAGCTTTTCCATCTCCAGCTACTGCTGATTTGTATAAACAAGCTGCTTCATCTGCTTCTACTATTACAGTAGTTGGACATTCAGCTCCAAATACTGATGCAAAGTAACCTTGAACAGCTCCTGCTAAAGAACCAACTCCAGCTTGTACAAAAATATGTGTAGGTCTTTCAATATTTAATTCTCTTAACTGTTCTAAAGCTTCAGATGCCATAGTTCCATATCCCTGCATTATCCATGTTGGAATTTTTTCATATCCTTCCCATGCTGTATCTTGAACCATAACTCCATCGTGCTCTTCTGCATATTTTGCTCCTAATCTAACTGCATCATCATAATTCATATCAGTTATTGATGCCTCAGCACCTTCTGCACGAATGTTTTCTAGACGAGTTAATGATGATCCCTTTGGCATATATACAACTGATTTTTGTTTTAATTGATTAGCTGTCCATGCAACTCCACGACCATGATTTCCATCAGTAGCAGTTACAAAAGTAATTTCTCCAAGTTCTTTTCTTGTTTCATCAGAAGTAAGTTTTTCAAAATTAAGTTCTGAAATATCTTTGTCTAATCTTTCTGCTAGATATTTAGCCATAGCAAAAGATCCTCCAAGAACCTTAAATGCATTTAATCCAAAACGATATGATTCATCTTTTATATAAATTCCACCTAATCCTAGGTTTTTTGCTAAGTTATCTAATCCTACTAATGGGGTTCTTGAGTACTGCGGAAAGCTTTCATGAAAATTTCTAGCCTTCTTTATTTCTTCATGTCCTAAAAAGTCAACAGATACCTTATTATTCTTTGATAACATATTATTTTCTTGCCATTGTATTTTACGGTCCATATTAATACCTCTCTCCCTTGATTTTTTCTACACAACTACTTCATAGCAATTAGCGTGCCAAAACTCGATTTTTTTCATGAAAACTTTTTCATAAAATCAGACTATTAGCAAATATCAATACTTTAAGATTATAAAAAAATTTTTAAACACAAAAAAATATGCATGGATCTACATTTTACTCCATGCATACTTTTTACTCATAATCTATTTTTTTACATTTTTCGTTATCAAATTGATAATTACTTAATTCCTTCTAATTTTCTATAGAGAGTAGCTATTCCAATTCCTAATTGCTTAGCTGCCGCTTGTTTGCCTTTTGTGTCATCACCATAAATCTCAATAGCTTTTAATATATATTCCTTTTCTATATCCTTAAGTTTTCTTATAACATTTTCTTGATTTTGCTCACTGTCCTCAGTGTTTTCATAATCTACAATATTCTGAGGCAGCATTTCTAACTTTAATACTCCACTTTCATCTGCCATATTTATCATAAACTCTATTGTGTTTTCTAGTTCTCTAACATTACCTGGCCAAGAGTAATTTATAAGCATTTGTTTTGCCTGATTATCTATTAAATGGACAGATTTATCAAATAGCTTATTATACTTTTCCACCATATTCATAGCTATAGGCTCAATATCTTCCCTTCTTGCTCTCAAAGGTGGAATCTCCATTGGAATAACATTAAGACGATAATATAAATCCTCTCTAAATTTATTTTCACTTATAAGCTTTCTTATATCTTTGTTTGTTGCAGCAATCACCCTGATATCTAGCTCTATAAGTTGATTTGAACCTATTCTGGCAATTTTTCTTTCTTGAAGAACCCTCAAAAGCTTAACTTGAAGATAAAGTGGCATATCACCTATTTCGTCTAAAAATATTGTACCTTTATTAGCTAATTCAAATTTCCCTATTCTACCGCCTGGATCAGCGCCACTAAATGCACCTCTCACATACCCAAATAGCTCACTCTCTAGCAAGGTATCCGGTATTGCACCACAGTTAATTGCTATAAAAGGCTTGCCATTTCTATCACTCTCTGAATGGACAGCTCTTGCAATAAGCTCTTTACCAGTACCACTCTCCCCTGTAATAAGCACTGTAGACTTTGAGGATGCTACCTTTTTTATTTTCTCCTTTAGCAGTGTCATAGCTCTAGATGTTCCTGCAATATCCTCAGTTTTAATAGGTTTCCATGCATAAGCTGTTTCATATATTTCTGTTTTTACCTTCTTTAGCTCATTAAAAATAAATATCTTATCGTATTCTCCCAATATAGGATAAACTGGTATCAATCTTCCCATAAGATTAATCTTTCTTCCATCTACATTTATAGTGTACATTTCTCCACCCATTATATATTCACTAGTAGCATTTATATCTATTACTTTATTTAGATGGGCTGCTGTAAGCTTTAATTGTTTCATAGCACTACTGTTCATGTGCACAATTTCACTATCATTATTTATGATTAGAACACCTTTATCTACACTATCGATAACCTGCTTTAAAACTTCTACCATCATCTGATCTCGTTTATTTTCTGAGTATTCATAAGCCTTGGCGCTAATAAACTCTCCTATTTGAGATAAAAACTCCAAATAAAAGTCTAAATTTCTAATTAGATGTTCTTTTTGATCTTCATTTGAACAAATTAGGCCTATTACACCTATTATTTCATTGTTTAACTTTATAGGATTACATACCTGCATTTTTTCAATACAGCAATCTTTGTCAACACATTCCTCACATAGATAATGGGCTCCTGGGTTTTTTACAATGTGATTTTCTCCTGTTGTTAAAGTATGTTTATAGATGTACCCTTTCTTTGATATATTCTCATTGATTCTATTCTTATAAATACCAGTACCTGCAATTCTGATAAGGTTTTTATCTACAATCTCGACTTCAACTTTTATTATAGTAGAAATTACATTTGCATATTTTATAACAGTGTCTTGTATATGCTTTAATATCGAAACTTCCATAGTACTCCCTTCTCTATTCTAATTTATAATTTATTTTAAAATTCATACAACTTTTATCAAAATGATAACACATTTTGTCGAACTTTAAAAGATAATATGCTATAAATGTATTATAATATATTATTATCAAAACGATAACTTTTTATCAATATGATAATGAAAATTTCAATTATTTTTCACAATATTACTTATCAGTAATTTTTATCCAAGCAAATTTTATAACTATTTATGATTATAAAATTTTTGTAGCGGCTTAAATGTCGCTATTTTACTAACTAATTTTATATTAGCATGTCTTTAATTAAGATTTTTTGTTTTTCCTGGCACATTAGTTGCTTGTAATACTTTATACAGAATTATAAATTAACTCCATCATGCATGAGGTAAGGTATGAAATTAAAAGAATTACTAGATTTAAAGAAAGAATGTATAGTTTCTATTGTAGGAGCTGGAGGCAAAACCTCTCTTATGTTCAATTTAGCTGAAGAGCTAAAAGAAGAAAGCAAAGTATTAGTAACAACAACTACTAAAATATTTCTTCCAAATAAAAATCAATATGATTATATGTGTCTAGATAAAAAAAATTATGGATACTATAGCCAAGTTAACAACAAAGGTATTTACATTTTTGGTAATTCCTTAAACGAGGCTGGTAAAGTTGTTGGTTTAGATAGTAACACTATAGAAACGATTTCTAAATCTTTTAATTATACGTTAATAGAGGCAGATGGATCTAAGATGAAACCTATCAAGGGGTGGAATATTAATGAACCTGTAATATGCAAAAAAACAAATAAAACAATTGGAATATTAGATATAAAAACAATAGGCAAAAGGATTAATGATACTAACGTTCATAGGCTTGAAGAATTTTTAAAATTGACAAATTCAACAATAAATGAACCTATAAATATGCAGCATCTTATTTCTTTAATACTTCATCCAAATGGATTATTTAAGAATGCCTTAGGAGAAAAAATACTTTTCATTAACAAAATTGAAAATGCTGATGAATTACTAATAGCAAATAAGCTTTTGGAGGCCCTGCTAGAAAATAGCAATATTTGCTTCAACAAAGTAATTATAGGAAGCTTACTGAGTAAAAAATATCAATTAGCTTTTTAGCTGTAACTGGCTTAGGAGGATACTAAATGATTAATGCTATTATTTTGGCAGCAGGTTATAGCAAAAGAATGGGTGAGAATAAACTTTCCTTAAACCTTAATGGACAGTCTATAATTGAACATGTTATGGATTCAGTGTTATCTTATAATTTTAATGATATCGTTTTAATTGGGAGAGATGAAAATGTATTAAAATTGTCCCAAAAAAGAGGCATTAAAACTATTTTTAATGATAAAGCCATTTATGGTCAAAGTGAATCAATTAAACTTGGAATTATTAACTCTTGTGATACTGATGGTTATATGTTCTTCACTGGTGATCAACCTTTTATAGATACAGATACAATAAGACTTTTAAATTATGCCTTTTATAAATACAAGCATTCAATTATAGTTCCTACTTTTGATTCCAGAAGAGGTTCTCCCGTCATCTTTCCTAAAAGGTTTAAAGATGAATTACTATGTCTTCAAGGTGATACTGGCGGTCGAATAATAATAGATAAATACAAGAATGATGTGCGTTTTATAAAGCTAAATAGTCAATTACCTTTACTTGATATTGATACACCAGAAGATTATAAAAATATATTAACTATAATAAATAGAAGGACGGTTAGATATGTTTAATGAACTTGTAATTGTTAGAGGCGGAGGGGATATAGCCTCAGGAACAATCCAAAAACTACACAGAAGTGGATTTAAAGTTCTAATACTAGAAGTATCAACTCCTACCTCAATAAGAAGAACTGTTTGTTTCAGCGAAGCCATATATGAAGGACAAATCACAATAGAAGGTATTACTTCCATTTATGCATGCAATGTTAAAGAAGTTAAGAAAGCATGGTTAGAAAATAAAATACCAGTGGTTGTAGATCCAAATGGCCTATATATAGATGTTTTTAAACCTCAAATTGTAGTTGATGCGATTTTAGCAAAAAAGAACTTAGGTACTACTATGGATATGGCTGATATAACTATTGCCTTAGGACCAGGCTTTGAGGCTGGAAAAGATGTACATGCTGTAATTGAAACTATGAGGGGCCATAATTTAGGAAGAGTGATATTAGAAGGCTGCGCTAAAAAAAATACTGGAGTCCCTGGTAATATAATGGGCTACTCAAAAGAAAGAGTAATATATAGCCCTTGTGCTGGCATTATTAGAAACGTTCGGAACATTGGTGATATAGTTGAAGTCAATGATATAATAGCTTATGTAGACGATATGGAAGTTAAAGCTAGTATAAATGGACTACTGAGAGGAATTATAAGGAATGGAAGTAATATAACTGCAAAATTTAAAATAGCAGATATTGATCCAAGAGCTACGGAAAAGGAAAATTGTTACACAATTTCAGATAAGGCAAGAAGCATTGGCGGCGGAGTATTAGAAGCTATACTATACTTAAAAAATAATAAAAATTATGGAGTGTGTGGCTATGGACGAAAAGATATTAAAAGAAGTATATGAGAGTTTACGCAGTGGTGAAAGAGTTGCCCTAGCCACTATAACAGATTCATTAGGATCTGCTCCAAGAAAAACAGGATCTACCATGGCAGTATGGAAAGATGGCAGAATATTAGGTTCTATTGGAGGAGGTATAGTTGAGCATAAGGTCATTCTTAAAGCTATAGAATGTATTGACCAAGGCGATGATAGTAATTTTGAATATATATTAAATGAAAAAGGTGGTCTAGATGCACAGTGTGGTGGTCAGGTTAAAGGTTTTATAAAAGTTTTTAATCCCAGTCCTAAACTACTTATAGCTGGTGCTGGTCATATAGGTCAACAACTTCATAAATTAGGGAAAATATTAGGCTTTTATACAGTGATTTTTGATGATAGGGAAGAATTTGCAAATAGCACAGTGTTTGATGATGCAGATGAGATTATTATAGGCAACATAGGCGATACTTTATCTAAATATAAATTTGATGAAAATACTTACGTAACCATAGTTACAAAAGGCCATAGATCCGATAGTGACGCGCTTATGGCCTCAGTATCTAAGGGCGCTGCCTATGTTGGAATGATTGGAAGTACTAAAAAAATACTTTTCATTATGCAAAACTTAATGAATGCTGGAGTTCCTAAGGAGGAGTTACAAAAGGTGTTTACTCCAATGGGGCTAAATATAGCTTCAGAAAAACCTGAGGAAATAGCGCTTGGTATTTTAAGCGAGATATTGCTTATTAAAAATAAAGGTTCATTAGATCATTTAAAGAATTTAAAAAATATAAATATTTAATTATGTTTAAGTATAACAGTGCTTTGCTTGTTGCAACTAATATAGATATAAAAGGAGGTGGATATAGTGCTAGATAACTGTGGGAGAAATATAAACTATCTTAGAATTTCAGTAACAGATAGATGTAATCTAAGATGCATATATTGTATGCCGAATAAAGGGATAAAGTTTATGCCTGAATCCAACCTGCTGAAGCTTGATGAGATTCATAGAATCGTCAAATTGACCTCCGAGCTAGGTATATCGAAGATAAGAATAACTGGAGGAGAACCTCTTGTAAGAGAAGGTATTGTGGATCTTATAAAGGATATAAAATCTTTACCTAACATAAATGAAGTCTGTATTACTACTAATGGAATACTTTTAGCTCAGCATCTAACCTCTCTAATTAAAGCTGGCCTCGATAGAGTCAATATTAGCTTAGATACTCTGAAAGAAGATGTATACAGTAATATAACTCGTGGTGGTGATCTAAAGAGCGTAATTAATTCTTTAAATTTTGCTGTAGATAATGGTCTAAAGGTTAAAATAAATACTGTCATTATGGAGGGTTTTAATAGCAATGAAATTATGGATTTTGTTGCTATTACAGAAAACAATCCTATAGATGTTAGGTTTATAGAACTTATGCCTATAGGTGAAGGTAAAAATTTTAAATCTATATCCACTCAACAGCTAAAAGATATTATTTCAAAAAATTCTTCTTTGACAACCTGTGATAGTATAACTAACCATGAAGGCCCTGCTTCATATTTCAAAACTGAAAAAGGAATAGGAAAAATAGGATTTATAAGTGCTATGAGTCATTCCTTTTGCGAAAACTGTAATAGAATTCGCCTAACCTCTGAAGGTTTTTTAAAACAATGTCTTCATTGGAATTCAGGAACAGATTTAAGGAGTCTAATTAGAAATGATATAACTGATGCTGAATTAAAAGAAGTAATTAAGAGGGATATTTTTAATAAACCTATAAGACATAAATTTAATGATAATGATAATAACTCCGACAATAGATTAATGTATCAAATCGGAGGCTAACGTTTACCCTCATAAAGTAATTATTACTTTATGATTTATTTAATAAAACAATTTACAGGAGGATTAACAACATGGAAAAAAAGATAATAAGCACAACAAATGCTCCAGGAGCAGTAGGACCTTATTCTCAAGCAGTTAAAGTTGGGAATTTAGTATTTACATCAGGACAACTCCCATTAGATCCAGTAACTGGAGAATTAATTGGAGACGTTAAAAAAGCTACAGAAAAATCATTAGAAAATGTAAAGGCTATTCTTGAAGAAGCAGGAACATCTTTAGATAAAGTTATTAAAACAACTGTTTTCGTAAAGAATATGAGTGATTTCGCTGCTGTTAACGAAGTTTATGCAAAGTATTTCCAAAAAGATATGCCTGCAAGATCATGCGTGCAAGTAGTACTTCCAAAAGATGCTTTAGTTGAAATAGAAGTAATAGCATTAGCTGAATAATAACATAAAAAGAGTGAACGGAATGTTCACTCTTTTTATGTTATATTATTAAATATATGTATAATTTAAATAGCTTAAATTTGAGTTATTGTCTACAAACGCTTATAATTTATTATAGCATTTACTTACTATGATAATTATGTAGAAAGGAACTTTGTAAATAATTATGTTAAATAGAAAAGCAATGATAAAGTTAGGCTCTATAGTATTTATTATTGGCATATTTATATTTATCTATTTTAATAGTCCAATTAAGTCTTATAAAAATTCCCCAATAGCAGATGGAACTTTCATTCAATTAGATCTTGCTCAAAATTGGGATGATTCAAAATGGAAAAGCGAGCTTCAATACTTGAAGCAAAATAAAATGCACTTTCTTATTATTACTGGTGTTTCTTTCTCTAGTGGAAGTGAAACAAAATCTGTTTATAACAGCACCATACCTGGATTTACAAAAATTTATGGACAAACAGACCCTATTGAGCTTTGTTTAAAAAATGCTGAGGAGTTAGGAATAAAAGTTTTCGTAGACACTTACTTTAACAGTGATTGGTGGCAGAAATCTGGTGATGACCCGGAGTGGCTTTATGGGCAAATGCAAAAAATAAATCAAGTATCTGATGAACTATATGTTAAGTACCACTCTAAATATCCAAAGGCCTTTTATGGTTGGTACTTTCCATACGAAGTAGACAACGCTAAGTTTGCCAATACTAATCAGTTTGCTGTTTTATCTAATGCATTAAATATTAACCTAAGACATTTAAAAGATAAAAATGAACGTCTACCTATTTTGCTATCTCCTTTTATGAATTCCTCTTGTAGTACTCCTAAAGAATATGCTGATAACTGGTCATACTTATTTGCGCATACGGACCTAACAAAAGGCGATATTTTCTGTGTTCAAGATTCTGTTGGAAGTGGACGTATAAGCATTGATGAATCTAATTCTTGGTTTACCGCTCTCAAGAAGGCTGTAGATACCAAACCTGGTCTTTCATTTTGGGCGAATGTTGAAACTTTTGATTATGTAAATAATTCAACTGCTCCATTAAATCGTTTTATTAAACAATTAAAGTTAGTAAGTCCTTGCGTTGATAACATAGTCTGTTTTTCTTATAGTCATTACTATAGTCCTAACAATATTAACAATGGTTTTCAAAATGCTTATTACAAGTATGTGAAAAATGGGGTTCTTCCATCTAATAAACCTGACAAGCCTCAAAACTTAACCGTAGAAACTATAAATAAAAATGAATTTGCTCTTTCATGGATTGAACCTAAAAATACTAAGAATATCTGCGGATATAATGTATATCGTAATGGAACGCTAATTTTCAGCACAATATCACAAAGAAAATATGGCGGAGACTTAAAAGGCCTTTACATGAGTTATACGGACAGACCTCTTTTGGAAAGCAGTATAACCTCATATAGCTATGAGGTAAAATCCTTTGACTTTTCAGGAAATCTTTCTGATGCTTCTAATTCTATTAAAGTTAGTACAAACCCTGATAAGCCTTTAGCTAAGTTGCTTTCCACAAACTGTACTTATACAACTTTTCCTGCACCAGATTATACTTATGGTGATACAAATTCTAAAAAACTTACAGATGGAATCTATTCAAGTATAAACTCTAACAAAGATAAATCTTTTGTAGGTTGGTATAATGATCCTATTGATATTACTATAGATTTAGGTAAAATAACAGATACACAGCAATTTGCGGTGAACTACTTAAGAGAACCAATTCCTTGGGTTCAGTTGCCTTCTAAAGCATCAATTGCGGTTTCTAGTGATGGGATAAACTTTCAGCCGGTAGGTCTTTTAAGAATTCCTACAATCCCATTTTCAGAACGCAGTGGTTCTAAATATAAAATATACTTAACCTTAGATAAAACAATACCCGCAAGGTTTATAAGACTTTCATCCTTTACAACTCCTTTCACTTACACATTTATAGATGAATTTGAAGTACGAAGCAATTAAATACAGGGGTATGTCAACATAGATTGACATACCCCTATACATTAAGCTCTACCTTGCTTAAATGCTTTTATATTTACATCTATGGTGCTTTTAGGCACATTATCTTTAATTACTTCAATCCAACTTTCCTCTTTAAAAGGCAAAAGTTTTGATAAGCATCCTAATAGTACTATATTCGCAGTCTTTATATTCCCTGAATCTTTTGCTATTTTATTAGCCTCTATAGGAATTACATCTAGACCTTTACTCTTAACTTTGTCTTCTATATTCTCAGGATATTCTTCTTTTTCAATTAACACCCTGTTAGGGAATATTACCTCATCATTTATTATAACCTTAGCTCCATTTCTTAAGCTTTTTACCCATCTTAGTCCTTCAAGCTTTTCCATAGCTACCAATATGTCACCTTCACCTTTTGGTATGATTGGGGAATAAACTTTTTCACCAAACCTTACACTTCCCCAAACCATCCCCCCTCTCTGAGAAAGCCCAATCACGTCACTAGTTCTAATATCGTATCCTTCTCTAAAAGCAGTTTCAGCTAATATCTTAGTTGCAACAACAAGTCCTTGACCTCCAACTCCACTAATCAATATATTTGTTATACTCATGACTATCCCCCCTTAACTATTTGCCTCTGAGCTTCTTTTTATAGCTCCTACTGGACATACCTGTGAACAAACAGAACACCCTACACACATATCCGGATTGATATAAGAATTTTTCTTATCCTTACCTGGATATTGTTTCATGGATATTGGCGGACAGTTAGTTCTAATACAACTCCTACAGCTTATACATATATTTTCATCAACGTAGAAGTGAGGTTGTTTTATTTTAAAGTTTAAAGCACATGGTCTAGTTGTAACAATTACGGATAATCCTTCTCTTTTCATTGCAGCATGTATTGCTTCTTTAGTTTCCTTATATTTAAACTGATCTACTATTGTAACATCCTCTATTCCAAAAGCTTTTAATACTTCTGGGATACTTATACTATAGCTATCTCTATCTTTAAAATAATCTCCAGTTGTAAATGTCTCTTGACCTCCAGTCATCGCAGTGGTTCTATTATCCATTACAATAACAGTAATATTCTCTTTAGTTTTCGCTAGTTGAAGCATTCCTGTCATTCCAGAGTGAAAAAAGGTTCCATCACCAATCGTAGCAACTATTGGCTTTTTCTTCCCTGACCTATTCTGAGCTACTGCAACTCCTAAAGCATTTCCTAAGGAAGCTCCCATACTTATATTAGTTTTATGAACCTCAAAAGGCTCTAATATACCAAGTGAGTAGCAGCCTATATCGCCCATAACAGTGGCATTAGCCATTTTTAAAATGTGAAATATTGGTCTATGAGGACATCCTGAACATAACATAGGTGTTCTTGATGGAATTTCTTCAGGCTCAACATCTGTTTCGTTAACATCTGTTTTTGATATAATGTCTAACTTTTCTAAGCCTTTTCGTATTTCATCTATTGTAAGCTCCCCGGTAAATGAAAAATATTCTTTACCCTTAACCTCTATTTCATTTATTTTTAAAGCTTCCTCTATATATGGCATGAGCTCTTCAATTACAATTATTTGTCTATACTTATTGCTTAAATTTTTAATTTTTTCTATAGGTAATGGCCATACCATTGCAAGCTTTAGAATGGAAGCTTTAACATTTAACTCCTTCAAACACTCGTAAGGCATACCACTGCTAACAATTAAGGTATCTGAACCTTCAACTTCATCTAATGTATTTAAATCTAGTTCATTATTAAATACTTTAAGTTTTTCTATTCTTTCCTTCATAAAGTATTGCTGTTTATTAGCATGCGGAGGAAGCATACAATACCTTGATTGTTCTGCAACAAATCCTTCTATTTCCTTCTCTTCTCTATCAGATAGTTCTACAATTCCTCTACAGTGGCACAGCCTGCTAGTCATCTTTAATAATACAGGAGTATTAAATCTTTCACTGACATTAAGGCCAATCTTTACAAAATCTTTAGCTTCTTGCGGATTAGATGGCTCAAATACAGGTATATTAGCATACTTTGCCCAAAACCTACTATCTTGTTCATTTTGTGAACTTGTAAGTCCAGGATCATCACCTACTACTAATATAAATCCTCCCTTAGTCTTTATTTGTGTAAATGTCATGAATGGATCTGCCGCTATGTTTATACCAACATGCTTCATAGATACCATGCTTCTAGCTCCAGCAAAGCTTCCTCCCATGGCTACTTCAAATGCAACCTTTTCATTTGTTCCCCATTCACAGTAAACTTCGGGATAGTTCTTTAAAGACTCTAGTATCTCTACTGTCGGTGATCCCGGATAACTTGAGGCTACTACACCTCCCGCTTCCCAAAATCCTCTGCTTATTGCTTGATTACCTGTTAAAACAACTTTTTTATTCAATAATAACACCCCCATTTAATTTATGCTCATTATGTAAATATATATTACTATAATACAATTGAAAAATATTCCTTATGCAATAATATTTATTATTTTATCATAATTATTATTGATTATCAATAAAATATTTTAAACTAATGTAGACAATTACATTGTCCTTATTATAAACTATTAATATAGAAAATTTATTTTGATTTAGGTGAACATTATGGATAAAATCTATACTTCGTATTACAAGTCTCCTATTGGTACTATAGAACTTAAGGGCAATAATGATGGTGTTATTTCCTTATACTTTATAGAAGAAGACGTAACATCTTTTGAAACTCCTAATTGTTTAGTTGAATGTGTTAATCAACTTGATGAATATTTTAAAGGTGTTAGAAAGAATTTTTCACTAAAACTAAATATCAGTGGAACTGAATTTAGAAAAAAGGTATGGAATAAACTTCAAGATATACCTTATGGAGAAACATGCTCCTATTTAGATATAGCCAAAGCTATAGAAAATGAAAAAGCTGTAAGAGCTGTAGGTGGTGCTAACCATAATAATAAAATAAGTATAATTATTCCTTGTCACAGGGTCATCGGAAGTTCTGGGAATTTAACTGGATATGGTGGCGGGCTATGGAGAAAGGATTGGCTGTTAAAACATGAGAAAAAATTTAAAGATGTAAAATAACGAGCTAATAATTATTGACATATAATTTTATAACTATTATAATTTTAAGATAAAATATTATCATTTTAACATAATATCTAAAACTATGATGAGAAAAGTACATATAGAACTTATTTAAAGCGAGTTGATGATGGTGAAAGATCAATAATCAAGTCTGTGTGGAAGAACATCTCTGAGTTTCTAACCGAAATTTAAGTAAAAGTAGGCTTAGAGGTATCCAATACCTTATAATTGGTAAGCATAAAATCATTTATTTTTTGCTTTTAAAGTTGGTCATATTTATGACAAATTGGGTGGTACCGCGGAACTTAAGCCTTTCGTCCCTTTGTGGATGAAGGGCTTTTATATTTATACATATTTGGGTAAAATATCATAATATGATAAAAAATAAGGAGGATTTATAAAATGGAAGTAACATTAGTTAAACAACTTTACAGAGAATGTGAAAAATTTGCTGATAAAGATGTAAAAATTTCAGGATGGGTTAGAACAGTAAGGGATTCTAAAACATTTGGCTTCGTTGAGATAAACGATGGAAGCTTCTTTAAAAATGTACAAATAGTTGTTGAAGATAGTTTAGATAACTTTAAGGAGATCACTAAGCTTCCTATTAGTACATCATTAGCTGTAGAAGGTACAGTAGTTCTTACACCAGATTCAAAACAACCTTTTGAAATAAAAGCAAAAAAAATATCAATAGAGGGAACTTCTTCTTCAGACTATCCTCTACAAAAGAAAAGACATACTCTTGAGTACTTAAGAACTATAGCACATTTAAGACCTAGAAGTAATACATTTTCAGCTGTGTTTAGAGTTCGTTCAATAGCTGCTTATGCAGTTCATAAGTTCTTCCAAGAACAAGGTTTTGTATATGCTAACACTCCAATAATCACAGGAAGTGACTGTGAAGGTGCTGGAGAAATGTTTAGATTAACTACATTAGATATGCAAAATGTTCCAAAGGATGATAAAGGAAATATAGATTTTTCTCAAGACTTCTTTGGAAGAGAGACTAATCTTACTGTAAGTGGTCAATTATCTGCAGAGTGTATGGCTCTTGCTTTTAGAAATGTTTATACCTTTGGACCAACATTCAGAGCAGAAAATTCAAACACAGCAAGACATGCTGCTGAGTTCTGGATGATTGAACCTGAAATGGCTTTTGCTGAATTAAAAGATTATATGGATGTAGCTGAAGGTCTTGTTAAATATGTTATAAAATACGTATTAGCAAATGCACCTGAAGAAATGGAGTTCTTTAGTTCATTCGTCGATAAAGGATTAATGGATAGATTAAATAATGTTGCTAATTCTGATTTCGGAAGAATAACTTATACTGAAGCTGTTGATATTCTTGAAAAATGTGGTGAACAATTCCAATATCCAGTTGAATGGGGAATTGATCTACAAACAGAACATGAAAGATACTTAACTGAAAAAGTATTTAAAAAGCCAATATTCGTTACAGATTATCCAAAGGATATCAAAGCATTCTATATGAGATTAAATGAAGATGGAAAAACTGTTGCTGCAGCAGACTTATTAGTACCTGGAGTTGGCGAAATCGTTGGTGGAAGCCAAAGAGAAGAACGTCTTGATGTTCTTGAAAAGAGAATTGAAGAAATGGGTCTAAATAAGCAAGATTATTGGTGGTATTTAGAACTAAGAAAATATGGAGAAACTAAACATTCAGGTTTTGGTCTTGGATTTGAAAGAATTCTAATGTATATTACAGGAATATCTAATATAAGAGACGTAATTCCATTCCCAAGAACAACCGGATCAGCTGAATTCTAATATATAAAAAATATGCGACATAAAAAACTGTGTCGCATATTTTTTTATTATTTGACATGTTTATTATATAAAATTATAATTAAGATAATTAATCTGATTTAATGGAATACTCCGTTATTTTAGATTTTTGAAATTTAAAATTTTATTTGACCTAATTGCAAGGATTTTTCTAAGCAAAAGGGAAGGAGGGATACTTAGTAAATATCTTTGGCCTTTTGCCAAAGTTTTTTTGTTTTGGAGGTAAAGCTATGGAAAAAAGAATAGGCGTTGTTGGTATTGTAATAGAAAATCTCGAAAGCGCTTCAAAAGTTAATGATATATTACATTATCATGCAGAGATTATAGTTGGAAGGTTAGGAATTCCATACAGAGAAAAAAATCTATCTGTTATTTCACTAATAGTAGATGGCACATCGGATGAAATAAGTGCTATGACAGGAAAACTCGGAAAAATTGATGGCGTAAACGTAAAATCAGCAATAACTAAAAAATAAAATTTTAGGAGGATAATTATGCAAGATACACCTAAAGCTAATAGGCTTCATATAGCTATTTTCGGTAGAAGAAATGCGGGCAAATCTAGTTTAATAAACTCTTTAACTGGTCAAGATATTGCTCTCGTATCAAACCTTGCGGGAACAACTACTGATCCTGTATATAAGGCTATGGAACTTTTACCAATAGGTCCTGTTGTAATTATAGATACGGCAGGTCTTGACGACACAGGTGAGATAGGAGAACTTAGAGTAAAGAAAACAAAAGACGTCATGGAAAAAACGGATTTAGCTTTGTTAGTTTTTACACCTGACTCCTCTGATTTTTCACTTGAATGTGAATGGTTTGAAGAACTTAAAGAAAGAAAAATTCCTATCATAGGCGTTATAAATAAAATAGACCTAGTTGACATGACTGTTGAAGACTTAAAAAGCACTTTTGATATACCTTTTGTAAAGGTTAGTGCAAAGGATAAAAAGAACATAGGAAAACTAAAAGAATTTATACAAGTTAATGCTCCTATTGATTTTGAAAAATCAACTATAGTAGGAGATATATTAAAAGCTAAGGATAAAGTAATCGTGGTTGCTCCCCAAGATATTCAAGCTCCTAAAGGAAGGCTTATTCTTCCTCAAGTGCAGGTAATTAGGGATATACTTGATAATGATGCTTTGGCACTTACAGTTAAGGATTCTGAACTTATTGATATTCTTCAATCCTTAAACACAAAACCAGATTTAGTAATTACTGATTCTCAAGTATTTAAGAAAGTAAATGAAATAATACCTGGTGATGTTCCTTTAACTTCTTTTTCTATACTTATGGCTAGGTATAAAGGGGATTTGGACATATTAATTAAAGGTGCAAAGGCCATTGATAACTTAAAGCCTAATGATAAGGTTCTAATCGCAGAAGCTTGCACCCACCATGCTCTTAAAAATGACATTGGAAGAGAAAAACTTCCTAATTGGCTTAAAGAAAGAGTTGGCGGAGAGTTAAATATAACAGTAAATGCAGGTGTAGATTTCCCAGAGGATTTATCTGACTATAAGCTTATAATTCATTGTGGGGCTTGTATGTTTAATAGAAAACAGTTTATGTCTAGACTTATAAGAGCCTCAGAGCAAGGTATACCTATAACTAATTATGGGACAGCTATTGCTCACATCAATGGTATCCTTGATAGAGTGACCAAAATATTTTATTAATAATATTTAAGAATTAATTTATTATTAAAAAGCAGAAATTTACCAATCATAAATTTGGTATTTCTGCTTTTATTTTTAATATATAATAACATAATAATAGTCAAGTAATAAATTTTTTAAAATTTTTAAAAAAATTTCATGTAACCGATTACGTATTATTTCAATATTTAACGTTTTTCGTTAAAATATATAGGTAGGAATAAGCCATTATTAAAAATTTTTTATTTCGATTATATTTAATTATAAGGATATGGAAAGGCGGCCTTATTATATGAATTTCTCAAAACTATTTAAATTGCAAGAAAACCTAGATAATCGTATTTTACAACAGAGGGGACTTGATAATAAATCTTTAACTTCAAAGAAAATATTAGCCTTACAGGTAGAAATAGCTGAGCTTGCAAATGAAACACGATGTTTTAAGTTTTGGAGCGACAAGGGACCTTCAAATAAAAGTATTATTTTAGAGGAATATGTTGATTGCCTTCACTTTATATTAACGCTGGGTCTTGAGAAACAATTTAATGCTATTGAAGTGGAAATCAGAGATCTTCAATATGACATTACTGCACAATTTTTAAATCTTTATGTAGATATAAACGACTTTATAGTTTCTTCTTCTAGAGACCATTACTTAACTCTGTTTGAAGACTTTTTAAGTCTCGGTAAAAGCTTAGGATTTTCTATTGATGAGATTGAAGAAGCTTATATTGAAAAAAATTCTATTAACCATAAAAGACAGATTGAAGGATATTAAAATAAAAAGTCTATGATTTTATATCATAGGCTTTTTGCTTTATTTCATTAATAATAAGTACATACTATGGTTAAACTAGTTTTGGGAAGGTGATAATTAAATGCTTGGTATAATAACTTCATTAATAGCCGGAATATGTATGAGTTTTCAGGGAGTTTTCAATACACGTCTCTCTGAAAAAGTAGGTTTATGGGAAACTAACGTTATAGTTCAGGCAAGTGGACTATTATTGACAGTAATAGCAGTACTTATCTTCGGAACTGGTGGTTTTAAAAACATAAAGAATTGTAATAAACTTTATCTCTTAGGTGGAGCTTTGGGAGTTATAATAATATATACTGTTATGCAGGGGATTAAATCTCTTGGACCAACTTGCTCAATTTCAATTATTCTTGTTGCACAACTTACTTCTGCTGCTATAATTGACGCTTTTGGTCTTTTTGACTCTACTCAAGTCAAGTTTGGAATGACCAAAATTATCGGAGTTATAATAATGATAGTAGGTATACTAATATTTAAATATAAGTGTTAATAAATCAAGGCTGATATGAATCTTCAGCCTTATTTTATTGTTAAAAACCTTTATAAATAATTTTCATTTAATACTGAATCATGCAGCTTAAGAATTATTTATTAGACTATTTAACAATATACATATATAATATATTGTGGTTGTTAAATTTATGTTATTATTTTAATAGAGAATATTTTATCTTTGGGGGGTAATTTAATGGATTTTAAGCAAATAGAAGCCTTTATAAATGTAGCAAAATTTAAAAGTTTTTCTAAAGCAGCAAATTCTAGTTTTTTATCACAACCAGCAATTAGTTCTCATATAGCAAGTCTTGAAAAAGAGTTAAGTATTCAGCTTTTTGATAGGACTTCTAAGGAAGTTCTTCTTACACCTGCTGGAGAATCATTTTTAAAATATGCTATAGATATATTAAATACCCGTGATAAAGCAATATCACATCTAGCAAACTTCAACGGAAATATTAGCGGGAAACTTAAATTAGCTGCTAGTACTACACCCTGCAATACCATTCTTCCTGCCTTACTCAGGCAGTTTCATTTGTTATACCCTGAAGTATCTTTTGATATAGTAGAAAATAATTCTGGTGAAATTATTGAAAATATTATCAAATTTGATTACGAGTTAGGTATGGTTGGAGAGCCAATTAATGATGAAAAGGTTAAAAGTTATGAACTTATACAAGATGATCTAGTGGTAATATCCTCTCCTGAATTAGATGTTCCGGATACAATTAGTGTAGATTCTCTTCTTAAATATACATTCATAATGCGTGAGGAAGGTTCTGCTACACGTAGAACTTTTGAAGAGGCTATTCAAAAACATGGACTTGGCATCTCTGCTATAGACGTATGTTTTGAAGTAAATAACTTAGATGCAATATTTCAATGCGTAAAAGAGGGGCTCGGAATATCTGTAGTTTCAAAGCAGATTTCTAAGAACTATTCTAGCATTGGACTTATAAAAGAGAGTTCCATACAAGACCTCTCCTTAAAAAGATCTATTTACCTAGTTGTAAGTTCTAAGAGAACTCTTACTCCAACTGCTAAAGCTTTTTTTAAGATGTGTAAGGATCAGTTTAAATTTTAATAATAATCTTTATTATGCTCCTAAAAATTAATTTTATCTTAGCACATATATTGTAATTTAATATTATAATATATAATGTAATTAATTTTTAAGGAGCTTTAAATGTTTTCTATTAAAAATAAATTAGATCCTGATTTGAGGATGGCTATAGATAAAAAATATTATAAGAGCTATAGAGTACTTATTTATTGCAAACACCTACCAGAAGTTATAGAAAAGAAAATTAAATCCTATAAAGGCAACTTAATTCATTTCATTCCTTTTATAAATTGTATATGCGCAATTCTCTCTCCAAATGCTATAGATAGAATATTAGAATTTCCTCAGGTAAGCTATATCACTTTTGATAGTCTAGCGCTGTTATGCGGAAAAGGCGTACTAGCCTCCAATGGCGTAGTATTCCAAGAACGATATAAACTTACAGGTAAAAATATATGTGTAGGTATAGTAGATAGTGGTGTTTATCCTCACCCGGACCTCTTAAATCCTAAGAATAAAATTAAGGGTTTCATTGATTTGGTAAACAACCTTAAATATCCTTATGATGATAATGGCCATGGAACTTTTATGAGCGGAATAATATGTGGTACTGGCCACTTATCTAAAGGAGTATATAAAGGTGTGGCAGAAAATGGTTCCATATATTCAATTAAAGCCTTTAACAGCATAGGAAAAGGGTATGTATCTAATATACTATTTTCAATACAAACTTTGATTGAAAATAGCACTGAATATAATATAAAAGTTATATATCTTCCTTTTGAATTGGCTTCAATCAATTATTTTGTCATATCACTATTTTCCAAAATGTTCGACATAGCCATAAAAAATAATGTAACTATAGTTGTTCCATCAGGGCATAATGGAAATTCTGAAGGTAGTATTTCTGGTATTGCAACTTTGGAAAATTGTATTACCGTAGGAGGTGTCGACACTACTAATAATTCGATAAAGCCATACAAGTATTCCTCCTCTGGTCCTTTTGCCAAATTAGAAAAACCAGATTTGTCAGCGTCTGCTGTTGATATATGCTCTCTTAATTCAAATACTAAGTATATCTCAGAAAAAAACGGGATGAAGCTATATCCTCAGGCTTTGGAAAGTCCTTACACTCACTACAGTGGTACATCTTGTGCTGCAGCCTATGTCAGTGGGATTTGTGCACTTTTATATGAAAATAACCCTGAGCTAAGTTTTAAAGATTTAATTTCACTGTTAAAAGTATCTTGCAATCTCAAAGATATGTCCAAGTGGATTCAAGGAGCAGGCACTATTGACTTAAACAAATTACTTCCTTAACAAGTCAAATATTAATTACAAAATCATTAAATTTACAAAAACATATTCAAAAAACACTTAACATATGTTAATATATTCTAAAAACTTAGTTAATTTATGTAACTTTGTAAATATAAACTTAGGAGGTAATATTATGTTAAGTGATAAACTTATGAATGCCATAAATGATCAAATAAACTATGAATTATATTCTGCTAATGTTTACCTTGCAATGCAAGCATATTTTGCATCAAATGATTTAGATGGATTTGCTAATTTTTTCAAAGTTCAAATCCAAGAGGAGACTTTTCATGCGAACAAATTTTTTGATTACCTAAGTCAAATGGGTGGTAGAGTAATTATTAGTGCTATGCCTGCTCCTCAAAGTGATTTTGAATCCGTATTGCATGTATTTAAGGAAGCTTTAGCTCATGAAAGAACAGTTACTCAAAGAGTCTATAATCTAATGGATATTGCTACTGAAGAAAGGGAGCATGCAACTATAAGTTTACTTAAGTGGTTTATAGATGAGCAAGTAGAAGAGGAGACTAACTTTGGAGGTATTGTAAAAAGACTTGAAAGAATGGGTGAAGATTCTGCAGCTCTTTATATGCTTGATGCTGAATTAGCATCAAGGGTATTCACTCCTCCAACTAATGCATAATTTAAATTTAAAACATAAAAAGTAAGGCAGATAATCATAGTTATCTGCCTTATTTTTAATAACCTTTATTTATATCTATTATATTAACTAGTTTTTCATTTTTCATATATCTTTTCATATTATCATATATCATATTAAATCTTCGAATATTCCTCATTTCAGATATCCATGAATTATGAGGTGTTATAATTACATTTTCTAAGTTCCATAAAGGGCTGTCCGGGTGCAGTGGCTCATCTTCCACTACGTCTAAGGCTGCACCATAAATTTTACCTTCATGGATGCTTTTTATTAGGTCTTTTTCATTTATTATAGAACCTCTGGCTACATTTATAATGCATACACCTTTCTTCATACATCTGAACTTTTCATCATCTATTAAGTGATGTGTCTCTCTTGTATATGGAATTGTAACAACAACTATATCGCTAGCGGACAGCATTTCATTTATATCTTTTAATCCATAGCATTTATCAAAGTGATGAACCTGCCTTCCAGCAGTATTTAATCCTAAAATTTTTACATCAAAACCTGATAATCTTTTTGCCGCTTCTTCAGCAATACTTCCTGTTCCTATAAAACCTATGGTCTTTCCACAAAGTTCCAAAATAGTAGAATCCATTTTCCACAGTTTGTTCTTTTGATTTTCATATAATCTATGGCTGTGTTTTAAAAGCTCTAATATTTTTAGTACAATCCATTCCCCCATTGGTACGCTGTATCCGCCTCTATTATTAGTTATTATAACATTGCTAGTTTTTACATAATCCAATGGTAATTGATCTATTCCTGCACTAGATAATTGAATCCACTTCAGCATTTTCATTTTGCTTATATCTAGAGTTTCAAATGGATTATAACATACTAAAACTTCTGTATCCTTTAGTAATTCACTATAAACAGCATTTTTTTCGTTTATAGTTATAATGTCATATCCTAAGCTCTTAATTTTATTCATATTTTCTTGTCCATAGTCATAAGTAAATAATGCTTTTATGGTCATTTTACTCCACCTCGATTTACCTATAAATATAAGGTAGCCTTTAGTACTAAAGGCTACCTTATATTTATGTTATATATTATATTTTATCATCGCAACCACTTAATTACAATATTTACCTATAACTTGTGAAAATAATAAGTTAAGTATCTATTATTCTATATACTTACCCATAGCTCTAAATTTATTATATCTATTTTCTACAAGCTCTTCTAATGGTTGTTTTTTTAACATATTAAAAGATTCTATTAGCTCCTTTTTTATCAATGCAGACATTTTATCTACATCCTTATGAGCTCCTCCATTAGGTTCCTTAAGTACCCTGTCAATAATTCCATACTCTTTTAAATCTTTTGCTGTTATCTTCATAATTTCAGCAGCTTCTTTAGCTCGAGAAGCATCTTTCCACAGTATGCTTGCAAATCCTTCAGGAGATAGTATTGAGTATACAGCATTTTCTAGCATCCACACTTCATCTGAAACAGCAAAGGCTAATGCACCACCGCTGCCGCCTTCTCCTATAACTAGGGAAATAATAGGAGTTTTTAAGCTTGACATTTCTAAAAGATTTCTTGCAATAGCTTCTCCCTGTCCTCTTTCCTCTGCTCCTGTGCCACAAAATGCACCTTGAGTGTCCACAAGACATAGAATAGGCCTATTGAACTTTTCCGCCTGTTTCATAAGTCTTAAACCTTTTCTATAACCTTCTGGGTGAGGCGATCCAAAATTTCTCTTTATTTTTTCTGCGGTATTTCTTCCCTTTTGATGCGCTATTATAGTTATAGGTTCACCATTTAATAAAGCTATTCCGCCAACAACAGCTGAATCATCGCTAAAATATCTATCTCCATGAAACTCTATAAAAGAGCCAAATATTTTCTCTATATAATCAAGAGCAGTAGGTCTTTCAACCATTCTTGCTAGAGATACTCTTTCCCATGCAGTTTTATTATCAAGTTTTTGAGTTATTATTTTCTGTACCTTTTCTAACTTTTCCATATGAGCAGCTTCCTTTCTTTAGAAATATAAATATGCCCAAATACTTATACGTTTCTATTGTGAATTACAAGTATTTTCTTTAGTACACCTTTTAATTCATTTCTAGAAACTATTTTATCTATAAAACCATGCTCTAATAGAAATTCAGCCCTTTGAAAACCTTCAGGTAGCTTTTGTCTTATAGTTTGCTCTATAACTCTTTTACCTGCAAATCCAATTAATGCACCTGGTTCAGACAAAATTATATCCCCAAGCATAGCAAAACTTGCAGTAACTCCACCTGTAGTAGGATCTGTAAGTACAGTAATGTATAGTAGTCCTTCTTTATCAAGCTTACCTAGTGCAGCACTTACCTTAGCCATCTGCATAAGTGAGAACATACCTTCCTGCATTCTTGCACCACCAGAAGTTGTGAAAATAATTATTGGTAATTTTAACTCAATAGCTTTCTCCACAGCTCTAGTAATTTTCTCTCCTACTACAGATCCCATACTTCCCATCATGAAGTGGCTATCCATTACACAAATAACTACATTTTCATTACCAATGCATCCTCTTCCAGTTACCACAGCCTCATTCATGTCTGTATTTTCTCTCATCTTTTTTACTTTTTCTTCGTATCCGTTGAACTCTATAGGATTATCAGAAATCATATTTTTATCGAATTCTTCAAAAGTATCCTTATCTATTATAAATTCTATTCTCTCTCTTGCTGTCATTCTAAAGTGGTGATTACATTGGCTGCACACTTTATTATTTTCTTCTAAGTCATTATTATATATTATTTTACCACAACTATCACATTTTACCCACATACCATTAGGAATGCTAGGCTTCTGTTCTAAAGTATCTTCAGCTTTTCTTAATGCTTGTTGACTAACAGTAATGTATTTAGTTTTCTTGAAGAGATTATTCAACAAGTTAGCTCACCTCCAGTCAAATTCACAAGGATATTAATATGAAACTCCTCTTCATAAACTCTGAGGAGTACTCGCTGAGTAAGCGACCATATCAAAATCTAAAGATTTTGGTTCTCTGCTTACGAAATATTAAATCTGTTTTCAATAAATCTAGTATCATAATTACCGTTTATGAATTCTTCGCAATTTATAAGCTCAAATTGAAAATCTATATTTGTACGAACTCCATCAATTATAAATTCTCCTAAAGCTCTTCTCATTTTTTTGATAGCCTCTTCTCTATCCTTTCCATGTACGATGAGTTTAGCTATCATTGAATCATAATATGGAGGTATTACATATCCTGAGTATACCGCACTGTCAACTCTAACATTAAACCCTCCTGGTACATACATATCTTTTACTTTACCTGGACATGGCATAAACCCTCTGCTAGCATCTTCAGCATTTATTCTGCATTCGATAGCATGCCCATTAATCCTTATGTCTTCCTGTAAAAAGCTTAATTTTTCACCTGCTGCAATTTTTATTTGTTCTTTTATCAAATCTATTCCTGTAACCATTTCTGTTATAGGATGTTCTACTTGTATACGGGTATTCATTTCCATAAAGTAATAATTTCCGTTTTTATCCAATAAAAACTCTATGGTACCTGCATTATTATAATTTACTGCCTTAGCTGCTCTTACCGCAGTTTCTCCCATAGATTTTCTAAGCTCTTCTGTCATAATAGGGCTTGGTGCTTCTTCTAAAACTTTTTGATTTCTTCTTTGCATGGAGCAATCTCGCTCTCCTAAATATACGATATTACCAAAGCTATCTCCTAAAACCTGAATTTCAACATGTCTTGGTTTCTCTATAAACTTTTCCATATATATTGTTTCGTCTCCAAAGGCTGCTTTTGCTTCCGCTCTAGCATTTTCGTAAGCCTTTATAAGTTCACTTTGTTCGTAGACTACTCTTATACCTCTTCCGCCGCCACCTGCAGATGCCTTAATCATAACAGGGTATCCAATTTCTTCTGCAAGTCTTAATAGCTCATCTTCGCCCTCAACAGCACCATTAGATCCAGGAACTACAGGTACTCCTGATTTAGTCATGATATCTCTTGCATTAGACTTGTTACCCATATTTTCAATACATTCTGGATCAGGCCCTATAAAGGTAATGTTACATTCCTTACACATCCTAGCAAATTTACTATTCTCAGATAAAAATCCAAATCCCGGATGAATAGCCTGCGCTCCTGATAACACAGTAGCACTTATTATATTTTGTATATTTAAATAGCTGTCTTTTGCAGCAGCTGGGCCGATACAGATAGCTTCGTCTGCCATTTGAGTATGCAGAGCATCTTTATCAGCTTCTGAATAAACAGCTACTGTCTCAATTCCCATCTCTCTGCATGCTCTTATTACTCTGACAGCTATTTCTCCTCTATTTGCAATTAATATTTTATTAAACACTTTTAAAAATCCACTCCCAATACTCTAGTTTTTTACTATATGGGTAGATATTTTAACAAACCCATATAGTAATTTTACCACACTTAAACTAGCCTATCATAAACATTATTTCTGCTTCTGCAGCCTTTTTATCTTCTACATAGGCTGTTGCCTTACCTATACCCGCTGGTCCTTTAATTTTTACAATTTCTACTTCTAATTTTAAAACATCTCCTGGTACTACTTTTTTTCTAAATTTAGCCTTATTTATTCCTCCAAAGAATGCTATTTTACCTTTAAAACTATCCTGACTCAAAATAGCTACTGCACCAGCCTGTGCTAACGCTTCTATAATTAGCACCCCTGGCATAACAGGCTCAGCTGGAAAATGGCCTTGAAAAAAGTATTCGTTCATAGTTACATTTTTATATGCTATAACCTTTTTTCCTGGTTCCATATATGTCACTTTATCTATTAATAAAAATGGATATCTATGAGGAATAATCTCTTGTATTTCCTTTACTCCAAGATTTACATTGAACTCTTCCTGTTCCATCATTTTTCCTCCTTTTAGTCGGAACACTGGGTGATTTTGCTTGTTTTCCTTCGGGTACTGGGTAACTTAAGATTTTCGCTTCCGCTCACAAGTTACCCGTAAAAGTTCATTTAGAACTTTTACCTAGCAAAATTACCCGTTAAAGTCCATTTAGGACTTTAACCTCCTAGCAATATATTAATCTATTTATTTACTCTTATTTTAAACATAGACTGGCCATATTCAACCATTTGAGTATTCTCAACTAGAACTTCTACCACTTCTCCATCTACTTCGCTTTGAATCTCATTCATAAGCTTCATAGCCTCTATGATACATAGTGTGTCACCCTTTTTTACTTTTGAACCAACCTTTACAAAGGATGGCTTATCTGGGCTTGGAGAACTATAGAAAGTTCCAACTATAGGTGATGCTACCTTTTCTATATTTTCATCATCGATTTTTATT
This sequence comes from Clostridium aciditolerans, assembly GCF_016316925.1. Lineage (GTDB taxonomy): Bacteria > Bacillota > Clostridia > Clostridiales > Clostridiaceae > Clostridium_AM > Clostridium_AM aciditolerans. Next base: position 55,782 of record NZ_JAEEGB010000009.1, on the reverse strand, counting down.
TTTTCTTCCTCTTTAACTTCTTCTACAGCTACTTTAACAGGCTCTTTTACTTCTGCTACTATTTCAGCCTTATTGCTTTCTTCTACAACATTACTAACTTCTTTTTCAGTATTTTCATTTGTTATTATTGTTTTGTGGAAATCAGGTTCTCCCTGCTTTCTCATTATTATAGAAATACCTTCCCAGTTAACCTCTAAGTATCCTAACTTAGAGTTATCAACAGTTTTTATCATTTCTTCAATTGCTTTAAAATCCATATTACTCACTCCACTTTTTTAATAAAATTACTGCATTATGTCCACCAAAACCAAGGGAATTAGACATAGCATATTTAAGCTCTGCAGCTCTACCTTCATTTGGAACATAATCAAGGTCACATTCCTCATCTGGTACCTTATATCCAGCTGTTGGTGGAATAAATCCTTCTTCTAAAGCCTTAACACATGCTATAGCCTCTATAGCACCCGCTGCACCTAATAAGTGTCCTGTCATAGACTTAGTAGAACTTATAGGTATATTTTTAGCATCTTCTCCAAATACTCTCTTTATTGCATTAGTTTCAAATTTATCATTAACTGGAGTACTAGTTCCATGAGCATTTATATAAGATACTTCTTCTTTATTTATTCCTGCCTCATTGATAGCAATCTCCATAGCTCTTGCAGCACCTTCTCCTTCTGGATCTGGAGAAGTTATATGATAAGCATCACAAGTTGATCCATATCCAACTACTTCAGCATATATAGTTGCCCCTCTTTTTTGAGCATGTTCTAGAGATTCTAGTATTAATATCCCAGCACCTTCACCCATTATAAAACCATCTCTCTCCTTATCAAAAGGAATAGATGCTCTTTTAGGGTCATCACTTTTTGATAAAGCAGTTAAAGATGTAAATCCTGCTACTGATAACGGCGTAATTGAAGCTTCTGTTCCTCCAGCTATCATTACATCAGCTAAATCATTTTTTATAGCATGGAACGCTTCACCTACACAATTTGTTCCTGTAGCACAAGCTGTTACTACGTTAGTACATATTCCCTTTGCACCAAATCTAATTGCTATATTTCCAGCTGCCATATTACTTATAATCATAGGTATGAACAATGGTTGAACTCTACCAGGGCCTTTTTCTAAAAGCTTTGTTTGTTCTTTTTCTATAATTCCTATACCACCAATTCCTGAACCAACAATAACTCCGAATCTTTCTTTCGGCATATTTTCTATATCTAACTTAGAATCTTCTACTGCCTGAACTGCTGAAGCTATTGCAAATTGGCAAAATACATCCATTCTTTTGGCTTCTTTTTTATCAAGATATTTTAATGGATCAAAGTCCTTAACTTCTGCTGCTAATTTTACTTTAAAATTTTCTGTATCAAATGCTTTTATAAAATCTATGCCTGGCACTCCATTTTTTATATTGTTCCAGAATGCTTCAGTATCATTTCCTACTGGAGTTACAGCACCTAGTCCCGTTATTACAACTCTTTTTGTCATTATAAGTTCACCAACCTTTAACTTAATTTACATAACCATTCCGCCATCTACATTTATTACCTGACCAGTAATATAATCTGCAGACGGTGAAACTAAAAATGCCACCATATTTGCTATATCTTGTGCACTACCAAATCTTTTTAAAGGTATGCTATTTAGCGTGCTTTCTTTAACCTTATCTGATAGAACTTCTGTCATATCTGTTTGAATAAATCCCGGCGCCACAGCATTTACATTAATTCCTCTTGAAGCAAGCTCTCTTGCCGCAGATTTAGTAACTCCTATTATTCCTGCTTTTGCTGCAGAGTAATTTATTTGACCTGCATTACCAGTTACACCAACCACTGAAGATATATTAACTATCTTTCCACCTTTTTGCTTTACCATCACAGGTGCAGCATGCCTTATACAGTTAAATGCTCCCTTTAAATTTACATCTATAACCTTATCGAAGTCTTCTTCTTTCATTCTAAGAACTAATCCATCTTTAGTTATTCCTGCATTATTAATAAGTATATCTAAAGATCCAAAAACTTCAACAGCCTTTTTTACTATATTTTCAGCATCTGAAAATATGCTAACATCTCCTTGAACTGCTATAGCCTTACTTCCTTTACTTTCAATTTCTTTAATTACATCTTCAACAGATTTAGAATCACTTCTATAATTAAGTACTAAATTTGCACCAAGTTCTGCTAGTTTAACCGCTATAGCTTTACCAATTCCACGACTAGCTCCAGTTACTATTGCCGTTTTTCCTTTTAAACTTTCCATATGCCATTCTCCATTCTACTTTTTTAATTTCTCTATAGTACTTTCTAGAGATTTTAAATCTTGAACATTTAAAATTGTAGCTTTTCTATTTATTTTTTTTACAAAGCCACTTAATGCCTTTCCTGGACCAATTTCCACAAAAGTATCTACTCCCATATCCATCATTGTTTTTATACTCTTTTCAAAAAGTACTGTGCTCATTACTTGCTTTTTTAGATATGGTTTTATATTATCCTTATTCTCAACAATTTCCCCAGTAACATTTGTTATTACAGGAATTTTGAAATTATTTATAGAAATATCCTTAAGCTCCACTTCTAACTTTTCTGCTGCTGGTTGTAACATTGATGTATGAAAAGGACCGCTAACAGCTAACATTACAGTTTTTAATGCTCCCTTTTCCTTTAATTTTTCACAAGCAGCTTCAACAGCTTTTACTTCTCCTGCAATTACTATTTGACCTGGGCAATTTAAATTTGCAGGTTCAACTACACCTATATTAGAACATTCATCACATACTTCTCTTATACTCTCTTCATCTAATCCAATAATAGCAGCCATAGTACCAATACCTTGTGGTACCGCCTCCTGCATATACTTTCCTCTCTTTTTAACTAACTTTATTGCTTCTTCAAATTCTAATGCTCCACTATAAACTAAAGCAGAGTATTCACCCAAGCTTAAACCTGCAGTAACATCAGCATGTATGCCATGGCTTTCTAATGCCTTAAGTGCTGCAATACTTACAGTTAAAATAGCAGGCTGAGTATTTTCTGTACTATTTAACTCATCCTCTGGTCCCTCAAAGCACATTTTACTTATAGGAAGTCCTAAGGCTTTATCAGCACTTTCAAAAACTTCTCTGCACCCTTCTATATTATCATATAATTCTTTTCCCATGCCTACATATTGTGCTCCCTGACCTGAGAATAAAAATGCTATTTTACTCATATAGCCCTCCTAAGTTATTTAGCTCCAAAAATTTGGCTAACATTTTTTAATTGTGTTTCTGCTTCAGTAAATATTTCTTCTATTATTTCATTACAACTTTGCTCTTTACAAACAAGTCCTGCTATCTGTCCAGCCATTACAGACCCATTGTCAATATCACCTTCACGTACAGCTTTGGAAAGAGCTCCTCTACCAAGTTCCTCAAACTTTTCTAATTCAGCTCCCTCTTTTTCAAGTATTTGGAACTGTCTAGTTAATTTATTTCTCAAAACACGCACTGGGTGACCTGTAGGTCTACCTGTAACCTGTGTATCAATATCTTTTGCGCCTAGTACCTTATTCTTGTAGTTTTGATGAACAGTACATTCATGTGCAACTAAAAATCTTGTGCCAACTTGTATTCCTGCTGCTCCAAGCATAAAAGCTGCAGCCGCTCCTCTTCCGTCACCTATTCCTCCTGCAGCTATTACAGGAATATTTACAGCATCTACTACCTGTGGAACTAATGCCATAGTTGTAAGTTCGCCAACGTGTCCTCCTGACTCGCAGCCTTCAGCAATAACTGCATCTACACCAGCTCTTTCCATTCTCTTTGCTAGTGCCACTGATGCCACTACAGGAATAACCTTTATACCGTGCTGTTTCCACATATCAATATATTTACCTGGGTTGCCTGCTCCAGTTGTAACTACTTTAACTCCTTCTTCACAAACCATTTTAGCTACGGCCTCTGCAGTCTCACCTAAAAGCATTATATTTACTCCAAAAGGCTTATCTGTCATTTGCTTAGCCTTTCTTATTTCATCTCTTACCCATTCTAACGGAGCATTTCCGGTTATAATACCGATACCTCCTGCATTAGATACTGCTGCAGCTAAAGAACTATCTGCAATCCAAGCCATACCTCCTTGGATAATAGGGTACTTTATACCAACCATTTGGGCAAATGCGGAATTGATCATATTTTTTCCTCCTGATCATATATAAATTTATTATTTAACATTAGTCTACTTTTATATTTTTTTCTCAACAAAGCTTACTGCTTCCTCTACAGTTTTAATTGACTCTGCATCTTCTATTTGAACTCCAAATTCTTCTTCTATTTCAATTATTATTTGAAATAGGTCTAACGAATCTATACCTAATTCTTTAAATGAAGTGTCTATTGTTATATCCTCTTCATTTAATCCTAGTTGTTCTGCCATTATTCTTCTTATTTTCTCAAATACCATTTTGTCCTCCATAGTTTAAATAAATTTTCTTACCATTCTATTATTAATCCACCGTAGGTAAGTCCTGCTCCAAAACCTATAAGTAAAATCTTATCACCTGTTTTTAGCATATTTTTTTGTACCATCTCATCTAGCGCAATAGCAATGCTAGCTCCAGATGTATTGCCATATCTGTCTAAATTAATATAAAATTTTTCTTCACTTATACTTAATTTTTTGATTGCAGATTCAATTATTCTATGATTTGCTTGATGAGGAATTATATATTTTATATCTTCAATTGAACACTTTGCATCCTCTAAAAGTTTTTCCACTCCCTTAGTCATAGTTCTAACTGCAAATTTAAATACTTCTCTTCCATCCATCTGTATTTTATAATTTTCAGGGATATAATCAGTTTTCTCTCGTACGTATGGATTGATAACTGGCATAGCTCCACAAGTTAGTGCATTTCCTTTACTTCCTTCTGAACCAGTATATATAGCCAATACCCCACCCTTATCAGAAGCTCTGAGTACAGCTGCCCCTGCACCATCACCAAATAGGACACATGTATTTCTATCCTCCCAATTAAGGGCTTTTGACATTGTCTCAGCTCCTACTACTAATATAGTTCTAGCAGCTCCAGTAGTTATAAATTGAGTAGCTACAGTTATTCCATAAATAAATCCTGAACAAGCAGCTGATAAATCAAAACATGTAGCATTCACAGCATTTATATTACCTTGTACCATGCAAGCTACTGAAGGAGTAAAGCTATCTGGTGTAATTGTAGCTACAATTAGTAAATCAATATCTTCAGGTTTAATATTGGCCATTTCAATAGCCTTTAGTGCTGCTTTTGTAGCCATATCAGATGTATTTTCGCCTTCAGATATTCTTCTTTCTCTTATACCAGTTCTACTGCTTATCCATTCATCACTGGTATCCATAATACAGGATAAGTCTTCATTAGTAACAATTTTTTCTGGTACATAACTACCTGTACCTATTACCTGTACTTTATTCATTGCCTTTCTCCTTTAAGTTAGTATTTAAGTTATATTTGGATATAAAAAATTTATTAATTTTATCTAGAGCTTTCACTAAAGTTTCCTCTTCCTCTTTTGTAAGTTCTTCAATGGTTCCCTTTACCATATCAGAATGAAACTTTCGATGAACTCTATAAGCAAGCTTTCCTCGTTTTGTCAGTTCAATATATACTATTCTTCTATCTTCTTCACTTCTTTTTCTTTCTACATAGCCTTTTCTGACTAGATGACCTATCGCTTTAGTCAGCGTTCCTAAAGTAATATGCAGCTGACATGCAACTTCTGTCATAGTTCTTGGCTTATACATTCCTATTGCTTCAATAGTATGTATTTCTGTAACGGATAAATCACTAAAAGAACCAGATTGAAGAGCGTTTTGTTCAATTTCTAGTATATCATTAAAAATGCCTACTAAAAGCTCATTTAAAACGCTAATACACTTAGTCACATAATCACCACTTCTAAAATTTAAATTAAATAAGACACATGAAAATAAACCTGCTACTATGCAAGTAGCAGTACTATTATTTACAATCAACTAAACTTTTTTCAGCATCAACAACAAGTTCATTAATTAACTCTTTTACAGTAACAATCCTATCTATTCTATACGCGCTGCTTCCTGCAAAAATAAGACCATCTTCAATATTGCCTTTAACTGCTTGTATTAAAGCTTTTGAAATACAATAAGGTGTATCTTTTGGATTACACTTTTTCAAACAATTATAGCATTTCTTAGGGCTAATTCTTTCTATTTCTACTTGATTGATGAATTCATTTTTAATGGCTCTTCCAGGAAGGCCTACAGGACTTTGTATAATTTTAATATCTTCCTTGCTTGAATTTACATATGCTTTTTTATATTCTAAATGAGCATCGCATTCTTCAGTTGCTACAAATCTTGTTGCCATTTGAACACCTGAAGCACCTAATTTTATAAATTTAGCAATATCTTCTCCAGTGTAAATACCACCTGCAGCCACTACAGGGATCTTTGATCCATATTCTTCTTCAAAAGGTTTTAACGCTTCAATTACTTCAACTACAATTTCCTCTAAAGTTAGTTTTCCTTCTCTAACATCATCAGCATGAAATCCTAAGTGTCCGCCAGCCTCCGGTCCTTCAACTACAACCATGTCAGGAATTTTATTATATTTTTTAATCCAATGCTTTGTAATAACTGAAGCTGATTTTCCTGAAGAGGCAATCGGTGCTATCTTAACATTACTTCCCTCAACTAATTTTGGCAATGTCAAAGGAAGTCCTGCGCCAGAAATTATTATATCTACTTGTTCCTCTACGCAAGCCTTTACCATTTCATCATAATTAGTAATGGCCACCATAAGGTTAACTCCTACTATTCCTTTAGGGCTTAATTCTTTTGCCCTTCTCACCTCGTTTTTTAGTGCTCTAACATTAGCTTCTTTAGTATTAGTTTCAAAATCTGGTTCTCTATATCCTATTTGGACTCCAGATATTATACCAATACCTCCTTCATTTGCTACCGCTGATGAGAGCCTATAACCGGATACCCCTACACCCATACCACCTTGGATAATAGGTACCTCCGCTTTTAAGTCTCCTATAATTAATGGAGGTAATTTCATTTGATCGTCCCCTTTAAAGTTATTTTTATCATCAAATATTTTGATAGTCAAAGTATATATTAAAAAAGAGTATATGTCAATAATTTTTCCATAAAAAGTAAATCAGGCGCTACTATTCCTTTATACAAAATAATTTTTATTAGAGGACAGTGAAGGAGGACTTTTCGACCTTACACTTCGGAAAATCCTCCTTCACTGTCCTCTGTCAATTATCCTCTGAAAAATAATACAACCTATTATTTTTATTTGCAAATTACAGTTTCAATATCTTATATTATTTTAAATACTTTAAAGGGTCTTGAGGCGCCCCATCAACTCTAACCTCAAAATGTACATGAGGTCCAGTGCTATTACCTGTACTTCCTACTTTTCCTATATTTTCACCTTTTTTAACTTGCTGACCTTCATTTACATCTATATTGCTGCAATGTCCATACACTGTTTGTACTCCTACTCCATGATCTATCTTAATAACCTTTCCATATCCATCTTCCCATTTTGCATAAACTACTTTTCCATCCATAGCAGCATGAATAGGATCTCCCATAGGTGCCCCTATATCTATACCATTGTGCATTTTCCCCCATCTCATACCAAAAGGTGATGTTATAGTTCCTTTAGATGGGAAACTTACAAAGCTAGTTACACTTAATGACCTTGAGAGGCTTACATTTTGCACTCCATTAGTTTCCTTTTCTTTTGAAAAACATATAAGAGGGTTGCTAGGATTTTCTTTCGCTATTTTTATTGTTTCTTCTATTGTACTTATATCTTTAATGTTGGTATCTTGTTTTACATAGGTTATACGGTTATTTAATTTAAATGTTCCATCTTTATCTTTTTCTTTATACTCATTTTTAATTATATCCAACACTTTAATCATTTCACTTTCATTAGCAAGCACTCCAACTTCTCTGCCATCTGATTTCATTAAAACCGTTGGTATACTCGTTCTACTATTTTTTATAATTGAGTTTTTAATTACGCTGCTATCTGCTATATTTTCATTTTTAATTGAAACCTCTTTAAAAGTTATATCATCCTTTAATGTAATTTTTCCGAACCTCTTTTCTAAATCTTTTTCTATATTTTTCTCCACATTATAAAAATCTTCTTTGTTTTTTACATAGGCTAACGGCTTACCATTCATATATACTTGATAAGCATTAAATTTATTGTAGTATATGTATTGGCCAGATACTATAATAGTAATTACTATAGACAAACTAGCTAATATTGCCTTAGCCCTATTACTAAGTGACAAACTGATCATCCTTTCATTATGATATTTTTGCTCTCACTTCTTTATTTTGCCTTATTTTTAAGAAATTATTACATGTTTTGTAATTTTTTTTAATTGTTATACTACTTCTATTTTGTTATAATGATTTATTAGAAACTATTTTTAACACTAAACATAGATAAAGGTAGGTCATGAAATTATGAGCACTTTCGTATTCAAAAGTGGTAATTCAAACTATACTCCGGTGAGTAATATTTTTATAGATAGATTTATGCCAAAGGCCCGAGGAGAGTTCGTTAAAGTATATCTTCTAGGGCTAAAATATTGTGTTTCTGGTGAACTTGGTGTAAGCTCTCAAATAATGGCTAGCGCCCTTCATCTCCTAGAAACTGATCTTTTAAATGCATGGAATTACTGGAGTGATGAAAATGTGGTTAAAATAATTCCTATAGATAACATGGGAAATTACAGTATTGAGTTTTTAGATCTAACAAATTCACCTAGTGAGAATCAAGAAGATATAAACTTACTTGAAGAATTAAATAAGAATTCTACAAAAGATATGCTTCAAGATATAGAGAGACTTTTGGGGAGACCCCTTTCATCAAAGGAAATGACTATGTACATAAGCTGGCTAAAAGATTTTAGCTTTAGCCCTGAAATCATACTACTTCTAATTCAATATTGTGCTTCAAAAGGTAAAACAGATTGTAGATATATAGAAAAGATAGCAATTGCGTGGTTTGATGCAAAAATTAAAAACATAGACGATGCTCAAAGCTTTATAAAAAAGCATGAAGATAAGTGGATTAAGATAAGAAAGATATTAGGTTACTTAGGTATAAAAGATGCAGAAATAATGAAACCACAAGAAGATATGCTGCATAAATGGATAAATACATATAACTTTCCATTAGATGTAATATACAAAGCCTGTGATGTATGCTTTCAGAGAATTAATAAAGCTGATTTTAAGTATATTGATGGGATTTTGGGCAGCTGGAACAAAGAAGGCCTTAAAACTGTAGAAGCCATAGATTCAAAAGATACTAAAAAAACTTATTACCCAAATAACTTTAATAAAAATAACAATGTGAATAAAGCTACAAACAGCACATTTAATAACTTTAAGCAGCGTAGTTACAATTTTAAAGATTTAGAAAAAAAATTATTAGGATGGGATAACAAAGATGATTAAAGGATATCACTCCAATATAATGAAGATATACGAAAATATAAGAAATGCCGAAGAAAAAGCGATTAAAGATAGACGAAAAGAAATTGAAGAGAAAGTACCAGATGTTTTAAATATAGAACGTGAAATCGGTAAACTTTGTGTTAAATTATCAATAAGTATACTTAATAATTCGGAAAACAGAGATGAATATCTTAATGAATTAAAAGAAAAAATAACTGATCTTAGAATAAAAAAGTCTGAATTACTAGTTAGAAACAATTATCCCTTAGACTATCTGGAACCTCAATATAGGTGTATTAAATGTAAAGATACAGGTTTTATTGAAACAAAAAAATGCACTTGTTATAAACAAAAGCTGGTAGAGTTATATTATGAAAATTCCGATTTGAAAACTATACTCGCAAAGAATAATTTCGAAAATTTTAATATTGAGCTTTATCCTTCTAGAAGAAACATAAATGAACCAATTAGTCCAAGAAAGAATATTGAAGAAATTGTATCTAAGTCATGGAATTTCATTGAGAATTTTTCTTCATCTCCTGAAAACTTATTGTTTTATGGAACTCCTGGCACTGGAAAAACTTTTTTATCAGATTGTATTGCTAAAGAGCTCTTAGACAGAGGGTACTTGGTAGTTTATAGAACCTCAGAGTCTCTAATACAAAATTTAAAACATATAAGATTTAATAATGATGAAAACCTAGAAGATTTGCTTATAAATTGTGATCTATTGATACTAGATGATTTAGGCTCTGAACAGATAACTGACTTTTCTAAAACGGAGCTGTTTAATCTGTTAAACAGAAAGCTATTAAATAGAAAAAAAATGCTAATATCTACAAATCATGATTTGGAAGAACTTCTAAAAATATATTCAGAAAGAATCTCTTCAAGATTACTTGGTGACTTTACTTTATGTAAGTTTTTTGGAGAGGATATAAGAATAGGTCAAAATATAAAAGGCAAAAGATTTTAAAACAACAATAGTTACAAAGGCACTATTAAATTATAGTGCCTTTTTTTGTGTAAATTTAAGCACTTACATAAAAAAACAAGCTACATATAAAATATGCAGCTTGTTTTTGGTGCTGGTTGCAAGAATCGAACTCGCGACCTACTGATTACAAGTCAGTTGCTCTACCTGCTGAGCTAAACCAGCGAATTAAATATGGCGACCCAGAAGGGACTCGAACCCTCGACCTCCGGCGTGACAGGCCGGCACTCTAACCAACTGAGCCACTGGGCCATAAATATGTGGTGGGCACAACAGGGCTCGAACCTGTGACCCTCTGCTTGTAAGGCAGATGCTCTCCCAGCTGAGCTATGCGCCCACATATTAAAATGGTGACCCCTAGGGGAATCGAACCCCTGTTACCACCGTGAAAGGGTGGTGTCTTGACCGCTTGACCAAGGGGCCATGCTAATTAAAAAGCAATTTTATTTAATGGTGCTGGTTGCAAGAATCGAACTCGCGACCTACTGATTACAAGTCAGTTGCTCTACCTGCTGAGCTAAACCAGCGAATTAAATATGGCGACCCAGAAGGGACTCGAACCCTCGACCTCCGGCGTGACAGGCCGGCACTCTAACCAACTGAGCCACTGGGCCATAATATATGGTGGGCACAACAGGGCTCGAACCTGTGACCCTCTGCTTGTAAGGCAGATGCTCTCCCAGCTGAGCTATGCGCCCATATATTATAATGGTGACCCTTAGGGGAATCGAACCCCTGTTACCACCGTGAAAGGGTGGTGTCTTGACCGCTTGACCAAAGGGCCATATTAGATTTTCATGTTATAAATTTAGACTTACAATATCATCATAATTATTTAATATAAATAATTATGGCGACCCAGAAGGGACTCGAACCCTCGACCTCCGGCGTGACAGGCCGGCACTCTAACCAACTGAGCCACTGGGCCATAATATATGGTGGGCACAACAGGGCTCGAACCTGTGACCCTCTGCTTGTAAGGCAGATGCTCTCCCAGCTGAGCTATGCGCCCATATATTATAATGGTGACCCCTAGGGGAATCGAACCCCTGTTACCACCGTGAAAGGGTGGTGTCTTGACCGCTTGACCAAGGGGCCATATTTATCTTTTCAGTTCACTTGCAGCGACCCGACATAGACTATAATACAAGATATTTATCAAAGTGTCAACATTTTTTTTATATTTTTTTATACTATATTATAGTTTTTGTCTAAAGTCCTTCAAAATCAGTGCTTTAGACAAAGTTTTGTATCATCTTTTTATATTTTAGTATTGCTTTAATCCCATATAATCTATGTGTTCCATTATTATTAATGCAGTATCTTCTATAGCTCTTTTTGTGACATCTATAATTTTACAATTAAGCTTTCTCATAAGTCTATCTGCAAATTCCAACTCATCTAAAACTCTTTCTGCATTTGCATATTGTATCTCTGTAGATAACTTAGAAAATTTATCTATTCTATGTCTTCTTATTTCAATAAGATGCATTGGGTCTATTGTTAACCCTATTATTTTCTTTCTATCAACTTCAAACAGTTCATTAGGTACTGGTACTTCCGGCATTATAGGTATGTTTAATGCCTTAATTCCTTTGTTAGCTAAATACATACAAAGTGGTGTTTTGGATGTTCTTGAAAGCCCTACTAAAATTACATCCGCATTTTTAATACCTGAATGATCTTTGCTATCATCATACTGAATAGCAAATTCCATAGCTTCTATTTTTTTATAGTATTCCGAGTCCATCTCCCAAACTGCACCTGGCTTATAATCAGGAAGCTTGTTCAAAATTCTAGAAGCAACGCTGATACAAGGACCTAGTACATTCATTATGTGTATACCAGTTTCTATACATCTTTGGATTAAAAACTCTCTAACATCAACTAAAACTATTGTTGATATAATCATAGTATTTTCTCTGTCTTCAATTTTGTTTATAAATTCATTTACATCTTCAAAGCTTTTTATGTATGGTACTCTCTGAACTTTTATATTATCATAGAACTGACAAGCAGTTGCTCTTGCAACTTGCTCAGCAGTCTCTCCTATAGAATCTGATACAGCATATATCGTAAACATTAATGACTCCCCCTTAAAAACTTATAACCTAGAAAGTTCTACAAGCGCACACCCTTCTATAGCTATAATACCCTTATTTCTACATAAACTCAATATTTCTTCACTTTCTGCTCCAGGTTGTATTAGCACTTTATCTATATTAAGGTTAGCAGCACTCTCAATTATCTTTAATCCCTGTATAGGATTTATGCATAAATCTATAACATCTATTTTATACTTCACCTCTTCTAGTGTTTTATATACCTTACCAGTAGTATCTCTAGGATTTACCCCCTCTACATTAAAATTAGAATCTCTCAAGCTACTTAATATTCTGAATGCATATTTACTTTCATTTAGCACATCACCAACAACTACCCAATTTTTGTAATTTAATAATTCTGAAGCTTCCATATAGCACTTTTCCCCTTTCAATAGAAAATTTTAATTAAGGCATCTGAAAGAAAATAAAAAGTAAAAGATGCCTAACCCTATTATGAATATTATATACAAAATAGAATTAAATATAAAAAAACTATCTTACTAATTATTTAGTAAGATAGACTCATTATTGATTATACTATTATTAATGACATTTTTTAACGTTTCTTCATATTTATTTTTTAGAATTTGCCTTTCTTTAATTTCCTCTTCTAAAGCTTTAATCTTTAATTCATATTCTTTCAAGAAATTACTTAAATTAATTTCCTTTATAGTAAAGCTAAAGTTATCTCCATATTTTTGACCTATTGCACTAATTTTAAATGTTCTTAAATTATTTATAACTATGAGTAAATTTTTTTCCCAAATTCCTTTTTTAATAAACTTAAACTCGTCTTCTAATACATCTATTTGCTCAACTTTCCTTCCAACGATATCTTCTATAAAGTTTATAAGTGTAGGATAAAAAGCAAATGTCATACCTTTGTTTAGTTTTATCTTTAATATATCTTCATACTGATCCAAAATCTTCTCAGAATCGTTCTCGAATATAAGCTCTACTTCATCCCTTCTAATAACCTTTTTATCATCATTTATTTGGACTGCAACGAAATCGTAGTTTATGCTTAGAACTTTCAACTCTTCTTTAGTACTATCTATAGATTTATTTAATATTTTAGCTCTCATAAAAAAATTCCTCCTCACTAAATATATTTTCAAGTGCGAGCAGGTCTAACATGTGATTATTTTTAGAATTACTGTACTATAATTATAACAACTATACTTTCTTCATTACAAATGTAATTTAAGCCCTGGTTTCTACATAGTGGATTATACCTATAAAAATTCTATTACCAAAACTATATTTTTACGATAAAATAATATAGAATAATTCGATTACAAGGAGTTGTTGTCTTTGTTTCATGAAATAATAATAGTAGGCGGCGGTGCTGCTGGTATAATAGCAGCAATTACCGCTAAAGATTCTGGAAAAGATGTTGCAATATTAGAGGGAAACAGCAGAATAGGAACTAAAATTCTTTCAACTGGAAATGGTAGGTGCAATATAACAAATAGCAATATTTCTTATTCAAGGTATCATAGTCAAAACCCTGAATTTTTTAAGTTTGCTTTAGACAGTTTTAAATTAGATGATACCACTAATTTTTTCTATTCCTTAGGTCTTCCCTTAGCTACTTTAGAAGATGGAAAAATGTATCCCTTATCACTTCAAGCATCTTCAGTACTTGATATATTTAGGTTAGCTATAGAAGACCGTAATATTCCTATATATCTAAATTCTAAAGTTAACGACATAAAAAAGAGCTCTAAGTCTTTTAAGCTATTTACTGAATCCAATGATGTATATGAGTGCAAAAAACTCATACTGTGTTGTGGTGGCAAATCAGCCCCTAATACAGGCTCTGATGGATCAGGTTTTAAGATAGCTAAATCATTAAACCATAATATAATAACTCCAATACCAGCCCTAGTACAGCTTAAATTAAGTTATAAAAATCTTAAGGCTTTGTCTGGAGTAAAATTCAATGGCTTTGCTGAAATATTTGTAGATGGCATTTCTAAAAGACGAGAATTTGGAGAAATATTATTTACAGATTACGGAATATCCGGTCCCCCTATACTTCAACTGAGTCGTACTGCTTCTGCCGCTTTATCTGAGGGCAAATCTGTGAATTTAACTATAGATATGATGTCTGATTTGGATAAAGAAAATCTAATAGAGTTTTTAGAAAATCACTGGGGAACATTTAGTTACAGAAGTGTCTACAATTCCTTTATCGGAATTATAAATAAAAAAGTTATTCCTATACTTTTAAAAGAGGCTTCAATAGATAATATACATAAACTATGCTGTGAATTAGATTGGAAGGAAAAACAACAGTTACTAAATCTACTTAAAGAATGGACTTTTTCAGTGTGCGATACTAACTCATTCAAAAACTCTCAAGTAACTGCTGGTGGTGTAGATACAAATGATATAAACCCTAAAACTCTTGAATCAAAAATAATTAAAAATTTATATTTTGCAGGTGAATTACTTGATGTTGACGGGGATTGTGGAGGTTTCAATTTACAATGGGCATGGAGTTCTGGATTTATAGCTGGAAAAAATGCTGCTGAAAAGTAAGGTCAGCAGCATTTTTCTTATTTCTCCCATTTAGTTTGAACTAAGCACAACTGTTTATCTTCTCCATCAACAACTCTATGGAAGCATGTTATATTATTTTCATTTGTCTCTATTTCTACTAAGACCTTTACTGTATCTCCATATGTAGTTTCTTTTTCATAGACCGTATTTACACTTGTAATTACATAGTTATTTACTATATCTAATGGTACAGCCTCTATAGCCCATTCTACATATTTCACATTATTAACATGTCTATTTGTATCTATGTCACTATACCTTACTTGAAAGACTTTTTCGCTATGTATTTCTAATGGCTCACTTATTTTTTCTATATCAAGAATATCATTTTTATCCTTCGGAACTCCATATGCATTATACATTTCTTCTGTCACTCTTATGGCTCTTCTTTTTTCAGTATCAATTAAGAACCATATAGATTTAGCCTTTCCTATAGTGTTTCCCTTTGAATCTACTATTTCAAAGACCCTATATGCATAAAACTTTT
Source organism: Clostridium aciditolerans (assembly GCF_016316925.1). Lineage (GTDB taxonomy): Bacteria > Bacillota > Clostridia > Clostridiales > Clostridiaceae > Clostridium_AM > Clostridium_AM aciditolerans. Next base: position 40,095 of record NZ_JAEEGB010000009.1, on the reverse strand, counting down.
TAAAAGAATAAGGTTTAGTTATTATTTTAATCTTTTCTCCATATACAGGATATCTATACATATCTATATGCCATTTATGAAGAACCCACGCTATACCATGTTGTGTTAGGTAGTCTATTCCAACACCTATGTCTTCAGATTGCCTTATAGCAATATCCTGAAGATAATTCATTAAATTTGTTATAAGTAATCTTTTTTTACAGTCTATTTCGTAATATTGAACTTCATATTCTCTTTCTGTCACTATCTCACACATAGAACTACACCTCTCTATATATCATAAATTTATTTTATAATATATTCCTAAACTTTTCCATAATTTTTCATGAAAATAAAAAATTCAGGGTATAATTCTATTATACACCTGAATTTTTTTAAGTTATATTTCTGTCACTTCAATAGTTTGATCTCTTCTTGGTCCTACTGATACTATAGATATTTTTGTACCAGTAAATTCTTCTATTTTCTTTAGATATATCTTAGCGTTTTCTGGAAGATCATTATAACTTCTAGCATCTTCTATACTTTTATCCCATCCATCAAACTCTTCATATATTGGTTCACACTTAGCTAAATCTTCAAGACTTGCTGGAACGTAATCAATAACTTTTCCATCAAACTTGTAACCTGTACATACCTTTACCTTTTCCATTCCTGCTAGAGTATCTATCTTAGTTACAGCAAAACTTGTAAGACCAGAAATTCTTGCTGTAGTCTTAAGTATAACTAAATCTAACCATCCACATCTTCTTGCTCTTCCTGTAGTTACGCCATATTCATGTCCTTTTTCTCTTATCCAGTCACCAGTTTCATCAAATAGCTCTGTTGGGAAAGGTCCTTTACCAACTCTTGTTGTATATGCTTTAGCTATTCCTACTGCACTAGTTATCGCTGTAGGACCAACTCCTGCCCCTGTACATACACCACCAGCTATAGTATTAGATGATGTTACATATGGATATGTACCATAATCTATATCAAGCAATGTACCTTGTGCACCCTCAAATAATACTTTTTTACCTGCTTTTATGTTGTTAAATACTTCAACTGATATATCTTTTACAAAAGGTCTCATTCTCTCAGCATATTCCAAGTATTCATTATATATAGCACTAAAGTCTAAACTGTCCCCTCCGTAAATTTTTGTTATAATATCATTTTTAGCATCTACGTTATCCTTTAGTTTTTCTTCAAAAACTTCCTTGTGCATTAAATCGCAAACTCTTATACCGCTTCTTTCCATCTTATCAGTATAGCATGGTCCTATTCCTTTTCCTGTTGTTCCTATATCCTTTTTTCCTCTAGCCTTTTCTTTTATACCATCAAGTACCTTATGATATGGCATTATAAGTTGTGCTCTATCACTTATCATTAGTTTTTCTGGAGTTACATCTACTCCAACACCTTTTAAATAATCTATTTCTTCAAATAAAGCTTTTGGGTCTACAACTACTCCATTACCTATTACATTTAATTTAGTATCATAAAGTATTCCTGAAGGTATTAAATGAAGTTTATATTGTTTATCTCCAACCTCAACGGTATGTCCTGCATTGTTTCCACCTTGAAATCTAACTACAACATCTGCACTTTCTGCAAGATAATCTGTCATCTTACCTTTTCCTTCATCTCCCCATTGGGCTCCTAAAACAATAAATGCTGACATAAAAATTTCCTCCTCTTTTATTAAGTTAGCTATACTTAAGCATTGACGAATATTTATTGGCTTACTATATCTCTTGTCATATCAACTTCGGTAACATAATATTTATGATATATCTGTACCATAGTTTATATATCTTTATTGACACTTTTTTATTATATATTTCTTCCCTTATATACTACTAATATGCCAACTTAACATTAGTATATGCAGTTTATAAGTCTGTAAAAATTATTACTAATCCTTTATCGATTATCTTATAATTCTTTACATAGACACATGCATCCTATTTAATCCTATCAAAAGTGAATAGTTCAGTCAATATAAATACGAATATTAATTAATAAATTTAAATTAAGATTCGTAAATGTTTTCAATTTAGCTTTTTTATATTCATAATCTTATAAATATCTTTCATTTTTCAGTTAAAAGAATTAAAATATATTTATCTACTATTTAATACAAGCAACTCATTATTATTCATAGCATACACTAAAACAAAAATATAATTACTTTTATTTTGGAGTGATATTATGAATTTACCAAACATTCTCACTCTCTTTAGATTACTTTTAATTCCTGTTTTTATTTTATTATTTTTCTCAAATGTGCCTGATAACCTATTTTACTCTATAATGGTGTTTCTAATTGCTGGATTGACAGATATATTAGATGGCTATTTAGCACGAAAATACTCTCTAATAACTAAACTAGGCATAGTATTAGATCCATTAGCTGATAAACTTATGATATTAACTGTTTTAAGCTGTCTAGTAATAAAAAATTATATATCTTTGTGGATTCTTATAATAATTTCTATAAAAGAACTCTCTATGATATTCTTTGGCATAATATTATATAATAAAAATACCATAATTCCATCTAACAAGTTAGGAAAGCTTACAACTATATTATTTTACTTATCTATATTTACCTTAACTATCAATATAAAGTTAGGTACTTATCTTATATATTTGTCTGTTATAAGTGCGTTAATTGCTTTTGTTAATTACTTTATTTTGTATTATAAGAATAAACAATTATTAGGTAACAATGATAAGAGTGTACAAAAATAAAAGGCTAGAATAAAACCTTCTCAGTTTCACTCTAGCCTTTGCCACCTATTTCCACATATCTTTAGATAATTTCTCTATTGCATTTTTTCTTTTTTTAGTTTCTTCATGATCTATTGTTATGTGTTCTCCTATACTAAGAACATCACCTTCTCTAGCTTCTTTTGGTATTTTGCTTACTTCAATGTTTATTATCTGGCTATCATATAGTTCTACTATTGCAAAACTACCTTCAAATCTATCAAGTATACCAAACACGACAACACCTTCCTTTTTATAAATGTAAAAAGCAGTTATATAATATTATAATTATAAAAGATATAAAAATAATGAATCTCCATCCATACTATTTTGCTTATTCATAAAATAAGAGGTATTTCCAGTATCTGTTTTTACTGTACTGTAAACCATTTTTAAAAGTTCATCAATATTAAAAGGCTTAGAAATATAGTTGTCCATACCTGCATTCAAAAACTTCTCTTTATCTTCTTTTAAAGCATATGCTGTTAGAGCTATAATAGGTGTACGACTATCATTATTTTCTTCAGATTTCCTAATTATTTTTGTAGTTTGAATTCCATCTAGTATAGGCATTTGTATATCCATAAGTATTAAGTCATATTTCTTATTTTCAATAAGCTTTAAAGCCTCTTCTCCATTATTGGCAATATCACTTGTGTGTCCATTTTTCTTGAATAAATTGTATATTACCATTTGGCTTGCCTTATCATCTTCAACAATAAGAATATTCAACCTTCTACCAACTAAATTATTTGTTTGAACCTTTGCTTTTTTATCACTTATATTTGTACTACTGTATTTCTTACCTTTTTCTAAATATATATTAAATGAAAACACAGACCCTACATCTTTTCTACTTTTTACTTCAATTTTACCATCCATCATTTCTACAAGTCCCTTACAAATGCTAAGACCTAGGCCAGGACCAAAATTCTTTCTGGTATATTCTTTATTATCAATCTGACTAAAACCTGTAAATAATTTAGGTATGTCTTTTCTATCTATACCTATACCTGTGTCTCTTACCAAAAATTTCAAATTAACTTTTTTGTCAGCAGACTCTATCTTTTCAATTATGAGGGAAATAGTTCCATACTTAGTGAATTTTATAGAGTTAGCTATTAAATTATCCAAAATTTGCTTTATTCTTATAGGGTCACCAATTAATGTATCAGGTATTGATTCATCTATTTTTGCTTTAAACTCCAATTTGCTTTCAAGGGCCTTAATTGCAGTTAACCTTACAATCTCGTCTATGAGTTCTTTAAAATTAAATTCAACACTATCTAGTTTTATATTTCCAGATTGAATTTTAGAAAAGTCCAAAATACTATTAGTCATATCTAACAAACTTAATGCACTTGACTTCACTAAATTTAAGTTTTCTTTTTGTTCGGAGTTTAAATTAGTCATTAAAGTTAAATCTGTCATACCTATAATACCGTTAACAGAGGTTCTTATTTCATGACTTATATTAGCTAAAAATTCATTTTTAATTTTACTACCTGTTTCTGCATCTTCTTTTTCTTTTTTTAGCTCCCAAACTTTTATTTTGTAGTCAGTAATGTCATTTAATATTATTATTTTACCTTCAAATTCATTTCCAGCATCAATTATAGGTACTATTTTAATATTAAAATACTTTGCTCCTTTATTAGTCAAAATTTCTCTTTCCATTGAAAGTTCTGTATTTTCACTGTCAAGCTTCACTAACCTATCTTCAATTTGGCATACTAATTTATTTATCTCATTTTCAAACTCTATATTATAAAATGTGTCATGCGCTTTAGGGTTTAACTTAATAACTTTGTTGTTTTTATCTAATAAAATGGCTTCAAAAGGTAGTATCTGAAATATACTCAAATATCCTCCTTTATTAAAATCTATGTCAGTTTTATTATCTTTTTCACTTTCGTATTTATTTAACAACTATAATACCCCCCAAAATTTCACAAAATCCACATTGTTAAAACGATAACACTAAATTTTAATAAAATAACATATTCTCACCACTTAAAATCTAATATTAACAGTAATTTTTCATATTTCAATATATCAAAATATAAAACAAACCTTTTAGAGGTAAATTTAAAATATTCTGTATTCTGCATTCGCTCTAAATCTTCAAAATTACATTTAACAAAATTTAGCCTTTTGGTTTTAATTATAAATACAGAGAAAAAAAAATTCAACCCATTTTTATTAGAAATTAATATGGTGCTCCTAGCAGGAGTCGAACCTGTGACCTGCTGATTACGAATCAGCTGCTCTACCAACTGAGCTATAGGAGCATATACTATAATTAGTTTAACTTAATTTTACATAAAAGTAAAGTTTTCATGCAAATTCTACTGTGCATATTACTATAAATAAGGTAAAGGCTTTTACCTTATTTATAGTAAAAGCCCTTACCTTATTCTTGATGTATAACATCTAAATTTCCAAACTTACTAAATTGTCCTAACCAAGCTAATTTAACAGTACCAGTTGGACCATTTCTTTGCTTTGCTATTATACACTCACCTATATTTTTATCTTCGGTTTCCTTATCATAGTATTCATCTCTATATAAGAACATAACTAAGTCAGCATCCTGTTCGATAGAACCGGACTCTCTTAAATCCGATAGCATAGGTCTATGGTCTGTTCTTTGTTCAGGCGCACGAGATAACTGAGATAGTGCAATAACTGGACACTGCATTTCCTTTGCCAGTGCCTTAATTGATCTTGATATTTCTGAAACTTCCTGTTGTCTACTCTCAGAACCACCCTTACTACCTGACATAAGCTGAAGGTAGTCTATAAGTACTAGATCTATTCCCTGCTCTATTTTCAACCTTCTGCACTTTGACCTCATTTCCATTACTGACATACCAGCGGTATCATCAATAAATATTTTAGCACTAGCAAGCGGACCTGATGCTTTAGCAATATTTTCCCAATCCTTATCATCTAGGTTACCGGTTCTAAGCTTTAGCATATCTACATGAGCTTGCGAACATAAAAGCTTATATGCCAATTGTTCCTTAGACATTTCCAGGGAAAATATAGCTACACTTTTTCCTGCTCTAAGCGCTGCATGCTCTGCTAAGTTTAATGCAAAGGTGGTTTTTCCCATAGAAGGTCTTGCAGCTATCAACACCATATCACCCTTTTGAAAACCAGATGTTTTCATATCAAGGTCTCTAAATCCTGATGGAACTCCTGTAGTCTCGCCTTTATTATTAAAAAGCCTTTCTATTTCTAAAAATCCTCTTTCTAAAACTACACTCATAGGTTCAAAATCAGATGTACTTTTGCCATTAGATAAATTAAATATCTCTTTTTCGGCTAAATCCATAGTCCTCAATACATCATCTTGATTGTTATAACTCTCTTCTATAATTTTTGTAGAAGCTCTAATAAGTTTTCTTAAAATGGACTTGTCACTTACAATCTTTATGTATGACTGTACATTAGCCGTAGAAATCACAGATCCACTTAATTCGCTTATATAAGTTATTCCACCTGCTGCCTCTAACTTGTCTGTAGACTTTAAGTGCTCTGTAAGAGTTATTATATCCACGGCTATATCTTTTTGATAAAGATCCAAAATAGCATTAAATATGGCCTTATGTGAATCCTTATAAAAATCTTCAGTTTTTAAAACTTCCATAGCTTCAGCTATGGAAGTTTTATCTACAATCATAGAACCTATTACGCTTTGTTCAGCCTCAATACTATGAGGCATACTTCTAAGAGGTGCATCCATTTATCATCACTCCTTAGAATTTAATTTAAAATACTAGTTCAATAAGTTGTTCAATATTACTTACTGCCTTAACTTCTATATCTTCAAGTCCTTGAGGAACTTCTTTGAAATTGTCTTCTGGAACAATTACAAGTTTTATTCCTTTTCTTCTTGCTCCATAAATTTTTTCAAAAATTCCTCCAACAGGCTTTATATTACCTCTAAGCGATATTTCTCCTGTTATAGCTATATCCTGTCTTAATGGCTTGTTTAAAAGTGCGCTAATAATACACACTGTAATAGCAGCTCCTGCTGAAGGTCCATCAATTTTTCCTCCACCTATTACATTTACATGTATATCATAGTCACTTATATCCTTATCAGTTATTTTTCTGATAACTGACGCTGCATTAAACACAGAATCTTTAGCCATGCTTCCAGCTGTATCATTAAATCTTACTATCCCTTTTCCTTTTTCTTTTGCTTCAAAAACCGCTGTTTCTATTTCTATAGTAGACCCTATATATCCACTTACGCCTAACCCATATATATGTCCAACATCATATTTTGATTCTACTTTAACTTCCTCAAAAGGAACTAATCTACTTATAGATATTACTTCCTTTAAATTTTCAACTGTTATCTTTACCTTGTCTTTTAAGTTAGTATCCTGATCGTTGTAAAGTACATAACCATAAACATCTGATAGTATGTTTACTGCTTTTCTTCCTTCAATTGTGTATCTGCTTATAAGCTCAGACACGCCTTCTTCCAATTGTATATTTAACTTATCAGCAGCATTTTCTACTATTTGTTGTATATTTATTGATGTTAAAGGTTCAAAATATACTTCTGTACACCTTGACCTTAAAGCTGGATTTATTTCACTAGGCTCTCTTGTGGTTGCTCCTATAAGTACAAAATCTGCTGGTGCTCCATTTTCAAAAAGATATTTTATATATTTAGGTGTGTTTTCATCTTCTGGATCATAATATGAAGACGAAAATTCAACCCTCTTATCTTCTAATACCTTCAACAGCTTATTTTGAAGCATTTCATCTAATTCGCCAATTTCATCTATAAAAAGCACGCCGCCATGAGCTTCCGTAACAAGTCCAAGCTTTGGTTCAGGAATTCCTGTTTCAGCTAAATCTCTTTTAGTTCCCTGGTAAATTGGATCATGTACAGATCCAAGCAAAGGATTAGTAATTTCTCTTGGATCCCATCTTAATGTAGTGCCATCTACCTCTACAAATTTAGCATCTTTCTTAAAGGGAGTATATTTTAGCTTTTTTACTTCTTCTAGCGCAAGTCTAGCTGCAGTTGTTTTTCCAACCCCTGGAGGACCATATAGTATAATATGTTGAGGATATGGAGATGCTATCTTTGATAAAATAGCTTTTATTGCTGTTTCCTGTCCAACAATTTCACTAAAAGCTTCTGGTCTTAGAATACCTTGAATGCTTTTGCTTAATTTTTTAGAGTCTAGTACTTCAAGCTGAGCATATTTTTTAAGAGTTTTTGCATTTTCTGGACCTTTTTGCTTTTTTATTATACTTAATCTAACCTCATCCATATACTTATCTTGTTTTTCCATGAGGTTTTTTTCTACTTCGTTCTCTATTTTATTTTTCACATAATTTTTTGCTAATGCTTCTGAAATCCAAACATTTGTATCTTCAAGAGCTTCGTACATATTAGATTCATCTGGTATAGAATTTAATCCTTTACCATCACTTACTATTTTATTTAATGCATAAATTCTCTTAAATATATCTTTACTTTTTATATAGTTTTGCAGCTTATATTTTACTACTCTAGCCCTTACAGTACCTTCGTCTATTACTTTATTCAAAATATCATATAGAACATTTACCTGGGTATCAACTGGTATAGTATTAGCCAATTCCTGTTCCAACCCATCAACAAATTGTGATTTCACAAATTTTCCCCCTTATTTTTCTGCAATAACCACTTTAACCTTTGTGGAGATTTCAGGATACAATTTTATTTCTACATCATAAGTTCCAAGCTGTTTTATAGTATCTACCACAACCTTTTTCTTATCTATATTAATGTTAAATTTCTTATTTATTTCGTCTGCTATATCTTTTCCTGTTATTGCTCCAAACAATCTTCCATTTTCACCTGATTTAACACAAAGATTTACTTCTTTGCCTTTAAGGCTTTCAGCTAACTTTTGAGCGGCCTCTATTTCAGCTAGTTTTTGTCTTCTCTCAGCTTCCTTCTTATTATTTAAAATATGAAGATTTGAATCTGTAGCTTCTTGTGCAAGTCCTCTTGGAAATAAATAGTTTCTTGCATATCCATCTGAAGCATTTATTATGTCTCCCTTCTTCCCTAGTGATTTAACATCCTTTACTAATATAACTTTCATTACTCTTCACCTTCCCTAATGTATTTATCTATGGCATTTTTGAGCTTTTCAAAAGCTTCATTTATATCAACAGATTTAAATTTTGCTCCAGCCATAGTCATATGTCCTCCTCCACCTAGGGATTCAAGTATTAATTGCACATTTATATCTCCAAGTGATCTTCCACTGATAAATATCTCATCTTTTATTTTAACAAAAACAAAAGATGCTTGAATACCTGTAATATTTAGCAGCTCATCCGCTGCCTGTGCAGCTAATACAGTATCTTCTATTTCATTAGGACATATCGCTATCGCTATGTTTTTAAATATCTTCGCTGATTTAATAATCTCAGCTCTTTTTAAATAAGTTTCTAGGTCATCAGCAAAAAACCTTTTTACATCTATTGTATCCGCTCCTAATCTTCTTAGAAAAGAAGCAGCCTCAAAGGTTCTTACACCAGTTTTAAAATAAAAATTCTTTGTGTCAACACAAATTCCAGCTAGCAATGCCTCCGCTTCAATAGGCTTTAGTTTTGGTTTTTCAACCATATATTGAAGCATTTCAGTAACTAGTTCTGACGTAGATGATGCATATGGCTCTATATAACTTAAAAGAGCCCCTTCTATAAAGTCAGTAGACTTTCTATGATGATCTATTATAACTAATTTATTAAAGTAATCAACAACATTCATATTCTGTACATACCCTTTGCTATGCACATCAACAAGTATAAGAAGACTATTTGTATCTGCTTCCTCAATACATTGTTTACTACTTATAAATGCATTTTCGTAGTCTTCCTCTTCCTTAATTTTCTCTAATATTGGTCTTATGCTATTATTCTCATTGTCTAATATTATAAAGCAGCTCTTTCCTAGTAATGTAACTGCTTTGTAAATTCCAATAGCTGCTCCTAAACAGTCTATATCAGGAGTCATATGACCCATTATGAATACTTTATTGCTTTCATTTATCAAATCTACTAGTGCATGTGCTATAACTCTTGCTCTAACTTTTGTTCTTTTCTCTACCTCTTTCGTCTTTCCTCCATAAAATGAAAGCTTTTCACCATTCTTTACTATGGCCTGGTCTCCACCACGACCAAGTGCTAATTCCTTAGCTGACACAGCATAGTTTTCATTTATCATAGGAGTTTCTCCGCCACGACCTACCCCTATACTTAGAGTTACAGCTAATTTGTTTCCCATGTTTATTTCTCTTACAGTATCTAATATATCGAACTTTTTTTCCATCTCTTTTTCAATATATTTATTTTGAACTGATAGCACATACTTGTTTCCGTCATATTTTCTTAGCATTGCATTTAAACTTTGAGCATAGGTATTTATTGTTCTTTCTATTTCTGCAATTATTAAGGGCCTTTTATCTTCATCAATAGTTTTTATTACATCATCAAAGTTATCAACTTCTATGAGCATAACTATTTCTTTTTCTGAATCCACAGACTCTACAATTTGAAATAAGTCTGTAACATCATAAAAATACAAAAGTAGTATCCTGTCTTTTGTATTTTCAGATGTATCTACAACATTCGTATATATATCATAATATCTATCCTTTATCTTAATATATCTAAGTACATTTTCTTTTCCATCTAGCGCTTGCCTCAAGTTAAATTCCTTAACTATACTTTTAATGTTTTTTCCCAGTATATCCTCATCTTGAATTATAGGAAAGAATTTCTGATTATACCATAACATCTCTCCCTCTTTTCCAATAATAACCAACGGAAAAGGAAGTCTTACAAGAGTGTTTCTAGTAGCATTATCCAACTTAGAAGAAAAGTCTTCAATAAATCTTTTCCACTCATCTTTTTTCACTTTTGTATTTTTAATATTATAAATTACAAGCAAACCATATAAACTTATAGCTACTATACCTGCCAAAATATGACCATAAGCTATGAGCGCTAAAATAAGAATAGCAATTATTATCATATACATTTTATTACTTGTTATAAAATAATTATACTTTTTATCCATTTAGTAACCTCCAGTTACTCTGTTCTTGGCCTCCTATAAGGATCAAGCTTTCTAAAATCAAATAACATATCTGCCAAACCTGCATATACATAGATTACAGACATTTGTGAAAAAACAGTAAAGAATAATATTAAAGCTGTAATCGGCTTCGATATGTTAAACCTATTTCTTAAGTAATATGCTGCCACGGATATTCCGTCTATTACAAATATAAATTGAAGTAAATATTCTGCTGAGTTTATAATATAATCCGCACCTTGTACTTTACTTCTACCAAGCAACAATCCTATCAAAAGAGTTACACCAACTAAAGTTCCTATTCGTGTATTAATATATATTTGACTAAATGGAACCATTGGTTTCATATTATATCTTAGCTTTTTTAATATTGATGAAGTCAAAATGTAATTTATATATGCAGAAAAAAATGACATAAGAATAACTATGGCAGGTATAAGTTTCAATATAAAATCTGGAGTAAAAAGTTCAAAAGATTTTTCAATTGTTGCAAACTGTTCACTGCTTACTCCCATTTTACCATATAGTTCCTTAGATAAATTAAGAGATTCTTTCATTATTCTTATATTATCACTAATAAACCCAGCCATTCCTCTTTTATCTAACAAATTTACATAAATACTGAAGTTTATAACAATACCTATAGCTGATGCTAATGCCAATAATAGTATTGTGGTGCTTAATTTTTTATCATTTTTTATACAATATCCAAAGGTCATCCCTGTAATACCAAATAATATAGAAGATGTTAATGCTGATATGGGACTGTACAGCATGGCAATGAGTATTGCACTTATCACTACTGCACCTAATGTAACTTTATAATTATGTCTAATATATAGTACTGTTACAGGAATAGGTAAAATAAACATACCAAACATTGAAAATATAGGTACATATACTGTTATCATCATAATTACTACTATGAGAGCTGTAATTAGTCCTGCTTCTACCATAGCTCTAGTATTATAAATTCTATTGTGCATTTTATCCTCCGTTATTCTCTTTCTTTTAAATGATTATACAACTTACTTAAATCTTTACCTTCCTTTTCTATTTTGTCCTCCTCAATAATTCCTAATTTTAACTTTTTTTTCATGTTTTCATCTACTGCAGCATGGGAATATCCTAATCTCTCTGATAGTAAATATAGCAATATCATTGCCCCAGAAATACAATCAAGTATTGCCTCCTGTGCCACATTACTTCCCTTAGTGAGTAGCTTAAAAAAATCACTAATTACACATAAAAGATCTGCCTTCAACTCCTCAATCATTTTAACATTATACATTATATTGAAATCATCTTTTTTCATTAAACCCATCCCCTCTAAATCTATAATTATATTTTAGTTATTTTTACATGTTTGTGCAACAAACTATTATTTATTTTTAACTTTACTTAATATATAATCTTATTGTAAACCAAGTATTATTTAATATTAAAGTTACATAATCTAATTTTACATAAGGAGATGTATGATGACCATAAAATTAGCATTAATAATAATTTTATTTATATTTATAATTATTGCCATATGTTTCTATTTTTCAAACATAGTTTTGAAACCCAAAACATGGAATTATGATAAAAGTTATGATTATGAATTGGAATGTGGAAGAATATTAAAAGATTCTTTCGAAAAATTAGAAAAACAAGAAATTTATATTGATTCACCTTATGGATACAAGCTACACGGTTTATTTTTTCCCGGGAAAAATCCTAAAAAAACCGTAATATTATGCCATGGAATTACATGTACACTTTATACATCAGTAAAATATATGGATATATTTTTTAAAAGGAACTTTAACATTTTTATATATGATCATAGAAACCATGGTAAAAGCGGTGGAAAACATACTACTTATGGTTTTTATGAAAAGTTCGATTTAAAAGCTTGTGTAGATTGGATTTTTAATAAATGTGGCAGTGATTGTATAGTAGGAATTCATGGTGAATCCATGGGAGCTGCCACTATTTTGCAGCATGCAGCTATTGATCCAAGAATAAGCTTTTATATTGCAGACTGCCCTTACTCTGACTTAGTTTCATTATTTAAGTTTAGATTAAAAGAAGATTATCATCTGCCTTATTTTCCGATAATAACTATATCAAGTTTTATAAGTAAGTTAAGATCAGGTGTGTTTTATAATCAAGTCTCACCTATTGAAAACATAGAAGACATTAACACGCCTATATTTTTTATTCATGGTAAAGAGGATAAATATATACTTCCTAAGATGAGCATAGACATGTATAATAAAAAAACAGGAATAAAAAAGTTATATCTTGCACCTAATGCAGGCCATGCTCAAGCTTATATAAAGAATAAGCATGAATATGATAAACTAGTAGGAGACTTTCTTAATCAGATAAATTTAAGTTAACCAAAACGCACTGTAGTTAAATTTACAGTGCGTTTTAAATCTTTAATTTTTTATAAAATATACTAACTAATAAAATTGTTGAAATCATAATACATATCAATGCACCTCACCGTAATTTATGGTCTATAATTGAATATTTTAGCTACATCAAAAAATTGTCCTGATTTTTCGCTATCTCCTTTTATCTTATAAATATTACCCATTAAATAGTATGCTTCCCCACACTGTGGATTTATTGATATGGATTTCTTTAAAAGCCTTATAGCGTCATCTAGCTCTCCATTTGATATTAATTTTTGGGCTGATACAATAATATTATCAATATTATTCTCATCTAAATCTTGTATTTGTTTTAATATACTTTTAATTTTTTCAGTGGTGAAGGGCTTTTGTAAATAGACTACCGCCCCTAGTCTTGTACAATCTATAGCATTTTTAACTGTGGCAAAAGCAGTCATAATAATTACAGGAGTATTAATTCCTATACTTCTTATCTTTCTTAATACCTCTGTACCACTCAACTCCGGCATTTTTATATCTAAAAATATTATATCTATATTAGTATTTTGAATTATTTCTAAAGCTTCATATCCATTAGCTGCTGTAATTATTTCATAACCTTCTATTTCAAGACAAGTTGTTAATAACATCCTTATATTTTTAGTGTCATCTACAACTAATACTTTTTTCACGAATATACCTCCATAGTGTAAATAGTTATCATTGTAATATTCTAAGTATAGAGTCAGTGTATATTATTGTCAATTTTCCTTATCATTGATTCCTAAAGATAACGCTAAATATCATGTGGCTTTAAGAGATAAACCATTTCCATTGACTTTAATAAGGCTGAAAAGCCTAGATATGCTCCTAAATTAAATTGGATTAGAAAATTTAAAAATTTATAATAAAAAAAGCGAAGAATTTCTTCTTCGCTTTTCACAACTATTCTGTTGTGAATGGTAATAATGCTATGTTTCTTGCTCTCTTTATAGCATCAGTAAGTTCTCTTTGGTGCTTAGCACAGTTTCCAGAAATTCTTCTTGGAAGAATCTTTCCTCTTTCTGTAACGTACTTTCTAAGCTTATTTATATCTTTATAATCTATAAATTCAGATTTATCCATACAAAAAGCACAAACTTTTCTCTTAGCTCTTCTCATTTTAGCTGAGTTTCTTCTAGCGCCTTCTCTATTTGCCATAATCTTTCCTCCTTACCTTATAGTTAGATTGAGTGAGTTAGAATGGAATATCTCCATCATCTACTGGAGTAATATCTGCTCCATAAGCTCCTTCATCAAAGGATTGAGATCTTCCAAAACCTTCTGAAGGACCCTCATTAAATGATGGCATTGCATTTTTATTTCCACTTCCCCATTCAAGGAATTGTACTTCCTCTGCAATGACCTCGGTAACGTACCTTTTAGTACCGTCCTTGGCATCATAACTTCTTGTTTGAATTCTACCGCAAATACCGATAAGTTTTCCTTTTGCCATATAATTTGCTGTAGATTCAGCTTGTTTTCCCCATACAACTACAGGGATAAAATCAGCTTCTCTTTGGCCATCTTTAGAAAACTTCCTATCAACAGCTACAGTAAAGGTGGCAACAGCTGTACCAGTTCCTGGAGTAAATTTCAACTCAGGATCTTTGGTTAATCTTCCAATTAAAACAACTTTATTCAATTAAAAACACCACCTATTATTTTTCGTTATTAACTATTATGTGTCTTATAACACTATCATTAATTCTGAATACTCTATCTAACTCTTTTGGTAATTCAGGATCAGCGCTGAAGTTTATTAGAGTGTAGTGACCTTCGCCGATTTTGTTTATTTCGTAAGCAAGCTTTCTCTTACCCCACGCATCAACGTTATCTACTACTCCTCCACCATTTTCTATTACGCCCTTAAACTTTTCAACGTTAGCTTTAACAGCTTCTTCGTCTAATGATGGGTGTAATATGAATATAGTTTCATACTTTCTCATTAGATTCCACCTCCTCCCCTTGGACTAACGGCTGTGTTTACACAGCAGGGATTACATCTAATTATTCTATCACTTACTTAAATAGAAATCAATATTTTTTTGATTATTATTCTGGAGAATTTTGTCTAACTACTTTTTTTACATCTTTTTCAAACTTACTTCTTGGTAACATAACAATTCTTCCACATCCACAGCATTTTATTTTTATATCAGCTCCAAGCCTAGTTATCTCCCATTCCTTACTACCACAGGGATGATCCTTCTTCATCTCAACTATATCACCAAGGTAAAAGACTTTAACCATAGTTATCACTCCTTTACAATTTTTACTTTAGGATAGTTTATGTTTATACCTGCTCCTTTTAGAGCTTCCCTTATTTCTTTTCGTAATTTCATTTCTGTATCCCACTGTTTCATTGGTTTTGTTTTTCCTGCTGCCCTAATACTTACGCCACCTTCCTTAAAAGCAGATACTCCTAAAACAGAAGGCCCTTCTGTAACACACTCTTTGTTTTCTTCCTTAAACTTTTCGCATAAATCCGATATTACTTGAATAGCCTTATCAACATCTTCATCATAAGCAATGTCTACGTCTACCATAATTCTCATATTGCCTCTTGAATGGTTAGTGACTTTTGTTATAAGTCCATTGGGAATTATATGCAAATCTCCGTTAAAGTCTCTTATTTTAGTTACTCTTAACTCTAAACTTTCTACTATTCCGCCTTTATCATCAATATTTATATAATCCCCTACAGTAAATTGATCCTCAAATAATATAAAAAATCCATTTATTATATCCTTTATTAAGCTTTGTGCTCCAAATCCAACAGCAACTCCACCTATTCCTGCAAATGTGAGGCTTGTAATTCCTATCTTCGGGGATATAATTGAGATTATACTAAAGATACCAAAAAAGTATACAGAATATCTAAGTATACTCTTTAAAATTGCGCCAACAGTTTTTGCTTTTCTATCATCTAATGAAAATTTGAAATCTTTTTGTTTATGTATATACCTATTTATTATTCCATTTCCTATCTTAATGACTAAATACATAGCAGCTAGTACCATTGCAATTTTTATTATAATTGCAACTAAATAATATATATTTTCTTTTTGTATACTAAAATTTCCCACCTGTACTATGCCTCTATCTAAGTCGATACTAAACTTAAAAAAAGAAGATAGATTTTTCATTACATCCCTCCAAATATATAATTGTCCTCTTTACGAATTCCTCAAAATATTAACCTAAAATTTCTTTAACATTTTATATTTCGAATGCTTTATAATCGGAGCCTTCCTTTACGTATGCATTCTTTATATTTATACTTTCATCCTTTACTAAATCCTTAATTTTCTCTATGTACTCTTCACTAAATTTTATGCTTATACCACAACTTTTAGTTATGCCTGTAGGTGTAGGCATAATTTCTATCTTAATATTCTTTTCCTTTAAAATGCTTTCTGCACTAATTGCCCCATGAGTGTTTTTAAAAGTTAAAACATAATATTTATCCATTAATTTAATCCAGTCCTATGTGTTAGAACTGTTCCTCCCTCCTAATATTTACTTTACATTTGTATACAATTAATATAGTTTAGTTTATAATTATATATGTAATATTTTTAATATTAAATTAAAGTAAAGGAATTATCAATAATAACTAATCATATAATTGTAACTTATAACATTTGTCTTATACAGACCTACAATCTATTATATCAAAATTAGTAGATAGATAATATTGATAATCATTAATTTATAAAAAATTTAAAACTATATTATTAAAATATTATGTAAACTATTATTTAACATATAAACTTGGAGGAATTTAACTATGAAGATTTACTTAGATAATTCAGCAACAACTTATCCAAAACCAGAAGAAGTATATACTTCTGTATTTAATTATATGAAAAACATTGGAGCAAACCCTGGAAGAGGTGGCTATGCTAACGCATTAGAAGGCGATAGAATCATATATAATTGCAGAGAAGCTTTAATGAAACTTTTTAATTTTGATAAGTTAGAAAATGTAATTTTTACTGCAAATATAACTCAATCACTTAATATAGTATTAAAAAATGTAATAAAAGATGGTTGGCATGTTATAACTTCCTCAATGGAACATAATTCAGTATTAAGACCACTTTCTACTTTAAAAGAGACTAAAAATATTGATCTTGACATAATTGAGTGTTCAGCTGATGGAGTAATTAATGTTGAGGATTTTAGAAATGCTATAAAGCCTAATACTAAGCTGGTAGCTTTAACTCACGCTTCAAATGTAATAGGAAGCATTCAACCACTTGAAGAAATCGGAAAAATTTGTAGAGAAAAGAACATTTATTTTGTAATTGACTCAGCACAAAGTGCTGGAGCAATACCTGTAGATTTTTATAAAATTGGGTGTAACGCATTAACATTTACAGGTCATAAAAGTCTTTTAGGACCTCAGGGAATTGGTGGCTTTTTAATTGATGACGCTTTAAACAAAGAGGCTCTACCTTTTATAGAAGGAGGAACTGGAAGTCTTTCACAAAGCATTGTTCAACCTGATTTTCTTCCTGATAAATTCGAAAGTGGAACATTAAATGCTCCTGGAATAGCAGGATTACTATCCGGTATTAACTATATAATGAAGGAAGGAATTACAGCTATTCAAGAAAAAGAACAAGAACTTTGTCAACACTTTATTAATGAGCTTTTGAATATTCCTTCTATTAAAGTTTATGGTTTCAAGGATGCTGCCTTAAGAACTCCAACTATATCTATTAATTCAAGCAAGATTAATAATGCTGAACTAGGATTTATTTTAGATAGAGAATATGGAATAATGTCTAGAACAGGCTTGCACTGTGCACCTTTAGCTCATAAAACTATGGGAACATTCCCAGAGGGAACTTTAAGATTTAGTATAGGACCTTTCAATGATAAAAAAGATATAAATTATGCTTTACATGCTTTAAACTCAATTATAAAAGGATGTGATTAGATCTAATGGAGAAGCTATTAAACAAAATTGATGGGATAATTTTGTTTTTTGTAATATACACAGTAGTTTTTCTAGTTTTCTTCAGCACATTAAACTACACGCTTCCTTTTGTACTTGCACTGATATGTGCCCTATTAATAAAGCGCCCTACTGAGTACTTAATTAAAAAATTTAATATAAAAAGTTCTGTAGCTTCATTAATTACTACTATTACATTTTTTACTTTGATTATATTCATTTTATCTTATGGAATAGCAAATATAACTCAAGAGGCTATTCAACTTGGAAAAAATACTCAACTATATATAACAAAGAATTCTCCTAATATATATGAATCTTTTGATAAACTTAAAAAGTATTATGATAATCTTGATCCATATATAGTTAACGCCATAGAAAACAATCTCTCCGCATTTATTACTAAGGCATCTAATATCACTGTAAGTATTACTGGAAAATTAGTATCATCATTAATAGGATTTCTAACTATTGTCCCTTATGTAATAATGGTTATACTTTTCACACTACTTACTACATACTTTTTTACTAAGGATATTGTATTAAATAAAAATAAGCTACTAAGTGTTATTCCGTCAACTAAATCAGATAAAATAATGAATGTATATATTGAGGCAAAACGGATGCTTGGAAACTATATTTTATCTTATCTACTGATTATAGGTATTACTTTTTTAGAAACGATAATCGTATTTTTAGTTTTCAAAGTAAAATATGTACTTATCCTAAGTATCGTATGTGCCATAGCAGATATTCTACCTATACTAGGAATAGGGGCGGTTTATATTCCTCTTGCTATCTTTTATTTCTTCTTTATAAAGAACTATATTACGGCATTTGGAATTTTGATTTCATATATTATTATTTCAATTATAAGACAAATAATTGAACCAAAAATAGTATCTTCTTCTCTTGGCATTCACCCTGTAGCCGTACTTGCGGCCTTATTTATAGGACTTAAAGCTAGGGGACTTTCTGGTGTTATTTTTTGTGTATTTCTTGTAGTATTTTACAATATACTTAGAAGAGTTGATATAATTTAATAAACGTTTCTATATTTTGAGATTCCCGATTGTAATATATCGGGAATTTTTTCTATGTAAATAAATATATCACGTATAAATAACTTCTATATGGTTAGAATTCGTAATATAGGAGGTTTGTATATATGGTAGATAAATTAGTAATTGATCCATCATCCAAAAAATCAATTTTTATTTTGAGAGACATATTAAGTGATGAACTGTGTCCTATAGTAAAAAATAAAAGACCTATAATTGTGCTATGTATTGGTACTGATCGATCAACAGGTGATAGCTTAGGACCATTAGTAGGCGATAAGCTAAAGTTTTTAGTTAGAGATAAGGTATATTTATATGGAAATTTGCAGTATCCTGTTCATGCTAAGAATCTTTCTAATATTATAGATGAAATTAACATTAAATATGAAAACCCATTTATAATTGCTATAGATGCATGTTTAGGAAGTTTACAGAATGTAGGTAAGATAATTGTTGACGGTAAACCTCTATGTCCTGGGTCTGCCATGAATAAGGACCTACCTAAGGTAGGTAACTTAAGTATAACAGGTATTGTTAATATATCTGGGGCAATGGAATTTATGGTATTACAAAACACAAGATTATTTACTGTAATGCAGCTTGCTGAAGTAATATCTAAAGGCATATATCATTCTATATTAAAAACTATTGGTGGTAGGAAGCCTAACCAATTACTTGAAAATAATAGTATTTCTGAAAACATAGAGGCTTAATTATAAAGCACTTATATTTTAAGGTATATAAGTAATATTAAAATAGATTGCTATAAACTCTATTATTAAGTATGTATTCTATTTCTTCTATAGTTTTGCTGCCTGAATCAATTATTAATGTACCTTCTCTTCTTATGCTATTATTCATATTTAAGGTTGTTAATCCTCCATTTTTTAAGTTACATATTATCGCATCACACAATGTGTTATTTTGATCATTAGTAATATCATATCCTCTTTTTTTTAATTCTTCTCTTATATATTGTAAATCATTAGCTACACATATTTTCATAAAAAAACCTCCTTTATGGAATAATATTCCCTTAAAGGAGGTTTTTTATTCTTTATATACAATTATTTTAAGGTTTTATTTATACACTCTTGTAAAACCTGATCTTCTTCCTGTGATAACTCATATCTGGATATCCCTCTATCTATAGGCTTCGCATAAGTTGTACTTTCATTTCTACCATAAATACCTGTGATTATAACACCACTATTACTTTCATCCAGTAAAGCAATGGAAAAACTTAAATCACTTCCAACATCTTCAAATGCTCTGTATCTTACTATTGAAACTTTTTGAACACATTCTTTTAACTTTAGATTTAATTCATTATATAATTCCTTCATATGTTCAGTTTCTAGCTTTACTTCATCTATTTTATCTAAATAACCTGTTACCAATCCTTCTAGATTTTTATTGTCTACTCCTCTCATAAATTTTCTGTACTTACCCTCTAACTTGTTTAAAGACCTTAATGTAACCATAAGCATAATAAACAATATTATTACTAATACTGCAAGTGCTATTATGATATAAGCTTGGAAACTATTTATTATTCCTATGATGTTCTGCATATGTTTTCTCCTTCCGCTAATGTTTCACGTGAAACATATAAACTTAATTTAGTATTTTTATTATATTTTTAATATATCGAGTATTCTCTGCAAATCTTCTTGTGAATAGTATTCAATTTCAATTTTACCTTTATTCTTTTTATCCATAAGCAAAACTTTTGTACCAAATAATGTCTCAAGTTTTTCCTTTACATCTAAATAATAAGGATTTTGGTTGCTAATCTTATTACTTTCATCTTTCTTTTTTACATTTAGACTTTTAATTAGTTTTTCTGTCTCTCTTACACTTAGTTTTTCGTCTATTATCCCCTGAGCTAATTCATACTGAAGATCTTTATTCTCTACCCCTAACAACACTCTGCCATGTCCTTCTGATATTACTCCATCAATTAAATATTCTTGCACTCTTTTATCAAGATTTAATAATCTTAAACAATTCGTAACTGCAGTTCTGGATTTACCAATTCTATTACTTAACTCTTCCTGGGTTATATTAAAATCTTCAATCAATTTCTTATATGCAATGGCTTCTTCTATTGGATTTAAATCCTGTCTTTGGATATTTTCAATTAAAGATATTTCTAAAATCTCTTTATCAGTTAAATCCATAACAATAGCGGGAATTTCTTTAATTCCAGCAAGCTTTGATGCCCTCCATCGTCTTTCCCCAGCAACTATGGTATATGTTTCATTGTCTTTCTTTAATATTATTGGCTGAATTACGCCATGCTCTTTTATAGATTGAGAAAGTTGTATTATTTTCTCTTCATCAAAGCTCTTTCTTGGTTGTCCTTCATTAGCCTTTATTAAATTAATATCTATAAGATTTACATTGTCTTTTTTATTAGTTTCCTTATCCTGAATTTTATCTTCAGGTATTAAAGCTCCCAAGCCTTTTCCTAATCCAAACTTCTTATTCAAACATTCTTCACTCCTTTTGTCTGCTTAAAAACTCCTTTGTTAAATTTTCATATGCTTCTGCTCCTCTACACTTATCATCATAAAGCATTATTGGTAGCCCAAAGCTAGGTGCTTCTGCTAATCTAATATTTCTCGGTATTGTTGTTTCATAGACATTGTCTTTAAAATAGCTTTTTACTTCCGATACAACCTCATTGGAAAGTTTTGTTCTTCCATCATACATACTCATTATAACTCCTTCAACCTCTAAATCCTTATTCAAAGATTTTTTTACAAGTTGAATAGTATTAATAAGTTGACCAACTCCTTCTAAAGCATAAAACTCGCATTGAATTGGAATAAGGACACTATCTGATGCAGTAAGTGCATTAATTGTTAGCAACCCTAATGAAGGTGGACAATCTATAAATATATAATCAAATTTTGATTTCATATTTGAAATCTTATTTTTCAATATATTTTCCCTATTATCCTTACTTATTAGTTCTACTTCTGCACCTGCTAGCTCCATAGTTGAAGGAATTAAATAAAAATTGTCTATAAGCTCGCTTTTTTTAGCAATCTCATCTATAGTTGCGTCAGAAGTTAAAATATCATACATAGATTCAGTTAAACTTCTCTTATCGAAACCAAGGCCACTAGTTGTATTGCCTTGAGGATCTATATCTATATTAAGAATTTTATATCCTTGCATTGCTAAATATGAACTTAGGTTTATACTAGTAGTAGTTTTTCCTACTCCACCTTTTTGATTAAATATTGATATAACTTTCATAAACTCCACCACCCCTCTCTTAAGCAAATACCTTAATTCAATTATATATTTTTATATAAGATAATAAAAGTATTTTATATTAAAATTATCGATGAATTAACTTTTATTTTAATATTAATATAAAACCAGACAAAAAAAGTTCTTGAGCAATTGCCCAAGAACAAATATTAAAACAAACTCTAATTTTTTTGAAATTAATTATAGGTAAATGTTTCACGTGAAACATTTATTTTTTCGGAATAGTAATGGTTATTTCAATTTTATCATCCAGATCTTTTGATGCATATTGAGCATTTAATCCAAACTTATCAAATACTTGTCTTACAGTATTGATATACACCTTGGATGAAAATATACCTTTTATTTTCTTTTTTACAGAAGTAGCTTTCCCATGTTCAATTTTACTTAGCTCTTTTTCAATAAGATCTTCAGTCTTCTTAACATTCAGCACTTTTTTTACAACTATTTTTAATATTTTTTTCTGCAACTGTACATCAGGTAACTTAAGTAAAGCCCTTGCATGTCTTTCAGTTAAATTATTTTCTAATAGGATACTTCTTACTTCAGGTTCTAGTCTAAGTAATCTAATCTTATTAGCAATAGTTGATTGCTTTTTCCCAATTGCTTCAGCTAATTTTTCTTGAGTATAGGAATGATCCTTTATTAAATTGTAGTAAGCTTCAGCTTCTTCTAAAAAATTTAAATTCTCTCTCTGCAAATTCTCCAATAGTGCAATAGCTGCAGATTCTCTATCGCTAATATCTACTATTATAACCGGTACTTCAGTTAACCCAGCTTTTTTGGCTGCTCTAAGTCTTCTCTCACCTGCTACAAGTTCATACTTATCATCAGGAAGCCTTCTCACAGATAAAGGTTGAATTATACCATATGCATTTATAGATTGAGCTAATTCTTCAAGACTTTCTTCATCAAAATATTTTCTTGGTTGATATAAATTAGGTAAAATTGAATCAACACATATATAATTGATATTATTTTGCATATTAACCATCCCTCTTACTCTTTCCTATTTATTAACATTTCTTCATTCTTTTATAATTTCCTTCTTTTTTATTTAATTTTTTTACGACAAATTAATACACTTTATTTTAAAGGTTTTTTCGCAGCTGTTCCAGCCTTTCTTGGATACACTTTTGGAGTTTCTTTTACCTTTTTTATTATAACTAAATTATGATTTAAGTCGCTATTTTCTATCTCTATCTTAACTATATCTTCAATTTTTCCTCCGAGAATGGATACTGCATTTTTCCCTTCCTTAATTTCATCATCCACAGATGGTCCCTTCATAGCAACAAAATATCCTCCAACCCTTACATATGGAATACATAGTTCACTTAACACTGCAAGGTTAGCAACTGCTCTTGATACTGCTGCATCACATTTTTCTCTATATTCACTTTTTCTTGAAAAATCCTCTGCCCTTCCATGAATAGTTGTTATATTTTTTAAATCTATTTTATTTATCACTTCATTTAAAAAATTAATTCTCTTATTTAAGGAATCTAAAAGTATCATATTTACATCTGGTTTAACAATTTTTATAGGTATACCAGGAAAACCAGCACCAGTTCCCACATCTATAATACTTTTTGCTTCCTTTAGAGGAGAAAATTTAAATATTTTTATACAATCTATAAAGTGTTTTTTTATTATTTGTTCATCATCTATTATAGCTGTAAGGTTAACCTTTTCATTCCAAAACTTTATTAATTCTTTATAATCAATAAACTTTTCATAAATTTTATTATCCATTGATAATCCCACATCTGAACATGCAGAATTCATTATGTCAAAATATTCCATATAGCAACTCTCCATTCTTGATATTTTATGTAATTCGGTTAAATTTACTTGTATCAATTATTACCCGAAATATATCTACTAGCTAAATATGTATATAATATTTAAAAATAGGATTCTTAGCTTAAGTTAAAATTTCTCAAAATAATAAATAAGCTATGAGTCCCAACTTTAATGAAACTATGAAAACTTTCTTCAGATGAATATTGAAAATTCCACCTAAAGCCTAAGTAAATACAAATATATTATAGTATAATGTTAATTGATTATGTAGTATAAAAATCAACATTATACTATAATAAAAACTACTATTATTAATTACATTATTTCATTATTTGAACTTTCACTTTTAGCTCTATATTCACGTTCTAAGTATATCAATAATACAGAAACATCAGCTGGAGAAACTCCTGAAATTCTTGATGCCTGACCTATGCTAATAGGTCTTATTTTATCAAGCTTTTGAGTTGCTTCCAGTCTCAATCCTTTAATATTACCATAATCTATATCTTTTGGTATGAGTTTACTTTCGAATTTCTTAAACTGCTCAACCTGATCTAATTGCTTGCTTATATATCCTTCATATTTAGATATAATGTTTACTTGATCTGTTATATCATCGTCAAGTTCTGGCCTATCTTTATCGATTGGTGCAAGTTTGCCATAATCAAGCTCAGGTCGCTTTATAAGCTCATATAAACTTATATTCTTTTTAAGTTCTGTGGAATCCAATGTGTTTAAAAACTCAACAACTTCTTTTTTAGGTGTTATTTGAAGGTTTTTTATTCTCTCTACTTCTAATTCTATTGCTTTTTTTCTATTTATAAATCTTTCATATCTATCTTCGCTAACAAGCCCAACTTCATAGCCTATCTCCGTTAACCTCAAATCTGCATTGTCTTGTCTTAATAAAAGTCTATACTCCGAACGTGATGTCATCATTCTATATGGTTCCTCAGTTCCTTTAGTAACTAAATCATCAATTAGAACTCCTATATATCCATCTGATCTTCTTAAGATTAATGGTTCTCTTCCCTTAACTTCAAGTGAAGCATTTATTCCTGCAATTATGCCTTGAGCTGCTGCTTCTTCATATCCAGAACTTCCATTCACCTGTCCTGCACCAAAAAGCCCTTCTACATTTTTGAATTCTAATGAAGGTTTTAATTGAAGTGGATTTATACAGTCATATTCTATAGCATAACCACTTCTTACTATCTCTGCATTTTCCAGCCCTGTAATAGTTCTGTACATAGCAATTTGCACATCTTCTGGTAGTGATGTAGAAGCTCCTCCTATATAAAGTTCTTCTGTATTTTCTCCTTCAGGCTCTACAAATATCTGATGCTTTTCCTTATCAGGAAATCTTACAACTTTATCTTCAATAGAAGGACAGTATCTTGGTCCAACGGATTTAATAGTACCATTGTATAAAGGAGACCTATATATATTATCTCTTATAACCTTAAGGGTATCATCCGTTGTATAAGTTAAATAGCATGGTATTTGTTTTCTCTCTAACTTGCCACTCATAAATGAAAATGGAACTATTTTTTCATCACCATTTTGTATTATCATTTTTGTAAAATCTACACTTCTTCTATTTATTCTTGCAGGTGTACCAGTTTTAAATCTTCTAATTTCTATGCCTAAATCTAATAAACTTTGTGACAAATCATTAGCGGGCATAAAACCATTTGGACCTGAGTTATAACTGACATCACCTATAATAACCTTTCCCTTTAAGTAAGTACCCGTAGCAAGAATTACTGTTTTAGTTTTAAAATATGCACCATTCTTAGTTAATACACCGCATACTTTTCCTTCTTCTGTTTTTATAGATATTACCTCTAGCTGCCTTAAGTCAAGATTAGATTCCTTTTCAAGAATATGCTTCATCTTATCTGCATATCTTTTTTTATCCGCTTGAGCTCTTAATGAATGCACTGCAGGTCCTTTAGATGTATTTAACATTCTCGATTGTATAAAAGTATGATCAATATTGATTCCCATTTCTCCGCCTAAAGCATCTATTTCCCTAACTAAGTGTCCTTTTGCTGTTCCACCAATGTTAGGATTACAAGGCATAAAAGCTACACTATCTAAGTTCATTGTACATAGTAAGGTCTTGCAACCAATTCTAGCTGCAGCAAGACTAGCCTCACATCCAGCATGCCCTGCTCCAACAACAACTACATCATATTCTCCTCCAAAATACTCCATATATTTAACCTACTTTCCTAAACAAAATTCTGCAAATATCTTATCTATTATATCTTCCTCTAATGTATCTCCAGTTATTTCTCCTAGGTTGCTCCAAGCGTTTCTTATGTCTATAGACGCCAAATCTATCGCTAATGTATTTTCTAAGGCATCTATTGCTTGAATACAGTTTTCCTTTGCCTTAATTAGTGCCTCTTTATGTCTTGTGCTAGTTATAAGTATATCCTTTGACTTTACTTCACCCCTGAAAAATAACTCTCTTATACATTCTTTTAACCTATCCAAGCCTCGACCTGTCTTTGCTGAAGTTTCTATTATATATTTTGAATTCAGATTACTAATACTTTCCCTATTTATTTTACCATCTAAATCAGATTTATTTAATAAAATAATGTATTTTTTATCCTTTATATATTCTATAATTTCCTTATCTTCCTCATCTAGCTCTCTACTTAAATCAAGCATCAATATAATTAAATCGGCTTCATTTATCTTTTCTTTAGATTTTTCAACGCCTATTTTTTCAACAACATCTTCTGTCTCTCTTATCCCTGCTGTATCTATAATTTTTACAGGCACTCCATCTATATTTATATATTCCTCAATTACATCTCTTGTAGTTCCTGGCACATCTGTAACTATAGCTCTCTTTTCCATTAATAGCGAATTTAAAAGAGATGATTTGCCTACATTAGGTTTACCAACAATAACAGTATTAAGTCCTTCTCGGATTATTTTTCCCTCATCTGCAGTACTTAATATTTCTTTTATTTTATTTAAAATAGATGTAAGATCATATGTTACTTTATCTGCAGTCATTTCCTCTAAATCTTCTTCTGGATAGTCTACCGTAGCCTCAATATGCGCAATTATCTCTAATAGTTTTCCTCTAATATTATTTATCTCTCTAGAAACTCTACCATTAGATTGCTGAACTGCTGATTTCATAGAAAGTTCAGTTTTTGCTCTAATTATATCTATAACAGCCTCTGCCTGACTTAAATCAATTCTTCCGTTTAAAAATGCTCGTTTTGTAAATTCACCTGGTTCAGCAAGTCTTGCACCATTTTTTATTACTTCTTCTAATATTTTTTGCGTTGAAATTACACCGCCATGACAATTTATTTCAACAGTATCTTCTGCTGTAAAGCTTCTTGGAGCTTTCATATAGCTTACTAAAACCTCGTCTAAAGTATCTCCTGTTTCTTTTTCTATTATAAATCCATATCTCATAGTATATGGTTTTATATCTTCTAGCCCTTTTTCTCTTTTTCCTTTAAATATACCAGCTACAATATCTAACGCTTTAGATCCTGAGACTCTTATTATCGATATTCCTCCCTCTCCT
Source organism: Clostridium aciditolerans (assembly GCF_016316925.1). GTDB lineage: Bacteria > Bacillota > Clostridia > Clostridiales > Clostridiaceae > Clostridium_AM > Clostridium_AM aciditolerans. The sequence goes on along the minus strand of NZ_JAEEGB010000009.1, from coordinate 12,086 downwards.
AAAACAGTTGCAATTGCCGCTATTGTATCAAATTCTTTCATCATATCACTCCTTTTATTATATAACTGAAACTCCTTCTCCTTACGTCGAATGAGCAAGCGATTCACTTAAAATCAGCACTCTGTGTAAGTGACTATCACCAAATCAGCACTCTGTGTAAGCGATCATCTCAAAATCATAGATTTTGGATGCCTGCTTAAGATTTGGGATATCTACTTAAGATTTTGGTTCTCTGCTTAAAGCAAAAAGAAAGCCATTAGGCTTTCTTTAAATCTACTACAACTTTTCTAAAAGGCTCTTCACCTTCACTATAAGTATTAACATAAAAATCATTTTGAAGTGCAGAGTGAATTATTCTTCTTTCATATGGATTCATTGGTTCTAGTTTAACAGGTCGTCCTGTTCTCCTAACCTTCTCTGCTATTCTTCTTGCTAATCTTTTTAATGTTTCTTCTCTTTTTATTCTATAGTTCTCAGTATCTAAAATAACTCTCTTATATTCCATTTCATGGCCTTTATTTACAACCAAGCTTATAAGATACTGAAGTGAATCTAAAGTTTCGCCTCTATACCCTATAAGTATTCCCATATCTGGTCCTGTTAAAGATACTTTTACAACATTATTTTCTTCTTTTACCCTTATTTCAGCTTTAACACCCATGCGATCTAAAACATCCCTAATAAATGTTTTAGCTTCATACATGTAATCTCTTTTTACTTTTACTCTTATTTTAGCAGGTCTTGCGCCTATTAAATTGAAGAAACCTTTATTTCCTGCATCTAAAACTTCTACTTCTATTTTATCTTCTGTAACCTTGAGTTCATTTAGAGCATTTTTCAAAGCTTCTTCAACAGTTCTTCCGGTCATTTCTATAACCTTCATACCATAGTCCCCCCTAAGCTTTACTAGTGCTTTTATTTATACCAAGTCTTTTCATAACTAATGTTTGTGTTATTTGAATTAAATTATTTACTACCCAATATAGTACTAACGCTGACTTTAAGCTCCAGCTTATGAAAATCATGAATATAGACATACCTATGTTCATAGTTGCTGATTGCTTGGCTTGAGCACTATCTCCAGTAGGCATCATTAGTGATCCTGAATAGTATGTAGTTATACCTGAAAGAACAGCTAGAACAACATCTCTTTTAGCTAAGTCTTGTATCCATAAAAAGTGAACACCGTTTATACCAGTTAAATTGTTAAATACATAATAAAGCGCTATAAAAATAGGCCACTGAATAAGCATTGGCAAACATCCACTAAGAGGATTTGCTCCTTTTTCTTTATAAAGCTTCATCATTTCTTGTTGTGCTCTCTGAGGGTCATTTTTATATTTTTCCTGTATTTTCTTAGTTTCTGGTTGTAATTCACTCATTGCTATAGAAGATTTAGTTTGTTTAATATTCAATGGTAACAATATTAATCTAATTATTAAAGTCATCAAAATTATAGCCAAACCATAAGAAATATTCTTATTAGGGATTGCTATAGTCACCCATTGATGAACCAATTCAAAAAACTGAACAAACGCACTGTTTAAGTACTGCAAATTGTAAACCTCCTGATAATTTATTTGACTGGATCATATCCACCTTCATTTAAAGGATTGCACCTTAATATTCTTTTTATAGCCATAAATCCACCTTTTAATACACCATATTTCTCCAGAGCATCTAATGCATACTGGGAACAAGTTGGATAAAATCTACAACATGGCTGTTTTAAAGGTGACAAATATTTTCTATAAATTTTAATAAAAAAGACTAAAAATTCTTTCATTTAATCGTAGAGACCTGCCTTTTTAAAAATATTTTTAACAGCTTCATCTATTTCAATATAACTTTTTCCATTGGCAGCATTTCTAGCTATAAATACAAAATCATATCCGACGTGTAATTTACTGCAATTTAATCTGTAACTCTCTTTAATTAATCGTTTAACTCTATTTCGTATTACACTTTTACCTACTTTTTTGCTTACTGATATACCTAATCTATTTATATTTTTTCTATTCTTATATATATATAATACCAATAAAGCATTTGAAAATGATTTTCCTCTTCTATATATAGCTCTAAACTCTACATTCTTTCTTATTTTATTGACTTTCATTATTCAATTAGCTCCTTTTTTCTGCAGTTGCAGAAAAAGGCCACAAAAGCGGCCCTTATGCTGTTAATCTTTTTCTACCTTTTTGTCTTCTTCTCTTAAGAACATTTCTTCCTGATAAAGTACTCATTCTTTTTCTGAAACCATGCTCTTTTTTTCTTTGTTTCTTTTTTGGTTGATAAGTCATAAACATGTTCTTACACCCCCTTTTAGGCAAGTTATATTACCCTCTTAACTATATATTAAGCTCACGAGGATTATTTGCTACTATTCAACTCATAAGTGTACTTCCTTAAAGTTTCACTATTAAATTATATATTCCTAATGTTCCGATGTCAACATAAATTCTTGAAGTACCAAATGCTTCAAAAACTGACTTGTTAATATTTTTTATTACTTTTTTGTGGATAACTTATTGAATAGGTTGTCAGCTTTTGATATTATTAATAGAGAGTTGTGTATAACTTTTGTGGCACGTAAGTTATCCACACCTGTGAATAAAATTGTGTATAACTTGTTTAATATTCTATAAAATTATACTTACTTTTCATATTTTTGACTAATTTCTTAGCATTATTCAGTGTTGATAATGTTAATATTTATTTTTTGTACCTTTGTTGATAATTTTTTTTGAATTATATTATCAACAACTTTTATAACATGTGAATATTTTAATAAACATTTGTCAAGAAAATATAATAATGTTTATAATTATGTTTATTTAATGTGAATTTTATTTTTTATTCGAGACTGGAGGATATAGAATGAATGCCCATTTAAAAGAAACATGGGAAAAAACTCTAAACATAATTAAAGGAGAACTTACTGAAGTAAGTTTTAATACTTGGATTAAAAGCATAATCCCCTTATCTATTGAAAAAGATGTACTTAAATTAAGTGTTCCAAATGATTTTACTAAAGGAATTCTTGACAGTAGATACAAGGAGCTAATTGTGAATGCTCTTAAGCTTATTACTTCAAAAAAATACAATGTAGAGTTTTTTATACTATCTGAAGAAGCAGTTGATTCTGAAGAGCCCAAACCCAAAATAATTAATGATAAACCTGCTATTACAGTAAATGATGAAATGTCTGCAATGCTTAACCCTAAATATACTTTTGATTCTTTTGTCATAGGAAACAGCAATAGATTTGCTCATGCAGCATCGCTAGCTGTAGCAGAAGCTCCAGCTAAAGCATACAATCCTTTATTTATCTATGGAGGAGTTGGACTTGGAAAAACTCACTTAATGCATGCCATAGGCCATTATATACTTAAAAATAATTCAAAATCAAAAGTAGTTTACGTTTCTTCTGAAAAGTTTACTAATGAACTTATAAACTCTATTAAAGATGATAAAAATGAAGACTTTAGAAATAAATATAGAAACATTGATGTTCTTTTAATAGATGATGTTCAATTTATTGCAGGAAAAGAGAGAACTCAAGAAGAGTTTTTCCATACCTTTAATGCATTACATGAGGCTAATAAACAAATTATTCTTTCAAGTGATAGGCCTCCAAAGGAAATACCTACACTTGAAGATAGACTTCGTTCTAGATTTGAATGGGGACTTATAGCAGATATACAGGCACCTGATTTTGAAACAAGAATGGCTATCCTTAAGAAAAAAGCAGATGTAGAGAACTTAAATATTCCAAATGAAGTTATGGTATATATAGCTACTAAGATTAAATCAAATATAAGAGAATTAGAAGGTGCGTTAATAAGAATTGTTGCATTTTCTTCATTAACAAATAAAGAAATAAGCGTAGATTTAGCTACTGAAGCCTTAAAAGATATTATATCAAGCAAACAATCTAAGCAGGTAACAATAGATTTAATTCAGGATGTAGTTTCAAATTACTTTAGTCTTAAGATAGAAGATTTAAAATCATCTAGACGAACTAGAAATGTAGCATTTCCACGACAAATAGCTATGTATCTTTCTAGAAAACTTACAGACATGTCCCTTCCAAAGATAGGAGAGGAATTTGGTGGTAGAGATCATACTACAGTAATACATGCATATGAAAAAATATCAAGTAATTTAAAATCTGATGAGGGACTTCAAAATGTTATTAATGACCTTACAAAAAAAATAGATCAAAAATAGGTTATTAACATCTGTTTATATTAAATGTAGGATACTATGTTGATAACTAAATATTATCATTTATGCATTTAATAATGTGGATAAAGTTAATTATATTAGATTTACTTATCCACACTTATTTTTTCTCTATTTTTAAGTGTTTTCAACAGGTCTATGGGTTATCAACATACTCACAGCCCCTACTACTATTACTACTAGAAATTATTTAATTATCTACTCTATATATAGCGAAAATATATTGTGAATAAGGAGGGTTTTTAATGAGATTCACATGCGAAAAATCTATTCTACAAGAAGGTATATCCACAGCTCAAAAAGCTGTTACTGGTAAGTCAACTATGCCTGTTCTAAATGGCATATTAATTAAAACTTTTAACAATGAAATAATTTTAACAGGTTCAGATATAGATCTAAGTATAGAAACTAGAGTAAAAGCTGAAATATTAGAAGAGGGAAGCATAGTAATAGATGCTAAAATTTTTGGTGAAATAATAAGAAAACTTCCAAATGACGTAATACACATTAATACAATAGATAATAATTCTATCGAGATTTTATGCCAAAAGTCCAGATTTACTCTTATTCATATGAACGCAGATGATTTTCCTGAACTTCCTAATATAAACGAAAATATGATATTTTCTATACCCCAAAAGATACTAAAAAATATGATAAAAAGTACTATTTTTGCTACAGCACAAGACGATACTAGACCTATACTTACAGGTGTTTTATTTGAAATAAATAATAAAAATTTGAATCTTGTCGCTTTAGATGGTTATAGATTAGCATTAAGATCTGAGATTTTAGAAACAGATAATACTATAAATGCTGTAATTCCAGGTAAAACTTTAAATGAAGTATCTAAAATACTAGAAGAAGAGGATGAAAATGTTAATATAACATTTACACCTAATCATATATTATTTAGTTTAGGTGAAACTAAGATTATATCTAGGTTACTAGAAGGTGATTTCATAAAATATAATTCCATAATTCCAAGTGAATATAACTTAAAAGCTATCGCTAAGAGAGCGGATTTATTGAATTGTATTGAGAGAGCATCATTAATGGCTAAAGAAGGGAATACAAATCTTGTAAAACTTAGTATTGAAGATGAAAATATGGTTATAACCTCTAATTCTCAATTGGGAATGGTAAGGGAAGAACTTAATATTATTTTGCAAGGAGAGCCTCTGCAAATTGCATTTAATTCGAAATATCTTATAGATGTGTTGAAAATAATGGATGAAGATGAAATTGTAATGGAATTCTCTAGTAGCGTAAGCCCTTGTTTACTGAAAAATAAAGAAGTGAATAATTGTACTTATTTAGTACTTCCTGTAAGATTATTAAATCATTAAAGAAATAGAAATGGAGATACTAAAAATGAAGGATATAAAAATAAATACTGAATTTATTAAACTTGACTCTTTTTTAAAGTGGGTCGGAGCTGTTTCTCTAGGATCTGAAGCTAAAATGGTTATACAAGATGGAATGGTTATTGTAAATGGTGAGGTAGAGACAAGAAGAGGAAAAAAGATTATTAAAGGAGATACAATAGAATTTAATGGAGAAACTTACACAATAATATAATTTACAATTATTATTTAAATGAATTATAATTATAATTTATGAAAGTAATATAGTTAATTGTGTATTAACTATATTATGGTATAATTATACTAGGTGTTTTTATGTATGTTAAATATTTACAACTTATTAATTATAGGAATTATAAAGAGCTTAACATAGAATTAAGCAAAAGTGTTAATGTATTCATCGGAAATAATGCTCAAGGAAAAACAAATATTTTGGAAAGCATATACTATTGCAGTATTGGTAAATCCCCTAGAACAAGTAGAGATAAGGAGCTTATCAACTGGAATGGTGAGGAGGCCTATATAAAATTATATGTGTCTAAGGAAAGATTAGACAAAAAGATAGAAATAAAAATATTCAAAGAAGGGAAAAAGGGCATAAATGTAAACTCAATAAAGGTAAATAAGATATCTGAGTTGATAGGAGTTTTAAATGTTGTCATTTTCTCTCCAGAAGATTTGAAAATAGTCAAAGAATCTCCGTCTTTTAGAAGGAAATTTTTAGATATTGAATTATGCAAATTAAGCAAAAAATACTATTTTAATTTAGTTCAATATAATAAGTCATTAAATGAACGAAATATAATTTTAAAGAAGTATAATGAAAAGCAAGAATATATGTTAGAAGTATACGATGAACAGCTCTCTAAATATGGAGGAGCAATAGTAAAGGCAAGGGATAAATATATAAAGAGCTTGAATGATAAAGGCAAATCAATACACAGTGATATAACATCAAAAGCTGAGAATATCGATTTTAATTATATAACATCTGTTAAAAATGTAGACAATGCAGAACATGAACTTCTAGATATGTTGAAGATTAATAGAATAAAAGATTTCGAAAAAAGAGCAACTTCAATAGGTCCACATAGAGATGATTTTAATATAAGAATAAATGGAATAGACACAAAAGTTTTTGGTTCTCAGGGACAACAAAGAACTTCAGTTTTAACTATTAAATTTGCTTCTTTAGAGATAGTAAAAGAAGTTACAGGGGAATACCCTGTGCTTTTACTCGATGATGTACTATCTGAACTTGATGCAAATAGGCAAAAATTTATATTAAATTCAATTAGTAATATACAGACATTTATAACTTGCACTGGTATTGGAGATATAGAAAAATACCTAAAAAATGAGGCTCAACTGTTTAAAGTTAAGAATGGTACTGTAGAGATAGTTTAAAATTTGAAAGGGGATTAGCTTATGTTTCTGCATTTAGGAGAAAATGTAGTAGTACCAATAAAAGATATAATTGGAATATTTGACATGGAAACTTCAATGTATAGTTCTGATACAATCCAATTTTTAAGAATGGCTGAGGAAGATGGTTTTGTTCAAAGAATAACTAAGGATAAACCAAAGTCATTTATAATAGCTGAAGTGGATAAAAAAAGTAAGGTTTATTTATCCCCTATATCTTCAGCAACTTTAACAAAAAGATCAGAACTTCTGTATTATGAGCCTTAGGATAGGAGGATAGATATGACAGAAGAAAAAAAACAAATTTATGATGAAAGTCAGATACAAGTATTAGAGGGGTTAGAAGCAGTAAGAAAAAGACCAGGAATGTATATAGGCAGCACTAGCTCTAGAGGGCTTCATCATTTGGTATATGAAATAGTAGACAATAGTATAGATGAAGCACTGGCTGGATTCTGCAAAAATATAGATATAACTATACATGAGAATAATTCTATAACCGTTATTGATGATGGTAGGGGTATGCCTGTTGGTATACATCCTAAAATGCAAAAACCAACAGTAGAAGTCATAATGACAGTACTTCATGCAGGTGGTAAATTTGGAGGCGGTGGATATAAAGTATCTGGTGGACTACACGGAGTTGGAGCATCAGTTGTAAATGCGCTTTCAGAGTTATGCGAAGTTGAAGTTAAAAGAGAAGGTCACATATGGAAACAAGTTTACAAAAGAGGTAAAGCTATAACTGGGCTAGAAATAGTAGGCGATAGTGATGATCATGGAACAAAAACACATTTTCAGCCTGATAGCGACATATTTGATGAAATAGAATATGATTATGATACCTTAGCACAAAGACTTAGAGAACTTGCATTTTTAAATAAGGGTATAAAGATAACATTAAATGATGATAGAAACAATAAAAAAGAAGTATTTCATTATGAAGGCGGTATTAAATCTTTTGTTGCTTACTTAAATAGAAATAAAGAGACAGTTCATAAAGAGCCAATATATATCGAAGGAAAGAAGGATGATTATTCAGTAGAAATAGCTATTCAATATAACGATAGCTATGCTGAAAATATCTTTTCCTTTGCCAACAACATAGATACAGTTGAAGGTGGAACACATCTAGCAGGTTTCAAATCAGCGCTTACGAGAGTTTTTAATGATTATGCTAAAAAGTTTGGTATATTAAAAGAAAATGATAAAAATTTATCCGGTGAAGATATAAGGGAAGGCTTAACAGCTGTTATATCAGTAAAATTAACAGATCCTCAATTTGAAGGTCAGACTAAGACTAAACTTGGTAATAGTGAAGTACGTGGTATAGTTGATAGTATAGTTGGGGAAGGGGTAAGTGTTTTCCTTGAAGAAAACCCACAGATATCTAAAAATGTAGTTGATAAAGCATTAATGGCAGCGCGTGCTAGAGAAGCAGCTAGAAAAGCAAGAGAACTTACTCGTCGTAAGTCTGTTCTTGAGAGTACTTCCTTACCTGGAAAGCTTGCTGATTGTTCATCTAAAGACCCTTTAGAATGTGAAATTTATTTAGTAGAGGGTGATTCAGCTGGTGGTTCTGCAAAGCAGGGAAGAAATAGAAGATTTCAAGCCATATTACCTCTTCGTGGTAAAATAATGAATGTTGAAAAACAAAGACTTGATAAAATTTTAGGATACGAAGAAATAAGAGCTATGATAACAGCTTTTGGTGGAGGAATTGGTAAAGACTTTGATATAGAAAAAATAAGATATAATAGAATAATTATAATGACAGATGCAGACGTGGATGGCGCACATATAAGAACCTTATTACTTACATTCTTCTACAGATATATGAAAGAGCTTGTAGAGCAAGGACACATATATATAGCTCAACCACCACTTTATAAAGTAACAAAAAATAAAAAGGATAGTTATGCTTATAGTGATAAAGAGTTAGAAAGATTGTTACAAGAGTTAGGTGGAAAAGACAATAATACAAATATTCAAAGATATAAAGGACTTGGAGAAATGGATGCTGCACAGCTTTGGGAGACCACTATGAACCCAGAAGAAAGAACATTGCTGCAAGTAACAGTAGAGGATGCTATGGCTGCTGATGAAATATTTACTATACTTATGGGTGACAAGGTAGAACCACGTAGAGAGTTCATAACGGAAAATGCGAAGAAAGTTATTAACTTAGACATATAGCAAAGAGGTGTAATTAATGTTGAATGAAGGAAAAGTTTTACCAGTAGACATAAGCCATGAAATGAAAAAGTGTTATATAGATTATGCTATGAGTGTTATTGTAGGTCGTGCATTACCAGACGTAAGAGACGGATTGAAGCCTGTACATAGAAGAATTTTATACTCTATGTACGAACTTGGATTAACTCCAGAGAAGGGCTATAGAAAATGTGCAAGAATTGTTGGAGATGTTTTAGGTAAATACCATCCACATGGAGATACAGCTGTATATGATGCTTTGGTTAGAATGGCCCAAGATTTTTCTATAAGATATACATTAGTTAATGGCCATGGAAACTTTGGATCTGTTGATGGTGATAGTGCGGCTGCAATGAGATATACCGAGGCAAAAATGAGTAAGATAACTCTTGAAATGCTTAGGGAAATAAATAAAAATACAGTAGATTTTATTCCAAACTTTGATGGTGAGGAACAAGAACCTTCTGTAATACCTTCAAGATTTCCTAACTTACTTGTTAATGGATCAGCAGGAATTGCAGTAGGAATGGCTACTAACATACCACCACATAACTTAACAGAAGTTATAAATGGTATAGTTATGCTTATTGATAATCCAGATTGCTCGATTTTAGATTTAATGACTGAAATTAAGGGGCCTGATTTTCCGACATCTGGAATTATACTTGGTACATCTGGAATTAGATCTGCATATGAAACAGGTAGAGGAAAGGTCATTGTAAGAGCAAAAGCTGATATAGAAGAGGAAAAAGGAAGACATAGAATTATTGTAACTGAAATACCTTATCAAGTTAACAAAGCAAAGCTTATTGAAAATATGGCAGATTTAGTTAAGGATAAGAAGATAGAAGGTATATCAGACATAAGAGATGAATCAGACAGAGATGGCATGAGAATTGTAATAGAGCTAAAAAGAGATGCTAATCCTAATATAATATTAAATCAGCTCTATAAACATACTAAAATGCAAGATACTTTTGGTATCATAATGATTGCACTAGTAAATAATGAACCACAAGTTTTGAATTTAAAACAAGTTCTTGTTCATTATTTAGATTTCCAAAAGGAAGTAATAAGAAGAAGAACTAGATTTGATCTAGATAAAGCGCTTGCTCGTGCGCATATTTTGGAAGGTTTAAAAATTGCACTTGATCATATTGATGAAGTTATTAACCTTATAAGATCTTCTAAGAACGCTGAAGAGGCGAAAAATGGACTTATGGCTAAGTTTAGTCTTTCTGAAAAGCAGGCACAGGCTATACTTGATATGAGGTTACAAAGACTTACAGGTCTTGAAAGAGAGAAAATTGAGCAAGAATATAATGAATTAATGAAGACTATTGCGTATCTAAAAGAAATACTGGAAAAAGAAGAATTAGTCTTAAAAATAATAAAAGAAGAACTTATTGAAATAAAGAATAAGTATGGCGATGAAAGAAGAACAGAAATACAAAGAAATAATGATGAAATTAACATAGAGGACTTAATACAAGAGCAAGAAGTTGTAATAACCCTTACCCACGCAGGATATATAAAGAGAATATTAGCTGATACTTATTCTGCTCAGAAAAGAGGGGGAAAGGGAATACAGGCAATGGCTACAAAAGAAGATGATTTTGTAGAACATATGTTTATAACTTCTACCCATAATAACATTCTATTCTTTACAAACAAAGGAAGAGTTCATAAATTAAAGGGATATGAAATACCTGAGGCAGGAAGAACTGCTAAGGGAACTAATCTTATAAATTTGATACCTATAGACACTGATGAAAAAATACAGGCAGTTATAACCTTTAAAGAGTTTAATGAGAATAATTATTTCATAATGGGAACCAAAGAAGGTTTAATTAAAAAAACACAGATGAGTCAATACTCTTCTATTAGAAAAAATGGTTTAAATGCTATAAACCTAAAAGAGGGTGATGAGCTTATAGGTGTTAAGATGACTACAGGAGAAAGTGAGATTCTCGTATTCACTAAAAATGGTTATGCAATAAGATTTAAAGAAACAGATGTAAGGCCTATGGGGAGAACTGCCACAGGTGTAAGAGCTATAACTTTAAGGGATGGAGATATAGCTGTAGCTATGGATATTGTAGCAGAGGATCAAGATGTTTTAGTTATAAGTGAAAATGGATTTGGAAAAAGAACTCCTGTTTCTGAATATACTGCCCATAGAAGAGGTGGTAAAGGAATTATAACCTACAAGGTTAATGATAAAACAGGTTCAATAGTTGGAGCAAGAGTAGTAAAAGATGAAGATGAAATGATGCTTATCAACAGTAGTAATGTAGCTATAAGGATTAATGTATCTGGAATATCTACTACTAGTAGAAATACTAGTGGAGTTACATTAATGAGAACTGAAGAAGAACAAAAGGTAGTTGCGATTGCTAAAATAAATTATAGTGATGAAATTGAAAATATTGAAAACACTGAAGATGCGCAAAATGTTGAAGAGTAAAAAGCTATAATGAAGAGGTTAGATTATGTAATCTAACCTCTTTTTTTAGATAATTTTTATAAACTGTACCACGTGTATCAGTATAAAAAATAATGAGAAAAAACTGTCCATTATAAAGGAAATTGAAGTTAAATTACATTATTGGGTTAATAGTTGTATACAACATAATATAATTTTGATAAAATGTTTCTTGTCGCTGATTGATGCGACAAAATTCAGCTTTCATATCAGTAAAATAATATTGACAAAGCTGAATCGTAGTGATAAACTGTAAAAGTTCAATAAGTTTGTCACAAAAGTTCAATGAAAAATAACTTGAAAAAAAGTTATTGACAAGGTTGAGAAGTTGTGATAAACTACAATAG
>NZ_JAEEGB010000089.1 GCF_016316925.1 Clostridium aciditolerans | reverse complement strand
TTTTTTATAATTTTTTTTTATATTTTTTTTTTTTTTTTTATTTTATTTTTATTTAATTTTTTTTTTTTTTTTTTTTTATTTTTTTTTTTATTTTTGTTTTTTTTTATTATTTAATTTTTATATTTTTTAAATTAAATAAAAAATTTTTTTAATTTTTTATTTTTTTTTTTTTTTTTTTTTTACAAATATTTTTTTATTTTTTTTTTTTTTTTTTTTTTTTATTTTTTTTTTTATTTTTAAATATATTAAAAAAAAAAAATAATTTAATTTTAATTTAAAACGACACCCACCCCCC
>NZ_JAEEGB010000088.1 GCF_016316925.1 Clostridium aciditolerans | reverse complement strand
AAAAAAAAATTTATAAAAAAATTTTTTTAAAATATAAAAAAAAAATAAAAAAAAAAAATTATTAAAATAAAATAAATAAATTAAAAATAAAAAAAAAGGTTAACATTTTATTATAAAAAAATTCAAAAAAAAATTTTTTATTTTAAAAAAAAAATAAAAAAATAAAATAAAAAAAAAAATAAAAAAAAAAAAAAAAAAAAAAAAAAAAAAAAAAAAAAAAAAAAAAAAATTTATTATTAAAAAAAAAAAA
>NZ_JAEEGB010000086.1 GCF_016316925.1 Clostridium aciditolerans | reverse complement strand
TTTTTTTTTTTTTTATAATATATATTTAATTTTATTTTTTAATTTTTATTTTTTAATATTTTTTTATTTTTTTTTTTTGTTATTTTTTTTATTAATTTTTTTTATTATATAAATTTTTTTTTTATTTTTATTATTTATTTTTTTTTTTATTATATAATATTAAATAATAAAAAATAATAAATTATATAAAAAAAAACATAAAACACACACCACACCCCCCCCCCCCCC
>NZ_JAEEGB010000083.1 GCF_016316925.1 Clostridium aciditolerans | reverse complement strand
TTTTTTATTTTTTTTTTTTTGGTTTTTTTTTTTTTTTTTTTATTTTTTTTTATATTTTTATTTTTTTTTTTTTTTTTTTATTTTATTTTTTATTATTTTTTTTTTTATAAAAATCTTTTTTTTTTTTTTAAATTTTTTTTGTTTTAATTTTTTTTTTTGTTTTTTTTAATTCTTATTTAATTTTTAAACTGGTTTTTTTGGTTTTTTTTTTTTTTTTTTATTTTTTTTTTTCTTT
>NZ_JAEEGB010000082.1 GCF_016316925.1 Clostridium aciditolerans | reverse complement strand
GGGGGGGGGGGGGGTGGGGTTGGTGTGTTTGGTGTGGGGGGGGGGGGGGGGGGTTGATGATTGGTGTAAAATATAAGAAATGTTAATAAATACTAGATTTTTTGATGGTTTATTTTTTTTTATTTTATTTTATTTTATATATATTATTTTTTTTTTTTTTTTTTTTTTTTAATTTTTTTTGTTTTTTTTTTTTTATTTTTTTTTTTTTTTTTTTTTTTTTGGTTTGTTTTTTTTTTTTTTT
>NZ_JAEEGB010000081.1 GCF_016316925.1 Clostridium aciditolerans | reverse complement strand
AAAAAAAAAAAAACCAACAAAAAAAAAAAAAAAAAAAAATAAAAAAAAAAAAAAAAAAAAATTTATATAAAAAAAAAAAAAAAAAAAAAAAAAAAATAAAATTATATAAAAAAAAAAAAAAATAAAAAAAAAAAAAAATTAAATAAACAAATAAATAATAATTATCTTTCTATTATTTACATCCACCCCCCCCCCCCCCCC
>NZ_JAEEGB010000008.1 GCF_016316925.1 Clostridium aciditolerans | reverse complement strand
GAAGTCGTTATCCAGGGACATAGCCGCTCTTTACTCCCACTTGAAGAAAAGCAGAGAGCCCAAATCTCTGATTTGGTGCGAATCGCTTTCACAGAGTGCAAGCAGAGAACCAAAATCTCTGATTTTGTATGAATCGCTTTCACAGAGTGCGGTGGGAGTATTAGAGCGGATAAGTCATCGGATAAATACTATTTGCATTTTATGATAGTATGTGATATTATAATATCTGCGAGTAAGCCAGACAATCGCTGCTGTGGTAACACAGGAGAGGAAAGTCCGAGCTCCATAGGACAGGGTGCTGGGTAATACCCAGTCAGGGTGACTTGAAGGAAAGTGCAACAGAGATATACCGCCGAAACTTTGTTTCGGTAAGGGTGGAAAGGCGAGGTAAGAGCTCACCAGCGCATTGGCGACTTTGCGGCTATGTAAACCCCATCTGGAGCAAGATCGAATAGAGAAGCATTAAAGGGGTGGTCCGCTCCGCTTCCGGGTAGTATCGCTTGAGCCTATTGGTAACAATGGGCCTAGATAGATGATTGTCTAATACAGAACTCGGCTTATAGGTTTGGTCGCATATACCGCAGATAACTCAAGGTCTTTGACCTTGAGTTTTTTGTTATGGTTTTAATTAGAATGTATAGATATTTAAAATTTAATAAAGGGATATAGGATATATTGAAAAATTGTCAAAAATATTATAAAATAATATGAAAAAGTAGAAAAATGCAAAATATTAAAACTATATGTCAAAAAATCCGAAATAGGAGGAAACATATGCTAAAGTTTATTTTAAGTTTTATGATTGCAAGTAGTATCTGGCTCATGGTTATTTTGACTAAGGACTATCTAAGGAAGAAAAGAGAGGGAACTTTAGAAAAGGGAAGTTTCATAAAGTTAGGACTTATCGGTATGTTAGCAAACTTTTTTGATACTTTAGGTATAGGAAGCTTTGCCATCGAAACTCCATTTTTTAAAAACTTAAAAATTGTTGATGACGTAAAATTGCCAGGAACGTTAAATGTAGCGAATACAATTCCGACAATTCTTGAGGCTATTATTTTTATGACAGTTATTGAAGTTGAGCCTATTACACTTATTTGCATGCTTGTAGCTGCAGTAATTGGTGCGGTTGTTGGAGCGGAGGTTGTATCCAAGTTTGAAGAAAGGACTATTCAAATTTGTATGGGAATAGCATTAATTGCGGTAGCTGGGCTCATGGTTGCAGGCCAGTTGAAACTTTTCCCAGTTGGAGGAGATGCAGTAGGTCTTACAGGAATAAAATTAATAATAGGAATCATAGGTAATTTTGTTTTTGGAGCATTGATGACTGTGGGGATAGGGTTATATGCACCTTGTATGGCGCTTGTGTTTGCACTAGGAATGGGACCTAAGGTTGCATTTCCGATAATGATGGGTTCCTGTGCAATTTTAATGCCTTTTGCTTCTTATAAATTTATTAAAAATGGTGCTTATTCTACTAAGGCATCTATGGCTATAGCTATATTAGGTTCAATAGGCGTTTTAATAGCTGCATATATAGTAAAATCACTGCCATTAAATATATTAAAATGGGTAGTTGTTTGTGTAATAATATACACATCAGCTATAATGTTTAAATCTGCGAAAGCAAACAAAGATTTTAAATCAAGCATAGAAGAAATAGTTTAATATACAGTTTAAAGACTTTCAGCTTAAATCTATAAGCTGGAAGTCTTTTAATCTTTGTAGTATTATATATAGTGATATAATTTTTGTAATAATAGAATAGAAAGGATGTAAATTATATGAATCCAATAGCATTTTCAATAAATGGGTTTGAAATTAGATGGTATGGAATAATTATAGCCCTTGGAATTACAGCAGCATTATTGCTTGCAAGCTTTAACTGCAAGATGAGGGAGTATGATTATGAGAAACTCATAGATACATTTTTAGTAGCATTTCCTTTTGCTATTATAGGTGCTAGAGCATATTATGTAATATTTCAGTTCAATGAGTACAGAGATAATTTAATAGATATTTTTAATATAAGACAGGGAGGACTTGCAATTCACGGAGGAATAATATTTGCACTAGGTTCAGCTTATATATACACTAAGCGTAAAAATTTAGATTTTTTTGAAATGGCAGATATAGCAGCTCCGTCAATAATCCTAGGTCAGGCAATAGGCAGATGGGGAAACTTTTTTAACGGAGAAGCACATGGTGGTCCTGTAACTTATGAGTTTATAAAAAAATTCCCAGAGTTTATACAAAAGGGAATGTACATAGATGGTGTATATTATCATCCTACTTTTTTATATGAATCTATTTGGAATTTTTGTGTTTGCTTAATACTAATTTATCTATTAAGGAAGAAACTAAAAACAGGCACTGTAATTTTCTCATATATAGGATTATATTCTTTAGGAAGATTTTTTATAGAAGGAATGAGGACTGACAGCTTAATGTTTGGCCCTATAAGAGTTGCTCAATTAGTAAGTTTATCAGGAATTATACTCTGCATAGGATTTTATATATTTGCTTACAGAAGAAGTGATAATAGAAAGCAATAATAAACTCTATCTGTGTTCTTTGGGAGGCAGACTATCTGAAAGAAAATAACAAGTCAAAGATGCAACAGGTATTTTGTGTCAGACAAAAAGATAGGTTATGCAGAGGACTTGAGACCCTATCTATAGGTTCTGCGGTTGCAGTATGACGCAAAATACACTAGCATACTGACTAGTTATTTTTGAAGATGCCTAAATGCATTATACTATTTTGGAGGAAGTAGGCTTATGACTAAGATTTTTAATGAAGATAAAAAATCTATTGGGGCCATATATGAAAAGTTAACAGATAAAAATACCCGAAAATCTAAAGGGATTTACTACACTCCAGACTACATAGTAGATTATATATTAAAGCATACAGTTTTAGAAGCAGATATAGTAAGTAACCCTTTCATAAAAATTCTTGATCCAACCTGTGGAGTTGGATATTTTTTAGCTAAATCTTATGACATACTGAGAGAGAAGTTTATCTCTAATTTAGGTGTTTTACAAAAGAACTATGGAAATCACATATATCACATAGAAAATAAGGAGTCCACATGTGTCGATATACAGGAGGTTAAGGGAAGAGAATATTGGAGAGAAGAAAATATAGATTATCATATTATAAAAAATTGTCTATATGGAATGGATTTAGACTCGGTAGCAGTAAAACTTGCTAAAAGAAACCTTCTAAGCAGATGTCGAAGTAAAATAGAAGTTGATATGAATATAGTTCAAGGAGATAGTTTAATAAGATGGGAAAAAATAAATTCAAATAACGAAGCTGACATAGTAAAATCAATTATATATAAAAACTACAAGTCTCAGGATAGTGGGGAAGAACATTTAGCTGCAAATGAAATTAACAGAATAATTGGCGGTTTGAGAAAATTCTGGAACAATAAATTTGATTATATAATTGGTAATCCACCATATATAGTATTGTTGCAATCTCAAATAGAAAAAGATTACTGGAACTATATTGTAAACAATTACAAAACCGTTGGTTATAAGAAGAATACATTTTATCTGCTTATGGAAAGAGTAATAGATGTATTAAAGCATGGAGGAAGGCACAGTTTTATAATACCTGATAGATATTTTCTTACAAACAGCTATGAGGAATCAAGGAAGAGTTTATTCAAAAATTCTAAAATAATAAATATAACTGGTTTCTCAAATAAAGTATTTGAAGATGCCGTTGTTGGTACTGTTGTATATATTGTAGAGAAAGGAAGCTGTGAAAAGAGTTATAGTATACCAATAAGATTAGACTATATTGATGATAATAACTTTTACAGCAGCAGTATTAATCAGAAAGACATAAATAAAAATAATAAATTTACAGTAAATATACTTACAAAATATGAATGCCAAGGTTTAATAAAAAAGGTAAAAGATAATTCAAAAACATTAAGAGATTTTAGTGGTGTACATGTAGGGATGATGATTAAAGATAAAAATTATCATTTTGAAAATCATTCTTATGATAATAAAAGAGATAGAGTTGCAGTAGGAAGAGATTTAGATAAATACATCATAGTCAATGAAAACAGGTTTTTTAATGTAAATGATGTGAAAATATTTGGTGGAACTAAAAGCATAGAAAAGCATAAATATTGTCCTAAAATTTTATTAAGAAAAACCGGAGATAATATAGTTGCAGCTATTGATGAATGTGGAATTTTTGCTGAGCAATCAGCATATTTGATTATACCTTATGAAAGCTATAATGTTTTTAATTTACTTGGACAAATTCAATCAGAATTATGTAATTTTTATTTTAAAGAAGCTTTGATAACTAACCCCAAAGCTTATCCATATATACAGCACTATGATGTAGAGAGATTACCTATAAATTTGAATTTAATGTATGATAAGAAATATGAGGAACTTATTAAAAAAATAATAGGTATAAAAAATGAAATTAAAAACTTAAAGTTTAACTTTATAACTGAAAATAAGGATTACTATAAAATTATTTATCATTATGATCAATTCAAAGAATATCAACTTTATTTTAAGCAAAAACTTAAAGATAGTATTATAGAAAGCAATAGAGTTTTATACGAGGCCTATAAGTTTACCAAAAAAGATGTAATATTAATACAGGATAAATTAAGTGGAGAAAATAGAGACTCTAGTAGTATTTTTCAATTTAATAAAGACTTTGAATTAGATAAAAATGGTTATACATATTATAATGAATTAATAGATCAGGTATTTAATGTCTTTAAATCTGAAACAATAGAACTTTTAAAAGAAAATAAAAGATATCTATCTGTTGAAGAAATAGAAAAGGGTTTAGAAAACAGAATGGAAAATTTTCATGACATAATTACAATAATTAAAGATTTTAATTATAACAAAGGCAATTCGTGTATAATAAAGAAAATGTTGAATACTTATTCTGATACATGGAATAAGTATATGAGAAACAGGAAAGTTACTATGAATAAAAAAGATCTAGTAAAATATTCTGTCCATGAATACGGGCTATCTTCATGGACAGAAAATATTCACGAAATTTGGTTTGAAGATAATAGGAAAACACCTTAGCGAAGTAAGCTGCTAAGGTGTTAAAATTTACTCTGTTAATTTTAACTTCAAAGTTGAATTTTTTCCGTTTCTATAGATATCTAGTTTAATTTCATCACCGGATTTATGCTCAGATTTGATTTTATTAATGTCATCTACAGATTTAACAGATTTTCCATCAAATTTTAGAATGATATCTCCAACTTGTAGCCTGGACTTTTCAGCGGCACTAAATTCTTGGACTCCAACTACATAAACTCCTTGAGGTATTTGATATTGATTAGCCATATCAGGAGTTATCTCCCTAGCTGAAATACCAAGCTTCAATATTGGTTTTAGCAAGCTGTCTATCTTTGGCTTAACTATATCTATAGGTATAGCAAATCCAATGCCTTCAACACCATCTCCGCCAATTTTAGCGCTATTAATTCCTATAACCTGACCTAAAGAGTTAACAAGAGCACCACCGCTATTTCCAGGGTTTATTGCAGCATCTGTTTGAAGAAGAGTTTGCTTTGTATCCCCAACACTAATTTCTCTATTTAATGAACTTATTACCCCTGTTGTTACAGAACCTAATAATTCTTTTCCTAATGGATTTCCTATAGCCACTACTGGATCTCCAACTTGCATATCTTTAGAACTACCAAGCTCTGCTACAGCAGGCATTTTAACCTTCTTTGTGACCTGTATTACAGCTAAATCGAGGCTTGAATCGTAGTTTATTATTTTTGCAGGTACCTCTTGATTATTATTAAAAATTACACTTACTACATCGGCACCGTTTATAACATGATAGTTAGTTAGAATATATCCATCTTCATTGATGATGATACCAGAACCCATGCCCTCCTCTTCTTTAGGAGCAGAAAACATATTTCTTTGAGAAGAACTTTTAACTGATACACCAACTACTGCAGGTCCAACTTTCTTAGCAATATCTGCAACTGAAAGAGAACCTTTAAATGTAGACATAGGAGAAGCGTTAAAATTTTGAGCATTAGTATTTTGCGCTACGCTTTGATATAAGGGGGTACTTTTAAAAAAGTTTGATTTAGGTAAAAGGTATAATGAAGCGGCGGTAGAGGCAGCCCCTCCTACTACACTGCAAATTAAACCTACTATTATATAAGAAAAAATCTTTCCCTTGCGTTTATATTTGGTTTTAAAACCTTTAGGTGTCTTATAATCATAAAATTCGCTGCTTTTAGACTCTGGAGCGAATTCCTCAGTTTTCATATCCTCTATTTTTATAAGTTCGTTATTTAAATTATCCATAAAATATTCCTCCTTTAGACATTTAAAGTATGAGCATATAAGTTTGTTTTATGATGGTAACTCTATATTAATTTTAATTTGTGACAGTTAAGTGACAAAAATGTTAAATGAATATAACAATTTTGTCACCTAACTGTTAATTTTAAATTATTGTTGACAAATGTAATTTATACATGTAGAATAGTTTGAGTAATTAATTAGGAGGCTAAATAAATGAAGGAAAATTCAACCTGTGAAGTAGATAAATTAATAGGATATTGGCTGAAAAGAGTATATAGAAATATGATAAATCTACATAATCATAAACTTGAGAAATATGGTTTTACAGTATCACAGGTGAGTGTGCTGGCTCAACTCTGGAGAGAGGATGGTCTAACTCAAAAGGAAATTGCAGAAAGACTTCAAATAAAACCTCCATCTCTTACAGGATTAGTAGATACTTTAGTTTCTAGGGGATGGGTACTTAGGAAAGAAGATGAAAAAGACGCAAGAATTAAAAGGCTTTATGTTACAGATGAAGGAAGAGAACTTAGGTTTAAAAGTCTAGAAGTTGCAAAAGAAATGGAAGATATATTATGTAAGGACTTTACAGTTGAAGAGAAACAACTGTTATTTTGTTGGATAAAAAAGATGTATACTAATTTAGACTAAATAAAGTTTAAATTAGTATTGAATTGGAATCCTAGAGAATGTTTAGGAAGCTAATTATTTAAAATACTATAGTGAATAGATAGTTTTAGAGAAAGAAAAGGAGGTAGTATATGGATCGTTCAAAAAAGCTGGCAAATGAAGGTGTAGGAAAGTTACTTTTTGAATTTTCTATTCCAGCGATAGTTGGAATGCTAGTAAATTCTTTATATATTATAATTGATAGAATGTTTATAGGAAGAGTAGTAGGAGCCATGGCAATTTCCGGCGTAAGCCTTACATTTCCTATTGGAATTATAATTATGGGTTTTGGAATGCTTGTAGGAATTGGAGCGGCTTCTCGTATATCAATAAAATTAGGACAACACAAAAAAGATGAGGCAGAAAAGATATTAGGAAATGCTTTCACATTGCTTATAATAGTTTCATTGTTAGTTACATTCTTTGGCATGATATTTATGGACCCTATGCTAAGGGCTTTTGGAGCAAGTAGTCATACTATTGTTTATGCAAAAGAATTTATAACTATAATATTAGCTGGTGCTGTTCTTCAAAATTTAGGCTTTGGATTGAATAATATAATTCGTTCAGAGGGAAATCCTAAAAAAGCGATGACAACTATGTTAATTGGATGTATTTTAAATATAGTTTTAGACTTTATATTTATATATATATTTAATTTTGGAATAAAAGGAGCTGCTACTGCAACCGTTATATCGCAGGCTGTTAATACTATTTGGGTAATTTCATATTTTAGAGGAAAAAATAGTTTGTTAAAGCTCAAAGTAGAGAATTTTAAGTTAGAAAAAGAAGTAGTTATAAGCATATTTGCTATAGGAATGTCGCCCTTTGCAATGCAGATTGCTGCGAGTTTAGTTAATGTTATTTTAAATAAAAAATTGGGGATCTATGGTGGAGATTTAGCAATAGGTGCCTTTGGAATAATAAATAGTATCGCTACAATGATTTTGATGCCTATTTTTGGTATTAATCAAGGATCTCAGCCTATAATAGGTTTTAATTACGGTGCTAAAAAATATGAACGTGTGAAGAAGGCGTTAAAATTAGCTGCCATTTCTGCTACGATAATCTCAACAGTTGGTACCCTGCTAGTTCATATTTTTCCAGAATTTTTAGTTCAAATGTTTAATAAGTCAGATGTTTCGTTAACACAGATAACAGTACATGGAATGAAAATATTTATGATAATGTTTCCTGTAGTAGGTTTCCAAATTGTTAGTTCAAACTTTTTTCAAGCTATAGGAAAGGCAAAAGTATCGATGTTCTTAGCTCTTTCAAGGCAGGTAATAATTTTGATCCCTATGCTGCTAATTCTCCCAGGAATATTTGAATTAAATGGTGTGTGGATGGCAGGTCCGATATCAGACTTTATATCATCAATTTTAACTTTAATATTTCTAATGTTAGAGGTAAAGAAATTAAAGTTGGAAGATACATCAGAATTAAGTTCACAATCACCTAAAGAATGCATAGAATAATTGAAACAAAGAAAGTTCATTTTAAATTAAGTTTTACTTTATTATAAGAAGTGACTTAATGCACGCCGTAAAGTGTTAAACATATGAAAAACCCCAGAAAGTTCTGGGGTTTTTCTTTTAAGAATTACTGATTCTATCAATATCCAAAGCACTTTTCGGTTGCCTTTTTTCCATTTCTTCTTCATATTTTATATCTGGTTTTGAAAGTTTTTTGTTTTGTGGTTTTGTAGCTTTTTTACTTTCGGTATGAGTCATAGTTAGTCCTCCTTCCTATATTTTATAGATTAACCTTTAAAAAAGTTTTTATACTTTTCCATAATTTATGTTAAAATATAATGATTGCAAAATTATTAATTGAGGGTGGTCGAAATGATATATTTAATAGGAATTTTATTTCTGTCCATTTTTGCGGCAGCTAATATATTTGTTGGGTTAAGAGGATGGGAAATCATCAAACAATTAATGCCTTTTGTTAATATATATTTATACTGGGTATTGTTCGCTTTAATAGTTTCATCATTCTTCATAGGAAGAATGGGGAGAAGGTTTCTACCTACATCTATTGATAGAATATTTAACTTAATCGGTTCTTATTGGCTGGCAATATTGCTTTATTTTTTAATTATGACAGTCTTTATTATAATAATAAGATTAATACTTAAAGTAACAGGCGCAGGTACTTATTATAGAGGAACTTACGATATAGAATTAATTTTAGATGCAACAGCAATTTTTATAATTTCTGTAATTTTAATATATGGAACTTATAATGCAAATCATTCTAAGGTAGTTGAGTATGATATAACAATAAATAAAAATGCAGGGAATTTAAAGAAGCTCAATATTGTAACCATATCTGATATTCATTTAGGAAGTATAATAGGAAAAAATAGATTGAATAAAATGGTAGAAGAGGTTAATAAGCTAAATCCCGATATAGTTTTATTTTGTGGCGACATTATAGATGATGATATAAACCCTTTTATAGAGGAACATATGGAAGAATCATTTAAAAAGATAAAATCTAAATATGGTATTTATGCAGTGCTTGGCAACCATGAGTATATAGGCAGGAATATTGAGAAGATAGAAAAAGCATATAAAGACGCTGATATTACGCTTTTGAAAGATAACGTGGAGAAGATACAGGATAGTTTTTATGTTGTTGGTAGGGACGATGTTTCAGCCCAGAGGTTTAGTGGTAAAAGTAGAAGTGATATTTCCCAGTTAATTAAAGAGTGCGATAAGTCGTTACCAATAGTGGTTTTAGATCATCAGCCGGTAAAACTTGAAGATGCAGAAAAGGCAGGAGTAGATCTTCAATTTTCAGGTCACACTCATAAAGGGCAATTTTTCCCTACTGATTTAATTACAAAGAAGATTTTCAAAATAGACTGGGGATATCTAAAAGAGAATAACTTTAATATTATTGTAACCTCGGGATTTGGAACCTGGGGACCTCCTATAAGAGTAGGAAGTAGCTCGGAAATTGTTAAAACTGAGGTTACTTTTAGACAGTAGATATATTAAAAATAAGGTTTAATTATAGGAAGGTATACGTATGGATGGCAAACATGATAATACAGTTGTAATGGGAGAAGAATATGAAAAGCATATAGATTTAAAAGTTCGCAAAGACTACGGAAGATTCTATACTCCAGAGTTTATTGTTACTTATATTATAGAAAATACTATGAATAATATTGATATAATTGAAAATCCTTTTGTAAAAATATTAGACCCTTCTTGTGGCAGTGGTTATTTTTTAATTAAGGTATACGATATATTAATGGATAAATTTTTGAAAAGTCTTCTTATGCTAAATAAAAAATATTATTACGATGAATTCGTGATATATATAAATAATAGTGAACTAAAAGTTAAAGGTAAAGATTATTGGTGTAGTAAAAATATTCATTATCATATAATTAAAAACTGTATATTTGGGTCAGATATAGATATCAATGCAGTCGAACTAGCTAAAATAAACTTATCTTCAAAGTCTAAGAGCAGCATTTATATTGAGCCTAATATAATTTGTTGTGATAGCTTAATAAAATGGGAAGAAGATTACAATTTAGATAGCATAACAGAAACGAATGATAAAGCATTTTTGTGTGAATATATAGATATAGAAGGAAACTTGAAAAAGAAAGAGCTAAACTGCAATGAAGTAAAAGAGTTAACCAGTATATGTGAGTTTTGGAGTAATAAGTATGATTATGTCATTGGAAATCCTCCTTGGGTTTCGCTAAGCAGGAAACATAAGGGGGATATAGAAGAAAAACTAGTGAACTATTATATAAATAAATATAATGGTAACTTTTATTTACCTAACCTATATGAGTATTTTATTAAGAGGTCATTCCGATTGATTAAAGATGGAGGGGTAATTGGATTTATCATACCAGATAGATTGGCGAAGAACTTACAGTATAAGTCAGTAAGAAAAGAGATATTGAGTAATTATAATCTTCTAAATTTAACTTTTGAAATAAAGTTTCCTAATATAAACACTGATACAATGGTTTTTATAGCTGAAAAGAAGTACTGTCAAGATAATAAGATAAGGATAAATGTATTTAATAAAAGGAACTATTGTATTAATCAAAAGGAGTACCTAAAAAATATAAATTACGAGTTTTCATATGAAGATAGCAATAATTACAGATCTATAAAAAATAAGATTGAAAAAGAAAGTGAATATTTAGGAGATATAAGCTCAACATTCACTGGTTTCATTGGAGATTCAAAGAAGATAACTAAAGAGCGGGTAAGCGATTCCCAGACAGAAATATTAAAAGGAGAAAATATAGCTAGATATAATATATTAAAAACATATTATTATGAGTTTTTGCCAGAGAATATTAAAGGTGGAACAAAGGATTTATCAAAGTTATCCTCCACATCAAAGATAATCATCAGAAAAACTGGGAATAAGATAATAGCTGCTCTGGACACTAAAGGATATATAATAGAGCAGTCCCTTTATGGATTGATAAAATTAGATAATAAATATTTATACAAGTATATTTTAGCTATATTAAATTCTAAATTAGCGCAGTGGTACTACTTAAACTTTTTAGTAACTAATTTAAACTCTACTCCTCAAATTAAAAAGTATAATCTAGATAAAATACCAATTAAAAAATGCAATATAGATAAACAGAAAGATATAGAAAAAATGATTGATAGCTTAATGATTGCAATTAAACATGATGCTGCAGAATGTATTTGTAAAATTGAGGAACAACTAAATACAGAAATATTTAATTTATATAAGATTGATTCACATGAGAGAAAAATTATTAATAAAATCAGAGCATGAGATCTATATTTGATAAAGCTTTATGTTTATATATATAATTTTAACCACTTTTATCCGATGACTTACCCGCTCTAATGCTCCCATCTTCTTCAAGTGGGAGTAAAGAGCGGCTATGTCCCTGGATAACGACTTCTAAGCTTCAGATGGAGTTAAAACTCCACCTGAAGCCAAGAATTCTGTTTATAAAATAAAAAGAGCTATAGAATATTGTTTTTAATATTCTATAGCTCTTTTTAACGTTAGGTATTTGAAAGAAAATAGACTAGTATACTGACTAGTTATTTTTTTGAAGATGCCTTAAGTTAGTAAAAAAAATTCCACATGTTGTACATGTGGAGGGGAAGTGAAAGGGGTATCATTAGAGGAAACAATTTATATTTTATATGTAGCTTCCTCATATATCAAAATTGAGAAATTTTAACGTTTTGAAATTCATTTTTCGAAATATTTTTAGTTAATTTGATCAAGGATTATATTAGGACAAAATTTAACTAAAAATTGACATTGAAGTTATTTATTATTAAAATAATAGCAAAAAAGCTAATACAAGTCAATAAAAAAATAATATTCTTGCTAAAGAATAAAAAAAGGAAATGCATAAGTATACAAATTTAATGGAAAAAATAACATAAATCGACAAGGGTTATAATAATTAATAGGATTTTAAAACGAAAAAATGAATTATTTAAAAATGACAAATTGTTGTTTTCTGAAAATTTTCAATAGTATTTTTGAAAATTGCAAAAAATATACTATTATATTTATTATTTTTAAATAAAATAGTAAATTTATATTTTAGCTAATATTTATCCGATGACTACCGCTCTTCAAATAGGTTTCAATAAATTGAACAATTTACTTAGAAATAACTATTGAATGTTCGAATTGTAACGAATATTAACTGGAAATACCTTTGTATGATAAACACAGTTAAGAACATTATAATTAAAAAATCTATAAAATATATTGACTTTATATTTGTGTGATGTTAATATATGAAGTATAAAAATGAAATAAATTAATTCGTCCGTATAATCTTGATAATATGGTTCAAGAGTCTCTACCAGAGTACCGTAAATCTCTGACTATGGGTGGATCCGTTTAAACTATTATACTAATTATTAGAGTTTCTAATTCGGATTTGCTCAAGATTCGAATTGGGAGCTTTTTTTATTGGAGGGAAAAACAATGTATATGGAAAAGCCTAGACATGAAGACGAAAAAAAATCATTTTTAGACTCATTTTTTAAACTATCAGAAAATAACACTAATGTAAAAACAGAAATAGTTGCCGGAATAACTACATTTATTACAATGGCCTATATTATTTTTGTTAATCCAAGTATATTGATGCAAGCAGGAATGAACTCACAGGGACTTATGGGAGATGCTGCTGTTAAAGCTGGGATTTCAGCAATAAATGACCCAGTTGTTGCTTCTGTTTTTGGTGCAACATGTATAGCGGCTGCAATAGGTACTTTAGTAATGGCACTTTATGCTAACCTACCATTTGCACAGGCGCCAGGAATGGGGCTTAATGCATTCTTCACATATAGCGTATGTTTAACTTTAGGTTATACATGGCAGCAAGCCTTAGCGGCAGTATTTGTATCAGGAATACTTTTTATAATAATAACAGTAACGTCAATCAGAGAAAAAATAGTAGATGCACTTCCACATAATCTGAAACTTGCTATCTCAGGCGGTATAGGACTTTTTATAGCTCTTATAGGGCTTAAAAGTGGAGGTATAATAGTTGCTAATCCAGCAACCTTAGTTGGATTTGGAAAGTTTACAGATCCTCACGCACTTGTAACACTTATAGGAATTGTTATAACAGGAATACTAATGTCAAGAGGGGTTAAAGGGTCTATACTTATAGGAATAATATTAACTACTATTGTAGGAATACCTTTTGGAATAACTCATCTTGCTGGTATAAAAGTAATAAGTGCACCACCATCATTAGCACCTACTTTCTTTGCTTTTGATTTTAAAGGACTTTTAAAGCTTGGTGAAGCAGGTATGTTGGGAGCTTTCACAAGTTTAGTTATGGTTGTATTAACTTTCAGTTTAGTAGATTTATTTGACACTATAGGAACATTAGTTGGAACAGCACAAAAAGCAAAAATGCTAGACAAAGATGGAAGAGTTAAAAACATGAACAAGGCTCTTTTATCAGATGCTTTAGCTACTACATTTGGTTCTATAATGGGAACAAGTACAGTAGTTACTTACGTAGAATCTACATCAGGTATATCAGAAGGCGGAAGAACAGGACTTACATCTCTTACAACAGGAATTCTATTCATACTAGCACTATTCTTTGGAGGATTAGTAGGAGTGGTTCCAGCAGAAGCTACGGCACCGGCACTTGTAATTGTTGGAGTGCTAATGATGGGTGCTGTTACAAAGATAAACTTCGAAGACTTTACAGAAGCGCTGCCAGCATTCTTTACAATAGCTATTATGCCTTTTAGCTACAGTATAGCAAATGGTATTGCAGCAGGAATAATTTTTTACCCAATAGTAAAATTAGTAACAGGAAAACGAAAAGAAGTTAATCCAATAGTTTATATATTAGCACTGTTATTTATAATTAGATTTGTACTATTACCAGAATAGTTATAAAAAAACTACCTGCGGAAATATGCCGCAGGTAGTTTTTTATTTCAACATTGACAACTTTTGTATATAAGTCATAGAATGGTTTATATAGACTGCTTAATTAGGGGTAAGGGTGATTTCAATATGAATAAGATATTTAAATTTTTACAAATTTTATTAATATGTGGAGTTGTGTTTATTTTAATTTCATTGTCTGCGATAATTTATTTTGGTCAAACTGCTAAGCCACAAAAATCAGATTGTATAATAGTTTTAGGCTGCAAGGTATATGGAACGGTACCAAGTCCTTTTTTAGCATGGAGGCTAGATCGTGCTGCTAAGTTATACAGCGAAGGATATGGAAATTACATTATTGTTTCAGGGGGCCGTGGTAGCGGGGAAGATATATCTGAAGCTGAGGCTATGAAAAGATACTTAATATCTAAAGGAGTAAATAAGGTTAATGTCATAGAAGAAGATAAGTCTATGACAACTATGGAAAATCTACAAAATTCAAAGAAAATAATGAAAGAAAGAGATCTAAAAACAGCTGTTGTGGTATCAAATAAATATCATTTAAAAAGAGCTTCTTTAATAGCAAAATACTGCGATATTAAGGCTTCTTATTCTGGGGTTTTTGTTACAGAATACAAGACTCATGAAATCACAGGCTATTTAAGAGAGGTTCCAGCTATAATAAAGTTTTATCTCCAGTTAATATGTTTTAAATTATTTTAATTTTCTGAAAGGAAATTTGAGTAAAATATAGAATATATTAAGTACCGATAAAAGCAATAAGCAGATGTTATGAACAGAATTCTTAGTTTCAGCTCTGCTGATTAGCTTCAATGGTTATTAATTTAAATGACATGCTAGGAGGTAATTATATGGAAAGACTCTATTATTGTTCAGAATGTAAAAGGGTTATAACAAATGAAGGTAAGTGTGAATACTGTGATTCTAGTGACGTAAAAGAGCTTATGTTAAAAACTCCAGTAAATGTTATAGGAACAAAAACTAAAGGAAAAGTACTTAAAATTAAGGAAGGTAAAGTAGATCTTATTATTAGAGATGAAGCCAACAATAAATTACTTAAAGAATATAATGCAGAACAGTTAAGAAAGGTGCTATAAGTGTTGTAACAGCAATTCGGAACATAAAAATTTTGCGACGTATTATTTTTATCAGAGGACAGAGGACAATTGACAGAGGACAGTGAAGGAGGATTTTTCTCCGCTACACTACGAAAAATCTTTAATTTATATAAATTAGCGGTGTTTTGCATTAGCAAAACAAGCCTAAAAAAATAAATTAGTTTTCTGATGTAAGGAAGAAAACTCACCTTCACTGTCCTCTGTCAATTGTCCTCTAAAAAAATGCTTCGCAATTTTTTTATATTACGAGTTTCAAGCTTTTGAGTCAATTTTTAAATTGTGAAATCTATATGTTTTTTAAAAGTTCAATAACGCAGTTTGCCATAATTGTGTGTCCGTATGGTGTTGGGTGTAATCCATCGACATACATTTCTCTCGGATCTTTGTCTTTAAGCATTTCTAAGAAGCAGCCGTGAAAATCTATATAATTTATACCATTTTCTTTTGCAAATTCAATAATCCAATTTCTAT
The DNA here is from genome assembly GCF_016316925.1 of Clostridium aciditolerans. GTDB lineage: Bacteria > Bacillota > Clostridia > Clostridiales > Clostridiaceae > Clostridium_AM > Clostridium_AM aciditolerans. The sequence goes on along the minus strand of NZ_JAEEGB010000008.1, from coordinate 123,899 downwards.
AGTTACTTAATGTAGAATTTATTTGGTCATAGTCTACGGCATCAGTCCATTTTCTTTGTGCTAATACTTTATCTATAGGAGGCTCGATTCCTAGTATTGGAACAATGTTATTCTCGATGGCTTCATTAACTAGTTGCTCTATGTTCTCTTGAACCAAGTGCAGAGCGCGGTTAGCAATAAAGTCATTGGACCCTCCCATTATAATGACATGGGTAGGTGTGCTTTGTATAATATCTTGATAGGATCTTGAAAGCATACCTGCGGTAGTATCTCCATTTACTCCTCTGTTTATGACATCAATATTTAGTTTATTTCTGATGAGCTCTACCCAACAATCCTTTCTAAAAATTGCATATCCGTAAGTTAGACTGTCACCTATACATACAAGCTTCATAAACCATTCCTCCTATTACTTGTTTGCATACTTATCAAGCTCTATAAATAATTCTTGCTGTTTAGCTATTTGTTGTTGTAATGCCCAAGCGTTTGCAGCGTAATTGAAGTTATTGCTGAGTATGCTTTCGAAATTAACTTTCCACTCAGGATTTAACAAAGATAAAAATTCCTTTTGTTTATCCTCTGGCATAGAATAAAATTTATTTTTTATTTCTAAATTAAATTCCTTAAGGTTTGCCTTCAATTCATCTGATCTTGATTTAAAATTATTTTTTGACATAAAAATAGTTATACCAAATAATAATATGATAACTAAGATTTCAAACATTTTATGATTACCTTCCCATTAATTAATTATTAATTATTATAACATATTCTTAAATTCAGCTAAAACAATTATACTTTAATCTTCAATTCGCAGAATAAAAATTATGCAACGCAAAATTTTTATTAGAGGACAGAGGACAATTGACAGAGGACAGTGAAGGAGGATTTTTCTACGTTACACTACGAAAAATCTTTAATTTATAAATCTAGATTTCACATTTTTAAAAACTGAATAAATTTATATGAATAAGTCTAATATTTTAGATGGATTGATAAATTTAGGAGGTTAAAGATTGAAAGAAAACTTAATTTATAAAAAAGCCTTTGTTTTTGCAAAAGAAATTGTTAACTTATATAAATATTTAGTTGAAGAAACGAAGGAATACATTATTTCAAAACAAATTCTTAGATCAGGAACAAGTATAGGAGCAAACGTAAAAGAAGGGCTAGAAGCTCAAAGTAGAAGAGATTTTTTAAATAAGATGAATATAGCTCTTAAAGAAGCATCTGAAACAGAGTATTGGTTAGAACTTTTAATTGCTAATAAATATATTGATGCTAACGCATCAGAGAAATTGATTGTTAAATGTAAAGAACTAAATAAAATCTTAAATTCTATTGTTAAAACCACAAAGAAAAATTTAAAAATCATAGAGGATTGACAATTGACACGGCCTAACGGCTTACGACAAAGCCGCCTATTGCTGAAATATAACTTAAAGGTTTTCCGTAGTGTAACGGAAGAAAAGCAACAGTCACTGTCCTCTGTCAATTGTCCTCTGTCCTCTGAAAATATTGCGTCGCAAAATTTTTACTTTATGAATGAGGGTCTGTATATTGTGAAAATTTGTTAGTGAAAGTTCATTGTTGTATAAAGTTCGTAATGATACGAATAATAAAACGTTAAAATTGCAATAAGTCTTCGTTAATGACGAATGTTTAATTAAAAATAAATATAAATATATTGATTTTTTAAAAATGCTATGTTAACATGAATATACAAGATAATAAAAAGTCATCCGTATAATCCTGATAATATGGTTCAGGAGTCTCTACGAGGAAACCTTAAATTTCCTGTCTCTATGGGTGAATCTAGTATTGCAGTGATATTTATTAATCCTAGTGATTTGGATTAATATTTAGCAAGCGTAAAGTTTCGCTACTGGATTCCCCGAGGAATTCTAGCGAAACTTTTATTTTATTTAAATTACAAGGAGGATTTTCCATGAAAGTTGCTATTATTTTTGGTAGTAAATCTGATACTGAAAAAATGAAGGGTGCAGCGAGTGTTTTAAAGGAGTTTAATATAGAATATAAGGCTTACATACTATCAGCGCACAGAGTACCTGAAAAGCTTATGGAAACAATAGAAAAAGTTGAAGAGGGTGGATGCGAATGTATAATAGCTGGGGCAGGACTTGCAGCTCACCTTCCAGGAGTTATAGCTTCCCACACTGTTCTTCCTGTTATAGGGGTTCCAATTAATGCTGCAGTTAATGGCATGGATTCTCTCTTATCAATAGTTCAAATGCCGAAATCTATTCCGGTAGCTACTGTAGGCATAAACAATAGTTATAATGCTGGTATGCTTGCGGTTCAAATCTTATCATTAAAATATCCAGAAATTAAAAATAAATTAAAAGAATATAGAAAGAACATGAAAGAAAAATTTATTAAAGAAAATGAAGAAGGGGTTGAATTTTAAAATGGAAAAAAGAGAAATGTTATACGAAGGAAAAGCAAAGAAAATTTATGCTACAGATGATGCAAATAAAGTAATAGTTTACTATAAGGATGATGCTACTGCTTTTAACGGAGAAAAGAAGGGGCAAATAGAAGATAAAGGAACATTAAATAATGCAATAACTTCAATGTTATTTGAGTTATTAGAGAAAAATGGTGTAAAAAGCCACTTTGAAAGAAAATTAAATGAGAGAGAGCAACTTTGTAAGAAAGTTGAAATCATTCCTTTAGAAGTTATAGTTAGAAATGTGGCAGCTGGAAGCATGGCTAAAAGATATGGCATAGCAGAAGGTACAGAACTTAAAACTACGGTTTTTGAATTAAGCTATAAAAACGATGATTTAGGAGATCCTTTAATAAATGACTATCATGCTGTTGGAATAGGGCTCGCAACTTTTGAGGAATTAGAGCTTATATATAAAATAGCAGAAAAGGTTAATGATACCTTAAAGGAGTTCTTCTTAAAGCAAGGAATAAAATTAATAGACTTTAAAATTGAAGTTGGAAGATATAATGGAGAAATTCTTTTAGCAGATGAGATTTCACCAGATACATGTAGATTCTGGGATGTAAATACTAATGAAAAGCTTGATAAAGATAGATTTAGAAGAGATTTAGGAAATGTCAAAGAGGCATATATAGAAATACTTAATAGAATAAGTGGAAATTAATAAGTGGCATATTAAATAATAATTTAGAAAGAGAAGGGGAAAGGTTATATGAGCAACCTAACAGAAAATTTTAATGCTCCTTTATCCTTAGATTTTGAAGAGGACAAGTTTAAAGATGAATGTGGAGTGTTTGGTATTTTTTCTAAGGAAAATCTAGATGTAGCATCTATTACCTACTATGGATTATATGCTCTACAACATAGAGGGCAGGAGAGTGCAGGTATTGTAGTATCCGATGGAAAAGAATTAAATGGACACAAGGATATGGGATTAGTATCTGATATTTTTAACCAGAAAGTACTAGAAGAACTAAAGGGAATATCAGCTATAGGACATGTAAGATATTCAACTACAGGAGCTAGTCATGTTAATAATGCACAGCCTATAATTGGAAAGTATAAATTAGGATCCATTGCTATTGCTCATAATGGAAATCTTGTAAATGCAGATATTATAAGAGAGCTTTTAGAGGACTGTGGATGTGTCTTTCAAACGGCTATAGACACCGAAGTAATTTTAAATCTTATAGCAAGAGGCGGTAAAAAAGGAATAGAAAAAGCAACAGTTGATGCTATTCAGGCAATAAAGGGTTCTTATGCTATAGTGATTTTAACTCAAGATAAACTTATTGGTGTCCGTGATCCAAATGGAATAAGACCATTATGCATAGGAAAAATAAACGATAGTTATATATTATCTTCAGAAAGCTGTGCATTAGATTCTGTTGGTGCAGACTTTGTAAGAGATGTAGAGCCGGGAGAAATTGTTATAATAGACGAAGAAGGAATTAGATCTATAAATTTTGCAGAAAGAACAAAATGTGAAACCTGTGCTTTTGAATATATATATTTTGCAAGACCAGATAGCACAATAGACGGTATAAACGTGTATGAATCAAGAGTAAGAACTGGGAAGAAGTTATTTGAAGAAAGTCCAGCAGAAGCAGATATAGTTATAGGTGTTCCGGATTCAGGTATCGCAGCTGCAGTAGGTTATGCAGCGGCATCTGGTATTCCATATGGAATTGGTTTTATAAAGAACAAGTACGTTGGAAGAACTTTTATAACCCCTTCGCAAGAAATGAGAGAAAGAGCTGTTTCTGTAAAGCTTAATCCTCTAAAAGTAAATGTTAAAGGTAAGAGAGTAGTAATTGTAGATGATTCTATAGTTAGGGGAACTACTAGTAGAAGACTAGTGGAAACCTTAAGAAAAGCTGGAGCAAAAGAGGTTCATTTTAGAGTTTCTTCTCCTATAGTAAAATATCCATGCTATTTTGGAATAGACACTCCTTACAGAAGTGAACTTATAGGAGCAAATTCCACTGTAGAAGAAATAAGACAGGAAATTGGAGCAGAAAGTTTAGGATATATAAGCATGGAAGGGTTAATACAGTCTTTAGAAGAAAACAAAGGATTTTGCTTAGGATGTTTTAGTGGTGTATATCCTGTATCAGCACCGATGGAAGCGGCAAAAGAACGTTTAGAATAATAGAATAGGGGTGAAACTATGATAACCTATAAGGATTCAGGAGTTAATATAGAAGAGGGTTATGAATCAGTAAAGCTTATAAAAAGACATGCAGAAAGAACATTTATTCCTGGGGTTTTAAATAATTTAGGAAGTTTTGCAGGCATGTTTGAGCTTGGTCAATATAAAAATCCTGTACTTGTTTCAGGAACAGATGGAGTTGGAACAAAGCTTGAAATAGCTTTTAAAACAAAAAAATATGATACAGTTGGTATAGATTGTGTGGCCATGTGTGTAAATGATATTTTGTGTCATGGTGCTAAGCCAATATTCTTTCTTGATTATATAGCTTGTGGAAAACTTGATGCAAAGGTTGCTGCAGACTTAGTTAAAGGAGTTTCTGATGGATGTGTTCAAGCTGAATGTGCTTTAATTGGAGGCGAAACCGCAGAAATGCCTGGTTTTTATCCAGAAGGAGAATATGATATAGCTGGATTTTCAGTTGGAATCGTAGAAAAAGACAGCATTATCGATGGCAGCAAAATTCAAGAAAATGATGTACTTATAGGAATAGCTTCTAGTGGGCCTCATAGCAATGGGTACTCACTTATTAGAAAACTTATTACAAATCTGGAAGAGGATTTTGGTGGAAAGAAGATAGGAGAGGAGCTATTAACTCCGACAAAAATCTATGTAAAACCAGTACTTAAGCTTATAGAAAAGTTTGAAATAAGAGGAATGGCACACATTACTGGTGGTGGATTCTTTGAAAATATACCAAGGATGTTTAAAGATGATTTTACTGCAGTTATAAATAGAGATAGTTTTGAAGTTCCAGAAATATTTAAGTATATTATTAGCAAGGGTGTGGATGAAAATCATATGTTTAACACATACAATATGGGGATAGGATTTGTTTTATGTGTTAAAGAAGAAGATTCAAATAATGTTATTGAAGAACTTGGCAGAATGGGTGAGAAGGCATACAAAATAGGATATGTTAAAAAAGGGGAAAAAGAAGTATGTTTAAAATAGCTGTCCTTGTATCTGGTGGAGGAACAAACCTTCAATCGATTATAGATGCTATTAAAAGCGGGTATTTATCAAACTGTAGTATTGAATCTGTTATAAGTGATAGGAAAGAAGTATACGCACTTGAAAGAGCTGTGACAAATGATATAAAAGCTTATGTTATTGATAGAAAAATACACAAAGGCAGAGTTTCTGATGAAATACTTAAGCTTCTTTGTGATAAAGTAGATCTTATAGTTTGTGCAGGATGGTTATCTATACTTAAAGGCGACTTAATTTCAAAATTTGAAAATAAAATAATTAATATTCATCCATCTTTAATACCTGCATTTTGTGGTGATGGTATGTATGGTATCAAAGTACATGAGAGTGCTGTAGAGCATGGAGTTAAGGTTTCAGGATGTACTGTACATTTTGTAGATAATGGAACAGATACTGGTCCGATTATATTGCAAAAAACTGTACCAGTATATGGAGAAGATACTGCTGAGCTTTTACAGAAAAGGATATTAGAACAGGAACATAAAGCTCTTCCAGAAGCTATAAAACTTATATGCGATGGAAGAATAAAGGTTAATGGAAGAAAAGTAATTATAAAATAGTTGGAGGTATGCAAAATGTTAAATCGCGCTCTTATAAGTGTTTTTAATAAAGATGGCGTATTAGAGTTAGCCAATTTTTTAATAAAGAAAGGTGTAGAAATACTTTCTACTGGTGGAACCTTTAAATACTTAAAGGATAACGGTATAGAAGTTACAGAGGTTTCAGATGTAACTGGTTTTGAGGAGATACTAGACGGAAGAGTTAAAACACTTCACCCTTTTATTCATGGAGGGATTTTAGCTATAAGAGATAACGTGAAGCATATGGAAACTATAGAGAAAAAGGGAATAAAGCCAATTGATGTTGTCGTAGTAAATTTATATCCTTTCTTCGATAAAGTTAAAGAAGATTTAAGCTTTGAAGAAAAAGTTGAGTTTATAGATATTGGTGGCCCTACGATGATAAGAGCAGCTGCTAAAAATTTTCAAGATGTTATTGTGCTTACGGATGTCAATGATTACAGCGATGTTATAACTCAGATAGAAGAAAATGGAGATGTAGATTTTAAAACAAGAAGAAAACTAGCGGGAAAAGTATTTAATCTCATGTCAGCTTATGATGGAGCTATAAGTAATTTCTTACTAGAAGAAGAATATCCAGAGTACTTAACTCTTTCTTATAAAAAATCCATGAACTTGAGATATGGGGAAAATCCGCATCAAAGTGCAGCTTATTATACATCTACTGTAGAAAAGGGCTCTATGAAAGATTTTGAACAATTAAATGGAAAAGAGCTTTCCTACAACAATATAAAGGATATGGATGTTGCTTGGAAGGTAGTAAGCGAGTTTGAAGAAACTGCTTGCTGTGCGGTAAAGCATAATACACCATGCGGAGTAGCAGTTGGAAATAGTGTTTATGATTCATATATTAAAGCTTATCAGTGCGATACTACTTCAATTTTTGGCGGCATTGTAGCTATAAACAAAAAGATTGATAAAAAGACAGCAGAAGAAATGGTTAAAATTTTTCTAGAAATAGTGATTGCTCCAGACTTCAAGGAAGAGGCTTTGGAAATTTTAAGATCTAAGAAGAATTTAAGGGTTATTAAATGTGATGTAAAACCTGAAAATAAAGCAGAAATTACTAAGGTTGATGGAGGAATACTTGTACAATCAGCTGATGATAAATTAGTTAACGAAACAAAAGTAGTAACAGAAAAGGCTCCAACAGATCAGGAGATGAATGATTTATTATTTGGAATGAAAGTATGTAAATATGTAAAATCCAATGCTATTGTTGTTGTAAAAGATGGAATGGCTAAAGGAATTGGTGGCGGACAGGTTAATAGAATATGGGCAGCTTGTCATGCTCTTGATAGAGCTGGCGACGGTGTAGTACTTGCGTCAGATGCTTTCTTTCCATTTGAAGATGTAGTACAAGAAGCAGCTAAGTACGGTATAAAATCTATAATTCAGCCAGGTGGATCTATAAGAGATGCTCAGTCTATAGAGGAATGTAACAAAAGTGGAATATCTATGGTGTTCACTGGCATGAGACACTTTAAACATTAAAAGAGATAAGAGGTGTAATGTATGAACATACTAATAGTTGGTTCTGGTGGACGTGAACATGCTATTGCATGGAAGGTAGCTCAAAATAATTCTGTAAAGAAAGTTTATTGTGCACCAGGAAATGGCGGAACAGCTATAGAGGAAAAGTGTGAAAATGTAAATATAGAAGATATAAATAGACTTGCAAACTTTGCAAAAGGAAATAATATTGAACTTACTATTGTAGGACCTGAAGTTCCTCTTACGGAGGGTATTGTAGATAAATTTAAAGCTTTAGGCTTAAAGATTTTTGGACCCTCGGCTGATGCTGCTCTCCTTGAAGGCAGTAAGGCCTATGCTAAAGCCTTTATGAAAAAGTATAATGTAAAAACGGCGGCATATGAGGTTTTCGAAGATAAAGATGAGGCTTTAAAGTTCCTCAAGGCTTGTGAGTATCCTATAGTAATAAAAGCAGATGGATTAGCAGCTGGCAAAGGTGTAGTTATATGTGAAAACTATGAACAGGCGGAAAATACTGTAATAGAGTTTATGGTTAAAGATATTTTTAAAGGTTCAGGGAAAAAACTAGTTATTGAAGAGTTTTTGGAAGGACCAGAAGCTTCGATTCTCTCTATAACAGATGGAGAAACAATAATCCCTTTTGTTTCGGCAAAGGATCATAAGCAAATTTATGATGGTGGAAAGGGACCTAACACAGGAGGAATGGGGGCTATATGCCCAAATCCATATTGCACAGAAGAGGTATTAGAAGCATTTAAAAAGGATGTAATGGAGCCTACCTTAAAAGGTCTTAAAGAAGAAGGTTTAGATTTTGCAGGTATAATATTCTTTGGGATTATGATAACTAAAAAAGGCCCATATTTACTTGAGTATAATATGAGATTCGGAGACCCTGAAACTCAAGCTGTTTTGCCTCTTATGAATAGTGATTTAGTAGAGCTCATATATGCTGCTATTAATAAAAAATTATCACAGTTTGAATTATGCTGGAATAATGGTGCATCCTGTTGTGTTGTTGCAGCATCTCAGGGATATCCAGGAAAATATAACACTGGTATAGAGATTATAGGTATAAACAAAGCAAATAGAGTTTTTGCAGCTGGTGTTAAATATGAAGATGGTATTTTGAAAACTAATGGAGGCAGGGTTCTATGTACTGAAGCATTAGGAAATACTGTAGATGAAGCTATAGATAAAGCATATAAAGATTTGAAGAATATAAGTTTTGAAGGAATTTATTATAGAAATGATATAGGTAAACTATAGAATTTAAATCTAAATTTAGAAGTATGTTTATAGAGCGTGTATTGTGGAAGCAATATGCGCTCTATATTTATGTTTAATATTACAATATTGTAAAATTAAGTAATTTTACGTATAATGAAATAGTAAAATTTAAATCTTGTTCAAAACTATGTGGTAGAAAAAAAACTAAAATAATAGTAAAATGTGTTATGTATGTTTTATTAATTTTGAGAATATCAAGGCTCTTCAAAAAATAACTTTGTTATTTTTTGAAGATGCCTTAATGTATAACTTTCTATATGCAAAATACCTATTATGTTTGGAGGTAAATATGAAAAAAGAAGAAAAAAGTACTAGGGCTAAAAAAAGGAAGAAATTTTCTGCAAAAGTGCTTATAACCTTTATAATTTATGAACTTATAGTAGCGGCTGTTACAACACCATTGCTGGTTTTTTACGGACCCTTTCAAAATGTTAAAAAGACTATAGTAGGTACTGCTATGGCAACCTTTAGTCATCAATATATTGCTACTACTTTTTTATCAAAGGACGAAATAAGTAAGCTAATAAAGGGTGATCAATCTGGTAGAGTAAGTGGAAGTGAGTCGGAAAACTTGAATACGATTCAGGTTAGTCATGCAAGTGATAAGGGCATAGAAAGATATGACATTCATACTAAAAAGTTTGATGGGTATATACTTGAAATTAAAGACCCTACGAGAATGAAAATAGGGTACACAAATAAAATTGGAGAAGTGGGTCAGAGAACTAGTGAAATAGCAGCGGCAAATAATGCTGTAGCTGCTGTAAATGGCGGAGGCTTTACTGATAGGTCTCCTAATAATGGTAAGTTATGGTCTGGTACAGGAGCTTATCCAGAAGGGGTTGTTATATCTGATGGGAAAGTAGTTTATAGTGACATTAAGGACAATGAGAGAGTAAATGTAACCGCATTTACAAAGGATGGGAAGTTAATTGTCGGAGATCACACTGTAAGTGATTTGAGAAAAGAAGGTGTAGTAGAGGCTGTTTCTTTTAGAAATACTCTTGTAATAAATAGTAAACCTGTGGCTGTTGATGACGAAGGATTAAATCCTAGAACAGCTATAGGGCAAAAACAGGATGGAACTGTAATAATGCTAGTTATTGACGGTAGAAAAGGATTAAAACCTGGTGCTTCTTTAAAAGAGGTGCAAAACATACTCATACAACAAGGTGCAGTTAACGCTAGTAACCTTGATGGAGGTTCCTCGTCAACTATGTATTTAGATGGAGAGGTTATAAATGATCCATGTGACTGGAATGGCGAAAGAACTGTTGCTACGGCAATATATGTAAAACCTTAGAGGAGAGTGCAATGATGAAAGTACTAAAAAGATTAATTATATGGAGTTTAATTCCTATAACATTAGAATTGATTGGTCTCCTATATGTTGATAAATTTTATTTAAGTGATGAAACTAATTTTAATGCTAAAAAAGTTGATATCATTTCGAAGAAAGGTCCAAATAAAATTAACGTAAAAATTCCGGAAAGTGCTAAAAATGTTGGAGTTTCTTATAATGGCAATTACATTTCTTATTATGATAATGATGTATTATATGTAGTTGATACATCAAACAATAAGAAGAAAGAACTGAAATTCGAAAATGGTGCAGAGTTTTCTTCATATAAGTGGCTTCCGGATAGAGATATAATGTTAATAGCAGAGAAGTATACGGGAGGCTTTGATGCAAATCATTTAAAATTTGAATCTTACAATGCAAAAAAAGATGCTAAAAGTTTTTTAAGTAATGAAAATAATAAAGAAATGAAGATATCTTTACCTGATGATAAATATGAAGTACTAGATATGGCTATATCTAGTGCTACAAATGTAACATATGTTAAAGTTGGAAAAGAAGGAGTAAGAAGCAGGTTGTATCGTATAAATGTAATGGCTCAAGTTGAAGAAACTAAATATCCTAATTGTAAGTTGGGCAAAATAGCTGCACAAAATAAAGAGGATAGACTAATTTACGAGGATACAACCTATAATAGAATAAGAGGAATAGGCTTAAAAAATCCTATTGCTACAGGAGAAAATGCTACTCATTATCTTTTAAATACAGATGCTGAAGATCAAATTTATATTGGAAACGGCCAGAATGGAAAAGTTAAAAAAATATTTATCATTAACCTAAAGAAAACGAAGGATAATATGAAAACTATGACTTTACCTGAATCAGTTGATAAGAGCAACATATATATAGCTAGGGATGGAAGAATATTTGTTAATAATCCTTCAAAAGCTGTAGTTACAGAGCTTGGTACAGGAAAAGAAACTGAATACAAGGGAAAATTAGTACAAATATATAATTTAGGTGTTATATCTATAGACAATAATAAATTACTAGGAAGCACATTTTAAATGATTTAGCAGCATATATATAAATGAGGAACATAGGAGTAGAAATGCAGAAATACATGCAGCTACTCCTTATTTTTCTCATTAAATAAAAAATTAACATTGATTTAAGGAATATTTTAAACATTTAGAAAATATAGATTATTATATAAAATGAATAATTATAAATTTTTGCTAACAATAATTATTCAAATAAAAGAGGTAGTTAATACAAAATTAATAAAAATTTTAAAAAATTTTTGCAAAAAAAAATCAGTATAGTCTTCAAAGTGTTGATTTTTAAGCGGTTGAATGTATAAATAAATATTAAAATTGGAATATTCAAAATATTACGAAAAATAAATACTTGTCCCAAATGTATGCTATAATTACAATAGTTAAAAAATTCATTATATTTATTATATTTTTTTATTCGAAAGGAGTGTTTTTAAAATGGCGAGTAACAAGTCTATCTTTAGAACGAAGTCTCTTGAGGCTATGTTGGCTCAAACGAAAGGGAAGGGGCTTAAAAAGGTTCTAGGAGCATTTGAGCTCACGATGTTAGGTATTGGTGCAATCATAGGAACAGGTATTTTTGTTCTTACAGGGGTTGCTGCAGCAGATTATGCAGGACCAGCACTTATGTTATCATTTATATTCTGTGGTATTACTTGTGCTTTCGTTGCATTGTGTTACGCTGAACTTGCTGCTATGATTCCTGTTGCAGGTAGTGCTTACACCTTCGGGTATGTTGGACTAGGTGAAATTTGGGCATGGATTATAGGCTGGGACTTAATTCTAGAGTATGTAGTTGCGGTTGCAGCTGTTGCTGTTGGTTGGTCAGGATACATTGTTTCGTTACTTAGAGCAGGCGGCCTAAATATCCCTGATGCATTCTGTAATGCTCCAGGACAAAAAGGTGGCATAATTAATTTACCGGCTGTACTAGTTCTATTTGTAATAACAGCTTTACTTATCAAAGGTGTTAGTGAAAGTGCTAAGTTAAACAACATACTTGTTGTAATAAAATTAGCGGTTGTTATATTATTTATAGTTGTTGGTGTTGGACATGTTAAGCCAGCTAACTGGAATCCATTTTTCCCATTTGGTGTTAATGGTGTATTTAAAGGTGCAGCTATAATATTCTTTGCTTACCTTGGATTTGACGCAGTTACAACTGCAGCAGAAGAAGTTAAAAACCCTCAAAGAGATTTACCAATAGGTATAATTGCATCATTAGCAATATGTACAGTATTATATATTATAGTATCAGGTATACTTACAGGTATGGTTCCTTATGCACAGTTCCATGGTAATGCAGCTCCAGTTGCTTATGCGTTATCTTCTGTAGGAATAGGATGGGGTTCGGCTCTAGTATCAGTAGGTGCAGTTTGCGGTATATCTTCAGTATTACTTGTTATGACATTTGGAGCAACTCGTATACTATTCTCACTATCAAGAGATGGATTGTTACCACAAGTATTTGCAGAAGTTCACCCTAAGTTTGGAACACCTATAAAGAGTACTATACTTGTTGGTATTATGACTATGGTGCTTTCAGGATTTGTTCAAATAGGAAGACTTGCAGAAATGACAAACATTGGTACACTTGCAGCGTTCATTGTAGTTTCAGCTTCAGTTATGGTTCTTAGAAAGAAGAGACCAGATGTTGAAAGACCATTTAGCTGTCCGGCAGTTCCAGTTGTTCCTGTTATCGGAATAATATTCTGCTTATACTTAATATACTCATTACCTAACTTTACAAAATTGGTATTTTTAATCTGGCTTGCTATAGGCTTTGTAATATACTTCGCATATGGTAAAGCTCATAGCACTATGAACTTTGAAGAACAAGCAAAATAAAAAAATAATATTTTAATAATAAAGGGATACCTTGCAATAAAACGCAAGGTATCCCTTTGTTTTGCGCTAAAACACTATCTATTCTTTGTAGAAAATTAAGATAATAAAAATGAATAGAATATTTTAAAAATGCAAATTATTTAGACATAAGAATAGAAATCTTTAAAAACATATCAATACTTAATTGAAAAAGTTAATTTGTGATTAAATTTTTTTTGTCATTTGACTAATTGAAAAAAAAATTTAAAGAAGTAATTGTATTCTTGCATTTTAGTAGTTTTGTATATGAGTTGGTATGACTGGTTTTAGGATACTTATGACTCAAAAGTGTCAAGAAAATTGGGAAAATAAAAAATAATTTAACTTTTAAAGGTTTAGAAAAAATATGTGCTATTATATTAGTAATTCAATTCAATCAAATTTTTTTAAATTTTTACACTATTTTATCAATTTTATTACATTATATCTCAATATTTTACACTTATTTTATTAATAATAAGGGGAAGGAGTGGCTTTAATGTCAAACTCAAAGTCAATTTTTAGAACGAAGCCTATTGAGGAATTGTTAGCTCAAGCTTCGGGAAAAGGATCTCTTAAAAAGGTACTTGGTGCATTCGAACTTACAATGTTAGGTATCGGTGCAATTATAGGAACAGGTATCTTTGTACTTACAGGAGTTGCTGCAGCAGATTATGCAGGGCCAGCACTTATTCTTTCATTTATTGTTTCAGGTATCACTTGTACATTTGCAGCTTTATGTTACGCAGAACTTGCAGCTATGATTCCAATTGCAGGTAGTGCTTACACCTATGGATATGTTGGATTAGGTGAAATTTGGGCATGGATTATAGGATGGGACTTAATTCTAGAATATACTGTTGCTGTTGCTGCTGTTGCAGTAGGATGGTCAGGATATATTGTAGAGCTTTTAGCAGCAGCAGGCATTCACGTACCAGCAGCATTAGCTAATCCTCCAGGACAAAATGGTGGAATAGTAAATCTTCCAGCCATACTTATACTAGCAGTAATAATGGCTTTACTTGTTAAAGGTGTTAGTGAAAGTGCTAAGTTAAATAACATACTCGTTATAGTTAAGTTAGGCTGCGTTATTCTATTTATAGTTGCAGCAGTAGGTCACGTTAATCCAGCTAACTGGCACCCATTTTTCCCATATGGAGTTAACGGTGTGTTTACAGGAGCAGCAATTATATTCTTTGCATACGTAGGATTTGACGCTGTTGCTACAGCTGCAGAAGAAGTTAAAAATCCTCAAAGAGACTTACCAATAGGTATAGTTGCATCACTTTTAGTTTGTACAGTATTATATATTGTAGTTTCAGCAATATTAACAGGAGTTCTTCCTTATATGTCATATAAAAATAATGCAGCACCAGTTGCTTATGCACTTACTCAAATAGGAGTAAACTGGGGTTCAGCTCTTGTTGCTGTTGGAGCAGTAGCAGGTATTACATCAGTATTACTTGTTATGACATTTGGAGCAACTCGTATACTATTCTCATTATCAAGAGATGGATTATTACCACAAGTATTCTCAGATGTTCATCCAAAGTTTGGTACACCTGTAAAGAGTACAATATTAATTGGTGTATTAACAATGGTTTTATCAGGATTCTTACAAATAGGAAAATTAGCAGAAATGACAAACATAGGTACACTAAGTGCATTTGCCATAGTTTCAATATCAGTTGTAGTTCTTAGAAAGAAAAGACCTGATATTAAGAGAGAGTTTAAATGCCCAGGGGTTCCAGTTACTCCATTTATATCAGTGGCTTTCTGTGTATTCTTAATTTTTAAACTACCAAATTTCACAAAAATGGTATTTGTAATATGGCTTCTTATAGGATTCGTAGTATACTTTGCATATGGAAGAAGTCATAGCGTAATGAACCGAGAAAAGAAAGCTTCTTAAATATAAGTATTTACAGGAATGTAATCGTTGTTATATCTTCCCATATACATAAGTACATGGGAAGATATTTTTTATTCAGGTTTTTTAAAGTAATAAAGCTTTCCATCTTCTATAGAATATTGAATAAGTCCTTTAGAAAATAAATAGGAGATAAATGCAGAGACACCGCCGAAATTTAGATGGTATTGGTAAAAATTAAGGGATAAGTCATTTAAAACCGATAAGTTTTCTAGTATATCTTCTCGGGTTAGCGGCTGATCTAATAAGTCTAAAATTTGATTCTTATAGCTTTCTATATTTTCCAGGTTTTTATCAACCAACTTTTCAATTTTATCTCTATTTAATATTTCATTAGCATGGCTTATTACAAAATAATCTGCATCTATGGTTTTAATTCTATTTAAGGTATCAATACTTTCTTCTATGTCATAAAGATAGGGAAAAGAATATTTTTCTAGTATTTCACTACTGAATATAGAATCTCCAAGAAAACATACTTTTTCAGGAGTTATTATACCTATTTGTTCAATGGAATGTCCTTTTAGAGGAACTATCTCAAATTTTTCATCATTAATTTTATTTACTCCATAATCAAGTACAAAATCTACATGTAGAGGTTTATTGCTTTTGTCTATCCCTTTAATAGGTGTAGAAGAAAATAATATAGAAGCTTGAATTTCTGGGTTCTCCATAAATAACTTTTCTTTTAATGAGGTATAAACTAAGCAACCTGGATAACTCTTTTGAAAATACGTATTACCACCATTGTGATCAAGGTGATTATGTGTATTTATTATATACTTGGGATGAAGGTTATTTTCTATAAGTATCTCTTCAATTTTTTTAGCATCTGAATTATTACTTCCAGTATCAATTATTAGACAGTTTTTATTTTTAAATGCAAATATTCCTGAGTTTGTAACTGAGTTTATGTAATAAGTATTTCCCTTTATCTTAGTTAGTGTCATATATAATCACATCCTTAATTTAAGTTAATCCCACTTGTAGTGTGGTAAAATTTGCTGAGATTTGAAGTTGCAAAAAATTTTGAAATTTGGCTCTATACGTGGTATAATCTTTAATAAGCTATTGTAAGACAATTATGCTGTAGTATATAGAAATTGGAGGTTTTTAAATATGGATAGTGTTGCATGGGGACCACTATTAACACTTTTTGGGATAACAGGTATCCTACAGGGGTTAGGAATGAAGTATAACAAAGCTATTAGAAAAAAGCTTATGATTGACGCAGAAGGAATAGATAAAAAGTATATTAACTTTAAAATAAACTTTCTTATTTTTACAGGAACATTTATACTTTTAATCCAGTTAGTTGCCCGCTTCAATCCTTCAACTGGAGAAAAACTTCAGATATTACTTTCAGCTTTTTTACTTCTTGCAATAACATCTGATATGGTATATAGGAAGATTAGAAACAAAAAACGTCAAAGTTAAGCTAGTAACATATAAATTAGGTTATTCCTATAGTTGAAAATTATAGAATAGCCTAATTTTTTTATCTGCTGAAGTTTGGTAATACTATTATGTATAAGCTAAATTTCTAAAGTGCATTTCTATACTACCAATTCAATGTATAAAAAAATGATATAAATATTGGCACTAATGAGCTTAATATAACTCCATTTAAGAAAGAAATTACAGTAATTTCTGGAGTTGTAGCTTTTGCTATTAAAGGTAAAGTTGTGTCCATTGAAGTAGCACCAGCAGGTGCTATTGCTGTGTAGTGGTTTAGCTTTACAGCTACTACAGGTATTAGTACAACAGCAATAAGCTCTCTAAATACATTTGTAAGGAAAGCCGTAGTTCCTACCTGCGCGCCATCTAGATTCGTAAGCAGTATTCCTGAAAGACTATACCAGCCAAAACCAGAGGCTATAGATAAGCTAGATTTAAAGGAAAGATTATAAATTAATGCAGTTAAAATACCACCAGCGAAACTTCCGAGAATAATACAAGCAGGAATTAATATAATTTTAAAACCGCTCTTTTTTAAATTCTTAATTAGACTTTTATTTGATCCTACATCAATTCCAATAGATAATATTAAAAAGTTCAGAGATATAGTAGATAAAGTATTGAGATTATCTGTTATATTTTGAGGCATTACAAAGTATCCACACAACATTCCAGCAATAACTGCAATAATTATTGAGCCTGTCATTACTCCTCTCCTCCTCTCATAAAATAGGAAGTTACAAAGAAAACTAAAATTATACTGCATATAGAAGTCAATAGGGCAAAGGTCAAAGATATTTTGCCTATATTTTTTAAGTTGACCATAATAGATTTATTACCTCCAGCTGATGCTCCCATACAGAACAAAAGAAAAATAACACCTATTTGCTGTATACGTCCGTTATAACTCTTTTGCTTGTCACTTAGGTTAAAAAAATAGCCTATAAGAATACCAATCGATAAAGAAATCAAAATAGTCCACACTTTCCATTCCACCTCCGTAGTTAAATTTTGATTTATCCGATGACTTACAAAAAATTTTAATCTGAAAGCAAGAATCCTGTTTGTGCTATAGCTAATATTTTTTCATGCTGCAAAATCCCTTGTTTGAGCATCTACTGCAATCGTGGTCTACGGCGCTTAAAGGTTTATGCTCATCTGCCCCATAAATATATGCTAGTGATCGAAGAGATGTAAGCATGAAGTCTTCATTTACATATATTCCAAGAAAATTTTTCGAATCCAGTGCATCTAGAATGTTTTTTTGATACCAAAGGGGAATTTCTCCATCACCAGGAGCTATTCTGTGACTAAGTCCTAATCCTAATATTTTAACTTTTTCATATATATGATCGAATAGCTGAGAACTTATTTCAAAAAGGTAAGATGTGGCCATAGCATCAAGAACCATAGCTTCCTTCATCTTAGCGTAAGAAAAAAACTCATTTACCTTTTCAGTAATTTTGTCTCCTATGGTAACAATACAATATACAATGTGGTCAAAGTCATTAATTACATCAAAAGTAAAGTCTTTACCCTTTATATCTATGTTGAATATTCCTGTTGGCTGTACAGACTCATACAGAACAGGCAGCAAGGCTTCGTATATTGAACTGATTTCTTCATCAGTTATTGTTTCGCAGTAAGATTTTAGAGTATTAATTACTATTTTTTTATCTAGCTTAAAATTAAAATCTAATACAACCTCCATAAATTTTCCCCCTAAAGAATTTAAAAATTTATTTTCAAATTGATACTATATGTTGATTAATAACTAAACTTTCAATCTTTGAATCCTATAAGCAGACATACAAAATCTATGATTTTGATATGGTCGCTTACTCATTCGACAGTAGGAGAAGGAGTTTCATATAACTATTATACAATAAAATGTAAATAACAGAATAGAGTTATGTATTTTTATTAAATATAGAGGAAATTTTATAAAATTAATTGACAAAATTATTAGAATAATATATATTGAATTTGTGATTAAAAATTCAATATATTAAACTTTCAGGGCAGGGTGTAATTCCCGACCGGCGGTAAAGTCCGCGAGCTGAGTAATCAGCATGAACTGGTGAAACTCCAGTACCGACAGTAAAGTCTGGATGAAAGAAAGATTATTATTATTTGTCAGTATTTATATTTGACATATGAGCCCCTGAAAGTTTTTTCAGGGGCTTTTAGGCATCTTTAAAAAATAACTAGTCAGTATGCTAATGGATTTTGAGTCATACTGCGTCATCAGGACCTTTATTAATTTTAAAATACATAATATAAGCATTATGTACCGAGTTTATGGAATACTAAAATGTAGACAAAGAAATATCGGTATGTGCATATCTTCATTTTTTTTCAATGTAAATTTATATAAAATATGTAAAATAATAATAATATATTTAATAATCATAGATTGAAGAGGTGAGAAAATGGACAGAGGTTATAATAACTCTTATGAATACTATATGAGTATTGCACTAGGTTTAGCTAAAAAAGGAGAAGGAGCAGTAAATCCAAATCCTTTAGTAGGTGCAGTAGTTGTGAAAAATGGAGAAATAGTTGGAAAAGGTTATCATAAGTTTTATGGAGGACCACACGCGGAAGTTTACGCACTAGGGGAGGCAGCAGAAAAAGCATCAGGTGCTGATATCTATGTAAGCTTAGAACCCTGTAGTCACTATGGTAAAACACCTCCTTGTGTAGAAGCTATTATAAAAGCAGGTATAAAAAGAGTGATTATTTCCATGGAAGATCCAAATCCATTGGTAGCAGGAAGAGGCATTAATTTTTTAAGAGAAAAGGGTGTTGAAGTTATCACTGGGGTTTTAGAAAATGAAGCAAAAAAATTAAATGAAATATTTATTAAATACATAACAAAAAAAATACCTTTTGTAATTTTAAAAACTGCAATGACTATTGATGGTAAAATTTCCACTTATACAGGAGAATCAAAGTGGATAAGTGGAGAAGAGTCAAGGGAATATGTTCATAAGATAAGAAACAAGGTTATGGGGATAATGGTAGGTATAGGTACAGTAATAGCAGATGATCCGTTGCTTACTACAAGATTAAAAGAGGGCAGTGGTAAAAGTCCTAAAGCCATAATAGTAGATTCTAAATTGAGGATACCTATGGAGTCAAAAATCTTAGAAACCTTGAATGAAAGAGAAGTAATAATTGCATGTACAGAGGGCTCCGATAATGAAAAGAAAGACATTTTAGAAGAAAAAGGAGTAAAAGTTATAATCACTCCTAAGGATAAAAATAATAAAGTAGACTTAAGTCATTTGATCAATGAGCTAGGTAAGCTAGGCATAGATAGCATATTACTAGAAGGAGGGGCCGAATTAAATTTTGCTGCTGTAAGCTGTGGGATAGTGGATAAAATCATGTGCTTTATAGCGCCAAAAATTGTTGGAGGCAAAAGCTCTAAAACTCCAATTGAAGGACAGGGGATAGAAAAAATGAATGAAGCAATAAAGGTTAAAGATATTACATATAGAGTGTTTGGAAGTGACTTACTGTTACAAGGGTACTTATATTCTTAACATGGTGGTGATTATATGTTTACAGGTTTAGTAGAGGAGATTGGAGAAATAACTAATATTTTTAGTGGAGAAAAATCTGCCAGGCTTACAATAAAAGCAAAAAAAGTACTAGAAGATGTGAAGTTAGGTGATAGCATCGCAGTTAATGGTGTTTGTTTAACTGTAACTAGTTTTAATGAAAATTGTTTTACTGTAGATGTTATGGCAGAAACTTTGAGAAAAAGCAATTTGGGCAAGTTAGGTAAAAAAAGTAAGGTTAATCTTGAAAGAGCTATGGCTCTTGGAGCAAGATTTGGAGGGCATATAGTAAGTGGACACATAGATGGTACAGGAAAAATTGTAGGTACAAAAAATGAAGATATAGCTACATGGATTACAGTAGAAAGCGATTCTAATCTTTTAAGATACATAGTTTTAAAAGGTTCTGTAACTATAGATGGTATTAGTCTTACAGTTGCTGATTTAGGAGATAATTTTTTTAAAGTTTCACTTATACCACATACGAAGGAAGAAGCTACTCTTCATGGAAAAAAAGTTGGAGATGAAGTAAATATTGAATGTGATATGGTAGGAAAATATGTTGAAAGACTTTTATTTATGAAAGATACGGAAGAAAGCAGGCAAAAGGGAGTTACAGAAAATTTGCTTAAGGAATATGGATTCATGTAAGCAGACATCCAAAATCTTAAGCAGATATCCCAAATCTATGATTTGGAGATAGTCGCTTACACAGAGTGCTGATTTTGAGATGGTCGCTTAAGCAGAGAACTCAAATCTCTGATTTGAAGTGAATCGCTTACTCAGCGAGTACTCATTCGACGATAGGAGAAGGAGTTTCATATAAGCAGGCATCCAAAATCTATGATTTTAAGATGATCGCTTACTCATTCGACGATAGGAGAAGGAGTTTCATATAAAAAATAAGTAACTTTAAACATATCAATTTATCGAAAGGGAGATGTACAATATGGGATACAAATTTAACACTATAGAAGAGGCATTAGTGGATATACGAGAAGGAAAAATGATTGTTGTAGTAGATGATGAGAGCCGTGAAAATGAAGGGGATCTTCTAATGGCTGCAGAAAAGGCTACTCATGAAAATATAAATTTTATGGCTAAGTATGGAAGAGGGCTTATATGCACACCTATGACAGGAGAAAGACTTAAAGAACTTAATATTGATCATATGGTTAAGGATAATACTGATAAATTTTATACGGCTTTCACAATATCTGTTGATGCGGTAGGTACTTCTACTGGTATTTCTGCCTATGACAGAGCATTGACTATACAAAAATTAATATCGAGTTCTAATGGTGATGACTTTAAAAGACCAGGACACATATTTCCATTAGAAGCAAAGGAAGGTGGAGTACTTACAAGAGCGGGGCATACTGAAGCAGCAGTAGATTTGGCTCGTATGTCTGGGCTTTATCCAGCAGGTGTAATTTGCGAAATAATGAATGAAGATGGAACAATGGCTAGAGTCCCTCAGCTTATGGAATTTGTTGAAAAGCATAATTTAAAAATTATAACTATAGCTGATTTAATAGCTTACAGAAGAAAAAATGACATATTTATAAAGGCAGCGGCAGAAGCAAACATACCAACTAAATTTGGTGAGTTTAGAGCAGTAGGGTATGAAAATACATTAACAGGAGAACATCATGTGGCTTTTGTTAAAGGCGAAAATTTTGGAGATGAGCCAGTTCTAGTAAGAGTACATTCTGAATGCTTAACAGGTGATGTATTCCATTCCTTAAGATGTGACTGCGGAGATCAATTAGCAGCAGCAATGACACAAATAGAGAGTGAGGGAAAAGGTGTACTTCTATATATGAGGCAGGAGGGAAGAGGCATAGGACTTATAAATAAGCTTAAGGCTTACGCCCTTCAAGAAAAGGGTATGGATACAGTGGAAGCAAATATTGCACTAGGGTTTCCAGCAGATTTAAGAGATTATGGAATAGGAGCACAGATACTTCAAGATCTAGGTATAAAAAAAGTTAGACTTTTAACTAATAATCCTAAAAAAATAGCTGGACTTTCCGGCTATGGTATTGAAATAGTAGATAGAGTGCCAATACAAATTGAGCATGCGAAAGAGAGTGAACATTACATGAGAACAAAAAAAGAAAAAATGGGGCACCTACTTAATTTATAAAAATAATTTAAATAGTTATAGGAGGAATAAAGGATGAAAGTATATGAAGGAAAGTTAACAGCGGAAGGATTAAAGTTTGGAATAATAGTTGGAAGGTTTAATGAGTTTATAGGTTCAAAGCTTCTTGGTGGAGCTATAGATTGCTTAAAGAGACATGGAGCACCAGAGGAAAATATAGAAGTAAGCTGGGTACCAGGAGCATTTGAAATCCCATTGATAGCTCAAAAGATGGCAGCAATGAAAAAGTATGATGCAATAATATGTTTAGGTGCAGTAATTAGAGGTTCAACTCCTCATTTTGATTATGTTTGCAGCGAAGTATCAAAAGGAGTAGCACATGTATCACTACATTCTGATATGCCAGTAATCTTTGGGGTGCTAACAACTGAGAGTATAGAACAGGCAATTGAAAGAGCAGGAACTAAGGCTGGAAATAAGGGATATGATGCGGCAATGACAGCAATAGAAATGTCAAATCTTATTAAGGATCTAAAATAATTTTATAAACATATTAATATAATGGCTTTACCTTGGAAAAGATAAACTCAGAGGTGAGTTTAATGAAAGATAAACCAGATGAAGAATTATATGAAGAAAAGACAGAAAGTAAGGAAAACAAAGAAGAAGATTCAAAGGATTATTATCCTACTATAATGGGTGTTGAAATGCCCTATAGAGGATTAACCAGCAAGTACTATTAGGACTGCATAAATTAAGCAGTCCTAATAGTATTTTTTATAGAAGTTCTTTAAGTTTTTCTTCTATGTAAGTTTTTATTTCTTTCTCATTGATGTATAGATTATCATCTATGTCACCAGGTTTTACTCTGAAGAAATTTATAACTAATTTATTATCTGCAATTTTATACTCATCTAAATGCATAGGAGAAATTATAACTTCTAATTCTTCATATTTTTCATTTTGGAGTTTTTCTATAAGATCATCTAAGTTAAGTTTTTTTAGAGGTTGAATCATTAAGTTAGTATATTCTAGATCCTCCATCATCCACATATTGTTGTTCCAAAATCTTCCTTCTTTTTTATTGCCAGGAGAAAATGGCTCTCTATTAGTTATAGCACTGAGCACCTTACGAACAGATTCAGCATTAAACTCATTATCATATATAAGAGTTAAACCATCCATATTCGATACATCATTAAGATATTTTTCGGAAACCTTTTCTCTGTCATTTGTAGCTTGCCAAAAATAAAGCATAGCTTCGATTAAATCCATGTTTAATTTTATTCTTTTTAACATAAATATACTCCTTTCAAAAGTTCGATCTTTTATAAATATTCTTCATTAATACTTGTAAACCCTTTTCAAAAGAAAAAATATACAAAAAAGGTTATTTCATATTACTGAAATAACCTTTTAAATTTATTGATTTTCACTTTCAAATTTTTTTAGTAAATTATGTTTTAAGATTTCATCCGAATACTCTAATTGATTTAAAGCATTTTCCTTCCTATTTTTAAGGTCTTCATTTTCATTTATTTTCTCTTCAGTAACCATATCGAAATAAGTATTAGTTTGGGCCATATAATAATACTTGCCGTCAATAAAGGAACCATCTCTAAAAATGACATTGCCTTCTTTAGAATTAAATAAGTCTTTACCCATTAAATTATTATTTGGAATATCAAATAAGCTGCAGATAGTTGGGTATATATCCATTTGACCACCACAAATACTGTTCACACCTTTGTTAGATTCATCAGGAAAGTGAATCATCATAGGTACTTTTTGAAGTTTAATCCACTGAAGATCAGATAATGAATCTTTGTTTAAAAATTTAGCAAGCTCAGATATATGATCCTTCGGAATAGCATAATGATCTCCGTACAATACTACTACCGAATCCTTTAAAACACCTTCCTTATCAAGTTTATCAAAAAACATGCCAAGCTGCTCATCGGTATAATGTATACTTTTTAAATAATTTCCTAAAAGAGTTCCCTCGTATGGTCCGACGTCAAAGTTACCATAATTATCAACATCATCATAAGGGAAATGGCTACTTAAGGTTATTAAAAATGAATAGTAAGGTTTGTTAAGTTCTTTAATCTTATCTACAGATTGAGAAAGAAATGATCTATCACTCAATCCAAGACCTACAGTTTCATCTATATCATAATTTTTCTCACTATAGAAATTATTGAAGCCGAATCTCTTATAAATTATATTTCTATTCCAAAAGGTCTCCCTATACCCATGTAAAGCAGCAGTATCATAGCCTAAGTCCCTAAAATTCTTAGGCATGGAATTAAATTCATTACCACAATATAAAAAATAGGCTGCACCAGAAACTGCTGGATAGAGGGAATTATTAGACATAAATTCAGCATCTGAGGTTCCTCCTGCGGCAATTTGATAATAAAAATTATCAAAATAAACGCTGCTCTTAGCCCATTTATTTAAGTTTGGAGTTATATACTGTCCTTCTACTTTATTATTTATTACAAAGCCTTGTAGAGCTTCCACTTGAATCATAATTAGGTTTTTACCCTTTGCAATCCCCTTAAGAGAAGATGTATCTTGGGAATTGGTTTGCAAAAAGGTTTTTATTTCACTTTCCTTCTCTTTTGAAACAGGAGTTCTTCTACTTACACTAGCATAGAGTGAATTGTAGAAATCTAAATAGTGATAATTAACCGAGCCAAGATTTTTTACTATATAAACCTTATTATACAATGTACTCAAAAGTCTTGGTTGCTCCTTAGATAAATCATAAAAGCTATTTATATTGATAACGGAACTTATAATCATTAGAATGAAAAAAAGTGATAATTTTAATGATCGGGGTATTTCTATCCTATTTATATATCTAAATTTATTTATTTTCGGAAATATAAAAATTATATCTATAGCGTACAGAAAATCTGAAAATTTCATAAGATTGCTGACGCTAGATTTTACTGCACCCAACTGAAGTCCATTTATTAAAACCGGTATAGATATTACATCCTTAAAGTATCTAAAATATGTAAGGTCCGCTATAATAAAGATTGTTATAACTATATTGCATATATATAAAAATCTAACCCTTCTTTGACTATTTAAAAGCAGTGATATTGCTGCAAGGAGTAAAACAGAGGCAAATACAGGTGGAAATAATGAGAAATATGAAAAGTAACCGGTTTCCATTTGTCTTCCATAAATAAGAACTTTTGTTACTACTAAAAGTACAAATAATAATACATCTAAATATGTACGGATATATGAATTTATTTTTTCCATCTTTTATCCTCCAGATAATAAAGTATTCACCACTATAAATTATAAAACTAATATATGTATAATTGTAAAACAATATGTTAATAAGTTGTTTACAATTATGATTTAATTATATGTTAAAAATATTAACTATTTTACATAAAAATGTAATTTGAATTCGTATTATATGAAAATAATGTTAAAATGATGTTTAATTAAGGAATAATTAGTTAAAAAATAACTAATTTTGTCATAAAATTTATGTATAAAAATATTTTCTCAATCCTATTTATTTAAGGAAATATATTAGGGTATTTTAAAGGGGCTATTTACATAATAGAAATAGTGTAGCATAATATATTTGTTATAAAGAAAAAATCTAGGAGGAATTGGAAATGTTAGATGATGAATTAAAACATGAAGGACTCATTATAGATGAAAAAGAAGCTAAAAGACAATTCTTAGAAGAGTTAAGAAATAAAAATATGGAAGAAAATAAGAAAAAGGAAGACAATAAAACTGCTGATAATACCAATGCTAAAAATAGCGAAGCAGTAAGCAATGAAGAACCAAGTGTTAAAGAAACAGTTGCTGATGAAATAGCAAATGAAGAGGTAATAAGCAAAGAGCAAGTAGCAAGTAGTAAGGATACAGAAAGCAAGAAGGAAACAGTAGAGGAAGTAGAAATAATAAATGAAGATCCTAAGAATGAAGAAGTAGTAAGTGAAGAGATAGTAAATAAGGAAGATACAGTAGAGCTGGAAGAGTCTAAAGATGAAGAAACAAATAAGGATGAGATATCAGAAAATGCAGCT
The DNA here is from genome assembly GCF_016316925.1 of Clostridium aciditolerans. Classification (GTDB taxonomy): domain Bacteria; phylum Bacillota; class Clostridia; order Clostridiales; family Clostridiaceae; genus Clostridium_AM; species Clostridium_AM aciditolerans. The sequence continues at coordinate 97,498 of NZ_JAEEGB010000008.1, read as the reverse complement.
TTGGTTCCAGAAGATAGTGCTACCCATTCAAAAGAAAGAAAATCATTTTTAGACAGTGCACTTAAAGTCTCTTTAATAGATACAGCAGTAACGGCATTAATGTCCCTTGTTGGTGTTTACTTATTTGATGTGATTTTAAGGCTAGTGCTTGGATACTATGTAGCAGACTTTAAAGGAGTATATATAATTATATTTTTAATAATACTAGTTTTGTATCCAGTTATCATGCAGAAATCAAAGTATGGAAAAACTTTAGGACAAAAATTCAGTAAAATATAGACACAAGAAAGGGAAGATTAATAATTGAAAAAAGGCAATGAATATGAATTTTATATAGAAAAAACGGAATTTCCAGCTACAGGTGTAGCAAATTATGATGGACTTAAGGTATATATAAAAAATGCTTTTCCAGGGCAAAAAGTAAAGGCTAGAGTTTCAAAAAAAAGAAGAGAATATGCGGAAGCTAAAATAACAGAGGTACTAGAGAATATAGATTATGCAAAAGAAGTAGCTTGCTCTCACTTTAATCTTTGTGGCGGATGTAACTCTCAATTTCTTCCTTATGAAAATCAACTAGAATTTAAAAAAGATCAAGTACTGGAGCTTTTAAGTAATGCAGGTATTAAAGACTTTGAATTCCTTGGCATAGAAAAAAGTCCAGAGGAATTCGAGTATAGAAATAAAATGGAGTTTTCCTTTGGTGACGAAGAAAAAGGCGGAGAACTCACATTAGGTATGCATATAACAGGAAAAAGCTTTGGAATTGTAAATGTTCACGGTTGTCAGATAGTAGATGAAGATTTTAGAATTCTTTTAGATACTGTAGTAAAGTATTTTAGAGAGAAAAAACTTCCTTATTATAGAATAATGAAAAGAGAAGGTTATTTAAGAAATCTTGTAGTAAGAAAAGGAAAAAATACGGGCGAAGTTTTAGTGAATATTGTTACCACTTCACAGATAGATTTTGATTTTAGCGAGCTAAGCAATATATTGCTAAACTTAAATTATAATGGAGAAGTAAAGGGTATATTACATACTATAAATGATAGTTTTTCTGATGTAGTTCAAGCTGATAGCGTTGAAATTTTATATGGAAGAGACTATATAATAGAAGAGATTTTAGGTCTTAAGTTTAAAATAGCTCCAGAATCCTTTTTCCAAACAAATTCAAAGGGAGCAGAAAGTCTCTACAGTATCGTAAAAGATTTCTTAGGGGATGCTTCTTCTAAGGTAGTTTTTGATTTATATTGTGGTACTGGAACTATAGGGCAAATTGTGGCTTCTAAGGCAGCAAAGGTTATAGGTGTTGAACTTATAGAAGAGGCTGTAAAAGCTGCAAATGAGAATGCAAAACTTAATGGTTTGTCTAATTGTAACTTTATAGCTGGAGATGTAGCAGAAGTTATAAAAACTATTAAAGATAAACCAGACGTGATAATTTTAGATCCACCAAGACCAGGAGTTCATCCTACTGCATTAAATTATGTTATACAATTTAATGCACCGGATATAATCTATGTATCATGTAATCCGAAGACTCTAGTGACAGACCTTCAGGTATTACAAAATGCTGGATACAAGGTTGAAAAAGTTAAACTTATGGATATGTTTCCGCATACACCACACATCGAAACGGTCGTTAAACTATCTAAGTAAAATCAAAAGCTAAAGGAAATTTGGATAATAAAAAAATAGATAATTACTATGAATTTACTGCCAATGAAAATGAATTCGTAGTAATTATTTTTTTGCTACTAAACTTTCAAATATATTTACAGTACTCTGTTTCATTTTATTTGTAACATGTAAATATGTGCCTATAGTAGTAGCAAGCTTACTGTGACCTAATCTCTCTTGAATGTCTTTAATGATGAAATGAATTTAATAATTGATAAAGAGGTCAAAAAATATAAAGTTTGGAGATTAATATAAGTCAAATATGTTAAGAATAAAGAAATAATAAAAACAGGGTGTTGGTAGCACTCTGTAGTATACAATTCTAGTTGCTTAGGCAACTGGCATCACTACATTTTTATAAGTGAAAAATAGTAGCATCCATTTGCACATGGGGCTACTATTTTTTTTTCTAACGGGTATTTGTTTTGGAAAAAAGGTTTAAAGGCATTTCTGTAAAATTGAGGTTTCTTAATAACCTAATATTTGTATTGTTATTTTTGTAAATGGATAACATTCTTATTTTTCATGTTATAATTATATTCGTGCTACAATTATATTACGGGAGTTGAATATTATGGAATATAATAAACTTAATGAAAAAGCAAAAACGTCATGGATGTTAGCAAGACTTATAACAACGGTTATAATATCAACATTATTAGGAATAGGTAAATGGTTTTTTACTTATAAACTAAAAGCTAGCTTTTTTATAAAATTAGATGTACACATTAGTGTAACAATTATTGTGATAATAGGATTATTGTTATTAAATACATTTATATATCCAGCTATAGAATATGCTCAGTGGAAATATGCCATAACTAAGGATAAGATAGAGTTTTCAGAAGGAATTTACTCTATAACTACAACTATAATTCCTATAGTTAGAGTTCAACATATAAAGGTAAATCAAGGGCCTATAAATAAAATTTTTAATTTAGCAGACATAAGCATACATACGGCAGGAGGAAGTCATAAAATATCTAATATAGATATGAAAAAGGCAGAAGAGATAGGTGAGTTTTTAAAAGATAAAATAAGAGAAAAGGTAGAAGGCTATGATAAATAATATTAATAGAAACCACTGGATATATATAATAAAAAATATAATTAATCTTATTAAAAATAGTATTTTTATATTTATACTATTAGCAGTAAATAAAAAAGGAATTTATTATATTGGAATTTTTTTAGTTGTAATAATTGCTATATCAATACTAGAATGGAGAAAAACAATATTCTATATTGATGATGATTTATTAGTATATGAAAAAGGTGTTATTTCAAAATCAAAGGAAGAAATTCCTTTCAGTAAGATAAACACAATAGATGTTGGACAAACTTTATTAGATAGAATGTTTAATGTATTGAATATGAAAATAGATACCGGAAGCGCTGTGGCTGCAAAATCTGAATTAAAAATAATGGCAGATAAGGAATGTATAGAAGAGCTTAAGGATATAATTTTAAGTTCAAAAAAAGTAGCTACAGGTGAAAATAGCGAAGCCGCAGAAAGTAACATAACAAATATTACAGTTAAAAAGGTTATAACTAATGGTGAAATATTAAAATATGCACTGACTAAATCTAAGCTTGGCTGGGCAGTAGGAGGTTTCTTTTTATTAAACAATGTATTAGATGATATAGGAAAATTTTTAGATATATCCTTTTCTAAGTTTATAAGCAGCAATATGAATATAGATTTTATTAGGGCTAAATCAATTGCTATTTGTATTGCAATTTTAATAGGATTTGTAGTATTAATATATATTTTAATAACAATATTATCAATAGTATTTGAGTTAATACGTTTATACAATTTCACAGTAACATCTAATGAAGAAAAAATAAGTATATCCTATGGAATTATAAGTAAGAAGGAATATTCTTTTAATATAGATAAGATATATGGAATAAGATACAAACAAAGTATATTACAACAAGTTTTAAATATTTATACGGTAGAAATTATAACCATAGGATATGGTGATGAGAAAGATGAGAAAGCATTATTATATCCTATAGCAGATGATAATTTTAAAAATAAATTCATAAAGAAACTGTTACCTGATATATCCTTTGAAGCAGAAGTGAATAAACCTCCTAAGAGTAGCTTAATAAGATTTGTGTTAAAAAAATTTATAATATCGCTTATTATATTAATACCAGCGTATATATTTATAAAAATTGCACCACAAAATATTAAATTATTAATTATTATGCTTATATTAAGCTATTGTTTAATTTCAGGATATCTAAATTATAAAAATACATCATTAGGAGTCTCAAAGAAATCTTTAATAGCAAGCACAGGAGCTTTTTCAAAGGTAACAACAATAATAGGACAAGATAACCTTCAATCAATAACTAAAAATCAAGGAATATTTCAAAAAATGGGTAAGGTTTGTGATTATAAGATAGATTTATATTCTAATAAACTTGGAGATATTCTTCACGTAAGGCATATGAGGGAAGAGATATATACACAATTGCAAAAAAATTTAATTTTATAAATCGCTTTCACAGAGTGCGATGGGAGTATTAGAGCGGGTAAGTCATCGAATAAATAAAAATAACATTTATGAAAGGCAGAAGAATTTTTACTTCTGCCTTTTTATTGCTGAATTATTTAATTCAAGTTGCTAAAGAACAAACTTTTAATAAGCTGGTTTTAAGTACTTTTGAATCTAATGATATAGATAAAAAATTCTATAAAACCAATAAATGTATATTTTTACTTTAATTTTATATAGTAATTATTGTGTAATTGTACAAACTTATGATAGAACATGAAATGCAAGTAAAAAGTAATTAAAAGGAGGAATAACTAAATGCCAAGCAGAGATAAAGAAGAATTAGTATCTAAAGATAATGAAACGTTAAATAGACTAAAATTAGGAGCTAATGAATCTGGAAGTTGTGACTATCCTAATATACAAAGATTTGGCTTCACTTCTGAAGAAAAAAAATCATCGGATGAAGAATATACTCAGATGGAATAGAGAATTAGAAAATGAATTTCTCCATATTTTCTCCATAGTTATAATTTATAATTAGCTCAAACAACAGATTGAGATAGTTAAAAAAATTAATATTATAGGAGGAAATCAATATGTTCTGTGGATTTGGAGGTTCCGGTTTTGGATTTAGCCCATGGATGTTTATGATGATGGGTATTAGAATATTAGTATTCATAGTTTTAATAGTATTCGGAGTTAAGCTTATAAAAAATTATACATCAAAATCTAACGGTGCTTTAAAAATACTTGATGAAAAGTTTGCTAGTGGAGAAATTAGTGAAGAAGAATATATTAAAAGAAGAACTGTTATTGCACATACGAAATAGAAAATTTAATTTTTAGGAAAAGCTAAATGTATACCCTCTAGTTTTTATAACTAGGGGGTTGATTTATATTTATTAATAATGACGGTTTGACATATGGTAAAATATAATAAAGTTTTAAAATGGGATGTTATAATAAAGAGGTGTTAATAATGAGTGATATAAAGACAATATTAGTAGTTGATGATGAACCTAAGATTGTTGAAGTAGTGGAAGCTTATTTGAAAAAGGAAGGCTTTAATGTGTTAACTGCTGAAGATGGTGAAAAAGCATTAAAATTATTTAAAAATGAATTAATTCATCTAGTTGTTTTGGATTTAATGCTTCCCAAAATATCTGGAGAAGAGATTTGCAATAGGATAAGAGCAACATCTGATGTTCCTATAATTATGCTAACGGCTAAATCAGAAGAAGATGATAAAATTGAGGGCTTAGCTATTGGAGCAGATGACTACTTAACTAAACCTTTTAGTGCTCGTGAATTAGTGGGAAGAGTTAAAGCTCTGATTAGAAGGTCTTATAGAGATTCTAGTCCTCTTGCTGATTACTTGATTTTTAATAATGGGGATTTAGAGGTAGACATAAATAAGATGAAAGTGAAAAAAGATGGCGAGTACGTAAATTTAACTACTAATGAATTTAAGATACTAGTAGCGTTATTAACTAATCCAGGACAAATATTTTCAAGGGAACAATTAGTTGAAAGAGCTTTTGGATTAGATTATGAGGGTTTTGATAGGACTATTGATAGTCATATCAAAAATATAAGGCAAAAGATAGAAGATAATCATAAAGAGCCTAAATATATTATCACAGTTTACGGTATGGGCTATAAGTTTGTAGGTTAATAATAAGTTACAGGTTTATAAAGAGTGGGAGTGGGCTGAAATGAAAATGTCCTTGATGAAAAAGTTATCTGCAGGCTTTCTTCTTGCAGTAATAGGAGCGATATTAATAGTAAGTTTTATTTCAAATTATATGGTTGGAAAAAAGTTTAACAACTATCTAATAGATGAACATAAAGATAAAGTAAATAAAATCATAATTACTGCCCAGGATTTATATAATGACAAAACTGGGTTTTCGAATATTAATAAAGATGAACTATTGCGATATGCAGTATTAGAAGAATTTTATATACAAGTGAAGGATTTGAGTGGAAATATAGTATTTGATTCCGGTAATTCTCACCTTCAGCATAGAAGTATGATGGAATCAATGATGGGAACTATGATGAAAAGTGGTATGGGCAACCACTCTAGTATGAATGTAGGAGAATATAAGGAAGAGATACATTCCTTAGTAAAGGATAAAAAAAATATCGGTAAAATAGTTGTTGGATATTTTGGAACCTCATATTTAAATCAAGGGGCTTTGACTTTTAAAATGACATTAAATCATTCCTTTATACTCTCAGGGTTTATAGCTCTACTATTTGGACTTGGGGTAAGTTTTATTTTAGCTAAGCAGCTTACGAAGCCATTAGTTAAGATAACTAAAACTGCTAATGAAATGAGAACAGGGGATTTAACTGTTCGTTCAAAAGTTGAAACGAAAACTAAGGAAATAGAAGAGCTTTCAGCTTCAATAAATTACTTAGCAGAAACCTTACAAAACCAAGAAATGCTTAGAAAAAGGTTAACTTCTGATATGGCACATGAAATTAGAACTCCTCTTACTACACTTAAAACTCATGTAGAAGCATTGCTAGATGGTATATGGGAACCAACAGAAGAAAGACTTCAGAGTTTTTATGATGAAATAGAAAGATTGACAAGCTTAGTAGATAATCTTCGTAATTTAGCAAAATTAGAGCAAGCAGATTTAAAATTAAATAAGACAAAATTTAACTTATCAAGTGAACTAGAAAAAGTAATATTAAGCTTTGAGCCTTTATATTCAAAAAACAATCATATTATTATATCTAATATTGATAAAAATGTATGGGTGTATATGGATAAAGATAAGTTGAAGCAGATAATGCATAACTTATTATCAAATGGTTATAAATATTTAAAATCACAAGGAAAAGTAGTAGTAGAACTTAAGAAAGAAAAAGAAGGTATTTGCATTAAAGTTCAAGATAATGGGATAGGTATTCCAGAAAAAGATATGCCTTATATCTTCGAGAGGTTTTATAGAACTGATTTATCCCGAAGCAAAAGTACTGGAGGTTCTGGAATAGGGCTGACTATTACTAAAAGTTTAGTAGAGTCTCATGGCGGAAAAATAAGTGTGGAAAGTAAAGAAGAAGAGGGAAGTACATTTATAGTAAAACTTCCTAAACAGACAATTTGCGAAATTGGTAAGGAGGAGTGGTAATTACTTCTCCTTATATTTTTTCAAAGCCTTCTCTTTCATAATTCCTCCATAATTAAGCTTTATAATAAAAGCATAAAGAAGAGAAAATAAAAAGGAGAGATTTTTATGAAAAAGAGAATAATGATTTTAATGGCAACAGCAGTATTGGCTATAGGAGGAATTTCAGTAGTTTATGCGCAAGGAAGAGATGATATAAATTCTAACAAATCAAATGAAAAAGTAAGTTATCAGTATACAAGTAATTTTAATGATATGGCAGAGATTATGAGGGAAAATGGTTTTAGTGATGCAGCGAAATCTATGGAAAACAAAGATTTTGATTCTATGAATAAGTTTATGGATAACTTAACAGATGAGGATTATAAGAAGATGACCGATATAATGAAAAACAATGGATATGCTCCAATGGCAAAGATGATGGAATCTGTTAGTAGACAAGACATGATAAATATGCATAGATCTATGATGGGAAGATAGAAATTATAATAAAAGAGCAAACCTACAATAATTGTAAATTTACTCTTTTCAAGATAAATGAGTGTACGAACAAAAGTAAATATAGTATGGACAGATCTTTTAAATAAAAATGATATTCTAAAATTTTCAGAGGGAATTTGAGTTGCTTTTATTAGCTAAATTCAAATTTCTTTTTTTATTTATATAAAAAACATACTGAAGTTTATTTAGTATTAGTAAAAAATGTTGTAAAATATTTATTTTTACAATGAAAAACCACTGTTGGAAGGATGAAAAGTTTCGATAATATTCATAATACTGTGAGAAAATATATATTTCGACAAACATTACCAAGGAGGATTAATCATGAAATTAGGTGTCAACTTTAAAAGTATTCGTACAAAACTAACAATAAGTCTTATCAGTATTTGTTTAGTACCGCTGCTAATTTTAGGAGTGGCAACTTACTTCCAATCCAAGAGTGTTTTATCTAAAAAGCTAGAAGTAACGAGTAAGCAGACTTTAACAGAAATAGGTAATGGCTTAGATAACTATTTTGCCAGTTTATCAACATCAATAAAAATGCTTTCAATTAACATTAATTTTGTAGATTGTAATAGTGAAGAAAGAGCTACATATGCTGGGTATCTATTGAGCAATGTAAAGGAAAGCAATCCTGATATACTAAATACATTTTATGGAACAGAGTCAGGGAGATTTATAGTCTATCCTAAACTTGAATTAGCAAAGGACTTTAATCATAAAACTAGACCATGGTATACCTCTGCATTAGAAAAGAAGGGACAAGTAGTGATTACACAACCTTATAAGGATGTTTCAACGGGAAAGATGGTAATATCCTTAGTAAAGTCTGTAGAGAAAGATGGACAGGTTGTAGGAGTAATAGGAATGGATATATCATTAGATACACTATCCAAGACATTATCTCAATCTAAAATAGGTGATACAGGATATGTATTCATAGCTGATAATAAGGGTTTAACTATCTCACATCCTAAAAAAGAGATGATAGGTACAGACACTCCTACGAAGCTGAGTTTTTGGAATGATGTGAGAAATAATAAAGATGGCTTTACAAAGTACAATTACGGAGGAGAAAACAAATTTGCTACATATAAAACTAATGATACAACTGGGTGGAAAATGGTAGCTTCTATGAATGAAAGTGAGCTTAATAAAGATTTAAATAGCATCAGATCTTCAATATTAATAGTGGTACTAATTGTAGCTGTTATTGCTATATTTATAGCTACAGCTCTAAGTAAGGGAATTGCAAATAATCTAAATAAAATAAAGCACGCTTTTAACTTGGCTTCTAATGGAGATTTAACTGCAGAAGTAGATATTAAATCCAAAGATGAGTTTGGTGAGTTAGGAAAAGATTTCAATATTATGATTGATAATATATCAAACTTAATGAAGAGTGTGGAAGCTTCCTCAAAGACTGTATTAGAAACTTCCTCAAATCTTGCAATTATGGCAGAGGAGACTACATCTTCAGTGGGGCAAGTATCGCATGCTATAGAAGAAATAGCTTCAGGAGCTACACATACAGCACAAAGTGCTCAAGAGGGAGCTGAGGACATACAAAATTTATCTGAGGGTTTAGATAAAATTGAAATATCCACAGGAAAAATGGAGGAAATATCCACAGATGCAAAACAACTTGGCTCACAAGGATTAGAAATGGTACAGGTTCTTGGGGAGAAGTCTGATAAAACTAAGTTAGCAGCATTGCAGGTTAGCAGCATAGTTAAAGAAATGAACAGCAGTACAGATCAAATTGATGCTATTTCAGGTACAATTTCAGATATTACTGAACAAACAAATCTTTTATCTTTAAATGCATCTATTGAGGCTGCAAGAGCAGGAGAGGCTGGTAGAGGCTTTGCGGTGGTAGCAGATGAAATAAGAAAACTAGCAGAGCAATCTAAAAATTCTACTGAAGAAATTAAAAAAATAATAGAAGATATTAAGTCAAAATCAACTACTGCTGTAAAGGCTATGGATGAAACAGAGATTGTTGTAAAAGATCAAGAAGAGGCAGTTGTAAAAACGCAAAAGATATTTAGAGAAATAATAAGTTCTATTGGAACTTTAACTGAAAAGGTTGATGAAATTAAGAACCACACAATAGATATCAATAATAAAAAGGAAAAAGTTGTTGGACAAATTGAAAATATTTCATCTATATCTGAAGAAACAGCTTCTGCTACAGAAGAAGTATCTGCATCTGCAGAGGAGATTAATGCTACTATGGAGGATTTTACAAGATATGCAGAGCAACTAAAAAGTCTTTCAGCAGAGTTAGAGATGGAAATAGGTAAATTTAAACTATAATCTAAATTTTTAGTTAGTTTCCCTGTAAAAGCTTAGTATATAACAATAAAGTTACATGCTAAGCTTTTATTTTTATCCGATGTCTACCGCCACTAACACCCCAACTTATTAAAGTTGGGGATAAGTGGCGCTACGGCCCTGGATAACGGCTTCTAAGCTTCAGATGGAGTTTAAAACTCCACCTGAAGCCAAGAATCCTGTTTATCTTGAAAGATATAAAAACTTTTTTTATGATATTTTTGTGAAATTAAGGGAATTAATAATGCAGTTTATAGATAAACTAATATAGGATACATAACCAAGGTCTAATATACAATGAAAAGGAGAATGAAGTTATGAAAAAATTTGTTTGTACAATTTGTGGTTACATACATGAAGGAAACGAACCACCAGAAGTATGCCCTATATGTAAAGCACCTGCAGAAAAGTTCAAGGAAGTGACTGACGGGTTAGATTGGGCAGATGAACATAGAATAGGAGTTGCCTCAGACTCAGATGCAGATGCAGAAATACTTGAGGGATTAAGAGCTAATTTTACAGGAGAATGTACTGAAGTTGGGATGTACTTAGCAATGTCAAGGCAAGCTGATAGAGAAGGCTATCCGGAAGTAGCGGAGGCATACAAAAGAATTGCTTTTGAGGAAGCAGACCATGCAGCAAGATTTGCTGAGCTCTTAGGTGAGGTCGTTAAGGCTGATACTAAGTCAAATTTAAGTGCTCGTGTTGAAGCTGAGTATGGAGCTTGTGAGGGCAAGAAGAAGCTAGCAACTCTAGCAAAACAAAAAAACTTAGATGCTATACATGATACAGTACACGAAATGTGTAAGGATGAAGCTAGACATGGTAGAGCTTTTAAAGGCCTATTAGAAAGATATTTTCAATAATAAAAAGGGGATGCTTTTTTAGAAAGCATCCCTTTTTATCATTAGAAAGGCCTTATTCCGGTTTAAAAGTATGACAATTTGTTTCTTCGTATAAATTAGCTCCATCACCAGTTACCTGTATGCTGTCAGCATAACAGCATTTGTTGTGATTATATGTACAGCTATGTACATTGCATACTATAGCATTACATTCATCACTATCATAATTAGTGTTGTTAGTTAGTGTGCTGTAATGATTTTTATCTAGGAAAGAAGCACAATTAGTTTGTTTAGAGTTTTCTGCATTTCCTCCAGCTACATTTATACGATTGGCATAGCAGACATTACTTTTATTATGAGAGCATTTAGTAACATCACAAACTATTTTAGGCATAAAATTACCTCCTTAAATCTTTATGATTTTAATAAACCAATATTAGTTTTAGCTAAAGTTTTCATAATATACAGCAGGTAGGGTATGTTATTGACATTAATTGAAAGTAAAATTATCTATATAATCTATGTATTAATAGGAATAAAGTAAAAAAGTATGAAAGTAAGTGAGAAGTAAATGCAATTATCTAAAAAATATGACATAATATAATAAATAGATGAATTATTAGACATATAGGGGATGATATTTTGAACTGCGAAGATAACTTTAAAATATTGCATGTAGATGATGAAGTAGATTATTTAGATACTATGAGACAATTATTGGATGAAAAAGGTTATAATTCACAACAGGCTTTATCTGGTATGGAGGCAGTAAAAAAGCTGAAAGAAGAAAATTTCAACTTAGTTATAACTGGATTAAAAATGCCTGGGATGGACGGCATTGAATTAATGGATAGAGTAAAAAAAGATTATCCAGATATTGAGGTTATAATAGTAACTAATTATGGCTCCATTGAAAATGCTGTACAAGCAATGAAAAAGGGAGCTTTTAGCTACTTTGTAAGAAACAATAAGCCAGAAGAGCTATTATTGGAAATTGAAAAGATAAGAAAGTTCTGGAGGCTTAAAAGTGATAACGACTTTTTTAGAGATCAGCAAAATGATAATAATTATATATTGCAGACCTATAATGAAAAGTACAGAAATATTCTTAATATAATTCGTAAAGCCTCTAAAAGTAATGTAAATATATTAATAACCGGTGAATCTGGAGTAGGAAAAGAAGTATTAGCCAGGTACATACACCAGACTAGTGATAGGCAAGAAGGTCATTTTGTCGCTGTAAATTGCCAAGCATTATCTGAAAATTTGTTAGAATCGGAACTTTTTGGACACGAGAAAGGATCTTTTACTGGGGCTATTGAGAGAAGAATAGGAAGATTTCAACAGGCTAATGGAGGAACACTATTTTTAGATGAAATTGGAGAAATGCCTGTAAGTGTTCAGATAAAACTTTTAAGAGTCTTAGAAACAAGAACTATTGAAATGATAGGAAGCAATAAGAGTATAAATGTAGATTTAAGGCTTGTTTCTGCTACTAATAAAAATATAGAAAAAGCTATTCAAGAAGGTACTTTTAGAGAAGATTTATTTTATAGAATTAACACTATAATATTAGAGGTACCTCCTCTAAGAGAAAGAAAAGAAGATTTAAATATGCTTATCGAGTTTTTCCTTAAAAAATGTGCAAAGGAACAAAAGAAAAAAATTGATAGTGTAGAGCAGGGAGTAATGGATTTTTTACTTTCCTATAGTTACCCAGGAAATATAAGAGAACTTAGAAATATAATTGAAAGACTAGTTGTCCTATCAGAAAATGGTATTGTAAGATTTGAAGATTTGCCGGAGAGAAGAAAGATATCTATAGCAAATACAGATAATTTAGAAGAGATAATACCTTTGAGAGAATTTAGAAAGGATACAGAAAAAGGTTATATAAGCAAAGTACTGAAAGAGTGTGATGGAAGTTTAAACAAGGCAGCAGAATGTCTTCAAATAAGTAAAAGACAATTATTTAATAAAATTGCAGAACATAGCATCAAGTGAAATTTTTTTCATAGTAAAAGTGAAGAAAATTTCACTTTTATTATGAGCTTTTTTATTATATGCACGTATCTATGGCATTTAAGATATATAAATATATTGGCATGTAATTTGCTTTATATAATAATGCATAAATAAAAAAGGGGGAATGTACTATGAAAGGAACAAAAGAAGGAGCAACTACCTTAAAAAAAGAAATCAGCCTTATGCAGGCAACATTGCTTGTGGTTGGTATAGTAATAGGTAGTGGAGTATTTTTCAAGCCTGCAGCGGTATTTAAAAATGCAGGGGCACCAGGACTTGGAATACTTGCTTGGGTAGTTGGATGTGTAATTACTGTAGCTGGAGCGCTTACAATTGCAGAAATAGGTTCAGCTATTCCAAAGGCAGGTGGATTATTTATTTATTTAAAGGAATTGTATGGAGAAAAGTGGGCATTTTTACTTGGATGGATGCAGACCGTTATATATTATCCAGGAATGAGTGCTGCTTTGGCTGTAGTATTTGCTACACAATGTACAACCTTTATCGACCTGTCACCAACAGCACAAAAGGCAGTATCTGTAGGACTAATTATATTTCTTACTATTGTAAATATTGTATCAACAAAGTTTGGAGCTAAGTTTGCATCTTTATTTACTATAGGAAAACTTGTGCCTATAGCTGTAATTATTATTTGTGGTCTTACTATGGGTAAAGTTCATGAGTTTACTCCATTTGTAACATCAGTAAGTACTGGGGCAGGCTTTGGTACTGCACTTTTAGGAGTTTTATTTGCCTATGAAGGATGGATTGCAGTAGCTAATATGGCAGAGGAAATGAAGAATCCTGCAAAGGATTTACCTAAAGCTATAATACTTGGAATGGTTATAATAACTATAGCTTACTTAGGTGTTAACTTAGCTATAATAAATACTATGCCAGTAGAGCAAGTTGCAGCATCTAAAAAAGCAGCTTCTGATGCTTCAGTAATATTATTTGGACCAATGGGCGCAAAACTTATCGCAGCTGGTATACTAATTTCAATTACTGGATGTCTAAGCGCATTTATAATGACTGGTGGTAGAATGCCATACGCTATGGCAGTAGATAACTTATTCATATTTAAAGGATTCTTTGGGAAGTTAAGCGAAAAATCCTCAACACCTGCTAATGCGGTTATTTTCCAAAGTGTGCTTGCTGCTGTATATGCTCTATCAGGATCTTTTGAAACTTTGACTAATTTAGCTACATTTGCTATGTGGTTATTCTTTATACTTGGTATAGCTGGTGTGTTTAGATTAAGAAGAAATTTCAAACACCTAATACCAGAAAATTCATATAAGGTTCCATTGTACCCTATAATACCTATAGTAGGTGTAGTTGGAGCACTATATGTTGTAATAAGTACTCTTATTACTGGAACAATGAATGCATTATTTGGAATCGGACTTACATTAGTAGGGTTACCTATATATATGTATATCAAAAAAACTGATTCAACTGAAAAAAAGGCGGCTGTGTAAAGATAAATCAATATCCTTACATAAAAAATAGGGGGCAAACTTCTTCCATATAAATAGTATTCTTGGTTTAATACTAAGATTAAATGTCTAAATGGCATTGAGCGAAAATAATACTGCCTATTAGACTGAAATAAAATAAAATTAAGTTATATTAAATTGATAAAAGTGAATAAAATAAGCTATAAGAAATTTTTTCCTAATATTAAAATTTGATTGAATTAAAACGGATTGAATATTAAATGAACTTTTTCCCTACAATTTAAAAATAAGATTGAATTAAATGTGAATTGAATTGATTGAATTAAAAATAATAAAATATAATTGAATTTTTTAAAACACTCCTAATAATTTTATTTCCAAACTATGATAACAGAGAAACATCATAGTTTGGAAATTTTTTTTATTAGATATTATCAAGTTGTGAAAGGATTGAAAATAGATATTGCTGTGATATAATATAAAATGAATAAAATTTTCTTATAGATAAAGTTTCATTAATAAGTTTATTTTATAGAAGGACACCTTTTTAAAATTAAGGTGTTCTTTAATCGTTGGATAAGGCATCTGAAAGAAGATAACAAGTCAAAGATGCGACGGATATTTTGTGTCAGGCAAGGAGGTGGGTTCCGCAGATAGTGAACCCTATCTAAGGGTTCTGCCGACGAAGTATGACGCAAAATAGACTAGAATATTGACTTATTATTTTCTTGAAGATGCCTAAGCTTATAGTAAATGTGAATTAATCTTAAAGTCTAAATTAGATAGAGGTAATGATTATGATAAAAACTATAGAATACTCACAAGTTGAAAAAAATGATATAGAAAATAAGTATGTTCTTGTTGATGTAAGAAGCCCCAAAGAGTTTTCAGAATCAACAATTCCAGGAGCAGTTAATGTTCCACTTTTTACAAATGAACAGAGAGAGCTTATAGGAACTGTTTATGTAAGGGAAAGCATCGAAAAGGCAAAGAAAATAGGAGTAGAGGCTGCTTCTAAAAATTTGCCAGGCATTTATGATAAAATAAACGAGTTAAATAAGAATTACAAAGGATTAGTATTTTTCTGTGCGAGAGGTGGTATGAGAAGTAGCTCAGTGGTAGGCTTTGTTGAAGCGCTTGGTGTACGTGCATTTAAGTTAGAGAAGGGTTATAAGGGTTATAGAGCCTATATAAATGAGCAACTCCCATGTACTGTAAGGGATATTAAATTTGTTGTAATTCATGGGAATACAGGGGTTGGCAAGACAAATATTCTAAAAAGATTAGAAGAACAGGGGCATGATATACTAGACTTGGAGGGATATGCTAATCATAGAGGTTCTCTTTTAGGAAGTGTAGGGTTAGGCGAACAAAATAGTCAAAAGCAATTTGAAAGTTTAGTATATGACAAATTAAAAAATAGAAAAAGTAACATTGTTTTTGTTGAAGGAGAAAGCCGAAGAATAGGAAAGATCATGATACCAGACTATATATTTGACTCAATGAAAAGTGGAGAGCATATAAAAGTAACTGCAGATATAGATTTAAGAGTAAAAAATATACTAGCTGATTATGTTCAAAATGATAATTCAGAACTTATAGAATCATTAAATAAATTGAGAAAATATATCAGTGAAAAAAATATTGATAAGTATATTGGTGAAGTAAGTAAGAAAAATTACGAATATGTAATTAGAGAGTTAATGATTAAATACTATGATCCTATGTATGAAAATAATAAGTATGACTTTCGATTAACTTTAGAGCATAAAGATATAGATGAAACTTGTAATGTAATAGTTGATTGGGCAAAATCTAATTTAGAATTTTAATGTAAGGCATCTGAAAGAAAATAGATTAGCATACTGGCTAGTTATTTTCTTTCAGGTGCCTAAATCCTCTAGTTCATTTGAATTAGAGGATCTATTATTGTATAATTCATAATTGATAACCTAGAGAGATTTTAAGGTTAGATATTGAACTTTGAATGAGAACGTTTGTTTTTGTTTTTGTTTTTTGTTATAATCGTAAGCATGGTAACAAAGAATACTACGGATAAGGATAAATAAAATTTGGAGGTTAAAGTCCTAAATGGACTTTAACGGGTAATTTTGCTAGGTAAAAGTTCTAAATGAACTTTGACGGATAACTTGTGAGCTGGGGCGAACGTGTTAAGTTATTCAGTGCCCGAAGGGAAACAAGCAGAATTACCCAGTGTGACCACTAAAAGGAGGAAGCAGATGGAACAAAAAGAGGAAAGAGTACAGGTCTATGATGTAACAGCCTTAACTTCCTTAGAAAAACTAGAACCGGTTCGAGTAAGACCAGGAATGTATATAGGTTCTACAGGAATTAAGGGACTTCATCATTGTATATGGGAAATTTTGGACAATGCTATAGATGAAATATCAAATGGATTTGGGGATAGTGCTGCTGTTATTTTAAATAAAGATAAGACTGTAACTATTGTAGATAATGGAAGAGGAATACCTACTGGAATGCACCCTACTAAGAAAAAGTCTGGTGTTGAAATGGTGTTTACTGAACTTCATACAGGAGGAAAATTTAACAACGATGTATATAAGACTTCTGGAGGATTACACGGTGTTGGAGCTGCTGTAGTTAATGCACTATCAAAATGGCTTGAGGTAGAAGTAAAACAGAATGGGCGTATCTATAAACAGCGATTTGAGAATGCATATGATAGAACTGTGAAAAGAGAAATGCCAGGAACTCCTGTGACATCATTAGAAGCTGTAGGAAATACTAAAGAGACAGGTACAAAAGTAACTTTTATGCCTGATAAAGATGTTTTTTCTGTTACAGATTTTAAATTTGAGGTTATAGATGAAAGACTTCAAGAATTAGCATTTCAAAATAAAGGAATAACGTTAAAATTAATTGACAATAGAAAAGATGAAGTAGTGGAAAAAGAGTATCATTCTGAAAGAGGACTGCTGGATTTTATAGATTATCTAAATGAAAGCAAAACGCCGCTTCATAACCCACCTATTTTATTCGATGGAGAAAGAGAAGTAAATGGTTTAAACATGTATGGTGAGGTATGTGTTCAGTTCACTGACTCTACTACAGAATATATTGCAAGTTACGTAAATAATATTCCAACTACGGAATCAGGAACTCATGAAAGCGGTTTTAAAACCGGCATGACTAGGGCCTTTAAGGAATGGGCTAAAAAGCTTAATTTGGTAAAAGAGAAGGATAAGGACTTTGAAGGAGATGACTTAAGAGAAGGAATGACTGCTATAGTCAGAATTAAAATAAGTAATCCTATATTTGAAGGTCAGACTAAAACTAAGCTTGGAAATACAGAAGCCTATACCATGATGAACGATTTAGCTTATACTAAATTTTCTGAGTGGATAGAAGATAACAAGGACACTGCAGCATCTATGATAAATAATGCCTTAGATGCAGCTGCAAGACGTGAAAAGATTAAAAAGATAAATGAAGCGGAAAAAAAGAAAATAGGAAAAGGTACTGCCCCGCTAGCAGGAAAAATAGCGGTATGTACTATGAAAGATCCTACCGTTTGTGAATTTATTGTAGTTGAGGGGGATTCTGCAGGAGGCTCTGCAAAGCAGGCTAGAGACAGAAGATTCCAGACTATAATGCCTTCTAAAGGTAAAATAATGAATACTGAAAAGCAGAAGCTCGAAAATGTACTTGGAAGTGAGGAGCTTAAGATATTCAATACAGCTATAGGCACTGGAGTTTTAGATAACTATAAGGAAGATGATTTAAAATATGATAAGATAATAATAATGTCAGATGCTGATGTGGATGGATATCATATTAGAACATTATGGATGACATACATCTATAGGTATATGAGATCAATAATAGCTAATGGACATCTTTATTTAGCACAGCCACCTTTATATAAAGTATATAAGCAAGGAAAAGGTGGAGAAATTGTGAAATATGCTTATAGTGATGATGAACTAGAAAAAGTAAAAAAAGAGGTAGGAAAAGGCGCACTGCTTCAAAGGTATAAAGGTCTTGGAGAAATGAACCCTCAGCAGCTTTGGGAAACTACACTAAATCCAGAAACAAGAACTCTGCATCAGATTACAATAGAAGATGCAGCTAAGGCAGAAAAAATGGTATCACTGCTTATGGGAGATGTAGTAGCACCAAGAAAAAACTATATGTATAAGTATGCGGAATTCTAGGGAGAGGGGGTTAGGTAATGGCTAAAAAACAAACAAGTATTCCAAGTGATAAAAATATAATTAAAATATCTATTGAAGAAGCTATGCCAGACAACTATCTTCCATATGCAGTAGAGGTAGCTAAGGATAGAGCACTGCCTGACGTACGTGATGGATTAAAGCCTGTGCATAGAAGAATAATATATGGGTCATACATGCTTAAAGCATTTCCAGACAGACCATATTATAAGTCAGCAAGAATAGTAGGGGATATATTAGGTAAATATCACCCACATGGAGATACCTCTGTTTATGATGCTATGGTAATACTAGCTCAGGATTTTACAACTAGAGAACCACTAATTGATGGACAGGGAAATTGGGGTTCTCAAGATGGAGATAACGCAGCGGCTATGCGTTACACAGAGGCAAAACTTACGCCTATTGCAATGGAAATGATAAGAGACATAGAAAAAGGAGTAGTTAACATGGTGGATAACTACTCAGGGTCTGAAAAAGAACCGGAGGTATTACCAGTAAGATATCCAAATTTGCTTGTTAATGGAGCTTTTGGTATAGCTGTAGGTCTTGCCACTAATATACCACCACATAATTTAGGAGAAACAATAGATGCGTCTATTGCTTACATCGACAATCCAGAAATAACTACTAAAGAGATTATGAATTATGTTAAGGGGCCAGACCTCCCAACAGGCGGTATTATAATAGGAAAGAATTCTCTTATATCTGCCTATGAAACTGGAGAGGGTAGAGTTACATTAAGAGCGAAAACTTCTATTGAAAGACTAGAGAATGGCAGATTAGGTATAGTAATTACCGAGTTTCCATATAGAAGAAGTAAAGCAAAGCTGCTTCAAACTATTTCTGAAATGACTGCAGATAAAAAGCATTCTAAAGCCTTAGAAGCAATTTCGGATATTAGAGATGAATCTGATAGAACTGGAGTTAGAGCAGTAATAGAGTTTAAAAAGTCTATAGAAGAGGATATGGTAGATAAGGTTCTTAAGTACTTATTTAAAAGAACTGACCTGCAGTGCAATATTTCTTTTAATATGGTTGCACTAGCTGATGGAAAACCTCAAACATTGGGATTAAAATCTATACTTCATCATTATGTAAATTATCAGAAAGAAGTTGTTACAAAAAGAACAGAAAGAGAACTTATGATAGCCTCAAAAAGATTTCACATTGTTGAGGGATTTATTAAAGCAATAGGCATAATGGATGAAATTATAGAAACCATAAGGGCTTCAAAGTCAAAAAAAGATGCTAGTAAAAATCTTATGGAGAAGTTTGGATTCACGGAAATTCAGACAGAAGCTATATTAGAGCTTATGCTTTATAGACTTACTGGACTTGAGATTGTAGCCTTTGAAAAGGAATATAAAGAGCTGGAAAAAGAAATAAAAAGGCTTAATAAAATACTAGGAAGCGAAAAAGAGCTTTTTAAAGTAATAAAGAAAGAGCTTCTAGAAATAAAGGAAAAGTATGCAGGTGCAAGAAAAACTGCCGTAGTAGAAAATGATGAAGAGGCAAAAATAGATGTGGAAGAACTTATAATAGAAGAGGACATTGTTATAACAATGTCAAATGAAGGTTTCATTAAAAGAATCCCTCTCAAAACTTATAATCGTTCCAATGCAGAAGTAAGTGACATAGAGTATAGAGAAGGGGATTTTAATAGATACATTATTAATTCAAATACAAAAGATATTTTAATGTTCTTTACTGATAAAGGGAATATGTATCAAACTAAGGGAATTAATATTCCTGAATTTAAATGGAAAGAAAAAGGCGAAAGACTAGATAGTATAATACGAGGACTTGATCTTAATGAAGAAAAAATCATAGCAGTTCACAGCATCGATAATCTAAATGAGAATAAGGATTTTATATTATTTACAAGCAGTGGAGCCATGAAAAAGACAGAGATAAGCAAATTTAATACAAATTATACTAAAATCATGGCCTTAAAATTAAAAAATACAGAAGAACTTATAGATGCTAAATATGTAGAAAGAGATAGAGAAGAGAGATTTATAAACATCAAAACAGAGTTAGGTTTATGCTTTACTATAAAAGAGCCTAAACTAGAGGTTGCAGATAGAAATATAATGAGTACTCAAGTTTTTAATCTATGTTCAAAGGATAAGGTAATGAGTGTAGAATTTACAGAGGAGTTCTCACACAAAAGCTTTAATATATGTATTGATAAAATGGGAACAATTAAAGCTCTAGATGAGTCAAAAGGCGGCAGAGGAATAAACACTCTAACCAATTCTTCATCAAAAATTTTAGTTTTTTCAGAGGATGGAGTTGTGTATTCGATACCGGCAATAATGCTTCAGAATATAGGGCAAACCGGAATAAATATAACTGAACTTTGGGATGACATAAACAAAAACAATATAATTGACATTATTTCAGTAGAAAACTTTAAAGAAGAAACAAGTATATATTTCTTTACTAAAAAGGGTATGGTAAAGAAAACTCCATTAGGCGAATTTGAAGGAGAATATCTTTCAACTATTGGGTATAAATTTAAAAACGAAAAAGATATTTTAATAAATGTTCAATTCAATAAAGAATGTAATGAAGAGGTAATTTTGATAACTAAGAAAGCAATGTGCATAAGGTTTGATGGAGATAGTGTAAATTACATGGGAAAAATAGCTTCCGGTGTTACAGGTATAAGCCTTAAGGAAGATGATGAAGTAGTATATGCATCATTGTTAAAGGATAAAAAAGATTTAAATAAAAATATCATAGTAAAATCATTAAAGAGTAACGAAGAAAAAGTAAACGTTAGTGATATAAAATCACAAAACAGAGCCGGAAGAGGAAAGCCTATGATGATGATTGTTATGGATGATTATGTAAAGAAAGTAGAAATGAAATAACTTAATATTATATAAGCATAAAAGTCATAATATGACTATGAACTAAGTTAATTATTTAACTTTTATTTACTAATTGTAATTAGTAAAATCTTGCTGTATAATAAAATTACAAAAAAAATATTAAGTAGGCAGAGATTAGAGAGCCGCGTTTAAAAGAGTTTAAATAACTTTTTTTGACGTGGCTTTTTTTACATCTTGTAGCTATACTTAGATTTTTGCAAAACTCAGTGTAACCGGTTACAAATCAGGGTTACAAAACAAAATTATGTTTGGGAGGTAATAACATGTCACATTTTATGGCCGAGTTTATGGGGACTGCTATCTTAATTCTTCTAGGTGATGGCGTTGTTGCAAACTGTGTATTAAACAAAACTAAAGGACAGAATTCAGGATGGATTGTTATAACTGCTGGCTGGTCCTTTGCTGTTCTTCTTCCTGCAGTCATATTTGGAGGAATAAGTGGAGCACACTTTAACCCAGCTTTGACAATAGGACTAGCTGCCATTGGAAAGTTTCCTTGGAGTGAGGTTGGTACTTATGTAACAGCACAAATGCTAGGTGCAATTTTTGGCGCAATCTTAGTATGGATAACTTATCTACCACATTGGAAAGAAACTGAAGATAAAGCTGGAAAGCTAGCTGTATTCTGTACAGGCCCTGCAATTAGAAGCCTACCATCAAACTTTGTAACTGAAGTAATTGCTACTTTTTTATTAGTATTTGCTATACTTGGATTAGGTGCTCAAAAAGTAGCTCCAGGACTTGGAACTATGTTTGTAGGTAATTTGATTTGGGCATTAGGTCTTTCATTAGGTGGACCTACAGGATATGCATTAAATCCTGCTAGAGATTTAGGACCAAGAATAGCTCATGCGATATTACCTATAGCTGGTAAAGGTGATTCTGATTGGGGATATTCCTGGGTTCCAGTTTTAGGTCCAATAGTTGGTGCATTAGTTGGTGCATTTTTATTCGTAGCTATATTCTAATAATATACTCCTCTAAAAAGCTATGGACAAAAGAGACACTATTCTCCTTGAATGGGATGCTAAAAAATGGTAAAATAAAAATGTTACCAAAAATATAACAACTTAAAGGAGTCTTGACTATGATTAATTTAAAAGAAAGTTTAGTAGAAAATCCAGTAATAGCAGCTATAAGCAGTGATGAGGATTTAGAGAAGGTTTTGTACAGTAATGCTGCTATTGTATTTATACTATATGGGGATATCATCAATATTTCTAAAGTATGTGCAAGACTTAAGGAAAAGGGGAAAATTGTTTTTATACACATAGATCTTATTGAAGGATTAAGAGGAGATTCGGCAGGAGTTAAGTATATAAAAGAATATGCTAATCCAGATGGTATAATAAGCACTAAAGCTTCGAACATCAAATGTGGAAACCACCTTGGATTATATACTATTCAAAGGATTTTTATAATAGATTCATTATCTTTAAAAACAGGGATAAAAAATATTCGAGAGACAAAACCAACTGCTGTAGAAGTTATGCCTGGTATTGCAACGAAAATAATAAGTTTTTTAGAAAAGGAAGTTAACTCATTTATTATAGCAGGTGGTCTTATAAAAGAAAAGAAAGATGTTATGGATTCATTGGCAGCAGGAGCGTTAGCTATATCTACTACTGAAAAAAAATTGTGGGAATTATAAACTTCATTAAAATTTAATCTATGAAGTGTAAACCTTTATTAAATTTTTGTTAGTTGATTAAAGGGAGGATAATTATTATGGCAAAATATATAATGGCATTGGATCAAGGAACTACAAGCTCAAGATGTATTATATTCAATAAAAAAGGACTAGTTGTAAGTGTGGCTCAAAAAGAATTTAAGCAAATATATCCAGAAGCAGGTTGGGTTGAACATGACCCAATGGAAATATGGGCTACTCAATTTAGTGTTGCAACAGAGGCATTATTAAAGGCAAA
Source organism: Clostridium aciditolerans (assembly GCF_016316925.1). GTDB lineage: Bacteria > Bacillota > Clostridia > Clostridiales > Clostridiaceae > Clostridium_AM > Clostridium_AM aciditolerans. Next base: position 73,946 of record NZ_JAEEGB010000008.1, on the reverse strand, counting down.
TATAGAAGCAACTGATATAGAAGCTATAGGTATTACTAATCAAAGAGAAACAACTGTAGTATGGGATAGAAGAACTGGTCTTCCAGTTTATAATGCAATAGTATGGCAGTGTAGAAGAACAGCTAACATGTGTGATGAATTAAGAGAAAAAGGTTTTGATAAAGTAGTTAAGGAAAAAACAGGATTAGTTTTAGATGCATATTTCTCAGGAACAAAAGTAAAGTGGATACTTGACAATGTACCAGGAGCAAGAAAAGAAGCTGAAGCAGGAAACTTAGTTTTTGGTAATATAGATACTTGGCTTATATGGAACCTAACAAAGGGAAAAGTACATGTGACTGATTACACAAATGCATCAAGAACAATGCTTTATAATATACATGAATTAAAGTGGGACAAGGAATTATTAAAAGAATTAGATATACCAGAGTCAATGCTTCCAGAGGTAAAGCCATCAAGTTGTGTGTATGGTGATACTGACAAGGCATTATTTAATGCATCAATTCCAATAGCAGGAGATGCAGGAGATCAACAAGCAGCATTATTTGGTCAAACTTGTTTTAAACCAGGTACTGCTAAAAATACTTATGGTACAGGCTGCTTCCTTCTTATGAATACAGGAGAAAAAGCTGTTGAATCTAAAAATGGTCTTTTAACAACCATAGCTGTTGGTATAGATGGGAAAGTAGAATATGCTCTTGAAGGAAGTATATTTATAGGTGGAGCTTCAATTCAATGGCTTAGAGATGAGCTTAGAATGATAAAATCAGCTCCAGAATCAGAAAAATATTGTACAGCAGTAGAGGATACAAATGGAGTTTATTTAGTACCAGCCTTTGTTGGACTCGGAGCTCCATATTGGGATCAATATGCAAGAGGAACTATCGTAGGCTTAACAAGAGGAACAAAGAAAGAGCATTTTATAAGAGCTACAGTAGAATCATTAGCATATCAAACTTATGATGTTTTAAAAGCTATGCAGGAGGATTCAGGCATAGAATTAAAAGCTTTAAAAGTAGATGGAGGAGCTTGCGCAAATGACTTCTTGATGCAGTTCCAATCAGATATATTAGGTGTACAGGTTGACAGACCAGAAGTTATAGAAACAACTGCATTAGGAGCAGCATACCTTGCAGGTATCGCAGTAGGATACTGGAAAGACAAAGATGATGTAGCTACAAATTGGGCTGTTTCTAAGAATTTCGAGCCTAATATGGAGGATGAAAGAAGAACTGAATTATTAAAAGGATGGCATGAAGCAGTAAACAGATCTATGGGATGGGCGAAATAGTTTTTAGTTGAGAGTTGACAGTGTCAACTCTCAATTTTTTTCTTCTATAGAAAATGCCAACTTAGATTATAGTATCTTTTATTAGAGGACAATTGACAGAGAACAGAGGACAGTGAAGGTGAGTTTTCTTCCTTACGTCAGAAAACTATTATATTTTTAAGCTCGTTTCGCTAAGGCGAAACATCGATCCATTTGTTTTGGGAAAAGCAGGTATACTCAATGACAAGAAAGCTACCTCTTATCCAGGCTTTGAAAATGAATTAGGCACAGAATTATATTGCGAGGAAATAGTTGTGCAGGATAAAAATATTATCACAAGCAGAGGACCAGCTACAGCTATATACTTTGCTTTTAAAATATTAGAAAACCTTGCTAGTGAAGAAACAGTTAAAAACTTGAAAGAAGCTATGCTAGTTAATTTTGTAGAGAGTAAATTTATATAAATTCAAAATAACTTTGAAAAAAGAATAAAATAATGTAACTTTATTCATAAAATATAAAAAAACACCATCATAATTCATTATGAGTTTGATGGTGTTTAGTTTGTTTGCAATACTAAATGTATAACTAGAATAAATGTATAATTAATTATTCATCATACTATTTATTTAGAATAGTATGATAATTTCTAAAATGCTTACTATGAATCTATAAGAAGAATCTTAAAGAAAAAGTACCTAAAAATAAATCCTATATCTAAAAAATGCGAAATATCAACTAAAAACAGTGAAAAATATACGGATATAAAGTTATGATAAAACTGTAGGATAATATATAATCATTCCATGCCTATAAAATTTATAAAAAATTTACTTTTGAGGTGTGGAAAAAATGGAATTAAAATTAGGAAGATTGCTTATAGGTAGAACTCTTAAAACAGACGAGCTTAAAGATGAAAAGTTTAATGTATTTTGGGGACTACCTATTTTATCCAGTGATGCTATATCATCTGTAGCCTATGCAGGTGAGGAAATATTGTGGGTACTTGTTCCTATATTAGGATTGATGTCCTACAAATATATGTTTTATGCAGCACTGTGTATAGTATTTTTAATGTTTTTATTAGTATTTTCTTACAGACAAACAATTGATAACTATCCTAATGGTGGTGGAGCTTATATAGTTGCAAAGGACAACCTTGGAACTATACCAGGTCTTACAGCAGGAGCATCACTTACTATAGATTATATTCTAACTGTTGCAGTAAGTACTAGTGCGGGAACAGCAGCTATAACATCGGCATTTCCGTCACTTTTACCGCATAAGATATCTATAACAATTGGTTTTATAATATTATTAACTATAGGAAATCTTAGGGGAATAAGAGAATCTTCTAAGATATTTGGTATTCCTACTTACTTATTTATGATATCTGTTTTAGCTATGATAGTAATAGGAATAGTTAAGGTATATATATTGGGATACACTCCTCATGCAATGTATTCAATACCAAAAGCTACAGGAGATATAACTCTATTTTTATTCCTTAGGGCTTTTGCTTCTGGGTGTACAGCCTTAACGGGAATTGAAGCAGTTAGTAATGGTATTCCAAGCTTTAAAGATCCAGCACAAAAAAATGCAAAAAAAGTTTTAGGACTGCTTGCACTTGTAGTACTGCTTATATTTGGTGGATTATCATATCTGGCAACTTTATACCATGCGATACCTAGCACAGAGGTTACAGTAATAGCACAAATATCTTCGCAGGTTTTTGGTTCAGGCTTTATGTTCTATGTAATTCAAGCAACTACGGCAATTATATTGATAATGGCTGCGAATACTGCTTTTGCAGGGCTTCCATTGCTTTTAGCACTTATGGCTAAGGATGGATATGTACCAAGACAGTTTACTAAAAGAGGTAAAAGATTAGGTTTTTCTAATGGAATTATAGTTTTAGCTTTCATGGCGTCAATTTTGGTTATTTTATTTAGAGGAGAAACTCACCTTTTGATGCCGCTATATGCTGTTGGAGTATTTATATCTTTTACATTGTCTCAGACTGGTATGTTAACAAGATGGTTTAGAACAAAAGAAAAAGGCTGGAGACATAAGGCTGCAATTAATGGTATGGGCGCGTTAGTAACATTTGTAACTGTTATAATAATTGGAATAACTAAGTTTGTACATGGCGCCTGGATTGTTTGTATATTGATGCCTATATTTGTTACAATAATGTTAAAAATAAGACATCACTATGAAAAAGTTGCAGAACAATTAAAATTAGATATATGTGAAAGACCAAAGTATGTAGATCTTGCAGAACAAAAAAAATATGTTATAGTTCCAATTGATACTTTAAATAAATCATTCTTAAAGGCATTAAACTATGCGAGAACTATATCTGACAACATAATACTTTTCCACGTATCCGTTGATGATATAGCTACCGCAAAACTTCTAAAAAAATGGGATGAATATGGTGTAGGTATTCCTATCGTTGTAAAAAAATCGCCATATAGAAATATTGTAAGTCCATTGGTTAAGTTTATTGAATCGGAAGAATATGCAGCAGGACCTATGGATACCGTAACTGTGGTAATGCCTCAGTTTATAACTACTACGTGGTGGGGAAATATACTTCATAATCAAACATCACTAGTTATTAGAACAATGCTTTTAAAAAGAAGAAATATAGCTATGGTAACTATACCATATATACTTGAGGATTATTAAAGAAACTCCTGCTCATTACTTCGCAGGAGTAAGCGACCATCTGAAAATCAGAGATTTTAGATGTCTGCTTAGTTATATATGGATAGATAAAGGGTATATAAATATATTAAAGAGGGCTAAAGGCCCTCTTTATTTTACTTTAGAAGAAAAGTATAATTGAGCTAGATATTAAATTTGATTATATAAGTTGAACTCGGAGGTTGTTATGCGAAAATACACATTGAAGAATGGAATAAAATTAATATATGAATATAGAGCGGCGGATATCACATCCTTTTGTATCGGTTTCAATGCAGGTGCTTTAGAGGAAAGCGGTAGGTTCAAGCTCGGTACTGCTCATGCTGTAGAGCACATGTTATCAAAGGGAACAAAGAATAGAACTGAAAAAGAGATAAATGAACTTTGTGATGAGATTTTTGGATTTGAAAATGCAATGACAAATTTTCCTTATGTAATATATTATGGAACCTCACTTTCACAGGATTTTGAAAGAGGCTTTGAGCTTTATTCTGATATGATTTTAAATGCTACCTTCCCAGAGCAGGGATTTAAAGAAGAGATGAATATTATATTAGAAGAGCTTAAGGAATGGAAAGATGATGTATACCAACATTGTGAAGATAGTTTATTAAGTAATGCTTTTAATAAAAAAAGAATTAAAGATTTAATAATTGGTACAGAAGAAAGTGTAAGAGCTATTACTTTAGAGGATATAAAAAATTTTTATGATAGATACTATGCACCTGAAAATTGTGTTATAAGTGTATGTTCTTCTTTAAGCTTTGAAGATGTAATTTTGGTAGTAGAAAAATATTTCAAGGATTGGGAAAAAAGCTTTTGCGACATCGAAGAGGATGAAAGAGAATTCAATCAATATGGAACATTTACTGAGAAAATCTCCAATATAAAAGGTGCTAAATTGCAATATCTTTATAATATTGATGATCTAGATGAAGAGGAAATAAAAGCATTAAGTGTATTTAATGCAGCTTTTGGAGAAGGTACAAGCAGCATATTGTTTGACGAGATAAGAACAAAAAATGGCCTTGCTTATGATGTAGGAAGCTTTATTAAAAATGAAAGAGGTATAAAGTTTTTTGCCATTAATATAGCAACCTCAGAGAAAAACTTAGATAGAACTTTATCTATTGTTGATGATAGTATATATAAGATTAAAAATAGCACAGGATATTTTAATGAGAAGAAAATAAATTTATTGTGTAGAGGTATAAAACTTAAAAGACAACTGAAACTTGAAAAATCAATTCAGCTTTGCAAAGAACTGACTACCTATGAGCTGATGTATGGAGAGGCTAAAAAAGTATATGATGAGGCAGCAGAGTTGCATTATATTAATGAAGAAAAAATATTAAAGGTTATTAATAAGGTTCTTAATAAGCCGACTATACAGATATTGATTCCTGGGAATTAGCTTTTTATTAAAAATATTTAGAATTATTTTACAAAGTGTTAAAAAATAGATAGAATATAATTAAATACATTAGGTTATGGTTATATAATATGGTAAATTGGGTAAAATATATTAAATCTAAAGATATAAGGGGTGATGTACATGAGAAGAATACTAACAGTTGAAGGAATAAGCTGTAAAAATTGTGTAAAGCAAATTCACAGTGCCTTAATGGAATTGCCCGGAGTAAAATCAGTAGCTGTAGATGTGAGAACTAAAACAGCTTTTTTAGAAAGCAATCCAAACCTAAAGAATGATGAAATTAAAGAAGCAATAGATGATGCAGGATATAAAGTAATTGAAATAGAAAAGGTATAGCTAAGCACTATACCTTTTCTATTTTTCCAACTGAGGCTAAATAAACTGTAAATTCATTTTCACCGTCTATATTTAAAAGTTCATCTATTTTACCTTGATCATAAGCAGCTATGGCACAAACACCAGAGCTTATTGATTCTGCTGATAGATATAAATTTTCGCACATATGGCCAGCATCGAGAGCTATAAGTTTAGGTGCAGCTATATCATAGCGCCATTCCGTTCTGTAAGGTATTGTAGTCCATATGAAGGTTACTGCAGATTTAGCTACAAATCTTTGATTAAAAGTAGCAGAACTAAGTTTTTTATCAAGGTCATCTATAGAATTTATAAATAAAAGCTTATGTTCTAATGGTAAATATCTATATAAGCCACTTTTAAGACCTTCTACCTTTAAAATAGCTAAGTAAGTCTCGAAGGGGTGTCTAGCGCCTGCAGAAGGTACAGTTCTTAATGTAGCATATCCTTTATTAACTATCTTTTTTACGCCTTGAACACTCCAAAGTAGAAATGAAAGCTCTTCTAAAGATAATTGTTCATCTGTAAAAAGACGTCTAGTTTTTCTACATTTCAACACATCTAAAACGTTCATCTGACCGCAATTAAAATTTTCTACAGAAACTAGATCAATTAAAGTTGAAGAAGGTGAACAACTTTTTTGAACAGGAGGTTGGGGTAATTCTTTTTCTTGATCTGTTTCAATAGTATCCAATTCCTTAAACACATCAGCCTTTAAAAATTTTTTTGATATTTCTTTAGTCATAAAAACCATCCACCTTTCTATTTTTGTTTTACAGTATTTTTCTAATTATACTAATATTATAACATAATAAAAAAATTGAGAAGCAATTTTTTTATCAGAGGACAGAGGACAATTGACAGAGGACAGTGAAGGAGGATTTTTCTCCGTTATACTACGAAAAATCTTTAATTTATAAGAAACTCCTGCTCTTTTGTTTCTCAGGAGTAAGCGACCATCTCAAAATCACAGATTTTGGATGTCTGCTTAATTTAGTGATGTTTTGCATTAGCAAAACAAGCCTAAAAAATAAATTAGTTTTCTGACGTAAGGAAGAAAACTCACCTTCACTGTCCACTGTCCTCTGTCAATTGTTCTCTGATAAAAATAATACGTCTTATTATTTTTATAGTATAATATATAAAGAGAGAGGTGAATTGCTTGAAAAATAGTAAATGGATGTTAAGACGGAGTAAAATTGATATTAAAAAATTATCACAAAATACTGGAGTAAGCGAAATCATAGCTTCCATATTAGTAAATAGAGATGTAAACACAGAAGAAGATATAAGAAAATTTATGAATCCTGATATAGACTACTTGCATAATCCACTGCTAATGAAGGACATGGACAAAGGCACGGATATAATGATAAATGCTTTGAAAAATAACAAAAAAATTGTAGTCTATGGAGACTATGATGCAGATGGAATAATCAGCACATATATTTTGTATTCATCATTATTGAGATGTGGAGCCAACGTAAAATACCATATACCAGACAGAATTACTGAAGGATATGGCATAAATAGTGAAAGCTTAAAGCAGTTAAAAGAAGAGGGATATGAAGTTTTAATAACTTGTGACAATGGTATTTCAGCTATTGAGCAAATTAAACTTGCCAAAGAGCTCGGCATGAGTGTTATAGTTACAGACCATCATGATATACCTTTTATAGAACTTGAGAATAATCAAAGAGAATTTGTAGTTCCTCAAGCGGATGCTGTAATAAATCCAAAACAAAAAGACTGCAGTTATCCCTTCAAGTCTCTGTGTGGAGCAGGAGTTGCATTTAAGTTTACTCAGGTACTTTATGAAAAAATGGGTATAAATAAAGAAGAAGCTTATGATTTTATGCAGTATGCGGCTATAGGAACAATATGCGATGTTGTAGATCTAGTTGATGAAAATAGAATAATTGCTAAAAATGGATTGAAAATGATAAACCAGACTCAAAATATAGGAATAAAAGCATTAATAAAAGCAACATCACTAGAGGGCAAAAAAATAGGTTCCTATCATATAGGTTTTGTGTTAGGACCTTGTATTAATGCTACAGGAAGATTGGACAGTGCTAATTTAGCGCTGCAACTTTTACTACATAAAGATGAAAAAGGAGCATCAGAGCTTGCAACAAAGCTTCATGCTTTAAATATAGAAAGACAGAACATGACCATTGAAAGTGTAAATGAAATTATAGACATAATAGAAAATTCTAAAATGAAAGATGATAAGGTTTTAGTTGTGTATAAGCCAGATGTGCATGAAAGTATAGCGGGAATAGTGGCAGGAAGACTTAAGGAAAAATATAATGTTCCATCTATTGTGCTAACGCAAGGTGAAAAAATGCCTAAGGGTTCTGGCAGGTCTATAGAGGAATATAATATGTTCGAAGAACTTATAAAATGCAAAGATCTAATTGAAAAGTTTGGAGGGCATCCTTTAGCGGCTGGATTATCAATAAAAGAAGAAAATATAGATAAGTTAAGACAGGCTTTAAATGATAGCTGCATTCTCACTAATGAAGATACAATACCTAAAATAAGAATAGATAAACAGCTGAAGTTAAATGAAATAACCTTTAAATTAATTGAGGATATAGAGCAGTTAGAACCTTTTGGAAAGGGGAACTCTGGACCTATTTTTGCAGAAAAAAATGTAACCATATTTAGAGCTTATTTTATAGGAAAAGAGAAGAATATACTTAAACTTTACTGTAGACCTCAAGGAAGCTTTGAAAAGATTGATGCCATATGTTTTGATGGAGCAGAAAAATTTAAAACACTGATAGAGGATACATATGGAGAAGAAAAGCTCCTGGATATTTTAAATAATAATCCTGCTAATATAAAAATGGATTTAATATTTTCACCATCAATTAATGAGTATAACGGAAATACAAATCTACAGCTAATTGTAAAGGACTTTAGATTGGCAGACTAGGTTATATACCCATAAGCCCCAGGCAAAGGGGCTTATTATTTTGTATGACAAAGTTTAGCATAATAATGCTTAATTAGTATATACAGCTTTGCAGTAAATTATAAAATTTAGAAGGAATTTTCATATTTAGCATAGAATTTAATATAAATTGAAATAAAGTAAAACTTACTTGAAGAAATCTAGAAGCAATAGCCATAGAATAAACGTTATTATTTGGGGGAGAAGGTTGTTAATGAAAAATTTTATAGATAATTTATTTGAGATTAGCAATTTTGCGAAAAATATAATAGAGGCATTACCATATCTTGTATACATAACTGATAATGAGGGAGAAGTGCTTTATATTAATAAAAAAGGGGAAGATAAACTAATCAACAATGGTTTTGCGAATTTTAAAAATGCATATAACTTTTTTTATAATTATGAAGTATTTTTGGAAAACGATACCGAACTGGAGTTAAGTAGCTTTCCGTTATATAAATCTTTAAAGGATGGAGAAGAAGTTAAGAATTTAACATTAAAATATAAAATTGAAGAAATAGATTTATACATTTCCATGTCTAGCTTTCCTATATTTAAAGATAATGAAGTTATAGGGGCTATTGTAAATTTAAGAGATATAACAGATGAATATTTAAGAGAACTAAAAATTAAAAATGAAAGAGAAAAGTTTCTAGAGTTATCAACGGAGTTAAAAACGAAATGTGATATTATAGAAATACTAAGAAGTAGAGAAAAAGAACATCTCATGCATTTGAAAGATGTTATAAACAATATATCAGAAGGTATAATGGTTTTGGATTTAAATGAGAAATTAAGTCTATGCAATAAAGCAGTTTTTAACATTCTTAATTTAAGTGCTATAGAACTGGTAAATACAAAAAGATTCCTTGAAAAATATGAAACTACAGTACTTGAGAATGAGAACCAAGATATTACAGACTTATATTATTATTATATTAAAAATAAAAAGCCAGCAAAGAACTTGGTGTTTAGACTTAGAGAAAAGAAGACTTCGGAAATAAAGTATTTAGAGGTAAGTAGTGCTCCAATTACAAATAAAAATGAAGAATTGATTTATACCATATTGACAATCAAAGATGTGACAGAAACCAAGCTTCACCAGATAAATGCAGAGGAGCAAGCTGATTTTGTAAAAGATGTGGTCAATACTGTAGAAGTTCCTATAGCAGTGGTAGATTACCCCAATATAACATACAGACTTAACAATAAAAAATATGATGAGATTATGACCTATGGTGATACTAATTTAGTATCTAAAATCGAAGAGGATAGTATCCTTAAATATATAAATAACGACTTATATAAAATATTAGTAAATGTAGGAGAAAAATTTAGGCCTTATACTATAAGTCCCTACAGAGTGAAATCAACTAAAGGTGAAGAGCGGTTCTATAAAATTAAATTTATACCATGTAAAAACAAGGATAATACTACAAGAATACATATCCATGGGTCAGATATAACAGAAGAAGTAAATAGAAACATTGAACTTGAAAAATTAACAAAGCTGAAAGATGAATTTTTTACCATTATTTCTCATGAGTTAAGAACTCCTTTAACAATAATGTATTCCTCTCTACAACTTGCTAATGACGTATATAGTAATGAAATAACTCCAAATATAGATAAAACCCTTGGAAGAATTAACCAAAACTGCAGTAGATTATTAAAATTAATTAACAACATACTTGATATATCAAAAGCTGAGGCTGGATTTTTAACTTTAAATAATACTGATTTTGATATAGTATATGTAAGTGAAACAGTAGTTAACTCTACTAATTCATATGCTACAAGCAAAGGTATAGAATTAATATTTGATACCAATGAAGAAGAATGCAATGTAAGACTTGATAAGGATAAATATGAGAAAATATTGTTAAATTTATTATCAAATGCAGTTAAATTCACACCAGAAGGTAAACAAATTATTGTTTCATTAAATATGGAAGAAGATAACTTCTGTTTAAGTGTAAGGGATTTTGGAGTTGGCATACCACTAGATAAGATAGATTTAATATTTGACAGATTTGCACAGGTAAACAGCTCATTATCAAGAAGGGCCGAAGGAACTGGAATAGGACTTGCCCTTGTGAAAAAGTTTGTGGAGCTTATGGGAGGAGAAATAAAAGTAGTAAGTGAACCGGGAAAGGGAACAGAATTTATAGTGAAATTCAAAAAAATAAGTGTTAAAACCAACCATCTAAGCAATTATGCCATTCTTACTGAAAACTTAGACGATAGAATAAATATAGAGTTCTCAGATATAAATTAAAAATTTTGCGACGCAAAATTTAGAGGACAGAGGACAATTGACAGAGGACAATGAAGGAGGATTTTTCTACGCTGTGCTGCGAAAAATCTTTAATTTATACTATGAATCGATGTTTCGCTTTAGCGAAACGAGCTTAAAAATATAATGGTTTTCTGACGTAAGGAAGAAAACTTACCTTCACTGTCCACTGTCCTCTGTCAATTGTTCTCTAAAAAATTACGTCGTATTATTTTTATGTTGTGTAAGTTAATTTTATAATGTTAGCTTCTCTAAATTACTTTCCTATCAAATTCCTTTCATATTCTTCTACCATCTTTTTAACTATTGAGCCGTTTTCTCTAGAACTTATATTCCCTCTGTATTCATATTCCACTTTACCATGCAGTTCTAAAGCTGCTTCTATTTTCGCTTTATTTAATCCTTCCCTAGCTTGTGATATTTTTTTATCAGGCATTTTTACCACCTCTTGCATTTAATCTATTTTTTAACAATATTAAGACATCTTCAAAAAATAATTAGTTAGTATACTAGTATATTTGACTTGCTATTTTATTTCAGATACCGAAACTGTTTTAATATATCACTTTATTATTTAATAGTTTGCTCAAAAATATAAAATTTATTTTAGGCATATGAAAAGAAATAAGAGACCAAATGCTAGTTTGTTAAAAATCTTTGATTTTAGTAACGAACTGTACTCTTCAGCGTAAGCTGAATGAGTTTCCTATAAAAGAATACTGGGTTATTATTTCTTTGATTATGCCTTAATATTGTTTAATAAAAATATAGAATTAAAAGCTTAGAACTCTTAATTGTTTATAGTAAAAAAATATAGTATTATATAATGTGAGGATAAAGTCAAGTTGCTTTATCTAAGATTTTTAATTCGTAGAATAAGAATTTTGCGAGGCAAAGTTTTTAAGAGGACAGAGGACAGTGGACAGAGGACAGTGGACAGAGGACAGTGAAGGAAGATTTTTCTCCGCTGTGCTGCGAAAAATCTTTAATTTATACTATGAGTCGATGTTTCGCCTTAGCGAAACGAGCTTAAAAATATAATAGTTTTCTGACGTAAGGAGGAAAACTCCCCTTCATTGTCCTCTGTACTCTGTCAATTGTCCTCTAAAAATGTTGGGAGGAAACTTACTTGAAAAAAATAATAATGACTGGTGGAGGTTCTGCAGGACACGTTACCCCAAATCTTGCGCTAGTACCAAAGCTAAAAGAACTAGGATACGAAATAGAATACATTGGAACAAAAGATGGTATAGAAAGAAAGATAATTGAAGATGAGAATATAAAATACCATGCAATATCTAGTGGAAAACTAAGAAGATATTTTGATATAAAAAACTTTACAGACCCATTTAAAGTACTTAGGGGAATATTGCAAGCAATAGTTATCTTGAAAAAGGAAAAGCCTAGTATAGTATTCTCTAAGGGCGGATTTGTAGCTGTGCCTGTAGTTATTGCGGCTCATTTAAGCAAGATTCCTGTTATTGCCCATGAATCAGATTTAACGCCTGGGCTTGCAAACAGATTATCAGCCCCATATTGTACAAGAGTTTGTGTCACATTTCCTGAATCAGTAAAAAATATAAAAGATAACAAAGGAGTACTTACTGGTACTCCAATAAGAGAAGAATTATTAAAAGGCAGTAGAATATTAGGAAGACAAATATGCGGCTTTGAAGATAAAAAGCCAGTATTACTTATAATAGGGGGAAGTCTTGGTTCAAAATTTATTAATGATACTATAAGAAAAGTTATAGATAAACTTATTGAAAATTATAATATAGTACACATATGTGGAAAAGGAAACATAGACAAAAGTTTAGAGAGTAGAAAATCCTATAAACAATTTGAATACATAAGCGAAGAACTTCCACATGTAATGAATGCAGCAGATATAGTTATTTCTAGAGCTGGGGCTAATGCTATATTTGAACTACTTGCTCTAAGGAAGCCAAATCTTTTAATACCACTATCAAAGAAGTCAAGCAGAGGAGACCAAATTTTAAATGCAGCTTCCTTTGAAAGAAGTGGATACAGCTTAGTAATTCAGGAAGATGATTTAAATGAGAGAATACTTTTAGAAAAGTTAGAAGAGCTTTATGGAAATAAAGACAAATTTGTAAATAAAATGAGTTCAAGCTCTATAAAAAATGGAGTAGATAATATAATTAAGCTTATTCAAGAGCATGCTATATAGGGTTAGAAGTCCGAAAGTTAATTTTGGACTTCTAGCCCTATGTGGCTTTTAAATTATTGTTAAAAAAGTATTAATGTTTAAAAAATAGAAGGAATATGAGAAGCAAATGTAGAATATAGCTTTTAGAGGTAATTAAATATGATTATTATTTAAGCAGATATCCCAAATCTAAAGCAGATATTCCAAATCTTAAGTAGACATCCAAAATCTCTGATTTTGAAATGATCACTTACACAGAGTGCTGATTTGGAGAGAGTCCCTTACTCCTAAATTAATATACTATAATTTTTGTGAAAAATATCAAGGTAATCAAGTAAATTCTCTTAATATTTTAAATTAAATTTAAAATTGTTAAAAAATTATTTTGAATATATGACATAAACCAGTGTAAATCAAAACATTTTAAGGTTTGTTTTGTGCTAAACAGGTAAGCAAGTTTAAATAACTCGGAAAATTACTTGCAAAATAAAAAGAATTGGTGTAAATTTAAAGAGAAAGGACTTACTGTTAACTAGTTACTATTATTTACTATAAATTTAGAAAATTGATTTGTAGTTTGATATTATAATCAGTTATAAGTTCATCTAATTTTAAGGTTTTATGTTTAAGATAAATTGGACGGGCTATTTGTGGTATAGTGGTATGACCAGTTTTAAAAATAATATTATTAAATTAATTTAACATGTCTATATATGATTAAGCAGTAGTGACTGCTTAATCTTAAATTTATAGAAATATAATCGAGAAGGAAGGGAACTTTTCTATGAGAAAAATGAAGACTATGGATGGAAATACAGCTGCAGCTCACATTTCCTACGCATTTACTGACGTAGCAGCTATATTCCCTATAACTCCATCATCACCAATGGCTGAACATGTTGATGAATGGGTAGCTCAAGGAAGAAAAAATATTTTTGGACAAACTGTAAAGGTTATGGAAATGCAGTCTGAAGGAGGAGCAGCTGGTGCTGTTCACGGTTCATTACAAGCAGGTGCCTTAACTACTACATATACTGCATCTCAAGGTCTTTTACTTATGATACCTAATATGTACAAAATTGCTGGAGAACTTTTACCAGGAGTATTCCACGTATCAGCAAGAGCTCTTGCTGCAAACTCACTTAGCATCTTTGGTGATCACCAAGACGTTATGGCTGCAAGACAAACTGGATTTGCATTACTTGCGGAAAGTTCAGTACAACAAGTTATGGACTTATCAGCAGTAGCTCACCTAGCAGCAATAAAATCAAGAGTTCCTTTTGTGAACTTCTTTGATGGATTTAGAACTTCACACGAAGTACAAAAAATCGAAGTTTTAGAGTATGATGAGTTAAAAGGTTTAGTTGACATGGATGCTGTAAATGAATTTAGAAGAAGAGCATTAAATCCAGATCACCCAGTAACTCGTGGTACAGCTCAAAACCCAGATATATACTTCCAAGAAAGAGAAGTTTCAAACAAATATTATGAAGCAATTCCAGAAATTGTAGAAGGCTACATGCAAGAAATAACTAAGTTAACAGGAAGAGAATATCACCTATTCAACTACTATGGAGCAGAAGATGCTGAAAGAATCATAATAGCTATGGGTTCAGTATGTGATGTTATAGAAGAAACAATTGACTACTTAATGGCTAAAGGAGAAAAAGTTGGTTTATTAAACGTTCACTTATATAGACCATTCTCATTAGAGCATTTCTTCAAATATATACCAAAAACTGTTAAGAAGATTGCTGTTCTTGACAGAACTAAGGAACCAGGATCAATTGGTGAACCATTATATCTAGATGTTAAGAATGCATTCTACGGAAAAGAATGGCAACCAGTTATAGTTGGAGGAAGATATGGATTAGGTTCAAAAGACACTGTTCCATCACACATTCTTCCAGTATTTGAAAACTTAAAAGCTGATGCGCCAAAAGATGGATTTACAATATCTATAGTTGATGATGTAACTAATACTTCATTACCAGTTGGAGAAGATATAGATACAACACCAGCAGGAACTAAAGCTTGTAAGTTCTGGGGTCTTGGATCAGACGGTACTGTTGGAGCAAACAAGAGTGCTATAAAGATCATAGGAGACCACACAGACATGTATGCACAAGGATACTTTGCATATGACTCAAAGAAATCTGGTGGTATAACAGTTTCTCACTTAAGATTTGGTAAGACACCAATCAAATCCCCATATTTAATAAATAAAGCTGATTTCATAGCTTGTCATAATCAATCATACGTTTATAAATATAACGTATTAGAAGGATTAAAGAAGGGCGGTAAATTCTTATTAAATACTATCTGGACTCCAGAAGAAGTAGAAGCAAACTTACCAGCTTCTTATAAGAAATTTATAGCTGAAAACAACATAGAATTCTATACATTAAATGCTGTTAAAATAGCTCAAGAAATAGGTCTTGGTGGAAGAATCAACATGATAATGCAATCAGCATTCTTCAAGATTGCTAATGTTATTCCAGTTGAAGATGCTATAAAATACTTAAAAGATGCAGTTGTAACTTCTTATGGTAAGAAGGGACAAAAAGTTGTTGATATGAACAATGCTGCTATCGACAAAGGTGTTGAATCAATAGTTAGAATAGAAGTTCCAGCTACATGGGCTAGTGCTGTAGAAGAAGCTGCAGCAGCTGTAGAAGCTCCAGAATTTATAAAGAAAATAGTTATACCAATGAATAGACAAGATGGAGACAAACTTCCTGTAAGTGCATTCATAGGAATGGAAGATGGTACATTCCCACATGGAACTGCAGCTTATGAAAAGAGAGGAATAGCTATAAATGTTCCAGAATGGCAAATGGACAAGTGTATACAATGTAACCAATGTTCATTCGTATGTCCACATGCTGCAATAAGACCAATACTTTTAACTGAAGAAGAAGCAACTAAAGCACCAGCTACATTACAAGTAAAAGATGCTAATGGAGCTAAAGGACTTAAATTCCACATAGCTGTATCACCACTTGATTGTTCAGGATGTGGAAACTGTGCTGACATCTGTCCAGCTAAAGAAAAAGCTTTAGTTATGAAGCCACTTGATACTCAATTAGAAAAGGCTCCTACATGGGATTATGTTATGGCAGTATCACCTAAAGCAAACCCAATGAGCAAATTCAATGTAAAAGGAAGCCAATTTGAAAAGCCTTTACTTGAGTTCTCAGGAGCATGTGCTGGTTGTATGGAAACTTCATATGCTAAACTTGTAACTCAATTATTTGGAGATAGAATGATGATAGCTAATGCTACTGGATGTTCATCAATCTGGGGAGCATCTGCGCCAGCTACTCCATACACTGTTAATCACAGAGGACACGGACCATCATGGGCTAACTCATTATTCGAAGATAATGCTGAGTTTGGTCTTGGAATGTATCTTGGTGTTAAACAGTTAAGAGAAAAATTAGCTATGACTGTAACAGAAGCTATAGCTAAAGCTCCAGAAGGTGAAGTAAAAGCAGCTCTTCAAGATTGGTTAGACAACATGAATGCTGGAGAAGGATCAAGAGAGAGAGCTGACAGAGTAGTAGCTGCAATCGAAGCTGCAAATTGTGACTGTCCTACATTAAAAGAAATATATGAAAACAAAGACTTCTTAGTTAAGAGATCAAACTGGATCTTCGGTGGAGACGGATGGGCTTATGACATCGGATACGGCGGATTAGACCACGTTCTTGCATCAGGAGAAGACGTAAATGTGTTTGTATTTGATACAGAAGTTTACTCAAATACTGGTGGACAATCTTCAAAAGCAACTCCAACAGCTGCTATAGCTAAATTCGCAGCTAGTGGTAAAAACACTAAGAAGAAAGACCTTGGAATGATGGCTATGAGTTATGGTTATGTTTATGTAGCACAAGTTTCTATGGGTGCTGACAAGAACCAAACATTAAAAGCTATAGCTGAAGCTGAAGCATATCCAGGACCATCATTAATCATTGGTTACTCACCATGTATTAACCATGGATTAAGAAATGGTATGGGTAAGAGCCAACAAGAAGGTAAGAAAGCTGTTGAGTGCGGATATTGGGCAATGTACAGATACAACCCAGCATTAAAAGAAGAAGGCAAGAATC
Source organism: Clostridium aciditolerans (assembly GCF_016316925.1). Classification (GTDB taxonomy): domain Bacteria; phylum Bacillota; class Clostridia; order Clostridiales; family Clostridiaceae; genus Clostridium_AM; species Clostridium_AM aciditolerans. The sequence goes on along the minus strand of NZ_JAEEGB010000008.1, from coordinate 56,629 downwards.
CATTCGTTTTAGATTCAAAAGAGCCAACTGCAGACTTCAGAGAATTCTTAATGGGCGAAGTAAGATATGCTTCACTTGCTAAACAATTCCCAGAAGCAGCAGATGCATTATTTGAAAAGACTCAAAGAGATGCTATGGAAAGACTTGAAGGATACAAGAAATTAGCAGCTCAATAATATAAAAAAGGTGAAGTGCTTGCACTTCGCCTTTTTTACTTAAGAGTTGAGAATTGACAGTTGACAGTGAAGGAGGATTTTTCTACAAAAAATCTTCAAATTATAGATTTTCTAAAGCACAGCGTAAGAAGATCAACCATAACTGACCATTATCCACTGTCAACTCTCTACTTTTTAAAAATATTTATTTAAATTTTAAAAAAGGCTTTTAAAATTATGGAATTAAGGTTAAAATTAGAACATAACAGTAAAAGGAGGTAATATCCTATGGATAAAGAAAATTTACATGAGTGTGGCTGTGGCTGCGGAGAAGAAAATAAAGGTTGTGGATGTGGCGAACATAATCACGATCATGATCATGAAGATTGCGGCTGTGGCTGTGGCGAACATGAAACTCTAATAGTTGATTTAGAGGATGAAGACGGAAACGTTGTTCCATGCGAAGTAATCGACGGATTTGAATATAAAGAAAATGAATATGCTATAGTTCAACATCCAGAAAACGGATCAATATTCCTATTCAAAGTAGTAGGAGAAGGCGAAGAAGGAGAACTTGTAATCCCAGATGATGAAGAGTTCGAAGAAGTATCAGCTTACTATGAACAGTTAATGGCTGAAGAAGAATAAAAAAGTTGAAAGTCGTTGCAGGAATGCATCGACTTTCTTTGTGATACGGATACTTATATTTAAAGAGGTGTTAAGTTGGAAAAGCTAGCAATATTCGATGTAGATTATACTTTAACCAAAAGAGAAACCCTTATGGAGTTTTATGCATTTATGATAAAAAAGAGCCCAAGACTTATAATTCATGCACCAAGAGCTGTTATATCAGCCTTTTTATATGCAGTAAGGGTATTGGACTCAAAAATTGCTAAGGAAAACTTCATAGCTTTTATAGATGGAATAAAAGAAGAAAAAATGCAAGAGTTAGTAGAAGAATTTTACGAAAAAAGATTAAGCAAAATAATATATAGCGATGCTATTGATACTATAAGAAAGCTAAAAGCAGAAGGTTATAAAGTATACCTCATATCTGCTTCAGCAGAATTTTATTTAAATGAATTATATAAAATAAAAGAAGTAGATAAAATAATTGGTACTCGATTTACAAGTGTAGGCGGTAAGTATAGTAGAAAAATGGCAGGAGAAAACTGTAAAGGTGAAGAAAAAGTAAGAAGACTTATGGAAGTACTAAAGGAAGAGAATATAGAAGTGGACTTTAAAAATTCATATATGTTCTCAGACTCTTTAGCAGATTTACCTTTATTTAATTTGGTAGGAAACCCATACCTTATAAATTATAAGAAAAATCATGATAAGATAAAAATACTTAATTGGAAATAGACTTAGAATAAAAGTTTTGCGAGGCAAAATTTTTATAGAGGACAATTGACAGAGGACAGAGGACAGTGAAGGTGAGTTTTCTTCCTTACGTCAGAAAACTAATTTATTTTTTTAGGCTTGTTTTGCTAATGCAAAACATCGCTAATTTATATAAATTAAAGATTTTTCGTAGTGTAACCTAGAAAAATCCTCCTTCATTGTCCTCTGTCAATTGTCCTCTGTCCTCTAAAAAATGCTTCGCATTTTTTAAAAATTACAAATTAAAGTAAAAAGGGCGTGATCGTGTGAGTGAATGTGTAAATAAATATTATGTACATAATAATGAGATAAAATCTTGTGAACAATTTGATGATAATCTTTTAATAGGCGGAAAATCACTATATGAAGTTATAAGAATAATAGATGGAAAACCTTTATTTTTAAACAGACATCTAAACAGGCTTGAGAATTCTTGTAATATAACTGACTTACAAATATGGCTTTCAAAGGATGAAATAAAAAATAAAATATGCGAACTAATAGGATCAAATAATACAAGTATAGGTAATGTAAAAATTGTATTTAAATTTGATAATGTCAATTCATTTTTTGCTTACTTTGTAAAACATCATTATCCTAGTGATGAAGACTATAAAAATGGTGTGAATACAATACTATATCATGGAGAAAGAGAAAATCCAAATGCTAAAATTATAAATATGAATTTTAGAGCTGCTGTTGATAAAGAAATAAAAGAAAAAAATGCATATGAAGCCATACTTGTAAATAGAAAAGGGTATATAACAGAGGGCAGTAAATCAAATATATTTATGATTAAAGGAAATAGTGTAATAACTGCACCGCTAGTAGATGTGCTTCCAGGTATAACAAGAGCTGTTATAATGGAACTGTGCAGTGAAATAGGACTTGAGGTTTTAGAGAAGAATGTTCATTATATAGAGGTAAAGGATTTAGATGGATTGTTTATTTCTGGTACATCACCTAAGGTTTTACCAATAAGCAGAGTTGATAACATAGAATTTGATTCAGTAAATAACAAAGCTATTTTAGAGATTATGAAAAAATATAATGAAGTAGTACAAGAAGACACTAAAAGTTTCGATTAATAATTTTTGTTGGAGTGAAGTGAATGGAGTCCTTTAAAATAAAAAAGATATTGAATAACAATGTTGTTATAGCGCAAAAGGATAGAGATGAAGTTATATTAGTTGGAAAAGGCATAGGATTTGATTTTCCGAAAAATAAAGACATTCCAGAAGACAGAGTGGAAAATGTCTTCATAAAGAAGACAGCGGCAATAGGAGCAAATTATCAAAAAGTGCTTGAAAGTATAGATAGCAGTATTGTTGGTCTTTCTGAAGAAATAATACATTTTCTAGAGAGAGAACTTAACACTAAGCTAAATGAAGCAATACATGTATCTTTGCCAGATCATATAAGTTTTGCGTTAAAAAGGATACAAAAAGGATTAAATATAGAAAATCCTTTTAAAAACGAATTAAGCATATTATATCCTACAGAATATAAATTAGCTCTTAGGTCTGTGTTATTTATAAACAAAAGATGTAGTACAAATCTTCCAGAAGATGAAGCTGGTTTTATATGCCTACATATAAGGGCTGCTCTTACACAAAAGGATGTGTCAGAATCTTTAGCCTATACTAAAAAATTAGGTCAGGTATTAGATTTGATAGAGAAGCTTACAGGAAGAAAGTTAGAAAAAAATTCTTTAGGTTATGTAAGAACAGTAACCCATATAAACTTCATGATAGAAAGAGCTGAGAAGAATAAACCTATAAAAAATGACTTGCTTGATATAATAAAAAAAGAGATGTACAGAGAATACAGTGTTGCTGTTAAGGTGGCGCTAAAAATAGAAGATTTATTTTCAGTAAAAATAACAGAGGATGAAATAGGGTATATAGCGCTGCATTTAAAGAGGCTTTCAGAATGATAAAGGATACTAAGGAGAAAAGTATATGAAAAAGCTATTTGCTGTACTTCAAAAGATAGGTAAATCGCTGATGCTTCCAGTGTCGGTACTGCCTGCTGCAGGGCTTTTGTTAAGGTTTGGTCAACCAGACTTACTTAACATACCCTATATAGCAAAAGCTGGAGACGTTATATTTAGCAACCTTCCAATGATATTTGCAGTTGGTGTAGCTATTGGATTTTCAGGTGGAGAAGGTGTTGCAGCACTAGCTGCCGTAGTTGGTCAGCTTATTCTTGAAGGAGTTGTAAATATTGCACATGTAAACATGGGCGTATTTGGCGGTATCATAGTAGGTATTATTGCTGCGGTTTTGTACAATAGATATCATGATATTAGACTTCCACAAGTATTGGGTTTTTTTGGAGGTAAAAGATTTGTTCCTATAATTACCTCTATTGCAGTTCTTGTTTTTTCAATATTAGGAATAATTATATGGCCACCTATACAGCATTATATAGATGTATTTGCAAGGTGGGCATCATCTTCTTATTTAGGACCAGCATTCTACGCATCGGGAAAAAGACTGCTAATCCCTGTAGGATTACACCATATATATTATCCAGTATTTTTATATCAATTTGGATCATATATAGGACCAGATGGTGTAAAGTATTTTGGAGATGCAGCTAGATATTTTCATGGAGATCCTACAGCTGGTATATTTATGGCATCAGAATTTCCAATACTTATGTTTGGTCTTCCTGGGGCAGCTTTCGCTATGATAGCAGCAGCGAAGAGAGAAAATAGAAAAAAAGTTGCGGGAATAATGTTATCGGCAGCTTTTGTGTCCTTTTTAACGGGGATAACGGAGCCTATAGAATTTTCCTTTATTTTTGTAGCCCCTATTTTATTTGTATTTCATGTAATTGCTGCTTTTTCATCAGGTATTGTTACTAGTATTCTACATATAAGATTAGGATACACCTTTTCTGCATCAGCCATCGATTATATGATTGGCTATAATTTCGCACAGCATCCATTACTCCTATGGCCAGTAGGATTAGCATATTTCTTGTTATATTTTATTGTGTTTTACACTGTAATTAAAGCCATGAATGTTAAGACTCCAGGCAGAGAAGATGAAGAAGAAATAAAGCTTCCACAAATTAATGAAGCTTTTTCGAATAAAGCTGCATTAATACTACAGGCTGTAGGTGGGGCAGATAATATAGATATGCTTGATTCTTGTATCACAAGATTAAGACTTACCTTGAAAAATCCTAAAATTATAGATAAGGCATTATTAAAAGCAACTGGTGCTTCCGGCATATTTGATGTAGGAGAGAATTTGCAGATAATATATGGAACGGAAGCTGAGAGCATTAAAGATGACATTAAGGTGATAATTTCAAATGGTGGGTATCATCAAAAGGATATTAGTGAATTATCAAAGAGTATAAAATCTATAGAAGAATATACTGAGGATATATATAATGCCAACTTGGAATTTATACTTACAAATCCTATAAAAGGAGAAATAATAAAACTAGAAGAAGTGCCAGATGTTGTGTTTTCAGAAAAAATACTTGGAGATGGATTTGCAGTTAAACCTCAAGATAACAGAGTATATGCTCCAGTTGATGGAACCGTAAGAGTGTTATTTCCTACAAAGCATGCAGTGGCAATAAAAACTGAAGATGATATTGAAGTTTTAGTTCATATTGGAGTGGATACTGTAAAATTAAATGGTGAAGGCTTTACCGCGTACATAAAACAAGGAGATAAAATTAAAAAAGGGGATTTAATGATATCTTTCGATAAAGAATTAATAGAGGAAAAAGTAAAAACTTTGGTTTCACCAATAATCATAACAAGTATGGATAAAATATCTGACATAGATGTAAGCTTTGGATGTGCAGAGGTCGGCGCTAAGGTAGCTAAAGCTATAGTAAAAAAATAGGCACTTTAAGCAAGTGTCTATTTTTTTATCTGTAAGTTCACAATAATAGCTATAAATGTTATAATAAATTTGAAATCCACTAATTACCAATGAGTTGGAAAATTGTGATGTAAAGAGGAAGAAAAAGCTAACGATAATAATATAATAGTTAAACAATTTTAGAGTCTAAATATAAATTATAAATTGCTTGCATTTTAATTCAGAAAATTAAAAAAATGCTAAGCGTTTTTTAGAGGACAATTGAGAGAGGGCAGAGGACAGTGAAGGTGAGTTTTCTTCCTTACGTCAGAAAACTATTATATTTTTAAGATCGTTTCGCTAAGGAGAAACAACCTCCTTCATTGTCCTATATCTTCTAAATTTTGCGTCGCAAAATTTTCAAATTATGAATTAAAAAACACCTACATTAATAAGTATAGGGGGGTTAATTGTGAAAAAGTTATACACAGAATCTTCATTGGAAAAATGTATTGAAACTGCCAGTGGGGAGATTGGCATATCCAAAGAAAGTTTAAAATATAAAATCTTAGAGCAGAAAAAATCACTATTTAGAAAAAGAGTAACTATACAAGTAGAGTTAGAAGATGAGATGATAATTGAAAGAAAAAAAGATGGCGAAAATTATGATTTAGAAAAATTAGAAATAATAGAGCAGGATTCACAAAATTGTGAGAAAGCTGAAGAGTATGTAGAGATAAATGAAAATGAGGGAACTGTAAGTATAGTACAAGGGAAAATAGTAGTTACAAATCCTAAAGATGGTGGGGAGCCAGCATGCATTATAGTAAGAGACAAAAATACAAAGGTTATTGTTGATGGTGTGGAAATAAATGGGCAAAAGCCTGTATTTGAAGAAAGTAATATAGTAGTTATTTTTGAGGAAACCAAGGCTGCAAGAGAGTTAAACATCTCTTTAGCTAATAATAAAATGGAAGCTTATGCTAGGATAACTTATACACCACAAAATATATATAAGCTTAAAGATAAGAATAAAAATAAAAGGTTAACATTAGAGGTGGAAGTAGAATCTGAAATTCATCCTCCTAAATTTAATGAGGCAGAAGTTAAGCAAGAATTAGCGAATAATAATGTAGTTTATGGTATAATAGAAGAAAACTTGAAAAAATGTGTTGAAGGTTGTAGAGAAAGGATTTTAATTGCAAAAGGACAACCGGTAATCGACGGAGCAGATGATTTTATAGAAATAAAATTTAAACTTGAGGAAGCACTTAGACAATTACATGAAGATAAAGGCGGTAATGTTGACTTTAAAAGTATAGGAGCTGTAGAAGCAGTACATAAAGGAGATATACTTGCAATAAGAAATCCTGGAAATGATGGACAAGATGGTTGTGACGTTACGGGAAAAATAATAAAGTATAAAATAGGTAAAAAAATAAAAATAAAGGCTGGAAATGGTGCTGCAATAAAAGATGGGGATGTAGTAGTAGCAGATATAGACGGAAAGCCCTGTGTAAAAAGCAATGTTTTTTACGTTTATCCAGTTCATGACATTAAGGGAGACGTAGACTTAAAGACAGGGAATATAAGATTTATTGGCGATGTAATAGTATATGGAAGTGTAAAGGAAGGCATGGAGATTGAAAGCGGCAACCTTGTGGATATTGCAAAAGATGTAGAAAGAGCGGTAATAAGAGCAAGAGGAGATATCATTATAAAAGGAAATGTAATTGCTGGGGAAATATACGGAGGAGGAGATGATGTAGAAAAACTAAAAACTTTGAACAACCTTGAACAACTTAGAGAACTGCTTAGCAATTTAGTATCAGCAGTAGAAGAAATAAAAAAATATAACCTCTTAGGGGAAGATAGAAAAGATGGGGAAATAATAAAAATTCTCATTGAAAATAAATTTAAAATGCTGCCTAAGATATGCTTTTGTGTAATCGCTAGTTTAAATATGCAGAAAGAAGATTATGCCGAGGATGAATTAGTTGTTCTTGTGAAGTCTAAGCTCTTAGGTATGGGACCAATTAACATAAAACATTATGTAGAGTTGGATGAGATAATTAGCTGTATAAAAGACAAACTTCAGTCATTGAAGGACACCTTGGCTCTTCCAGTGAGTGTTAAGATAGCTTACAGCCAGGATTCTATTATACAAAGTTCTGGTGATGTAGTTATACTTGGAAAAGGTGAATACATATCCGATATAACAGCAAATGGCAATATATATTTTATACAGGATAAAAGTGTAGCAAGAGGAGGACGTTTAAAGGCTAAGAATGAAATCAAATGTAAAGTTGTTGGCAGTACTGCAGGAGTATCTACCAGAATAGAAGTGGAAAAAGAAGGTCATATATGGGTAGATGTAGCTTATCAAAACACAATATTTATGGTTGGAGCAAGAGAGTTTATATTAGATATGCCGAGTAAAAATGTACATGCTTACTTAGATGATTCAGGAGATATAGTTGTAGATAAGCTTAACCTATAGGGTACGGTGTTATAGAGTTAACGAGGAGGAATTATAATGGAGAACAAGGAAGTTAAGGTATTAATATTTAGTATAAATGGAGAACATTATGCAACGGACATCATGGAAGTTGAAAGAATCTTAGGATATGAGGAACCAACAACCCTTCCGGATTCGCCGAATTTTGTACAAGGTGTAATTAATTATGAGGGAAACATTTTACCTGTATTATCTCTTACAAAAAGATTTGGCTTAGAAAAAGATGAAATTAAAAATGATGCAAAAATAATTGTTGCCAAACAAGATGGAAATAAGATAGGTATAATAGTTGATATAGTATCAGAAGTAAGGGATGTAAGTAGCAAAAATATAGAGGCAGCACCAGATATAGTAGCAGGAATATCACAGAGATATATAAAAGGGTTAATCAAAATAGATGGCAAGATAATTATATTTTTAAATCTTGGCACTATACTTACTGAAGAAGAAAAAAAGCTTATATAGCGTGAAGTAAAGGGTGCATACTATGGAAAAACGAGAAATAAAAGTTGGAATAGCAGATATGAATACTGGCTCTTCTCCAGACAAAATTATAACTGTGGGATTGGGCTCTTGCATAGGCATAGCGCTATACGACAGAACAAGAGCTTTAGGCGGCCTGGCACATATAATGCTGCCGGACAGTACTCAATTTAACAATGTAACAAATCCGCTTAAATTTGCGGACTTAGCGATTCCGTTATTAATAGAAGAGCTAGAAAAATTAGGAGCCTCTAAAAGAAATTTAAAAGCTAAAATAGCAGGAGGGGCATCTATGTTCAATTTTTCTGACAAAAGTATGATTATGGATATAGGAAATAGAAATGGCATAGCAGTCAAAAATGCTTTAAATAAGCATTCTATACCTATAATTTCTGAAGATGTTGGAGGCAATAAGGGGAGAACTATGATTTTTGACACCACAGATGGTTTAGTTCAGATTAAAACTGTAGGAATGGGAATCAAAGAACTTTAGCCAGTTAAGAGTTAAGAATTAATAGTTAAGAGTTAGGGTTGATTTTTCGAAATAAGGAGAAAAATCCTCATAGACTCTTCACTCTAAACTCTTAATTAATATTGAAGATGGAGTGATAATAGTTTGGAAAAAATAAAAGTTTTAGTAGTAGATGATTCAGCCTTAATGAGAAAAATTATTTCTGATATGATAAATGAAGAAACAGACATGGAAGTAGTATACACAGCAAGAAATGGAGAAGATTTGCTAACAAAACTGCCTAAAATTATGCCGGATATAATAACCTTAGATGTAGAAATGCCTAAAATGGATGGAATTACTGCTCTTAAGGAAATGAAGAAACTAAATGTAAATATACCTGTAATAGTCTTAAGCAGTATTTCGCAAAGAGGCCCAGAACTAACTATGGAGTGCTTAGAAGCAGGGGCTTTTGATTTTCTGCCAAAGCCATCAGGAGCTATATCACTAGATATAAATAAGGTTAAAGCTGACTTAGTTCAGAAAATAAGGCTAGCCAATGAGAGAAAGGTATCTGTGCATCAACACAAAGTTGTACCTAAAGTTGTGATGCCTGAGCGACCGAAAGTTGAAACTAAAGGTATTAAAAGATTAGGTTCTGATAAAATAGAATCAGTAGTAATAGGTGCATCAACAGGGGGACCAAAAGCATTATATGCAGTTATAACAGCCTTGCCCGAAAGATTAGGTGTGCCAGTTTTTGTGGTGCAGCATATGCCGGTGGGATTTACAAAGGCTTTTGCTGAAAGATTAAATTCAAACAGCAAAATAAAGGTAGTAGAGGCATCAGACGGCATGGCTATAGAAAAAGATACAGTATATATTGCACAAGGAGGCTTCCATATGGAAATAGGCCCAGATACAAGAATTCATTTAAATAGCGAGCCAACTTTATGGGGGGTGCGTCCAGCGGCAGATAAATTATTTGTATCAGCAGCAAAGATATATGGACCTCATGTTATAAGTGCAGTGCTTACAGGTATGGGCAAAGATGGAGCGCAGGGAACTGTAGAGATTAAAAAAAGCGGAGGTATTACTATAGCAGAAGATAAGTCTACATGTACCATATACGGTATGCCTAAAGCAGCTTATGAAACAGGTATGGTTGATATAGTATTGCCGATAGATAGTGTAGCAAATGAAATAATAAAACAGTGTCAGCTAAATAGGGGGTAGATCTTATGGATATGGTGCAATTTGAGCAGTGGGTGCTCAAAGAGTTTAATATTAACTTATCCGCATACAAATCAAATCAGCTTCACAGAAGAATAAATAGCTTAATGTCAAGAGTAGGAGTAAGAACTGTAGATGAATATATTGTACTTTTAAAAAAAGATCCAGTTCAAAGGCAGAAATTTTTAGACTTTATAACTATAAATGTTTCCGAATTCTTTAGAAATCCTGAAATATTTGAAGAACTAAAAAATAAACTTAAAGAGGAACTTTTAAGAAACAGCAGTTCACTTAAAATATGGAGTGCAGCATGTTCTATTGGTGCAGAGCCTTACTCCATAGCAATGTATTTAGAGGATCTTTCGCCAAATGGAAGGCATAAAATAATTGCTACAGATTTAGACAGCACTATACTTGAAAGAGCAAAAAAAGGCGAATATGTTGCCTCTGAAATTAAAAATGTAAAGAAGGATTATATAAATAAATATTTTACTATAATTGACGACAAATATAGTATAAGTCCTAAAATAAAAAGTATGGTAACTTTTAAAAAACATGACCTAATACTTGAAAGTTATGAAAAAGATTTTGATTTAATTGTATGTAGAAATGTGGTAATATATTTTAATCAGGATGTAAAAGATGTAATATATAAAAAATTCAGTCAATCGTTAAAAAAAGGCGGATTACTATTTGTGGGAGCTACTGAAAGCATATATAATTATAGGGACTATGGATTTGAAAAAGCTTCTACATTTATATACAGGAAACTATAAGGAGGGAATATATAAATGGATACATCACAGTATTTATCTATGTTTTTAGAAGAATCTATGGACAACCTACAAACATTAAATGATTCATTGCTTCAACTGGAACAGGAACCAAATGATATAGATAAGCTAAACGAAATATTTAGAGTAGCTCACACTATCAAAGGAATGGCAGCTACAATGGGATTCAATGAAATGGCAGAGTTAACTCATAAAATGGAAGATGTTTTATCAGAGTTTAGAGAAGGACATCTAAAAGTTACTCAAAAGGTTGTTACCGTGTTATTTAAATGTCTTGACACTCTTGAACAGATGGTAAACAATATATCTGATGGAGTTAATGAACAGATTCAAATTGAAGAAATAATAAAAGAGCTTGAATCTATAACAGAAGGAAAAATAGAGGATGTAGAAACTAAAGAGATTCTTAAAGAAGAACAAAATGAAGAAGATTCTGATTTAGATTCTCCTATAGAATTAAATGAATATGATATAAATATAGTCAAGCAGGCAGAAGACAGAGGGTATAACTCATATCAAATAAAAATACTATTGAGTAAAGATACCTTATTAAAATCTGCAAGAGCATTTTTAATATTTAAGAGTCTTGAGGAATGCGGTGAAATAATAAAATCTATTCCTGGTGCAGAAGATATAGAAAATGAAAACTTTGACTTTGAAATAGATTTAGTATTTCTTTCAACAAAGAAAAAAGAAGAAATATATGACATTTTAATGAATATATCTGAAGTAGAAAAAGTTATAGTCGATAATGTAGATGTAAAGGCAGAAAAAGCGAAGAAGTTTGTAGAAGATCAGTTAAAAGTAGAAGAGATAAAAGTTAAGGCTGCGGCAAAGGAAGCTGAGGTTATAGAGCCAAAACCAGCTGTAGATACAGTACAATTAAAAACTAATAATACTAAGACTACTCAAAAAGAAGTTCATAAGAAAGCACATCAATCTGTAAGAGTTGACTTAGATAGATTAGATAAGTTTATGAACATGGTATCTGAACTAGTTATCCATAGAACAAGATTAGAACAGATAAGCAGCAGTTACAGACTTAATGAACTAAATGAAACTTTAGAACAGGTTGCAAGAACCACTTCTGATCTTCAAGATTTAGTTATGAAAATAAGAATGCTTCCATTGGATACAGTGTTTAATAGATTCCCAAGAATGATAAGAGATTTATCCGTAGAGCTTGGAAAAGAAATGGAACTTATAATCCAAGGCGCAGATACAGAACTTGATAGAACTGTAATAGATGAAATAGGAGAACCTCTTATTCATTTAATAAGAAATGCTGCAGACCATGGCATAGAGTCAAAAGAAGAGAGAATGTCAAAGGGAAAAGACTCTATAGGAAAAATAAGATTAATAGCTTACCAAGAAGGTACAAAAGCTGTAATTAAGGTTGAAGATGATGGGGCTGGAATACCAGTAGAGAAAGTAAGAGCAAAGGCGGAAAGATTAGGAATAAATACCGATGGTATGTCAGATAACGACATAAGAAATCTGATATTTATGCAGGGATTTAGTACAAATGAGCAGGTAACAGATATCTCTGGTAGGGGAGTTGGAATGGATGTTGTAAAGACAAAAATATCAGCTCTTGGTGGAACTGTAGATGTAATAAGTGAAAAGGATAAGGGGTCAACATTTATAATAAGACTTCCATTAACGCTTCAAATTATCCAAGCACTACTTGTAAAAGTAGGAGAAGAAACTATGGCTATATCCTTGGGATACATCGACAGAGTTATTGACTATAGCGATGATTTAGTAAAGAGAACTAATAACAAAGAAGTTATAATTCATAATGGAAATGTAATACCACTAATAAGACTTCATAAGAGATTAGACCTCGAAAAATCCTCTGCTCAGAAAAATTATATAGTTATAGTTAAAGTTGGAGAAAAGACTGTAGGCCTTATGGTTGATGGACTATTTGGACAGAAAGAAATTGTTATAAAACCACTTGGAAAGACATTACAAGGGTTGAAAGAATATATAGGAGCAACAATATTGGGAGATGGGCTTGTAACATTAATATTAGATGTTGCTGCTCTAATATAAGGAGGTAAAAATAATGACCTATCAGGATCTTACTCCGATGCAGCTCGATGCGTTAAGAGAAGTAGGAAATATAGGCACAGGTAATGCAGCTACATCTCTATCACAGTTAGTAAATAATAAGATAGATATGACAGTGCCTGCAATAAATATAGTACCTTTTGATGATATTTTCTCCAGTATAGGAGGAGATGAAATAGTTGTAGGCGTTATTGTAAGGGTACTAGGAGACACTCCTGGAAATATATTATTTGTATTTGACAAAGAAACTGCCTTGAAGTTAGTTGAAACTTTAACAGGCCAAAAAGAAGAGTATCTAAGTGAAATGGGTAACTCCGTTGTACAAGAGATAGGAAATATAGTTTCAAGTTCATACATGAACGCAATTGCAAAATTTACTGGGTTATGCATAACACCTTCTGTTCCAGCAGTGACATATGATATGCTTGGAGCTATACTTTCTACAACTTTTATTGAATCAGGACAATTTGATGACTATGTACTTGACATAGAAACTATGTTTGTACAAGATAATGAACAAATTAAAGGGCATTTTTATTATGTACCAATGCCTGGTTCTCTAGAAAAAATATTAAGCACATTAGGCGTATTTTAATAATATTAGGAGTAAATAAATTTGGAGGGAATAAAATGGCGAAAATATTAATTGTTGACGATGCAGCTTTTATGAGAATGATGATAAAGGATATATTAGAAAAGAATGGTTTTCAAATAGTTGGAGAAGCAAATAATGGATTAAAAGCAGTAGAACTATATAAAAAGGAAAAACCAGACGTGGTAACTATGGACATAACTATGCCAGATATGGATGGTATAGAGGCGGTAAAGGAAATAAAAGCTTTCGACCCAGCTGCAAAAATAATAATGTGTTCAGCTATGGGACAACAGACAATGGTTATGGATGCAATAAAAGCTGGAGCTAGAGATTTCATAGTAAAACCATTCCAGCCAGACAGAGTATTAGAAGCAATTAAAAAAATTACAGGATAGAAAAGGCCCTTAGGGCTTTTTTATCCATTGAGTTTTAATAAAAAGTTTAATAGAAGAAAAATAAATATTAAACTTTTATGAAATTTTGCTAAAGATATTAAAAATTCTTACGAAAATAGTTGGAGGTGCAACCATGCAGGTTGTTATATTTAAATTAAATGAAGAACAGTTTGCAGTGGAAACTGGAAAAGTTCAGAGTATAAATGATGCTATGGAAATAACAAAAGTTCCAAAGGCACCAGCCCATATAAAAGGTCTTATAAATTTAAGAGGAAATGTAATTTCACTTTTAGATATAAACCTTTTACTAGGTACTCCAAAACAAGATGAAAAGCAAAATAATATTATTATACTTGAAATGGAAGATGAATTAGTTGGTATAACAGTTGATCAAGTAGATGAAGTTTTAGATGTTGAAGAAGAATTAATAGAAAAAGTTAATGATGGAAAGAAAGCATATATTGAAGGGGTTATAAATTTTAAGGATAGAATAGTAACACTAATAGATATAGATAAACTTCTTTCCAATTAGAATTTGCACTAACATTTAGAAATGAGGGGAAACTATGGCAGACGTATTGTCACAGAGTGAGATTGATGCCCTTTTAGCTGCCTTATCAGCTGGAGAGCTTTCTCCAGATGAAATGCCCAAAGAAGAAGACAAGCAGAAAGTAAAACCATATGATTTTAGAAGTCCTCAAAAGTTTTCCAAGGATCATATAAGGACTTTAGAACTTATTCATGACAACTACGCTAGAATAATTTCAAACTATTTAACTGCCCAAGTTAGAAATAATGTAAAAGTAAAGATAGAGTCTGTACAGCAAATAACCTATGAAGAATTTATTCATTCAGTACCAAATCCAACTATATTGACAGTATTTAAAATGCCTCCTTTAAATGGATCTGTATTATTTGAAACAAACCCTCAATTTGTATTTCAAGTAATAGATGTACTGCTTGGAGGAAATGGAATTGGAAAGTTCAAAAATAGGGATTTTACGGATATTGACAAAAATATTATAAAGGTTGTAAATGCAGGACTCATATCTAATCTAAGGCTTGCCTGGGAGGATGTACTAGAAGTTCATCCGGAAATAGAAGGGCTTGAAACAAATCCTGCTCTTAACCAAACTTTAGCACCAAATGAGCCGGTAGCATTAATTACTTTCTCAGTTGAAATGGGCAAGAGTAGTACTTTTATAAACATTTGTATACCATATTTAAGCATTGAAAAAGTGCTGGATAAATTAGTTGTTCAATACTGGTTCCAAGAAAGTGATGAAGATGTACTGCAGGAATCAAGAGAGAAATTAAGAGAAAGACTTAATATAGTCAATATAAAATTAACTGCTGTTCTTGGAACGGCGCAAATTACTGTAAATGAATTCTTAAGGCTTGGTGTAGGTGATGTAGTAACGCTTAATGAAAAAACTAGCAGTCCTATTAAATTAGTGGTGGAAGATGAACCATATTACTACGGAAAGCCAGGAATATTGGGCAAAAATATGGGTGTTCAGATACTAGATATTATAGATAAGGATGTGGAAAATTATGGGTAATGGGTTTCTTTCACAGGAAGAAATAGATGCACTTTTAAATGGAGGAGATACGCAATCCAGCCCATCAGAAGAGCAGTCAATGCCTGAACTATCGGACGTGGAGAAGGATTTGCTTGGAGAGATAGGAAATATATCTATGGGATCAGCCTCCACTGCACTTTCTACAATTATAGGTCAACAGGTTAATATAACTACACCAGTAGTAACTTTAACAAGATTAAAGGATTTAAAGGATGGATTTGAAGTTCCTAATATTGCTTTAGAGGTCAAATACACTAGTGGTATAGTTGGAGAAAATCTTCTTGTAATGAGGTTAATTGATGCTGCTGTCATTGCCAATCTAATGATGGGTGGAGATGGAATAATTTCTGATGGTATATCAGATCTTTCAGAGATAGAATTGAGTGCAGTATCTGAAGCAATGAATCAGATGATAGGATCAGCAGCTACATCTATGGCAACTATGTTCATGAGAGAGGTAAATATATCACCACCATTATCAACAATTTGGAATGATTTAACTTCTCCTTTATCGCAGAATATTTCAGAAGATGAAGTAATTGTGAAAGTATCATTTTCTCTAACTATAGGCGATCTTGTAGATAGTCATATAATGCAGTTGTTGCCAGTAGCTACGGCAAAAAAAATAGTTTCAATAATGATGGGACAGGAAGAACCTGAGGCACAAACTACAATGCAGCAATCTGGACAACAAAATGTTGCTCAGCCGCAAAGTGCACAATCTAAACCTCAGCATTCTGAACCAGAGATACAGTATATGCAGCCTGAACCTCAAGCGGCATATGATGGGTCCTACGATATATATGAAAAACCTGCAGATGTACCTAAGCAGCCTGCTGTGGAAGTACACAAAGCAACATTTCAGCCTCTAGCACAGGCACCAGCAAATGCAGGTATGCCTAAAAATATAGATTTAATATTAGATGTACCTCTTGAAATATCTGTTGTTCTTGGACGTACAAAAAAGAATATAAAGGATATATTAAATCTTGGCACAGGGTCTCTTATAGAGCTTGACAAATTAGCAGAAGAGCCTGTGGAAATACTTGTAAATGGCAAAAAAGTTGCTTACGGTGAAGTTGTAGTAGTTGATGAAAATTTTGGTGTAAGAATTACGAGCATAGTAAGTAGTGAAGACAGAATTAAATCATTAGGAAGATAAAACAGCCTTAAACTGGGCTGTTTTTTACTTGGCATAAACTGGGTTTAAGTTTAAATAGCAATGTTATGGGGAGAATTATTATTAAGTTGAGATTTGACAGTGGACAATTGAAAGTGAAGGAAGATTTTTCTCCTCTTAGTCGAAAAATCTTTAAATTATAAAAAATTAATATTTATTAATATATTGATGAGGTCAAATTATTGAGTGAAAGTTTAGTTTATAAAAAGGCTTTTCATTTTTCTATAGATATAGTTAACTTTTATAAGACATTATTGAAAGATAAAAAAGAGTATATTTTATCTAAACAATTGTTAAGGTGTGGTACCAGTGTAGGCGCTAATATAAAAGAGGCTTTAGATGCTCAAAGTAAGCCGGATTTTTTATCTAAGATGAATATAGCGTTAAAAGAGGCATCAGAAGTTGAGTATTGGTTAGATTTATTAAAATCCATAGATTATTTAGATGAAAAACTATATAGAGACTTAATGTCCCAATGCATAGAACTGAATAGAATGCTATCAGCTATAGTTAAAACTGTTAAGTGTCAAGTTAAACAGATTAAAGATTTTTCGTAGTGTAAGGTCGAAAAATCCTCCTTCACTGTCTACTGTCCACTGTCAATTGTCAACTTATTAAAATTTATTTTAATCAAACTAATGCAGATATTAAAATAGGCAAAAATCAGGCATTTTGACCCCAAAATAGCCTATTTTCTTTTGTTTTTAAAGTATAAATATTATATATATATATTCGATAATATTAATAATAAGAAGATTATAAGTTGTTCAAAATACGTTAGGAGTGTATTGATATGAAGATCAATGGAGTTGATCCAAGTAAAATGATAAAGCTTTACTCAAATGCAAAGCAGAGCGTGGAGAAAACAGATAAGGTGAAGAAAAGTGATTCAATACAGATATCATCTTTAGGCAAGAGTCTAAGCACATATTCACCAGATGGTAACTTGGTAAATTCAAAGGAAAAAATAGAAAAGATAAAAAACGAAATAACAAGCGGTACTTACAAAAGAGATTCAAAACTTGTAGCAGCAAAAATTATTGAGGAAATGAAGAAGAAGTAGATTATATAGAGTGGATAACTGAGAGCACAAATAACATAAGTTGAGAGTGGAGAATTGAGAGTGAAGGATGATTTTTCACGAAAAATCTTTGAATTATAGATTTTTTGAAGCTAGGCGTAAGAAAATCAACCTTAACTGTCCACTGTCCGTTGTCAACTGTCAACTAAAAAAGAGTCGGAGGTGTAGAATGACTGCTGAGTTAAACAAAATAATATTGGAAGAGCATAAAGCGTTAAAAGTATTGCTTGAAGTATTAGATGAGCAGTTTGAATACCTTACAAAAAGAGATGTATTTTCCTTAGATAAGGTATCACATAAGCTTCATGAGTGCAGTGTAGAAGTAGCTCACTTAGAGATGGAAAGAAGGAAGTTGACTGACGGTGAAGCTATGAGCAAAATCATAGAGCAAGTAAAGGATGAAGAGTTAGAGAATAACTACAGAAATATAGTAAAACTTTTAGAGGAAATACAGCTTCAAAAAGAAACAAATGACATGCTGATAAGACAGGGGTTAGGATTTACAACGCAGATGTTAAATGTCTTAAGCCCTGATAAAGGTCCGAAGACCTATAATTCTTATGGAAAACGTAGGTAAGCTAGAAAGTGAACTTTCTAGCTTAAAATCCTATAACATATATACTTTGAAACAAAAATACGAGGAGTGATAGAATGTCCGGTTTATTTGGGACTTTTAATATATCAACTAGAGGGTTGTTTGCTCAACAAAAAGCAATAGACACAACCTCTCACAATATAGCAAATGCTAATACAGAAGGATACTCAAGGCAAAGGGCTACTTTTCAAACCTCTAGGCCTTTTCCTATGCCTAGTTTAAATAATGCAGTAGGGCCAGGGCAAATGGGTACAGGTGTTGACGTTGCATCTATTGATAGAATAAGAAACAGCTTTCTTGACTATCAAGTAAGAGTAGAAATGGGGATAAATGGTCAATTTACAGGTAGAGACAAGTTCTTAAGTGAAATAGAAAATATAATGAATGAGCCTACAGACACAGGTATATCTAGTTTGATTGGTAAGTTTTTTGATTCATGGAACACCTTAGCAACTTCTGCAAGTAAATCTAATGCAAAGTCTATAGTAGCACAGCAATCACTAGCCCTTGCTAATGAGTTAAATCATAGCTATACAGAGCTTGAAAGCCTTAAAAAAAATACTCAAACAGTTATAAAGGACACTGTATTTGATATAAATAGTATAATAACACAGGTAAATCAAATTAATCAGCAAATAGCGCAAGTTAAGGTAGCAGGAAATAACCCAAATGATTTAATGGATAGAAGAGATCTTTTATTAGACCAATTAAGTTCTAAGTTTGGCATTAAGATAGATAAAAGAGCTTTTGATGCTTATGATGTAACTACATCTAATGAATCCAAGTATGCTGATGCAGGAGACAACGGAATGCCACCTATGGCAGCTGATGGTAAAACACCGTTAAACTTAGTGCAAGCTATTAAGCCTGAGGACACTTGCAGATTCTCATATATAGATAGTATTGTTAAAGATGGATCGTCAGAGGAAAAGTTTGATGGTGCTGGAAGTTATACAGTTACCTATTATAAAAATGGTGATAAAACTACAGATGCCAATAAAGTAACAGTAAAAGTTAATATTGCGGATACAGGTACTAAGGGAGATCCAAACTATGTAAGCGCCGAAGACAAGTTTAAGCAGCTAAGTGAATGTAGAGTTCTTTGGGCTAACAACAATGGAGTGGCATTAAAGGTTGATGGAAACGGTAAAGTAACTAGTACTAAAGATGGAGATAACTTAGCTAAGTCAGATACGCCTCTAGAAGTGGATTTTGAAAATTTAGCATTATTTAAGGCTCCATCCGGTGAATTGAAAGGGTATATGTCAGTTCAGAAAGATATAGATACCTATGAAGGTCAACTAAATAAATTCGCAAAAGCATTAGCGCTCTCTGTAAATGCTATAATGAGCCAAGGATTAGATCCATCAAAAGATAGTGATACAGATATAAATAACTTCTTTGTAAATGCAGATGCTGCAAAAAAAGGAGTTTATACTGGAGATGTTGCGGGAATAACTGCTGCGGAAAAAGAGATTACTGCTGCAAATATTACAGTAAATGGTGCAATATTAAAAAATCCTATGCTAATAAAATCTGCAGCACAATACGATGCTAGTGGTAACCCAATAGGAGAAAGTGATGGAACAAGAGCTTTAGCTGTTGAAATGCTTAGAGATAGTTTGATGAAAATACAAGATATAAGTTCTGAATCTACAAGAAAGGATTTTTTGAAAGATAGTTTTAAGACTGATTCAAAGTTAAATATATCTGTAATAACAAATGCTACTGGCGGCATGACACTAGATAGTTATTTTAAAGATACGGTAAATAGACTTGGTATTCAAGAACAAGAAGCCAGAAGAATGGTAACAAATCAAGCTAAAATGCTGGCAGGCTTTCAAGAATCAAGAGACTCTATATCAGGAGTATCTCTTGATGAAGAAATGGCAAACCTTGTTCAGTTTCAGCACTGCTATCAAGCAAATGCAAAGATTATATCAACAGTAGATCAGTTACTTGATGTAGTTGTAAATGGACTTAGAAGATAAAGAGGTGATAAAAGTTGCGTGTAACAAATAAAATGCTATCAAATAATTTCTTGAGTGATATGAATAGAAATCTAAATAACTTACAAACTCTTCAGAAGCAAATGACGTCAGGAAAGAACTTTTCAAAACCTTCCGATGATCCTTTTAATGTATCAAGGTCAATGCAGATGCATACGTCAATAGGTGCAAATAAGCAATATAATAAAAATATAACTAATACAATAAATTGGATGGATACTACGGATACATCATTGGGACAGTTAGGGAATGTATTTCAGTCAATAAGAGAAAAATTAGTTTCAGCAGGAAATGCAGCCTATGGTTCAGAAGAAAGAGCTAAGATAAAAGATGAAATAAACCAAAGAGTAGGACAAATTTCTCAAATATTAAATACAAGCTTTGACGGTGAATATATTTTTGGCGGTACAAGAGCTACAACAAAGCCTGTAGATGCTATAACAGATTCTAAAGTTGGTTCAGTAACAAAGGTTACTACCGGCGGTGACGCTAGTGTATCTGGAACTTTTTATGGTTCTGGAAAAGTAACTTTTAAAATAGAAGCAGCAGCTGTAGATACGTCTACTCCACCAAAGATTACAAAGATAAATGTTTTAAAAAGCACAGATGGTGGAACTACTTATAAACTAGCATCTACACCGAGTGCTAAAAGCGATGGTACCTTTGATATAGGAAATGGATTAACTTTTACAATATCACCTGATATGGGAAACAAGACTGATGCTGCGGATCCTACACAGAGAAGCACCTATACCTTTGATTGTGAATCCTCAGGTAATACAAAGCTTGTATACCTAAAAGCAGATGGAACAGAATTAGACCCTAATAGTACTGACCCAACCTCACAGGATGCAATTCAATTGGGAGCGATAAAAGCAGACAGACAAACAGAAATTTCCCAAGGGGTACTAGTAAAGTATAATGTTTCCGCAGAGAGCGTTATAAGCTATAAAAAGAAAGACGGAAGTGAAGATGATATAAGAAATCTTCTTCAAAGAATAGTAAACCATCTAGATGGCAAAGATGATACTGGTAGTGCAAGTGATCCAGATGCTGTAAAAAACCTAACCAATCAGGATTTAAAAGACATAGACGATGCAATGTCACAAATATTAAAAGTTCGTTCAGAGGTTGGTGCTATGCAAAACAGAATGGATAGTGCTAAAGATCAAAACGAACAGTCAAATTACGATATGACAGATATACTTTCAAAGACTGAAGATATAGATATAACTGAAAAAACTATGGAATTTGCAGTTATGCAGACGGTATACTTAGCGTCATTACAAACTAGCGCTAAAGTGCTTCAACCGACACTTATGGACTATATGAGATAGGCAAATAGAAGGATAGTGGAGAGCTAATGGTTTATTTTTCACTGTCAACTCTCAATTGTCAACTGTCCACTGAAAAAAGGGGTTGTTAAGTATGAAATTAAATACAAAGTGTCATGGTGTAAAGGAATATGAAGAAAAAGACATAATAAAATTTGAAAAAGGAATTCCGGGTTTTGAAAAATTAAAAAAGTTTATTTTATTTCCAGCAGAAGAAAATGAAGTGTTTAGCATACTCCATTCTATAGAAGACGAGGAAGCAGGCATTGTAGTAGTTTCACCCTTCATTTTCATCAAGAATTACGAATTTGATTTAAATAAGGGAAAAATGAAAGAACTTGAAGTGGAAGGCCATGAAGAAGTACTTGTTTTAAACACTGTAACATTAAATTCAAAAATTGAAGATATAACAATAAATTTAAAAGCTCCAATTGTAATTAATATAAACAAGAAATTAGGGGAACAAATAATACTAGATAACCCTAATTATGCTATTAGACATCCACTATTTGGCGCATAATTATTTAGTAATTATATATTAGAGACGTTAGACCTGCTAAGGAGATGATAAAATGTTAGTAATTAGCAGAAAAAAAGGCGAGTCACTGCTTATAGGCGAAGACATAGAAATAACTGTAGTAAAAGTAGATGATGGTTCTGTAAAACTTTCTATATCTGCACCTAAATCTGTAACGATTTTAAGAAAAGAGTTGTATAAAGAAGTAGAAGAAGAAAATAAAAATGCAGCAGCTGCGGATATGAGTGTTTTAAAGAACATAAAAAAATAGATAAGTTGCTTTTTTTTACTGTAAGCTTTGGAAAAATGCTTTCTAATGTTATTAATACAATCAAAATTTAAAGATTTTTATAAGGAGTGTATAGCATGGAAGTTAAAAATGTTAGTCAGGGAGGACAAACATCTTTAGATTTTAATTACGGATCAGTAGACACTATACAAAATATAAACAATCATCAGCAAAATACTGATTCTAAAAATATTGAGAATAATAGTAATAGTGAAGTGAAAAAAGTAAGCGTGAAGGATATAGAAAAAGCTGTAGATAAATTAAATAAGCTTTTTGAAGACAAGGCTACTCATGTTGAATATGAGGTGTACGGGAAGCGTAGAGATATAACCATCAAAATTATCGATAATGATACTAAAAAAGTTATAAAGGAAGTTCCACCAAAGAAGATAATTGACATGGTAAATAAACTTTGCGAATTAGCAGGTGTATTTGTGGATGATAAGGCTTAATCAGCTTAATTGGGGGTGTTTTTATGGAATTTAGATTAAATAAAATAGACCCTGAAGTGAGAAATAGAGTTAAAGAAACTACAAGTGCTGGAAAAGTTCATACTAAAAGCGGAATAGTAATAAATAAGGACAATCAAAACAAAAAAAATAAAAATGAAGAAAGTTTTGATTCTGAATTAGAAAAGCAAGTAAAGAAAAAAGAGAAAAAAAAATTATCTGTAGATGCAATAAAGGTACAGGAAGTAGAGGTTCCGGCTTATAAAGAGGAACTGGATAGCCAAACAAAAGATGAAACAGCAGGTTATATTTTAGATGTAAGAAGGTAATTGCTAGAGAATTAAGATTTATTTAACATAATAAAGCTTAATTCTCAATTTTTTCTTAAATAAAGTAAAATTACATACGATAATTAAATTAAGAATAAAGGGTGAAGAGTGAAAAGTGAAGGAAGCTAATTTAAACGTAATTAAAAATAACTTCATTAACTTTAAATTTTCAACTCTCAACTCTCAACTTAAAAAAAGGGAGTGTTTAACATATGTATGCACAAAGCGCATATAATGCATATAAAACAAATAGTGTAAACTACGCATCAAAAGAACAATTATTACTTATGTTATTAGATGGAGCAGTAAAGTTTGCTAAAGTAGGTAGACAAGCTATAATTGACAAGGATATAAAAAAATCACATGAAAATATAATAAAAACTCAAGATATATTTTATGAGCTTATGGCTACCCTTGATGTTACTAAAGGTGGAGATTGGGCTAACTCTCTTATGAATATATATGATTTCATAGTGAGAAGACTTACAGATGCGAATATAAAGAAAGATGCAGCAATAATGGACGAGGTTATTCCATTAATAGAGGATGTAAGAGATACTTGGAATCAGGCTTATAAGGTATCAAAGTTAGAAAAATAAAGAGTATGAGTAAATACAAAGTACAAAATTTTATATTTGAGCTTTGTATTTTATAAAATTTGGAGGTGGAATTATGTCAGATATAAGTAGTGTATCAAGTAATATGCTAAGGATTACTGGACTGGCAACTGGAATGGATACGGATAGTATGGTAAAAAAAATGATGGCTGCTGAGAATATAAGATTAGACAAGATGAAACAGGATAGACAATATATTCAATGGAGACAGGATGGATTAAGAGATATTATTAAAGACTTTAGGGATTTAAGACAAAAATATTTACTTATAGATTCACCGGCGGATACTAATATGGTCAAAAGTGGAGCATATTCTGGATCAACTATTACAAGTGATAATTCTAATGCTTTAACTGCTACGGCATTACCTGGTGCTGCTAATGGTGCTAGTACTGTAGCTGTAAAACAGGTAGCTAGTGGAGCTAAAGTTAGTGGTACAAAATTAGAGGGCATTTTTTTAAGCTCAGAAATAACAAATGGAAATATAGGTGGATTTGATGGGGGATCACTTGTTATAAATGGAAAGAGTGTTTCTATAGGTAGTGTAACAGGAGGAAATTTAAGTGAAAAGTTGGATACTATTGTATCAAATATAAATGACAATATTAAATTAGATCCAACTTTAAATGGTAAATTAGAAGTGGAGAAATACTCACCAGATGGCGGTACTACGAATTACTTAAGATTTAAACAGTTAACAGATAAAACAGTTACAGTAACGTCAGCTAAACAAAGCGATACTACTACAGATATAGCAGAATTAAGCAATATACAAAATAAATCATTAAATGTTTCAGCATCAACTAAACTTTCAGATTTAGGTATAGAAAATGGGAAAAACATAAAAATTACAATACCTAGTGGAAGTGCAACTATAACAATTGATAACACAAAAACAGTACAAGATTTGATTAATTCTATATATAATGCCAAGATAGGTACTTCAAGTGATACTCTTTATAGCAAGGTAAAAGTAAGTTTTAGTGAGTTGACTCAAAGTCTATCAATAGAAACAAGGGATACTGGTTCTAATCAAACTATATCTATGGATGGATCAGATTTAAGTATATTGAGTAAGCTAGGATTAGGTGATGGAGCTACTGTTACTTCAGGAACTAATGCTATTGTTGAAATAACACCTCCAGGAGCGGGAAGTGCTACGAAGGTAGAGAGGTCAACTAATAATTTTGTTATAGATAATGTATCTTACAGTATAAATTCCAGCTATAAGGTAACTGATACTGTGAATGGAGACAATATAAATCTAACTACAAAACCAGACTCACAAGGTTCCGTTAATAAAATAAAAGCTTTTGTAGATCAGTATAATACTTTAGTTCAAAAAATATACGATAAGATTTCGGAAAAGAAAAATTATAACTATAAACCATTAACAGACGACCAGAGAAGTGAAATGAAGGATGACCAAATAAAATCCTGGGAAGATAAAGCTAAACAAGGAGTATTAAAAAATGATGGAGATCTTCAAAGCGTCCTAAATAGCATGAGAAGTGCTCTTATGGATGGAGTAAAGTCTGCTGGTATTAGCTTAAGTGAAATAGGTATAGATACTTATGGAGGTCTTGAAGCAGCAATAAAACCAGGGCAGCTGAAAATAGATGAAACAAAATTAAAAAATGCCCTTGAAGCTCGTGGAGATCAAGTAATGAAGATATTTACCGCAACTCCGGATTCTTCTATAACTGATACTACAGAGAAATATAATAATACAGGTATATTTAAGAGGGTAGAAAGTATAATTAATAATGCAGCTGTAAAATTTGACGGAACCTTACTAAAAAAAGCAGGATATGTAGGAACTGCTAGCGAAGCTACTAACACAATTACAAAACAACTTAATAATCAAGATAAAGCAATAACTGAAATGAATAAAAAACTGGCAGATAAACAGGAAAAATATTACCAAATGTTTGCGAAGCTTGAAACAGCTATGAATAATATGAACGCACAACAATCCTGGCTAGCTCAACAACTTGGCAGCAAATAGGTGACATTATGGAAAATGTAGAGTTGAAAAGTCAGCTGGAGGTTTATAATTCAGATACTCTAAAACTTATAGAAAGCCTGGAAAAGAAAGATTATGATAATCTTGAAAGTCTGCTAAATAAAAGACAACAAACTATAGATAATATTAGCAAATTAGATTATACAAAGCAGGAGTTTTCAGAAGTTGCAGAAGAACTTAAGATATTAGAACATCAAAAAAGGCTTTCGGACTTAATGATTAGAAAAAGGGACGATGTAAAAGAAGAGTTAAATAAAATATCAAGTGCTAAAAACGCTAGCAATATGTACAACAAAAAAATATATAGCAATTCAAGAATATTTAATAAAACTATATAAATTATTAAGAGGCCTAGGCCTCTTTTTTGTCACCTTTTTTAGAAAAAGTCGTATATATTAGGTGAAAGGGGTTGATAAATATGGCAGCTACAGCAACAAAGTTAAACAGTACACTAGTTATTAAGTACAAGGACGGTGTTGATCAAAAAGGAAAGGAGATAATTAGAAACCAGAGGTTTTCAAAGGTAAAACCTACAGCAACAGAACAAGCGTTATACGACACGGCACTAGAAATAGAAAAGCTTCTAGGAAAAACACTAGATGAAGTGCTTAGAGAAGATCAAAGTGGAATAATGAACGCTTAGGTGAGTTGAGAGTTGAGAATTAAGAGTGAAGAGTTATAGATGCTTTTTATGCTGAGGCATAAAACTCTCAACTCATCACTATCAACTCTTAACTATATGGCTTTAGAGTAAAATCAAAATTTAAAAAAGAATATCAGGAGGATATGTCTATGAGTAAAACATTAGTTATGAATTTTTTAAATGAAGAGGGGAAGAAAACTTCTATAAGGGTCAATAATGTAAAGGAAGGTGTAACAGAAGCAGAAGTCAAGGATGCTATGGATGTTATAATTGCAAAAAACATATTTGCAAGCTCTGGCGGAGACTTAAAAACAAAAGATTCTGCTCAATTAATTGACAAAACAACTTCAGATTTTGAAGTAAAATAATATCTACTAAATAAAAAATGAATAGTAAGCTTCAAGCTTGCTATTCATTTTTACTGTATTCTACACAAATATAAGGGGTTGTGTATATGAATTCAGATTTGTTTAATATGGTTGGAAATGTAGGCTTTCCAATAGCTGTATCCGTATATCTCCTTGTACGGTTAGAAAGCAAATTGGAAGTACTTACTACAAGTATAAACAATTTATCGATGGTTATAAATAACAGCTCAAGAGAGAAATAGGGTAGAACTTATACAAGTTCTACCCTATTTTTGTTAATACAACAAAAATAGATTTATATCGCAAATTCCAGCAGATACTTGAAGAAAAATGTAATACAATTATTGGGAAAAATTTTATAAAAATTGCAACAAAATAATTACAAATTGGATATGTATAGTAGATAAAAAATTTTTTTATCTTAAAAACTTTCAGCTATTACATATTTAACATGAAGTGGAAACTTGAATCAGATGGGGTTTCAACCACACCTGGTTCTTAGTTGAACGAATCCAGTGACGTACCCGCTCTAATACTCCCTCTTTGAGAAAAGGGAGTATTAGAGCGGGTAGTCATCGGATAAAACTAGAGGAAACGGAGAGGTTAACAATGGAAAACAACAAAACAAGATTACAAAAACTAATTGAGGATTTAGAAAACAAAAAATACGAAGCTTATATTGAGGTACACGGAATGTTTAAAAGGTACAGTAACAGCATTTATGAAAGATATATAGGTAAAAACTATGGCAATAAGTATAAGTTTGAGTATATTAGCAGAGTGGAAGATGAAATTATTAATGGAGCTCATGATTTTAATGGAGTAGAGGATAAGCAATTTTATTCTTATGTGAACACACGTATAAAAAACTGCTGTTTAAAATTTTTGAGAGATTATATTAAGCCAGCATATCAAGTAGTTTCACTAAATGAATATTATAAAGGTACAAGCATTACAAAATACTCATCAGATATGCTTCAAGTTGAAGAATATGTTACGGTTAAAATTACTAATGAAGAGTTAATATATAAGGAACTTATGCCAATGCTCAGTAGAGAGGAAAGGGATGCTCTTAAATGCAGATTAGATGAAAATGAGACAATTGAGGAGTATGCCAAAAGAAAAAACTGTAAGGAAGTAACAGTAAGATCTTATATAAGCAAAGCTGTTAAGAAACTTAGAAATAGTTCAAATAAAGATCAGCTAGCTAAAAAGTATATGATAAAATTTTAGTTTTGGAGGGATTGGCATAGATAATTTAGAGTTAGTTAAAATTATAAAAAAGGCTCAAGAGGGAGAGGAAAAGGCACTAGAAATTATCTTAAAAATGTACAAGCCTCTAATAGCAAAAAGTGCTATGAGAATTTATATATATGGATATCAGGCAGAGGATTTAATTCAAATAGGAGGTATAGCATTAATTAATGCTGTAAATAAATACGATTGCGATAAAAATATTCCATTTACTTCCTATGCTAAAAAAGCAATACAAAACTCTTTTAATAAGGAGTTAAGAAAAGTCATTGGTAAAAAGGACAATGAGAAGTTTAGTTATAGTTTAAACAGTTTAAATAAATATGGTGTGGAGGTCATTGAAGCTTTAGAGTCTGAAGAAAATGTGGAAGAGACAGCTATTTTAAAAGAAGAAATAGCTTTGTTAAAGGTGGCTTTAAATAGTTTATCTCCTGATGAGAAGGAGATATTAGATTGGTTTTACTTTAGACAAAGGACTTTAAAGGAATATGCAGAGGTAAAAGGACTTAATAGAACTACGGTGGTGAAAAGAAAGACAAGAGCGATAGAGAAATTGAGGAAATTTTTTTAGTTGAGAGTTGACAGTGGAAAGTGGACAGAGAAGGTAAGTTTTCTTCCTTACGTCAGAAAACTATTATAAAAGGTCAAAGAATAAATATCAAAGTTCAAATAAGGGTGATTTTATCTCTTATTTGTTATTTGATATTTGAACTTTGTTATTTAATTAAAGATTTTTCGTAGTGTAACAAAGAAAAATCCTCCTTCACTGTCAATTGTCCTCTGTCAACTGAAATTAGGGGGTGTTAATTTTGAGCAGCATACTAATAAATGATGAAAGTATAATGATTTTTAATCCTAAACTAGCAGAGCTTTTAGGACTTAATGAAAGTATAATATTAAATCACATTCACTATTGGTTAGAGAGAAGCAATAATATAGTAGAAGAAAAAAGATGGGTATACAATAGTTATGAACAGTGGCATGAACAAATAGGATTTTTATCTACAAGTACTATAAAAAAGGCTATAAAAAAGCTTGAAGCTATGGGAATAGTTTTATCAGGTAACTTTAACAAATGCAAAATGGATAAAACTAAGTGGTATACAATAGCTTATGATAAGCTTGAAAAGTTTTTTGAGGGTCATAAAGATAGAATTAATGAAAAGGAACAATCTAAGATTACAAATGAACCTATGAAAGGTGAAGAGGATTCATCCATTGGGTCAAAATTATCTGAGGATGAATCCAACTCTGATAAAGCAATACCATATAATACTCCAGAGATTACACATAGTGATGATAATGATAATGGGTTCTTTGATGGAAAGCATAAAGAAGATTTAAAGAAAAGTAATTTTATGAGAAAGGATGACTTGAGGGGAATTATACTTTTCTATAGTGAAAACATAAGACTGCCAGGGAGCTATGAGTTAGAAAGATTGAAATACTTTGCAGAGGAATTTAAAGATTCTGAGCTTATAATATTTGCCATGGAACAGGCTATAAATGCCAACGCAAGAAATTTAAGATATATTGAGAAGACTTTATATAACTGGAAAGACAATGGCATTAAAAATAAAAGTGAGGCAGAAGCATTTATAGAGAACTACAAAAAGTACAGGGAGGGTAAGGGTAATGGAGGACTTGCAGGAAACTATGGAAAGAATAAATGCTGTAATTCAAAGAATTCGCCAAAAGACAAATGGGCAGGGTATAAAGCTCCAGAGCCAAAAGTCTCAGCAAATGCAGACTTTCAAGGAATTATCTGAAGTTTGCCCACTATGCGGCGGAAGTGGATTTATTATAAAGTGTAATTCAAAAGGCCAGGATACTATTAAGTTTTGCAGCTGCAAAGATGTGGATAAAAGCAAAATGTTGTGGAGAGTATCAGGTATTGAAACGGAGAGAAATAGGCTTACTTTCGGAAACTATAAACCTTACAACATTACAACAGAAAAAATTAAGGGCGCTGCTATAGATTACTTTAAAAACTTTAATAATATAAGAGCAAGTAGAAGAAACAGCATGGCTTTTTTGGGACAAGTTGGCAGCGGTAAAACTCACCTAAGCGTTGCTATTGGATTAAACCTTTTAGCTAAAGGAATCCCCGTAGTGTACATGTCTTATAGAGATGAAATTTTAAAATTAAAGCAGAACATACTTGACGAGGAATACTATGAAAACTCTTTAAGAAAATATAAAACTGCAGCGGTACTTATTGTTGATGATTTATTTAAAGGGAAAATTAGTGAAGCAGATATTAATATAATTTTTGAGATTATAAACTACAGGTATATGAATAACCTGCCTATAATTGTGTCCTCAGAGTTTACTGCGGAGAGGCTATTGTATTTTGATGAGGGAGTAGGCAGCAGGATTATTGAGATGTGCAAGGATTACACTGTTGAAATTGCGGGGAAGGAGAATAATTTTAGGGTCAAGAACTAAAATAAATAATTTTAAGGTAAATTTTTTTGAAAATAGTATAAAGTGATAAAAGTAAGCTACGATAAAATTAGTACAAGAGTTAAAAAGTACAGAGTTCAAAGAACAAATAAAGAATAATGAAGATTTTTAGTTAATTTAATATTTGAACTTTGAGATTTAATTAGCTAGGTAAGCCATAAGGTTTAACTATAAATAAAAAAATAGTGGAGCAAGGAAGCCCACTTAAAAGAATCAAGGAGGAATTAATTATGATAATTAATCACAATTTAAACGCTATGAACTCACACAGACAAATGATGGCAAACACAACAGCAGCTGGAAAGTCAATGGAAAAGCTTTCTTCAGGTCTTAGAATAAACAGAGCTGGAGATGATGCAGCAGGTCTTTCAATTTCAGAAAAGATGAGAGGACAAATAAGAGGTCTTGATCAGGCTTCAAGAAACTCTCAAGATGGTATCTCAATGATTCAAACTGCAGAAGGTGCTTTAAATGAAACTCACTCAATTCTTCAAAGAATGAGAGAATTAACAGTACAAGCATCAAACGATACTAACGTAACTACTGATAGAGATTCTATAAAGGATGAATTAACTGCATTAACTAGTGAAATTGATAGAATTGCTACACAGACTGAATTCAACACTCAAACAATGTTTAGCGGTGGTACTACAGTAAACTTCCAGGTTGGAGCAAATTGCGGTCAACAAATAACTCTTACTTTCTCAGCAATGAAATCTTCAGATTTAGGCGTTAATGGTGTAGATGCTAAGGTAGATACTGCAGCTAATGCAACAGCAGCAATTTGTACAGTAAATGATGCAATTGAGAAAGTATCAAAAGAGAGATCAAAACTTGGAGCAGTTCAAAACAGATTAGAACATACTATATCTAACCTTAACAATGCATCAGAAAACTTACAGTCAGCAGAATCAAGAGTAAGAGACGTTGATATGGCTAAGGAAATGATGAACTTCTCAAAGAATAACATATTACAACAAGCTGCTCAAGCTATGCTTGCACAAGCTAACCAACAACCACAGGGAGTTCTTCAATTATTAAGATAATTGACATACTCATAAAAATAACATTAAAGAGTCAGGGTGAAAACTCTGACTCTTTTTAAAAGCTAATAGTATGGAAAATCTAAATTTGCAATTAGATTATGTAGGATTTTGCATAGTATTAGTTTAAAAGAAAGAGGAGATGAACTTTATGTTGTTAAGTATAGCCATGATTGTTAAAAATGAAGAAAAAAATATAGAAAAATGCTTGCAGGCATTGGAACTTTTAAAAGATAAAATAAATTATGAAATAATTATAGTGGATACAGGGAGTACAGACAATACTATCAATATAGCCAAAAAGTATACTGAAAAAATATATGAGCATGAGTGGAATAATGATTTTGCAGAAATGAGGAATTTAAGCATCAAGTATTGCAATGGTGATTGGATTCTAGTAATAGATGCTGATGAAATATTAGCAAATCCAAGTGAGTTGATTGAATTTTTTAAAGAAAAATATAAATCATATAATAGTGCAATAGTTAAGTTTAACAACTATACTTCTGAAGACATGTATATTATAGGTGGATTAGTCAGAGTATTTAAAAATGATGATGATTTTTACTATGCAGGAAGAGTTCATGAACAACCTATGTTTAAAAAACCAACCTACATGACTAATATAACCTTTAATCATTATGGATATATAAGAAATGATTATGATTTAATGGAATACAAATATGATAGAAATATCAAGTTATTATTAAAAGATCTGGATGAAGGAAAAGATACAATATATACATTGTTTCAATTATCCCAAAGCTATTCAATGGCAAATAAAAAGAATGAAGCGTTGAAGTCAATAGATAAAGCCTATAAGATGGTGAGAAACAATAAAGATACAAGAAATCAAACAAAATATTTATACGTATATCGCCAATTAGCCATAGAACTTTTCCATATGGGGGATTATGAGAGAACTATAGAGGTATGTGAGCAAGCAGTATTACTAAGTAATAGTTTTATAGATTTTTATTATATGTTAGCTAAAAGCAATAAATTTTTAAAAAATTATTCTAAGGCTGAAAAGTATTTCAATGAATATTTTAAGTTATATGAAAAAAACAAGCAGGGGGTTGTGGATTATACTACAGTAACTGATTTTTCAACTTCCAGGTATGATGATATGGTAGTAGACAGAATTCTTAATTTATTTGAGTTGAAGAATTATAAAAAAGTCATTGAATTATGTGAGAATTTAAATGAAAAACAAAAGTATGAATTAAATCAGATCATACTATATTCATTTATAAGCGAAAGAGAATATGAAAAAATAGCTGATTTTTATAAAGATAAGGAAATAAAAGAAAATGATATTGAAACTATTGGTTCTGTTATGGGAAAAATCATGTTGGACAGCTTGAATGATGATTTTAATCATATGTTCAATAGTTTTAAGGGTTTGAACAAAACATTAGACTGTTATTTAAAACATATTATTTTTAATGATAAAACAGATATACCAAATATAGAGGTCAACTACAAGAATTATTATTTATGGAAAGCAGAAATATTAAAATTAAAAATTAAAGAGGATATATCTGTATTAGAAAAAATAAAAAATCTTGACAACATGGATAAAGAAAAGTATTTGGATTATGTGTGTAATGATTATGAGTGTATAAAAATATTGAATGATTATGACAAGGATAATTTTCTGTGCTCAGATGTTAGAAATTTATGCTTTTTCATTATGATAGAAAAGAAGTTAATGTTTTTATCATGCGTAGAGAGAGAAAAATTAGAAAGCTTATTGCATAGGGCATTTATAAACAATATAAATTTGATGCAGCAAACTTACAACTTTGATATTGTAAATGAAGAAAATAGTAAATTCATATTAAGCAGGTACCAGTATTTTTGGTACAAAATATATAACATTATTAATAAATACTCCAACGATAAACTGTGTTACATAAAGAATTTGAAAAATCTTGTGCAAGATATGCCCGAATTCAAAAAGATTTTAGAAAGCCTAAGCAGTAAAATTAACGATAACTTGGTCTCAGATGAAATGAAAAATGAAAAACAAAATGTTTTAGCAAGTGTAGAAGAACTTGTTAAAAATAATATCTTAGATGAAGCTGAAAATATATTAAGAGAACTGGATGATTTATTTATATATGATGTAGATATAAAAAATTACCTGGGGGTAGTATTGTTCTTAAAGGGGCAACTTGACGATGCATTAATTAATTTAGCATTATCAAATACACTAAAACAAAGTAATTTTGATACTATATATAATTTAGCATGTGTTCTAGAAGCTAAGCAGAGTTTTGATAAAGCAAAATATTACTATAGTAAAGCATATGAGTTATGCCAAGATGAAGAACTTAAACTACAAATCAGCAACATAATGGCTATGTTGGACAAACAATAAGAATTCAGTAGAAAACTTAATCTTTAAAGATTTAATAAAGGTATAAAAATTGAAATCTAAATTAAAGTTCTGCGGATGAAACTAAATGCTATTTAGAGGTGAAAAATGGAAGATATTAATGCAAATAAAATTGAAGTAAAAAATGAAATACAACAGCTAATTAATGAAGGTAAGATGGATCAGGCAGAAAGACTTATTTCACAATATGAAGGAATTATTAAAGATGACATAGAAATCATATCTATGAAGGCTGTAATGCTAATAATGTCCAATAAATTAGAAGAAGCTAAAAACATATTGCATAGAGGTTTGAGCTTAGATAAGAACAATCCAGACATTCTTTTTAATCTAGCCTATGTTTATGAAATCAATGAGAAATATGATGAAGCTTATGAATATTATTTAAGGGCTAAAAATAATTCGGAGGATAGTGAATTCATATCTAATGTGAACTCTGTAATAAATAATTTAAAAGAAAATTTTAACTTGAATTTAGAGAATAAAAAAAGTGATGTAAAAACAAGCATAATTATCTTAACCTACAACAAGTTAGATTATACTAAATTGTGCATAGACAGTATCAGAAAGTATACTAAAACTGGAAGCTATGAAATTATAATTGTAGACAATAATTCTACTGATGATACTAGGTCATGGCTAAAAGAACAAAAGGACATAAAGATTATTTTAAATAATGAAAACCTAGGGTTCCCAGGTGGATGCAATGTGGGAATAAAAGTTGCAGAAAAAGAAAATGACATACTTCTTCTGAATAATGATACTATTGTAACACCAAGATGGTTGGAAAATCTTAATAATTGCTTGTATAGTGATGAACATATTGGAGCAGTTGGTGCTGTTACAAATAACTGTGCAAATTATCAAGCAATAAGAACAGAATATCAATCAATAGATGAGATGATAAATTTTGCAGATAAATACAATGTATCTGATTCGTCAAAATGGGAACAGAAGGTAAGATTAATAGGATATTGCATGCTGATTAAAAGAGCAGTTATGGATAAAGTGGGACTTTTAGATGAAATATTTTTCCCCGGAAATTTTGAAGATGACGATTTAGGATATAGAATTCAATCAGAAGGCTGTAAATTAATGCTTTGTAATGATACGTTTATTCATCATTTTGGAAGCACATCTTTCAAGGAAAATGTGGAAAAATTCAATAACTTGCTTATGGAAAATTCAAAAAAATTTATAAATAAGTGGGGCTTTGATTCAGAAAAAAGTTGCCTTGTAAATTTCAATATTATTCAAAAACTTGATGTAAACAAAACTGATTTTAATGTGCTTCATATAGGTTGTGGTACAGGATCTCTTTTATACAAGATAAAATATGTATTTAAAAATGCAAAATTGTATGGAATGGATCAGAATAAAACAATAGTTAAGTTAGTGAATAATTTTGCAAATACAAAAGCAGCAAGCATTGATGATGAATTAGATTATCCTGAAGATTTCTTTGATTATATCATTGTTACTAATAGTGTGGAATATTCAAAAGCACCTAGAATTGCAATACAAAAATTATTAAAGTTCATTAAAGAAACAGGGAAAATAATAGTTACTGTAAAAAACTCGAATTTTTATGAAGAGCTTATAAAAATTTTAATGGGAAGTGCAGAGTTTAATAATAAAAAAATGTATAACTATAATGAGATTAAAGAAATATTCTCTTGCGAAGATTTTTCAGACACTATCATTGAAAGTGAAACTGTGAACATATCTACTGATAACGAAATGGTATTAGATCATATTTGTAAGTTAACTGGAGAAAATATGAAGCCTCAATATATAACTAAAGAATATTTGATAACTTTTGGCAAGAATTTTATAGATAAAAAAGAAATAGCATATATTTTAAGAAGAATAGAAAATTCTATTTCTGTTGAAGAAAACTTAAAGCTTTTAAATGATTACTTAGATAACATGACTTGTGAATTATTAAATGAAATAATTATGAAAAATATAATAAAGAAAGAAGAAGTATTCAATAGGATTGCTATATATTTATGTAATAATCATAGATATGTGGAAGCATTAAATATACTAGAGTTAGCTTATAAGTATAATCCTAAAGATAAAGATACAATTTATAATATGGCATATGTAATTTATAAATTAGGAGATAAGGAAACTGCCTTAGCTTATCTGGATTCTTTTTCTAATATTCATGATGAAGATATTTTAAAATTGAAGAAAGAAATATCAGGTGATGAAAATGAATAATAAAAAAATATGCTTTATAACCTGCGTAAATGATGATAGACAATATGAAGAATGCTTATTATACATAAGTAATTTGAACATTCCTGAAGGCTATGAAATAGATGCTGTTTCAATTAAAGAAGCTGAAAGTATGACAGCTGGGTACAATGCAGCAATGCAAAATACTGATGCTAAATATAAGGTTTATCTTCATCAGGATACTTTCATAATTAACAAAAACTTTATATTGGACATGTTAAGTATATTTGAACATCATGAAGAAATAGGTTTAATGGGGGTAGCAGGGGCTAAAACTATACCAACTAATGGAGTATGGTGGGATTCAATACATAAACACGGTAAGGTATATGAAAGCCATACGGGTAAGATGGAGTTAACTTCTTTTAATGGCATAAAAAGAAGATATGAAAATGTTAAAGCTATAGATGGATTAATTATGATTACTCAGTACGATATACCTTGGAGAGAGGATATATTCGATGGGTGGAATTTTTATGATATATCACAAAGTATGGAGTTCAATTTAGCCGGATATGAAGTTGTAATACCAAACCAATATGAACCTTGGTGTATTCATGATTGTGGATCAGCTAATACAATAGATGAATGTGATATTTACAGAAGCAGGTTTTTGAATGAATATTCGAAAGACATGTTTTCTCTAGTTAGTGTGCTTATACCAACTTATAACAGACCCCAATATTTACAATTAGCGCTAGAGAGTGTACTAAATCAAACATATAAAAACATTGAAATAATTATTGGAGATGACAGTACTAATAATGAAACAGAAAAGCTAATAGTTGAAAATTATTTAAATAAGTATGATAACATAAAATACTATCATAATGAAAAAAACTTAGGACAATTCGATAATGATATAAAATTATATAACATGGCTAATGGAGAATTCATCAATTATCTGATGGATGATGACCTATTTGAAATTACTAAAATTGAAAAAATGATGAATTACTTTATTCATGACGATAATGAAGAAATTTCTTTAGTTACTTCTCATAGGGCTATAATAGACAGTAATGGAAGTATAGGGCAAGTTTTTGGAAATACTGATAATCTATTTAAAAATGATACTGTAATTGGTGGTATTGATCTTGGAAGTTTTATGCTTAAAATTAATTTTAACTGCATAGGAGAACCGACAACTGCTTTGTTTAGAAAAAACAAGCTAGAGGAATCTTTTGGGGTGTATAATAGCAGAAAATATGGCTGTAATGTTGACCAAGCAACCTGGTTTAATCTGTTATCTAATGGAAAAGCAGTTTTTATAAATGAAGTTTTAAGCTATTTTAGAATACATGATAATCAACAGTTAGCTTCTGATAAAATGAAATTATTAGGTGCGTTAGATTATGCTCATGAAGTTTTGACGGCTAGAGAAAAAGGATTTTTAATGAAAAATGAGGAATTTAGTAAAGCACTATCTACCAGCTTGAAATATTGTAAAAGTGTAAATGATTATTTTAGTGAGTTTGATGGAAAATATGATTTTGCAGAAAAAGTATGTGAGCTTGGAAACCAATGTGAACTATTAAAGACAAAATTAGGTGAAATATTAAATAAAAAGAGTAATAGTGGTATTGAAAGTACCAATAATTTACCATTGGTTAGCATATTGATTCCAGCATATAATCAAACCAATTATCTAAGAGAAGCATTAGAAAGTGCCATTAATCAGACGTACCCAAATATTGAAATCATAATAGGGGATGACAGTACTAATAATGAAGTAGAAGAGTTTGTAAGACCTTATATTAATACATATGGGAATATAAGTTATTTCAGAAATGAAAGAGATGAAATGGACTATGGATATAAAAATGTAAATCAATTATTAACAAGAAGCAAAGGCGAATATGTTAATTATTTAAATCATGATGATGTTTTCCATCCAGAAAAGATTGAAAAAATGATGAAGTACTTTTTAGAAAATCCTAATATAACTTTAGTTACATCTGTAAGACAACCTATTGATGAAAACGGCAATAAGCTAGCGTTAAATGGGGCTTTTAGCAGATTGTTCGATGAAGATACAATAGTCAATGGACGTAAAATTAGTAGGCATATGGTTCTAAATCTTATAAATTGTATAGGAGAGCCTACTACTGTGTTGTTTAAAAAAGTATACTTAGAGGATGGAAAATATGGATATTTCAAAGGAAGAAAATTTACTAATATAAATGATTTATCAAGTTGGATTTCTATTTTACAATATGGGGATCTCATGTATATGACAGAAGTATTAAGTTGTTTTAGAATTCATCCAAGTCAGAACTCAAATAAGGGAGATATTTTTATTAAAGGAATAATAGAGTGGAAGAACTTTATTGATGTAAGTTATAAAGCCAAAATTATTATCAACGAAAGAGAACATAAATCTATTTTATTCAAGTGGTTAACAACTTATGTTCCATTTATTAATAAATTTATTGATGATCATAAGTATGCTAGTAAAACATTGAAAAATAAATTAAATTCATGTTATTCAAGTGCAATTAGCGATATAATCCAACAAAGGGACAGAGATAATTTAATGTGTCCTATTTGCAATCAAAAGATTGAGATGTTTTTACCATACCAGTATAAAGAGCATAGTTTAGATTTTATTTATAAATATAATATTGTTGGTAGTGATACAGAAAATTTTTCATGTCCACATTGCTATTCTCATGATAGAGAACGACATATTATTAAATATTTTGATAAATTAAAGATATGGGATAGACATATAATAGGCAACAAGGTACTTCACATTGCACCAGAGAATCATATCCAGAAAATTGTTGGAGACTTAAATATAAAAGAATATGTGTGTGGTGATTTGCATCCCATTAATAAATCGATAATCGAAATGGATATTACAAATATACAGTTTGAAGACAAGTATTTTGATTTTATTATTTGTAATCATGTATTAGAACATATTCCAGATGATTTAAAAGCAATGAAGGAATTGTTTAGAGTGTTAAAAAAAGGTGGTTACGCAGTTTTGCAAACGCCTTATTCTCCAGAGATTAATGAGTCTTTTGAGAATAAAAATATAAATAATGATGAACTTAGAAAAAAATTTTATGGACAATCAGACCATGTAAGAATATATGGAAAAGATTTATTTGAGAGAATTAAAATGGCTGGTTTTAAGTTAGAAATAGTAAAAAATAATGATCTATTTACTGAAGAAGAAGCAAAAAAATATGGTTTTAATAACAAGGAAGATTTAATTTTAGCATTTAAGGAATAGAAAGAACTATTGCAAAATAAATTGTATAAATATTAAAGAACTATGAGAGGTATGTATTTATGAATTCAAAACGTATATTGGTGACTCGCGCATCAATGCCTCCTTTAGAAGAATATATTAATGAAATTAAATCCATATGGGAAACATCGTGGATGACCAATATGGGAGAGTTACATAATCAACTAGAGAAAGAACTAATAAAATATTTGGGAGTAGATAATATATCTTTGTTTACTAATGGGCATTTAGCTCTGGAATTATTACTCCAAGCTATGAATTTGAAAGGGGAAGTAATAACAACACCTTTTACGTTTGCATCTACTACCCATGCTATTGTAAGAAATAATCTAAAACCTGTTTTTTGTGATGTAAATAAAGATGATTGCACTATGGATGTAACAAAGATAGAAGAGCTTGTAACAGACAGAACCTGTGCAATACTTCCTGTTAATGTATATGGAAACATATGTGATGTATATGAAATTGATAGAATTGCTAAAAAATATGATTTAAAAGTAATATATGATGCAGCCCACGCTTTCGGTGAAAAAATTGATGGACAAGGTGTAGGTAGTTTTGGAAATGCCTCAATGTTCAGTTTTCA
The DNA here is from genome assembly GCF_016316925.1 of Clostridium aciditolerans. Lineage (GTDB taxonomy): Bacteria > Bacillota > Clostridia > Clostridiales > Clostridiaceae > Clostridium_AM > Clostridium_AM aciditolerans. Next base: position 16,431 of record NZ_JAEEGB010000008.1, on the reverse strand, counting down.
TGCCACTAAAATTTTTAATACTATAGAGGGTGGGGGAGTCACTTTCTCAAATAAAGATATTGGTAAGGCATTGTACACATTAAAAAATTTTGGAATAAAATCAGAGGTTTTAGTTGATGGAATAGGCTCAAATGCAAAAATGAATGAATTTCAAGCTGCTATGGGCATATGTAATTTAAGGCATGTGGATGATGAAATAAACAAACGAAAGGCTATAGTAGAAAGATATGAAAAGTGGTTATCAAGTGTAGATGGAATAAAAATAATTCATAAGAAAAAGAATATTCAATCCAACTATGCTTACTTTCCTATATTTTTTGATGAAAAATCCTTTGGCTATACAAGAAATGAAATAAGTGACAGACTTAAAGAAAATAATATCTTTCCTAGAAAGTATTTTTATCCATTAACCAATGAGTTTGATTGTTATAGAGATAAATTTGACACCATAAGAACACCAGTAGCTCAATATTTGTCCAAAAGAGTTCTTACATTACCTTTGTATGGAGATTTGAAGTTAGATGATGTGGATAGGATATGTAAATTAATATTAAGTAAATAATTATTTAGAAATTAATAGATTAAAATAAAGTTTATTGGGAGGGAAAATGCTTGTATGAAAATTATGGTATTAACAGATAATGAGTTTATATATAATGAATTTAAAGAAATTATAAAAGATAAAAAGTACAATGATATAAATTTTGAATTCTTTTTTTCTGAAAGCAACAAGTTGTTTAAAACTAAGTTTATGAGAGATGACTTCAAATCAATTGATTTGAAATGTAGAATTAATGAGTTAGTATCTAATTATAAGCTAGTTTTATCTCTTCACTGTAAACAAATGTTCCCATCAGATTTAGTAAATCAAATACGTTGTGTAAATGTTCATCCTGGTTTTAATCCATACAATAGAGGATGGTTCCCTCAAGTATTTAGTATCATAAATAAACTACCTACAGGTGTTACTATACATGAAATGGACGAAGAATTAGATCATGGTAATATAATTGCACAGAAAAAGGTCGATATTTTTCAATGGGAAACCGCTTATGAAGTATATAAGAAAATACAGTATACTGAAATACAACTGTTGAAAATACATTTAAGGGATATTGTGGATAATAATTACAAAGCTATACAGCCATTGTCAGAAGGAAATATTAATAAAGAAAAAGATTTTAATAAGTTATGTGAAATTAACCTAAATAAATTAGTTACATTTAAGGAAGCAATTGACTATTTGAGAGCTGTAAGTTTTAGTGGGTATAAAAATGCATACTTTTATGATGAATCTGGAGAAAAAATATTTGTAGAGATTAAATTAGAATTAGAAAAGGATAAGAATAATGTAAAACAATGTCCGACAAAGTAAAATAAAGTTGTGATTCATTCCCATACAGCAACGTAGTATATGAGTGTCTACCCGAAGGTGTGAAACTATATTTGAGCACATAGATGGTATGCTTGTAGCAATATTGTCTCATAATATGTATATTTGAGTTTAGAAGATAACAGAGCAAAGAGAAAGATAATCGATAGCGATTGTAATACATTGTTGTACATAGCTGATTATACGGATAAGTGAGATGTAAAAAAGACACACGAACTACGGACAAAATCATTATTTTTTTAAAACGATAAATAAAGTATATAAGTCATATTAGGAGTAGATAAAAATGAAAACATACTTAATAACCGGTGGAGCAGGATTTATTGGCTCAAACTTCATACAATACATATTAAAGAAATACAAAGATATTAAAATAATAAACTTAGACAAGCTTACCTATGCAGGAAATCTTGAGAATCTAAAATTAGTGGAAGACAATAGCTATTATACTTTTATACAGGGTGATATATGTAATAAGCAGTTAGTAGAAAGTATATTTAGCAATTATGATATAGATTATGTGGTGAATTTTGCAGCAGAATCTCATGTAGACAGAAGTATACTTGAGCCTGAGGTTTTTGTAAAAACCAATGTTTTAGGAACAATAACCTTACTTAATGCAGCAAAAAAAGCTTGGGAATTAGAGAATGGATTTAAGAAAGGTAAAAAGTATCTTCAAGTATCAACAGATGAGGTTTATGGTTCCTTAGGAGCTACAGGCTATTTTACAGAGACTACTCCTATTGACTCTCATAGTCCATATTCATCTAGTAAAGCCTCAGCTGATTTAATGGTTAAGGCTTATTTTGATACATATAAAATGCCTATAAATATCACTCGCTGTTCAAATAATTATGGTCCATATCAGTTTCCAGAAAAACTAATTCCACTTATAATAAATAATTGTTTAAATAAAAAGCCTTTACCTGTGTATGGTGATGGTATGAATATACGTGATTGGTTATATGTAGAGGATCATTGCAAGGCTATTGATATGGTTATTAATAATGGAAGATTAGGTGAAGTTTATAATATAGGCGGACACAATGAAAGAACTAATATACAAATAGTGAAAACTATAGTTAAATATATTCATGATAATGTAGATGAAAAAGTCAATGAAAATCTTATAAAATATGTAGAAGATAGAAAAGGACATGATAAAAGATATGGTATTGATCCATCTAAGATAAAGAAAGAACTTGGATGGTATCCCGAAACTAAATTTGAAGATGGAATTAAAATGACTATAGAGTGGTATCTTCATAATAAACAGTGGATGAATAGTGTAACTAGTGGAGATTATCAAAAGTACTATGAAAAAATGTATAAAACTAAATAGTAAAGTTTAAATATAAAAATTAGTTGCAATTAATTATAAAGGGGAGTACATATCAATGAAGGGAATTATTCTAGCAGGTGGATCAGGTACTAGACTTTATCCCATGACAAAGGCAATATCAAAACAAATTATTCCGATATATGACAAACCAATGATTTATTATCCTTTATCTGTGCTCATGCTAGCGGATATTAGAGATATACTTATAATATCAACTCCAAGAGATACTGATACATATAAAGAACTTTTAGGAGATGGAAGGCATATTGGACTTAACATTCAATATGCAGTACAATGTGAACCAAGAGGCCTTGCAGATGCTTTTATTGTAGGAGAGAATTTTATTGGAAATGATAATGTAGCCTTAGTCCTTGGAGACAATGTGTTTCATGGTTATGGTTTTACAGAGAGACTTAAAAACGCTGCTTCAAGAAAAGAAGGAGCTACTATATTCGGATACCATGTAAGCAATCCTAAAGATTTTGGTGTAGTGGAATTTGATTACAAAAACAATGTAATATCCATAGAGGAAAAGCCAGATATACCTAAATCTAATTATGCAGTGCCAGGGCTTTATTTTTATGATAATGATGTGGTTAGAATTGCAAAGAACTTAAAACCATCTAAAAGAGGAGAAATTGAAATAACAGATGTGAATAATGAGTACTTGAAAAGAGGAAATCTGAAGGTAGAACTTTTCGGACGTGGTATGGCTTGGCTTGATACAGGAACTCCATCAGGCCTTTTGAATGCAGCAAACTTTGTAGAGGCTGTACAAACAAGGCAAGGTCTGTATGTTGCTTGCATAGAGGAAATAGCCTATAGAAAAGGATATATAGATAGAGAACAGCTATGTAATTTATCAAAGCCCTTATCAAAAACTGATTATGGAAGATATATTTTGAGTCTTATTGAAGATGAAGTCAGTTTAGCTAGTGAGGAAGTGGCGATGACAAAGGAGAGGTTTTAACAATAGTGAAACTTAGGAGTGAACAACATGAAGATGATAATTACAGGAGCTTCTGGACAACTTGGGAAACAAATACGTTCTATAATTGAAAAAGGAACATCTGAGCTTGGAGATATAGATCCTGTTTATAATAGATCTGAGATTAAATATTTAGATTCTGAAGAGCTGGATATTGCTAATCAAGCAGCGGTATTAGATTTTTTATGTGATTTTAAACCAGATATCATAATTAACTGTGCAGCTTATACCAATGTTGATAGCTGTGAAAGTGATGAGGAAAAGGCTTTTAAAGTAAATAGTATAGGCCCAAGAAATCTTGCTATGTGGGCTGAAAAAGTTGGAGCAAAGCTCATTCATGTATCTACAGATTACGTTTTTAAGGGTGATGGGGCAGTTCCTTACAAAGAGTATGATATACCACAGCCTGTAACAGTATATGGAAAAACTAAATTTTTAGGTGAACAGTATGTAAGAGAATATTGCACTAGATATTTTATAATTAGGACTGCATGGCTTTATGGGAAGTATGGGAAAAATTTTGTATATACTATAATTAATGCTGCTAAGGAAAAGAGATATTTAGAAGTCGTTAACGATCAGGTTGGAAATCCAACTAATGCAGAGGATTTAGCTTATCATATTTTAAAACTTGCTTTAACTGATCAATATGGAGTGTATCACTGTACCGGAGAAGAGCAGTGTAGTTGGTATGAGTTTGCAAAACAAATCCTAGATTATGCAGATATAAACTGTACAATAAAACCAATAACTTCTAATAAATTGAATAGACCAGCTAAAAGACCAAGTTTTTCAGCTCTCCATAATATGATGCTTTCTTCAATATCTGAAAATCATATGAGAAACTGGCAAGATGCACTAAAATCCTTTATTGAGAGTTTAAATAATTAAGTAAATCAATATATTTTTAGACAAAGTAAGATTCTATATCTATATATTTAAAGTTATGAAATACTAGGAGGAAAGCTTAGTGGGCAAGTTTAGTTTTATAGAAACAGAAATTCAAGGTGTATATATAATAGAAAATGATGTTTTTGGAGACAATCGTGGTTATTTTATGGAAACCTATAATGAAAGGGAATTTAAAGCAGCAGGGCTTGATATGAAATTTGTACAGGATAACCAATCAAAATCAAAAAAAGGAGTGCTGCGTGGACTTCATTTTCAGAAAAATTATCCTCAAGGTAAATTAGTTAGGGTAATAAAAGGTGAAGTTTTTGATGTAGCAGTAGACCTAAGGAAAAATTGCAGCACCTATGGCAAATGGATAGGAGTTATTTTATCAGAAGAAAATAAAAAACAACTATACATACCAGAAGGTTTTGCTCATGGTTTTTTAGTTCTTTCAGAGGAAGCAGAGTTTTGTTATAAATGTACAGAATTTTATCAACCACAGGATGAAGGTGGTTTAGCTTGGAATGATCCAGATATAGAAATAGAGTGGCCTTTTGAAAAGATTAAGGGTACGGATATTATTTTATCAGATAAAGATAAAAAGTGGCCAACAATAAAAAACTATAATCAGTAAAAAGTAGTAAAAGGAAAAATAACAGCTGTACTTGCTATTATTTTTCCTTTTATAATATATATGTTAAAAAAACTAGGACAATATAAGAAGAATACATAAACAAAAGGAGAAGAAAAGTATGCTTACCTTATGTATGATAGTTAAAAATGAAGAATCAAATCTAAAAAGCTGCCTTTCCAAGGTAGCTCCTTTTATAGAGGAAATAATAATAGTAGACACAGGATCTACAGATAACACAAAAGCCATAGCTTCAGAATTTACAGACAAAATATATGACTTTAAATGGTGTAACGACTTTTCAAAAGCGAGAAACTTCTCCATATCAAAAGCATCCAACGATTGGATACTAGTATTAGATGCAGATGAAGTTGTTACTGACTTTTTTAAATACTCTGTAGATACTTTTATAAACAATTCTCTAAATGAAAACAAAGTAGGAAGAATAAGAAGAATAAATATAATGGAAGATGCCTTTGAAAGCAAGAAATATACAGAATGGGTTAATAGACTCTTCAATAGAAAACACTTTCACTATGAAGGAATAATACATGAGCAGGTTACTTCTAAAGATGGACAAAGTTATAAAACTGAGAGATTGGATATAGCAGCGGATCACATAGGGTATACAAAAGAAGTTTTAAATAGGACTAACAAACTTAAAAGAAATATTGACATGTTAAAATCAGCTATTAGTTTAAATCAAGAGGATTCATATCTTTATTATCAATTAGGAAAGTCATATTATTTGCTTAAAGATTACAAAGGCGCTTCTTCATATTTTGAAAAAGCTCTATCCTTTGACTTAGATTATTTTTTAGAATATGCAAATGACTTAGTAGAAACCTATGGATATTCTTTAATTAATAGTGGGCGATATTCTGATGCTCTAATTCTTGAAAATGTTTTTGAAGTTTACAAGAATAGCCCAGACTTTCTTTTCCTTATGGGACTTATATATATGAATAATGCTATGTTTGAAAAAGCCATAGAAAGCTTTTTAGCCTGCACAAAGTTTCCTTATGGGAAGGTAGAAGGGGTTACCAGTTTTTCTGCTTACTATAATGCAGGCATTATATACGATGTGCTTGGGGTTAAGGACAAAGCATTACAGTGCTATAGAATGTGTGGTGATTATGGCCCTGCACTTAAAAGGTTGAAGGCAGAACTAAATTAGTTCCGGTTTAATCGAATATACGTTAAGTGATGCTAAAGAAATTTTATTGAAGGCAGAAAATGAATTAAATAATCTAACATTAGTAGAGTTAAATTATTTAATAAGGCTTTATTTATGATGGAAGGTCAGAATAAACATATGAAAAATAAAGAATTTAATCGAAAGATATTGATTACATTGAGTATAATATTTTTTATAACATCTTGTGTAGTTAAGTTGTATACAACAAAGATAAATTTTAAAGCTGCTGCTGAAAATAGAACTGAAAAAAACTTTAATAGCGAATTAATTAAACAAAATAAAAAACAAATGGATGTGGATGATAAAGCTAGAAGAATATTAGAATTGTCAAATACTATTAGTGAGACAATCAAATATATAGATAATAGCTTAAGTAAAGGAACTTTTAATGATATAGAAACTTTAACAAATGATTCTATTGATGCATTAAATTCTATAGAAAAAGCTCTTTTTGTTCAAGATAGAAAATCTGATTTAAGAACAAAAATAGATTTACTTAAATCAGATTTTCAAGAGTTAAATAATGCTGTAAAAGATAAAGATTTGAATAAATCAAAACAAATAGTGAATGGTAAAATGTTAAAGGATTATGATGATGTTAAAAATTCTCTCAAAAGTATTAATAATTAACCTTATGGAAAGGTAAAAGAAATTGCCAGCTTTTCTGCCTATTATAATGCAGGTGTTATATATGATTTATGTTCACAGTTTTTATAAAACTATACCTAAAAACTAGATAATGTGGTAATATTTATATATAACGTAGTAACTTAAATTTATAAAGTAAAAGGGTTAATGAAGTGGAAACTTGAATCAGATGGGGTTTCAACCCCACCCGATTCTTAGTTGAACGAATCCAGTGACGTAGCCGCTCTTTACTCCCTCTTTGAGAAAAGCAGATATCCCAAATCTGTGATTTGGTGATAGTCGCTTTCGCAGAGTGCGAGGGAGTATTAGAGCGGGTAGTCATCGGATAAAAGGGGAGAGGTTATATGATAATCGGTCATAACATAAATGCAATGATTGCATATAGACATATGTCATACAACTTGAATATGGTTGGAAAAGCTATGGAGAGACTTTCTTCCGGACTAAGAATAAATAGAGCGGCAGATGATCCAGCAGGGTTAGCGATTTCAGAAAGAATGAGAGCTCAAATAAGGGGATTAGAGCAGGCATCAAGAAATGCACAGGATGGTATTTCGGCTATACAAGTTGCAGATGGAGCATTAAATGAAACTCATTCTATTCTTCAAAGAATGAGGGAGTTAGCAACTCAGGCCGCTAATGGTACGTTAAGTGATTCAGATCGAAAGAATATACAAGAAGAAATTAATCAGTTAACTTCGGAAATTAACAGTATTGGAAATAATACAGAGTTTAATACTATGAAACTCTTAAATGACAGTGCTTATAAATATGATGGAGTTAATTCAGAGCTTAGGCTCCAAATAGGACCTAATACAGGGCAAAGTTTAGGAATTAAGTTAGAAGACATGAGATCAAAAGCACTTAATATAAGTGGACAGGCAGGAACAAGTGTTACGTCTAAGGATGGAAAAGTAACAGCTAAATTTTCTGATGTAGGACTTAATGGAAGCAATTCAGAGTGTGCTTTAGATGTTTCAAGTCCTGAGAATGCTAGTGCTGCTATTAAAATATATGATGATGCTATACAACAAGTATCTTCTTTTAGAGGAAGACTAGGAGCTACCCAGAATGCACTGGAGCATAGAATTAACTATCTTGATAACACTGCAGAGAATTTAACTGCAGCAGAATCAAGAATTAGAGATGCTGATATTGCAAAAGAAATGATGAATTATGCAAAGTATAATATTCTTCTTCAAGTATCTCAGGCAATACTTGCACAGGCCAATCATCAAGCAGAGGGAGTTCTACAATTGTTAAAATCTTTATAGAATAAAGGCATTTACAAGCTCTTTGCCAAGTGGAGGCGGCCTCTTAAGTAGAGAAAAATATTAAGCGTTTCAGATGTGTAAAATTTTTATGAGCATCAATGGCTGAACAAATAGCTGTTGATGCTTATTTTTGTGTTTAAACAAAGTACATATATGATTATATGCTTTCAAAATCAAGAACAGCCTACAAAGATATGAGTAAATATAATTTTAAAGAAGTTCAAATTTCAGAAGAAAAGCAGAGAGCCCAAAATCTATGATTTGGTGTGAATCGCTTTCACAGAGTGCAAGAGATTAGATATAGTTATAATTTACAATAGTTTTAAGTATATAATTGAGCTTAAAGTGTGGAGAGGCGAGAAATACCATAAAAATGGAGTGGAGAAGTTTATCATCAAAAGAAGTAACATAGCTGGCAGTGTATGTAGAGCAGTATAGTTTATTAATAGTCACCTTTAAAAATAACAGCAAAAAAAGCTGTTATTTTAACGGGGAAGTCTTTCATATATTGTTCCGCAAAATACTACATTTTAGAAGCTTTATAAGTTAAAATTACATTATCCTTACTGCTTTCTAAAAATATCTCTAAATATAAGATTTCAGAAAAACAAAATTCTTCTATTTGTTTTTCACTTAACTCTCTTTTATAATAATCATGAGTATATCTATTTCTTAATTTTACACAGTTAACTAAGTATTCTTTTAAAGTTTCATCAAAAAAATTCATTTCATATGCTTTTTCAATAAGTTTTAAAGATGAAAAATTACTGTCGATTTTCCCATCATTAATTACTATATAACTTTCGCACATATCAATAATATACTCAGCAAAATCTTGGAAAAATGCAAAAATGGCTCTTCTTGTTATTTTATCCTTATCTATTCTGTATTTAAACAAAGCACTTTTTAAATTTTCTAAACTTTCATCAGCACTCTTATATTTTTCTAAAAATTTTTCTTTTTTATATTTATAATAAGGACTCATCAATGATACCCCCAAAATAAGTAAATTGCTCATCTAATTTAAGACGTTTTTCTAAACCTTCATTATTTCTTACAAATTTTAATACATAGTGTTGAAAATCAAACCATAACATCTCATCGAGTACATATATATTTTTACTGTCTACTGCTATTCTAGCATATTTAGATGAAAAATCATTAAAAAATATAAATGTAATATGAATATTATCATACTCATAATAATCTTTAAATAAAATGAGCAAATCATCTTCCATGTCTAAGGTATTCATAAATGAAATGTCAGGAGCAACTATAACAGCTAAATCAATATCACTCCTATCTTTTATCCATAGGTCACTTCCATAACTTCCAAATTGGGATACTGCTACTATACCTTTCACACTTTTTAAGTTATTAATTAATTGGTTTAGTTTCATATTTGACACCTACTTAATATTTATTTTACATTTCATTTATATTTATTATAAAGCAATATTGTTATAAATATCAAGGCGTCTTAAGGATTATAGTTTAATATGTTAGTAAATATAAAAAATATGAATGATTTTTGGTATTAATCAACTTATTTTTATTAAAATGAAATTTTTTATAGTTATACTTAAATTTTTATTGTAAAACTATATGAAAAAACTTGGAATTATTATATAATAAAAGTATGTTCGAAATTTTAAGTATATTCTTATTATGCATTTTTCAACTAAACACTCTATAAAAGGAGAGGAATTGTATTATGAGTATTAAAGAAAGAGTGAATTCTTTAAGAGAGAAGATGAAGGAAAAGGGAATATATGCATATATAGTTCCAAGTTCAGATGCCCATCAAAGCGAGTATGTTGCAGAGCATTGGAAAAGTAGACAGTGGATTTCTGGCTTCACAGGCTCTGCTGGAACAGCTGTAATCACCCTAGATGACGCTGGTCTATGGGCTGATGGTAGATACTTTATACAGGCTGAAAAGCAATTAGAAGGCTCAGGTATAAAGTTATTTAAAATGGGACAACCATCAGTACCAACAATAGAAGCATGGCTTTCAAAAGTAGTACCTCAAAATGGAGTTGTGGGCTTCGATGGAAGTGTTTTATCAACTTCTTTAGCTAGAAACATAGAGAAGGCTGTATCAAAAAAAGGAACAACCTTAGAACATAGATATGATTTAATTGATGAATTATGGAAGGATAGACCAAGTATATCTACAGAGCCAATCTTTGTTCATGATGTTAAGTATGCTGGTAAATCAAGAGTAGAAAAAGTAAGGATGGTTAGAGAAGAAATGAAAAAGGATGAAGCTACTCATCTTGTTTTATCCTCTCTTGATGATATAGCATGGCTTTTAAATATTAGAGGAACTGATGTACCATGTAATCCTGTAGCCGTTTCGTATGTAGTAGTTTCAGAAAAAGAAACTGTATTATTTATAAATCCTGTGAAGGTTAAAGATGAAGTTAAAAAAGAATTAGAACAAGATGGAATTGTTATAAAAGCTTATGAAGATGTAAACAACTACTTAAAAACACTTGCAAAAGAAAGTAAAGTGATGTTGGACCCTGTTAAAACAAGCTTTGGTATTTGTAAAGGTTTAAATGAAGGTATTGAAATTATAGAAAAAGATAATATAACAACAAAAATTAAGGGTATAAAAAATGAAGTTGAAATAGAAAACATTAAAAATGCCCATATAAAAGACGGCGTAGCAATGGTTAAGTTTTTACACTGGTTAGATAATAACCTAGGTAAAGAAGAGATTAGTGAAATATCTTCTGCAAATAAATTAGAAAGCTTTAGAGCAGAACAAGAGCTATATAAAGGTATTAGTTTTACTACTATAGCAGGATATAAAGAACATGCAGCTATGATGCACTATTCAGCAACTCCAGAAAGTGACTATAAGCTTAAAAAAGAGGGTATGTTCTTATTAGACTCAGGTGGACAATACTTAGATGGAACTACTGATATAACTAGAACTATGGTATTAGGAACTCTTACTGAAGAAGAAAAGAGAGACTTTACTTTAGTAGTTAGAGGTGTTATTGATTTAAGTATGGCTAGATTCTTACACGGAGTTAACGGAACTAATCTTGATATACTTGCTAGAAGGCCATTATGGGAGCATGGTATAGATTACAAATGTGGAACTGGTCATGGTGTAGGTTTCTTTCTAAATGTACATGAAGGACCTCATGCTATCCGCTGTAATGTAGTCCCTACTGTACTTGAAGAAGGCATGATTGTAACTAATGAGCCCGGAGTTTATAAAGAAGGCAGACATGGAATCAGAACAGAAAATATTCTTCTTGTAGTTAAGGATGAAGAAACAGAATTTGGACAATTTATGAAGTTTGAAACAATTACCTTCTGCCCAATAGATTTAGAAGGAATAGTGCCAGAAATGCTTACTTCAGAAGAAAGAGCATGGTTAAACAATTACCATAAAGAAGTTTATAACAAGCTTTCTCCATACTTAAATGAAGAAGAAAAAGTATGGTTAAAGCATAAAACTAGAGAAATATAATCATATGTAAAATTAAGAGAAGCTGTATAGTAATTTGTACAGATTCTCTTTTTATTAACAATTTTATTTTTCAAGAAGTTCAGGGTATGGCCATCCTTTTTGTCCATTTTGTAATATAAATAGACGATCTTTGGATATCCCTTTTTCTGATAAATAAGCATAAGTTCTTTCTGCTCCGCCAGCGCCACCTGGACAAACTATTACTATAGGATTATTAGATTTTTGAAGTGTTGGCAATAGTTTTTCAAGTTTAGCCTTTTCTTCATCAGTTTTAACTGGATAAGCATATGTAGGAATAACACCTTTAATATGATGTTCTTTAAAGTCTTTTTCAACTTGAATATCCAATAAAATTATATCTTTCTTTTCTTCTATAGCCTTTTTTGTTTGTTCAGCAGTATAGTATTTGAAATCTTTCTTATCATTAGTATTAGAAGTGCTATTGCTTGAAGTGCTACTAGTACTACTACTTTCAGCTGGTTTAGTTTCTGTTGGTTTAGATTCTTTAGCACAACCACTAAATAATAATGATAACCCCATGACTGCAACTGCTGTTAAAGATAAAAGTTTTTTCATGATATCTTCCCCCATTAAACCTTTTTAACCCTTTATATTGAATAAAAGGCTTTGACAACGTAGTCATAATAACATTTGATGATTAATGTGTCAACGAATAATGGTAAAATAAGGTAGAGTATTGTATTGATTATTTTTATTGTTAAATTTTGTTCTATAACTTTTTTGAATAAGAAAATTATATAACTGTAACAAGTTGACTTATGTAAAGAGACTAGAAAGTCTTGAAAAATACTAAAGGTTGCGTTCTCTATAGGTATTAATATCTTTGATGGAAATCTAAATATTAGTTTAATTTATGCTAAATTAGTGAAATCCATCAAAAATGCAGTAAATTATTTTACAAAATTTATAATAAAAATTAAGAGGCCTTCAAATTATTAGTTTATCAACGATATTTATAGTAAGAGATTACTAAATAATTTGATGGGAGGTATTTTATGGATATAGCAGGAGCATCAATGGTAATGAGTCAATCTAAGGTAATGGATCAAGCTAGTATTGCGGTGATGAAAATAGCTATGAATACAGGTAAAGAAAATGCACAAGCTATGACAGATATGCTTGAAAAGTCAGTTAGTCCTAATCTAGGACAGAATTTGGACATAAGAGTATAAAGCTGAATAAAAAATTAGAAAATGAGCTGCCTTTCAAAGGCAGCTCATTTTTTATAAAAAATAGTGCACTTATAATTATATTTGCAGTATAATTAAATATATAATTATAGCATTACAGGTAAAAATAGAGACATACTTAGCATATATTTGGGTATAGTGTCATATTATCTATTATTGTTCTCATACAAAAAATTGTATAATTATTTATAGAAACAATATTTGTTAGCAAATTTAACTTTCGAGGTGAAATATGAAGCTAGAGATTATAAATAGATTAGAAGGAAATGAAGTATTAGGTAAAAATATATTCACTAATGATGGAAGAGTGTTATTAAGAGCAGGTACGGTGCTAAATAATAGTTACATTAATAAAATGAGAGAATTGGGAATATTCTATGTATATGTAGAAGATGAAAGGTTAGAGGATGTTGAAGTAGAAGATGAAAATGTTAGCAGATTAAAGCAGACAACCATGGAATGTATGTCAAGAATGATGAAGAATATAACTGCAGTTTCTGATAAAAAGATAATGTCAGATTATCAGAAAATTGTTGATGAGCTTATAGATTATATAGCCACAAGTGCAGATATAAATAAAAGTTTATACGACATCCAAACAAATAATAATAAGACCTATGTACATAGTATAGATGTTTGTGTTATGGCAACTTTTATAGGGCATGCTATGAAGATGGATTCCTATTCAGTGAAAGAGTTAGGACTAGCTGCTGTTATGCATGACATAGGCAAAGCTCAGCTTCCTAAAAGTTTATTGGAAAAGGAAGGTAATTTAACAAAAGAAGAATTAAATGAATTTAAGGAACATCCTTATATAGGAGCCAATATTTTGAAAAAGAATGTCAGGATTCCTGGTACAGTAGTTAGAGCTGTTTTACAACATCATGAGAGAATGGATGGCAAAGGATATCCTTATGGTTTAGAAGGGAAGAGTATATCAAAATATGCTCGTATAATTACCATAAGTGATGTGTATGATACTATAGCAAATAGTGGGGATTATAAAAAAACTTTTAGTCCAAATGATGCCTATGAGTTAATATTAGCAGGAAGTGGTACAATTTTTGATGAAGAAATAGTCAAGGTATTTAGAAAATCCTTTTCAGTTTATCCTCTAGGCTGCTGTGTTAAGTTATCAAATGATGTTGAAGGATATGTAGTAAGGCAGAATGAAAATTTCCCTGATAGGCCTGTAATAAGAGTTATATATGACACTGAAACAAGAAATGATATAGAGCCTTATGAAATCGACTTGGTAGAAAGCATAAATTTAGTAGTAAAAAGTGTAGTTTAGATAGATTCTAATTCTTTGCAAATGTAGATGCCTCAATTACTTTCTAAGTAATTGAGGCATTTTTCCTGTTAAGGCATATATGAAATTTTCTAATCTAGGTACCTTTTTTTTAGTAGCTGAATATAATTATTATGAATTAATATTACAGGGAGAAATATAAGTGTTTAAACTAACACCAAAAGAATATGATTTTTCATCTGTACAAGGTATAACATTAAAACAGCTTCAGCAACATTACAAACTATATGAAGGCTATGTATCAAAAATAAATGAAATATGGAATATACCAAATGATGCAAAGGAGTTTAAGGACAGTAATACTACTTATAGCAAAATGAGAAGCTTAAAACTAGGAGAAACCTTTGCTCTTAATGGAGTAAAATTGCATCAGCTTTACTTTCAGAACATGACAGGAGGATTTAATAATCCAACAGGAGAAATAATTAAGCTAATAAAAAGAGACTTTAACAGTTGTGAAAACTTTCTTCAATACTTTAAAAATGTAGGATTAGCAGTCAGGGGATGGGCTATACTTGCCATTGATCCTCTCGATAACAGGCTTCATGTTTTTGGTTCAGATGCTCACGATGTTGGAGCAGTGTGGGATTCATATCCTCTATTAGTTATGGATGTTTACGAACATGCATATTTTATGGATTTTGGAACAGATAGAAGTAAATACATTGATACATTTATAAAAAGTATAAATTGGAGAATAGTTAATGGTCGTCTGCAAAAATACGATATGATCAAATCTGCAGTAGACAGCGTGAGACATGTAGAAAATCCATCTATATATCCAATGTGGACTATTAAGGATGATGAAGATTAAAGATGTCTATGAGTGATAAACTAAAGCTTATAAAAATGTCTCTTAAAGAAAATGCAGATATAGCTGTTAAAAAATCTCAAGATTTAATTGAGTACTCAGATTTATCGCTGTCTATGGCATCCTGTGATAAGGCTATAAATGAAATATGCATGGAAATAGGCAAAAAAATATATAAAATGTATAAGAGCGGTGAGGATAACCCTAAAAAAATAATAGAGCACTGTGAAGAAATTAAAAAGTTAGAAAAAGAAAAGGAAAAAATTAAAAAGAAAATTCTTAAGTTAAAGGATAAAAAGGAATGTAGAATCTGTGGTACTCTAATAGATAAAAAGGCTTATTTTTGCGATAAATGCGGAAGTAAGCAATAAAATAAAAAAATTACGACGTAATTTTTTTAGAGGACAGAGGACAATTGACAGAGGACAGTGAAGGAGGATTTTTCTACGTTACACTACGAAAAATCTTTAATTATATTATAAGCCGATGTTTCACATTAGTGAAACGAGGTCAAAAATAAATTAGTTTTCTGACGTAAAGAAGAAAACTTACCTTCACTGTCCTCTGTCCTCTGTCAATTGTCCTCTAAAAAATGCTTCGCATTTTTCTTATTAGTCGTTTAAGCCCTCCTAATTTGGACATAATTATAGAAAACAGATTAGGAGGGAAAAATTTTGAATAAAGTAGTACTTATAGGAAGACTTACAAAGAACGCTGACTTTATGCAGCTTGATGATGGTACAAGAGGTGTAGTTAAATTTATACTTGCGGTAAATAGAAACTTTTCAAATAAAGATGGAGAAAAAGATGCAGATTTTATTTCTGTTGTTTATTGGAGTAATCATGCAGAAAAAATCAGTCCTTATCTTACTAAGGGAAAACTTATAGGGGTAAGTGGAAAGATAATTACAAGAAGTTATACTGAAGAAAGTGGAAATAAAAAATATATTACCCAAGTCGAAGCGGATGGCATTCAATTCTTAGATAGCAAAAAAGAAAGTGCAGTTTAGCAGGAATAGTGTGTCTAGAACTTTCTAAATATAGGGAAAGTAGCTAGAAAGTTAGCTTATACAGAGGGATATGTTTCCAAAGCTGAAGTAGATTTAAAAACTTTGTGCCAGTCTTAGTGAAGGGGTTTAAGAGAACCTTAGAACTTTAAGTTGGTGAAAAGCCTAAATGGCTTTTCACGAGCAACGTATCAATGGTAATTGATATGTTGGTCCGAACTGAGCACAG
>NZ_JAEEGB010000079.1 GCF_016316925.1 Clostridium aciditolerans | reverse complement strand
TTTTTTTTTTTTTTATATTTATTTTTTTTTTTTTTTTTTTTTTTTTTTTTATAAAAAATTATAAAAAAAAATATTTTTTTTTTTTTTTTTTTTTTGTTATTTTATTATTTTTATAAAAATTTTTTTTTAAATTTTTAATTATTTATTTTATTATTTTTTTTTTTTTTTTTTTTTTTTTTTTTTTTTTTTTTTTTTTTTTTTTTGTTTTATTATTTTTTTTTTTTTTTTAAAAAAATTAAAAAAAAAAAAAAAAAAAAAATAAAAAAAAAATACAAAAGAGAATGATGTATGATG
>NZ_JAEEGB010000078.1 GCF_016316925.1 Clostridium aciditolerans | reverse complement strand
TTTATTTATTTTTTTTTTTTTTTTTATTTTTTTTATTTATAAAAAAAATTTAAATTTTTTTTTTTTTATTTATTTTTTTTTTTTTTTTTTTTTTTTAATAATTTTTTTTTATTATTTTTTTTTTATTATTTTTTTTTTAAATTTTTATAATAAAATAAATTCTTTATACTAACACACTTTAATTTTTGTTTTTTTTTTTTTT
>NZ_JAEEGB010000075.1 GCF_016316925.1 Clostridium aciditolerans | reverse complement strand
CCTTTGTAGCTTGACCATATCGAAAATCGCTATAAGCTTCGCATCTCTTCGTCAATACCATCTCTGCGGTGCTCATTTACACATCAGTAAACTCTGCTCCTCGTTCTGGTTTTTCCTCGATCTACTCGCTTCTATCAATTTTCTTGGTTTCATTCATAAAATCTAGTTCTACTCATGAAACTTAAAAATCTACAAAGGTTACTTACTTATATAATAAGTAGTTTTACCTTCAGCTTTACTTTTATTTAATATCACTGTGCAATTTTCAAAGAACAATTATGGTGGAGATAAAGGGATTCGAACCCTTGACCCCCTGCGTGCAAGGCAGGTGCTCTCCCAGCTGAGCTATACCCCCATAAAAGTATTAAGGGAATCTAATCCCTCAAGATTAAACAG
>NZ_JAEEGB010000074.1 GCF_016316925.1 Clostridium aciditolerans | reverse complement strand
TTTTCAAGGATCATGTCGCTCTCTTAACGACCTTTTAAAGTTTATCATACGCTAGGAGCCTTGTCAATACTTTTTTTATTATTAATATTTGTATTGTTGTCTCTCAGCGACTTTTACATAATATCACGATAAGTAGTTCTATGTCAATAACATTTTTAAAAAAATTATATTTCATAAGATGGTTTCATTATACAAATCTATACATGCAAAATATACAGCTAATATAATGCTTATGCAATTTAAATATAGCAATAATATATTTACTTATTTACTATATAGATATACTCTTAATAAATATGCTTTCTATCTATATCATAGAAAACTAAATGTACATTAATTTAACTAGTAGCACTAAATATATATAAAAAAAAGAGTGATATTTATCACTCTTTTTTATGGTGGAGATAAAGA
>NZ_JAEEGB010000073.1 GCF_016316925.1 Clostridium aciditolerans | reverse complement strand
ACTGGTAAAGAAGTAGATCTTCAAGAAGCTGTTGAGTATTTAAAGAGCATACCTGAAAGCAAAAGCTTTCCAGCTAAATTAAAGAAGGCTAAAGAAGCAGGAATTACATTAGCTCAACCAAGAGCAGGTGTTGCTTTATTAAATGAGCATATAGAACTTTTAACATACCTTCAAAATGAAGGTGGAGCAGATTTGCTTCCATCAACTATAGATAGTTATACAAGACAAAACAGATACGATGAATGTGAAGTAGGAATTCAAGAAAGTATAGCAGCAGGAAGATCATTGTTAAATGGTTTCCCAGGAGTTAATCATGGAGTGCAAGGATGTAGAAAGGTATTTGAATCAGTAGATTTACCTCTTCAAGCAAGACACGGTACACCAGATGCTAGACTACTTACAGAGATAATTCATGCAGCAGGTTGGACTTCAAATGAAGGCGGCGGAATATCCTACAACATTCCTTATGCAAAGAGTGTATCTATAGAAAAAACTTTATTAGATTGGCAGTACTGTGATAGACTTGCTGGGTATTATGAAGAGCAAGGAATATCTATAAATAGAGAGCCATTCGGTCCTTTAACAGGTACATTAGTTCCACCAAGTACATCAAATACAGTTGCTATAATAGAAGCTTTACTTGCAGCAGAGCAAGGTGTTAAAAACATAACTGTTGGATATGGACAGTGCGGAAACCTAGTTCAAGACGTTGCAGCAATAAGAGCTCTAGAAGAACAAGTAAATGAATACTTAAAGCAATATGGATATAACGATGTTTATGTAACAACAGTATTCCATCAGTGGATGGGTGGATTCCCACAAGATGAAGCAAAAGCTTTCGGAGTTATATCATCAGGAGCGGCAACAGCAGCTTTAGCTGGAGCTACAAAAGTTATAGTAAAAACTCCTCATGAAGCACTAGGAATACCAACAAAAGAAGCAAATGCAGCTGGAATAAAGGCTACAAAGATGGCATTAAACATGCTTCAAGGACAAAGACTTCCTATGTCAAAAGAATTAGAGACAGAAATAGCTGTAATTAAAGCTGAAACTAAATGTATGATGGATAAATTATTTGAACTTGGAAATGGCGATTTAGCAATAGGAACAGTAAAAGGTTTCGAAGTTGGAACGGTAGATATACCATTCGCTCCAAGTAAATATAATTTAGGACAGATGATGCCAGCAAGAGACAACAATGGAGCTGTAAGATATCTTAACTTTGGAAATGTACCTCTAAGTGATGAATTAAAAGCATTTAACATGAAAAAACTACAAGAAAGAGGAAACTTCGAAGGAAGAGAAGTAAGCTTCCAAATGACAATAGA
>NZ_JAEEGB010000072.1 GCF_016316925.1 Clostridium aciditolerans | reverse complement strand
GAATTAAACAAGAACTTTAAGAAATACAGAAAAACTCACAACGAAGGAGTTTTCGATGCTTATACAGAAGAAACAAGAAAAGCTAGAACAGTTGGTCTTTTAACTGGACTACCTGATGCTTACGGAAGAGGAAGAATCATAGGTGACTATAGAAGAATAGCACTATACGGAATGGACTTCCTAATAGCACAAAAGAAGAAAGATTTAAAAGAATTAAAAGGATCTTGTGATGAAACTATAAGACTTAGAGAAGAAGTTTCAATGCAAATCCGTGCTATGCAAGAATTAAAAGCAATGGCATTATCATATGGAATAGATATATCAGCACCAGCTTCAAATGCTGTAGAGGCAGTTCAATTCGTATACTTTGGATACTTAGCTGCAGTAAAAGAAAATAACGGAGCAGCAATGTCACTAGGAAGAAACACTACTTTCTTAGATATATTCATAGAAAGAGATCTTCAAAGCGGAGCTATAACAGAAGCAGAAGCTCAAGAAATAATAGATCAGTTTGTTATAAAACTAAGAATGGTAAGACACTTAAGAACTCCTGAATACAATGACTTATTTGCAGGAGACCCTAACTGGATAACTGAATCAATCGGTGGAGTTGGAGTTAACGGAAAGTCATTAGTTACTAAAACAGCTTTCAGATTCTTACACACACTAACAAACTTAGGACCAGCACCAGAGCCAAACATGACAGTGCTTTGGTCAGACAAACTTCCTAAAGGCTTCAAGAAATATTGTGCTGAAATGTCAATAAAGACAGACTCAATCCAATATGAAAATGATGATATAATGAGACCAATATATGGAGATGACTACGCTATAGCTTGCTGTGTATCTGCTATGGAAGTAGGTAAGAGAATGCAGTTCTTCGGAGCAAGAACAAACTTAGCAAAAGCATTACTTTACGCTATAAACGGTGGAGTAGATGAAAAGAAAAAAGCTAAGGATGGCAGCTTAATAGAAGTAGTACCTGGAATAGAAAGAATAACTGATGAAGTTCTTGATTTCGATAAAGTAATGGCTAACTATGACAAAGTATTAAAATATGTAGCTGAGCTATATGTTGATACAATGAACACAATACACTACATGCACGATAAATATGCTTATGAAGCAGGACAAATGGCTCTTCACGATACAAAGGTTAAGAGATTCATGGCATTTGGTGTAGCAGGATTATCAGTTGCAGCTGACTCCTTAAGCGCAATAAAATTTGCTAAAGTTAGACCAATAAGAAATGAAGAAGGAATAACAGTTGACTTTGAAATAGAAGGTAACTTCCCTAAATACGGAAATGATGATGATAGAGTAGATGATATAGCAGTAGAATTAACAAAGAAATTCTCAACTGAGCTTAAGAAGCATAAGACATATAGAAATGCAGATCACTCACTATCAGTGTTAACTATAACATCAAATGTTGTTTATGGTAAGAAGACAGGATCAACTCCTGACGGAAGAAAAGCTGGAGAAGCTTTTGCACCAGGAGCAAACCCAATGCACGGAAGAGATGAGAATGGAGCTTTAGCATCACTAAACTCAGTAGCTAAAATACCATACAGGGAATACTGCCAAGACGGTGTATCAAATACATTCTCAATAATACCAGATGCACTTGGAAAAGATGAAGAAAGCAGAATAAATAA
>NZ_JAEEGB010000071.1 GCF_016316925.1 Clostridium aciditolerans | reverse complement strand
CAAAAGAATTGCTGGTTTAGTTTACTTAATAAAAATCATCTTGATTTTTAACCTCTGTTTAATTTTCAAGGATCATCTGTCATTCAAGACAGCTTATACAGTTTCTCATACTTACTTAACTTTGTCAAGAACTTTTTTCAAATTCTTTTTGTTAAGCTTAGCTGCTCTTGACAGCTTCATTATAGTATCATACAAGCTAACTTGTTGTCAACATATTTTTGACTAACTTTTTTAACTTGTTTGCCGCTCACTCAAGCGACGAATGTTATCTTACCACCTTTTTATTAATTGATTATATTTTATAGTTTGTATGAGATTAAACTATCTCATTAATTCTGCATATCTCAAGATAATACTAGATATT
>NZ_JAEEGB010000070.1 GCF_016316925.1 Clostridium aciditolerans | reverse complement strand
CAGCTTATATAGTTTCTCATATTTACTTAACTTTGTCAAGAACTTTTTTTAAATTCTTTTTGTTAAGCTTAGCTGCTCTTGACAGCTTCATTATAATATCATACAAGTTAGCTTGTTGTCAACACATTTTTGACTAACTTTTTTAACTTGTTTGCCGCTCACTCAAGCGACGAATGTTATCTTATCATGATTCATTGTATAAAACATTTGTTATAATCATTATTTTATAAGATTAATACAGTAATTCTTTATTATCCTCACATATACTCAATATTTAAGTTATTGATACACCTGATTCAGTTTATTGGACAAAATCGATTATATATTAAAAAGGGGCTGTCTTAAAATATTAGTTTATGCGTATATGAACAATATTTTCTCAAGCAGAAAGATAGAGCAGGCTTGCAGAAGAGATATTAATTTCATTTGGCTTCTATAAGGCCGAAAGGCCTTGGATTACAATATAGTTGCAAGATTTAGAACCGAAAGACTTGCTGAAATTAAAGCAACTAATAAAAGGGAAGGTCCCTTCGAATGATTTTTCAATCATTTTGAGACATCCCCTTTACATTATTCGTTTACTATTTCTACAGTATACTTTTCTCTTAACTCGCCATTAAGTTGTGAGTATTTGAATGTTTGTCTTTGTTGTAATAAAGTATTCTTTATCATACCTTCTACTTCGTTAAATTGCTTAGCTTTACTTTCAATTTTTTCTTCTACCTTTATTAGGTGATAACCAAATTGAGTCTTTACAGGCTCGCTTACTACTCCTATTTCAAGGTTAAATGCTGCTTCTTCAAATTCTGGAACCATTTGACCTCTTGAAAAACTTCCAAGATTACCTCCCTGATCTTTTGATGGGCATGATGAATATTTTTGAGCAGCTTCTTCAAATGATAACCCAGCATTTATTTCACTTATTATTTCTTCTGCTTTTTCTTTTGTTTCAACTAGTATATGTTTAGCACTTACCATTTCTGGCTCAACAAACATTTGTTGATTAGCATTATAATAATCTGTTACCTCTGAATCAGTAACAGTTACCTGTGCCATTACCTTTGATATTGCAGTCTGAGTCAATATTTCTTTTTTAGCTCTTTCTAATAAATCAACATATTCTTTCTCATTTTCCATACCAGAATCTTTTGCATAGTTATAAATTAGTTCAAAAGATATCATTTCTTCTAGTAACTGTTTTTTTCCATTATATGTATTTAAATATCCTTGTCTTTCTCTAGGGAATCTCATTATAGCACCTTGTAAATCCCCTTCTGTTATCTTTGCACCATTTACAACTGCCAATACTTTATTTTCCATAACTTTTCTCCTTAATTTGTAATTTATTTAACATTATCAATTATGACATAACTTTGATTATTTTTCTATAATTGTATACAAAATAATTGTTTTTTACAACGAAAGTAAGTCTTTTTTCACGTACTCATTTCTGAAGCTCTTTTAAACATCCCTTAATGACCATCCTGTTTCAATGTACAAAAAAACCCTAGTTTTTAAAACTAGGGTTTTGGTGGCCAGACCAGGAATC
>NZ_JAEEGB010000007.1 GCF_016316925.1 Clostridium aciditolerans | reverse complement strand
CTGCTTAAGATTTAGGCTCTCTGCTTAACTGAGGGATAAGCACTGCTACGCGCCTGGATAAGTTCTTCCCCTAAAGGATAACGTATTCTAAGTGCTAAAGACACTAAGAATACTGTTAATAAGGTTCAGATGGAGAAAGTCATCCTTATAAGCAAACTCCATCTGAACCTAAGAATCACTTGATAAAAAACAAATTTTTGAGATAGTAGCTAAATTGTTAATTCAGAATTTTAATTGGTCAATTTTGAGGTGCTTTATGAAAGATAAATTAAATAAAAGGTTTAAAATTTGGTTTTCCATGATTAAGCAAAAAGTTAAAAAAGTGAAAAAGGAGATTGGAGCATTATATTTGGCATATAAAAGACCTGACGTACCTTTTTATGCAAAATTGGTTTCAGTACTGGTAGTTGGCTATGCTTTAAGTCCAATTGACTTAATACCTGATTTTATACCTGTCTTGGGATATCTTGATGATTTGATTATAATACCACTTGGTATTAATTTTGCTATAAAACTAATACCAAGTGATATTATGAATGAATGCAGACAACAATCAGAAAATATTTTTAATGAGGGTAAGCCTAAAAATTGGGTTGCTGGATGTATTATAATATGTATTTGGATTATATTATTCAGTTATATTTTAATAAAGATAATTTAAAGGATAAAATCGAAAATACGAATAAAAGATTTAAAGCATTAGAGTGAATAGTGGTATAGCCTATGAAAAGTGTGATATAATTGTAAAATAATTCGTATAATTTTACTTTATAACCAAAGGGAGGAAGTGTAAATGAGTAAAGATACTGCTCTTTTAATTGTTGATGTCCAAGTAGTACATTTTGTACGAGAAAAGTATGATGGGAAAAAGCTGTTTAATAGTGAGCAACTACTAAACAATATTAATACTTTAATTGAAAAAGCACGAAACTCGGATACACCTATAATCTATGTTCAGTATACTGAAGGTGATGATTCATTTATAGCAAAGGGAACTCCTTTGTGGGAAATTCATCCTCAGATTAAGCCAAAAGAAGATGATATGATAATCCTAAAATATCATGCAGATCCTTTCTATAATACAAGCTTACATGAAAAATTAAAAGCTTTAGGTGTCAATAAGTTAGTAATAACAGGAGTTCAGACAGAGTTTTGTGTAGATACCACATGCAGATGTGCATTTAGCCTGGGGTATAAAAATGTACTTGTTAGCGACGGGCATAGTACTTATGATTCAGATATTCTTTCAGCATCTCAAATTATTGAACATCACAATAGAATAATAGGCGGACAGGTTTCCTTTGCTGAATTAAAAGAAACAGAAAAAGTAGAATTCTAAGGCCTCTATTCGAGTGTAGGATAACGTAATTATTTAAAGCTAATTAGCAAACCTCATGTACTGTGAATAAATATGTAGCCCCAAATGGGCTACATATTTTAATATATAATTAGTAGTTTAATTTAACAGAGCCGTTAATTAAAGAAACAGTGAAACTGCACAATATACGAGCAATAGCGCCAGAACAGTGTTAACAACCTTATAATTTTTTATAAGGAACTTTTGGAATAAGGAGCCAAACAACGACCAGCAGCAGGTTGCTACCAAAGCAGCGAAAGCAAGAAGCATAGAAAAAACTGAAAGCATTGGAACAGATTTGTAATAGGGTACAACAAAGGTTGAAACGGTTGTAACACAGTAAATTATAGAATTTGGATTGACGAACTGTAGAAGCAGTCCAGATAAAAGTGTGTTTGTATGTTTTTGGTTCTTTTCCTCGCTTTGAGGTTTGCTTTTATAGGTTTTCCATGCAAGCCATAGTATATAGGCTGCGCCAATATAGGACATGATTGATTTGATTGATGGAATAAGATTGTAAAGTGCCATACTAAAAGCACTACATAGAGCGACTAGAATAAATACGCCAGAGAATACTCCTACATTAAACATTAAGCTTTTTTTAAATCCGTACCTACTGGCATTTGACATTGATATAATGTTATTTGGCCCTGGTGAAAAGTTTGAAATAAGGATGTAGGATAAAAATGCAGCAAAATTTGGCATAAGTGTTTACCTCCCCCATCATTGTATGATATAATACACAAAAAGAACAATATATTGCATTGTGCAGTATAATAATATCATTTGTGCATTATACTGTCAATGAGTTGGAGGGAAATTTTTGGATAAACTTAATTTTATTATTGCTGAAAACTTAAAAATGTTTCGTGATAAAAAGAAGCTTAGTCTTGATAAGGTCTCAAAACTAACCAGTGTAAGCAAAAGTATGCTCGGTCAAATTGAACGTTGTGAAGTAAATCCTACTGTGTCAACGATATGGAAGATTGCAAATGGACTTAAAGTATCATGTACTGAGCTTATGAGTATGCCAGAAGCCGATTTAGAAGTCGTGGATAAATCTCAGGTGGAGCCACTTGTTGAGGATAACGGCAGGGTAAGGATATTTCCTGTGTTCCCATTTGACAGTGCAAGACGATTTGAAATGTATTCTCTTGAGATTGATACTGATGGTTATCTATCTACGGAAGCTCACCAACAAGGTACACAGGAATTCATTACGATATCTTCTGGTAAGCTTACTATCAGTATAAATGGCGAAGATTTTGTTGTAACAGAGGATAATTCCATACGATTTAAGGCAGATAGTACTCATTCATATAAGAATAATGATGATACGACTTGCTCATTAACTATGGTTATTTATTATCCGGTATAGAAGTTTATTGATAAAATTAATTCGATAGGGAAGTGAGTTGATTACTTTGAACTATAGGTTACTTGAAAAATCAGAACTTAAACTATTAGGTGAAATTGATAGAAAAGAAATAGTAAACGAAGTTTATTACTTTAAAAATAATAAACTCGAAATAGGAAATGAATTTTATAATATAGAGGGTTGGAATTTAGAGGAACTCAATGATTATATTAATAGATTGTATGATATATATGAAAGAAATGGAACCATATATGGTGCATTTAATAATGATCAAATAGTAGGCTTAGGGGCTTTGGAAAGTAAGTTTATTGGTAGAAATAATGATCAACTTAAACTCGATATGCTGTATATAAGCAGCAATTATCGAAAAAAAGGTATAGGTAAAAATTTAGTGAATTTGCTATCTAAGAAAGCAGAAGAATTAGGTGCGAAAAGTCTATATATATCGGCTACACCGTTCAAAAATACAGTAGAGTTTTACTTTGCAGCAGGTGCAAAAATAACAGATGAAATAAATGAAGAATTATATGAATTAGAACCCTATGATATACATATGATACTGAAATTATAAGAAGAGAGTGTCGCATTTAGTTATGATGAGACACTCTCTCTTTAATTACATTATTTGGTGGTAAAAGCTCTTCGATAAAACAAAATTGCTAAAGGCATAAGTGCCAAAAGACAAAAATAACACAACAACGATTAAAAATAGACTTATAAGATCGTATTTTACATATAGTTTTTGTCTTACTGCCAAGCTATTCAGCACCAGTATTTCGATGCCTAAAGATATAAGAATCAAAGGCCAAAATTTTAAAATTTCTTTTTCAAAGGATAAATTAAAAAAGGTGGATAAAAAGAATATTACTCCTATAGAGATTAATACAATGCCTAGAGTCAAAGTTCCTACTCTTCTTGACTGCATAATTCATCACCACTCTTCTTTATGCTGACTTTTTTGCTCTTCAGAAGCGTACAGCCAATAACAATAAAGATGAAAGATATTATAAGAGATTTAACATACAAAATTATTCTATAATCGAAATAATCTCTTAATATAGGTAGTGCAATATTATTTATTAGTGAAAGAACTCCCATAAGGATTAAGATATAAGCAATATACTTTTCAGCAGGTTTATTTTTAAAGATGTCATCCATAGAATTTACATCAGAAAAAATAGGTAAATTAGTGTTTGGCAAAGGATCTTCACTTAAACTTTTGCTTCTTGTATCAAAAATACTGTAAAACCAGATTACAGGAAGAAAAACTGCTAAAAATTGCAAATCAAAAGAAGCAGCTATAAAAAAAGTAGAGAAGAATAATACCATAAGCTGAATGCCTTGACGTGTAAGGCCTAAATACATATGGCCTGCTCCCGGCACTAATGAAAAAAATGTGGCAACCCTTTTTGAATGTTTCAAATTAAATCACTCCTTGTATTAAATAATTCCTAATCACATAATTAGTTTACTAGGTAAATCTTAAAATAAATGTAAGTAATTTCTTAAATTATTCTTAAATTCTAAACTAGTGCATATGTTTACACAAAATCGCAAATTAAGTAAAATGAGGATTAGAGACGGAAATGAAAAGGAGAAAAATAATATGAGGATTGGGTTAATTGGATATGGTGGAGTAGGTAAAGCTTTTACAAAACTAATTGTAGATAAGAGTTCGATGTTGAAAGAGGAAGGCCTTAATATCGAAATAGTATATATTATTAATTCTAAAGGGGGAGTCTACAATCCAAAGGGAATAGGCTATAATAAATTATTAGCTTTTTCAAACGGAGGAAAAAGTATAATTGAAGACTATGATGAAAATAAAAAAATTACCCCTGATTTTATGCTAGAAAGAAAAGATATAGATTTAATGATAGAGTTAACATCTACTAATAAGGAAACTGGAGAGCCAGCGCTGAGCTATATTTTAAAAGCATTAGAGAATAAAATACATGTGGTTACAGGAAACAAAGGACCAATTATACAGAGGTATAAGAAACTAGAAAAGATGGCGGGAGAAAATGGCGTGCATTTAGGAATAGGATGTACTTGTGGGGGAGCGTTA
This sequence comes from Clostridium aciditolerans, assembly GCF_016316925.1. Taxonomy (GTDB): domain Bacteria; phylum Bacillota; class Clostridia; order Clostridiales; family Clostridiaceae; genus Clostridium_AM; species Clostridium_AM aciditolerans. The sequence continues at coordinate 198,913 of NZ_JAEEGB010000007.1, read as the reverse complement.
CCTTCTGTCAATGGAGGAGTAATAGAAATGGCTGGCTCAGAAATTTCTTCTATAGAAGGTGTTTTTAATGGTACAACAAACTACATTCTGAAAGAGATGGAGGACACTGGTTGTACTTATGATATTGCACTGAAAAAAGCAAAGGATTTCGGAATATCAGAAGCCAACCCTAGCTTTGATGTAGAAGGATGGGATACTGCATTTAAACTGCTTATACTTACAAATGTAATTATGAAAGAAGAAAAAAATTTGTCTGATATAAAAGTAGAGGGAATTACAAACTTGACGCCATATGATATAGAAAATGCATTAAAAGAAGGAAAGAGATATAAGCTTATTGGACGAACATCTAGAGTTGAAAAAGAATTAAATATGCTTGTTAAATTAGAAAAGGTAGATAAAGAACATCCTTTTTATAATGTAGATGGCAAAAATAAGGCAGTTAGATATATTTCAGATACATTAGGGGAACTAACATTGATTGGGGGAGCTTCAGGTACTACAGCTGCAACAGCTTCTATATTAAGAGATATAATATATATTAGTAGGGTAGCTAGAGTATAATGCTCAAAGCAATAAAAGACGCTAAGTTAACACTTGGTGTCTTTTATTGCTTTGAGTTAGTTTTATTATATAGGAATATATTATTTCTGATTACTGGTATTTATATAAAATTGTATTACTTTTGAAATATAATTTCAAATTTTAAAATCATTATTGAAATTATATTTCAAAAAGTGTATAATAAAATCATAAAGTAAATCAGAAACAGAGGTGGTAGCATTGAAAAGGATTAACCTAGAACAATTAGTCACAGAAGGAGTTAATGAAAATACTAATAATATAGACAAAGTTTCTACACTAGAAATGCTAACTATGATAAACGAGGAGGACAAGAAAGTAGCCTTAGAAGTTCAAAAGGAACTGCCAAATATAGCAAAAGCTGTTGATGAAATAGCAAAGGCCTTTGAAAAGGGTGGAAGACTTATATATGTAGGTGCAGGGACAAGCGGAAGACTAGGTATACTAGATGCTTCAGAATGTCCACCTACTTACGGTGTACCTGAAAATATGGTACATGCAATCATAGCAGGTGGATATGAGGCTATATTTAGAGCGAAGGAAGGAGCAGAAGATAACTTAGAGCTTTGTGAAGAAGATCTAAAAAACATCGATTTTTCAGAAGATGATGTTTTAGTTGGACTTGCAGCTAGCGGAAGAACTCCCTATGTTATAGGAGGACTTAAATATGCAAAGAGCTTAGGAGCTGTAACTGTAGGAGTGACCTGTAATCCTAATTCAGAAATATCGAAACTTGTGGATATTTCTATAGCTCCTGTTGTAGGGCCAGAAGTAATTATAGGTTCTACTAGAATGAAATCAGGGACTGCACAGAAAATGGTATTAAATATGCTGACTACGGGATCAATGATTAAGATAGGAAAAGTATTTAATAACCTTATGGTAGATGTAAAGGCTTCTAATGAAAAACTTGTTGAGAGAGCTAAGAGAATAGTTTCCTTAGCAACAGGAGCAACGAGAGAGAAAGCTACAGAAGTGCTGGAGCAAACTAGCTATAATGTAAAGCTTTCCATATTGATGCTTGAGTCAGGGCTTTCAAGAAAGGATGCTTTAGACTTGTTAGAAAAACATAAAGGGTATATATCAAAGGCTTTAGAAAGTATAAATAAATAATTATTAGAATAGGAGGATTAGTTATGTCACAAAAGTTATCACCAAAAGATATTGCTCAGCAAATTTATAAAGTAGTTGGAGAAAAGCAGAACTTATCACAGGTTGCTCACTGCATGACACGTTTAAGACTTAATATATTAGATATGGGACTTGTAAAGATAGAAGAAATAAAGAAAATTGATGGCGTAATGGGAGTAGTAGAACAAGGTGGACAGCTACAAATTATACTCGGACCGGGAAGAGTAAATAAAGTTGCATACGAATTTGGTCTACTTTCCGGCATAAGCATAGGCGAAATGGATGAAGCAGCTGCGAGAAAATCAGAAATAAGCGCAAAAAATGCTACACCATTTAAGTTGTTTCTTAAAAAAATATCAAATATATTTATTCCATTGATACCTGCTTTTATAGCATGTGGTCTTGTAACTGCTATATTAAACATTGTTCTTAAATATAACCCAGGCTTTGGAGCAGGAACTGTTGGAGGAATATTAAAGGTTGCAGGTAATGCTGTGTATTTTGGATTAAACTTATTTGTAGGTATAAACGCTGCCAAGGAATTTGGCGGATCACCTGCACTTGGTGGAGTAATGGCTGCTGTTATTACACATCCTGATTTAGCAAAGGTAATGCTTGGTGGAAAAGCACTAGTACCTGGTAGAGGCGGTATTATCGCAGTATTACTTGTTGTTGCATTCTCAAGCTGGCTTGAAAAGAAGTTGAGAAAGATTGTACCTGAAGTATTGGATTTATTCTTAACACCACTTATAGTATTGCTTGTAGCAAGTTTTGTAGCAATTTACGCACTTCAACCTGCTGGTGGAATGATATCTGACGCTATAGGAAATGCTACTAAGGCAGCTATTTCTGGTGGAGGAGCTGTAACTGGTTTTATACTTGGTGGAACATTCTTGCCTTTAGTACTTACTGGATTACATCAGGGATTAACTCCGGTTCATGTGGAGTTGCTTAAATCAACAGGATTGAACGTACTATTACCTATATTAGCTATGGCTGGAGCAGGCCAAGTTGGAGCGGCAATAGCTGTATATGTAAAAACTAAGAGCAAGAAAATGAAGAAGACAATTATTACTGCATTACCAATAGGAATCATGGGAGTAGGAGAGCCATTAATATATGGTGTTACTTTACCTCTTGGTAAACCATTCATTGGAGCATGTATAGGTGGTGCCTTCGGTGGTGCTGCACAAGCATTATTTAAGGTTGCATCTACAAGTATGGGGCTTTCTGGCATTCCACTTGCAGCAATAACTAACACACCATTATTATATATAGTAGGCGTTCTAATAGCATATGCAGCTGGTTTTATAGCTACATTCTTATTAGGCTTTGATGATATAATAGAATAGTTCATATAAGAGAGTCTTTCTTTTAAGAAAGACTCTTGTCAATTAAGAATTAGAAGTGGAGGGTGAACAATTATGGGAAAGGGTATTTCTATATATATGGGTTTAAACTACAGTTTAGAGGAGAATATTAGATATATAAAAGTTGCTAGGGAAAATGGCTTTGACAGAATATTTACTTCACTTCATATTCCTGAAGCAAATTATGATATAATTATAAATGAGTTTACCTCAATAATAAAAGAAGCAAAGACTTTAGATATGAAAGTTATAGCAGATATTTCTCCAAAGGGCTTTGAATATTTAAATATACAGCAAAATGATCTAAGAAGGATCAAAGAATTTGGAATTGATGTACTTAGAATTGATTATGGATTTTCGCCAGAAGAAATAGCTGGGTTCACAAAAAATGAGTGTGGACTTAAAATTGAGATAAATGGAAGTACTGTTACAGAAAAGTTTTTGAGAGAGTTTGAAAGCTACGATCCTTGCCTTGAAAATATGCAGGCATGTCATAATTTTTATCCTAGAATGAATACAGGTATATCTATTGATAGTCTACTTAGAAAAAATGATATGTTAAAAAAATTGGATATGAAGATATCAGCTTTTATACCATCTTTAATAAATAAGAGGCCTCCTCTTCAGGAGGGCTTACCTACAATTGAAATGCACAGATTTTTAAAACCTGAAATATGTGCCAAGCATCTTTATGCTCTAGGAGTAGATAACGTATTTTTCGGAGATAGTATACCATCTGATAAAGAAATATGTGAAGTAGGTTCAGTACCAGAGGATATTATTGAGTTAAAGGTGAATCCTATGGTTTCTGATAATATGTCTTTGGATATGCTGAACTATAAAAGTTATACTAATAGGAGTGATGGCGCTGAAGATCTAGTTAGAGCTGTCGAAAGCCGAATGTGTATGAATTCTGGTGTAATTAAACCTGGAGGTATAACTTATAGAAAAAAAGGTTCAATTACTGTAGATAATGAAGGCTATCTAAGGTACATGGGTGAATTACAGGTATGCAGGAGAGATTTAAAGGAAGATAGCAGAGTCAATGTGATTGGAATGGTAATTGAGGAAGAATTATTTTTGCTAGATTATATAAAAGATGAGGGAAAATTTAGATTTAGAATAGTATAAAAGGGGAAAATATATGAACTGTTCGCTAATAATAAAACAAAGTTTTGAGAATATGACTGATTCGGAGAAAAAAATAGCGGAGTATGTTTTAGATAATACAAGTGAAATTTATAAACTTTCTGCTGCAGAATTAGCTTCTTTCACGGATACCAGTGGAGCTAGCGTTATTAGATTTGTAAAGAAAATAGGGTTTGAAGGTTTTCAGGAATTTAAAATTGCTCTTGCCAAGAATGATGTTGAGGAAAAAGACGAAGAATCAGATTACGATTATATAGACGTAAAAGATACAGTTAGAGAGGTAATGTCTAAGACAGCAAGAAAGAATATTAAAACCATTGAGGATACTCTTGAATTACTGGATGAAAAACAAGTTGAAGAAGCCATGAATGCTATTCAAAAGGCGAAGCATATTTATCTCTTTGGAGTAGGCGCTTCAGCGTTAATAGCACTAGATTTTCAATACAAGTTATTGAGAATAAATAAAAATGCATTTATGCATTTAGACAGTCATATGCAGCTTTCAATGGCTGCACACATTGAGGCGGAGGATGTTGCTATTGCAATATCTTATGCTGGGAAAACAAAGGAAGTTTACAGTGCTTTATCTAAGGCAAAAGAAAAAGGAGCAAAGTGTATATCTATAACAAAATACGGCTCCAATCCTGTATCTTCAATAGCAGATATAAAACTTCAGGTGCCAAGTATAGAAAAGGATTTGAGAGTAGGGGCCATATCTTCAAGAATAGCACAATTAACATTAATTGATATATTATTTATTGGAGTAGCAAAGAACAACTTTGGACAGATTGACAGATCTTTGAGAGAGACTAGAAAAATGGTAGAAGAACTTAAGTTTAAATAATAAAGGTAGAACGTATTGGAGAAAACCAATACGTTTTTTTTTCATAGGATAATTCCTAAACTAAATTATAGTTTTTTTGTAAATTTTTAAAACCGTTTACTGATATTCATTGTCTAATAAGTGTAAAATATAAGTTACGCGTAATTTAAAGATTAAAGGAGATTAAATATGATTCTTGAAGAACAGGTAAAGCTGGCAATTGACGGAGATGAAAAAGCTTTTGAATATCTTATGGATATTAGTAAAGAAGGACTTTACAGAATAGCATTTGCCTATACAAAGAATGAACATGATGCATTAGATATACTGCAGGAGACAGTATATAAAGCTTACATTTCCATAAATAAGTTAAAAGAGCCTAAATACTTTAAAACATGGCTAACTAAAATTTTAATTAATAATGCTATTAATTTTATTAATAAGGAAAAGAAAATTGTATCATTAGTGGACAATCTATCTAGTAGGTCTAACTATTATCAAGAAAATAGAATTGAAGAAAAACTTGATGTCCTCAATTATATAGATAGGCTAGAGAATAAATATAAGAATGTGATATTGCTAAAGTATTTTCAAGATCTTACCATAACAGAGATTTCTGAAGTGTTGGATTGTCCAGTAGGCACTGTAAAAACTCATCTTAATAAGGGATTAAGCAGTTTAAGAATATTTATGGGTAAGGAGATAATTTAATATGGATAGTTTAGAGAAGTTAAAGAATGAAATTAAAATTCCAATAGATATAGATTTAGCAGTTAAAAAGGGTATTAAAAGAGGCCGAAGAGAAAGGAAGATAGCAAACTTTAAAAGAACATATAAGAAGATAGCAGTTGTTGCTGCTGTAGTGTTAGTTGTTACAACAACTGTAGGGATTGTTAACCCTGATATAGCAAAAGCAATTCCTGGTATAAAATCAATCTTTAAATTAATTAATTATAATGGTATGGGAGAGAGTTTTAATAAATTTGAACAGTTTTCAACTAGTGTAAATAAAACTGTAGAGAAGGATGGAATAAAAATAACTATAGATGAAATTGTGATTGATAATAACACTTTGGCAATCACTTCAATAATCGAAGGCAAAAAACTAAAAGAAAATGGAGGAGACATGGGGAACATAAAGCTAAATGGTAAATCAGTAACTGCTTATGCTAGTAAGGATAAAAAGATAGATGATAATAAGCTTATTAGGGTAACCTATGCCAACATTTCAGACATGGAATTACCCAATGATATAGATGTTGATTTAAATATCGTTTGGATTGGAGATGTAAAAGGTCCTTGGGATTTTAAATTTAAGGTTTCTAAAACGAATAAATCAACAAACTCAAGAACTATTAATCTGGATAAGAGCATTAAAATACCAAATAGCACACTTAATCTTGAAAAGTTGGTGATAAGTCCATTAGGAAATACAATAATCTATACAGGTGTCTATGATAAGTTAAATGAAAATATGAAAGATGGAATCTTCGGCTTTGTTGTTATAGATGATAAAGGCAGAAAACTGGAAAGCGATTTTGGAGGTGGTTCATCTAACAAAGAAAATTATGAGGGTAAGATAAAGATACTTAATGACTTATCTAATGTTAAAGCGTTAACTATAGTTCCTGTGCTTAAAAACTGGGGAGACAAAACAAAAGAGATTAATGGATTCCATTATTCTATATTGCAAACTACAGTGAACAGTATTGATTTTAGCATCCCTCAGGAAGTTATAACAAAAAGTAGACCTGTAACAGCGAAGGAAAAGTCTCTTGGATATGCTTTTGACAATGTTATTCATGTATTTAATATAGATAAAGCTAGAGAATTCTCAACCATAGAAAAGCTAGTTAACCAGGTGATAAAAGTAGGAGAAAATAGTACCGTTCGCATAAAAGATATAGAGGCAACAGATAAAGAAACCAAAGTTACATTTAAATTTGAAGGTAATGGTGTATATCCCTTCAGAAATATCAATCAAACTGTTATTATAGATAAGGACTATAATGACATAGAACGGGCAGAGGACGGAGCTATAGCTGTGCTTGAAAATGTAGAAGAAAGAATTGTGTCAATTAAGCTGCCACCTATAGACAAAAGTAAAAAGTATAAGATAGCACTTCCTATTGTAGATGAACCTCAAGTTGAAGATAAGTATAAGATAAATATTGATTTAACAAAATAAAAAGGTTCAACTAAAGACTAGGTATTTAAATTACGAATTGAAACTAATTAGAATATTAAAGAAGAGGAGCAGAGGCTTCTCTTTTTCTGTATGCGCCCAATATGGCGACAACTCAGTGGTATGAGATGTCCGGAAAATTATTTTAAATTTCCCTTCTACTTGATTTTATAAAATTAAATTGAATAATTTTAAATATCAAAATGTCACTAAATATGGTTCAAAAGTATAATTTAATAAAGCTTAGAGCATATTAAACATACAAATAATTATCTGTTACATAAGGCATCCGAAAGAAAATAACTAGTCAGTATACTAGTCTATTTTGAGCCATACTGCGTCAGCAGAAACCTTAGATAGGGTTCACTATCTGCGGAACCTGCTTCCTTGTCTGGCACAAAATATCCGTCGCATCTTTGACTTGCTATTTTCTTTCAGATGCCTAAGCAAAATTTACGTATGCAAAGACATAAAAATAGCAACAATAAAATAGGAAATTGAAAAATGTAATATTACGCTAGAAGGTGATAAAATGTCTAATCAGAAAAGAAATCAGTTTACTAAAGAGCAGCAAGAGTATCAAAAGTTTGCAAAAGATAGAGAGCCAAAAAGGCAAGTCTTGAAAAACTGTATTAGAGCATTTATATCAGGAGGATTTATATGTCTTATTGGGCAGGGATTGCAGTGGATGTATATTAATTATTTTCACTTCAAAGAGGAAGCAGCAGGTAATCCAACTTCAGCAACACTAATTATAATTTCAGTTTTACTTACCGGTTTTGGAGTTTATGATAACATTGCACAATGGGCTGGTGCAGGAACAGCCATTCCCGTTACTGGTTTTGCCAATTCAATGGCTTCTGCAGCTATTGAACATAAAAGTGAAGGATATGTGCTTGGAGTAGGTGGAAATATGTTTAGAATAGCCGGTGCAGTAATTGTCTTTGGAGTTTTTTCCGCTTTCGTTATGGCTATTCTAAGAATTACTATGGAATGGTTAGGTGTGATGTAGATGCTTATAGGCAATCAATCTTGGATATTTAACTCCAAACCTGTAATTTTAAGTTCAGCATCTGTTGGAGGCCCTTTTGAAGCATCTGGGGCTATAGCTAAAGATTTTGATATACTGCATAAGGATACATGGATTGGTCAAGATAGTTTTGAAAAGGCAGAAAGAAGACTCTTGGAAGAAGCAGTTGAAATAGCTATACAAAAATCCGGTTTAAAAAAGCAGGATATTCAGTTTTTTATAAGTGGAGACCTTTTAGATCAAATAATTAGTAGTAGCTTTACTGCAAGAACGATAGGATTACCTTTTTTAGGTGTATTCGGAGCCTGCTCTAGCTCTATGGAAGGATTAGCGCTAGCTGCAATGATGGTAGATGGCAATTATGCTAAATATGTTATCTCAGGTGCTTCCAGTCATAATTCAACAGCAGAAAAACAATTCAGATATCCTACTGAATATGGTGGGCAGAAACCACCCACTGCTCAATGGACTGTTACTGGAGCAGGAGCATCACTTTTAGGTCGAAGTGGTAAGGGGCCTAGAGTTACATCAGCAACTATCGGAAAAGTTATTGATATGGGAATTTCTGATCCTTTTAATATGGGAGCAGCTATGGCTCCAGCAGCTGTAGATACTATAAAAGCGCATTTTAAAGATCTAAATATTGATCATTCATACTACGATATTATTGCAACAGGAGATTTAGGCTCAGTAGGACATAAAATAGCAAAGGATTTATTACAAGAACAAGGTATAATTATTCCGGAAAATAAGTTTACAGATTGCGGAATGTTGATATATAAGCCAGAGCAGCCAACTATAGCAGGTGGAAGTGGCTGTGGTTGCTCTGCAATAGTAACATATGGACATTTTTTAAATCGTATGAAAAAAGGCGAGTTAAAAAAGATCTTGATTGTGGCAACAGGGGCTTTGCTATCTCCACTGTCATATCAGCAAAAAGAGAGTATACCCAGCATAGCGCATGCTGTATCCATAGAAATGTAAAAGAGGTGTCATTAGTTATGGTAAAATTTATTTGGGCATTTATAATTGGTGGAGGAATTTGTGTAATAGGGCAAATTATGATGGATGTATTTAGACTTACTCCAGCTCATACAACATGCACATTAGTTGTAATAGGCGCTATCTTAGGTGGATTTGGATTATACGAGCCATTAATAAAGTTTGCAGGTGCAGGTGCATCCGTACCAATTAGCAGCTTTGGTAATGCATTAGTAAAGGGTGCATTATTAGAGGCAAAAAGAGACGGTATCATAGGAGTGCTTACTGGAATTTTTGAGGTTACAAGTGCAGGTATATCATCGGCATTAATTTTTGCATTCCTTGCTTCTTTAATATTTAGACCCAAAGGTTAGGTTGTTAAAATTATAGAAAATAAGTAGTATAATTACAAATTTAGCAATGTGAAAAACAATGAAGATATCTAGACAATATATGCACAATGTGGTATAATGTACACTGTAGAAAAACAGAGGGATTTAATATCATGATAACATTCTCCGATTTTATTTTGGAAAATGGTTGTTTGTGAATTGTTAGATACCCAATATAAAATACGGAGGTATGTTCAAATGGCAGATAAGACATTAAACTGTAAAGATTGTGGAAAGGATTTCATATTTACTGAGGGAGAACAAGAGTTCTACAAAGAAAAAGGATTCGAAAATGAACCAGTAAGATGTCCAGATTGCAGAAGAGCAAGAAAGCAACAACAAAGAAATAACAGAAGATAATTAAGTTTATTTATATAGCTATCGGTTACCGATAGCTATTTTAAATTCCATGATTTTCAAGGGAAATTAAGTTATGAATTCATATAGTTAAATTGATAACTATAAGATAAGAACTTTATTGATTGATGAAAAGCGATATAAGTTAGTGGAGGTGAATTTATATGAAAACCAACAACAGTAATTGTACGACTGATACTTTATTTTTTATGCAAAAATATAGAATCAAGTTAGTAAGTGAAGGTATTATGGTAGGTCTGATATCTGGTTTATTAGTTGTATTTTATAGACTAGCCCTAGATAAAGCAGGTGTACTAGCTAAAAATATTTATAAAACTCAAACAGAAAATATTTGGTTGATACCTATATGGATTACTGTTCTAATAATTGCAGGATACGTTGTAGGAACTATGATAAAGAAAAATCCTATGATCAGTGGAAGTGGAATACCTCAAGTAGAGGGAATATTAATGGGACACCTTAATATGAACTGGTGGAGAGTTATAGTTGAAAAATTTGTTGGCGGTGTTATATGTATTATAGCTGGATTATCTTTAGGAAGAGAAGGCCCATCAATTCAACTAGGAGCGGCTGTAGGTCAAGGGTTTAGCAAAATATTTAAACGAATAAAAATTGAAGAAAAATATCTTATTACTAGTGGTGCAAGTGCTGGTTTAGCAGCAGCTTTTAATGCGCCTTTAGCCGGAGTAATTTTTGCTCTGGAGGAAGTACATAAAAACTTTTCGTCCTTAGTGTTGATTTCTACAATGTCAGCATCTTTGGTAGCAGACTTCATATCAAAAGAATTTTTTGGGTTGAAGCCAATATTTCAATTTGAAAGTTTTTCTGTGCTTCCACTAAAATATTATGCTTTTATTATTATATTCGGAATAATAATAGGTATCTTTGGAGTTTTTTATAATTATACTTTGCTTAAAACGCAAAATTTATATGCAAATCAGAAATGGTTGCCAGTACAGTTCAGACCGATTATTCCATTTGTTTTAGCAGGTATGCTTGGATTGTTTTTACCTGAAGTTCTAGGCGGTGGTCATGAACTTATAGTATCGATAATTAATGGCAATAACACATTAAGATTTTTATTTATTTTACTATTGATAAAGTTTGCTTTTTCAATGATTAGTTTTGGCTCAGGTGCACCAGGTGGAATCTTCTTTCCTTTATTAGTAATAGGAGGAATGACCGGAGCTATTTATGGAACTATTTTAGTTAAATTTGTTCATTTTCCGCCTCAATATGTAAATAACTTTATGATACTAGGAATGGCAGGATATTTTACAGCAATAGTAAGAGCTCCAATTACTGGAAGTATTTTAATTACTGAAATGACAGGTTCCTTTAATCACTTATTATCTTTGGCATTAGTATCTATCATTGCATACATTATAGCTGATTTGATGGGCTCAAAGCCGATTTATGAATCACTACTTGAGAGAATACTGGCAAAGAATGGTCGAAAAGAGTTATCAGAAGATAATAATGTAAAAACAATCTTAGAAGTTGTAGTACATCACGGCTCCTATCTTGAGGGCAAAAAGATTAAGGAACTGAATATGCCAGAGAAGTGTTTGTTAGTGTCAATAAAAAGAGGAGAGAATGAAGTTATTCCAAGAGGAAATACTAGCATTTATGCAGGTGATTATTTAGTTGTTCTAACTAGTGAATATAGTGAAATAAACATAAGAGAAAACCTATTAAAAATGGCAGAAGGTTCTTACGCTATTAATAATGCCTAATAATTTTATAATCATTTTTGTTTATCCGATGACTACCTGCTCTAATACTCCCATAGTACTCGGTAAAAGCAACTATCATCAAAGTGTACACTGCTAGCGGCTAACGACCTGTATAACGATTTACTCTAAAGGATAACGTCTTCTAAGTGCTAAAGATGCTAAGAACTCTGTTTATATGTTATAATAAAGTAAAATATGGGAAAACTTATTTTAGATATAAATATAATTGTTTATATATAGAGGTAAAAGCGGTCAGTTAACCTATATATAATCTAAGTACTTAGTAGTCTTTAAAATTGATAAAGGGGAGATTGTAATGTCAGAGGTTAAAAAGATTAAAACTAGAGATGAAATACCACAGGAGTACAAATGGAAAGTTGATAAAATATATAAGAGTGAGGAGCAATGGGAAAAGGATTTTGAAAATTTAAGGGTGAGAGTTCCTAAACTTACAGAGTTCTCTGGCAAACTAGGGAATGGAAAGTACTTATTAGAATATCTTAAGCTAGATGAAGAGGTATCAAGACTTGCTGGTAAATTAGCAGTCTATGCTCATTTGAAAAGTGATGAAGATACTGCTAATCCAACATACCAAGCTCTAAAAGATAAGATATTTACCTATATTGCGGAAATAGGTAGTACTCAAGCATTTTTTGTTCCAGAAATTTTGAGCCTTCCTGAAGGAACCATAGAAAAAGAAATAGAAAATAATCCAGATTTAAAAATGTATACTTTTCTACTGGAAGATATATTAAAAAGAAAACCTCACACCCTGACAAAAGAAAAAGAAGAGCTCATGGCTTCAGTTTCAGATTGTTTAAATGCACCAGATAGAATTTTTAGTATGTTATCAGATGCAGATATGACTTTTACTGTAATCAAGGATGAGGAAGGCAATAGTGTAGAACTAACAGAATCTAATTATGGAAGCTATATTCAATCTAAAGATAGAAGAGTAAGACAAGAAGCATTCAAAGGATTATTTGACACCTATAATAAATACAGAAATACCTTTGCAGCATCTTTGACCTCATCAATTAAAAACTTTATCTTTATATCTAAAACGAGAAACTATAGTAGTGCCTTAGAATGCTCATTAAAGCCTAATAACATACCATTAGAGGTATATGAAAATACCGTTAATACTATAAATAAAAATTTAAGCTCACTCCATAGATACGTTAAAATTAAGAAAAAGCTTTTGGGATTAGATGAGATTCATATGTATGATTTATATGTACCTATTATCGACACTCCAAAGGAAAACATAGAATTTGATGATGCGGTAAAGATTGTAAAGGAGGGTATAAAGCCCTTAGGAGAAGAGTATTTAAATATTTTCAGTGAAGGAATAGAAGAAGGTTGGATAGACATATATCCTAACAAAGGCAAAAGAGGTGGAGCATATTCTTCAGGAGATTATGATACTATGCCCTATGTACTTTTAAATTACGATTTTAAGCTAAATGATGTTTCAACTCTTGCACATGAGATGGGACACTCAATACATTCTTACTATTCAAGAAAAAATCAACCTTATGTTTATTCTGATTATTCGTTATTTGTTGCTGAGGTTGCATCAACTACAAACGAAAGCTTATTAATAAGATATTTGATAGATAAGGAAAGTGATAAAAATAAGAAATTATTCCTTATAAATCAACAATTAGAGCAAATAAGGACTACAGTATTTAGGCAAGTTATGTTTGCTGAATTTGAGAAAACTACTCATGAGAGCATAGAAAATGGAAAGCCTCTTACTGCAGAAGACTTAAGCAAAATCTGGCATGAGTTAAATGTAAAATACTTTGGACCAGATATGGTTATAGATGATGAGATAAATATAGAGTGGGCTAGAATACCACATTTTTATAGAGATTTCTACGTATATCAATATGCTACCGGATATGCTGCAGCAAATTCCTTTGCGAAACAGATACTTGAGAACGGTGAGAAAGCTGTAGAACTATATAAAGGATTCTTGAAAAGTGGCTCTAGTGATTACCCAATAAATGTGCTTAAAAAAGCTGGAGTAGATATGACAACACCTAAACCATTAGAAGATACCATAAAAAGATTTGATGAGCTACTGGATATGTTGGAAAATAACTTAAATTAAATTATATTATTATGATATATAAGATAGGTGCGAATTAAAATCGTACCTATTTTTGCATTTACTATTTAAAATTTTGTCTAAATATTGTATTATTAGTAGGTGGGCTATTTACGTATTAGTTCCAAAAATTATAAGTTTATCCGATGGTGACAAGTAAAATCTGTTTAAAGTACATAGTGTAGATTTGAATAATATGGATCATAAGGAATAAATGCTCAGTGTTGCCATAAAAAAATAAAAAAAATACTGGATATAATATTAAAATATATAGAAATAAATGATATAATGGGTTTACTTAGTTTTTTGACATAAAGATACAAAATTTTTGAAAAGGGGAGATGATGTTGAATAAATTACTTAAATTTGCTGTTGCTACCTGCACTGGAGTGTTAATGTTCAGCAGTACAGTTTTAGCAAATCCTGCAGCAAATAATAATCAGACTTCAACAAATGAAAGTATTGAAAGAAAGATAGAAATGTTGGACAACCAGATAGAAGACGCCATGAGTAAAATAGAAAGCAACAAGAAAGAATTAAACAGTACGCAAAGTCAAATAAAAAATTTACAAAAGGAAGTATCTGATACTGAAAAAGATATAGCGCTACGCGAAGATATATTTAAGCAAAGAGCAAGAGCGGCATATATCAGCGGTGTAGATAGTTATCTGGATATCATATTAAACTCAAAGGATATCCAAGATTTTGTTTGGAGAATGGAAGCAGTTAAAAAAATTATGCAGTTTGATAATAAAGTAATGGCCGACTTAGGCAGTAAAAAAGAAAAAATGCTTGCAGATCAAAAAGAGCTAAAAGATAAGAATGATAAGTTATTGGCATTAAAATCAGATAATGAAAAAAAGCTATCTAAGCTTAAAATAGATAAAGAAGATCAGAAGAAAATGCTAGCACAGGCGAAAGCTTCAGAAAGAAATTATGCATTAGCAAGCACATCTGGTACAAGCAGCTTATCTAGAGGATCAGTGTCTATTTCAGCTGGCTCTAATAGCGATGTTGTATCTTATGCCTATAATTTTCTAGGTACTCCTTATCTTTGGGGAGGAACTTCTCCATCAGGATTTGACTGTTCTGGATTTACCCAATATGTATATGCTCACTTTGGAGTAGGACTAGGAAGAACTACATATGAACAGATAAATGACGGTTCACCTGTATCAAGAGATCAGCTGCAACCGGGAGATTTGGTTTTATTTGGATCCTCAAGTAATCCGCATCACATAGGAATATATGTTGGAAACGGTATGTACATACATGCTCCTCATACAGGTGATGTAGTAAAAGTATCACCTCTTAATAGGGGAGACTTTTTAACTGGTCGTAGAGTTAAATAATTAAATAGTTTACATAAAATAAGCTCAATTATTGAGCTTATTTTTTCCATATTTAAAATAGGGGGATAAAATGGATAAGATTGTTTGTTTAGTAGGTGAAAGTGGATGCGGCAAGAGTAGTGTTGCTGAAATGTTGGAGAAAGATGGATATAACTATATATTAAGTTACACTGACAGAAAAAAGAGAAACGTTAATGAGAAAGGACATATTTTTGTAGATGTAAATTATGAAACCTGGCTTTCTATGCATAAAGGTTCTGAAATAATAGCTGAAACCTTTTTTGATAAACATCATTATTGGTCAACAAAAGAACAGTATAAGAATAAAGGTGTAAGCGTATATACGGTAGATCCAAGAGGAGTAAGAGAATTAAAGAGGCTAACGAATGATGCTGAAGTAATAGCTATCTATTTAAAATGTGATGAAATTAATAGAATTTCAAGAATGAAAAAAGATAATAGAACCTTAGATAGTATAAATGATAGAATAGAGAATGATAGAGAGGTTTTTAGGATAGTAGAATGCGATTATATTGTTGATGCCAATAAAGAACTTGAAGACGTAGTAAAAGCAGTAAGAGAGATAATAAAGCTCAGCTAAAGTGAAACCTGAATTTACGATAAAAAATGTTCAGTATAAAATTTTGTAGTCAAGAGCAAAATATATTCTGTAGTTAATACATTATTTTTGAAAGAGGTGTTTTTTTATGAATGCTACAATAATGGCTCCTAACGCAGAATATCAGACTTGCATTGATGCTTGTCATAAGTGCGCTCAAATCTGTCAGGAATGTTTCAGATTATGTTTAGAAGAACAAGATGTTAAATCAAGAGAACACTGTATATTAGATCTAATGGATTGTGCAGATGCCTGTTCAATGGCTGGTTGTGCAATGTCAAGAAGAAGCAAACATTTAAAACAAATATGTGAAATGTGTGCTAATATTTGTGATGAATGTGCAAAAGAATGCAGTAAATTTACTGACGATCACAATAGAATGTGTGCGGATGCCTGTCGCAAATGTGCAGATGAATGCAGAAAAATGGTAAGTATGTAGTAACATATTTTACCCAGGCGCATAGTATAAACTGGACAAAGGATAAAACAAAATGAATACCGGTACAAATTTTGCATGAATATTAGGAGCAGAGGTGTCATTTAACCTCTGCTTTATTTAGTTATTATTAAATATGAAGTTGCGATATAAAATCTTTAAGAGAAGCAGCGGATTTCACTAGGTTTTCCTCTTCATAAGAGTTTAATGGTACCGAAAGAGAATCTATTATGCCAGTTCGCCCGATTACTGAAGGTATACTCATATAAACATCTTCTATTCCATATTGCCCTGTAAACATTTTTGAAACCGTTAGTATAGAATTTTCATCACCTAATATTGCTTCAATGATTCTTCTTATAGATAGAGCTATAGCATAATTTGTATAGCCTTTTCCTTGGATAATGCCTTTAGAAGTATTTTTAACTTCCTCAGCTATTGCAATCCTAAAATCACCACCGCATTTTTTACAAATATGATTGCAGTATTGTTCTACTTTCATTCCAGCAATACTGGTTAAACTCCAGGCAGCGATTTCTGAATCACCATGTTCGCCAAGTATATAGGTATGTATATTTCTAGAGTCTATATGGAAATGTTTTGCAAGCATATATTTGAATCTTGATGTATCAAGAACAGTACCAGAGCCAATAACTCTTGAGGACGGGAAACCAGAAAGCTTATATGTTATATAGCTAAGTATATCCACTGGGTTTGAAACCACAATTATTATACTATCTGGGCAGTATTTGGCAACCTCAGGAACGATTGCTTTAAATACTTGAAGATTATTGTTTATTAAATCTAATCTAGATTGTCCTGGCTTTCTTCCTACGCCAGCAGTAATAATTACAATGTCAGAGTTTTTGGTATCAACATAATCTCCAGATATAATTTCTACAGGTTTTACAAAGGATACTCCATGTGATAAATCCATTGTTTCCGCTAGAGATTTTTCCTTGTTTATATCAACTATTACTATTTCTGATGCAAGTCCGGAATTCATTATAGCAAAGGCTGTTGTAGAACCTACAGCGCCAGCTCCTATTATTGATATCTTTACATTTCCAGCATTCATATTCATTCCTCCAAGTTAAAATAAAATTATCAAAACATATATTTTAAAATTATTTCTATAGGCTATTATGTCCTATTTAAATAAAAGGTATTAATATAAAATAAAAGCCTTATGGCGATTTTTATCACTTTTATTTGTTCTATATTAATTAATTGAGCTTAGTATTTTAGTTAATTCATCTTCAGGCAGATTTCCTATAATAGTATATTGTATATTATTATTTACCCACTTGATTTCTGTTATTGTTAAGCTTGGATTATTTGCATCTTTACTTTTAGAAATATATGCTTTCGAGCCTTTAATATCAACACTTGTGCCAACATAGCTTGTATAAGTAGTACTTTTGTTTTGAACTATTTTAAAATAAGTGTTTTCAAAACTATAGTTTAACTTTACACATATTTCTTTAGAGTTATCTTTAGGTACAGATATATCTGTAAGCTCGAAGCCTTTTGGTACATATGAAGGCATAAGAACTTTCCCTCCCCAGAAACTTTCTGCGTCAGCTATACTAGCAGACTTAGGTGAGTCTAGTGATGCTTTTGTTGAAGGAGTATCTTTGCTGGAAATGCCATTTGTAGAAACATCATTTCTTTTATCGGCATTGGTGTTTAATGTTGAGTTTTCTGACATACTATTTGTTGTCTTATCTTCTGCCAAATTACTAGGGAGTTTGATTTCTTCTGTTCTGCTTGAAGTTTTATTTTTAGCGGAATCCATCAATTTGCTATCTTTGCTACTATTATATGAAGTAATTTTTTCTTTGCTTTGATTATTTTTAGTAATAATATCATGATTACTTTGCTGTACTGTGGCTTTAGATTGCTCTTCTTTATTGATAACATTGTTTTTTAATTTATCTTGATTAGCTATATTGCTTCTATCCGAAGATTGATCATTATTAAGGTCGTTAAGGCTAACTGATTTATGGGATACTTCCTTACTGCTTTTCTGTGTCAAATTAGGATTGTGTAGTATAAATTTATAGCTAAAAACTGAAAATGCCATAATAGCTGCAGATGCAGCAGTTACAAAAATAGGTTTAATATTATATTTCTTTTCTTCCTTGCATCTTTTTAGAGTTAATGACTTCAACTCATCAGTAACTTTAATATCTTCAAGAACAGAATTTGTAATTTCTCTCAAATTATTGATATCTTTATTCATAGCTTATCTTCCCATCTAAATTATTTTTTAAAAATTCCCTAGCTCTAAATAACCGACTTCTTACTGTTCCCTCAGGTATACTTAGTATTTTACTTATTTCAGAAGTTGAAACTTCTTCATAATAAAAAAGAATAATTACTTCTTTATACTTTTTAGGAAGCTTCATGACTTCACTTAATAGCTCATTATATTGAAGTTGTTTTATAACCTCTTCAGCGGGATTGTCCACAATATTATCACTGCAATTAATAAGTTTCTGATCTTGGCTAAATACTATTCTTTTTAACCAAGAGCTTCTTAATATATCTTTGCAAGTATTCATAGTAATAGATAAAATCCAAGTTTTCACGCTGCTATTTCCTTGAAACTTATTAAAGTTCTTATATACTTTCACAAACACTTCTTGAAATGCATCTTCTGCGAGGTGTTTGTCCTTTAAGTACATATATGCAATTCTGAGTACGTCATTCCCATATTCATCAATTAGTCTCTCAATCTCTTTATCCATATACGCAATAATATCTTATGTCAAGATATTTTCCTCCTTCCAGCATATTAGACGTACTATAAACATCTTATGCTTCAAAAAACAAATAAAGAATTCAAAAAAAATTTTGTTATAGGATAAATCCTATAACATTCCATAATCAAGAACATATAAATTATTATTTTCATCATATCCAAAGGAATTAATTTTGCAATATTCATTTTGAAGTTCAGGAGAATTAGTAACCCAGGAACTTTTGAATTTTTCTAAAACAGGAAAAAATTTGTCTTCATTTGCAAACTTGAATCCTTTTTCGATATAGGTATATATTGTTTCTGTAGATTCGGTGCTTGTATCTAGTGCATTTAAAAGCTTGTGAACAGTTAAATATAGAAATTTACTTTCGTATATTGCATATACAGGACATAATATCTCTTTGAACTCTTGCAGTCGCTCGTCATCTGATGTATATAAATCAAACTCATTAAGACATTGATCTGCTCCAATAGGTAAACGAAAGCCTGTAGCATCTGAGGAGGCTTTAATTATAAAGTTATCTATTTTATATACACAGCGCATAGATCGTGCTATAATATTTTGTCTAGTTAATTTCCTCAATAAGTGGCTGCTTGTCCTCTTATTACGACCTAATGACATACCATACTGATTTAAAAATTCCTCAGCTTGTTGTAATTCTGTAGTCATAAATCAGTCCCCCTTTTTATCTAGTATAGATTCTCTAAAGTAAATATTTTTAGAAAAAGTTATTCAAGATTGGAAGTTGTTTATTCAATAAATTGACAATTGAATAAATATAAAGATTCTTATTCAATTATTGAATTGTTTTGATAAATAAGAATATTATAATTTATAATAACATAAAAAGAGGGTATTTTAAAAGTCAAAATCTTAACTTTATAAATAATCTTATCCGATGGATATTATCTTCTCAATATGAAGATGATGGATGATAATTTAATTCCATAGTATAGTATAACTGAAAAAATAATATATGCAACAATAAATTTATTTTAAATTAACTCAAGATGTATTATTTATATAAAAAATAAAAATAGGCTTGGATTTTAAATATATCCAAGCCTTAAAATTATAAATATATAGCTAGAGGTGAATTTGGATGTTAATTATTAAGCACCATAATGAGTTAAGGTTTTACCGTGCATAAGTCTATTTACGGAGAAATCGTATTTTAACATTCTTATAGATTGATGTTTTGCTATCATATTTCCTATTGTTAGTTTTTCTATATCATAATAGTCAAGGCTGTGAGTATCAGAACCTACAGACATCAATATGTTATTTTTCTTAAGTTTCTTTAGCAATCTGCTCGTTTTCCAAGAATCTATAGAGTCTACTACTTCATCAAAGTAGTCATATCCTTCATTTACGTTTAATTCCCAAAATAAATTGTGATCTTTTAATGTATTGACAACATATCTTAAACCGTATATTTTACAAGCGGTTAGTAAGTTTGTATGGGCAAGTCCTATTTTACAAGTTAACTTTGATGTGTATTTCCCGATTTCACTAAGTTTAACACTGTGTTTGAAGTAATCTATATACTCTAAAAGCACATAGTCTAATTTATTAAGCTCTTCGTAAGGTAGATTATCCAAGTCACATAATTCTTTATTCATACATATTTCAATTCCTGCAAGTACTTGAATCTTGTCTTTGTACTTTTCTTTCAACTCGTTAATATTTATTATATAATTTTTAATATCTTTTCTTAGCACTGATTGGCATTTATCTGTTTCAAAGTGATCTGAAATACCTATTGTAGTTACAGAATTAACAATTGCATTTTGTATAATTTTTTCAGGTGTGTGTATACCGTCAGACCAAATGGTGTGATTATGCAAGTCCATAAAAGAGATTTCGCTTAAATCCATATAGTTGACCTCTTTTCAATTTAAAATATATTCTGAAAATAAAGATTTATAATAATATAATATATCAAATTATCTAAATTGTAAATAAACTTTGAACGGTTAATACAATAGAATATTAAATGATATAATTCTTTGTTAAAGTATTAATGAATTTTATAATTCGCAGCGAGAGATTTGTGCAAGATTTCATATTTTATATTGCAAAATATGATTTAATGTAGCAACTTTAGTATTTATGCATAGTATAATATTAAACGGGGGATGAAAATAAAAGTTTACCGGTAATATTTTTATTATGATATATGAGCAGGGGATATTAGCCCCTGCTCTCTAATTATATATACAAATTTCAGAACTAAAAACTTTGCTTTTCGGAACATAAAATAAAAGTGGAATGTACTAATTATTGGTAGTGTGTATAGAAGAGGTTAGAATCTTGAAAATATACGTGGTTAAGCTAGGTGACTCCATATGGACTATTGCAAAAGAAAATGGAGTCAGTAAGAAGTGTTGAGAATAAATACAAACAAGATAAAAAGGTTACTGCACGGACAGTAACCTTTTTATTTCACAATATATACTAATTTGTATTGTCTTTAATTATAGTAAGAGAACACCATATTGTCTACTCTTAATGCTACAGTCTTTGACCAAAGCCATGAATTTGTTGTACTATCATCAAAATAGTATAAAGCTCCATTTGTTGGGTCCGCACCGTTTAAAGCCTCATAGGCTGCTTTTATTGAATCTTGAGTAGCAGGTTTATTGATCCATCCGTTTAAAACAGGTGAGAACTGATAATAACCGCCATCTTTTTGATATATTACATCATTTATGCTCTTAGGAAAACGAGAATCTTGAACTCTGTTTATTACAACAGCACCAACAGCTACTTTTGCAGTATATGGTGCACCTTGAGCTTCAGCAGTAATTAATCTTGCCAAAAGATCAACGTCACTAGCAGTGTATGGAATTACAGATTTAGATACTGTAGGCTTTGATGGTTGAGTTGCGGTACTTGATGCAGTTCCTGGTATATTTAATGATTGTCCAGGGTAAATTAGGTTGTCCCATTTATTATTAGCCTGTCTTAAAGAAGACAATGAAACCCCATATTTTTGTGCTATTAAGTAAAGACTGTCACCAGCTTGTACAGTATAAGTTTTTGCTGAAATGTTTAATACCTGCCCTGGGTAAATATTGCTGCTTGAAAGTCCATTATTCTGCATTATTATGTTAGCAGAGGTATTAAAAAGTTTACCTATTTGATATAGTGAGTCACCATAGGTAACTGTATAACTAGCAGCATGTACAGATTTAGCAGATACAAGTGATAATGATAAAGTTATCAAGAATGCTTTTAATTTTTTTGATTTAAACATATTCTTCCTCCTCTTTTGCCTCCGAGGTTAGCTGACGGGTTCGGGTTGAGGTCCCCTACTTTCAAATCTAAAAGATTCACCCCTAAAATAAAATCCCCCGTACTCCAAATGGAGATTCGGCTTACTTGCAAGGTTATTGTAACAATAATCGAGGAGTAATTCTATATAGGATTAATGGGATTATGGGATAAAAAATCCATAATGGGAATTTACCAATGGTCTTAAATTTACATATTAAACATTAAAGTGTAAAACAGGTGTTTAAGTCAAGTATCAAATCTATTTATAGATATAAAAGGCCGAAAATTGACTTGCACTCCAGGCTATGTTTCCAAGCTTCAGTCCGTTAAGCAGAGAGTACTCCCCTGACGTAAGGAGGAGGAGTTTCATATAAAAGTCTTTAAATCTACTTTTAGCTTTACCAACATGGCCCATTGTGTAAAGTAATTTTCGACCTAGTGTTCCTATAAGAAATTAAATGCTATTTAATTTTGGATATGACCCAATGTTTGCCAGACTTTTCGATAGTTAATTCAGCATTTACATATCCAGCATCAAGCTTATCAGCCATTAAGTGGAAGTTTATCATTGCTCTATATGTGATGTAGTTGATTTTTTTATACTCAGTTATCTTATAACTTTCTATCCATGGACTGGAAGCACCAGTTATCCAGCTTGTATTATTAAGAGAATTCTCCATTTTAGCTTTTAGACTTTTACTAAGTACAGCATATTGTAAGGCACCATTCCTCGTCTTTACACCTTTAGCCCATATGTCTACAGCGTCTTCTGGAGAAGTAGCACCAAATTGATTGATAGAATCTTTAAATAAAGTAACAACACCTTGTAGCATGTTTATAGTATTAATAGGCTGATCTTCTTTATAGTTTAAATAGGTATGCAATGTGTTTAGTGATTTTAAACTAAGCATTACAATAGTACCCCTTATAAAAATAGTTATTATTCATTATATTCATGTAGTAAGTATAAGTGAAAAAGCAAATGAGTATCATGATAATGAGGAAGTAACCCATGAAATTGGATTTGCTAGAGAGGCTGTAAATATAGTTCTTTTTACGACCGATGGGTATATAGTTGAAGAAGGAACTCTTGGCGAAATATTTCATTCAATTTTAAACTTTTGTATATCATCTAACCCTCGATAAATTTCTTTTCTTGAAAAATTACTTTTATTCAATTCTTCATCACTTTTTTTAAGTAGTGAACTGTAGAATTCAATTGCGACTTCATATACTTCAGGAGAACTATTTTTTTCTAATTCATCAAAAATTAAATCTTCTGCTTTATTATAATTTCCATCATGAAATAACTTGTTAAAAATTATTTTAAATGTATCCACTGAACTCATTTGGTAAACATTAACCTTCTCACTATACTTTTCTTTTTTATTAAAAATTATTTTTCCAAGGGTTTTACCCAATTGTTCAATTAGCTTTTCGATATTCATAATACTTCACCTTAATTCTTTTTTTAATACCTGTGATAGTGTACATTTATTATAACATAACGTATACAACATTTCATACTTCTGGAATATTAAGTTATGTGAATTAAAAAATTACTTCCCTAATATATATAGTTATAAAACGTATATTTAGGAGGAATTTATTATGCAAAGATATTTCTATAATTATCCGTATTTGAGATATCCAAATACAAATATTAAAAATAATCTTATGACTGTATATGGAAAGGGTAATATAAAGGTTAAGCCTGATATAGCAACAGCTAGCATAGGAGTCGTAGTAGAAAATAAAGATTTAAGTGTAGCTCAAGCACAAAGCATCGAAAAAGCCAACAAAATATTAGATACACTTAAAAGAATGGGGATTAAAGAAAGGGATATACAGACTGAAAATTATACCATAACACCGGAATATGATTACATTGAAGGAAAGCAGGTATTTAGAACATATAAAATTACGAATACATTTAGAGTTACACTAAGAGAGTTAAGCAGAATTGGTGAAATCATTGATGCAGCTGTAGCTAGTGGAGCTAATGTTGTAAATAACATTACTTTCACTATTGAGAATCCAGAAAAATACTACAACCAAGCATTAAAAATTGCTGTAAGAAATGCTTTAGAGAAAGCAAGAGAACTTGGAGATACATTAAATGTTATTGTTAACAATACTCCAATTAGAATAATAGAAGAAAGACAAGAGTATAGACCTGTATACCGCCAAGCTGTATTAGCAGCATCAACTGAAGCTACACCTATAATGGAAGGAGTAATTGAGATTAATGCAGAGGTGAAGGTTATTTTAAATTATTTAGCTAAAACATTTTAAAGTATAGCTTGAATTATATTATCGACTTTAGATAAGCTAATACTAAAGGAGTGATAATAGATGGAGAAAGATGAAGTTTCAAAACCTAAAAAGGAAGAACTATTAAAAAGATTGAACCCTACTCAATATAAAGTAACTCAGGAAAATGCCACTGAAAGACCTTTTGAAAATGAATTCTGGAATCACAAAGAAGCAGGATTATATGTAGATGTAGTATCTGGTGAACCTCTTTTTAGCTCATTAGATAAATTTGATTCAGGCTGTGGGTGGCCTAGTTTTGTTAAACCACTGGAAAAACAAAATATAAAGGAAAAGGCGGATTTTAGCCATAATATGCACCGTATAGAGGTTAGAAGTAAAAATGCTGATTCTCATTTAGGCCATGTATTTAATGACGGTCCACAGGATAAAGGTGGTCTTAGATATTGTATAAATAGTGCTTCATTAAGATTTATTCCTTTTAATGAACTTGAAGAAAAGGGATATGGAGAGTACGTAAAATTATTTAAAAGTAAATAATTTAAAAAAACAATTTGCAATTAAGTATTGTAAATTGTTTTTTTATTATAGACAAACAATATGAGTGCTTGACTCATTAGCGGCATTCATAAGGGTATCTCTACTGTAGTATTAATAATTTTAGAATAGATATTGATATTTTAAATATAAAATGATATTATAAAATAAAAAACCGTCTGGTCGGTTTTGGAGGTTTGTTATGTCTCCTAAAATTAGCGAAGAATCTAAAACACAGAAAAAAAGCTATATAATTGACAATGCCATGAAATTGTTTTCGCAAAAAGGCTTTGTGGAAACCTCAATGGAGGATATCGTAAAAGCTACAGGAATGAGTAAAGGGGGAATATACAATTATTTTAAGAGCAAGGAAGAGATATTTTTAGCAATTGCTGAAGACAGGTTTAATAAAAGACATAGCTTGATAGAGAGCTTTGAAAAAGCTGATACAAGTACTGAGAAATTAAAGAAATATATTCAGTGGGTTTTAGGTGGATTATTTGACGAAGAT
This sequence comes from Clostridium aciditolerans, assembly GCF_016316925.1. Taxonomy (GTDB): domain Bacteria; phylum Bacillota; class Clostridia; order Clostridiales; family Clostridiaceae; genus Clostridium_AM; species Clostridium_AM aciditolerans. Next base: position 173,264 of record NZ_JAEEGB010000007.1, on the reverse strand, counting down.
ACATTGTTGAACGCCAGATTTACCTTTGAATTTTGGTCAGTAGTTTCAAGAAACCCAGAGACCTTAGTTGCAGCAAAAAAAAGATATGCATTATTTCATAATGATTTAGAAAGTATATTGAAACAGGGAGTCGCTGACGGAGAATTTAATTCTAAATTGGATATAGATTCAATGATTTACATTATACTATCATCAACAGATGGAATTGGATTTTTCAATAGTGTTATGGGAATTCCTCTTACAGAACCTATAATAGAAAATCATATTGATATGATATTAAGAAAACTTATTGGGGGAAATGAATATGATAGTTTATAAAAAATGCTCAGAAGTAGATATTGATTTAGTTTTTAAGGCTTTTAATAATGGATTTGAAGATTATATAATCAAATTACAGATGCCGCAGGAGTTTTTCATAAAAAGATTTTTCGGTCCAGAGGGAAATAGCTTAGATTTATCATTTATTGCATTAGAGGAAGGTAAACCTGTTGGTGTAGTCCTTGGGGGGGTTAAAATTTATGAGGGTATAAATACAATGAGATGCGGTGCATTAGCAATTCAAAAGGAGTATAGAGGTTTAGGCATAAGTCAAAAATTAATGGAGCTTCATAAAGAAGAAGCAATTAAACAAGGCTGTAAGCAGTTGTTCTTAGAGGTTATTGTAGGAAATGATAGAGCTATAAACTTTTATAAAAGGCTAAACTATGAAAAAATATATGACCAAAGTTTCTACACATTAAACGATATAAATAAAATACAAAAGAGTAGTGAATTAAACTTAAGTATAAAACCGATGGAGACTGCTGGATTAAAAATTATACGAGAAAAAATATTGGATGTGCATATTAACTGGCAAAATGATGTAGACTACTTAGAAAAGTCAGAAGATCAATTGACTTTAGCTGCATGTACGGAAAATAGATTAGTTGGAGTTATAAGTATGAATAAAAACAGCAGAATAAATTTTCTGTGGGTGAATAATTCTTTTAGAAATAAGGGTATTGCAAAAGAATTAATATTGGAAGGAACTAAAATTTTAAACTTACCTAAGGTTACATTAGGGTTCCCAAATAATTCATCCATTCAAGGATTTGCAAATCATACTGGATTTAAACAAGACAAAATAGCACAATATGAAATGTATCATACTTTATAAGAATAGTTTAAATAAAAAAATTAATATAAGTCACAAAAATTTAAAAAATTTATTAAATTTTTAAATTTTTGTGGCTGCTTTTATAAAAATAAGTATATAATAATTCATTTTTCTTATAATATTGATAAAAATATGCAAAAACTCCATTGATTTATGAATGATTAAGTAATACAATGAAATATATAATATTGGTGACATATTTAGCATTACTATTATATTGTTTTTGGCTTAATATCACCATGTATTATTAAATTGCTATTATCTTAATCAAATATTCTGTTTGATTTTATTGCTTCTATATAATCTAAAACCACATTACTTAAAATTCACTCTCCCCCCTGTAGAGGTGGTTTCAAGTAGTGTTCCGGCAGTTTGGGTTTAGAATTATATAGAAGCAAAAATTTTTTGAAAAATTATTTTACTATTGAATATTAGTTCATAAGATGATAACTTTATTTTATTGCATAAAAAACAAATACTAATACAGTTTTGTGACAGATGTATTGATAAAGTAAAACTTGAATCAGATGGGGGTTATAAACAACCACGGGGCAAGTTTCACCGTTAAATTAAAGGAGGGACATAAATGGATACTTTAAAGAAGTTTATAGGATACTATAAGCCTTATAAAAATATGTTTTTTATGGACATGTTTTGTGCTCTTACACTTTCAGCAATTGATCTTGCATTTCCAATGATAGTAAGATATATGCTAAATGATGTATACACAAATAAAACTAGTGATCAAATAATTAAATTTGTAGTTCTAATTGGAGTTGCTCTGCTTGCAATGTATATAATAAGATATTTTTGCCAATATTATATAACTTCATGGGGACATATAATGGGAGCTAAAATGGAAGCGGATATGAGAAGTGATATTTTCAATCATCTTCAAAAGCTATCTTTTTCGTATTATGATAACAATAACACTGGGAAGTTGATGTCTAGAATAATTACTGACCTTTTTGATATATCTGAATTAGCACATCATGGTCCAGAAGATTTATTTATTTCTATAATTAAAATATTAGGCTCATTTATAATACTTATGAATATAAATGTTAAGATTACTTCAGCCTTATTCTTTTTAACTATGGTTATGTTATATTTCTCATACTTCTATAATAAAAAAATGAAGTTTATCTTTATGAAAAATAGACAGAAGATAGCAAATGTCAATGCTCAAATTCAAGATAGTCTTTCTGGTATTAGAGTAGTAAAATCATTTTCAAATGAAGAAGTTGAAAATAGTAAGTTTAAAAAAGGAAATATGGAGTTTTTAGAAACGAAAGAAGCAGGATATTTTATTATGGGAAAATTCTTTAGTGGAAATGGCTTCTTTCAAGGTATTTTATATCTTACTGTTATATTATTAGGTGGAATATTCATTAGTATGGGAGAAGCAAAGGTATCAGACTTAGTTATATATATTTTGTATATAAACATATTTTTAAATCCTATAGACAAACTAGTGAATTTTACAGAGCAGTTTCAAAAAGGTATTACTGGCTTTGACAGATTTTTAGAAATAATTAATACTGTACCAGATATAATGGATAAGCCTAATGCTGTAGAACTAAAAGAAATTAAGGGTGAAATAGAATTTAATGATGTATCCTTCAGCTATGATGATAAAAGTACAATATTAAATAATGTAAATATAAAAGTTAATGCAGGAAGAAATGTTGCGCTAGTAGGACCATCAGGAGGTGGTAAAACTACCTTTTGCAGCCTTATACCTAGATTTTATGAAATAGATAGTGGTTCTATAAAAATAGATGGAAAAGATATTAGAGATATAAAATTAAAATCTCTAAGAAAGGTTATAGGCATTGTACAACAGGATGTATATATGTTTTCAGGTACTATAAAAGAAAATATTGCATACGGAAAACCGGGCGCATCAGATAAAGAAATAATTGAAGCAGCTAAGAAGGCAAATGCTCATGAGTTTATATTGAATTTAGAAGATGGGTATGATACTTTTGTTGGAGAAAGAGGGGTTAAACTCTCTGGTGGACAAAAGCAAAGAATATCTATTGCTAGAGCATTTCTTAAAAATCCACCAATTTTAATTCTTGATGAAGCAACATCTGCTCTTGACAATGAGAGCGAAAAATACATTCAAAAATCCTTAGAAGAGCTTTCAAAAAATAGAACTACTATTGTTATAGCTCATAGATTAAGTACTATAAAAAATGCGGATGAGATATTAGTATTGACAGAGGATGGCATTAGAGAATCAGGAACTCATGAACAGCTTATGCATAAGAAGGGTATATATGCTTCTTTATATAGTTTACAATTTGAACAAGTTTCATAATCAAGACTATAAAGGAATACAAAAATATTTGCTTGTATAAGCGTGAGAGAAGCTTAAGTTAAGGTTCTTTTCATAAACAGAATTCTTGGCTTCAGGTAGAGTTTTGGCTCCATCTGAAGCTTAGAAGTCGTTATCCAGGGACATAGCCGCTCTTTACTCCCGCTTGAAGAAAAGCAGAGAACCCAAATCTTTGATTTGGAGTGAATCGCTTTCACAGAGTGCGATGGGAGTATTAGAGCGGGTAAGTCATCGGATAAATAATCAATCTTAAATTCCCTAATTAAATTATGACAATTACACTAGAAGCAACAATTTGAATATATTGAGATTGTAAATTAAACATTCGTCCATAGTACAATCTCAATATATTTTTTTATTTGCAAAGTTAAGCCGTTTGTTTAGTAAATAAAACTAGTAAATTAAACAAAGAGTACATAAAACTTTCCCAAACCATTAACTTGAAAAAAAAGATGTAACCGAATTTATGAATGCATCAACACTTCTAGATAAATATCGATTCTTTTTTCGTATCAAAACTAGCTCTCTACTAGAAAGCTCGTCCGCTAGTTTATAGAAACAAATATCTTGATTAAAGTTCACATGGTTTACTAAAGAATCTCGTATGAATGCAATTCCCATGCCTTTGCAAGCAATATGGTAAGATGTCATTAATTGGTCTATATACATTGCCGCTTTGGGTACAAATCCAGCTTTTTGACATAATTTCATACTACGTGTATACATGTCATTACCTTTTTTAAGTATAATAAAGGGCTCATTTGAAAATTTGTTTAACTGTATGGATGGAAAGTCAGGAGATAGATGTTTATTATCTGCTATATCCTGAAAGGATAAGCGATAGTCTATTAATTCATCATTGATTTTATAATTTCCTGGCACCGCTAAAATAATATTTTCTCTGCCAATTACGTGATTTTCAAAGTGCTTTGTATCTAAAGAACAACACTCTATTCCTAAATCAATTGTTTCCTTCATCAATTCTTCCTTTAAACCAAGAGAATTGACTTCAGATAAATCTACAGTTATACCTGGTTGTTGTTTTTTGAACTCTGCTATTATATCAGGAAGCACATATGAACAAAAGAAATTTGAACCACCAATAGAAACTTTTCCTGTTTTTAGATTCATTATATCTTGAAAGTATTGTTCAAGATTATTTTCAATGGCTTTGACCTGAAGGATAGCATTTATATACATTTCACCTGGTTCAGTTAAATGTATTGGTGTGGTACTTCTATCGAACAAAGGAACTCCTAGATCGGTTTCTATTTTTTTGATATATGCACTTAGTGCTGGTTGACTGATATAAAGATTTTTTGCAGCTTTTGAAAAGCTACCTTCTTTATAAACTTCGTATACATAGTTCATTCCTTGAAACATTTTACTACCCCTACATATAATTAAATTTATATAATAATTATATAAATATATGAATTAGATTATATCATTTTGTCATGATATAATCAAATAAAGCATGAATGATTTAAAGAGGAGACGTATAAAATGAGTGTTATAAGCAATGGGGAACTATTTTCAAATGAGCTATTAAAAGAAATTAAGGAACGTTTTTACCATGTAGATACTGATCCTAATATTGGTGAAAGGCTTTTTTTCGGTAACGCTGGAGGCTCTTTCAGACTTAAAAAAGCAGTAGAACAATTTAGTAAAATTGATGCTATTCCAGATTATCCAGGGCCTATTCATAAAACGGCATCATATTTACAAAAAGTTCTAGAAGATGGAATTAATGATGTAAGAACTATTTTCAATGCTAAAAGCGGTAGTATTTTTACATCACTAACAGCTTCTCAAGCTATGTTTGACATAGTACGAGCTATTGCTGAAAATATTAATGGTACAAATATGGTAACATCTATACTGGAGCATCCTTCATCATATGACTCAATGGAGTATTATGCTAAAAAATTAAACAAGGAACTTAGAGTGGCAAAAAGCAACCCTGCCACAGGTAGAGTAGATGTTGATGAAATTATTAAATTAATAGATAAAGATACATGCCTATTAAGTGTAATGTATGCATCAAACATTTCAGGTGCTATCTATGATATTGAGAAAATAATAAAAAAAGCTCGTAAAATTAAACCTGATTTATATATTATTGTAGATGCAGTACAGCATGTCCCACATGTTTTAATAGATCTCCAAAAAACTCCTGTTGATGCTATTAGCTTTGCTCCATACAAATTCTTTGGTTGTAGAGGCTTAGGAATTGCTTGGTTATCTGAGAGAGTAGCAGAACTTCCACATCATAAGTTAATTTCTAAAGAAGCTAATGTATGGGAACTAGGTAGTCCTGCTCTATCACAATTTGCTGTAGTTACTGAAATAGTAAATTATGTATGTTGGATTGGCAGCAAATTTATTGATAGTAGCGATAGACGAGAATTATTTGCTTGTGGTATGACAAAAATTGCTCTACAAGAAAGAGCTTTAATGGCTAGGATGCTTAACGGCACTAATGAAATTACCGGACTTAGAAATATGAAAGGCGTTAAAGTATTCTTTGATTATGAAGATCTTACAAAAAGAGATTTTATAATTGCAATTGGCTTTGATAATATAGACTACACACAAGCAGTTAGAGAATATGAAAAAAGAGGCGTTATTGTATATGACAGATTGATTTCTAGCCCATATTCAAAAAGAATGCTTGAGTCTTTCAATTTAGATGGTGCTATTAGAGTTGCACCATTACATTGCAATTCAACTGCGGATATTGATAAATTCTTAAAAGTAACAATAGAGATATCTCAATTATAATCAAATTAAGAGAAGTTGTAATCTAAAAAATATAGTTCAGATATGAAGATTAGTATAATTATTAAAGGAGTGTATATTCTTGATCAATAACTTAATATTTTTATGTGCAGCTGGATTTTGTGCTGCATTTGTAGATTCTATAGCTGGCGGCGGCGGAATTATAAGTATGCCTGCATTCTTAATGGCAGGTATTCCTCCTCATTTAGCATTAGGGACAAACAAGTTTTCTTCTTCCTGTGCTTCCTTCACAAGTTCTATTAAATTTGCTCAATCTGGTAAGGTAGATTTTAAGCTTATAAAGTTTTTAGCTCCATTTACATTAATAGGTGCTATTTTAGGTGTAAATACTGTTCTTAATATCAATGCAAAGTACCTCAATACCATAGTACTGGTACTTCTACTACTTGTCAGCATTTATAGCCTATTTTCAAAGAACATAGGAACTGAAGATAACTTTAAAGGTCTTACTAAAAAGAATATTTTTCTTGGAATGATTCTTGCATTATCCTTAGGTTTCTATGATGGTTTTTTCGGCCCTGGTACAGGTTCATTCTTAATATTCGGACTTATAAGCATATTTTCTTTTGATTTTACTCGTGCTGGTGGAAACGGAAAAGTTTTAAACTTTGTAAGTAATATTGCATCTTTAGGTATGTTTGCACTAAGAGGACAAATTGATTATAAAATAGGAATACCAGTAGCTTTGTTTATGATAATAGGAGCAAAATTAGGGACAAAGGTTGCTTTAAATAAGGGCGCAAAAGTTATAAAACCAATCTTTGTTACTATGTCTCTAGCTGTAGCAACTAAAATGCTTTATGGAATGATAGGTCAAAACTATTAAAAATCCCCATGCTATTCAAGACTTAACTTATATTTAGCAATGAATTTTATTTTTGGATTAAGCTTTCTATTTTCAAAACAAAACTGTTTTTTCTCAAAAGGGAAAAACAGTTTTATTATTTTAAGAAAAGAAAAAAACAACTGTTTAGTGCATAGGTATACCTGGGTTTCTAGCCTATTTTATTGTTAATGCTGATAAATATAATTTAGAGAGTGATATTTAGCATTAGCGAGCGTAAGTTAGAAAATGCAACTTAATTCTAATATTTAATTGTTTGCTTATATAGATTGCCTAATATAACCTATTAAAGATTTGATTTAACTGTAATACGTGGTATAATAAGGTATAATACATAATAAGTTATTAAATAACGCATTATGTATTGTAATTAGCAAATCTACTGATAATCTATATGGCCATTTAGTAAATATATATTATGTAGCAATCATTATAATCCTGAAATAAGACTAAAAATGTTGTACATAAGGTATGAAGGAGGGTTTTTATGGAACATGTATACACTATTGTTTTTTGGGTAGGGGTTATATATACCTTGGTAACATTTTTATTAGGAGGGTTGTTTGACTTTATTCACATTGGAGGGCATATTGATACACATGTTGACACACATGTTGACACTCATATTGATACCCAAGGTTCAGGGCATACACTCACGGTTTTTCCACTAAAACCTATAACTATAGTTTCATTTATCACTATATTTGGTGGCGTTGGGATTATGGGTAATCACTATGGGCTAAACGAAATGTTCACATTCCTACTGGCACTTGCGCTGGGTCTTATGATTTCATTTGTATTATATAAATTTATAGTGGTACCTCTATATAAAGCACAAAATACAAGTGCAGTTTCCCAGGATAAGCTTATAGGAATGAAAGCTATAGTTATATCTCCAATATTAGAAAATGGATTTGGAGTTATATCATATATAGTCAACGGAAATAAATATAATGCGCCTGCACAGCACATTGGTAAAAAATCAATATTACAAGGGGAAGATGTAATTATATATGAAATTAAAAATAATGTATTTTATGTTCAACCTTTAAATGAATAAATTAAAATTTATTAAATAAAAAATATAATAAAAAGGGGAGAGAAATATGTTCAACATGTCAATTATGATTGTTCCTGTAATCATTGTGGGGGTCATTATACTTTTAGCATTGGGGGTTTTCTCCATGTGGAAAAGAGTGCCTCAGGATAAAGCATTGGTTGTTACAGGTCTTAAAAAGAGAGTCATCACTGGTGGTGGTGGATTTGTAATACCAATGTTAGAAAGGACAGACAAAATATCACTAGAAAATATGGAGATTGAAATAAGCATTGATGGTGCTTTAACAGGACAGGGAGTAGGAATTGCAGCAGATGGAGTTGCTGTTGTAAAGGTAAAATCAGATACTGATTCAATTTTATCTGCTGCAGAGCAATTTAATACATCAAATGGAATGCAGCATACTCTTCAAGTTATTGTACACACAACAAAGAATGTCCTAGAAGGTAAGCTTAGAGAAATTGTTTCAAAAATGACAGTAGAAGAAATATATAAAGATAGGGAAATGTTTGCATCTCACGTTCAAGAAGTTGCAGCAATTGACCTTGCACAAATGGGACTTGAGTTAAAGGTTTTAACTATTAAGGATATTTCAGATAAAAATGGATACTTAGAAGCTCTTGGAAAACCAAGGATTGCGGCAGTTAAAAGAGATGCTCAAATAGCAGAAGCAGATGCAGCAAAAGAAACAAAAATTAAAACCTCAGATGCAATTAGAGAAGGAGAGGCTGCTAGGATTTTATCAGAAACTCAAATTGCTGAATCTGTAAAACAAAAGGAATTAAAAGTACAAGCGTATAGAAAAGAGCAGGAGCAAGCCAAAGCTATATCAGACCTTGCATATGAAATCGAATCTAATAAGGTTAAGAAGGAAGTTACTGAAACACAGATGCAGGTAGAGATCACTAAAAAGCAGAAGGAAAAAGAACTTGCAGATGCTACAGTTCAAGTAGAAATTACCAAGAAGGAAAAAGAGATTGAACTTGCTGAAAAAGAGGCTGCTAGAAAAGAGAGAGAACTTGAAGCTACAGTTAAGAAACAAGCAGAAGCGGATAAATATAGACAGGTGCAAACAGCAGATGCAGTTAGATATAAGGAAATTGCGGATGCAGAAGCAAGAGCAAGATCAATTGAACTAGAAGGTAAGGCAAAGGCAGATGCTTTAAAACTTCAGGGTATGGCAGAAGTAGATATAATAAGAGAAAAAGGTAAAGCAGAAGCAGAGGCTATGATGAAAAAAGCAGAAGCATTTAAATTATATAATGATGCTGCTATGGCTCAAATGATTATAGAAAAATTACCTGAAATTGCGAAGGCCATTTCTGAACCATTATCCAAAACTGAAAAGATTGTTATTGTTGATAGTGGTACAGGAGAAGGAAAAGGTGCTTCAAAAGTCACTGGTTATGTTACTGATATTATGGCGCAGCTTCCTGAGGCAGTAGAGGCATTGACAGGTGTAAAAGTTATGGATTTCCTAAGCAAAGGTTCATTAAAGAAAAATGAAGAATCAAAAGATGGAGATGTGACAAAATAAGTTAAGAAACTTATTTTATCCTACTGAAGGTAAGAATCCTGTTTATAAAAAATCAGCCTTTAAATTAGATATTAAATTTAAGGTAAAAGTGACCTGAAATATACTTTTTGGGTCACTTTTATTTAAGAAATTTTATATTTAGAATAAACTTATTTTAGTTTAACAATTAAGAATGTCATCTGAAGATTTATTATTTAATAAAAGAAGTTTTTCAGTAGTGTTATCCCAACTAAACTTTGCCGCAGAACCCTTTATATCATCAACAGCTCCGTAACCAGCAATATAAGAGTTTAAGCGAGCAGCTTCTGTAGAATTTACAAATTCCTTAGCTGAAGGATATTTGTTTCTAATTTCCATAGCTAATGAAGTTTCAAGCTGTAAGTAATATTTTTGATGGTACAGTTCTGCATAATAAAATGTAAACAGAGGCAGGATTTCTGTATAAATTTTAGTTTTTAAATTATTTTCCAAAGTTTTTTTCATATCTAAAGCCGTAGATTTTTGAAGTTCATTAGCGTAAAATATAACAGATTTATACTGTGTAGAATAAGGCTGTCTAGTCGGGGTATGATTTTTCCAAAACATGTCCAGAATTTCTTTATAAGAAAGCTTATCCATATCAAAATCTATTTGTATTGTTTCGGTGTGATCGCCTAAATCACGATAAGTTGGATTTAATTTTTTTCCTCCGCAGTAACCAACTCTTGTAGATAATACCCCATTTAAATGTCCAAACTTGGCATCTGGTCCCCAGAATCATCCAAGAGATAGTGTAGCAGTTTCTATACTATTTTTTAATGTCATATTTTAAGCACCTCCAAAGTATTTTAAATTTACATAATATATAAATGTATAATTAATAATTACAGTGCTAATTCATTTTAGTATCTTCATTTTACTATATAATATTCTTTATATATAGGGTAATAAAGCAGAAAGTCTATATGGATACTTTTCTTTGGCACTCAGCTTATTAGTGGTATTCATAGCTGTACAACTTCCATACTGTTAATAATTTTAAGTATAAGCAGGCACCCAAAATCTTAAGCAAGTATCCAAAATCTATGATTTTAAGATGATCGCTTACACAGAGTGTTGATTTTGAGATGATTGCTTTTAAAATATGATAATATATAAAATGTGAGAGAATGATGAGGATAAAGAAAAGATAACTAGCATATATTAAAAATATATTAGCAAGGACATTTATGGGGGTAATAATGAAGAAGGAACTTACAGTATCAATAATTATATTTATATGTTTAATGATTGGATTTCTATTTAGTGTAAAAATTACTGAAGAGCAAAATAATAAAAGTTTAGTTCAAAACTATACATATTCATCAGAGTATAGGAAGGGTAATGGAAGTTATACTCAGATTGCCAAGCCATCAGAGAAGGCTATAGAATATCAGCAGAAAAAAGTAGCAGTATGGATTACAAGAATAGTTTTAAGTATGATTATTCCAGCTGTATTCTTGTTTTCTGGACTATCAAGTTCTATGAGAAACTGGGCACAAAATAAAAGCAGTATGTTTTTGACAACTATTATATTGTACTTTGCATTGTATTACACGATAAGTTCACTGTTGACGATGCCTTTAGACTATTACAGTAGTTATGTGCTTAAACATGCATATGGTCTTTCTAATCAAACCTTTGGTAAATGGGTTAGCGATTTTTTCAAGAGTTACAGTATTGGGATATTGTCAGGTGCGCTATTCATATGGATTCCTTATTTACTAATTAGGAAGTCGCCAGACTATTGGTGGTTACAGTTAGGAATATTAATAATTCCAATAATATTTTTTGTAACTTTTATTTCACCAGTATATATTGATCCTCTTTTCAATAAATATGAAAAGATGCAAGATACAGTTCTGGAGCAGAAAATTTATGATGAAATAAGTAAAACAACTATTGGGAATAGTAAGGTTTATCAGATAAATAAAAGTGTAGATACAAAAGAAATGAATGCTTATATGACGGGGGTACTTAATACTAAACGAATAGTTCTTTGGGATACAACAATTAAAAATCTTAATCAAAGAGAAGTATTGTGCATTGTAGCTCATGAAATGGGCCACTACCTGATGGGACATGTGTGGAAGGCAATAATCTTTGCAGGAGCCTCCTTTATATTAATTCTTTATTTAATTAATAAAAGTGCAATTTGGATATTAAATAAATCTGGAGGGGTATTTGGATTTACTAAACTTCATGATATAGCATCTATTCCTCTTATAATATTGCTGGTAAATATTTTTATATTTGTAGCTACACCATTGTCTAATGCTTATTCCAGATATACGGAAATGGAAGCAGATAGATTTGAATTAGAACTTACAAAGGATAACGAAGCCTCGATATCCTCAACTATTAAACTTCATGAAGAAAGTCTCGTATTGCCAACTACAGGAGTGGTATATAAACTTTGGAACTATACTCACCCAACCTTCCAAGAAAGAGTAGAATTCGCAAATAAATATAAACCCTGGGAGGAAAACAAACCTCTCAAATATGGAAAGTATATAAAATAGCATAGGAGTACTTGGCCGAAAGTTAACTTATATCTCTTTATATAAGTTAACTTTCTAGTTAATTTCCCCATAGATAGCGAATTCTAAAACTAAAATTTTGATATTTATAATGATGTTTTGTGGTATAATTTACAATATAACCTATAGATGGGAGGTAGAGCTATGAAAATAGCGGTAATTTCAGATGTACACGGTAATTTAGAAGCGTTAAAAGCTGCGTTAGAAAGCATTGAAAAATCAAAGGTTGATACAATAGTTTGTTTAGGGGACTTAGTTGGATATGGACCTTATCCCAATGAAGTAGTTGAACTCATTAGAGAACAAAGAATAATGAACATATTAGGCAATTATGATGCAGCAGTTTTGGAAGAAAAGTTTAATTACATAAGAGATAATGAAGTAAATAAGTTTTGTATGCCTTGGGCAGCAAAAGAGTTAAAAGAAGAAAATAAGGCATATTTAAGATCGCTTCCTAGACAAATAGTATTGGAATTTGAGAATAAGAAGATGTACTTTGTGCATGGAAGTGTAAGAACAATAAATGAATATTTAAAGGAAGATTCTAGAGAAGCGGAAGATGTCATGGAAATATTTGAGGGGAATATTTTAGTATGTGCTCACACTCACATACCATATGAAAAGTCTTATGGTAGTAAACTTTTATTAAATGATGGAAGTGTAGGTAAGCCAAAGACTGGAAGACCTAATGGCACTTATTTAATAATAAATATAGATAAAGAAAAGGTTGAGAGTGAGATTGTTGAATTTGCTTACAATTATGAAAAAACAGCAAGGGCAATGGAAGAAAAGAAAATACATGATAGTTGTATAAATAGCATAAGAACTGGAGTAGAATAAGGTTTGGAGGGGAAATCGTGGAGAATAACAAAATTTTTAAAGGACTCTATATGAATGCTATGCTGCTGGGAGACAGATTGAGGGTTGCTCAAAATAAAGGTTTTACTAATAAAAACTTGGAGGAATCTTATGATGAAATAATGTTTGAGGATATGAATTTACATCATATAGAGTTTGCACCAGCAAGATCAATAATTATTCAGGGATACTTACATATTCCATTTAATAAAAAGTTAACACTTACAAGTATTTTTAAAGGAAAAGCTAAGGAATTAAAAATTTGGTTTAATAAAGATGGAAATGAACAGTTCGAGGAGTTAAGAGAACTTCTCATGGAAAAAAGATAGAATAATAAAAAGAAAGGTATACATCAAAAAAATTGTATACCTTTTTATATGAGTTTTTATTATTGTAGATGAGATCTGTTTTTTATAATTTTATTTATTGTCTTAACTAATATATCTACCTCAGAGTAGGTATTGTAAAAGCTGAAGCTAAGCCTAACCATTCCTGGACGTTTTGAATCCTTGTTTTTTTGATAATGCTCCATTTCATCTAATGGGATTTTTAATAATCTTCTAATATATGGGTGTGCACAAAAACAGCCGCTTCGCACTGCAATTCCTGATATCCTAGATAATTCTTTAGCAGTAATTTCATGATAAATACCTTCTATATTAAAAGGTAATATGGCAACTTTCTCACAATCATCACTAGTATCGCAGTAAATAGTAACTTCCGGTATTTTTTTAAGCTTACTTAAGGCATAATTGTAAATGTCCATTTCATGCTTATCTATATCTTTCATACCTAGATGTTTAAGTGTTTTAATAGAAGCAGTTAAAGCTATAACTCCCATGATATTTGGAGTTCCTGCCTCGTTTTTATCAGGAGGGTCTGCCCAGGTTACGAAGTTATCTGTTACGATATCTATAGTGCCTCCGCCAACGTGATCTGGTTCTGCCTGTAAAAAAAATTCCTTAGGTCCTATAAGAACTCCTATACCAAAAGGAGCATACATTTTGTGAGCTGAAAATGCAAGGAAGTCTATACATCTCTCCCTTCGTGAGGATTTCATACGAATAGGGTAATGAGGTACTAGTTGAGCGCCATCTACTAATATTTTTGCATTATAACTATGGCATATACTAGCTATTTCATATATTGGATTTTTATAACCAGTGACGTTGGAAGCTCCTGTAACGCACACAAGCTTAACTTTTCCATTATATTCTTTTAGCTTATTTTCTAAATCATCTATTTTCAATTTCCCTAAATCGTCTACATCTATATAATCAACTTTAAACTTATTTCTCCAAGGTAAGTCATTAGAATGGTGCTCCATTCTTGTTGTTAAAACTACACAATCCTTATATATAGTTGAAAAAGCATAGGACAATTTATTTATAGCTTCGGTAGCATTTTTTACATAAATAACTGTATTTTCACGATAATCGCAGTGAACAAAATCACATACAATTTTTCTGGAATCTTCATAAATTTTAGATGAAAATATGGATTTGTAGCCTGTCCCTCTGTGAATTGATGAATAATACTTTGAAAAATCAATTATTTCACCTAAAACGGAAATAAGTGGAGGAGTAGTAGCGGCATTATCAAAATTTATGGCAGTTATCGATTTCCCACTCTCATTGGGGATTTTCTCATCTACACCAGCAATTATTTTTCTATAATTAGATTTTGTTTTATCGTGATACATGATAAATCACTCCCTATACTAATAATATGCAGCATTAATGTAGGGAGTGATTTTATTTATCATAAATATGAAATTATATTAACTTAAAGTTAATTAAAGACAGATTTTTTAATATAATAAAAGTAACATAGGTAGTTATAATATTTTGATGGAATTTACATCATTAAATATTAAATGTTGATTTTTTTGTTTTTATTTAGTAAAATTACATTGATTATTATAAATAATTATATAATTATGAATTTATATTTTTATATATGTAAATATGCTTGAGAATTATCTAGCAAAGTTGGAAGCAATGAAAAATTCCTTTTATGTGGGCACCTTAGGAATTTTGAGCTAGTGGTGCACCCTGCCAACAATTAATTAATATTAATTAATTGTTGCTTTTTTTTTACATTTATTATAAAAAAGTTGCAAATAGAAGAGAGGAATTCATTATGTTAAAAATTTTGATTGTTGATGATTCAAATTTTTCTCAAAGAACAATGGCTAATTTAATAAAAAAATTTTTAGAGGATGTGGATATTTATTTTGCAAATGATGGACAAGAAGGACTAGAAGCATATAAAAAAATTAGTCCAGATTATACATTTGTAGATTTATTGATGCCAAATATGAGTGGAAAGGACATGATAGGATTAATAAAAGAATTTAGGGCTGAAGCAAAAATAATTGTAGCCTCTGCAGACGTACAAAAAAGAGTTAGAGAAGAAATAGAAGAATTAGGTATAATGTCATTTATAAATAAACCTTTTAATGAAGAAAAAGCAAAATTTATATGTGAAATGATAAGGAATGATTTAAGATGATTGATAATACACTAAGAAAAGATATATTAAAAGAATTATTCAATATAAGTGTTGGTAAATCAGCTAGTATCCTTTCAGAAATAATTGATAAAAAAATATTATTAAATGTACCTGATGTAGAGATATTGGATATAAAAGACAATAAAATTCAATTAGATAAATATTTCAATGATATAATAGAAGGTGCTATTATGGTATCCTCAATTTCTTTTAAAGAAAGATCAGCAGGAAGAGCCAGCTTGATTTTTCCCGCTGATAAAATGAGGAATTTTATAAATCTTTGTCTTCATGAGGAGAGCAAAGATGAATATTGTGATTTGAATTTTACAGATATAGATTTTGATATTATAAAAGAAGTAGGAAACATAGTTTTAAATTCTATTATTGGAGAAATTGGCAATTATATAAATATAAAGTTTAATTATATGTTACCTGAAATAAAAGTATTTAATAGAATGGATATTGAGGAATTTATAGAAAATGAAGAATATACATACATTTTAATGCTATATGTAACCTTTAATATAGAAAATTCAAAGATTGAAGGAGCTATTGTAATTAATTTGACATTAAAGTTTTTAGACGAGATATTGAAAAAAATATATATGATGGAAGTCGATTTTAATGGATAAAATATTACGTGACACATTAGATTGTATAAATGAAGGAGCTATAGTATTAAACGAAAAATCTGAAATATTATATTGGAATAATTATATGGAATATTTAACTGATATAAAACTAGAGAATGTACTCAAAAGTAATATATATAGCGTTTTACCAGGTTTAAATAAAAAATATTTTAAAGATTTAATTGAAAATGTAATGCAAAATGAATGTAAAATGTTTCTTTCAGCAGCTATGCACAAGGGCCTGATCAGCAGCGATAAAAAATTAAATTTAAAAATAAGTAAGTTAAAAAGTGACGATAGAAAGGTTATTCTTATTGAGTTTATTGATGTAACAAATCAATTCCTTCATATTGAGCAGTTAAGAAAATATGTTCATGATTTATATAAATTAAATAAAGAATTAAAAGAAAAAGAAAAGATTATAAAAAACTTAGCTTATTACGATAAATTAACGGGTGTTGCAAATAGAACATTATTTTATAAATATGCTGAGAAATTTTTAGATAGTGCCAAAAGAAACAATAGTTTGTTAGGATTGATGTTTATAGATGTTAATAAATTTAAATATATAAATGATACGTATGGACATGAAATAGGTGATAAAGTTCTTATTAAAGTTGCTGATATATTAACCAAAGCTACAAGAAAAAACGACGTAGTTGCTAGATATGGTGGGGATGAATTTTTAATATTATTACCGGATATAAAAAGTCTTGATAATTATAAACCTATAGTTTCTAGAATTATTAATAATAAAAACAAAACTATAAATAATGAAAAACAAATAAATATATCGCTAAGTATTGGAGTTAGCTTTTATCCAAAGAATGGAGATACTATTAATGAATTAATAGTAAAAGCTGACAAGGCAATGTATGTTGCAAAAAATAAAGATGGGGAAGATAATTACTTTTGTGATATATAGGATTTTTATCAGAGGACAGTTGACAGAGGACAGAGGGCAGTGAAGGTGAGTTTTCCTCCTTCACTGCCCTCTGTCAATTGTCCTCTGTCCTATAAAAAATAATACGTCGTATTATTTTTTATAGAATTTCTTTATAGTCTCACATACAAAATCTACTTCTTCCTCAGTTATCTCTGGGTAGATTGGAAGAGCTAGAATTTCCTCTGAAATCTTTTCTGATACAGGGAAATCACCTTTCTTATGTCCTAGATAGCTGAAGCATTTTTGCATATGAAGAGGTATTGGGTAGTAAATGCTGTAACCTATTTCGTTTTCCTTTAGGAAATTAGCAAGTTCATCTCTTTTTTCTGCTAGTATATTAAATACATAGTATACTGGACTTTGAGGTCCTTTAATCTTAGGGAATCTTACATACTCGCAGTCTGATAACTTATCCATATACCAGTTAGCAATAGTTTCTCTCTTTTTAATAGCTTCGTCTATGTATTTTAATTTAACTGAAAGTACAGCAGCTTGAATTGAATCAAGTCTGGAGTTATATCCTATATAGTCATAGTGATATTTTTTAGAAGCTCCATGAACTCTGAACATCTTAGTCATTTGAGCTAAGTTATCATCGTTAGTAACTATCATACCACCGTCACCATAACCGCCTAGTGTTTTTGTTGGGAAGAATGAGAATATACCCATATCACCAATAGTACCAGAGTGTTTGCCATTCCATCTCATACCAAAAGCTTCAGCAGCATCTTCTAAAACTCTTATATTATGCTTAGTGGATATTTCCATTATTCTATCCATGTTATTCATTTGAGAGAATAGGTGAATTGGTATAATTCCTGCTGTATTTGAGTTTATTTTTTCTTCTATTTTAGTTGTATCTATTTCAAAAGTTTCCTCATCAATGTCTACAAAAACTGGTTTTGCATTATGTTTTGCTATACAAGAAGTTGATGCTAAGAATGTAAATGGTGAAGTAATAACTTCTTTACCAGAAGTAAAGCCTAAAATGTGTGAAGCTATTACCAAAGCATCTGTACCAGAAGCTACACCGATTGCGTGCTTAGCTCCAGTATACTTTTTTATTTCCTCTTCAAAATTTGTAACAGTAGGTCCTAATATAAAACTACCTTTTTCTATAACGTCAAATATTGCCTTATCAAATTCTGCTTTTTTTTCATTATATTCTCTTTGAGATGTATAAAAATTAACTTTCATATTTACGTACCTCGCTTAATTTATTTTGCCATAACTTTTTCAACTGCTTTAATAAGTTCCTTAACTACATACTCAGCATCTTCTAATGTAAGAAGTGAGTAAAGTGGTACAGAAATTTCATTTGCATATTGTGCATAAGCATTTGGATAATCTTCTATCTTATAGCCAAGGTTTTTATAAAGAGTGAACATTGGCAGAGGAATAAAGTGAACATTAGTAGCTATATCCATATCAGCTAATGTTTTTATAACCTCAGCTCTTTGTTCTTCATTAAAGCCTTTAATACGTAAAGGATATAAGTGATAAGAAGTTACAGTTTCGCCTTCTCTTTCGAAAGGTAGTATAGCCCAATCCTTTTCACCTAAGTGTTTAGAATAAATATCAAATATTGCTTTACGCTTTACAAGCATATCTTCATATCTTGTTAATTGTACTAAGCCAATAGAAGAAGCTATATCTGTAAGATTGCATTTGTAACCATCTGTTACTATATCATATTGCCAAGCTCCAGCTTTCATCTTTGAAAGAGCATCCTTTGATTGGCCATGTAAAGATGCTAATTTAAATTCTTTATATAAATCTTCTCTGCCTTTAAAGTTATTATCACCAAAGCTTATAGCTCCACCTTCAGCAGTAGTAAAGTTCTTTACTGCATGGAAAGAGAATATGTGGAAATCCGCTTGACCTCCGACTCTTTTTCCTTTATATTTTGCACCGAAGGAATGGGATGAATCAGATACAAAAATTATATCTTCACGATTCTTTTTCTTTAACATTGCACGAACTGCATCATAGTCTACTGGTATTCCAGCAAAATCAACAGTATAAATTGCTTTTGTTTTAGGAGTAATAGCATCTGCTATTTTCTCTATATCTATTATGAAACTATCCTTTTCAACATCTACAAATATTGGCTTGATACCTCTATGCAAGGAAACGCTAGCAGTAGCAGTATAAGTATAAGGAGTAGTTATAACTTCATCTCCTTCTTTTATATCAAAAACTTTTAATACAAGCTCTAAACCTGCAGTAGCACTGTTTAATGCAACAGCCTTGTTAGTTTCTAGATATTCTGCTAATTTTGTTTCAAATTCAGCAGTTTTAGGTCCGGAAGTAATCCAGCCTGATTTTAAAACCTCAACAACTGCATCAATTTCTGCTTGAGTTATATCTGGTGGTGAAAATGGTATTTTTTTATTCATTATAATCAATCCTTTCATTTTTACCTTATTAAACTTTTATTATTTTCTTCCTTTAAAAAAACCTGTGTCTTTAGTAATATATATTCCTCCAGTTTCTTTGATTTCTTTTTGCAAAAAATCTATAAGCTGCTGAAGTTTTTCATCAGTAAATATTTCTTTTGTGTTCCCAGGCATAGAAAATATATAATCAATAAGGGGAGTTGGGTGAGTAACTACTAAACTATCATTATATCTATTTAGTTTTACCTCTTTAAACCATTTTGAAACCTGACCCAAACCATTTTCTAGCTGAAAACTTTCAGTAGAGTCCCAACTTTTTGTAGTTATGCTTTCAGAATTAAATCTTGAGACAATTTCTCTCATCTCTTTCATGTGGTTTTTACCAACAGTGGAAGCGTAAAAATATCCATTTGGTTTTAAAACTCTCTGTATTTCAGAAAATGCCTTTTCTCTGTCTGGTACATGATACAACATATGATTTGCTATTACAACATCGAAACTACAGTTTTCAAAGGGAATGTTTTGTGCATCTACAATTTGAAATTTAAATCTTTGAGATTTAGTATCTAAATTTTTTTTAGCATCTTTAAGCATTCCATTGGAAAAGTCCGTTAATGTAATATTCCAGCTTATAGGGATATCATTAAAATTTTTCTCCCAAAGGCTACCGTCACCACAGCCCAGTTCTAATATATGTGCATTTTCTGGAACTTGCATTTGATTAAAAAACCAATTCATCCAGCCTTCTTTATTAGTACTGAAAAGCTCATGAATTCTTATTCTTGCCTTTAAGTTTGAAGCATTTTCGTATTGTTCAGACCACTTTTTATCTATGTTTATTACATTAATTATGTTTATAAATTTATCCCAGTTTAATACATTGCTCTTATCCAGCATATGGACAGTTTCATCTATTGACTTTATGACCATTTGTATATGCTGTATTTTTTCTTCCATTATGGACTTTTGTATTTCTAAAGATTTTTTAAAGTCTTGGTCATTTATGTCATGTTTCATTATATTGGCAATATCATCTAAAGAGAGTCCTATGAACTTTAATGTTAAGATTTTTTGAAGTCTTCCAAAGTCCTGCTTGCTGTATAACCTATGACCTAGATCGTTGTGACAGTTAGGCTTTAATAAACCTATTTTGTCATAATATCTTAAAGTCCTTAAAGTAACTCCAGCTTTTTTGGCAAATTCACCTGTAGTAAATAAAGTATTTTCCTTTTCGGACATTTTACCACCTCTACTTAGACTATTTTAACACATGACGTAAGGTAAGGTGCAAGTATTTTTTTGCAAGAACAGATAAATTTGCTATAGTTTTAATCACAATTTTATTTATGGTATATAAACTAAAAGTATAAGGGGTGAATTACATGGGGCGTAGGAAAGGATGCAGACACTGTATATATAGATATTTTGACTGCTGTAGGTATTGCAATATTTTAGGATTAGAGCCTAACTCTGATTTGATACTTGTAATAATTATATTAAAACATATGAGAAGATAAAGATAACGTAGGGTTTCTTTGTGAAACTCTATGTTATTTTTATATTTTAGATTTTTTCTTTATTATGTAGTAAAATTTTTGTAATATATTATTATGAGTATAGAAGAAATGTAAGGTGAGGTGCAAAAGAATAATGAGTAACATTTACGGACTTATAGGAGAAAAATTAGGACACAGCTTTTCTCCACAAATTCATAACATGATTTTTGAAAATATAAACCCAAAAGCGGTATATAATTTATTTGAAATTAAAAAAGAAAATTTAGAAAAAGCAGTAGAAGGACTTAAGGCTCTTGAAGCTAGAGGAGTAACTGTTACCATACCATATAAAGTAGAGATAATTAAGTATCTTGATGAGATATCTCCTGAGGCTGAAAGAATAGGAGCTGTAAATACAGTAGATTTTAAAAATGGAAAGTTAATTGGATATAACACAGATTATTATGGCTTTGGTGAAACATTAAAAAAAGCAGCAATAGATATTACAAATAAAAGTGCAGTAATATTAGGTACTGGCGGTGCATCTAAGGCGGTAGTTCAGTATTTAATAGATAATAATATTGGGGAACTTATATATGTAAGTAGAGAGCCTCAAAAGGTCAACAATCTAGGAGATTTTAAAGTAATATCCTATGAGCAATTACATGAGCTAGAAAATAAGGATTTAATTATAAATTGTACTCCATGCGGTATGTACCCTAATGTAGAGAATAGCCCGGTAAGGAAAGATATTTTAAAAGAATTTTCAGTAGCTGTTGATATAATATACAACCCTCTAGAAACAAAATTTTTATCTGAGGCAAGAGAGTTAAATTTAAAAACAATAAATGGACTATATATGTTAATTGCTCAAGCAGCTGCTGCTCAGGAAATTTGGCATGGAATAGAGATAAGTAATAATGTTGTAGATAAAATATATGAAAAACTACAGCTTATGATAGGTGAAAATAATGAATAAGCTAAATAAAAATATTATTTTAATAGGTATGCCAGGCTGTGGAAAAACAACAATAGGCAAGGTTTTAGCTAAGAGACTTAAAGTCGAATTTATTGATATGGATTGGTATATAGAAAAACAATCTGGAAAAACAATTTCTAAAATTTTTGAAAAAGGTGAAGAATATTTTAGACAATTAGAAAATGAAGCTGCCAGAAAATTAGGGGAGAAAAATCAAGTTATAATATCTACAGGTGGAGGAGTAATAAAAAACCTAGAGAATATAGAACTGCTAAAGAAAAATGGAATAGTAGTTTTTATAGACAGACCAGTAGAAGATATTAAAAAAAACATAGAAACCTCTAAAAGACCTCTTTTAAAACAAGGTGTAGATAAAATTTACGATTTATTTAAAGAAAGATACAATATATATAAAGAGTGTTGTGATTTTCAAATTATAAATGACAGTAGTATTGATGAAATTATACAAAAAATAATTAAAATATTAAACTAAAAGGAGAAAGTACAGTGAAGATATTAGTTATCAATGGGCCTAACTTAAACTTTCTTGGTATAAGAGAAAAAGGTATATATGGAGATAAAAACTATGAAGATCTCTGCAACCTTCTGGAAGAAAGGTCCAAGGAATTAAAATTTGAACTAGATATAGTTCAAAGTAACATCGAAGGAGAAATAATAAACCATATACAAAGGGCATATAATAAAAAGTACGATGGTATAGTAATTAATCCAGGAGCATACACTCACTATAGTATAGCTATTTATGATGCTTTAAAATCCGTAAATATTCCTTCTGTTGAGGTGCATTTAAGCAATATACATAGGAGAGAAGAATTTAGACATAAATCTGTTACAGCTGCTGCTTGCGTTGGGCAAATTTGTGGCTTTGGATTCTTGGGATATGTCATGGCATTTCAAGCATTAATTGACTACCTTGAAAATAGCAAATAAATTAATTATAGTAACCTACAGGAAACCTAAGTACAAAAAAGTGCTTTCTTGAATAGAGTTTTTATATAAAACTATAATGGTTATATAGAATATATTTTACAATAAAAATTCTAATAATAATTTTGTACTATTAGTTGTGGTTTTAACTAAGGTACTGCAAGGGGTGTGTAAAAGTTGATTAGAGAACTAGTTTTGAAAAACAGAACTTATAGAAGGTTTTATGGGGAACATAATATAAGTATGGAGAGCTTAAGAGAATTAATTGATCTTGCTAGAGTATCTTCATCTGGAACAAATATGCAGCCATTAAAATATATTTTATCTAATGACAATGTAAAGAATGAAAAAATATTTAAGCACCTTAGATGGGCTGGATATCTAAAGGATTGGGATGGTCCGGAGGAAGGAGAAAAGCCTAGTGCATATGTAATAGTGCTTAAAGATTTGAACATAAGTAAAAATTGTTGGTGGGATCATGGTATAGCTGCACAAAGCATACTCCTAGGAGCTGTTGAAAAAGGATTAGGCGGTTGTATGTTTGGCAGCATTGATAGAGTTGGATTGGCAAAGGATCTTAATATTAATGATAATTATGAAATTCTTATGGTAATTGCACTCGGTAAACCAAAGGAAGAGGTAGTACTAGAAGAGCTACAGCCATCAGGAGATATTAAGTATTGGAGAGATGAAAAAGCTGTTCACCACGTACCAAAGAGAAAATTAAAAGATATCATTTTAGATATTTAATAAAACTGGCTAAATTTATTAATAATAAGAGGTGTTAAAAATGAAATTTAAATTTGAACATAATAATATCAATGTGCTAGATCTTGAAAAGAGTGTAAACTTCTATAAAGAGGCATTAGGCTTTGAAGAGGTTAGAAGATATCATGCCCCAGATGGAAGCTTTACTTTAGTATTTTTAAAGGATGCAGGCAGTAGTCATACATTAGAACTTACATATCTTACAGATAGAAAAGAGCCATATAATTTAGGAGATAACGAAATACATATGGCTGTAACAACAGATGACTTTGATAAAGCATATGAGCACCACAAAAAGATGGGTTGTATATGCTACGAAAATAAGGGGATGGGACTTTACTTTATAGCTGATCCAGACGGCTATTGGACAGAAATTTTACCAAATAAAAATGTAGTATAAATGATCTTGAGGTGAAGTTAAATTTGAATAAAGCAAAAATACACTATTTATATCATGATGGATTTATAATAGAAACAAAATCTAATATTTTAATCTTTGATTACTTTAATGATGATGTTGAAAAAAGAACTTTGCAGCATGGTGTGATTTGCAGAGAAGCACTACAAACAGAAAAAAACGTCATGGTGTTTGTTTCTCACTCGCATTTTGATCACTTTAACCCAATTATATTTTCATGGAAAGAAATAAATCCTAGCATAAAATACATTTTAAGTACTGATATAGAAAAAAATGATGATTTTCCTGAAGTTATCTATATATCAGAAGGTGAAAATATAGAGGTTGATGACATAGAGATAAAGGCATATGGATCTACAGATATAGGAATATCCTTCTTAGTAAAGGTAGATGGAATTTCCATATTCCATGCCGGAGATCTAAATTGGTGGCATTGGAAAGAAGATAGTGATGAAGAAAATTCAGCTATGGAAAAAGCCTTTAAGAAAGAAGTAGAAAAGTTATCTAATGAAAAGATAGACATAGCATTTTTTCCTGTAGATCATAGGTTAGAAGAATACTACTACCTTGGAGGAGAGTACTTAATCGAAAGGGTAAAACCAAAACTTTTTATACCAATGCACTTTGGTGATAACCCAGAAATAACAAAAAGCTTTAAAGAAAAGATGACTAACCGCTCCTCAGATATTGTAGAGATACATGAGAGAGGGCAGGAGATATTGTTTTAAATTAGATGAAAACAAATAATTTATAGGGCCTTGAGCCCTATAAATTTCTATTTTCCCATTCGCTGCGAAGAATTCCATAAAGATACATGTCATATCTTTTACCATCTCTATGAATGAACTCTCTATAAACACCTTCTCTTTTAAAACCTAAGCTTTCATAAAGTTTTATAGCCGGGTCATTATAGGATAAAACATTAAGCTGAATTCTATGTAAATTCAGTTCTTGAAATCCAAATTCCATAGTAAGTAGCAAGGATTCTTTTCCGAAACCTCTTCCTCTAAAGCTATTATCTCCTATACCTATATAAATAATAGCAACTCCATTATTCCATAGTATATTTTCAAAACCAGTAACGCCTATAAATTTATTCTCTTCTATTGTTCTTACTGCAAATATATATCTATCATTAGAATTTCTTATATCTTGAAGCATTTCTAAAAGTTGTGGTTGTGACTTAGGAAATGCTGCAATCATATCGTAATGTCTTAAAAACTTTACATCATTGTACCAATTTTCAAAGGTATTTAAGTCCTCTTCTTTTAAGGATGTCAGTCTTAGATTAGATCCTTTTAGCAAGTCACTATTTAACATTTCTTCACCTCTTGATTTAATATATATATATAAAGAAACTAACTAGAAAGTTAACTTTCGACCTAGTACCTCTATATATAACTTAAGTTTCACTTTATTCCAGTTTATTATAACTCATAATTTACCATTTATCCAATGGTAATAGTATATTTTAAATACTTCTTTTGTTTTTTAGTATTTAAGTGTAAAATTACTAATAAAATGTATAATGTAGAAAGCATTCGCACAGAAAGGAGATTATATTGAAGATAGTTTAACTTAATAAATTATCTCAATAAAAATTAAATATGATTAGTGTTACAAAACTGTTATGTGATTCTGAAAATTTTGGAGACAAACTTCGTTATATTAAAGGTGCTTCAGATGAAAAATATGGAGTAAGTCCAGGTAGAGGTCCGGTAGTTGTATGGAATTGTACAAAGGCTTGCAACTTAAAATGTTTACATTGCTACGCAGATTCAGATTGCAATAAGCATGATGGAGAATTAAGCACTGAGGAAGCTAAGTATTTTATTGAAGATTTAGGTAATTTTAAAGTACCAGTTATACTTTTTTCTGGTGGTGAGCCATTAATTCGAAGCGATATCTTTGAGTTAATAGAACATTCAAATAAAAAGAATATAAGAAGTACTATTTCTACAAATGGCACATTACTTGATAAAGATGTCTGTAAAAGTTTAAAAAGTCTAAATGTAGGATATGTTGGAGTTAGTTTAGATGGAATTGGATCCAGGCATGATGATTTTAGAAGAACTAAAGGAAGCTTTGATAAGGCTTTAAGTGGAATAAGAAACTGCTTGGAAATAGGTCAAAAGGTAGGACTTAGATTTACTATAAATCGTCATAATTATGACCAACTTGAGGATATTTTTAGGCTTATTAAAGAAGAAAAAATACCGAGAGTGTGTTTTTATCATCTTGTCTATTCTGGAAGAGGAAGTGAAATGATAAAGGATGATATAACAAAGGAAGAAACAAGAGACGCTATGGATTTAATAATTGAAAAAACAATTGAACTTGGAAAAGAATATGAAATTTTAACTGTAGATAATCATGCAGACGCAGTATATATATATTTACAAGCACAAAAAAAACATCCTGAATTAGCATCTAAGGTCTTGAACTTAATAAGTATGAATGGAGGCAATAGATCTGGCATGGCCTTTGGAAATGTGGATTATAGGGGTGATGTTCACCCAGATCAATTTACATGGCAGCATACTTTCGGTAACATAAGAGATAGTAAATTTAGTGACCTATGGAAAAATAATTCACATCCTATAATTCAAGGATTAAGGAATAGGAAAACTTTATTAAAAGGTAGATGCAGCAGCTGTAAATGGCTATCAATATGTAATGGAAATTTTAGAGCTAGAGCAGAAGCTGTAAGTGGAGACTTTTGGGAGTCGGATCCCGCTTGTTACTTAAGTGATAAAGAAATAGGATTATAATTGACAGGAAACACTTTACTTCGTTTTAAGGTGATTAGGGGGAATGAACAAAATGATAATGTCTTGGAATATTACAAATAAATGCAATATGTATTGTGATCATTGTTATAGAGATGCAGGAGAAAAAAATAATGGTGAACTTACAACAGAAGAAGGGAAATCACTCATAAGAGAGATTTCTAAGGCAGGCTTTAAAATAATGATTTTTTCTGGTGGAGAACCACTGGTTAGAGAAGATATATTTGAACTTATAGCCTATGCTAATGAATTAAACTTAAGGCCAGTTATAGGTACAAATGGTACGCTTATTACTAAAGAAGTAGCATCAAAGTTAAAGGAATGTGGATTAAAAGCTGTAGGAATAAGTCTAGATAGCTTAAATGGAAACAAGCATGATAAATTTAGAAGGTATAAAAACGCATGGAGAGATGCACTGTATGGAATGAAAAACTGCAGGGATATAGGATTACCTTTTCAAATTCATACTACAGTTATGGATTGGAATAAAGATGAGGTTACAAATATAATAGATTTTACTGTTGCTATGGGTGGAGTTGCCCATTATCCATTTTTTTTAGTTCCCACTGGCAGAGGTGAAAATATTGCAGATGAATCTCTTAATAAAGAGGAATATGAAGAGTTATTAAAAATCATTATGTCTAAAAAGAAAGAAGTTAATATAGAAATAAAACCTACTTGTGCACCGCAATTTGTTAGAATAGCAAAAGAACTAGGTGTAGAAACAAGATTCAGCAAAGGGTGTCTGGCAGGAACAAGTTATTGTATCATAAGCCCTAAAGGAGATGTACAGCCTTGTGCCTATTTGAATAAAGTAGCAGGCAATGTAAGAGAAGTTCCTTTTAGTGACATATGGAAAAATAGTGAGATTTTTAATGAGCTTAGAACACTTAATTATGGCGGCAGCTGTGGAAATTGCAAATATAAAAATTCTTGTGGAGGATGTAGGGCAAGGGCTGCTTACTATAGTGATGGCAACTATATGGCTGGAGACTCTATATGCAAATACTCTAATAATGAAGAAAATGTAAAAATTCAATAGAGGTGTTACATGGATAATATAGATAAAAAGCTGCTTAATTTAGTTCAGAATGGCCTACCTGTGGAGTCAAGACCATTTCTAACTATAGGTGAAAAACTTGGAATTACAGAAGAAGAGGTTATAAATAGGCTAGAAAAGTTAAAAAGAGAAACCTTCATAAGAAGAATAGGGGGCATTTTTGATTCGAAGAAATTGGGATATGTAAGTACTTTATGTGCAATTAGTGTTCCAGAAAAAAGAATTGAAGATGTATCAAAAATAATTAATAAATATGAGGAAGTGACACATAATTATATCAGAAATCACCATTATAATATGTGGTTTACAATAATAGCGCAGTCAAAAGAAAAGATAGATGAAGTTATAAGGGATATAAAATCTAAAGCAGAAATTAATAGAATAATTAATTTGCCTTCGGTTAAACTTTTTAAAATTAGAGCTACTTTTCATATCAATGGGGGGTAAAAGATGTTTAATTCAATAGAGAAGACTATTATTAGCAAGCTTTCTGGAGACATTCCTTTAGTAAAAGAACCATACAAAAAAATAGCAGAAGAAGTTGGTATTACAGAAAAAGAGGTATTAGATAAAGTCAAGGATCTTCAAGATAGAGGCATTCTTAGAAGGGTAGGGGGAATACTATATCATAGGCAAGCAGGATTTAAATATAATGCAATGGTAGTATGGGTAATACCTAAAAATAAAATTGAAGAAACCGCTAAAACAATATGTCTATTCAAAGAAGTAACCCATTGCTATCAGCGGCCAACTTTTGATGGGTGGCCTTACAATCTTTTTACAATGATTCACGGAGAAAGCACTGATTATTGTGAAAATGTCATAGGGCAAATAGCAAAGAGTATAAAAATCCAAGATTATAAGGTCTTATATAGTTTAAAAGAATTGAAAAAGAGCAGCAAAAGATATTTCGATTGATAATAAAAAGAGCATTCTTATTTATAGAGGAATGCTCTTTTATTTAAAATTATTTTAATTATATATGAAACATTTAACTATATGAAATGTTCTTTTGATAGTTAGTAATTATCATAAGATTATCAAAATATAAATAGTTAAATAAATGCGGAGAATCCTTCAAAGCTATAGTTAAGCCTAAATTAGAGTCTATTGAGGAAACATTAATTTTAGAGACAGTCAGGTCGTATAAAAAATCTCTAAAGAGAAGTTTTTCTGCTGAACTGTTATGCAGTATTGTACTGTTTATAGAAGAATAGCTTAAAAAGGCATCAAAGCTTGGAATTACATTATAAACAATACTAGTACCATTATAAAGAGTAATTTTAACATCGCCTATAACTTCCTCTGGTGAGATATCATGAATTTTAGATATCTGATATTTGGTTAGGTTAGGGAAAGTATTATTTAAAAATAAATCATTGGCGTATATATAATTAAACAATATCTTATGAGAATTACTAGAAATAAAGCAGAAAAGATAGCTATTATACATAATCAATTCTTCATTAAATCCATAATCAGTTTCTTGTATTATTATTTTTTCAGAATTTCTATAAGCTTCAGAACAGAGCCTATTAAATTCAATATTCTTCTCCTTTATATTTTCATCATGAGGCCAATAAGTATGAAAGGCATTGTTAGTACTAGAGAATGTTATCTGTTTTCCATTAAAATTTATAGAATATATTAGAAACACCTCCAAATTACTTTTGATAATTTATCATCAAAAATTAATAATATCTATACATTAATATATAAAACAGGCATTAAATATTCTAAAATAGGAAATGTTTATAAATTACTGAGCTTTTAATTTTATAGGAGAATATACTGAAATACTTAATATTATAATTATATAAACAGAATTATTGGCATCAGGTGGAGTTTGGCTGTAATTAAGAGAATGTGTACCCAAAAGGAGGGTTAGTATGTCAGAAGTTCTTGTAAACGTTACCAGAGGGCCTTTGGTTGAAAGTATTCATAGAGGTTATATAGCTGTAGTTGACAGTAAAGGACAACTATTATATCACGTTGGGAATCCCTACAAAGTTAGTTTTATGCGTTCAGCAGCTAAGCCTATTCAAACATTAAATGTAATCTTAAGTGGAGCGGCAGATAGGTTTAATTTTACAGAGGAAGAGCTTGCCATAATGTGCGCATCACATTATGGAGAGGATTTTCATAGAAAAGTAGTAGAAGGAATATTAAATAAGATAGGGCTTTCAGTTGACAATTTACTATGCGGAGCTACATTATCTTTAAGTCCTAAATATGCAAAAGAACTTATATGGAACCATGTTAAACTGAAGCCTACGCATACAGATTGCTCTGGAAAACATTCAGGAATGCTTGCAGTATGTATTCATAAAGGATACAGCATTAATAATTATAATATAGAAAACCACTCAATTCAAAGAGAGCTAAAGAGTATTGTCGCAAAAATTTGCGAAATAAATAAAGATGAAATTTACTTAGGAATAGATGGGTGTACTGTACCAGTATATGGTATGCCTTTATATAATATGGCCTTGGGTTTTGCGAAGTTGGCAAATGCAAATTCTTTATCAAAGGAATATAAGGATGCTTGTGACAGAGTGTTCAGAGCCATGAATAAAGCTCCAGAAATGATTTCTGGTACAAATGGCTTCTGTACTGAACTTATAAAAAATACTAAGGGTAAACTTATAGGGAAGCTAGGAGCTGAGGCAGTATACTGTATTGGTGTAAAAGACAGAGACCTTGGAATAGCAATAAAAGTAGAGGACGGCAATTATAGGGCGGTGTGGCCAACAGTTATAAAATGCCTAGAGGACTTAGGAGTTTTGGAGGAAAATGAAAGTATAGCTCTACAAAAGTATAGAGTTGGCAAAAACTTGAACAATATAAGAGAAGAGATAGGAGAAGTTAGAGCTGTCTTTGACTTAGTAAAAAATTAAATACTCAATAGGGTGTTAATAGATAAAAACCCTGTTTAGTTGAGCAAAGCTTATACTAAACAAGGTTTTTGTCATTTTTAAATAAGTATTACTAAAGTAAACTTAAATTTTTAATTTTCAGCAGTATAATCAATTTTAGTTCTACTGCTTTCAATCTTACCAAGACTTGTAACTGTGATGTACACACTTCCAGCACTTGTACTAAGTTGAGATATAGTAATAGTTGCTTGTGTATCATTAGATGAAACTACTGCGGTACCAATTAGGTTTCCTCCAGTAGCAGCATCATAAACCTTTATTAAATCATTTGATGATAGATTATTTACTGTTATTACATCAGATGTACCAACTGCATTATTCACAATACTAACGTTTCCTGGATAAAGAGCAGCTGATGTTTGCTCAGCTATATAATCAGCTTTTGTTCTTTTACTTTCACACTTTCCGAAATTTGTAACGGAAACATACACACTTCCTGAAGCGGTAGTTAACTGTGAAATTGTAACAGTAACTTCATTACTGTTAGCGGAAACAACAGCATAACCTAGTAAATTACCACCTTGTGCAGCATCATAAACTTTAACAACATCATTAGCTGTTAAGTTCTTAACTGTCACTGTATCTGAGATTACAGCATTGTTTGTAATAAATATATTTCCTATAACAGGTGCTGATGACTCTGCAAGGTAATCCGCTTTAACCCTATTACTTTCTGTTTTTCCAGATCTTATTACGGAAATATATACGCTTCCAGCATTAGTTCCAAGCTGTGATATAGTAACAATAGCTTGAGAATTACCACTGGATACTGTTGCAGTTCCAAGTAAACTTCCGCCTACTTCAGAACTATAAACTTTAACTACATCGTTAGTAGCTACGCCTGTAACAGTAATAATGTCGGATGTTCCAGAATTATTTTCTATAGTTATATCACCTATAGATAAATCATTAGATTGAGATTCAGCATTATATTGTACTGCAGTTCGGCTGCTTTCTGTTTTTCCTGTACTTGTTAAAGATACATAGATAGTTCCAGAACTAACACCAAGCTGTGTTATGGACACGATTGCTTCCATACTGTCACCGGACACTGTAGCAGAACCTAATAAATTACCACCTTGTGCACTATCGTATACTTTTACTATGTCATTTGATTGAAGACCTGCAAGTTTTACAGTATCTTTTATACCTGCATTGTTTTCAACAATTATATTTGCGGCATTAGGTGCGCTGCTTACAAGCTTTGCAGAATACGCTGCTTGAACTCTATCGCTTTCAAGCTTTCCTTTACTAGTAATAGAAACAAACACATTACCTGCTTCAGAACCAAGTTGTGTAACAGATATTGTCGCTTCTGTATCATATGTTCCTACAGTTCCAGAACCAAGTAAGGTACCACCTTGAGCAGAGTCATATACCTTTACTACATCATTTCCGGTAACTCCAGAGACTGTTACTGTGCTAGCCATTCCTGCGTTATTTATAATAGATATTTTACTAGTTACTGGCGATTTGGATTTAGACTCTGCAGAAAATCCTACTTGAGTCCTGCCGCTTTCACCTTTATTAGTACTAGTTACAGAAATATATACACTTCCTGCATCATTTCCAAGCTGTGGAATTGAGACTGTTGCTTCTGTTTGATAATTGTCCACAGTTGCAGAGCCAAGTACAATGCCGCCTTGAGGGGAATCATAGACTTTTACTACATCATTGGCAGAAAGTCCATTTATTTGTACAGTGTCATTCATTCCAGCATTATTAGTAACGATTATGTTTTCTGCTTTAGGATCACTGGATTTCGCTTCGGCTAAATAATCAATTTTTATTCTATCACTTTCAGCTTTATTTAAACTAGTTCGAGAGACATAAACACTACCAGCCGTTGTTCCAAGCTGTGCAATAGATATTGTTGCATTTGTTTCACCTGAGGCTACTGTAGCAGATGCAAGCAGATTTCCGCCTTTAGCTAAATCATATACTTTTATAACATCATTTTGAGAAAGGCCACTTACACTAACAGTGTCTGCACTTCCTGATCTATTAGTAATAGATACATTATTTGCATCTAATGAATCAGACTTAGACTCAGAAGAATAATCAACTTGTGCTCTACTACTTTCTAGCTTACCTTTGCCAGTTATAGAAACATAAACACTTCCAGCTGCAGATCCAAGCTGAGGTACTGATATAGTTACATCTGTAGCACTATCCGGTACTGTTGCAGATGCAAGTAAATTACCACCACTAGCACTATCATATACTTTTACTAAGTCACCAGCATTTAACTGAGATACATATATAGTATCTGCTTTTCCTGCGTTATTAGTAACTACTATATTCTCAGTATCTACTGAGTTAGACTGAGATTCTGCAGAATAACTTACTTTTTTCCTAGAGCTTTCAAGCATTCCAGGAGTAGTAATAGAAATGTAAACATTTCCTGCTGCAGTTCCGAGTTGTCCTATGCTAACTGTTGCGCTGGAATCTGATGATGCCACTGCTGATCCAAGCAATTTTCCACCAGTGGAAGCATTATACACATTTACTTTATCTCCTTGGGTAAGGCCAGTAACGTGTATTGTATCAGATTTACCAGAATTGTTAGTAACTGTTACATTATCTGCTTGTATTATATCGGATTGACCTTCTGCAGAAAAACCTACTTCAGTTCTAGTGCTTTCTAATAATCCTGGGCTTTTCACAGAAACATAAACATTACCAGCAGCAGTTCCGATTTGTGATATAGTTAATGATATTTCAGTCTTTTGTGAACCTACTGTTGAAGAACACAGTAATTTTCCGCCAGTAGCTGCATTATATACATTAACTTTATCACCAGCAGCGAGACCAGACACATATATAGTATCTGACTTTCCTGAATTATTTGTAATATTTATATTATTTGAGGATGGAGCTTCAGACTGACCTTCTCCTGGAAAATCAATTTGTACTCTATCACTTTCATGCATTCCTTGTGTTGTAACTGCAGCATATACACTTCCAGCGTTTATCCCTAGTTGAGAGATAGACATAGTTGCATCTGTTTTATTAGAGCCTATTGTTGAAGAACACAGTAATTTTCCACCAGTTGCTGAAGTATATATCCTTACAACATCACGAGGAGCAAGACCAGAAACATAAATGGTATCTGATTTTCCTGAATTATTTGTAATTTTTATGTTATCCGCTAAAGGTGACTCAGATTGACCCTCTGCAGGATAACTAATCTCTGTTCTACTACTTTCTGTCATTTTAGCTGAAGTAACTGTTATATAAACACTTCCTTCAGAACTTCCAAGCTGTGATATAGATATTGTTACATCTGTCTTTTGATTAGATACAGTTTTTTTACCTAGTACTTTTCCACCACTTGAAGCATTATAAATGGTTACAATATCACCACCAGTTACACCAGTAACATATATAGTGTCTGCTTTTCCTACATTATTTGTAATAGTTACTTCGCTAGGAATTGGTGCAACTGAAGCGCCCGCTGCCTGAACTATAGTACCTTGAACCGCAGTATAGGATAACAGCAACAGGCTTAAAATTCCTGAAAAAATTTTTTTCATTGCTAAATTTCCCCCTATGTATACAAATAGTTACTGACTTTAGTTAAGTTTTTCAATGTTTTTATACTAAAGTCTATAACTTTTGTTTTTATAGAAATAAACATACAAAGCTATCTGAAAAATTAAATCATAACACTCCCTTCAATTGTATATTTAGATACTTTATTGAATGTTTATTCTTATCATGAATTAAATGTGACAAATAGTCACAAACTTGAACAAAGCTTGTCTTTTATCAGACAACTATCAATTACTATAATCGAAATTGCATTTCCATTCTTGATAACTTATTCATTATTTTACAAAACCTTTACAATTAAGCCCGCTATATTATAGAATATTAGTATATATATAGTTGCAATTTGTCGAATTAATTGTATTGAAATAATTAGTTAATTTGATGTAACATGATTTGCAGTAGGAATAATAGTTGGGTATTTTGGGAATATATTACTAAAAACATCTGTCAATGATAGAAAGGATGATATAATGGAAAAAACATTAGTGCTTATTAAACCAGATGCTATGGAGAGAAAGTTAATGGGTGAAATAATCTCTATTTATGAGAAAAAAGGACTTCACATATCAGCTTTAAAGATAATAAAACCATCCATAGAAATTGCAGAAAGTCATTATATTGAGCATAAAGGTAAACCATTCTTTAAAGAGCTTGTTAACTTTATTACAAGAGGCGAAGTATGTGCTCTAATTATAGAAGCAGACAATGCCATTGAGTTGGTGAGGAAAATGAATGGAGCAACCAATCCATTAGATGCGGATATGGGCAGCATAAGAGGTCAATTTGCAGTATCAAAATCGGAAAATGCTGTTCATTCTTCTGATTGCGCAGAAAATGCTGAACGTGAGATGAAAATATGGTTTCCAGAAATATAATTGGTTTAAAGTTTTAGTATGTTTAATTTTAGTTTCTTTTAAATTGTGTTGAAGTAAAAAAAGTATCGTCGCAGCAAGGCTTACGATACTTTTTTATTAAAGTTCAAAGAAAATCTAGTTTCAGAAGAAGATGTTTATAAAAATCTGTATCTTTTTTGTAACTATGTATATAGAAAGTGCATTCTTGTTTTTAGCTAATATAAATGCTAATGTTTAAATGTTAACATATATAATATTAAATAGTATAAAATGATAAAAAGAAGAGTTAAATAAAAGGAGGATATGCTTATGTCATATTTGCTTAAACCATTACAAGTGGGCACATTAAAATTAAATAACCGCTTGGTTATGCCACCTATGGCTACTGCAAAGGCTGAATCTGATGGAAGAGTGAGTCAAGATATTCTTGATTATTATAAGGAAAAATCTGAAGGAGGAAATATATCCTTAATTATAATTGAACACAGTTTTATTACTCCAGAAGGGAAAGCAAGCAAAAATCAGCTTTCTGTTTCCGATGATGATATAATTGAAGATTTACGAAAGTTAGCTGATGTTATTCATCAAAATGGTTCAAAAGCTATTATGCAGCTCAACCATGCTGGAAGTGCAGCAGAGAAAGAAGTTATAGGAACAATGCCAGTTGGCCCTTCAGCGGTTATAAATCCACGTAAAGGAAATATACCACGTGAACTTACTAGCAAAGAAATTGATGATATTATTCAAGCTTTTTATGATGCTGCTCGCCGCACAAAGGAAGCTGGATTTGATGGAGTGGAAATACATTCTGCCCATGGATATCTACTTAATCAATTCTTCTCTCCATTAACTAACAAGAGAAAAGATGAGTATGGTGGAAGTATTCATAACCGTATTCGTATTCACCTAAAAGTTATTGAAGCAGTACGCAGCGCTGTAGGTGATGATTTCCCTATTCTTTTGAGATTAGGAGCTTCCGATTATATGGAGGGTGGAAGTACTATAGAAGATAGCCAAATTGCAGCTAAAGAATTTGAAAAAGCTGGAATAGACATTTTAGATATTTCCGGTGGTTTTTGTGGATATGTTGTATCAGGTTGTACTGAGCAGGGATATTTTGCGCAACTTTCAGAGTCTGCTAAGAAAGTTATCTCAATTCCTGTAATTCTAACTGGTGGAATAACGGAAGCAAAAGCTGCTGAACAGCTGTTAGCTGATGGGAAGGCAGATCTTATTGGTGTAGGAAGAGCTATTTTTAAAGATTCTACTTGGGCACAGAGAGCTGTAGAAAGTCTTCTTACAATATAATTTAATACACAAAAGAAAATTGATCATAAATGGTTTATTAGAAAAAGTCATCTAACTAAGAAAGTGTTTAGTTAGATGACTTTTGCAACTTTAAATTGTAATATTTTATTATACTCCCTCAATTTCCTTAGCTACAATTTCATCTTTAAAGCTAAAGCGGCTGGTTCCCCAAACTCCGATAAGTATCATGATAGAACCAATTATATGATAATATTTAAATTCTTCATGTAATATAATAACTCCTGCAGCAATAGATACTATCGTCGAAAGATTTGCAAATACAGCTGATTTAGAAGCTTCAATTTTAGAGAGAGTAAAGTTTACTAAGAAAAATGCAATAACTGAAGACAAAATTCCTAAATAAAATATAGATATAATGAAATCCTTACTCTTAAATGGTAAAAGGTAACTGCTAAAAGTACCGTATATCATGTGTTCACCTAGTGAAAATATATTAAAGAATAATGCCGCTGTTCCCATCATAAAATAGGTTATTTCCATAGGTGTAAAACTTGAAGAAAGTTTTCTTGACATTATGTTGAACACTGCAGCGGCCATTACTGTAATTATAAGAAGCACAATACCAATTATACCGGTACTTCCTGAATTTGTACTGTTCATAAAGGCAATATAAGCGACACCTGATACCGACAGAATTATAAAAAATAATTGAAGACTAGAAAATTTTTCTTTAAGAAAATATGAAGCCAATATTGTAACGATTATAGGAATAAGGGCTATCATAATCCCTGCAAAAGATGATGACGAATACTTAATTCCATAGGTTTCAAAAATAAAATAAATTACAGGCTCCATAAGTGCCAGGAAAAATAAATTTTTTACAGGCTTATTTTTATAGTTTACTTTAATAACTTTAAAAGTTACAAGTAAAGTCATTATTACAAAAGCAGTTAAAAATCTAAAGGAAAGCAGCGAAAAAGGAGACGCTACATTTAAAGCTCTTTTAGAGAATAAAAAGCTTAAACCAAATATAATAGATGTAGTAGTAGCAGATAAATAAGGAAGCATATTTTTGTTATAATTCATAAAGATCCTCCATTTTGTAATACTTAGTTAAATCAAAGATTTAAGCATTTTGTACTTCAAATAATATAATACAATTATATCATAGCATAATGCAATAAAAATTCATTAAATAAACAAATATGTAATATTTTAATTTTCATTAATGATTACAACTGTATATACCTATTGATTTATAATATAGTTTATGGTAAATTAGACTTAGAAATCGATAACAATTTAATATTATATCAAGGGGAGCCTATAAAGATAGGCTGAGAGTGGAATGTTATTCCTTACCCTCATAACCTGATTTGGGTAATGCCAACGTAGGGAGAGACTGGATAGCTGCATTTTATCACAAATTCTCCGAATTTGTGATTTTTTATTTTAGCTATATTCGTAATTTTAGATGTTAAGTATCCTAATAAATTAGGTTATGAGGGAAGCATATATTTATTTGCTTTCCTTTTTATTTTGCAAAAAGGAGGGAGTTAAATGATTATAAATGGTGAAGCAATGGATATAAAAGAAGGCACTACAGTTTCAGAATTACTTAAGATTCTAAATCTAGATTGTCAGAAGATCGTAGTAGAAGTGGATTTAGAAATATTAAATAAAGATAAATTCGCTACAAGAATGCTAACCAGTGAATCTAAAGTTGAAATAATCCGTTTTGTCGGAGGTGGCTAAAGTGATTAATGTTTTTGTAAATGAAAAAAGGTATGAGGTAGAGAATAACACTACTGTTTTTGAGCTCAAGGAAAGTATCAAAAAAGATGCAGATGTAATTGTATATAATGGATTTATCATAAAAGCAGATTATAAGCTAAAAGAAAATGATAAAGTTGTCTTTATAAAGAAAGGTGAGATTCCTAAGTCAGAAGATATGCAAGCGATGCTTATGTCAAGACATACACCCTTTGTGCATGAAAAAATAAAACAAGCCTCTGTAGGAATTGCGGGATTAGGTGGTCTTGGTTCAAATATAGCTGTGTCTCTTGCAAGAATAGGAATTGGAAAACTGCTTTTAATAGACTTTGATGTAGTAGAACCAAGCAATTTAAATAGACAACAGTATTTTATAAAACATTTGGGTATGAAAAAAACAGACGCACTAGAGAAAATAATAGTTGATTGCAATTCCTTCGTTAAAATTGAAAAAAAGGAGATCTTTATTGAGGAGAATAATATCATTGAAACGTTTAAAGACATAGACATAATAGTGGAAGCTTTTGACAATCCAGTTTCTAAAGCACTGCTCGTAAATACAGTGTTAAGTAAAATGAAAAATAAAAAAATAGTTGCAGCTTCTGGCATGGCAGGGTACTTTTCCAGCAATTCAATTGTTACTAAAAAGATAAAAGAGAACTTTTATTTAGTTGGCGATGGAGAAAATGAAGCTAAACCAGGCTGTGGACTTATGGCACCTAGAGTAGCTATAGCTGCGAATCATCAGGCAAATGCAGTGTTAAGAATTATATTAGGAGAAGAATAAATAAATGGAGGTTTTATCATGGATAAATTAATAATTGGTGGTACAGAATTAAATAGTAGATTATTTGTGGGTACAGGTAAGTACTCATCTAATGAAATAATACCTAAAATTCTAGAAAGTTCGCAATCACAGGTTATTACTGTTGCATTAAGAAGAGTTGACTTAAAGTCGCAGGACGAAAATATACTAAATTTTATAAACAAGGATTGTATACTACTTCCTAACACTTCAGGAGCAAGAAATGCAGAAGAAGCTATTAGACTTGCTAGGTTGGGAAAGGCTGCTGGATGTGGCAACTGGGTTAAGATAGAGGTTATTTCCGATAACAAATATCTTCTTCCAGACAATTTTGAAACGATAAAAGCTACAGAAATTTTAGCAAAGGAAGGATTTGTAGTTCTT
Organism: Clostridium aciditolerans; assembly: GCF_016316925.1. Classification (GTDB taxonomy): domain Bacteria; phylum Bacillota; class Clostridia; order Clostridiales; family Clostridiaceae; genus Clostridium_AM; species Clostridium_AM aciditolerans. The sequence continues at coordinate 133,583 of NZ_JAEEGB010000007.1, read as the reverse complement.
CCATATATGAATCCAGATTTAATGGATGCTAAGAGACTGGAAGATGCTGGTGCTGCAGCAGTAATGCCATTAGGTTCGCCTATAGGAACTAATAGGGGTATAAGGACAAAAGAAATGGTAAGAATTTTAATCGATGAAATAAAATTACCTATAGTTGTAGATGCTGGAATAGGAAGGCCTTCAGAGGCAGCAGAAGCTATGGAAATGGGAGCAGATGCAGTGCTAGTAAATACAGCTATAGCTACTGCTGGAGATCCAATACTAATGGCTAAGGCATTTTCATTTGCAGTACAAGCAGGTAGAATGGCTTATCTATCAAAGTTAGGTTCCCAAAGAGAATATGCAGAGGCATCATCTCCTCTTACAGGATTTTTACGATAGGAAGTGAAAAAATGAGTTTTTATGAAACAATAAAAAGGTTTCAGGATTTTGATTTTAATAATTACTTTGAAAAAGTAACGAATAGTGACATTGAAAGAGTTTTGTCAAAGGATAGAATAAATGAAGAGGATTTTTTAAAACTGCTTTCTCCAAAAGCTGAAAATTATTTAGAAGCTATAGCGCAAAAGGCAAGGGATATTACATTAAGGCATTTTGGGAAAAGTATAGTGCTATACACACCTATATACATTGCTAACTATTGTGAAAATAGATGTGCCTACTGCGGATATAACGTGGAAAATAAAATTGCGAGAAAAAAGCTTACTTTTGACGAAGTGGAGAAGGAAGCCAAAGCTATTGCAGCAACTGGATTAAAGCATATAATAGTTCTAACTGGTGAGTCTTCATATTATACTCCAGTATCATATATAAAAGATTGTATAAAAATACTGAAAAAATACTTTAGTTCAATATGTATAGAAATATATCCATTAGAAGAAAAAGAGTATGCAGAACTTATTGAAGCTGGTGTGGACAGCCTCACAGTTTATCAAGAGGTATATAACGAAAAAATATACGATAAGGTACATATTCTATAAATACAGACTTGAAACTCCTGATAGGGCCTGCAGAGCTAAAATTCATTCTGTTGGAGTAGGAGCATTACTGGGACTTTATGAATGGAGAAGTGAGGCATTCTTTTCTGGACTTCATGGAGCGCACATTCAGGACACATATCCTGACGTAGAAATCAATATGTCTGTACCTAGAATAAGGCCTCATGCAGGAAGTTTTGTCGATATATTTGAAGTTACAGATAAAAATGTGGTTCAAGTAGCTTTAGCTTGCAAGATATTCTTGCAGAGAGCGGGAATCAATATTACTACAAGAGAAAGCAGAGATTTTAGGGACAACTTTATTCCTCTTGGAGTTACTAAGATGTCTGCAGGAGTTTCTACAGAAGTTGGAGGTCATTCAGAGGGTGATAAGGGAGATGGCCAGTTTGACATTGCAGATAATAGAACTGTGGAAGAGGTAAAAGAGGCAATAATAAAAAAAGGATATAATCCAGTGCTCAAAGATTGGGGAGACTTAAATGCAGGGTTATAAAGAAGAAGTTAATATGTTTCAACTTAAAGGAAATAAAAAGATATATGTAGTAACAAATAGGAAGCTCATAAGAGAAGGAAGTATCTGCGATGTAGTAGAAAGATGTGCAAAAATGGGTGCCGATGGAGTAATACTAAGAGAAAAAGATTTGGGTTATGAAGAGCTTAAGGATATTGCTTTAGGTGTTAGAAACATTACACAAAAGTATAATATTCCATTAATTGTGAATGGAAACATTGATGTGGCTATGGATATTAAAGCAGATGGTTTTCACAGCAGTTTTCAAGCTTTTAAAAATATAGCTGAAAAGATGGGTGTGGAAAAGAGAATTAAAAGAAGGGAAAGCAAATTTATCTTTGGTGTTTCAATTCATAAACTTGAAGAAGCTTTAGAAGCGGAAAAGTTAGGTGCAGATTATCTGATAGCAGGGAATATATTTGAAACAGATTGTAAGCCTGGACTAGAAAGTAAGGGGGTGGAATTTTTATCAATAATATGCAGCAGTGTCAGCATACCTGTTATAGCAATAGGAGGCATAAATATTGATAATATAAAAAATGTCTTAGCAGCTGGTGCCTATGGAGCAGCTGTTATGTCATATGCAATGAAAATTTAATAGATATTATGAATAAAAGTCTTTTTTATGGAAAACTTAACTTTATAATGGAGTGTACTTAAGAATGGATAAAAAACAACAATAAAACTTCAGAAAAAAATAAATCATATAATAAAAAGTGACTCCATAATGTAGCCTTTATACTATTAATATAATATCATGTAATAAGTTATAGTAATAACTCATTATAAAGAAATCGCAAAGATATTAAAAAATTATTAAAATAGGGTATTGACGTATACTAATATTGTAATTATAATAAAGAACATAAAGTTGAATTTTCAGAAAAGCGATGATGGGGAGAGTAAATATAGTCGGAATTTAAAGAGAATTCGGGATGGTGGAAGCCGAATATGAACACTGTATTGAAGAACACCCTAGAGTGCTAACCGAAATTTATAAGAGTAGGCTTAGACGCAGCGTCCAGCGTTATAGGGACTAGGTATCGAGAAAGCATGATTTTTCAATGTATTATCTGTACTGAATTGAGATGGCTTTAAAAGCTAGCTAGGGTGGCACCACGGAAATTATTCGTCCCTATACCATAACGGTATAAGGGCGTTTTTTTATTTCTAAAAATGCTAAAGTACAGAATATTATTGAAAATGAATTAAGGTATTATTTTGTTTTCGATAAAGATATGCTTGCTGATATCATGAGAGAGCTTTAATGCTAATTGGGGTGGCACCGCGGAATTGTATTCGTCCCTGTATCTTTAAGATACAGGGGCGTTTTTTTATTGGTGAAAAAAATAAAAAATTTAGGAGGTAAAGATTATGGAAATGTTAGTAAAAGAAGAAGTAGGGTCAAAAGAAAGAGTATATGTAGAAGATGTTAAAAAGGCTCATGGTGATGAAGTTTTAGTAAGAGGGTGGGTACACAAAATTCACGACTTAGGCAAATTTGGTTTTGTACACCTTAGAGATAAAACAGGAATAATTCAATTAGTTGCAGATAAAGAAATACTTAAAGAGTTGAGAGCAGAAATGAGTGTAGAAGTAGTAGGAACTAAAGTTGAAAACTCTAAGGCACTTGGTGGAATTGAATTGCAAATTAAAGATTTAAAAGTTTTAGGAAAAACCTATTATGATATGCTTCCGATAGCAGTTACTCAAGGGAAGACAAAAGTACACCTAGAAACGGAATTAGACCACAGAGGCATAAGTCTTAGAGCGCCAAAGAAAAGAGCAATCTTTAAAGTTCAGGAAGAAATAGTAACAGCTTTCAGAGATTATTTAAGAGGTGAGAAATTTTCAGAAATTCATACACCAAAAATATTAGGAACAGGTACAGAAGGTGGATCAGAAGTATTTACTGTAAACTATTTTGATCGCAGAGCCTTTTTAGCTCAAAGTCCTCAATTTTATAAGCAGATGATGGTAGGAGCTGGATTTGAAAGAGTGTTTGAAATAGGTCATGCATATAGAGCTGAGCTTCATAACACATGGAGACATTTAAATGAGTACGTAAGTCTTGACGTAGAGATGGGATTCATAAAGGATGAAAATGATGTTATGGATTTAGAAGAAGGCTTTATAAGATATTTATTTGACTATCTAAGAAAGACTTGTACAAATGAGTTAAAAATGTATGAAATAGAGCTTCCAGAAAAAGTTGAAATTCCTAGAATACCTCTTTCAGAGGCTCACAAAATATTATTGGGAAAGTATAGTAAAAAATCACCAGTAGGAAATATAGATGCTGAGGGAGAAATATTATTTTCAAAATATGTAAAAGAAACTTATGGAAGTGATTTTGTCTTTCTTACAGAGTATCCAGTTGCTAAAAGACCAATGTATGCAATGCCTGATGGTAAAGGAATGACAAGAAGCTTTGACTTGATATATAAAGGCTTAGAAATAACTACAGGAGGTCAAAGAATTCACGACTATGAAATGTTAAAGGAAAACATTATAAAATTTGGACTAAACCCTGAGGATTTTGATTTCTATATTGAAAACTTTAGATATGGTATGCCTCCACATGGTGGATTTGCAATAGGTCTTGAAAGATTAACTATGAAAATATTAAACCTAGAAAATATAAGAGAGTCTACGTTGCTACCAAGAGATATGAAAAGAATGACACCCTAGGAATATCCAAACAAATAACAAGTGAATATGATAGCATATTTTGCGTCATACTGCGTTAGCAGAACCTAAATAATGAACTGGAGGAAATAAAAATGATTAGTATTGATGAAGTAAAATATATTGCTAAACTTTCAAAACTAAAGTTTACGGAAGAAGAAGCTGAAAAAATGGCAGCAGAGTTTGGTGCAATTCTAGGACATTTTGAATATATAGATAAATTTGATTTAAGTGACATAGATATACATCCAAAGAGAGAAGGCTTAAGGTCAGTGATAAGAAAAGATGAAGAGAAAGTCTTCGAAGATAAGGAAAAACTGTTCCAAAATGTTAAAACCAAAAGAGAAACTTATATTGAAGTTCCAAAGATAATTGAGTAAAGAATTAAATATTAAAATCGGGAGGAAGTCTTATGAGAATAGGAGCTATGACAGCTTATGAGATAAAAAAAGGTATAGAAGAAAAGGAATTTACGTCTGAAGAAGTTGTAATAGAATTATTTAAAAGAATAAAAGAAGTAGATAAAGATGTTGATGGATATTTAACATTATGTGAGGAAGAAGCGCTCAAAACCGCAAGAGCTATTGATGAAAAAATTACAAAGGGAGAAAAAGTAGGTAAACTGGCAGGAGTGCCTATTGCTGTAAAAGATAATATATGTACAGATGGAATTAGAACTACTTGCGCATCTAAAATGCTAGAGGATTTTATTCCACCTTACGATGCTACAGTAGTTAAAAGATTAAAGAAAGAAGATGCAGTTATTATTGGAAAAACAAATATGGATGAATTTGCAATGGGATCATCTAACGAAAATTCCGCATTTAAAAAGACAAAAAATCCTTGGGATTTAAAAAGAGTTCCAGGAGGATCCTCAGGTGGTTCAGCAGCAGTTGTAGCAGCGGGAATAGCTCCAATATCTTTAGGATCTGATACTGGTGGATCTATCCGTCAGCCCGCAGCCTTTTGTGGAGTTACAGGGTTTAAGCCTACTTATGGATTAGTATCCAGATTTGGATTAGTTGCTTTTGCATCCTCACTTGATCAAATAGGTCCTTTTGGTAAAACTGTTAGAGATTGTGCACTTACACTTGAGGTAATTGCAGGTCATGATTCAATGGACAGCACTAGTTTAGGTAAAGAATATGATAAAGATTATTTAAGTGCATTAGATGGAAGTATTGAAGGACTAAAAATTGCAGTTCCAAAAGAATTCTTTGGAAAGGGGCTTAACAGCGAAATAGAAAAGGCTATTAAAGATACAATGGAAAAGTTGAGAAGTATGGGAGCTGTAGTAGAAGAAATATCAATGCCTATTACAGAAGAAGGACTTTCAGCTTATTATGTAATATCCTCAGCAGAAGCTAGTTCAAACCTTTCCAGATATGACGGAATAAGATACGGATACAGAGCTAAGAATTATGAAACAGTAGATGAACTTATGGAAATGTCCAGAAGTGAAGGCTTTGGAAAAGAAGTTAAGAGAAGAATAATGCTTGGGACTTATGTATTATCCTCAGGTTATTATGATGCTTATTATAATAGAGCGCAAAAGTTAAGGAAGAAGATACAAGAGCAGTATAAAGAAGTATTTGAAAGCTATGACTTAATTTTAAGCCCTACTTCACCGGTATTACCATTCTTAAGTGGAGAGAAGAGTTCAAATCCACTAGAGATGTATCTAGCAGATATATATACTGTAAATATAAACTTGGCTGGAGTGCCGGCTATATCAATACCATGTGCCTTTAGCAGCGAAGGTCTTCCAATAGGTGTTCAAATCATTGGACCACATTTTGGTGAAAAGAAAATATTAAAAACCGCCTATGCCTTAGAGCAGGAGCTAAATATAGATACACTAGCAATAAAGTAGTAAATTAACTTAAAAGGAAGGAGCGTAATTATGAGTTATGAAACAATAATTGGTTTGGAGATACACGTTGAATTAAATACAAAGACAAAAATATTTTGTAACTGTTCTACTAAGTTTGGTTCTAAACCAAACAGCAACACATGTCCAGTATGTTTAGGCTTACCAGGAACTCTACCTGTATTAAATGAGGAAGTTGTTAATCTAGCTATAAAAGCAGGGAAGGTTTTAGGTTGTAAAATAAATAAATTAAATAAGATGGATAGAAAAAACTATTTTTATCCAGACCTTCCAAAGGCTTATCAAATTTCACAATTTGATTTACCAATTTGCAGCGGAGGATATGTAGAATTTGAAGTAGATGGAGTTAAAAAGAAAGTAAGATTAAATAGAATACACATAGAAGAAGATCCAGCAAAACTTGTTCACTTGGAAGATGAACCCTTTTCTTTAATAGACTATAACCGTGCAGGAGTACCACTAGCAGAAATAGTTACAGAGCCAGATATTCACTCTCCAGAGGAAGCAGTAGCTTTTCTTAAAACTTTAAAGTCTTTATTAGAATATGCAGAAGTGTCAGACTGTAGAATGGAACAAGGATCTTTAAGATGTGATGCTAATATTTCTATGAGACCAGTAGGACAGGAATCATTAAATACCAAGGTAGAAATTAAGAATATAAACTCCTTTAAAGAAATTCAAAAAGCTCTAGAAAAAGAAGAAAAGAGACAGAGAGAGCTTTACACCTATGGAGAACAGCATAAAATAAAGCAAGAAACTAGAAGATGGGATAGTGGAAAGGGAAGAACTATTTCTATGAGATCAAAGGAAGATGCTCACGATTATAGATATTTTCCAGATCCAGACTTGGTTCCAATTATAATAAAAGAGGAACAGATAGAAGCTATAAAAAATACTATTCCAGAGCTTCCACATGCGAAAAAACAAAGATTTATAGAAGAATACAAATTAGGAGAAAAAGAAGTAGAAATTCTCGTAGGAGATAAATCTCTTGGAGCGTTCTATGAAGAGGTAGTAAAAGAAGGAGCTGATCCTAAGATTGCCTCTAACTGGATTTTAGGAGATTTACTTAGAATATTAAAAGAAAAAGAAATAGAATGCAGTGATATGACTTTAAAACCACAGTTGCTATATAGCCTTATAAAGCTTATTGACGAAGGGAAAATAAGTGGTACTACTGCTAAAGAAGTATTTGACGAAATGTTTGTAAGTGGAAAAAATCCAGAAGATATAGTAAAGGAAAAGGGATTAAGCCAGATAAGCTCATCAGAGGTATTAGAAAAAGTTGTAGATGAGGTTCTAGTTGCAAACCCTAAGTCTGTAGAAGACTATAAAAATGGAAAGCTTCAAGCTGCTGGATTCTTGATGGGGAAGGTAATGAAAGTTACTAAAGGTCAGGCTAATCCGGCAGTAGCTAGGGAACTTATAGAGACAAAACTTATAGAATATTAATTTTAAAAAAACTACCTATGAATAATGGGTAGTTTTATTTTAGGCAAAAGGCCATGCAATTATTAAAACTCGGATATAAAGGAAAATATAAGAGAGGATTTTGCTAAATAATGTAGAATAATTTATTTAATAGAAATAATTTTAATCTTCATGATACTCATAAAATATTATAATCAATATTTCAAAAGATTGGTAGAGGGGATAATTATGAGAAAAAAAATGGTTTCATTAAAAACAGTTGTGGCTATGTATTTTATATCTTTTATAATTATTATTCTATCTATTTTGGCTATTCTGTGGAAAGCTGATTATAATTGGCTAGCTAAAGAGCAAGGAGATAAAATTTTAAAAGCATTAAATGAAAACACTCAACAAAGCCTTAGGGATATGCTCAGCAAACCACTTGAAATTAATCAATTGTTTGCAGGGGATATCTCTAGAGAAAAATACTTTAATGATAAAGACTTAAATAATATTGAGGATTACACAAAATATTTTTTAGAGAAAATAAAAAATCAAATGCCTCAAGTAACTGCTATAGGTTATGGTGATGAAAGGGGAAATTATGTCGGAATTAGAGTTAATGATAATAATGCATTAAATTTGATGCTTAAAGATAAAAGAACAGAAAATAAACTAAATATTTATAACAAAGAGATTTTGGAAAGTAGAATATCTACATCTTATGAGGGATATGACCCAAGGACTAGGCCTTGGTATATTCCAGTTAAGAAAACCCTTAGGGAGCAATGGTCAGATATTTATATTAATAATGATGAAAAAATGGAAGCAACTATCTCTACTTTAGTACCTGTTTTTGATAATTCTAAAAATTTTAAGGGAGTTACCTGTATAGATATAAATCTTAGTAGAATAAATAAATTTTTAAAAGCCAATGAAACTAAAGGAACAGGAGTAATATATATTGTTGATAAAAATTGGAATCTAATTGCTCATTCTGGAGATGAAGCAGTTATGAAGATTACTCAAGAAAATCCAAACGCGAACAAAATGGTTAATGCCGCTGAAAATAAGAATATCTTAATAAGCAAAACAGCAAAATACTTACAAGAAAACAGAATAGCTCAATATAAGACTATTCAAATAAACATAGAAAATGAACAGAATTTTGCATTAATTTCTCCGATGGAAGAGCCTCAGGGACTTGAGTGGAGGGTAGTTGTTGTTATACCAGAAAAAGATTTAATGGGTACAATAAAAGCTAGACAAAATATCACTATAGCTATTATTTTAATAATTACCATAATTGGAGCTTTAGCTGGTCTAGTTATATTAAAAAGAATTATTAATCCAATATTGGAAAGTTCTAAAGCGGCATTTCAACTATCATCAGGAAACTGGGATGTAAAATTAGATACAGAAAAGATTCAATTTAATGAGATTTATGAATTATCAATAGCATTCAATTATATGTCAGCGAATCTAAAAAAATCCTTTAATGAACTTGTTGAAGCTCAAGATGAAATCAAAAGGCTAAATGAAGCTGAAAAGCAATCATTAGAAAATTTAGTCTTAGAGAGAACCCAGGAATTGAGAATTGCTATGAAAGAATTGATTGATAAGGAAAAGTTAGCCTCATTAGGTAGTTTAGTATCTGGTGTTGCTCATGAAATTAATACGCCTTTGGGTGTATCAGTATCTGCGGCATCATATTTGGAATCTATTAATAAGAAAAACTTAGCACTATTGTCTGAAGGCAAGATGACTAAGAAAAACTTTGTCGAATATATAAACTCTATAGATGAAAGTTCAAAAATACTAAATGTAAACTTAAATAGGGCATCAGAATTAATCAAGAGCTTTAAAGCTATTGCTGTAAATCAAATTATAGAAGAAAAAACAAATTTTAATTTATATGAATATATTCAAACTGTTTTGTTAAGTTTGAAACATGAATATAAAAACACTAATCATCAATTTATTATAAACTGTGATAAGGACTTGGTGATTAACAGTTATTCAGGAGCTTTTTCACAGGTAATTGTAAACCTAATTATGAATTCTCTTATTCATGGATTTAAAGATAAAAAAGATGGTACCATTAAAATAGATATAAATAAAAATGATGATAAACTTTCAATATTATATTCTGATAATGGATGTGGTATTTCAGGAGAAAATATTCAAAAAATATTTGATCCTTTTTTTACAACTAATAGAAATAAAGGTGGAAGTGGATTAGGTTTAAATGTGGTATATAATCTAATTACTGGACCATTAAATGGGAAAATAGTTTGCGAAAGTGTTGTTGGACAAGGTACTACTTTTAAAATTAACATTAGTCTAAGTCAAGGAGTGGAAAGATGAGTAAAATGTTAGAATCTAAAGATATTGAACTAGATTTTTTAAGTGATGAAGAGGAAATAAAGCCTCGATTATATGGTAAGTATAAGATTGTTATTGCAGATGATGATGAGGAAGTTCACACTGTAACAAAAATGATTCTTAAGGATTTTGAGTTTGAAGGTAAAACCTTAGAATTTATTGATGCATATAACGGAAAGGAAACAAAGGAAGTTTTATTAAACAATCCTAATACTGCGATTTTATTTTTAGACGTAGTAATGGAAGAACAAAATTCCGGGCTTGAGGTTGTAGAATATTTGCGTAAAACGTTAAAAAATAAAATGACTAGAATTATTTTACGTACTGGACAACCAGGAGAGGCTCCAGAAGAGAAGGTAATCAAAGAATATGATATAAATGACTATCGTTTAAAGACAGAAATGACTGTTACAAGATTACACACAACTATGTATTCTGCATTAAGAAATTATAGAGATATGCTTCAAATCGATAAAAATCGCAGAGGCTTAGAAAAAATTATTGAAACTAGTGCAAATCTATTTAAGCACAATACTCTAGATCAATTTTTAAGTAACATTTTAAGTCAATTGTCTTGCTTTTATCAAGAAGATGCTGAAATATTATATATCCGCGAAGCATCAACTAAATTATCTAACGGTTTTGTAACTCTTGATAAAAGCAATATAACTACAATCGCATCCGCTACTGGAAAATATACTGAATACATTGGTGAAAATATAGAAGATATTTCTGAATTGGAGTATATTTCAAGATGGATAAAAGAGGACTTACATGAAAGTGGAAAGGTTCATTTTATTGGTAAAGGCTTCATTATTAAAAATAGTGGTGAAAATAATTTAAATAACTATATATTCATTGAAGGTGACTCGGAATTATATGATTTTAATTTGATCAATTTATTTTTAACAAATTATTCTGTAGCTTTAAATAACTATATACTAAACAATATGATTTTAAATACACAGAAGGAAATTATTACAACTTTAGGAGAAGTTGTTGAAAATCATTTTGAGGATACCGCTGGACATGTTCAAAGAATTTCTGAGATGATGTATAAATTTGCATTGCATAACAGTTTTTCTTCTTCTGAAGCAGAAGTACTAAAAATTGCTAGTACCATGCATGATATTGGGAAAATAGCTATACCTGATGCTATTTTGAAAAAAAGAGGAAAATTAACAGAAGATGAGTTTGCAACAATCAAAGAACATACTATTTTCGGGAATAAAATTCTCAATAAATCAGAGTTAGATATTTTGAGAATAGCTGCAGAAATTGCATTAAATCATCATGAAAAATATAATGGAACAGGATATCCTAATGGTTTATCTAGAGAAGATATTCCACTTAGTTCTAGAATGATGGCAATAATAGATGTTTTTGATGCAATGACACACAAAAGAGTTTATAAAGAGGCTATAAGTATTGAGGAAACTTTGGAATATCTTAAAAATCAAAAGGGATTGCATTTTGATCCAAAACTTGTGGATATATTTATAGAAAATTTAAATGATATATTGATAGATGTCTAAAAAATTGAGAATATTTTTCATGTAAAAAAGAAAAAATTCCAAGCATTTAAATATATAACACAATAAAAATAATTAAGCTATAAATAGGGTAAAATATCAATAGAAAAGCCTATATATAATGCAAGTAAATAAAGTATTATATAAAGTTAACTTGGAAACTTTTTACTAGTGAGGGGAGCATATAGCTTAATATGATTAAAGAAAAAATTAGCATTGAAGATGAAAAAGAAAAAATATATAAAAGAAGATGGATTATTTTAGCGGTAGTTTTAATGGGTACCCTTATGGCTACATTAGATAGCAGCATTGTAAATGTAGCGCTCCCGGATATGTCTTCTAAGCTTTCCGTTGGATTAGGTGAAATACAGTGGGTTGTTACTAGCTATCTAATTGTTGTTTCAGCTTTCGTATTGATTTTCGGAAGAGTAGCAGACATCATAGGGAAAAGCAAAGTTTATCAATATGGCTTTTTAATATTTACAATTGGATCACTATTGTGTGGACTATCAGGGACTGTAAGGTTTTTGATTTTTTCTAGAATTATCCAAGCTATTGGTGCTGCTATGACTATGTCATCGAACCAAGGTATAATTGCAGCAACATTTCCTCCGAATGAAAGAGGAAGGGCATTAGGACTTTCCGCTACTACAGTTGCCGTAGGTACAATGCTTGGTCCTCCTGTAGGAGGAATTATGGTAGAACTTTTTAATTGGCAGTCTATATTTTTGATAAACATTCCAATAGGGATAATTGGATATTTAGCAGGAAGAAAAATATTGCCTATAGAGAAAAAAACTCAAGGACCTATATACTTTGATTTAAAAGGTTCAATTATATTTATAATTTTTGTTGTATCATTATTTTGGGCTATGCTAAGCGGAGAAAGCTTAGGGTGGAAAAATTACAAAATTATAATAAGCTTTATAATAAGTGCTATTGCTTTAGTTTCCTTCTATTTTGTAGAAAAGAAGCTGGAGCAGCCGATGCTTGATTTCAAAATGTTTCATAATAAGCTATTTAATTTAAGCATATTTTGTGCCTTTGTTTCTTTTGTGGCAATATTTTGTAATAATATAATTCATCCATTTTACCTTGAATATATAATGAATATTAGCCCGGGAAAAGCAGGTATACTAATGATGATCTTTCCAATAAGTGCAGGTACCATTGCACCTATAAGTGGTTATCTCTCAGATAAAATAGGCAGTGAGCTTCTTACTGTTTTTGGCTTATTTGCAACAACAGTTGGTCTTCTTTTAGTAGGATTTCTAAATACAACTTCAACATACTTTGACATAGTGATTAGGGTTGCTGTATTAGGCTTAGGAAATGGGCTATTTCAATCACCTAATAATTCTATTGTTATGTCTCTTGTGCCTCGCGATAAGTTGGGAATAGCAGGAAGCGTTAATGCTCTAGTGAGAAATATGGGGATGGTTTTTGGAATAGCTTTTTCAGTAGCATTGCTTTATAACAGGATGAGTGCAAAGATAGGATATAATGTGACTAGTTTTGTACCAGGAAGACACGATGTATTTATATATGCTATGAATATTGTATACATAGCTGCGGCTTCAATTTGTGCCATTGGGATGATACTAACAATTATAAGAATGATTAAAAGAAGAAGAATCAATAATAAGTAAAATTATAAAGAAAAGAGCTTTAAATAGAGCTCTTTTCTTTATAATAATAACATTAATAATAAAATTTTAACTTACTGTTTCAAAACCATATTTTTTAAATGTAGCTTTGGCATCCTCTGAGTTTAAGTATTCTAGAAATTTTTTAGCTTCATCTTTATTTTTGCTAGAGGATATAACAGCTTCAGGATATAATATTGGCTTATGTAGTTTTTCATCAAAAATTTGAACTATTGAGCAATTTTTTAGACTTATAGTATCAGAATTATAAACTATGCCAGCAGCAGCTTCACCTTTTTCAACATAAGTTGCTACTTGAGTTACATCCTTACCATAAACTATTTTTGAGCTGATTTTATCCCACTGATTTAAGTTTGTAAGTGTCTCTTTAGCATATTGACCTGCAGGAACAGAAGCAGGTTCTCCTACGGATATTTTAACGTCATTATTTATTACGTCATTAATGCTCTTAATTTTATCTTTATAATCATTGGAAACTATTAGAACTAGCTTATTTTTCAATAGATTTTTCTTAGTGTCCTTATCTATTAAGTTTTTAGTATTTAAATCATCCATTTGTTTCATTCCAGCGGAAATGAAAATATCTACAGAAGCTCCTTGCTCTATTTGTTTTTGCAAGGTTCCAGAAGAACCAAAATTTAATGTAAGTTTCACATTATTCTTTTGCTCATATTTTGGTTTGAGTTCATTTAGAGCATCTTTTAAGCTAGCGGCTGCAGAAATAGTAATATTTTTTTCAGGACTTTTATTGGCTTCATTTGCTGTTTTGCCGCAGGCGGTAAAGGAAATTAGTGATAAAACTGCCATTGCAGAAATTAATATTTTTCTCAAAATAAGTTCCCCCTTAAAGTTATCAATTTACTAAAATAATGCATTTTAGTAGAAATAAAATTTTAGTTGATTAAAAGCATCGATGCGTAAAATGTATATTTAATTACATAATTATGTTACGTTTTGAAGTTTCGACATCGCAAATGTTACCGGATTCAATACTTATTATCCTATCTCCTAATAAACGAGCTTCTTCTGGATTATGGGTAACTAATATAATATCAATTCTCCATAACTTCTTTAATTGAAGAAATTCTTTATACACAGAATTTTTAGTGTTCACATCTAAGGCAGAAAAAGGTTCATCTAAAAGTAGCATTTCAGGTTTTACTGCCAGTGCTCTTGCTAAAGCAGCTCTCTGCTTTTCACCACCGGATATTTGATTTGGATATCTATCTTCAAGATGATAAATATTAAATACATTCATCAAATAATCTATGTAATCAGAATCCTTTAGTTTTTTGCATTTAGTTCCAAAGGATATATTTTGTTTTATAGTCATGTGAGGAAATAAAGCATAATTCTGAAAAACATATCCAATATTTCTATCCTTAATTTTTATATTTATTTTTTTATTAGAGGAGAAAATTGTCTTGCCATTCATTGTTATAGATCCTTCGTCAGGAGTTTTAGTTCCACATATACAATCTAATATTGTTGTTTTTCCTGAGCCTGAAGGACCTTGAATAACAAGAACTTCTTTATCAATAGAAAAGTTAACATCTAAATTAAAATAATTCATTTTTTTAAATAATTTAATATCAATCATTTATTATTTCCACCTTAAACTAATTAGTATTCTTTTTCTTTGTCCACATGTTTAGTCCATAAATTAAAGTAAAACTAAATATCAAGACAATAGTGAAAAGTATATTTGCAGTTTTAGTATCTCCACCTTCAACTGCAAAATATATAGCTAGTGGAATTGTCTGTGTTTTGCCAGGAATGTTTCCAGCTACCATAAGTGTAGCTCCAAATTCTCCTAAAGCTCTGGCAAAAGAAAGAATTGTACCACTAAGTATTCCAGTATAAGCCAAAGGTAAAGTAACTTTAAAGAATACTCTAGCTTCACTGGCACCAAGAGTTCTAGCAGTATTTTCATATATCTTATCAACGCTCATGAAAGCTGCCTTACAACTTTGATACATTAATGGTAAAGAAACTATATAAGAAGCAATACAAGCAGCTGCGGTAGTAAATATTAAATGCACTCCAAAGAGATTATAAAGAACTTCCCCAATAAAACCTTTTTTTCCTAATAAAATCAGCAAACCATATCCTGTTACAGAGGGAGGAAGTACCATTGGTAAAATTATTATAGCTTCTAATATATCCTTGCCTTTAAAATTGTACTTTGTAAGCACTCTTGCTAAGAAGACACCAGTAATTAATGTAAAAATTGTTGAAATTAAAGATACTTTTAAAGATATAATTAAAGGATTTAATATCATAAAAACGACCTACTTCTGTTTTAATTTAAATTAGTTGAGTTTTATAGACTTTATACATATTTAGTTTAACTTACTAAATATTATATGTAAACAAGTACAGTATTATAAAAAATGTTTAAATAATGCGCAATGTTCAAAAAATAATCATTAATTTAATTTTGCTCATTGGACAATGAGACATAAATATTTTATAGTATAAATATAAAATGTTGTTATCAGAGGTGATATACATGTTTCAGATATATGATATAGCAAGTGAGCTTATAGATAAAAGAGAAAGTTTTGTTTTAGCTACTATTTTACATAAAAATGGTTCAGCACCTCGTAGACGAGGATCTAAAATGATAATAAAAAATGACTTTTCAATTATAGGAACCATTGGTGGAGGACTATTTGAGGCTCTTACAGTTAAGTTGTCCAAAGAGGTGTTTGGTAACAAAAGAACTATAATTAAAAACCTTGATTTGTCAACTGAGGGTGGTGGTTCTCTAGAAATTGTATGCGGCGGAGAATTAAAAGTACTAATGGAATATGTTGATGCTGAGAACAATAATATTGCAGAAATATATAAGCAGTCATCTAACTTAAGGAAACAAGGAATAAATTATTCAATAGTAACAAAAATAGAAAGCAAAGATGAAATTCTTCATAATAACTGCAAGTGGATTTGCACTGAAACTGATTTTTATGGGGAAGAAAGTGATATAGTCCAACCAGTATTTCAAAAGATTAGAGAAAATTTTAAGGAAGTAACAATGCAAGTATTTATGGCAAATAACGAGAAATACCTGGTAGAACCTGTACTGAATTGTGAAACAATATACCTATTTGGTGCTGGACATGTATCTCAAAAATTAGCAGAGATTATGAAAATGTTAGATTTTAAAGTTGTAGTTTTGGATGACAGGAGAGAGTTCGCTAATAAAGAAAGATTTAAAACTGCAGATAAAATTATTATACTTTCTGCATTTGATGATATTTTAAAACATATAGAAATAAATGATCAAAGTTATGTAGTGATAATAACAAGAGGACATGCCTACGATAAAGATATTTTAGCACAAGCCTTAGAAACAGATGCTAAATACATAGGGATGATAGGAAGCAAGACAAAAAGAAGCTTTATATACAGCCAGTTAAAAGATGAGGGGTATACTCAGAAGGAATTAGATAGAGTATTTTGTCCTATAGGACTGGAAATTTCGGCACAAACTCCAGAAGAGATAGCCATTAGTATAGCTGCGGAGTTGATAAAAATAAGAAGATGCAGCAAGTAAAGTTAATACTTTGTAAAAGGAGTAATAAAAGTGATTAAAGAATCAGATATTAAAAATTCTCATGAAAGATGCAGGAATATTGGCATTGATGCTGAACAAGTTTTTAGTAAAAAGATATTGGATGAAATAGAACTTAATATTAAGTATGTAATTAATAGAGAATTAATTATAAATGCTTTGCCTCATATAGAGAATTTGGTTAAATATCCAGAGTATGATGAGTTTTTTTATATACTTACAGACTGTGATGGCTGCATATTAAGTGTTATTGGTAATGAGAAGACAGTTGCTGAGATTTTTGATATGAAAATAATACCTGGTGCATACATGGATGAAGAAAACATTGGAACAAACTCTATAGGCATGGCAATAAAAAACAAATGTCCTGCAATGGTTTCATCCTCAGAACACTATATTAAGGCCTATAGTAAATGGACATCCTTTGCTGCTCCTATAAAAGATAACAATGGCTTAATAATAGGAATTCTAAGCATTGTAGGGACTTCAGTACAGTTCCATCCTCATACCATAGGTATGATTATTTCTTCCTGCAGTTCTATTGAGAAAATGATTGAGATTCAAAGATTAAACAAGATTCAATACGTAATAGATAAACACATAAAAACAGTTTTTGATGCAATTCCAAAAGCTTTAATTATATCTGACATAGAGGGAAAAATAAGAACCTATAATAAAAAAGCTTTAGAAATATTTAGAGCTACAGAGGAGCAATTAAAATCATCAAAGGTTAATGATGTTGTAAAGGACTGGGATAACATAATAAAAGAAATATATTTAAGTAAAAGTGTTTCAATGGAAGTAAGTATACTAAATAATTCTAAATATAGGTTAATGGCAAAACCAATATATAATACAGAAGACAATATAATTGAGATAGTATATATTTTTGAAGAACTGAGCAAAAGCAGAAATTTTAATAATAAATTCAAAAACTATCAAGCTTTTTATACCTTTGATAAAATAATTAGTGAAGAAGAGAGCATAACTAGTACAATTGAATATGCTAAAAAGATATCTAATAATAAAGGAACAGTGCTTATTACAGGAGAAAGTGGGACAGGTAAAAATTTATTTGCAGAGTGTATTCACAACTACAGCAGTAGAATGGATGGTCCTTTTGTAAAAGTAAATTGCAGCTCAATTCTCAAACCACTTATTGAATCAGAGCTCTTTGGATATGAATATGAAGATACAGTAAGTGGTAAAAAGGAAATTAATGTAGGGAAACTTGAACTAGCTGATGGTGGTACTATATTTATTGAGGAGGTAGGGGACTTATCAATAAATGCCCAAACAAAAATACTTAAAATGATTCAGGAAGGCGTTATAACCAGAGTTGGCAGCAATAGACCTATACCTGTAGACGTAAGAATTATAGCATCAAGCAGTAAAAATTTAAAGGAAGAAGTTGAAAAAGGAAATTTAAGAAAAGATCTATTTTATCGATTAAATGTACTGCCTATTTACCTTCCGCCACTTAAGGATAGAAAAAGTGATATATCCGTTCTTATTGAGCATTTTATGAAGATGGAAGTCCAAAAATGTAATAAAAATAATATTATTATACCTAAAGAGTACAGTTCGAAAATGCTTAGTTATAATTGGCCGGGAAATGTTGAAGAATTAAAAAATATAGTTAAGCTTATTGTAAATACAGAAATGATGCCTATAGGTTATTTTAATGAAAAAGATTGTGAAATAGTAAAACTATTAGACTTAAATAAAGAGCATTTAAAGTTTGACTATATAGAAAAACAGCATATTTTAAAGGTTTTAAAAATATTTAAAGGCAATATTACTCATGCCGCAGAAATACTTGGAATGCAGCGAAACACCCTATATAATAAAATAAAAAAGCATGAAATTAACATATCTAATTTAGGATAATAAATCTTTTGAGTGAATTTTAGAATTTAGAATATAAGATTACAAGGCGAAAATATAGGGTTATAAGTTTCGAGCTTATAACCCTATATTTTATTCCGCCATTTTCTTTAAAGTTGCTGCCAGAGAATTTAAATTCTGCAAAGCAGCATCCATTTGCTGAATTCTCGATAACTGTTCCTTAAAAGTGTCCGTAGTAGAGGTAATACTTTGGGCAATGCTGTTTACCGAAGTTTCTATTTTTGTAAGAGTATTATTTATTTCATTTATAGATTGACTGCTGGAATTAGATAACTTTCTAATTTCATTGGCTACTACAGAGAAGCCTCGTCCATGCTCTCCTGCTCTGGAAGCTTCTATAGCAGCATTTAACCCTAAAAGGTTTGTTTGAGATGCTACATTTCTTACAAAACTTAATACTTCATCTGTATTCTTTGCATTACTTGCCGCTTCATGTACTTCAGATAAGACCAGATCGTTAGAATGTACAGCTTCTTCTATGCCACAAGAAATTAATCCAGAGGCTTGGGAGATCTCATCTAAAGATTCTGATAAAGTTTTAGATAAACTTAATATTTCATTATATCTTTTTAAACTTTTCACTAGAACAATACTTCCTACTATAGTGCCACGGTCATCTTTTACTGGAATACCTATGGCTTTAATGGCAACTCCAAATACTTCTTTTGGGACTATAAGTGTAAGTGGCTTTTTAGCTTTAATACATTCATAAGCAGCACCACCAGGTCTCAGTGGATCGCCAGGTTTAGCGTTCATATTTATATTTGTACTATTAACTACTTTTATAAAATGGTCTGTAGTTGACATAGTAAAGGCTATTTCATCCTCAAAAAAATACTGCATGTAAGGTATTAATTCATTGAAAGCTTCATGTAACTTGTTTTTGATAATAAGTTCATCCATAATTATCCCCCTTGATATTGAATTATGAAATTTATATAATTTTACAATGCTCATTAAAATGATTATGAAACATATACAATTATATAATATCACAATACTATAACAATTTTAAAATATAATTTAGAAAATGTAGTAACATCTACAGAGGTATACAAATATAATGTTATTATAGAAGCAGATGAAGAGATTTGTAAAAGATACTTAAGATTTAATACTAAATAAAAAAATACAATTTAAAAAATGTAGTAACAATTACAGATGCATATAAATATAATGTTATTATAGAAACAGATGAAGAAATTTATATTAGATTAATACTAAAAGATAATAAGGAGGGAGACTTTATGGGACACAGACATTGTTGTAGAAGGAGACGCAGACATTGTTGTTGTGAATTTGATGGCGGCTTCGGAGGTAGCAGCATAATTTGTCTAATAATTATATTGATCATATTCTGTGGATGTGGCGGAAGACGCTTCTGCTAAAATATATAAATATAATGTTATTATAGAAGCAGATGAAGAGATTTGTAAAAGATACTTAAGATTTAATACTGATAAAGAAATACAATTTAAAAAATGCAGTAACATTTACAGATGTATATAAATATTATGTTATTGTAGAAGCAGATGAAGAAATTTATATTAGATTTAATACTAAAAGATGATAAGGAGGGAGACTTTATGGGAGGCAGACGCAGAGGTTGCGGATTTGATGGATTTGGATGCGGTTTCGGAGGCAGTGGCATAATTTGGATAATAATTTTATTATGCTTCTGCGGATTTGGAGGAAGAGGACGCTGCTAATATTATAAATACGAATATTAGGGAAACGATAATTTCGTTTCCCATTTTAATTTGATAGAATCTCTTCTAATAATTCCAAATCTAAAATAGTAATAGTGTTTTTAACAAAATCTATTATACCTTCATCTTTCATATTGATTAGTTCTCTTGAGAGAGAAGGGCGTGGAATGCCAAGTTGCTCAGCCATCTCTTTTTTTGTGCAGCTTAATTTAATGGTTAATTTTTGCTGAGATTCATATTCTTCCAAAATATAAGATGCTATTTTCTGTCTTATTGTCTGATAAGATATATTTCTCAATTTATTATTCAGCATAAGTATTTTGTTAGATAGAAGGGTCATGAAGTTATTTAAAAATTTTGAGTTTATACTAGATAATTTTAGTATATTTTCTTTGGATATAAACATAACCTTTGAATTTTCAGGAGAGGCAATTGTTGCGGGGTAGGTGCTTCTGTTTGAGAATATTATTACTTCTCCAAAAATATGACCTTCATTAAGCTTGCTTATTGTTACTGTTTTTCCTGATGCATATATTTTTTGAACTTCTACACTTCCACTAAGTACAATTCCAATGCTTGAACAGTTAGAGCCCTCTAATGCTATAATTTCACCCTTAGAATAGGAATTGACTGAGTAATTTATGTTTTTTAATAGCTCTTCAATGTCATCTTCGCTAAAGCTCTTCATAAGAATACATTGTTTCAATATACTTATTAAGTCTTTCATGATATTACCTCCAAATAATATGTATAATGGAAAAGGCTTGAATAAATAATGTATTTATATATAAGGTAACATATGTTACTGACATATATAAGTGTATTTTATTATAATAAAGACAATAAGACAAGAGGAGGAAATTTATTATGATAAGAAAAATTGTAAATATAGATGAATCAAAATGTAACGGATGCGGACTATGTGTACATGCATGTCATGAAGGAGCCATCGAATTGATAGATGGGAAGGCAGTGCTTATAAGCGATGAATACTGTGATGGTCTTGGAGATTGTCTTCCAGAGTGTCCAACTAATGCTATAACAATTATTGAAAGAGAAAGCAAAGCTTATGATGAAGAGGCTGTAGCTCAAAAAATAGCAGAAAGAATGAAAAAAACTGAAGAGAAGCCTTTACCATGTGGATGTCCAGGTACTGCTGCTAAAATGATAGAAAGAAAGCCTTTAAAAGTAGCATCAACGGTAAAAGCAAGTAATAGAAAAGCAAGTTCAGAGGAGTCATTGTCAGAGTTAAGACAGTGGCCTGTACAACTTAGACTTATAAATACTGAGGCACCATATTTAAAGAATGCTGACCTATTAGTTGCAGCAGACTGTACAGCTTATGCCTATGCAAACTTCCATAGTGATTTTATTAAGGATCATATTACAGTTATAGGATGTCCTAAGCTAGATGATGTAAAGTACTATGAAGAAAAACTTGCTGAAATTCTAAGAAAGAATAATATTAAAAGTATCACAGTAGTTAGAATGGAAGTACCTTGCTGTGGAGGAATAGTAAGTGCAGTTAAAAATGCAATGCTTAACTCACAAACAATAGTGCCATATAAAGAAGTAACCATATCAACTGATGGAAATGTAATATAAGGGTGCAAGGCCGAAAATTGACTTACACCCCGGACTATGTTTCCAAGCTTCAGTCCGTTAAGCAGAGAGCCAAAATCGTAGATTTTGTGCGAATCGCTTACTCCTCTGACGTAAAGAAGAGGAGTTTCATATAAAAGTTTTTAAATCTACCTTCAGCTTTGGAAACATAGCCCTTTGTGTAAGCCAATTTTCTAGTTTGGAACCCTATAGAGGTAAACTAGTTTTTAGTTGTTTACCTCTATATTTTATTTTCAAAGGTTCCAAATACTACAGGTTTATAATTTTCAACCATAACTTTGCCTTTACATAATACTGTATGAGGTTTCAAGTCTTTATCTAAGATAAGCAGATCAGCGTCGTAACCCTCCTCAATTTTACCTTTGTTTTTTAATTTTAAGAATTTAGCAGGGGAAGCTGTCAATGGAATAAGGGTTTCTTCCATTGAAATACCTTTGCTTATGCACTCTCTTATTGTGTCCATGTTCGTTGAAGGGGAGCCTATTGACAGCTTTAATAGTTTACCAGTACTATCAAATATAGGCATGCTGCCGCCAGAGTCTGAACTCATAGTAATGCTATAAGGAGATATACCCTCATCAAGTAGGGTTTTATAAACATCAGAAGCATATACAGCATCGTCGCCTTCAGGTTTAATACCAGTAGTTATGTCTACAAATCCTCCATCTTTAGCATACTCAATTGATTGTTTATAAACTAATGGATTTCTGTTTATATGTGTAGGAAGTAAATTGTCATAAGGAATTTCTGAATCCTTAACCATATCCATTACAGGAATAAGCCCTTTTTTCCCATCACCAATATGCATATGTAAAACACCGCATTTGCCTGAGATCATTCCACCAACCCTAGCTTCACTAGCTAAATGAACTAAATCATTTTCTGATGGATGGCTGCCCCTGTGGTCAGATACTGCTATTTCCCCAACTCCTATAATTTTATCCACAAGAACAATGTCGCCTCTAGCACTATCTGTTATTGTTCTTGTAGGCATCTGATAGCATCCAGTCCAGCAAAAAGTACTTATTCCTTCTTCTTCAAGAGCCCTTGCCTTAGCAATTAGGTTGCCCATGCTTCTTGTGGTTCCATCAGTGCCAAGAAGGCCTATACAGGTAGTGATTCCATTCGTAGTAAGGTTTGTCAGTGTAAGCTCAGGAGCTCTTGTAGTAAAGCCACCTTCGCCACCACCACCAGTAATATGTACATGAAGATCTATTAATCCAGGTACTACAGTTAGACCTTCTCCGTCGATAACTTTAATCTCAGGAAAATTTTTATCCGGTAAATTTACTTCAGAAGAAATATAGGCAATTTTATTGTAAAAAATTAAAATGTTTTTTTTGCCTAGAGATTGAGGAGAAAAAACTTCTATGTTTTTTATCAAAATCATTTAGGTTCACCTTCTTATAATTAGATTTTCATTATCATTATATATTATGATAACCTTATAT
The DNA here is from genome assembly GCF_016316925.1 of Clostridium aciditolerans. GTDB lineage: Bacteria > Bacillota > Clostridia > Clostridiales > Clostridiaceae > Clostridium_AM > Clostridium_AM aciditolerans. The sequence goes on along the minus strand of NZ_JAEEGB010000007.1, from coordinate 110,230 downwards.
CAATTTTTATGCAAAACTGCATTAGTTTTTTATAATTATTGAGGTATAAGGCCAAAAATTAGCCTATAAACAATAGATAAAGTAGAACTCTTATGTTAAAATATATGTTGGAATTTTTATATATGAAGTTTGGCACTATATAAGTTATAGAAGTTTTTATCCGATCGCTACCATTGCTAACACCCCCATTTTTGTATGAAACTCCTTCTCCTATTCTCGAAGGAGTAAGCGATTCGCACTAAATCAGCACGCTGTGTAAGCGATCATCTCAAAATCAGCACGCTGTGTAAGCGATCATCTCAAAATCAGCACTCTGTGTAAGTGATCATCTCAAAATCATAGATTTTGGATGCCTACTTAAGATTTTGGATGCCTGCTTAAGATTTAGGCTCTCTGCTTAACTGAGGGATAAGCACTGCTACGCGCCTGGATAAGTTCTTCCCCTAAAGGATAACGTATTCTAAGTGCTAAAGACACTAAGAATACTGTTAATAAGGTTCAGATGGAGAAAATCATCCTTATAAGCAAACTCCATCTGAACCTAAGAATCACTTGATAGTACTAGGAGGTAACAGCAGTGTTTTTTGTAGGTATTTTTGGTATAGAAGATAAGAAAAAAGAGATTAAAACTATTAGAAATTTATCCTGTAAAAATTGTGATGGTGTATCTGGACTTACATTGTTTAAGGTATACTCATGTTTTCATATATTTTTTCTTCCCATATTTAGATGGAATGAAAGATACTACTTAGTTTGCAGTTGCTGCAATTCAATATATGAGATATCAAAGGAGAAGGGGATTAGGGCAGAAAGGGGAGAAGAAGAAGCGATTACCTATTGGGATCTAAAACCCATGGAGTATGGTTATTACAATAATAATATTCAGCATAAATGCAAAAATTGCGGCAGAGAGATAGATAGCAATTTTGAATATTGTCCTTACTGTGGAAAAAGGAGAGAGTAGCTAATATTGTTATGTCTACTGTAGTAATTTTAAATAAATTACTAAATAAATTAAAAAATATGTTGACATATGGGGGAAAATAAGATATTATACTTATTGTGCTCAGTAGGGTATATGTAATAAATATTAATAAGGCCCATTGGTCAAGCGGTCAAGACACCACCCTTTCACGGTGGTAACAGGGGTTCGATTCCCCTATGGGTCACCATAAATGTCAATAAAAATTTTGAAATAACTTGATAAGGCCCTTTGGTCAAGCGGTCAAGACACCACCCTTTCACGGTGGTAACAGGGGTTCGATTCCCCTAAGGGTCACCATAAAAAGCTGCAAACACAATGTGTTTGCAGCTTTTTTAAAATTTCAGCTAATAACAAAGATCTTGTTATTAGCTGTTTTTATAGATTTTTAGCAACCTTTATTGCCGCCAGCAGGAATAACATTAAAGCCTTTTCCAAAAATCCCCTTAGTATAAACTATTTTTGAATTATCGAATAGATAAGAAGAATCCGGTTCAATGGCAAATTTTACACCATTAACAGTTACTATTTCGTCTTCTGCACTTGGCTCATCCAGAGCAACTCCTAAGATAGGGCCACCTCATCCAAAACCTCTAACCATTAATCTAACAGCAGATTTATTTTTTTCTTCCAAGTTTTTTACTAAAGCTTCTTTTGTATTATCATCAAAAATTATATTCATAATACAACCTCCTTACATATACGGGGTATAGGTATATTTTTATTTTATTATATTATTTAATCTTCCACCTGTCAATAAAAATATTTAATGAAAATTATTAATATATTTCCTTTAATAACTTTCAATGAAACAATACATAATAATAGATAGCTATACTTATATATTATTATGAAAATTTATGAGAGGTGAAGAAATGAAGAACATATATGCAAAAGAAGTTAAATCAGGAGAAAATGTAAGTTCAACTTTTATGATAATGAAAAAACTCTTTAGAGACAAAGAGAAGACTATTGCTTATATTGGAGATAAATCGGGAGATGTCAAGGCATCAATAGCAGATTCGATGGATATTTTAAAAGTAGGAGATGTTATAAAGGTAAAAGGTGTATTAGAAAACATATTTGAAATAAAAGAATTTAAAAAAATTGAGGAATTTTTAATGGAAGATTATCTTCCTTATGTAAATAGACCAATAGAAGATATAATGAATGAACTGGAAGAAATGTCACAAGAGGAATTTAAAAGTAAAGAATGTATGGAGTTAAATAACTATTTTTTCAGTAATAAAGAGTTTGTAGAAAAATTTAAAAAAGGTATAGGAGGAGTAAGTCAACATCATAATTATATAGGCGGATTAGCAGAGCATACCTTAAATGTAATGTATCTTACTAAAATGCTTGCGTATAGGTATAATGCTAGAAATAAAGAGATTGCAATATTGGCGGCAAAGCTCCATGACATAGGAAAAACGGTAGAGTATTTTGTTGATGGACCTTTTTCTTTTACTTTAAGAGGAGAGATGGAAGGACATATCGTTATAGGTGTACAAATGTTAGAGGAAGCCTTTAGCAATAATCCAGATTTATATAGTGAAGATTTTAAAGAGAGAATTAAAGGATGCGTAGTTCAGCATCATGGAAAGCTAGAATATGGTTCTCCTAAAAAGCCTAATACAGAAGAAGCACATATTGTACACTTTGCAGATCAGGTAGATGCTTTCCTAAATAAAATAGGGCAAATAAGGGAAGGTGTTGAGCCAAATACTTGGTCTGATTACGATAGAAGAATAGAAGGAAAAATATATGTATAAAGACAAGCAAAGTAGCTTGTCTTTAGTTTACAATACATCTTTAATTATTCTTAATGCATTTTTATAGAATATTTTTTCTATGTCTTCCTCAGAAAAGCTATTTTTTTTCAACTCATCTATAAGTTTTCCCATTTGAGATATATTTTCTATTTCGCTTGGAATGTCTATGCCGTCAAAATCCGAACCTAGTGATATAACTTCAATTCCACCAATGTTTTTTATATGTTTTATGTGTTTTACCATATCAGAGATTCTAGCAGGAGAGTTTGTTCCTAAAAAGGATTCTTCAAAGTTTATACCTATTATACCACCTGCTTCGGATAAAACTTTAATCATATCATCTGTAAGATTTCTTGGATGATTTGTGATAGCACGGGAATTAGAGTGAGAGGCTACAAAAGGTTTTTTAGAAAATTTAGCTACATCATAAAAGCCTTTATCAGATAGATGAGATACGTCAATAAGCATACATAATCTATTCAATTCCTCAACTAATTCTATACCAAAAGTAGTCAACCCTTTATTCATATATTCTTCCTTACAATTAGGGAAACCTATTTCATTTGGAAAATTCCATGTTAAAGTAATCAAGCTAACTCCAAGTCTATGAAAATTTCTTAAGTTATATAAACTCCCATTTAAAGCTTCTCCACCTTCAATGGTAATAAAGGCAGATATTTTATTTTCTAAATTATTCTTAATAATATCATTATAATTAGTTGCTAAAGATAAATGTTTCTTGTTTTTATCCAGCTCTATATAAAATTTGTCCAACATTTTCAAACAAGTATCTAAGGGGTTATTAGTCTCTTCTAAATTAATATATAAAGCAAAAAACTGAGCCAGAGAGCCGCCTTTCTTCATTTTTTCTATGTCTACACTTAGATTATTTTTATATAGGTTTGAATCTTTTTCACTTTTTAGTAATTCATGAATAGTATCACAGTGAAAATCAATTACATGCATATTTTAATCCTCCTAAAAATTTTTAAAATCCTATCTAACCTATGATATTCGCTATAATTTATTATATTACTATATTTACATTATAGTAATAGTGATATAAATTTACCTATTTATATAGAGTAAAGATTAAAAAAGCATTGTTACCTATAAAAGGTATTGTTAGTTGACAATGACTTTAGATTTATAGTATTATTATTGTAAACTGATATATTATTAATGGTTTACAATAATAATTGCATTTATGGAGGAGTTATTATGAAAATTAAAACAAGAGATATTATTTTAGTATCAATGTTCGCAGCATTGTCAGCAATAGGAGCATTTATAAAAATACCTATCGGCTCAGCACCTATAACACTTCAGTTTCTATTTGTAGCTTTATCTGGTATTTTATTAGGCTCAAGGCTTGGAGCTCTTTCGCAGATTGTTTATGTTGTAATAGGACTCATAGGTATTCCGGTATTTACTGCTGGTGGGGGAATTTCATATATATTTAAGCCTACTTTTGGATACTTAATTGGATTTATTGTTGCCTCATATGTTGTAGGAAAAATATCAGAGACTACAGATAGACCAAGTTTAAAAAGATTATTTATTGCTACTTTAATTGGCTTAGTAATATCTTATGCAATAGGAGTTCCTTATCTTTATGTTGTGCTTAAATATGTAGTAGGCGCAAAGATAACAATTTATAGCGCTTTAAAGGCAGGGTGTTTAGTTTTCATTCCAGGAGACTTAGCAAAATGTTTAGTAACAACTGTACTTTCATATAGGATAATACCGACTTTAAAAAGAGCTGCGTTAGTATAGGATTTTAAAAGGCAAACATCTTTTGACAGATGTTTGCCTTTTAAAGTTATAGAGATTTAAGGCGTCTTCAAAAAATAACTAGTATATTTTGAATTGCTATTTTCTTTCAGATGCCTAAATATAAATTCTATATTTTATTAGTTAACAATTCAAATATTATGTAAAGTAATATTAAAAGTAAACTAACTTAACAACTTAAAACTATACATAAATTAAATATAAATAAGATAGAAAATAGAGTATTGGATAAATAGCTTGAATAGCATCTTATTTAATGCAATAATATTTATAGAAATTTATAATGAGTAATTAAATAGGGGATTAGATATGAAAATATATATACTACTAGTATTTTCACATATTGTTGGAGATATATTTCTGCAGAGAAATGCTATTTTAAGTAGGCTTCTTAAAGGAGGAGATCTATCAAAATTAAAGAGACAAGCTTTGAAATATTTAGCTTTACATGCAGCATTATATAGTTTACCAATTGGGTTAACCTTGATATTTTTTCAATCATTTAATATATATAGATTTTTAATAATTTTTCTAAGTCATTTTGCTATTGATTATGTAAAATGCTATATGATTAGATATAAAGAGATGTCTTTAGAATTTGTTATAGTTAACCTAATTGACCAGTTGATGCATATTGGAGTACTATTCGTTGTTGTAAATTTATAAATAAGTTTTTAAGATTTGTGATGGCGTTAAATATAAGATAAAATTTAGATATATGGAATATAATATGCAAACTTTTAAGCCTTATATAGATTTCTTAACTATAAAGTTGACTTATTCCTTCATTAGAAGCCTTGTATATCAATGTATTTAATTAAGAATAAGCCAACTTTTAAGCACATTTATCTATATAGAAGTACTAGGCCGAAAGTTAACTTATACCCCGGGATATGTTTCCAAAGCTTCAGTCCGTTAAAAACTTTTAGCCAATCTAAAGCTTAAGTTTTAGACGACCTAAGACTTAGATAAACTCGCTACGCTCAGACACTATCTAAGTTCTAAGGTTGTCTTAAAACTCTTCGCTAAGATTGGCACAAAGTTTTTAAATCTACCTTCAGCCTTTGGAAACATATCCCTTTATATAAGTTAACTTTCGGTCCCGGTCCTATTACCCTATACTAAGGTGTATAATTTCCATTAAGACCTCTTATAGAAACTTCTCCGCATATTACTTCTTCTACAGACCCATCAGGGTATTGAACTATTAGTTCCCCGGTATTGCTTAAATTAATAGCTTTTCCAAAGTGTTCTTGATTTCTTTTTATAATTCTTACTTCTTTACCAATTAAAATAGAATTTTCTCTACAAATTTTTATAGAACTTTCAATGCTATTTTTATGTATAATCTCATCATATAGAGCTTCAAAATTATTTAATAAATTAGTAACTATTTCTTTTCTGTTTACTTTAGTTCCTATTTCACAACTTAGGGAAGTAGCTATGTTCTTTAATTCTTCAGGAAATTCTTCTTTATCTATATTAACGTTTATACCTATACCCATAACTATATAATTTACCTTATTTATTTCTCCACTCATTTCAGTAAGTATTCCACAAACTTTTTTGCCATTCAAGATTATGTCATTTGGCCATTTAATATAAGTTTGTATACCAAGTTCACTAAGAGTTTTAACTACAGCAGCTGCGCCTATTTGAGTTACCATAGCAACACTCTGTGGATCTATGTCTGGTTTCAACACAATAGACATCCAAATTCCTTTATATTTAGGAGATGTCCAAACACGCCCAAGCCTGCCTCGGCCTAAAGTCTGTTCTTCACTTATAATAACAGTACCATTGCTTAAATGATTTGCCAATTCTTTTGCCTTATTATTTGTTGACTCAATGGTCTGAAAGTACATAATATTTTTTCCTATATACTTGGTATTTAAACTATTACTTATTTCTTCAAAGGTCAATAAGTCTGGAGATGATAGTAGTTTATAACCTCTTTTGGAGATAGATTCTATATGGTATCCCTCTTCTTTTAAAGCATTCATGTATTTCCATATAGCGGTACGGCTAACTCCAAGCTTTTCACTTATTAATTGTCCAGATATAAAATTTTTCTCATTCTCTCTGAGCAAATGGAGAATTTTATCTTTCATAAAAACCACCTCTTTATTTTGTCTAATACATTATACTACAAAAAAGTAGAATATGTCTGCAGAGGAATAGAAAAACAAAGGACATACTTTTTTAAGTATATCCTATATCTTGAAGGTAAATACATATTATATATGAATAGCAATACATTATGTTATATATAACAAGGTTTATTGATTGTGTGATAGTTTGGAACGTTTGGTAAATTTGTTGCCGTTTTCATGGGAACCAATTTTTTCACCATTTATTATTCCTATATTAGCACCATCTTTTGGGTACATTTTTCTAAGTTCAGCATTGGATTTTTGGTCTGTCTTTAAGTGGCTTTTATTGTTATCCATTTGAGCACCTCCACATAAATTATATACAATAATAATTTACCCTTTTGGCTTAAAATATATTCTTTTATTTAGGACAAGTTGGTTCTAAAATAGTAAAATTTGCTATAACTTTTAATAAAAAAGAGTTATAATTGTATTAAGGATTTTCATAACTGAATAGGGGGTTTTCTTATGTTAAATGGCAAAAAAATTCGTGAAATTAGATTAAACCTTGGATATACAACCTTGGATATTCAAAATCTCACGAAAGACAAAAAGTATAAAACTTCTATTTCAAAATCTTATTTAGAAGAACTTGAGAGAGGGGATAAGAAAAATCCGAGTTTTGATAAAGTTGTTGTCCTTGCAAGAATACTAGGATGTAAAGTTGATGATTTGATAATAAGTGCTTAGAAAGCTAGTAGGAAATATATTTGTAAAGCTGCAGTATAAAAATAAAATGCAGCTTTATTTTATTAAATAAAAAATCCTTAATAGTATAAAAGATTTTTCAACGGAAAATCTAATATAAGAAGGAGTTGATTTATTATGAGCAAAAATTATAAAAAAGATTCAAAAACAGATTTTGGAGATTTACCAAGTAACTATATTGTTAATGCTGGCAAAAAAATGATTGAAAATAAAATTATTTCAGAACAGATTAAAGAGGATAAGGATGGTAACTGTACTATAGGTGGATATAAAATAGAAGCTAATGCATGCAGTATGTTAAAGGATGATTATAAAGTTTAAATAATTTAATTTTGAGAGAGGGATAAGTTTATGCTTGATGTTTGTTTACTTGGATGTGGGGGAAGCATGCCTGTACCAAATAGATGTCTTACATCTATGATTGTATCCTACAAAGGTAGAAAAATTTTAATTGATTGTGGTGAAGGTACTCAAGTTAGTTTAAAAATTCTTGGTTGGGGACTTAAATCAATAGATGCTATATTATTTACACATTTTCATGCAGATCATATTGCAGGACTACCAGGATTATTGCTCACAATAGCTAATTCAAATAGAATAGATCCTATCACAATAATAGGGCCACAAGGTTTATGGGAGATAGTAAATGGTCTTAGGGTAATAGCACCTGTACTTCCTTATAAGATTGACTTATTGGAGATGCATGGACAAGGAAAGGCTTCAAAAAGTCTTAATGGGTTCAATATAAATATAATATCTGTTCAGCATACAGTACCTTGTTTTTCATATTCAATAGAGGTGCCAAGGGTTAGAAAATTTGATAAAGATAAGGCTCTTAAAAATAAAATACCAGTAACTCTTTGGAATAGATTGCAAAAGGGTGAAGAGGTTCAAAGCGATGGCAGATGGTTTACACCAGATATGGTTTTAGGAGAAGAGCGAAAAGGGTTAAAAATATCTTATTGTACTGATACGAGACCAGTAGAGGAACTAAAGGAATTTATAAAGAATTCTGATCTTTTTATATGTGAAGGTATGTATGGAGAAGATAGCTATATAGAAAAGGCATTAGAAAATAATCATATGCTTTTTTCAGAAGCTGCAACATTAGCAAAAGAGGGAGAGGTTAAGGAATTGTGGCTTACTCACTACAGTCCGTCTTTAATATCGCCAGAAGATTATATTGAAAATGCGACCAATATTTTTCCAAACACAGTATTGGGAGAAGACAGACTTATTAAACATCTAACATTTGAAGACTAAATATGTAGGATTACTAAATCGAAAGTCAACTGACCGCCTAGTAACTCAATATATGCTATGAGAAAAAGAATAAGTCAGTATATTTTATATGACTTACTCTTTTTATTATAGATGAAAGTTTAAATCAATACGAACATTACATAATAAGATTATATAAAAAAGTATTATATTTAAGTATGTTAGAAAGTAAATGCAAAATATAATTAGTATTTATGGTTAAAACGTTCGTAAAAAATGTTGACTTTTAAATAATCCTTTGCTAATATGTACAAGGACAAAAAATTCTACAAAATATTACAAAGGAGAAATTTATGGAATCATATTTTAAACTTAGAGAAAATGAAACTAATATAAAAACCGAAATTTTAGCAGGTATAACTACATTTATGACTATGGCTTATATATTAGTTGTAAACCCAAGCATTTTATCTCAAACAGGAATGAACTTCGGTGCAGTTTTTACAGCTACAGCATTAGCTGCAATTGTATCAACACTACTTATGGGTATATATGCAAAACTGCCCTTTGCGCAAGCGCCAGGAATGGGGATAAATGCATTTTTTGCATTTACAATAGTAATTGGAATGGGACATACATGGCAGTTCGCTTTAACAGCAGCTTTTTTGGAAGGAATTATATTTATTATTCTTACAATATTTAATGTTCGTGAAGCTATAATTGATTCAATACCGGTAAATGTAAAAAAAGCAATTTCTGTAGGAATAGGATTGTTTATTGCATTTATAGGTCTTGAAAACGCAGGTATAGTTGTACATCCTAAGTCAGGAACAATAGTGTCATTAGGAAATGTAACCAGCGGAACAGCATTACTTGCTATAATAGGTGTTATATTAACTGGAGTGTTACTAGCGAGAAATATAAAGGGAGCATTACTTATAGGTATAGTTGTTACAACAATTATAGGTATACCTATGGGAATAACAAAACTGCCAAATGCAGTTTTTAGCATGCCTCCAAGCATTAGTCCAATATTTTTAAAGTTTGAATGGAATCATATTTTTACTGCAGATATGTTTATAGCATTGTTTACTTTATTGTTTATGGATATGTTTGATACAATCGGAACTTTAGTTGGTGTTGCAACAAAAGCTGGAATGTTAGACGAAAAGGGGAATGTTCCAAGAGCAAAAGAAGCATTGATGTCAGATGCTATAGGAACTACGTTAGGAGCATGTTTTGGTACTAGTACAGTGTGCACTTATGTGGAAAGCGCTTCAGGTGTTGCAGCAGGTGGAAAAACAGGACTAACAGCTGTATCAACTGCTGTAATGTTCATGCTTGCTTTGTTCATATCACCTTTATTTCTCATGATACCATCAGCAGCAACAGCACCGGCATTAATACTAGTGGGACTATTTATGTTATCACCAATAAAGGAACTAGACTTAACAGATTTTACGGAAGCTATACCAGCTTTCTTAACAATAATTATGATGCCTTTAGCTTACAGTATCTCTGATGGTCTTATTTTTGGAATAGTATCATATGTAGCATTAAAGGTACTAGTAGGTAAGGGGAAAGAGGTAACAATAACTACTTATATAATAGCAGCACTGTTTATACTTAAGTTTTTCGTATAATCTAGGGAGTAGGCCGAAAGTCAACTTATGTCGCGGGATATGTTTTAAAATCTACCTTCAGCTTTGGAAACATAGCCCTCTGTATAAGTTGACTTTCTAGTTATTTTCTTTATAAAATAATTTAATGTTTTAGTAAGAATTTTTATATAACAAAGACCTGAAAACCGTAGTTTTCAGGTCTTTGTTATATAAGTAGAATTATTCCACAGTATATGCAGCTTCTTCAAGGTATGCTTGTGCTCTAGCATCAGCTGCTGGTTTAATACCTAAGCTGTCTAATTGTGAATAAAGTCTTTCCATAGTTTCCTCTGATTTATAGTAGAATTGACTTTCTCTTATAATAAAGAATTTCCAGCCAACTCTCTGAAGAGTCATACGTCTATTGTGAATTTCTTCCCAGTTTAGTGCATAAGCTGTATCTTCGCTGCAGCAATCTATTGCAAGCCTACTGTTTAATCCCTCAACCACAAAGTCTATTTTGTACTTGCCAATAGTTACATTGGATTTTACATCATAATTTTTACTCCTCAACAGACTAAATATATCCTTCTTAAAACCAGAAACTAATATGTTTTCATCCCTAGAAGCAAATGTATACTTTTTGCTAGAGTCTAAACAGTAACTAAGCAATTCTGCTCTTACACATTTAGGATTTAAATCTTCCAAATCAACAGAATGGAATAAAAACATTTGGTTTTTAGCTCTGCTGGCTGCAACATTGAATCTTCTTATATCAGACTCTTTGGTTAAAGCTGTGAATTTTGCGTTATTAGCTATAACAAGGGATAAAAACATGATATCTCTCTCATCACCTTGGAATGAATAGGCATCTCCACATATTAATTTTCTTTCAATCATTTTTTCAATACCTATTTTTTCTTTAAGCAAGTTCTCGATTAATTCACTTTGTGACTCACCAAGCAGGGAGATAACACCCATAGTCATGTCTTTGTATCTTGGATCATCGCAGCATTCAACTATCTTTTCTACAAGAGCCTCAGCTTCTTTTTCATTTATATTTTTAGAGTTGTCCTTATTGCCGGATACCTTTATTGCATAAACTTCTGGTTTAAAAGTATGCCTATTTTCAGGACATCTAAGAGGTATAATCTCACCTGAATAACATAAGTTATTGCTGAAACCTATAATGTCAGGTGCACACCTAAAGTGTTCCTTAAGCACCAATCTACTAGGGAAAACTCTTAAAGCAGTGTGGTATAAACTTGTTTTTAAATCAAACCATTCTTTGTGAGGTACATCTCTTAGATATCTATGAATAAGGTTTTCCACCATTTCGTTATCTTTTCCTATAGCTTCAGGGCTTATTTGGCATTCATCACCTACAATAACTGCTCGGGTACCTCTTAATAATGCTGTTATTGCAGATATATCACTTTGGCTGCTCTCATCAACTATAACTACATCAAATATATTCTTTTCAAGCTTAATGTTTTCGATTACTTTATTTAACGGCATAATCCAAACAGGAATAACTTCCTTACAGTTTTCCATCTCTCTTTGGGCTAGCTTTCTGTATTTTGCAGCTTGCTTTCCGGTACCTTTACCTATTCTTTTTATAGATTCTAGCCAGGTGAAAAGACTTCTTTTTTGAGATTCAGTAGTTCTCATTATTTGGCTATACCAGGTCTTTTTAGCTACAATCTCTTTAATTAGCATCTTTTCTCTAAGTTTTTCAGCTTCTATATCTTGTTCTATTTGTTCAGGACTCAATTTATAAACTTCATTTAACAGAGAACTTCCTGAACGCCATTTCCATGCTTCCTCCCAATTATTATACAAAAGGTTTAGAGTATTATTTTCCCATTCATTTAATAGCTTTTTTACAAACAAAGGACAGGTTTCTTCTAATTTATTTAAGTATCTATCTATTTGATCACCGGTATCTTTAAGTTCTCTTAACTGCCATAGGTTATCATATAATTTTCTAACCTTTGTTTTGTCATACTCAGCTATCCAATCAGATGCTTCATTTAATAACTCATTATTTAAAAACATTTTCCTTATATTTTCAATATATTTACTCAAGTCTTCATATTCTCTTATATACTTAATAGATTGAAGTCCTTTTAATAGGTAGTTTATTGAATCTTTTTTACAAAGGTTTAATTCGATAGGGAGTTTAATACCTTCTATAAGCTTATTAATTGGATTTACATACTCTTCTTCCCAGTTTATAATAGCTTCTATTTCTAATACATTTTCCGCAATAACATTTAGAAAATTGCTATCAGAATTATTTACGAGTTTTCCACCATATTCTTTAACAGTGTTGTTCCATAAGTTTTTTAAGCTTCTTTCTAAAAGCTCTTTTTCTAAGGATTTATTGAAAATATTACACTGCTCTTTTGATATAATAGGCCTATAATCCACTTCGCAGCTTTCTAATATATAATTTATATTATTATGAAGGAGCTTAAACATAGCACTAGGTTTACCTTTAGATTCTATGTATTTAGAAATAACTTGGAAATCTGTCTGAAGTTTATATATATCTAAATTGCTTGGAATCTTTATGTTATGTGAATTAATAATTTGTTTTATAACATTAATTTGTTTTATGTGGTTGTTTATATTTAATATAACATCAGGCCAGAACTCCCTTGAGACTTCTGTATTATAATAGGACTTCATTATTGATTTAAGCCAGCTGCTTTCAATTTCTTCAATCTTAGCTTTAGCATTAATACATAGCTTCAATAGTTCTTCGAGATCACTATTATTTATACTGATTTTCCATAAGTCTATAATTCTTCTATACTCTTCAATATTTGATTCTAATTTATTCATTTTATCAAGTTTTATATTCAGTTCTTCATAGGATGGAAGCTTGCATAGTATATCTTTTACCTTATTAAGTTTATCAACCTCTATCTTTTTTGTTGATTTCATATGATGAATTAGTCTATTAAATTCTTCTGATGATAAAGGACATTTAGTTTTTATCTGTATTTCATCATCAATCCAAGAACAAACAGAGCTATTTTCTCTTATCCATCTTGAAAGTTCTGTAAGAGTAAAGGTTTCATTTTTATAATTTACAGTTTTATTTTCGAAAGACTCAGCTTCTTTCAAATCATGCATAAGGTTTGCTATGTGTTCTCTACATTTTTTAAGCTCTTCTTCTAGTGGGACAACTTCCTTTAAAAGAGCGTTAGAATCTAAAGATAAATTTTCTGTAATCTTTCTTACAGATTCATCAAGGTCTTTTAAAGCTTTGGCATCGCTACCAAGCAAGCTAATACATAAAGATTTTATTTCATCCGGTATTTTATCAGATAGAACTTTTAAAGCTTTATCTGTCTGGCTGGTAACAAGGACTCTTTTTCCATGGGCCATAAGATGGCATATTAAATTTGCAATAGTATGGCTTTTACCAGTTCCAGGAGGACCTTGAACTACAACACCAAAATTTTGAGCAAGTCTTCTTGTTATTTCTTCTTGTTCTTCGTTGGCTGGAAGAGGGAATAATACATCCTTACCGACAAGATCCCATTCTCTATTATTTAAATTATTTTCTGTAGCACCACTTTCTTTAACTAAAGCTTCCACAGCTTTAGGAATAGGGTTTCCTTCATCTATATAATCTAGTATATTATTTAATTCTGAATCCCAAAGCCTTGTATCGATGTTTCTGAGTATTATGCATGGAGCATTATAAATTACAGGATTAGTAGATATATCTAATGAAGATAAAGATACAATATCTTCATTTACTATATTTGTTATACCTTCTTTGTTTAAACAATTTAAAAGACTTATTGAAATATCGTGAACTTCACTAAGGTTTAGAACATCTACTCCAGAATTTTTTATTTCTAAATTTAAATCTAATATTTTATGTAAATTAGGTAGGTCTAGCCCTTCTAAAATACCAATCTCTAAATTAGTAATATTATTATAAGGAACTAAACTGAAAACAGCATTTCTTGCATCAAAGTTTAAAGACATCTTTGTTGTAAATATAGGGTGAAGTATCTTTTCGTTATTTACTTCCCAGCTTAAAATGCTATGTCCCCAAACTATCTCTAGGTCTTCACTATTTTTTTCTAACGTAGAGTATATTTTAAAAAGGATATTATAAAGTTCACTGCAGTCTTTATTTACATACAGCCAATTCTCATCTTCTTTTTTGCTTAAGATACATCCTTTTTTATTAAGAAGGTCAGTTTCAGCAATTACTTTTTCATATTTTGAAACATCCCGTATTATTTTCTTGTCCATATTTTTAATACTCAGTAAATATAAAAATATGTTTCTTATTTTGTCTTGTGTACTCAAAATAAAACCTCCATTTAATGTAAAATAGAATTACATTTTATTATATCATATATACAGTAATTTTGGAGAAGTATTTGGCTATAATTTGCATATAATTTTATATAGTCAAAGGAAATAAAAACTTAAAGTTACTGATGTGTTTTTCACAATAATTATTTATTATTTTTTTTATAAGTCCTTAGGGTATTGAAATAGATAAATATAAATTGTAAAATTATAGAAAGGACATATGTCATTTTTATTGACATATATAAAATGTAATAATCATTATAAAGAGACTTTAGAATAACATATATTACGAAGAAATTTTATATGATTTAAAAAAAATTGTATTGAACTTTGTCGTAACATGTTGTATATTAAATATGTAAGCGCTAACATATATTATTATTCATATTTTATATTAATTTATGAAATATAAATAATAATAAATGAACTAAATTTCATAATTGGAAATGAGGTATTTAAGTGTCAGCAACAATTAATGATATTGCTGGAAAAGCGGGAGTATCTTTGACTACAGTATCTAGAGTTTTAAATGATTCTGGATATGTAAAAAAAGAAACCAAGATTAGGGTATTAAAAGCAATTGAAGAATTAAACTACACTCCAAGCGCTATAGCAAGAAGTTTATCTAAAAGCAAGACCAATACTATAGGAGTACTAATACCAGAAATAAATAATCAATTTTATGGTGAAGTTATAAAAGGTGTTAGTCAGGTAGCAGATGAATGTGGATTAAATATAATTCTTTGTAATACTGATGAAAATATACAAAAAGAATTAAAAGCTTTAAAGCTTTTAAAAGAACAGAGAATTCGGGGAATAATAATTGCTCCAACATCTGTGGAGGACGATCAGAATGGTGAGTATTTAAAGACAATTGAACAATTAGGAATTCCTGTAGTCTTGTTAGATGGACATGTAAAGCATTCAGATTTTAGCGGAGTTTTTGTTGATAATATAAAAGGCGCATTTGATGGTACGGAAGCACTAATAAAGGCTGGCCATAAAAAAATAGCTATAATTACTGGTCGTATGAATTCTGATGCGGCACAAAATAGGCTAATAGGATATAAAAAAGCTTTAGCTATTAATAATATAGACATTGATGATAAGTATATTCTGTTTGGAGATTATGGACAAGAATCAGCCTATAGATGTACTAAAGAAATAATAGAGATGGAAGATAGACCAACGGCTATTTTTATATCTAGTAATAAAATGACAATTGGATGTGTTAAAGCAATTCGCAGTCATAAGTTAAGAATACCTGAGGATATTGCGATAGTGGGATTTGATAAAGTAGACATACTAAATTCTCTAGGTATGAATATCAGCTTTATAGATGGACCTACAACAGAATTAGGTATAGCTTCTATGAAAATTTTAGTAGAAAATTTAAAGGGCAAACAAGACTCTAAAGTAAAAAATATTACTCTTATACCAAAACTTGTTCTTAAAGGGTCAGAAAAATTTATAGAAAAGTAGATGTGAATTTGAATAGATTCGCATTTTAAAAAAAATAAGTATGTAAACGCTAACATACTTATTGATATAAAATAATTATATTAATTAAAAACTGTTTCTATGGGAAAAATAAAAAATATATTTTTAATTAATGTACTATAAATTTAGATTTTTAGTACTAGAAAAAGAAAAAAATTAAATCTTTTAATAAATTTTATGTGGAAGGAAGGGAGGATACGGCTATTAATCTATTAATTTTTGGTAGATTATGGCAGTGGGTGCATTATGGAGAAAGTAATAGAAATGAAGGGTATAACTAAGGTTTTTCCCGGGACTATTGCAAATGAAGATGTTGATTTTGATTTGCTAAAGGGTGAAACGCACGTTTTACTTGGAGAAAATGGTGCTGGAAAAACCACACTAATGAATATACTGTATGGTTTATATCAACCAGAAAAAGGTGAGGTATATGTAAATGGTCAACTTGCTAAAATAACAAATCCTAACGATGCTATAAAGCTTGGTATAGGTATGGTTCACCAACATTTTATGCTTGTAAATAACTTTACTGTAGCAGAAAATATAGTTTTAGGAAGAGAACCTAAAAAAGGACTTAAAATTGATATTAATAAGGCAATAAAAGATGTTGAAGAAATATCTAAAAAATATGGATTTTCTATTGATCCTAAGGCTGTTATAGAAAATATATCAGTAGGCCAACAACAGAAGGTTGAAATATTAAAAGCTTTATACAGAGGTGCTCAGATACTAATACTAGACGAACCTACAGCTGTTCTAACACCTCAAGAGATTGATGAACTTGCAGTTATAATAGAAAACCTTAAAAAAGAAGGAAAATCTGTAATTCTTATAACACATAAATTAAAAGAAGTTATGAAAATGAGTAATAGAGTTACTATAATAAGACGTGGTAAGGTTACAGGAATAGTTAAAACTTCAGAAACTAATATAGATCAATTAGCTGAGCTTATGGTAGGAAGAAAGGTTAACTTAGTAGTTGACAAAGAACAAGCAAAGCTAGGTAAAGAAATATTAAGAGTTGAAAATTTAGTTGCCAAAGATAGCAGAGGATTAAATGTAGTAGATGGTGTTGATATTACTGTTAATGCAGGCGAAATAGTAGGTATAGCTGGTGTTGACGGTAATGGGCAATCAGAATTTATTGAAGCTATAACAGGTCTTAGAAAACCTGAAAGTGGAAAAGTAGTGTTAAGCGGCAAAGATATATATGGAAAAAGTACAAGAGAAATTATAGACAGCGGTCTAGGACATATACCAGAAGATAGACATAAAAGGGGACTTATATTAAAATACTCACTATTTGAAAATGGTATATTGGGACTTCAACATAAGAAACCTTTCAGTAAAGGTATAGTAATGGATTATAAGGCTATAAGAAAACACTGTAAAAAACTTATAGAAGAGTTTGATGTTAGAACTCCTAGCGACGAAGTTAATGCTTCAGCATTATCTGGAGGAAATCAACAGAAGTTTATAGCAGCAAGAGAAATATCTAAAGATCCAGAGCTTTTAATTGCATCGCAACCAACAAGAGGGGTGGATGTCGGAGCCATAGAATATATACACAAGAGACTTGTACAGGAAAGAGATAATGGTAAAGCAGTACTCCTAGTTTCACTTGAACTAGACGAAATAATGGCTCTTTCTGATAGAATCGCTGTAATGTATGACGGAAAAGTAGTAGATATTTTAGATAGAAAGGATGCTACGGAACAGAAATTAGGTATACTTATGGCCGGAGGAAGCTTAAGCGAAGCAAAAAGAGAGGTGAAAGATGTTGAATAAAGAAAAAACTAATGCAATTAATAACCCTTTAAGTGATTCACTTAAAGCTATCGCTTTCCCTTTATTTTCTATAATTGTTGCTATATTTGTATCAGTATTTTTCGTTATGTGGGCTAAAGGCTATGGAATAACAGAATACTTCTCAGCTTTAGGAGATCTTTTTAGTACAATATGGAATGGAAGCTTTGGTGATACAAGAAAAACACTTGAAACAATGGTATATGTAACACCACTTATATTTACAGGTATAGCTAATGCTATAGCATTCAAATGTGGACTATTTAACATAGGAGTTGAAGGTCAGTTTGTAATGGGCATGGTTTCAGCAGCTGTAATAGGTTTAATACCAGGATTAAGCCCTATAGTACACATACCACTTATAATAATAGGAGGTATAATAGCAGGAGCAATTTGGGCTGGTATACCTGGGTATTTAAAAGCCAAAATAGGAACAAACGAAGTTATTAATACAATAATGATGAACTATTTAGGATT
Source organism: Clostridium aciditolerans (assembly GCF_016316925.1). Taxonomy (GTDB): domain Bacteria; phylum Bacillota; class Clostridia; order Clostridiales; family Clostridiaceae; genus Clostridium_AM; species Clostridium_AM aciditolerans. The sequence continues at coordinate 91,866 of NZ_JAEEGB010000007.1, read as the reverse complement.
ATATTTAGCAAACTACATTATATTAAGATCAAAATTTGCTGTGCAAGGAGAGGCAAATACTCCGCTAATACAAAAGAGTGCGGAACTTTTAAGATTTAGCGGTATGAGCAGAGCAAATATAGCACTTATAATAGGTATATTAGTTGCAATATTTATTTACTGGTTACTTTGGAAAACAACAGTAGGCTATGAAATAAGAGCCGTTGGAATAAACCCACATGGTGCAGAATACGGCGGAATAAATATATCAAAAAATATAATTTTAGCAATGGTTCTATCTGGAGCTATAGCTGGGGTTGGTGGAGCAACTCATATATCAGGTGTGCTGCATCAAGCACAAGACATGATGGCATTTCCGGGCTTTGGATTTGATGGTATAGCAGTTGCACTTCTTGCGAAGAATAATCCTGTTGCTTGTATACCTTCAGCAATTCTTTTTGGAGCACTTAATAGTTCTTCAAAAATGCTTCAGTTGAATGGAATACCAAAGGAAATAGTTTATTTAATACAATCAATAATAATTATATTTGTTGCAACAGACTATATTGTTAAATACTTCTCAGAGAGAAAGAAGAGGAAGGTGTTAATCAATGGATAGTGTTATGATAATTGGATTAATAGCTGCGACTTTAAGAACAGCAACACCTTTAATATTTGCAGGTCTTGGAGGAGTTTTCTCTGAGAGATCTGGAGTTGTTAACATAGGGCTTGATGGTATGATGACAATGGGTGCTTTCTTTGCAGTATTTGGAACATATGTATCGGGAAGTCCAGAGATAGGTGTAATATGTGCAATACTAGCAGGTATGGCTATATCCTTAGTGCATGCATTTTTAAGTATACATTTAAAAGCGGACCAGGTTATATCTGGTACAGCAATAAACCTTTTTTCATCAGCATTAGCAAGCTTTCTTATATTTAAGATATTTAAAAAGGGTGGTCAAACAGATATAGTTGCAGCCCTTCCATATAATATACCAGCTTCAGTAAAGGCTATTCCTATAATTGGGCCATTACTTGCAAGTATAAACTGGTTTGTTATAATAGCAATAATATTGGTATTTGTATCTCACTATGTATTGTTTAAAACTCCTTTAGGTCTTAGAATAAGATCCGTTGGAGAACATCCAAAAGCAGCAGATACACTAGGAATAAATGTTTATGCTATGAGATATTTATGTGTAATAATATCAGGAGCTTTGGCAGGACTTGGTGGAGCTGCACTTGTTGGAGTAACACCAGTATATAGAGAAGGAATGGTAGCAGGACGTGGATTTATAGCACTAGCGGCTATGATATTTGGTAACTGGAAACCATTTGGTACAATGTGGGCATGTATGTTATTTGCCTTCGGAGGATCCTTCCAAATATTTGCGCAAGGTTTCAGCTGGCACTTACCAACTGAGTTCTATTCAAGTATACCATATATACTTACAATGCTTGCTTTAGCAGGTTTTGTAGGAAAAACAACAGCGCCAGCAGCAGATGGTGTACCATACGAAAAAGGACAGAGATAATTTATAAAGCATAGAGCAGCGAGCTCTATGCTTTTTTAAAATTATTTGAAAAATATATAGGAAAGGATGTATTATATATAATGTAGTAAGTTAATTATGGAGATACATTAGCTTATATAAAATAATAATTAGGGTGAAGTTATGAGGGGAAAGAAAGATCAACAAAGAATTTCAAAAAATGCAGTACTATATTTTTATACTATAGCATTTTATTATATATCCTTGGGAGCTTTCAGTATGCTTCAAGGAATATACATAAAAGAGTTAAATTTAGGAGAAGGCTATCTAGGTTTAATATTAAGTTCAAGAATATTAGCTACAGCGGCCTTTTCAATTCCAGCTGCTGTAATTGTTAATCGATGGGGAAAGAAAAAGGCGATACTTCTTGGAGTGTTTTTAGTTCCTGTAACATCAATGCTTCAAGGGTATTTTGAAAACAGCTTATTAATGATAATATTTGCTGTTATACAGGGATGTGCCATGGCCTTTTTAATGGTTGCAGAGGGGCCATTTTTTATGGAAAACGGAACTCCAAATAACAGGCTGAAACTTTTTAGTTATTCTTTTGCGGATAACGTTTTTGCAACTATGGTAGGATATTTTATTTCTGGACATGTTTCTGAAAAGCTGAATATGATTATGGGCTCTATAGTTTCTCTAAAATATTCAATAGTTTTATCTGCTTTGATGGGTCTAGTAGCTTGTATATTTGCAGCAATGATTAAAGATAAGAAAATAGTAGCTCAGAAAGCAGAAAGTAATTTTTATAAGAATGCTGTAAGTCTTATAAAGGAGAAAGGTCCACTGAGATTTATTATATATAACTTTATAATAGGTTTTGGTGCAGGCCTTGTAGTACCATATTTTAATGTATATTTAAAGTACAAGGTAAATACAAGTACAAATCAAATAGGAATAATTATGTCCTTAGCTGAGGTAGCGATGGGAATAGGGGGGCTTATAACCCCTATAATTGCACAAAAACATGGAAAGGTTAAGACTATAATAGTATGTCAAATAGTTTCTGTTCCATTTTTAATGCTTATAGCAGTACCTCCATCATTAATAGTTGTATCCCTTGCATTATTTGTCAGGAATGCTTTAATGAATATGTCCGGACCAATAGTAAATAATATGGCTATGGAACTAGTACAAGAACATCAAAGATCTGTCTTTGCAAGTATAAATAATATATCTAGTAATTTGAGCAGAGCATTAAGTGCTGTTATTGCTGGATTCATAATGAAATATTTCGCTAACGGATATGAGATACCATATTTTATAACTGCTGTTATGTATGTTGCAGCTACATTATACTTTTATAAATCCTTTAAGACCTTTGATGTCAAGGTTAAGAAGCTTTAAATCATAGGGATAAAGCTGAAAGTTAATTTCCTATGATAGAAACCATTAGTTTAAAAGAATTTAAAATTAATATAATAAAAGTATAAACTAGAAGGTGAAAATGTTATATAATATAGCTTGATATAAAAAATACATCAGTAAAAATCAAAGTTACTAAAGGAGCAAAACAATGTCAGATAAAAATATTGAAATGATGAAAAAAATAATTGAAGCAAAAAAGAATAAAAGTTCTCAGCAAGGGGCTTTAAGACCAGAAAAAAATATTGGTGGAAGCAGAAAAGCTATTAAAAGTGGTAAAACAGGTGGCCTTTTTGATAAATAAAAAAACCCATAAAGGGTTTTTTTATTTATCTATTTTTTGTGACTCAATTTTTTCAGCTAATTCATTTAAATAGGTCCATCTTTCAATTGAATAATCAAGTTTCTCAGATAGCTCTTCCTTTTCAGATAATAGTTTTTGAAGAGCGGCATAGTCACTTCCAGCAGAATTTATTTTATTATCGATATTTACAATTTCATTTTCTAAGGTTGATATTATTTCATCTATTTCATCAAACTCTTTTTGCTCTTTATAAGTGAACTTTAATGGTTTGTTCTTTTTTCTTTCTTCTTTATTCAGATTCTTATCTTCCTTTTTGGTGTTATCTTCTTTTTCATAGGCAGCTTCAGTTTTATACTTTTCCATATACTCAGAGTAATTACAAACGTAGTGATCTATATTGCCATTGCCATCAAAAACCAATAATTTTTCTGATACTTTATCTAAGAAATATCTATCGTGTGATACTACAATTACAGTACCTTCAAATTCTTCTAAATAGTCTTCCAGTATGGTTAAAGTCTGAATGTCTAGGTCGTTGGTTGGTTCGTCTAGTATAAGTACATTAGGTGCTTCCATGAGGGTTCTAAGCAATTGAAGTCTTCTTTTTTCTCCACCAGAAAGCTTGGATATAGGAGTCCACTGCATATAAGAATCAAATAGAAAATTTTCAAGCATTTTAGATGCGCTTATGAGTTCACCTTCAGAATTTTTTATGAACTCGCCGCCTTCTTTCACATATTCAATTGCTCTTAAATTTCCATTAACTTCTATACCTTCTTGAGAAAAATATCCTATTTTAACTGTTTCTCCAACTATAACTTCACCGCTATCCGGTGGGATTTTTCCTATACATATATTAAGTAAAGTGGATTTTCCCATGCCATTAGGTCCTATTATACCAACTCTGTCACCTCGAGAAAAAATATAACTAAAATCTTTTATCAATGTACGTTCTCCAAAGCTTTTGCTTATATGGTTAACTTCCATAACTTTTTTACCAAGTCTTGTACTAGAAGCGGAGATTTCTATTCTGTCTTCTACCATATCGACTTTACTGTTTTGAAGCTCTTCGAATCTTTGTATTCTAGCCTTTTGCTTAGTAGATCTAGCCTTGGCACCTCGCTTAATCCATTCAAGTTCTCTTCTTAAAGTATTTTGACGTTTAGATTCAACAGCTTTTTCAAGCTCTTCTCTCTCTAATTTCTTTTCTAAAAATGTACTATAGTTGCCAGTATAGCTATATATGTTTCCGCTATGAAGCTCCCATATTTTATTTGTTACTCTATCTAAAAAATATCTATCATGAGTTATCATAAGAAGAGAGGATTTTCTGTTATTTAAATACTTCTCAAGCCATGCAACGGTGTCGTTATCAATATGGTTTGTAGGTTCATCTAAAATCAACAGGTCTGAAGGTGTAATTAAAGCAGAAGCTAAGGCTATTCGCTTTTTCTGTCCCCCTGACAAAGTAGATATTTTAGCACTGAAATCATATATTCCAAGCTTAGTAAGTATTGTTTTAGCGTCACTTTCTAACTGCCAGGCATTAAATGCATCCATTTGCGAAGTTAGATTTAAAAGCTTTCTTTGAAGCTCTTCATTCTTTTCATCTTGTTCTAAGGCTTTAACAGTACCTTCATATTCTCTTAAAAGTTTCATTACAGGAGTATCATCTTTAAAAATTTGCTCAATAACAGTAGCATTTTCGTCAAAAAAACTCTGCTGAGGTAAATAACTAATCTTTAAATTATTTGAAGAAATTATATTTCCTTTTTCATAGACTTCGTTGCCAGCAATAATTCTAAGAAGAGTAGATTTTCCAGTACCATTTATACCTATAATACCTATTTTTTCACCTTCATTTATCGCAATAGATATGCTATTTAAAAGCACTTTTTCTCCATAGCTTTTATATATATTTTCTAAAGACATTAAATTCATTAAATCACGTATCCTTTCTCGGCTATATTAAAATCAAATACAATATAAATTATTTAAACAACATATATAAAAGTATATTGCTTAAAACAATTTTTTTCAATCAAATCATTATGAAAAGCGTAAATAATAAAAAGGGGTAAAGTCTACCCCTTTTTCAATCTATTGAAATAGCACCTTCAATAGGTTAAGCTTCTATATCTGATATATTTAAAACAGAGTTAATTCTATTTATAAGTTCTAATTTCTTAACGGGCTTTTTTAAATAGCATTTTATTGATAATTTTTTTGCTTCTAGAATGCTATCAAGTGCAACTTTTTCTGTGAGAATAATTATGGGAATATTATTATATTTAGGATTCATTTTAAGATTTTCAATTAGTTTTAATCCATCCTCATTATGTAAAACTAAATCCATAATAATTAAATCAACAGCTATTCCAAATTCCTCTATTTTGCTAAGCATACCCCATTCACTGCCTGCTTCCACTACAGTTGCACCTTCATGCTCAAGCATGATTTTAATTTGAAGTCTTATAGTACGTGAGTCTTCAACAATCAGTATTTTCTTATTGTTAAGCATGTCCGAATCCTCCAATTTAATTCTAAAGTTCAATGCCATTTTGATGGAAAAATTCTTTTATATCCTTTTCTGCTTCATTAAATAATTCATTAATAGTATTAATTCCACAAGTAGCTTGTTCACATTTATTGTTTTTTAATTGGTTATCCAGGCTTAGAGAAGTATAATATATATCTTTTATATTAAGGCTAATTGAAGTGCCTTTAATATTATGAATTATTCTTTCAAGGCTAGCATAATCTTCTTTAGCACATAGAGTTTCACTTTTATATATATTTTCCTTCATTTCTAAAAAGTATTCTGAGTACAAAGTAGATATTGTAGTTAAATCTACTTCCATATCCTTAGCTAATCCTTCAATATCATATCTACAAGATACAGTTTCCATGTGTGCTGTTCCTCCTATAGTTTACTATATTTTATTTTCCATTTATTGAATATGTCACAAAGATTTTGAATCTTTACTGGTTTAGAGATATAATCATCCATACCAGAAGATAAACACTTTTCTCGATCACCTTCCATAGCATTTGCAGTCATTGCAACTATTATAGGGTGATATCCTAAAGTTGGCTCAAGCTTTCTGATAGCTTTTGTAGTATCGAAGCCATCCAACTCAGGCATTTGGCAATCCATAAACATTAATGAATATCTTTGCGTAGATATCTTATCTAGCGCTTCTTTGCCATTGGAAGCAATGTCAACATTAATTTCAAGTTTCTTTAACTGCATAAAGGCAAGCTTTTGATTTATAGGATTATCCTCAACAAGTAAAATTTTACCTAGAGCTTTTTTTTCATAGTTATTATCAATAACAGCTAACTTACTTATTTGTTTAAGTTTTAAAGACTTTAGTATGTTAGCATCCTTCAACTCTTCAGATGGATGTTTTTCTTTAGCTATGTTTAAGTATTCGAAGGTTATATTGAACTTAAAAGTAGTACCTTTACCTAGTGTGCTCTCTAACATTATGTTACCTTTCATAAGGTCAATAATTCCTTTTGATATGGATAAACCTAGACCAGTACCTCCAAATTTTCTTGTTGTAGAACCATCAGCTTGAATGAAAGGTTTAAATAATTTTTCTATTTTATCTGGCTCAATTCCAATACCTGTATCGCAAACTTCAAAATCAACTACAGCATAGCTTTCAGTTATTTTATTTAAAAAAGCTTTAATAATAACTTCTCCGCTATTTGTAAATTTTATAGCGTTGCCTACTAAGTTTAATAGAATTTGACAAAGTTTATCTCCATCACCTATAATTGTTGGTATTTCAGGAGAAACATGTGTTATTAATGAAAGTTTTTTTTCATAGGCCTTAACAGCCATAATGTCGGCAACACTTTTTATAACAGAATCTAAATTAAACTCAAAGTGGTTTAAAGTCATTTTACCAGCATCAATTTTTGAATAATCTAATATATCATTTATTATATTTAATAACAATCTGCCAGCACCCTCTATTGAAGAAACTATTTCTTTTTGCTTATCATTTAGTTGTGACTTTGTAAGTAATTCTGTCATACCAATTACAGCATTCATAGGAGTTCTTATTTCGTGAGACATATTAGCAAGAAAAATACTTTTTGCTGCATTTGCGCTTTCAGCAGAATCTCTTGCCAGTATTAATTGATTTTCAACTTCCTTTAACTCGGTTATATCTTTAAATAACGCTATGCAATAGTTTTCTTCAGGACAATATGCAGATACAAGATAACACTTATTATTTATTGGTGAATTTAATTCAAACTTAATTTTTTCGCCATTAATTACAGTACGACTTAACAACTCTTCCCAGCTAACTATAGAATTTTCGAATTTAAATTTTATATCTTTAGCTTTTTTGCCAATAATATTTCCTTTTTCTATACCAATTATTTCTTCAAAGGCAGAATTAACTTCCATAAATATATAATCAACAGGATTTTTTTCATTATAAACCACTTTACAATAAACAAAGCCGTCAACTAGGCTTTCAAAGAGATGTCTATACTTATGTTCACTTTTTTGTAATTTACGCTGAAATAGTTCTAATGCTTCCAACATAGCATTTGATATATTCATTAAATAACCTAGTTCATCTTGCCTGCTACTTGGAAATCTAATAGACAAATCCTTACTTTTTGAAATTTTTTTTGCGATATCACTAAAGGATTTTAGCGGTGAAAGCACAGATTTTTCTAAAAATATGAAAATGATTAAACACAATATCATAGCGACAACAAATAGAGAAAATGTAAAAAATTTAATACTTGAAACAGCTTGATTATATATTGGTCTAGGAGTAGTAACTTTTAAAAGTAAAATTGGACTATTATTAATATCTTTAATTATTGAATAACCGGAAATTTTATTCTCATCTAAAGCCTTAATAAAGACTTCTTGTCCCTTTTTCAAGTTGCTATAAGCATAGGAAAAGTCTTTAGGTAAAGAATTATTATATATTTTTTTTATGTCAAGAGATAAGCCAGTAGTATGTGATATTCTTTTTATTTCATCATAATTTAGATATTTGCTCATAACAACAAATCCTCTGCTGGTTCCTGAACCATCACTATGTAGTATAGGCTTGGCGGCAACAAGTGAGGGACCCTGAGAAGTCATAATTATTCCATTTACATTATGATCGCTATTAAGACGGTTAAAAAAGTTATCTGATAAAACAATTTTTTTAAAATCATCTGGAATGTCAAAAGGTTTTTTGTTTTCTAAATCATATCCCTTGCTAAAAACGATATTACCAGAATAATTTATAAATATAATTGAATTAATGTCTAATTGAGTAAAGATAGAATCTCCTAAGTTAGAACGAATATACTGATAATTTTTGTCCTCAATAAACTCATAGGTGTCATCCCAATTTGACCAATCACTTACAGAAATATTGAGGGCGACAACATCATCTTTAAGTACACTCATAGCCTCATAAACATTGTTTTGTATATATTCATTTTCAAGATGAGAAAAACCTCTTCCTATAATATTTGTAGAAATAACGTATAATAATAAAATCAAACATAAAAATGTAAAAGATATAATATAAATAGTTTTTTTACGTAAGCTCATTTTTTTCTCCTTGTGAAATACATTGTAAATTAATAATTCTTTTGATTATAATTTATCATATTTTTTTATGTAAATATACTGGTGTATTTGGATAAAATTAATATAAAAAGAGACTATTTTGATTTTGTATGGTACACTTATTTTTGTTAATCCTAATTAAGTAGCAATAATATATGACGTGAGGTAGAGAAATGGTTGAATTAAATTTTAAATCCTTAAATATAAGTGAAGAAATATTAAAATCTTTAGAAATGCTTGGATATAAATATCCATCAGAAGTGCAAGCACAAGTGATACCGCTAGCGCTTCAAGATAAGGACATAATAGTTAAATCTCAGACAGGAAGTGGAAAAACAGGAGCCTTTGCAATTCCTATTTGTGAAAATATAGAGATAGAACAGAAAAGAGTGCAAGTATTAGTGCTTACACCTACAAGAGAGCTAGCTATACAAGTAAAAGAAGATATAAATAATATAGGCAGATTTAAAAGGATAAGGAGTGTTGCTGTTTTTGGTAAACAGCCAATTAGCGAACAAACAAGGCAATTAAAACAAAGAATTCATGTTATTGTTGGAACCCCAGGAAGAACCTTAGATCATATCGAAAGAAAAAACATTGATTTAAGTGATGTAAAGTATCTAATAATAGATGAAGCTGATGAAATGCTAAACATGGGATTTATTGAGCAAGTAGAAACGGTTATAGATGCTTTACCTAGAGATAGAGTTACTATGCTATTTTCTGCAACGATGCCAGAAGAAATTGAAAGGTTATGTCATAATTATATGGTTAATCCCATTAAAATAGAGATAAATCCTGAAAGCCTTACCGCAGAAAAAATACGTCAGGTATACTATGAGGTTGAAAATAACAAAAAGTTCAATCTTCTCAATAAATTGATATATACAGAAAGGCCAGATAGTTGTATTATTTTCTGCAGTACAAAAGACAACGTGGACAGTTTAGTACAAAGGATGCAAAGCAGGGATTATTCCTGTAATAAGTTACATGGAGGAATGCTTCAAAAGGATAGAATAGATACAATTCAAAAATTTAAAAGAGGCGAGTTTAGTTTTTTAGTAGCTACAGATGTTGCAGCAAGAGGAATTGATGTAGAAAATATTACACACATTATAAATTATGATATACCGATGGAAAAAGAAAGCTATGTTCATAGAATAGGAAGAACGGCCCGTGCTGGAAAACAAGGTAGTGCAATAACTTTTGTAACTTCAAGTGAGTATAGATTTTTAAGGGATATTGAGGATTACATTGATTTAAATATAGATAAAGGGGAAATACCTTCTGAAGAAGCTGTAGAGGAAGGAAAAAACACATTTAATAAAAATGCTAAAAATAAGAAACCGATAAAAGGCAACAAGAGTGATAAGCTAAACAAAGAAATCATGAAGTTGTACATAAATGCTGGAAAAAAGAAAAAAATAAGGGCAGGGGATATTGTTGGCGCAATTACTAGTATAAATGGAGTTACAGCTGAAAATATCGGTATAATAGATATTCAAGATAATTTCTCTTACATTGATATATTGGATGGAAAAGGTAAATTAGTGCTTGATGCACTTCAGCAAACTACTATAAAAGGTAAAAATGTTAGAGTGCAAAAAGCAGCAAAATAAAGTGAAACTAAACTTCAGGTGGTATTAGAGCGGATAGCCATTGAATAAATTTACATAAATTAGGAATGATATCAATGAGTTATATATTTGAATTAAAATATATAAAAAAAGTATAACAAAATTTTCTAAATCAAAAAAAATTTACATTTAACTATTGCGCATTATTTGATAATGTGGTACTATGAATGCGTGTGAGTGATTAGATAAAATCTGAGCACAGAAAAAGATTTAATATGGTGAACAACATTTCCTCTTTTCAGGAATTTATTGTTATCAATTTTTAAATCTTATAATTAAAAGGAGGAATGTTGAAATGGCAGATAAGACATTAGTATGCAAAGATTGTGGAAAAGAATTCGTATTTACAGAGGGCGAGCAAGCTTTCTACAAAGAGAAAGGATTCGAAAATGAGCCACAAAGATGTGCTGATTGTAGAAGAGCTAGAAAGCAACAAAACAACAGCAATAGAGGATTCAGAAGATAATACATTTGAATGTATTAACCCTATAAGGTTTAAACCTTATAGGGTTTTTTATATTATGTGTCCAGTTAAGGCATCTGAAAGAAAATAACAAGTCAAAGATGCGACGGATATTTTGTGTCAGACAAGGAGAAAGGTTCCGCAGATAGCCGACCCTATCTAAGGGTTCTGCCGACGCAGTATGACACAAAATAGACTAGTAGATTGACTAGTTATTTTCTTGAAGATGCCTAATAGTAATTTGGTAAACAATTATTGGATTTTGTTAAATATTTAAGAAATTTTAAAAAAGTTATTGTAGTATTAAAAACATTTTTATATAATGTTATTAATTTTTAAATATTGCATTAATTAGCCGTACAATTTCGTAGGCAATACCAGAAGCAATAAGTGGGCCAACAGGCACTCCGCCTAGAAGTGCTACACCTATAATAGATCCTAATATTACTCCAGTTAAAACATCAACACTGCCTTTTAAGAAGCTAACTCCTTGAGCTGCTAGCATGACAACGGCTACTCCTACAATAAATGATACAAGCCCATTAAGATTTAGTAGACTTTTTATGTTTGGAGTAAGTGAATTTTCAGCTTTAATTAATGGAACAAGCATCCACATCATCAAAAATATCATTCCTATGTCTAGAAAGTATTTTTCGATGAAATATATGGATTTTTGGTTATTGATAAGTGATACTACAAATATAACGAATGCTGCAATGGAGAGGTTTTTGTTTTTAGTAACAAAAGAGATGATAATTAGAAAAAATATCACAACTTTATAAAACATCAGTTACACCTTCAAAATGTTGCTTATGCTTATTATATTATTCTAAACTTATAAATTTGTTAACAGAAATTAGAAAATATAAAAAGATAAGTCAATAGATGATGGAGAAAATAACATGTAAAAGTTTTACAGATAAACTGTTATAATAAAAATTAATATATGATATACTGTAATTACAATAATCTAATTTTACTATTGAAATATGGAGATGATAACATGCAAATGTGTTCTATTTGTAATAAAAATATAGCAACTATATATACAGCAAAGATGGAGAATGGTAAGTCCGAAATGATAGGTGTATGCCTAGAGTGTGCTAAAAAAATGGGTATTCCAATTGTTGATCAATTGATGAAACAAAGCGGTATATCAAAGGACGACATTGAAAATCTATCAGAGCAAATGAATAGCATGCTTCAAGATATAAATATAGAAGACATGGGAAGTAACCCATTTTTAAATTTGTTTAACAATTCAACTTCGCCTACAGATATGGACAGCAAAGAAGTCACTGAAGAAAAGAAAGAAAAGTCTTCTAATAGAGATGAATCATCAAATGTTAAAGCAAAAAGCAGTTTCTTTAATAGAAAGAAAAGAAAGCACCTTGATACTTACGGAACAAATTTAACAGACAAGGCAAAAAATAAGGAAGTTGATAAGGTTGTTGGAAGACACAGAGAAATAGATAGAGTTATACAGATACTAAATAGAAGAACTAAAAACAACCCTATATTAATAGGCGAACCAGGTGTAGGAAAAACAGCAATTGCCGAAGGGTTGGCAGTTAGAATAGCAGAAAAACAGGTACCAACAAAGCTTTATAATGCTGAGGTATATTTACTTGATTTAACAGCAGTTGTAGCTGGAACTCAGTTTAGAGGACAATTTGAAGGACGCATGAAGTCCATCATAGAAGAGGCTAAAGATAATGGAAACATTATCTTGGTAATAGATGAAATTCATAATATAATTGGTGCTGGTGAAGCTCAGGGTGGAGCAATGAATGCTGCTAATATACTAAAACCTGCACTTGCAAGAGGAGAAATTCAAGTAATTGGGGCAACCACTTTAGAAGAGTATAGAAAGCATATAGAAAAGGATTCTGCCCTAGAGCGAAGATTTCAGCCTATACTAGTAGAAGAACCTACAGTAGAGGAAACAATAGAAATTTTAAAAGGTATTAGAGGGTATTACGAAGATTACCATAAAGTAAAAATATGTGATGAGGTAATTGAAGCAGCAGCAAATTTATCTGAAAGATATATAAATGACAGATTTTTGCCAGATAAGGCTATAGACGTAATTGATGAAGCAAGTTCAAGGGCTAATTTAAAAAATCAAGGACTTGTGGAACTGCATGCTTTAAAAGAAGAATTAAATGAAATTCAGAACAAAATGAAAGATGCTGCGGACAATAATGACTATGAGAAAGCGGCACAGTTTAAGACAGATGAATGCAGAGTGCAAGAAAAGATAAAGTCTATAGAAAAAGAATGTGCTTTTGTAAATTTAACTATAGAGGATGTTGCATTTGTAATAGAGGCTTGGACTAAAATTCCTGTGCAAAGTATTACTGAAGAAGAAGCAGAAAAGCTATTAAACCTTGAGGAGAGACTCCATAAAAGAGTAATAGGACAGCACCCAGCGATTGTAAGTTTGTCAAGATCAATAAGAAGAAATCGCTTAGGATTTAGAAAAAAGAAAAAACCATCTTCCTTTATTTTCGTCGGGCCTACTGGTGTAGGTAAAACTGAGCTTGCAAGAGCGCTATCCTGCGAACTTTTTGGAAGTGAAGAGGCTCTTATTCGCCTTGATATGTCAGAGTATATGGAGAAACATACAGCATCTAAGTTAATTGGTGCTCCTCCGGGATATGTTGGATATGACCAAGGTGGCCAGTTAACAGAGAAGATTAGAAGAAAACCTTATTCCGTTATTCTTTTAGATGAAATTGAAAAAGCTCATCCTGATGTATTTAATATGCTGCTGCAAATTCTTGAGGATGGAAGGCTAACAGATAGTCAAGGAAGGACTGTACATTTTGATAACTCTGTAATAATTATGACCTCAAATGCAGGAACTAACTTTAAATCTAATGGAATTGGATTTGCAAAGGAAGGCTATAATATTCTAGAAAATCAAGTAAAGGAAGCACTTAAAGAATTCTTTAGACCAGAATTTCTAAATAGAGTTGATGAAACGATAGTGTTTACACCTCTTGCAAAAGAAGAACTGTACAAAATTATTGATTTAATGTTAAAAGAAGTTATTGATGAAGTTAAAGAAAAGAATATTTTCTTAGATATATCTGATGAGGTAAAGGATTATATATTAAAAGTTGGATATGACGAAAGATATGGGGCAAGACCTCTTAGAAGATCCATTCAAAAATACATTGAAGATGAAATTGCTGAACAATATCTTCAAAAGAAATTTAGAGAGGGATCCCATATTAAAGTTGATTTAGAAGATGATAAAATAGTTTTAAGAGTAAATTAATGTATATTTTATGTCCCCGGGTAAATACCGGGGATTTTATCTTATTCGACAGTATGGAGAAGGAGTTTCATATTAATAATATGTTTAGGAGGTGTTATTATGAGTAAGTATAAGATAGGTGTAATTTCTGATACACACGGATTATTAAGACATGAGGCCTTAGAAATGCTTAAAGGGGTTGAGATGATTATACACGCTGGAGATGTAGGTGATCCTGAAATACTCCAAAAACTAAAGGAAATAGCACCAGTAGTGGCTGTCAGAGGCAATTGTGATAAGGGAGAATGGGCATATAAGCTTAACAAGACAGAAGTAATAAAGTTGGGAGAAGTACTTATATATGTGATTCACAATATCAATGATATTGATATAGATTTAGAAGCTGCAGGTTTTAATATTGTAGTAAGCGGGCATTCACACAAACCATTAAATATAGAAGACAATGGCATATTATTTTTAAACCCAGGAAGTATCGGACCTAGAAGGTTTAATCTACCTATAAGTATGGGCATATTAAATATTAATAAAGAGAAAGTAAATGCAAATTTAATAGAACTAGATTCAAATATATAAGGTATTAATAGTTTATCACTACACAAACTAGTATGGGATTATTACGAAGAGAAGGGTATTACTGATGAAAATTCGTTTAGGATACGTATCAATAGCTTTAAATCTTCCTAAGGTTACAGCCTCAAGTACAGTAACCTACACAAACTATGAAAAGCAAAGTAGTGATGAAAAAAAATTAAATAAGCTGAAGCAGGTAACCTTGTCAAACTTGAATGATTTGTATACCATACTTCAATACAATGTTGAAAAAAACATACATTTTTATAGAATAACTTCACAACTTGTACCTTTAGCTACTCATCCTGAAGTTGATAACTGGAATTATAGAAAAATTTTTAGTAGAGATTTTGAGCGAATTGGTAATTTTATAAAAGTACATAATATGAGAGTAGATACACATCCAGATCAATTTAATGTACTCAACAGTATAAAAGATGAAGTTGTAGAAGTGACTAAAAGAAACCTTTGGTTCCATGTAAATCTCTTTGAGGATTTAGATTATTCTGAAGGAAAAATGGTATTACATATAGGAAGTGGCCAAGGTGGCAAAGAACAGTCTATAAAAAGATTTATTAATAATTTTAACAATTATCCAAAAGAAATAAGCAGCAGATTAATATTAGAAAATGATGATAAAACTTTTACCACTAAAGAAGTATTAAAGATATGTAAGGAACTAGAAGTTCCTATGGTTTTAGATGTTCATCATCATAAGTGTAATAATGATGGCGAGTCGATAGGAGATTTGCTTAAAGATATATTCAGCACTTGGAATAAAGAAATACTTCCTCCTAAAATTCACTTTTCAAGTCCAAGAGAAGGTGAATTCGACAGAAAACATTCAGATTATATAAATCCTAATGATTTTATTGAGTTTGTGGAACTAAGTAAGCTTTTAGAAAGGGATTTTGATATTATGCTAGAAGCAAAACAGAAGGATTTGGCATTATTAAAATTAATAGAGGATATTAAGAGTATCAGAAGTAATTGGAAGTGGATAGATGCAACTACAATAGAAATTTAGCTAAAAAAACAATTAATTTGTAAATTATCAATAGAAAGAAATGTTATTTTGTGATATATTTATTTTTAGTGCAATGAAAAATTTAATATAGACGAGAAGGGAGAAAAAATGGAGAATATAACAAGTTCATCAAATTTTATAAGAAATATAGTAGTTGAAGATTTAGAAGCAGGAAAATATAAAGAAATAGTGACACGTTTTCCACCAGAGCCAAATGGCTATTTACATATTGGTCATGCGAAATCAATAGTATTGAATTTTGAGTTGGCGGATGAATTTAAAGGTAAAACAAATTTACGTTTTGATGATACAAATCCAACTAAAGAGGATACAGAGTATGTTGAATCTATTAAAGAAGACGTTAAGTGGTTAGGTTTTGAATGGGATGAATTATTTTTTGCTTCAAATTACTTTGAAGAAATGTATAATAGAGCTGTTCTGCTAATAAAAAAAGGTTTAGCCTATGTAGATGATTTAAGTGCAGAGCAGATGAGAGAGTATAGAGGAACTTTAACTCAGCCAGGAAAAGAAAGTCCATTTAGAAATAGAAGTATAGAAGAAAATTTAGATTTATTTGAAAGAATGAGAAAAGGCGAATTTAAGGATGGAGAAAAGATATTAAGAGCTAAAATAGATATGGCATCTCCAAATATAACTATGAGAGACCCTGCAATATATCGTATAGCTCATGCGTCACATCATAATACCGGTGATAAATGGTGCATATACCCAATGTATGACTTTGCTCATCCACTTGAAGATGCTATAGAAGGGATAACACATTCTATTTGTACATTAGAATTTGAAGACCACCGTCCATTATATGATTGGGTTGTAAGAGAATGTGAAATGGAAAACACTCCTAAGCAAATTGAATTCGCAAGATTAAACTTAACTAATACAGTAATGAGTAAAAGAAAATTAAAGCAGTTAGTTGATGAAAAATTTGTAGATGCTTGGGATGATCCTCGTGTGCCTACAATTGCAGGTTTAAGAAGAAAAGGATTTACACCGGAATCCATACGTAATTTCTGTAAAGCTATAGGTGTTGCTAAGGCTGCTAGTACGGTAGATGCTCAGATGTTAGAACATTTCCTAAGAGAAGACTTAGAAAAGAAAGCACGTAAAACTATGGCAGTATTGAGACCTATTAAGGTTGTTATTACAAATTATCCAGAAGATCAAGTTGAAATGCTTGAGGTACCGTACAGCGTAGATAATCCAGAGTTTGGAAGTCGTATGATTCCATTTTCAAGAGAATTATATATTGATGAAGATGATTTTATGGAAGATCCTCCAAAGAAATATCATAGATTATATCCAGGAAATGAAGTTAGATTTAAAGAAGCTTATTTCATTAAATGTAACGATGTTATAAAAGACGAAAATGGAAAAATTATAGAATTGCATTGTACTTACGATCCTGAAACTAAGAGTGGAACTGGATTTACAGGAAGAAAAGTTAAAGGTACAATTCACTGGGTAAGTGCTAAACATGCAGTACCAGCAGAAATTAGATTATATGAACCTTTAATATTAGATGAAGAGAAGGAAGAAGGATTAACTTTCTTAGATCAAGTTAATCCAAATTCCTTAGAAATACTCCAAGGATTTGTAGAGCCAAGTATGAAAGATGCAAAAGCTCATGATAAATTTCAATTTATAAGGGTAGGATACTTCAATGTAGATCCTAAGTATACTACTGAAGATAAATTAGTATTTAACAGAATAGTATCCTTAAAGAGTTCATTTAAGATAGAAAAATAAAATATAGAATTTCAAACTAGAAAATTGACCTACACAAAGGATTATAAGTATATTCCGAAGTGTAAGTCAATTTTCAGCATTGAAACCTATACTATTTTCCAGGAGTGAAGCTGCAGTATCCGATTTTATCACATTCTTTTTTCATTTGATTCCATAGCGCTGAGTCTGTAAGTGTTTCCATGGAAGAAGGATAAAGAATATGATTTTCTTTATAAATGTGATCTCTAAGGTTAAAAATTAAATATTTAGCTGCTTCATCTAGTGCTTTTTTAAAATGATTGAAATCTATTTTTGATACTTCAAAAGCAAGTTCTCTTATTTCGTGCTTTTTAGCTCTTAACATATCATGTTCCATTCTCATAATCCTTGTAGGACCAGTAACTCCTCTTGATTCTAATTCAGGAAATAACACATTTTCTTCTCTTTTGTGATGATTTTCAGCATCAATTATGTCATTAGCTGTCTTTAAAAGCATATTGAATTCCACTATATTTTTATCATAGCTATTCATCTTTTGTATTTTACTGTTAATTTCCTCTAATAAAGTTAATAGCTTTAATATTTCATCATGTTCTTGAATTAAAGTAGTAAGCACATGATCAGGAGATAGTTTTAATTTAAGCTTATCTAATTCGCTTTTTAAAACTTCCATATGGATGTCACATAGATGTCTTAAATCCTCAGGTTTAGTTCCTTCTTCAATTAATTTTTGTTCTGCTAAAGATAACTCCAATGGATCTACCTTTGAAACCATTTCTAAAGCCTCTGATCTTAGTGATTCTGTAATTTCTTCAGAATTTAATCTTCTTAATAACTCTACTAATTTATCAGTTTTATTCATAATAAACCCTCCTAAAATACTTCCGTACAATTTTTGTCTTTCTTTGCTTCTATTATAAAATTAGAAGATTTTAATTACTGTGATTACAATCAAAATTTTTCTTAATTAAGATATAAGTGTATATTTAAAATAATATTTTATAATGTATCGAGCATATATTAGGAGAAATAATTAAATTATTAGGGGTTAAGCCTGTTTATACAATAAAAGAAAGCCTAGTAATATCAATAACATAAAGCTGCATATTTAAATAAATTTCATGCAGTTTTTATGGTTATTATATTACTGGCTTTTGTATTTTAATAGAAAGGGTATTTATAATGATTTTATAGTTGTTTCTGAAATTGAACAACATATCAGGATCGATCTTTGAATTTGACACAAAAGTTTTGTCTATTGTTTAACAAAAACAACGTTAATAGCTTTGATTAGGGCCTCAACTGTATCTCCTTCTTTAAATCCTGCATCTTCTAAACTCTCTTTAGTCATCACGGACGTAACTAGTGGAGAATTATTTCATCCATCCACAGTCATCTTGATTTGAGCCATTACATTATCAGCTTTAATTTCTTCAACTTTACCAATTAGCTTATTTCTTACACCAGCTTCCATAGCTTTACCTCCTAACAGTATTAATTCCATGTTAGTATTTTCTATGCATAGATAAACATACATAGTTATTTATAATAAGTATAATCATATTTTGTTATTATAATTAAGGATAAAGCTTGAATTGAATAAGATAATCACTAAATATGAAAACTAAAAACAATTAAGAAAATATTAAGATTTAATTTATACTTTATTAACAATAATAAATTTTATGTAATATATAATATTAATTAAGTGTTATATTTTAGAAGGTGAAGTTATGAAAACAACTAATCAAAAGATAAATAGTAAAAGAAAACATACTATTGCAAATCCAGTAGAAAGGAAAAGGGTATTAGTTACAATATCTTTAGGTATTATTTTCTTAATTGCGGCAGTAATAGTTATAAACAATGCAACTGCGAATTATCTGCCTATGCAAAGCAGAAGCTATAGAGAATTATATAAGAATGCTGCATCTATATCAAGAATATTATTTTTCTTTGTTATAGCCATATATCCTGTATTTTGGCTGTTAAGAAATAAAAGTGATAGGATATTGAATTTAATTGAAAGGTTTAATCTTAAACCAATCTTAAGGTTTTTAGGCAAAATATTAAGACAATGGCATGTACCTATAGCTATGATTGGTGTTTTTACTATTCTTATTCATGTTTATATGGTTCTCATATCTGGTTTCAAGTTTAATACAAAATATATCTCTGGATTAGCAGCACTTATAATATTAATTATACAATGTATATTAGGTGTGTTTAAATATAAAGGAATAGGGAGAAAGTGGCATATATCATTAGGTATACTATTCATAGTTTTAATGCTCATACATGGGTAAATGTTTTTAACTGTGATTCATAATAAAAATTATGCTACACAAAATTTTTATTAGAGGACAGTTGACAGAGGACAATTGACAGTGAAGGTGAGTTTTCTTCCTTACGTCAGAAAACTATTATATTTTTTTAGGCTTGTTTTGCTAATGCAAAACGTCGCTTAAGCAGAGAACCCAAATCTTTGATTTGGTGATAATCGCTTATACAGAGTGAGAGTGTACTCCTGCGAAATAAAAGAGCAGTAGTTTCTTTTAAATTAAAGATTTTTCGTAGTATAGCGGAGAAAAATCCTCCTTCACTGTCCTCTGTCAATTGTCAACTGTCCTCTAAAAATTGTGTCGCAAAATTTTTACTTTATGAATTGCTGATAATATAAGTTAACTTTAGAGTTAGTTTCTCTACATTAACCGCCTATAAAAGCTCCTCCATTTACGTGTATAGTTTGCCCTGTAACATATGATGATTCAGGGGATGCCAGATATACATAAGCGGCTGCCAGTTCTACCGGCTGTGCAGGTCTTCCGATTGGAGTATCAGCCCCAAACTTGCCTACCTGTTCTTTGCTAAATGATGATGGAATAAGAGGAGTCCATACAGGACCAGGAGCAATTGCATTTACTCTTATATTTCTACTTATTAATGAAAGTGCTAAAGAGCGGGTAAGTGTAACTACAGCACCTTTTGTTGCTGAATAATCCAATAGGAGTTCGTCGCCAGCATATGCTGTTATTGAAGCAGTATTTATAATACAACATCCTGGATTGAAATGGGGCATAACTGCACGTATCATATAAAACATACTAAAAACATTAGTTTTAAAGGTTTTTTCTAACTGTTCATTTGTAATATCCTCAATACTGTTTTGTGGATATTGAGCAGCGGCATTATTAACTAAAATATCAATCTTTTTGAATTGTTCCATAATTTTTTGAACTGCAGATTTGCAGAAATTATCATCAGTAATATCTCCAGGCAGTAGTAAACATCTACGACCTTTACTTTCTATTAATTTCTTTGTAGCTTCTGCATCCTCATGTTCATCATAATAGATAATGGCTATATCTGCACCTTCTTTTGCATAGGCGGTAGACACAGCTTTTCCTATACCGCTGTCACCACCAGTAATTACAGCAACTTTTCCTGATAACCTATCGGAGCCTTTATAATTGGGATCCTCAAAAATAGGGTTAGGATTCATCAGAGATTCTATTCCAGGTTGCTTATCCTGTTTTTGTTCAGGAACTGATTTAGGTAAGTTTATATAGAATTGATCGTTCATATTGAATAAAGTCCTCCTTGTAACTTAATATAAATAAACAACTTCGAGTTATCGAAGTTGTTTGATTACATTTAGTATTAGTATTTACGGACTTTATCATTCATAAATGAAACTAAAAAATTGGAGGTGTTACAATAGATAATAATTTTGCTGTTTGTTTTAGAGGATTTTTCCATACATGAGGAATCATAGATGGATAATGCATGGAGTCACCAGCTTTTACAACGTACTCCGTTCCATCTACTTCTACAATAACAGCTCCTTCTAATACATAAATAAATTCTTCACCAGGGTGATTGAATTTATGGCCGTGAGCCTTTTCTGGTGGAATAGAAACAATCATCGGTTCCATAGCTCTATCAGAGAACTTACCACTTAATAGGATAAATTCTGAATTTGAGCCTTCCATCTTTAACACATGTTGCTCTTCGGATTTTACATGGAAGTTATTGTTTTGGCAATCTTCAAAAAAGATATTTATAGAAACACCTAAAGCATCTGCTATTTTTTTAAGAGATGTAATAGCTAATGATGATGTCCCATTCTCTACTTGAGAAAGAAAGCTAACTGATAGGCCAGTTTTCTCACCAAGTTCTTTTAATGTTAAATTATTTTTTCTACGCAAATTACGAATTTTTTCAGAAATTTCATTCATCATTTTATCTTCTATGATCATCACAACCTTATCTAAATATAGAAATTTCTAGTGTTACTTTTAAAATAATATCATAGGAAGTAAATAAATTCAATATTTTATATGCATTTAAAAAATAATTATTAATATTAAGTTTGTTAAGAATAGAAAAAACTAAGTTTTAATATAGAATTTTGGTATATTTAAAAAAAATTAAGTAACACTGTAAAAATAACTATGCATTTTAAGATTATTGTGATAATATTAATTTAGAGTTAAAAATATTCCTTTGCATTATGGAATATATGTCAAAATTTTAAATTTTTTTGTTTTTAAAGATGCCATAAGATTTTATTATGTCATAAAATCTTATATTGTAAACGTTTATTGTGTAACTGAATAAGTTTTAAATTAAAAAAGTTATCATGGAATTTAATCAATATCTTGTACTAAATTGAGAAAGACTATAATTAATGAGTTTAAATTATAAATTAGACAAAGCAAAACTTCATAATTACAAAATTAATATGAGGTTTTTAAATATTATCCAATACTAAGGAGGATGTATTATGAATCAACAAAGATTAGGCAAAGTATTAAGAGAGATGGAAGCTAAAGGATTACCACAAATGTTAGTTTCAGATCCTGCAGCTATATTTTATTTAACAGGAAAATGGATTCACCCTGGTGAAAGAATGTTAGCTTTATACATAAACTTAAAGGGAAACAATAAATTGTTCATTAACGAACTATTCCCTGTACAAGAAGATTTAGGTGTTGAAAAAGTATGGTTTAATGATACTCAAGATGCTGTAGAAATAGTTTCAAAATATGTTGATAAAGAGAGCCCAATGGGAGTTGATAAGAACTGGCCAGCTCGTTTCTTATTAAGACTTATGGAATTAAAAGGCGGAAGCAATTTTGTAAATGGTTCAGCTATTTTAGATAGAGTAAGAATGTGTAAAGATGATCAAGAAAAAGACTTTATGAGAGAAGCTTCAAGACTTAATGATTTAGCAGTGGAAAAAATGATTAAAATTGTTCCAGAAGAGCATACTGAAAAGAAAATGGGACAGATATTAGCAGGAATTTATGAAGAATTAGGTGCAGATGGATTCTCATTTGATCCAATTATAGCTTATGGAGCAAATGCTGCTGACCCACACCATGGACCAGACAATTCAGAAGTTAAAGAAGGGGACAGTGTAATAATAGACATCGGATGTGCAAAAGATTCTTACTGTGCAGATATGACTAGAACTGTATTCTATAAGCATGCATCAGATAAAGCTAGAGAAGTATATAACATTGTTTTAGAAGCTAACTTAAAAGCTATAGCAGCAGTTAAGCCAGGTGCAAGATTCTGTGATATCGATGCTGCAGCAAGAGATCACATTGAAGCTGCTGGATACGGAAAATACTTTACTCATAGAACTGGACACTCAATCGGCATCGAAGTACATGATTTCGGCGATGTTTCTTCAGTAAATACTGACAAACTTAAACCAGGAATGATATTCTCAATTGAGCCAGGTATATATTTACCAGGAGAAGTTGGAGTTAGAATAGAAGACTTAGTATTAGTTACTGAAGATGGTTGCGAAGTACTTAACAACTACAGCAAAGAATTAACTATAATAGGATAATAAAAAAGGCTTATTAACAGCATTTATGTTGTGATAAGCCTTTTTTATTTTACAATAAGTTAACAAGTTTGTCATTAAAGTGTCACAGCACAAAGGTAGTATTTTAAGTATATGGGTTTAACAGTGCTCCACAACGAAGAAAGAATAAAAAGGAAGATAAAGGTTAGAATTTATGATATAATTCTGTTTAATAAGGCATATGAAAGAAAGCAATAACATACGACTGATTATTTTTGAGGATGCCTAAATATAGATTAGGAGATTATAAATATGGCTAAAACTATATTAATAGTAGATGACGAAGAAAGAATGAGAGTTCTTATAGAAGCATATTTAAAAAAAGAAGGCTTTAATGTGCTCCACGCAGAAAATGGTGAAGAGGCCTTAACGGTATTTAAATCAAACGCTGTTGATCTTGTTGTACTTGATATAATGATGCCTATTATGGATGGATGGACAACGTGTAGAGAGCTCAGAAGAATTTCCAATGTTCCTATAATAATGCTGACAGCTAAAAGTGAAGATGAAGACCAATTGTTAGGGTTTAGTTTGGGAACAGATAGTTATGTGACAAAACCCTTTAGCCCTAAAATTTTAGCTGCCAGAATAGTAGCTTTATTAAAAAGGGTTTATCCTGAAAATAATAAAGAAATTAACAGTAATGTTTATGATGGATTATATATCAATGAGCAGTATCGTGAAGTAAAAATAGATGATGTTGATGTTTATTTATCGCCTAAAGAGTATGAGCTTCTATGTTATCTTGTAAAAAATAAAGATTTAGTGCTAAGCAGAGAAAAAATCTTAGACTCTGTTTGGGGATTAGATTATTATGGAGATCTAAGAACAGTTGATACTCATATAAAAAGATTAAGAGAAAAACTTGCAGAAAAGGCTTATCTTGTTGCCACCGTTAGAGGTGTTGGTTATAAATTTGAGGTGAAGAAATGAAGATAAGAAACATAAGACTCAAAGATATAGATATTAAAAAAATAAATTTCAAAAAGATAAATCTGAAAAAGATAAATAAGAGCATAACACTAAAGCTGTTTGTAGTAACAGCTTTAGTGTTTATTGTATTTATAAGCAGCACGCTGGCAATTCAATCCTTGTTTTTTGGCCAATTCTATATGTCAAAAAAGAAAAATGATTTACAAAATGGAATGGAAAAGTTTAGAGTTTCTTACAACAAAACTACGGATGAGCAGAAGATAGCAGAACTTATAAGGGACTTTGAGGATACAAATAATGCTAAAATGCTTATACTAAATAGTAATGGTAAATCAAAATTTATAACCAGACCAGGCAGCGAAAAAACAGAAGCCTTAAGACTTAGGTTAATAAATGACATAATAAAAAAGTGGACAATGGATCCAAGTATAATTATAGATATAAAAGCCAGTAACAAACCAGTAACTATTTTAACTGACAAAAGGGGTAACGAAACCCGATATATGATAAGTGCAGTACCAGACAATAGCAAAGATGAAATTATATTCGCGGTAACCTCACTACAACCTGTAAATGAAGCATCTTCTGTAATTAAGGAATTTTATTTTTATTTTTATATTGTAGCTTTATTTTTAATAGTAATATTATCTTTAATATATTCAAACATGGTAACTAAACCACTATTAGAATTAAACGATTCTGCTTCTAAAATGGCTGACCTAGACTTTTCCAAGAAATGCAATATAAAAAGAGAAGATGAAATAGGAAATTTAGCGGATACTCTAAACTTTCTATCTGAAAATCTGAATAAATCTCTTACATCATTAAAAGAAGCAAATTCTAAACTAGAAGAAGACATAGAAAAAGAAAGAAGATTAGAAAAGATGAGAAAGGAATTTGTTGCAGCAGTATCTCATGAACTTAAAACACCTATAAGCCTTATAGGTGGATACGCAGAAGGACTAAAAGACGATATATTTGAAGGTGAAGAAAAAGATTATTATATTGATGTTATAATAGATGAAAGCAAAAAGATGGCAAACTTAGTCGCAGATATGCTTGATTTATCTCAACTAGAATCTGGAAACTTTAAGTTAGTTAAAGAAGAATTCTATATAGATGAACTTCTGAAAACTACAATAAAAAAGTTTGCTGCTGTTTTCAACGACAAAAATATAAAGTTTGATATAAATTTCATTGAGAACACAAAGGTTCATGCAGATTGGAGTAGAATGGAGCAGGTTATAACGAATTTTATTACAAATGCCATAAGACATACAAATGAAGACGGAAGTATAATGGTCAATATGAAACAACAAGAGGATAGAGTTTTGATTTCAATAGAAAACACAGGGGAAAACATCTCAGAGGATGAGATGGATAAAATATGGGATAATTTTTATAAAATTGATAAGTCTAGAACTAGAAAACTTGGAGGCACAGGAATAGGACTTGCAATTGTTAAAAATATTCTTATGCTACACGGCAGCGAATATGGAGTAAAAAATACTGATAAAGGAGTAAAGTTTTATTTCACGCTTAAAAAGGTTTAGTAAATATGTCCACTGATTTTTAATCAGTGGACATATTTTATGTTTTATGTGTATTAGAAGAAGGTAGTTTACGCACCTTTATTTCAGCAGCAATAAGTATGATTACTGGTAATATAACTTGATGTGGTATTGCATAGTAAGGCCATACATTGAAAGCCCAGTCCATCATCTCCATTGTACTTTTAAAGTTAAATGTAGAAAAAAGGAGAGTTAATAATGCTATAGGTGTTGCTAAAAATCTGTAATCATCAATGTTAAGAACCTTTGCTATACCACGACAGACAGCTAACATGTCTATAGTCGCCTTTATAAATATATTTATAATTAACACAATTATTACTGTTGCTTCCATTCTTTCTATAAAGGTGCCAAGTCTTATTATGCTAACAGAGATATATGATGGGAAATAATTGATATTCATAGTATCCGATCCTAAAACTAATACATTTTTTAAGCCATTCACAAGCAGTGTTAATGATCCTATTATTAGTCCATATAAATAAATTTTATAAGATGATTTTTGATTTTCAAGGGAAGAAAAAACCATGGTAAACACAACTGTTTCAGCAAAGGGAAATGAAAGTGCAGAAAATGCTCCAGAAACAACTGGTTGAATACCATTATAAAGTATAGGCAAGAGATTGTTTATATTCATTTGCGTAGATGATAAAATTATTGTAATTAAAATTACAGCTATAACATTTACAATAATAAAAAGCTCACTCCACCGTCCTAATACCTCAATGCCTAATTTAAGAGCAAAAATACATAAAAGTATAAAAAATATCATAGGTACTACTATAGGTGTATCTGGGTATACTACTATATTAGTAAATTCAGAAAAATTTCTTAACACCAACACACCTAAGTAGAATGAAAACCAGATATATATAATACTTAATATTTTACCTATAATATTTCCGAATACAATATGTAAAATATCAAATAAGTCTTTTCCAGGAAAGAGGTATAGAAGTCTGGAATATATCAAAATAACTGGAATAGAAAGTAATGTACCAATAATAATGGCTAACCAAGTATCATTTTTAGCATTTGATGCTGTACCTATTAGTAAAGAACTTCCCAATATAAACATTACTACTAGACAAATGCCTTGTTTATCAGAGACTATTTCTTTATTCATATTCTTCCTCCATATTAATGAAGAATCTATACTTTTATCTAAAAGTATGTTATTTTTTTATAATAGTAAACACTATTTTTTCTATCGCAGAAGCAGGACTAGGTATCTTTACTCCTAAACTAAGTAGAGCACTCAATATTAATGAAATAGCCATAAAGATAATATAAGTTATTACCATATTTTTTTTCCTATTTCGTATCATTGGAATAACTTCTATGATAATAATTAATATATAAGTTAAGGCTATACCTGCTGCGTACATAGTCTATTCTCCTATTCTAATTGGCTTTGATATTTTGCCGCTGCCTTTTATAGTTAAGTCTACGTTAACATTGAATTGCATCTTAGAAAATACCTTTTCATCAGTATAAGGAATGCTTTTCCAGATGTCAGAATGTTGTCTTTTGATAATATCACCAAATCCAAATATATCGCTTTTATAATTTGTTTGAACTTTTTTTAATAGGATTTCTATTCTAGTTTTTAATAATTGCTCCGCATCTTTTTCTAATTTAATTCTTCCAGGCTCATCAATAAAATTTTTAGTGCCTGCTACTTCATCAATGGCCACAACTGTATCAATATTTATGTCTAAAGTAAAGTTTTCGTTTTGGTAAATAGAATTTATTTTAGTTTTGCTTTTAAAAATTTCTAATGAGATATCTGTGCTAGTATTATCCGCTTGTTTTAATATCAATGATCCTTCATGAATCTTATTCTTTATAAATAGTAAATCCATTGTTTCCTCACCATCAAGGTATCCCACTAATTTATCCTGCTTAAATACAGCAGTGCCATAAATTTCAGGAAAGGTAAATTCATTAATTTTTTCAATTTTTACTACTGGAGCTATAGCAGAGGTAGTGTTGCTTGATATATCTCTTCTAAATCTCCAAATATCCATCTGGGGGAATTTATATACTGGATTTTGACTTCTAATTATTTCATTTAGATGAAGAGAAGTAACATCAGTTAGTGGTATTTTTTGTTTTAATACATCACGTGCAGTTATACCATGGCTTATAAGTATCCAAGTATCCTGTCTTGGTTCAGAATCTCTATTAACCCAATCAATTACAGGTACGATTCCATTTGATGCAATATTTTCGTTTATTATTATAACCTTTGTATGCCCCCAATAGATTTTTTTACCGGTTATCAATATTAAATTTCTTACAGCATCAAATATAGTTTTTCCTCGTGCTGAAAAAAGCTGGGAAGATACTTTTGTAGAACCTCTAGAAGGTTCCGTATTGATCAATTCCGCAGTAACTATATAATTGTTGTTATCATCATCTTTATCTATTGAAACTCCTGCAGCCAGCCCTAACTGTTCAACTTCCCTATAATTCCAACAACCTGTAGATAGGAAAACATTACTAATTATATAGATAAATAAAATTGATAATTTAATAAACTTCATATTTTATTTTAAACCTTCTTTATCACTATTTTGGCGTTTTAAGTTATTAGAAATTAATTTTGGCCGTTTTTTCATAAATATTTGTGGTGCTCGAATAGATGTATCCTTTAAGTCTTGAAAGGTAATTGCCCCAGTTCCTGAGTTTAACATAAATGGAATGCCAAAACTCCTAAGAGATGTAAAATACAGGAATACAGCTGTTAAGGCAAAAATATATCCATATAACCCCAAAAATGATGTCATAATTAAAAATATTATTCTAATAGGTACTACTCCGGTAAATTGAGGAATTAAAAAGCTGGAAATTCCCGTTAGCGCAGTAACTATTACTATAGGTGCGCTAATAAATCTTGCATTTACAGCTGCATCACCTAGAATTAATGCACCAACAATACTTACTGCCTGACCAATAGGCTTAGGAATTCTGGTTCCTGCTTCACGGAGCAGTTCAAAGGTGAGAGTCATTATTAATACCTCAACTAAAGTTGGAACTGCAACTCCTTGTCTTGAAGCAGTGATACTTATAAGCAGCTGGGTAGGTATAAGTTCTTGATGGAAGTTTACCAGAGCCACATATAGAGCAGGAGTGCTCGTAGATAGAAAGAAACCGCTCCATCTAATGAGTCTATTAAAAGATGCAAATAGGTAGTTATTATAATAATCCTCGCTTGCTTGAAATCGCTCTAAAAAAATGCAAGGCAGTGTTAGTAC
Source organism: Clostridium aciditolerans (assembly GCF_016316925.1). GTDB lineage: Bacteria > Bacillota > Clostridia > Clostridiales > Clostridiaceae > Clostridium_AM > Clostridium_AM aciditolerans. Next base: position 62,680 of record NZ_JAEEGB010000007.1, on the reverse strand, counting down.
AAAGGGAGTTCCATCACACACTATAGCAATTCTTCCTTCAAGCAGCCTACTAACAACAACGTCTGGTCTTTCGGTACTATTTATAGTTTTAACAAAGGAAAAAGGGGAATCCGTAATAAGTTCTTCTATATAGTTAGAATCTATAATGCCGTCAATTTGAATTTTATTTAATCTACTATATAATTCTTGTAATATTTTCTCCTGTGCCAGTCCTTCAATATAACATATACAAATATTAGTTTTTGTGCGGGTGCCTAATTCCTTAAATTTAAACTTTAAATTTGGATTTTGAATTCTTCTTCTAATCAAGGATAAGTTTACTTTTAAACTTTCTATAAAGCCTTCCCTAGGTCCCATAACCACACCTTCAGATAAAGGCTCTTCAATTGATCTAGTTTCAAATCTAATTGTATCTATTATTAATATTTCCTCACAATTATCGATTAATAAAGCGGTACATCCTGAAATTAATGATTTCACTATTTCATTAATATCTGAGGTCTTTTTAATTCTACTGGATTCTATAACATTTTTATATAATATATCAGCAAAATTATTTTGAGCATTTACGATATCTGAGTTCATAATTGGCTTTAGAATATACTGATTTAATGTAGTACTATTAACCATGTAGTCTATATATATCATACAAAATTTTGTTAAACAATTTTTATTGTTTTCAAACTTTCGATATGTTAGTGTATCATCATTAATAAAAATTTGTTTAAAAATGTTGATGTTATCCTCTAAAGACATTGTCAACTTTACATTGTATTGTATATTACCAGAAGCATCTTCAGTTTTTACATTATTACTGTTATTAGACATAAGAACTCCTTTGCTTTTATGGAAAATGTAATTAATTATGCTTTTAATAAGAAGTATTTGTTATTATTGAGTATTTATTCATGTAATTTTAAAGATTAGTTTCCTTATAAACATGGAGCAAACTAGAAGACTTTATCCGATTATGAGTTACGGATAAAGTCTTTTAAAATATTTAGACAGTTATTTTCAAAAAACGTTGTTTAGCTGCTGGCCATGAACTGTAATATGGTATGTTTAAAGCTTCAAAGGTGTGATGAGATATTAAAGGTATACCATTTGAAATTGATGTAACAATAGCAGAGTGAAATTTTACTCCCTTGTTATCCTCGAAAAATACAAGATCACCAGGTTCAACTAATCTTATATTATCAACTTCTAAGCCTTTAGCGCCAGGTTTTTTTGATTCTTGATTAATTCTTAAGAACCAATAAAGTGAATGTGCTACAGCCCATGATACTGACCAAGAATCATCATTTGTATTTGAAGTGCTCTTATTATTGTACCACCAAGGATTACTTGAATTATGAATCATAGGAGCCCCTCCAGCAAGTAAACATTGGGAAATAAAATTAGCACAATCTCCACCTACATTTTGATTAAGTTGAAAGTACCTAAAGGCGGGATTTGGCTTTAATGCGTATTTAACTGCATAGTTAACAGCGGCAGTCCTCGAGTAGAAGTTTTGTCTAAAAAGCATAAAAAGCCTCCTAGTAATTATTTATATTTATATATTATGCTGATTTAAATATATAGTGAAGTTTGAATTAGTAGGAGTACTCGATATGATAGGGAGCACATAAATAATATTACAGAAAATACAACTAATTAGAATAATCTGGTGGTTAAGTGTGGTTATTTACAATTTGTTAATATTGTTGCCACTAAAGTGTAACAAAAAAAAGTTAATATTTATTTAGAGGATTTTTCAAGAGGTGAAGTGATGAATATAAATAAATTAAAAAATAGCGCTTTAATTAATATTTGCAAAGAAAATGCAGATATTGTAATGTTTTTTATATTAATTTTCATAAAAATAATGTTTTATGCTAAACAGATTTCTCCTGAGTATTTATATATTGGAGTAACACATCCAGTGTTTGCATCAGTGCTGGTATTGGTGAGCTTTTCAGTACTTTTCAGGTACAATAAGAGAATAAAGTATCTATATATATTAGATATAGTGATAAGCTTGATGCTTATGGCTGACCTTATGTATTATAGGTATTTTAAAGATGTAATTACTGTAGCATCATTAAAAAATGTGAAATTATTAGGAGGAGTTTCTTCAAGTATTGGAAGTTTATTTAGCATAAAGGACTTACTGTACTTAGCAGACATTGTAATTTTAATACCTTTTGTTAAGAAGTATAAAAATAAAGAAAATATTAAAAAAAGGCCTTTATTAAGTAAGTTTGCTGTATTTAGTATAATGTTCATAGCTGGAGTTACTATAAATGCTAAATCTGTTTATGCTGTTTCAAAGGAACAGCCAACTTTATTAAGTTCCATGAGCAATAGAATATATTTAACTAAATTGATTGGGAATTTAAACTTCCACGCGATAGATGCATACAATTATGTAAGTACAAAAGTAAAAAATTCAAAAAGTTTATCTTCTCAGGAACAGCAGGAAATTAAGAGCTTTTTAGAAAATAATAATAATTCCTCTGGCACTTATTTAAAAGGGGTAGGAGAGGGGAAGAATTTAATTGTTATTCAAGTTGAGGCTTTACAGCAGTTTGTAATAAATAAAAAAGTAAATGGCCAGGAGATAACTCCTAACTTAAATAAATGGTTGAATAAAAGTTTGTATTTTGATAACTATTTTTATCAAGTTGCTGGTGGAAATACTTCTGATGCAGAATTTATGTCAAATAATTCATTGTATCCAGCTCAATCCGGTGCGGCTTATTATAGCTACAGTGGTAATCAATATGATTCCTTGGCAAAAGAGTTGAAGGACAAAAATTATTATACTGCTGCCCTTCATGGATACAATGAAGGTTTTTGGAATAGAAATGTTATGTATAAATCTGAAAAGTTTGATGATTTTTATGGGGAACATAGTTTTAATGTAAATGAAACTGTAGGATTAGGATTAAGCGATAAATCCTTTTTAGAACAATCAGTAGATAAATTGAAGTCCTTCCAGCAGCCTTATTATTCATTTTTGATTACTTTAAGTAGTCATTTTCCATATGATGATGTAGAAGGTTATGGCAATTTTAATGTAGGAGAATACGAAAATACTTTACTAGGAAATTATTTAAAGGGAATACATTATACAGATGAACAATTGGGAATGTTCCTAGATAAATTGGACAAGGAAGGTATAACACAAAACTCTGTTATCGTGCTATATGGAGATCACTTTGGAATTCCTAGAGACAACGTAGAAGAATTATATAAATTTGAAAATATGAGCAATGTGAATGACTTACAGTGGTTTCAATATCAAAAGGTTCCTCTAATTATACATTTCCCTGAGGATGCTAATAAAGGAGTAAATCATACTTACTCAGGACAAATGGACCTTTATCCAACTTTAGCGAATTTATTCAATCTGCCTAAGCAATATATGTTTGGAAAGGATATACTAAACAGTGATAATGGTAAAGTCCTGTTTAGAAATGGTTCTTTTACTGATGGAAATATTTTTTACGTTTCGTGGACAAACACCTATTATGATATTAAGTCAGGGAAACAAATTGAAGAAACAGATGAATTAGCTAGGATGAAAGAGAAATATAATAAGGAACTTCAATACTCCGATGATATTTTAAATCATAACTTGATAAAAGTATTTGAAGCTAATAATAAGAAGTAAATATAGTAATCTTGTTAGAGGATATAAGCTGTGTTATTATATACTAAGAGTATTTAACACAGGAGGATAGGGATAAGCAGACATACAAAATCTATGATTTTGATATGGTCGCTTACTCATTCGACGATAGGAGAAGGAGTTTCATATGATAAAAGCTATTTTGTTTGATTTAGATGGTACACTAATAAATACAAATGAACTTATAATACAAAGCTTCAAATATGCATTTACCAAACTTTTTAATAGAGATTTGCCAAGAGAAGAGATAGTGAAAACCTTTGGTGAACCACTTAGGGACTCAATGGCTAAATACGATGCAGACAAAGCGGATTTAATGGTAAGTACTTTTAGGGTTTACAATGAGAGTAATCATGATGATATTGCCACAATATTTGAAGGTGTAAAGGAAGGCATTGAGCTGCTTAGCAATGCTGGGATAAAATTAGGGGTGGTAACTTCTAAAAGAAGACCTATGACGGAAAGAGGTCTCAAATTAATTAACATATATGATTATATGGACATTATTGTAACGCCTGAGGATACTAAAAATCACAAACCATTAGGTGATCCCGCGCTAAAAGCTTGTGAACTATTAGGAGTTCTACCACAGGAGACAATAATGGTAGGAGACAGCCATAACGATATTCTTTGTGGAAGAAATGCAGGTTGTAGAACTTGCTTGGTTAAATATACGGCGCTTTCATTGGAGGAACTTATGGAACATAAGCCAGATTATATTATAGATAGCATAGAAGATCTAGAAAAAATATGTAAGGATTTAAATAAGAAAGTTGTTTAGTAAGGTATGCTTTAAAACATACCTTACTTTTATAATTTTTTGTAATTTAATATTATGGGTATTGTTAATATCCATGATTGTATGATAGTGCTTTGCATAGAGTGTCATTGAATTAGTAGTTGTATAAAGGGATTCCTTATTACGGATACTAAAACTTAGAGGTGATACTAATGGTAAATAAACGCAAAGTAAAAGATAAAGAGTATGCAAACTTAGGGATAAGAAGAAATGCTAATGGAGATTTTCAGTATATAGATCCTTCTGAAAAAAATAAATCTAAATATGAATCAATAAAAAAATATACGAGATAACAATTGATTTTTGCGGATATATATTTGATATTATTTAGAGCAACCTTAAAAATTTTAAGGTTGCTCTAACATTTAATTAAGGAATTTCATTATAGAAAATAAATTTAGTTTATTATGAAAGTAAATTTTATACTATAAATTTATTCGATGTCTACCGCCACTGGATAACAACTTCTAAGCTTCGAATGGAGTTTAAAACTCCACCTGAAGCTTAGAATCCTGTTAATAATAACATTATTTTTATTATTACAATTACAATTACATATCTAGCAATGGCTGGAGTTTTTTCCTATAGGTTCATAGAGTAATTAAGCTTAAACTGTACAAACTGTAACTATAAAACATATTAAAAAAATAAAAACAATAAAAACAAGGAGGAAGAAAACTATGGCAAATAGAAGTAATAGAGTATTAGTTCCACAAGCTAAGGAAGGATTAAATCAATTTAAAATGGAATCAGCTAGAGAAGTTGGAGTAAACTTAAAAGAAGGATATAATGGAGACCTTACTTCAAGAGAAGCTGGATCAGTAGGCGGAAATATGGTTAAGAAAATGGTAGAAGCTTACGAACAAGGCTTAAAATAATTAATAATAAATAAATTTAAAGGAAACATCTTTATGATTTTATGGATTTTGTGAAAAATCTATGGCATAAGGATGTTTCTTTTTGTATTATTAAATAAATAATTTCTTTTATTTTATTAAGTATAGTAAAGAAGGTTGAACATAATGTTAAAGAATAACAAGAGAAGAATTGAAGAGTTACTTAGAAGTGTTACAGAAAATCACATGGAAAATGATGATTTTAAAGGAATTACCACTGAGGAAATATCAAAAATATTATCTATTAGAAGAAATCTAGTCAGTCAGTATTTAAATGAGCTTGTAGAAGAAAATAAGGCTGTGAAGATTAAAACAAGACCAGTGCTGTTTACTTATATTATAAATAATAAAAATACAATTTTAAATAACGAAAGTGATGATGTTTTTAAGGATTTAGTAGGGTACAAGGGTAGTCTTAGGGACGCAGTTGAAAAGTGTAAAGCTGCAGTATTTTATCCAGGTAAGGATATGTCTGTACTTTTAACTGGGGACAGCGGAGTAGGTAAAAGCTACATTGCAAGTCTTATACATAAATACGCCGAAAAAGAAGGTAAAATAAAAGCTAACTCTCCTTTTATAATTTTTAATTGTGCAGATTATGCTGATAACCCAGAGCTTTTATCGGCTAATCTTTTTGGATATATTAAAGGAAGCTTTACAGGAACTGATAAGGAGCACTTAGGAGCGTTAGAGTTAGCTGATGGAGGATATTTATTTTTAGATGAGGTTCATAGGCTTTCAGCTGAAGGACAAGAGAAGCTATTTGTATTTATGGACAAAGGTGTATTTAAAAGGCTTGGTGAAAGCAAAGCTGAGAGAAGAGCAAATGTAAGATTTATTTTTGCAACTACAGAAAATCCCAAAGAAGCTCTTCTGCAAACTTTCAGGAGAAGAATTCCTTTGGAAATACATATTCCTAAGCTAGACAAAAGACCAATAGATGAAAGAATTACAATGATTTATAAGTTTTTTAAAGATGAGAGTTCAAAAATAAATAAGGATATATACATAAGTAGAAAAATAATAAACTTTATATTATCACAAAAAAATGGTGGCAATATAGGAAGCTTAAAAAATATTGTAAAGCTATGTTGTGCATTGGCTTATAAAGAACAACAAGCTAGGGAAGTAATAAAGATAGATAAAATACATTCAGCTTTGCATGAAGAAAATTTTAATCAAAATATAAAGCAGTATTACTTTGAGGACTATATGAAGGTAAAAAGAGAAGATAAAGATATAAGCGAAATAAATATTTTAGAAATTGATAGATACAATAGATTAAATGAATTAATAGAAACAGTTGAATATTTATGTACTGAATATCAAAAGCATAATATATCAATAAGTGAACTTAGAAAAGGTTTAACTATAGAGTTAAACAGGAGTTTAGATCTTATAGTTTATGAGCAAGAGGATGATAAATGTAATGACCTAATTAATAATATTTATTTAGAAACAGTAGATAATACTCTAAAATTAATAGAGAGCACCTATGGAATAAAATATTATGGGAATACTAGCAAAATTTTAACAAAGTTTTTAATCTATAATAGAAATAATATAATCTCAGCTAAGGATGAAGAAGACTTTAGGAAAGTAACAAGGATTAAAAATATATTAAGAAGGGAAATAAGTAAACCTCTAATAATATCAGAAAAGATAATTAATAATCTAGAGAGTAATTTAGATTGTGAGCTGGATATTAGAATTAAAGTTATTATAATACTATATGTATTTACAATGATGAGCAATGAATCTACATTAATAAATGCTATAATAGTTGCTCACGGATATTCTACAGCTAGCAGTATAGCTAGTGTGGCTAATCAATTATATGGTGAATTTATTTTTGAAGCATTTGATATGCCTATGGAGAGTAGTCCAATAGAGGTGAAAAACAAAATCAAAAATTATATCAGTGAAATAAATACATCCAAAGGAACTATAATACTAGTAGATATGGGATCATTGGTTGATATAAATTTGGAGTTAGAAAAAATTATAGATGGAGATTTAGGTATAATTAATAATATAACAACTAATATAGCTCTTGATATAGCTGGAAGAATCATTAATGGACAAGATGTTGAAAGTATGATTACTGGTATAGAAAAAAGTAATCCATTAATGTGTAAGCTAATAAAGGTAAAGGGTAAGAAAAAAGCAATATTAACAACTTGCATATCAGGTATAGGGACAGCAGTAAAGGTTAGAAATCTTATTAGAGAATGTATAGGGAACGCTGATATAGAGGTTAAGGAGTATGATTATGCTTCATTAAATCTTAAAGGGAAAGATGATAAGGTTTTCTCCGATTATGATGTTAAACTTGTGATAAGTACTACTAAGCTAGAAATAGAAGGAGTAAAAACTATACTTATGCATGATTTGATAAATGATGATTATGATGATACATTATTTGATGTATTAGAAGATGTTACTATGGATAAAAATATTAACAATATAAAACAAGATATAATAAAAATGTTCTCTATGGATAACCTCATATCTAGAATGACTATATTAAATCCAAGAAATATAATCAATGAAGTTGAAAGCATAATACTTGACTATGAAAGAATTTTAGATAAGAGGTTTAACGTAGATTTGAAAATAACTTTATATATTCATATAAGTATAATGATTGAAAGAATAATGTTAAAGCAAGGACTTGAATTTACAGAAGAGGAAAGTAAAAACTATGAAAGCAATAATATTAAATTTGTAAAAATATCGAATTCTATATTTAAAGCAATCAGTAATGAATATAACTTTACTATTCCTGTAAAAGAGATTTATATTATACAAAGCATAATAGAGTCTAAGATAGGTAAATTAAATTTTTAAAAAATAAGACACATGCGATTTGTGTCTTATTTTTTATATTTTTTAGATAGGACAGAAGGATGATTTGTTGACAGATTTTAATATCCATATTATTCCAACCTGTGGAATAAGTATTTTAAACATTTTAAAGGTAATAGATGTGTTTATAAAAAGTTGGCATGATATTTGCTTAATAAATTAATGACAATAGAAAATAAGGATAGGAGAGATATGATGTATAAAATAATGATAGTAACCCATGGAAACATGGCTGCTACGTTAAAAGAAACATTAAAGATGTTCACTAATGATGTAGATCACGTTTGTGCTGTTGGGTTAGATGAAAAAGGAGTAGAAAACTTTAAAGAGAGGTTAGAACAGGAAGTAGCAAAGTGTTATGAAAAAGATAAAGGACTATTAATTTTAGTAGATATCTTTGGAGGCACACCTTTTAATACCTGTGTACTTGAAATAAAGAATAAGTATAATAATGTTGAAATAATCACAGGCGTAAACCTACCAATACTAATTGAAGGGACTTTGTTAAGGGATAGTTGTCTTAAAGATGTAGTTAAAAGTTTACAACAATCAGCAAGGGAATCTATTGTACTATCAGAGGATTTAAAATCTTCAGAAGATGAAGATTAAATATAAATTTAGTAAGGAGGAAAAGAGATGCATATACAATTGTGGCAAATCATAGTTTTATCTTTACTAGGCGGAATAGCTCAGTGGGATGAAACAAACATGAAGATAGGATTTAGAAATCCGGCAATAACAGGACTAATAGTAGGAATCATAATGGGCGATATAAAAACAGGATTACTAGTAGGTGGAACTTTACAATTAATGACTTTAGGAATAGGAAGCTATGGGGGAGCAACAATACCAGATTATGCAACAGCGACAATAATAGCAGGGGCATTAGCAATATCAACAAAGCAAGGATTAGATTTTGCAATAGGAATAGGAGTGCCAGCAGCACTACTTTTAGTTCAACTAGATGTGTTAGCAAGAATGAGTAATGTATTTTTCCAACATAGAGCAGAAAAATATGCAGAAGAAAGAAAGTATGAAAAGATTGAATTAATGAATATATTAGGTTTATCAACATGGCTTATCTCAAGATTTATACCAGTTTTTCTATGTTTATACTTTGGAGAAGGTCTAGTTAAGCAATTATTAGCTGTATCACCAGCATGGTTAATGGGAGGCTTAAAAGTAGCAGGAGGAATATTACCAGCGCTAGGAATAGCATTACTTCTTAAGTATTTACCAATAAAATCATATGCTCCATATTTTATAGTAGGGTTTGTATTAGCAGCATATTTAAATATGCCAATGCTAGGAATAGCTTTAATAGGGTTCGCGGCGGCATTATATAACTTTAAAAAAGTTCAAAATCAATCTACAAATAATAATGTGGCATTAGCATATAAGGGAGGTGCAGATGAAGATGAATAATACAGTAGAGAAAGAAAATAAAAAATTAGATAACAAGGTAATAAATAAAGTATTTACAAGATGGTTCTTGGCATCACAAACAGCATGGAACTATGAAAAAATGCAAGGATTAGGATATTGTTTTGCAATGCTTCCAGCATTAAGAAAGATATATGAAAATGAAGATGAATTAAATGAAGCGGTAAAAAATCACCTTCAATTCTTTAATTGTAATATAGTAACAGGTCAATTTATATTAGGTGCAAACTTAGCTATAGAAGAAGCCGAAGGAGCAAAAGCAAAAGATGCAGTAGCAGCTATAAAGACAGGATTAATGGGGCCTTTAGCTGGTATAGGAGATACTCTATTTGGAGTAACATTAAATACGGTATTTGGATCAATAGCAGCATATATGGCACTACAAGGCAGTGCAATAGGATGTTATTTATGGGTAATGGCAAACATAGTAAAAATTATTATAAGCAAGGGATTTATAAAATCAGGATATAAGCAAGGGGCAAAACTTGTATCATCAATAGGAAATGTTCTTAAAAATGTGGCAGAGTCAGCATCAATGTTAGGTTTAATGGTAATAGGAGGCTTAATACCAACAGTTATAAAAGCAAAGGTACCATATATATACACTTCGGGGAAAGTAAAATTAGTGGCTCAAGAAATGTTAGATAAGATGATGCCTGCATTAATACCATTAAGTATAGTTTTACTAACTTATTGGTTATTAGGTAGAAAGAACATGAATTCAACTAGGGTAATAATATTATTGATTGTTTTATCAATAATTGCTTTTAATTTGAAAATTTTAGGTTAATTGGGAGGAGTAAGAATGAAAGGAATAGTGCATATAAGAATTGATGATAGATTAATACATGGACAGGTAGCAGCTTTTTGGACAAATTCTTTATCTATAAGCAGAATAATGGTAATTAACGATGAAGTAGCAGATGATGAAATGCAAAAGTCGCTTTTAAGAATGGTTGCACCTGCTTCAGTTAGAACTTCAATAATTAATAAAGAAACAGCAGTAAAGAATATACTTGCTGGAAAATATGAAGGACAAAGAGTTTTAGTGATAGTAAAGAATCCTAAAGATTTATGGGACTTAAAAGAAAGTGGATTAGATATCAAGAAACTTAATGTTGGAAATATGGCTGCAAGAGAAGGAACAAGATCTATTAAACGTTCTGTTAATGTGACAGATACAGATATATGTTATTTTAATAAACTTTTAGAAGCAGGTGTAGACATAGATGCTATAATGGTGCCTGATGATAAGGAATGTAAACTGAAAGACTTATTATAATTAAAACCTCAAAATTTGATTCGTAGTTAATAAAAATAAATTTTATTAGGAGATAACGCTATGAGCATAGATTTATCTAAATTAGATACAGAAAAGATAAATAAAAATACTGTAAATATAGATAGAGTTTCTACTGTTGAAATGATAACACTTATGAATAATGAAGATTTTACTGTTGCTGAAGCTGTAAAAAAAGAAGTAAAAAATATAGCAAAGGCTGTAGATATAATTCATGAAAGATTATCAGAGGGTGGAAGATTAATCTATGTTGGTGCTGGGAACTCTGGTAGATTAGGGGTATTAGACGCCTGTGAATGCCCACCAACCTTTGGAGTAAAAGAAGGCATCGTTATAGGAATACTATCTGGAGGTTACGATGCAACAGTTAGGGCCAACGAAGGTTCAGAGGACATTGAAGAAGGAGCTATAGAGGAATTAAAAAGAATAGAGCTTTGTGAAAAGGATGCTATAGTAGGAGTATCAGCTTCAGGTAGAACACCTTATGTTAAGGGAGCCTTAAAATATGCAAAGGAGATAGGAGCCTCTCATATAGCAATAAGTTGTGTAAAAGATGCTGAAATATCTTCATTAGGTCAAGTTGCCATAGAAATAATCACTGGAGCAGAGGTTGTAACAGGTTCCACCAGGTTAAAAGCTGGAACAGCACAAAAAATGGTTTTAAATATGCTTTCTACTGGGGTTATGATAAAGTGTGGCAAAGTCTATGGAAATTATATGGTAGATGTTCGAGCGAATAATAATAAGCTTGTAGAAAGAAGTAAAAAAATAATAATGGAGTGTACCTCTGTGGATAGAGAAAAAGCAGAGAAATATCTTCAAGAAAGCGATAAAAATGTTAAGGTCGCAGTATTTATGATATTGTCTGGGTTAAATAAGCAGGAAAGTATAGAGTTATTAGCTAAAAACGATAATACAATCTATAAAGCCTTACAAGCTATAGGAAAATAAAATATGCAAAGGGCGTAATATAGAGTACGCCTTTTGTTTTTATTATACATTTTTTATGGAGATGGTAAGTATGACAATTATATATTTCTTAATAGCATTAATAGCTACAACAGTTGGTTCCATGGTAGGTCTAGGTGGAGGCGTAATAATAAAACCACTTTTAGATTTTTTAGGCCAGTATAATGTATCTACTATAAGTGTTTTATCTTCAGCTACAGTTTTTGCTATGTCTGTAGTTTCTATTATAAAGCAAATTAGGTATAAGTTTAAAATAGACGTAAAAAGAACTGTGCTAATAGGTACAGGCTCAGTAATAGGAGGAGTTTTAGGCGATAGTATTATGCATATAATTTTAAATGCTACTAATGAAGAGTATGTTGCTTTGTTTCAAAACATAATATTAGCACTTCTCATTATTTTCGTATACGTATATATGAACAATATGGACAAGTATAAAAGTTATAGGATTAAAAATCTGTTTTATTGTATGATTATAGGCTTATTTTTAGGATTTTTGGGATCTTTTTTAAGCGTTGGAGGAGGTCCTATAAATGTTTGTATATTAATTATTTTCTTTTCTATGGATACTAAAGAAGCAGCTGTAAATTCCATAATTACAATATTATTTTCTCAAGGAGCAAAACTTATTAAGATAATAACTACTATAGGGCTTTACAGTTATAATTTAAATATTTTACCTTACATGATAGCTGGAGGAGTTATTGGAGGGATATGTGGAACAAAACTTAACAAGACACTTTCCTCAAATATGATACTAAGAGTATTTAATGTGCTACTATTATTTTTAATACTTCTTAATATATACAATATAGTGAAAATAGAAAAAATATTGATTAGCTAAATAATTTATTATATATAAAAATGTTGACAAGGTTTATATAATGATATATATTATAAATATAGGTGGTACGTACCACACTACCAGTGATGAAATGCACGGGATTTGGAGGTGGATATGAAACAAATTGATAAAGCAAGTAGAATTCCGCTGTATTCTCAATTAATGGATATAATAATTGAGGAAATTGAAACCTCAATGCATGAAGATGACCAGCTGCCTTCTGAAAGAGACATTTGTGAGAAATATGATGTAAGCAGGTCCACGGTAAGGCAAGCCATAACGGAGCTTGAAAGAGAAGGTTACATCTATAAAGTACATGGCAAAGGAACCTTTGTGGCATCAAAAAAATTGGATCAGGATTTAGTTAAATTCTATAGCTTTACCGAAGAAATGAAAAAGCTAGGTAAAAAGCCAGTTTCAAAAGTTTTGATGTTTGAAATTGTAGGTATTAGTAATAAGATAAGCAAAAAGATGAAGATGGAAGAAGGCACTTTGGCTTATAAATTTACAAGATTGAGAATAGCGGATAACATCCCTATGATTGTAGAAACAAGTTATGTTCCATATGATAAGTTTCCTGGAATAACTAAGGAAAACTTAGAAAAAGAGGCATTGTATGATATTTTAAAGAATAAATTTCAAGTTAGCCTTACAATGGCTGAGGAAACATTTCAACCGGTTTTAACAAATGAAGAAGAAGCTGAGAAGTTAGAGATATCTAAGGATTCACCAAGTCTGAAAATAGAAAGATTCACATATGAAAATGATGACATTGTAGAATACACCATAAGCATTGCTAGAGGTGATAAATTTAAATATAGAGTAAGATTAGAAAAGTAATGTAGTATATCAATAATAAAAAAATATTATTGATATACTACAAAAAAATAATTATACTGGTAATGACGTCATTACTTTATTGTCTTCTTTAAATTAATTTGGACAAGCATACAAGTAAATGCAAGTCGGTACTAGTATTTAAGAATCAAAAATATAAATCGAATTTAGTTAAACTGGTAATGATGTCGTAATAACATTATTACCTAAGGCATATAAATAAAATATGAAAGAAAATACAGCTAATATAAAAGAGTAGGTGATTATATGAATAAGCTATTCAATATAGATGTTAATGAATTAAAAAAAGTTGGAGGATATCATACAGCAAAGGAGGTTTACCATCAACCAAAAATTTGGAAAGAAACCTTAGATATAATTAATCTTAATAAAGAGCAAATATCTGCCTTTATAAATGAGAAGCTAAATAAAGATCCAGTAAGAATAATTCTTACTGGAGCAGGAACCTCTGCTTATGTTGGAGATATAGCTGCACCATACCTATCTAGAATTTTAGGAGTAAGGGTAGAAGCAATAGCAACAACTGATATAGTAAGTAACCCAGAAGACTTTTTGAAAAAAGATACGCCGACAATATTAGTATCCTTTGCACGCTCAGGAAATAGCCCTGAAAGTGTTGCAACCTATGACTTAGCTGAACAGTTGGTAAATGATATAAATCAAGTTATTATAACTTGTAACAAAGATGGTGCTTTGGCAAAGAAAGCAAAAGGTAATAATAACAATTTAGTGATACTAATGCCAGAAGAATCAAATGATCAGAGCTTTGCGATGACAAGCAGTTTCAGCTGTATGCTGTTAACAACATTAATTATATTTGATATAAAAAATCTTAATAGAAACACTGTTACTATTGAAAATATTATGACAAATGCTAACAAAATATTAAATACTGAAGTCGGTGAAATATTAAACTTAGTTAAATTAGGCTGTGATAGAGTTGTATATTTAGGATCTTCAGCATTAAATGGACTATCAAAAGAAGCAGCTTTGAAGAATCTAGAATTAACAAGTGGTAAAGTAAATTCAACTAGCGAGTCTGTTTTAGGCTTTAGACATGGACCAAAATCAATTGTTAATGAAAAAACTTTAGTTTTTGTGTTTGTATCTAATGATGAGTACACAAGAAAGTACGATATAGACTTGTTAAAAGAAATATACAATGATAAGGGAAATCATAAGGTGGTTGCTATAACCTACAATAAAGATACTGAAATAGATAAGATAGCGGATAAAGTATTTATCGCAAATTCTGGAGAGCATGAAGTAATTACTGATGCTTTTGGAGCTTTAGATTTTGTTCTTTATGCTCAAATGTTTGCATTTTTTTACTCATTAAAGCTCGGAATATCACCAGACAATCCAAGGCCGGATGGAACAGTCAATAGGGTAGTCAAAGGTGTTACAATACACCAGTATGATAAATAAAAGCTTAATATTAAGGAGGGGATATTATGTCAAATATTTTGTTAACTAGAATCGATAATAGACTAATACATGGACAGGTAGGGGTAACTTGGGTAAACCACTTAGGTGCAAATTTAATAGTAGTTGTAAATGATGAGGTTGCTGATGATGAAGTACAACAAAACTTAATGGATATGGTAGTGCCTGATGTAATAGGTACTAGATACTTTACTCTTCAGAAAACAATAGATGTGATCCATATGGCTTCTGAGAATCAACTTATTTTCATGGTTTGTAGAACACCGCAGGACGTATTGAAACTAGTAGAGGGTGGAGTTCCTATAAAAAAAGTAAACATAGGCAACATGCATTTTAGTGAAGGTAAACAACAGGTAACCAGCACAGTATCACTAGATGAAAGTGATAAAGAAGCCTTCAGAAAACTTCATAAGCTTGGAGTTCAATTAGAAATTAGAAGAGTACCAGATGAAAAGGCAGATGATATACTCAAATTTTTATAATATTAATTAAAGGGGAGGGAATTTATTATGCTTATTCAAGCCTTATTAATTGCTATTTGGGCTGGTATAGCAGGAATAGACTTGTTTGATGGATTGCTGCATATACACAGACCACTTGTTACTGGTTTAATTGTTGGTTTAATCTTAGGGGATGTTCATACCGGACTTGTCACTGGTGCAACACTAGAACTTGTTTGGATGGGTATGGTTCCATTAGCAGGAGCTCAGCCGCCAAACGTAGTAATAGGAGGTATTATTGGTACATCCTTTGCAATATTAACTAAGCAAAATCCAAACGTGGCTGTGGGAATAGCAGTTCCTTTTGCAGTAGCAGTGCAAGGGGCAATAACACTAATATTCACTATATTTTCACCTGTAATGCATAAAGCAGATAAGTATGCAGAACAAGCAGACACTGCAGCAATTGATAGGATAAACTACTTAGGAATGGCATTTTTATTTGTTTTCTACTTTGTAATCGCTTTCTTACCTATATATCTAGGTGCAGAATCAGCTAAAACAATTGTTGAAACCTTACCAGCATGGTTAATTGGTGGGTTATCTGTAGCAGGTGGAATGATGCCAGCTATAGGATTTGCAATGCTTCTAAAAATTATGTTAAAGAAAGAATATGTTGCATTTTTAATAATTGGATTTATATTTGTAACTTATGGTAAATTACAAATACTTCCAATAGCGTTGATTGGAACAGCAATAGCATTATATGACTTCTTCGCAAATAAAAGTAGAGGAGAAAAGGTTAATAAAGGGGAGGTGCATTCAGGTGGAATCTAATGGAAATGCTAATGTAGAAAAAGTTATAACTAAAAAAGATTTAAATAGAATGGCTTGGCGTTCATTATTTCTTCAAGCATCTTTTAACTATGAAAGAATGCAAGCTTGTGGATGGCTGTATAGTTTGCTACCGGGATTAAAGAAAATTCATAAAGATAAAGCAGATTTATCCACTGCAATGAAGGATCATATGGAGTTCTTTAATACACATCCTTTTCTTGTAACCTTTATTATGGGTGTTGTTACTGCAATGGAAGAAGCTAAGGAAAATAGAAATACAATCAGAGCTATTAAAGTTGCAACTATGGGACCACTTGGTGGTATTGGTGACGCTTTGTTCTGGTTAACAGCACTTCCGATATGTGCAGGTATTGGAGTATCCTTAGCAATGCAGGGAAGTATAGCAGGTCCAATCATATTTTTGGTATTATTTAACGCAGTACACTTTGGATTAAGATTTGGATTAATGCACTATGGCTATAACACAGGAACTAAAGCAATTAAAGCATTAAAAGAAAATACTAAACATGTTGCACATGCTGCATCAATACTTGGTATAACAGTAGTTGGAGGATTAATAGCATCATATATAAACTTTAAAACTACTATAGTTATAACAGCAGGTAAAGCAAAGGTTGCTCTTCAACCAGATCTTTTGGATAAGATTTTACCTAATATGCTTCCTCTTGCATATACATTTTTAATGTATTATTTGTTAAAGAAGGGATTTTCGGCAGTTAAACTTGTTGGAGTAACTGTAGTATTTGGCGTAATAGGGAGATTAATAGGAATAGTATAATAAGAAGTTTGTACTAATGCTTCAGTTGATACTATAGTATCAACTGAAGTTAAAAAATATTTGAAGTGAGGTAAGCAGCATGACAGGAATAGTTGTAAGTGGACATGGGAATTTTGCAAGTGGAATTTTAAGTTCATTAGAGCTTATTGCCGGTAAGCAAAAAAATGTAATAGGAGTAGATTTTACTATAAAAGATAATATTGAAAGCCTGCAAAATAAACTTGAAAATGCAGCAAAGGAACTAAGTTCTTGTGAAGGAATATTATTTTTAACGGATATAGCAGGGGGATCGCCCTTTAGAATCTGCGCCCTTTTATGTCAAGAGCTAAAAAATAGCAGAGTTGTAGCAGGTACGAATGTGGGAATGATACTAGAAATCAGCTTATCTAGAGAAGGTATAAGCATAGAAGAATTAAAAAACATGGCGCTGCAGTCAGGAATTAATGCAGTAAAGGCTTTTGAAACAAGAGAGAAAAAACAAGTTAATAATAATGGAATCTAGATTTGGAGATGATCTAAAGTGCTATATGGTATAAAAGGTAAAAGTATTTATTGTGAAAATAGAATTTTAGAAAATGCAACCATTATAATTGAAAACGGAATTATAAAAAAAGTTCTAGAAGAACATGAAAAAAATGATGTGGAAAATGTAATAGATTTAAGTAAATACAGCATTATTCCAGGCTTAATTGATTTACATGTACATGGTGCTAATGGATACGATACTATGGACAGTAATCTTCATTCACTAAATGAAATATCAAAATACTTAGCATCTCGTGGAATAACTTCATTTCTTCCAACTACAGTTACTGAAGAGGTTAAAAAAATAAAACAAGCTCTTATTAATATTAGTTGCTGCATGGATAAAGTTGAAGGTGCTGAAATTTTAGGTTCTTATATAGAAGGACCATATATTTGTAAGGAGCATAAAGGTGCTCATGCGGAACATTTAATAAAGGACTTAGATTTGAAGGAATTAGAAGAATTAATTGAGGCGTCAAAACGTACTGTAAAAGTTATAACTATTGCACCAGAAAAGAAGAATGCATATAAGAGTATAAAATATTTAACATCAAATAATATACAAGTATCAATGGGACATACAAATGCTACCTATGATGAAGCAGCTGGTGCTATAGATTCTGGAGCTAAAGTTGCGGTACACACCTTTAATGGTATGAGAGGTTTTAACCATAGAGAACCAGGGATTTTGGGAGCAGTTTTAACTAAAGATGATGTGTATTGTGAATTAATATGCGATTTAGTTCATGTTCATCCCGCTGCTGTAGATTTGTTATTAAGATGCAAAGATAAAGAAAAAGTAATTTTAATTAGTGATGGAATTCAAGCGTCCGGACTGCAGGATGGTGAATATATGCTTGGGGCATTAAAGGTTAATGTAAAATGTTCTATTGCTAGAATAGAAAGCGGCTCATTAGCAGGAAGCACAACTGATATTTTAACTTGTGTAAAGAATATGATAAAAAAAGTAGGTGTAGAGCCTCTAGAGGCTATAAAAATGGCTTCATTTAACCCAAGTAAATTATTGAATATTGATAAATTAATAGGAAGCATTAGAGAAGGAAAAAAGGCAAATTTAGTTATTATAGATGACAATTTTAATGTAGTAAAAACTCTAATTAATGGCAAAGAAGTATTTACTCGCTAAAGACATATTTAGCTAGGGAGGATTATAAATGAAAGAAATAGTATCTACAAAAAAAATATTGCTTAAGGCCCGAAAGGAAAGGTATGCAGTTCCAGCCTTTAATATACACAACCTAGAGACTATCCAGGTTGTAGTAGAAACAGCAGCGGAAATGAAATCCCCCGTAATCTTAGCTGGAACACCTAGTACATTAAAATATGCAGGTGCTGACTATATAATTTCGATTGCAAAGGCTGCAGCTAAAAAATATGACATTCCTATAGCAATTCATTTAGACCATTTCGAAAATACTCAAACTATCAAAAGCTATCTTGATCTAGGATTTAAATCTGCAATGATTGATGCTTCCCACGAAAGCTTTGAAAAAAATATAGAAATAGTAAAAGAAGTAGTAGAATATGCACATAGACTTGGTGCTACAGTTGAAGCGGAGTTAGGAAGATTAGGTGGACAAGAGGATGATTTAGTAGTTGATGAAAAAGATACTATGTATACTAATCCTGAAAGTGCAAGGGAGTTTGTTGAAAGAACAGGGATAGATTCTTTAGCGGTGGCTGTAGGAACTGCTCATGGATTATATAAGGGAGAGCCTAAGTTGGACTTTAATAGATTAAAGGAAATAAGAGCTCTTGTTAATGTACCATTAGTTCTTCATGGTGCATCCGATGTTCCAGATGACTTAGTTAAAAAAGCCATTGAGCTCGGCATTTGTAAGGTTAATGTAGCAACGGATTTAAAGATTCCTTTTGCTAGTGCTGTTAAAAAGTATTTTATTGAACATCCAGAAGCATCTGATCCAAGACAATATATGATTCCAGGAAAGGTTGCAATGAAAGATGTTGTAATTCATAAAATAAAAGTTTGTGGAAGTGAAAATAGAGCATGATAGCAACAATAACATTTAACCCAGCTATAGATAAGCGTTATATATTAGATGAGATAGTTAAGGGTGAGGTCGCTAGAGCAAAAAAAGTACAAAACACAGCAGGCGGAAAAGGTTTAAATGTAAGCAGAGTAATAAGACTACTTGGAGAAGAAGTCACTGCTACAGGATTTTTGGGAGGATATTCAGGAGAATTTATTTCAGACAAGCTTTTAGAGTTAAAGATAAAAGATAAATTTGTAAAAATAAAAGGTGAAACAAGGAGCTGTTTAGCTATAATTACTAAAGATTTAACTCAGACAGAAATACTAGAGCCAGGTCCTATTGTGGAAGAAAATGAAATAGAAAGATGGGGAGAAGCATACGATGAAATATTGAACAACTCGTCAATAGTATGTGCTTCAGGAAGTCTGCCTAAAGGTATTATGTCTTCTACTTATAAAGAAATAATTGAAAAAGCAAATTTAAAAGGGGTTAAATTTTTATTAGATGCCAGCGGAGAGGCATTAATTCAAGGAATTCAGGGAAAGCCATTTTTTATTAAGCCTAATATAGATGAGCTAAAAATGATTACAGGTGAAAGTGTTAATAATGACAATGATATAATAAAGATAATAGATAAGATACATTCTAGCGGAGTAGAATTTATATTTGTATCCTTAGGTTCAAAGGGATCTCTTATAGGATACAAAGGTAAAAAGTATAGAGTTCAGGTTCCTACGATTAAAGCAGTTAACCCTGTAGGTTCTGGTGATTCAACAGTGGCAGGAGTTGCAGTAGCCTTGCATAGAGGTTACAATATTGAAGATACTATAGCCTTTGCATCAGCTTGTGGTACAGCAAATGCCATGGAAGAACAAACGGGATATGTTAACCTTGATATTGTAAATAAGATAAAAGCTGAGATAAAAATAAATATGTTATAATTTTAAGACAGTTATGAACTGTAGTTAAATGTATATTTAATTACAGTTTTTTCTTTAATATATAAGAAACTTTGATTTTGTTTATAATATTGGTATAATTTAAATATGCAAATTATTCTAGAGAAAAGAGGTGACTAGTTAGTATATAAAGTTTACTAACTAAATATTATGTTAAAAGAATTATTAAAAAAAGATGAAATAGCAGCAATGAAGGCAAAAGAAAAAGCAAAGGTAAGTGTTTTAAGATTAGTGAGCGCTGATATCAAATCCTTCGAAGTTAATGAAAGACAGGACATTTCTGATGAAGGTGTTATAAAAATAATAGAAAAAAATATAAAACAAATAAAAGAAGCCTTAGAGTATGCTAAACAATTAAACAATGAAGAAAAAATAGCAGAAGGAAATTATGCTCTTGAAGTTTTAGCTCCATATCTTCCAAAACAATTAAGTGAAGAAGACGTAGAGGGAATGATAAAAGAAATTATAACTAATGGAAGCTATACAGCAGCAGATATGGGAAAAATAATGAAAGAAATTATGCCAAAAGTTGCTGGTAAATTTGATAGATCAAAAATTAATCCTATGGTAAAAAAATTACTAGGATAATATAAGTGCCAGCCAGGTGATAAGTGACTTAATTTGTTACTTGTCACCTGGCTGTATTTATTTGATTTCAATAAAAGATACTCTATAAGTTATCCTTCAAAATTGTTAACAGTACAGAAGAGATACTCCTATGAATACCGCTAATAAGGCAAACTCTCAGTTTAGATATCTATAGTGAGTTCCGTGCCACGCTGATCAATTTTATTTAAATAGCATCAGATAAATCTTTATACAATATATAATAATACCTAATTGAGCTGCATATATACTTATAGGGGTAATTCTCAAAGAATCGCTTGATAGGAACTAGCAATTCATATAAAAGGAGAAGGGGGATATGGATTTATTACAATTTACTACTGCAGCTTTAATAGTAGAATCACTATGGGAAACTACGAAGATGTTTTGGCAAAATGGTAAGTTTAGCTATGACAAATTAGGAGCAGTGTTATTTGGAGAACTTGTGGCTATTGGAGCAGGTATAGATTTTATGGCTGCAGTTAATCTGCCTATAAAGATACCTTACCTTGGTATGATTCTTACAGGGATTCTTATATCTAGAGGATCGAATTTTATGCATGATATTTTAGGAAATATGAATAATATCCATCAAAAAAACAAAGTGAGATAAATTTAATAAAAATAAATCNNGATTTATTTTTATTAAATTTACAATAATTCTGTTTCGATATCTTGAATTACAGCATCAGTATTTTCTTCTATAAAGTTAAGTACGTTTTGCAGCATGCTATCTGCATGTCTTTTATCAGTACTGACACAAGCAATGCCTATAGCAATAGATTGATGTAAATCGTTGTCATCAACCTCAGCTATGGAAACATTGAATTTATTTTTGGTCTTATCTATAATACTTTTTACTACCATCCTTTTTTCTTTTAGTGAATGAACCCAATTTGCAAATAGATATATTCTAGCCGTACCAATAATCAAATGAATCACTTCCTTTAGTTATTATTATATCCAATTTCCATAAAGCATAAAATAGACATCTGTGGAAAGTATAATAGTTATTACAAAGTGTTTTAAAGGAGCGATTTAATGATTAGAATATTTACAGATTGGCCTGAACAGTTGATCTCTTCCATTTCTATAATAATTGGTGCCATAGTTGGAGGGGTATTTAGTTGGATTATAACTAAAAAATCAACAGATAGAACTATAGAAGTTCAAAACAAAATTTTTGAAGATAACAGAAAGTATACAGAAAAAATTAGAGTAAGAAGAAGTAGGGAATATGCAAATATCATAAGATTAGATATTTGCACAGCATTATTTAATAGTATCAGAATATTAAAAAGTATTAAGAACAAATTTGATATAGATGTATATCCTATACCAATGGATAGAGATTACTCTATCGATGTTGCATATTTAAAAAGTCAATTTCAATTAAGGGAGCTTAGCTATATTTATCAATTATATGGGATAATAGAAAAGTTAAATAAGGATACAAATAAATTTAGATACTTTAATGAAGAAGATTATAATAACGTTAAAATGGGATGTCAGATGTTTTTGAAAAAATTATATGGAGACAATCTTAATAATATACTAGAGTTTGATATAGAAGAGGTTAGTTATGAAGAACTCTATGATAATGAATTGATTAAAGCTGGATATAAAGAGGTATTGAGAAAATTAGATAATATTTGTAATACAGAATGATATAATAAGTACATAATTTCAATAAGGATAAAATTATTAACAGTACAGAAGAGGTATTCCTATAAATACCGTTAATAAGGCTCTGATATCTATAATATAATTAAATTATATAGTTGAAAAATTAAGAACTTTTGAAAACTGTTTTATTTTCAAAAGTTCTTAATTTTACTTTTCTTTGTTTTTATTACCTTTATCGTGGTTATCATGCTTATCATTTTTATCTTCATTGTCTTCATTGTCATAGCCATGCTTGTTGTATTTATCAAGCTTTTTATTTGATTTTTCAAAGTCAGAGTCATCGGTATATTTTTTGTTGTTTCCTAAACCATTATTATTTTTATTTTTGATGTCATTGGCATTATCTGATGCCTTATAATTTTTATTAGAATTTGAATTATTTTTGTCAGTACTTGAGTTATTTTTATCTGAGTTTGATTTGTTTATATTTGAATTATTATTTTTAGGTGAAATATTATTAGTGCTTTTATTAGTCTTATTAAATACAGTAGTTCCGTTGTTGTCAATTTTTGCATTAAGGTTATTCTCTGATAGTTTTTTTTCAAGGCTTGGTAAATCAATTTCTTTTCCAGTTATATTTACTGCAATTGTTTTATCAGCATTAATGTAGTTGTCATTTATATATTTATCTTCTTTAGCTTGGTTCACTACCATTACCAAGGCATCATCTATTTGTGTATTCTTAGTTTTTATTTCTTTTAAAATTTTCTCTCCATCAGAATTCAATGCTTGAGAGGACAATACTCTGTTCCATCTGTTTAATTTGAACTCAATAGAGGGGTTTATACTAATGGTAACTGTAGAAACAGGAGTATAATAAGCATAAGCTTCTCCCCCTAAGCTTAGTACGAAAAATATTAAACAAGCTGCTGTAATATATTTAAACTTTTTTATGTATATAAAAGGAGTGCTATAAACTTTTCCATTGTATTCTCCGCCTACAACAGGTAAAGCCTTGCTTTTATCAATTTTAATTTTTAGGAATTCACCGTCGGGAGTCATTATATAAGCAGCATTTTCTTTAATCTCCATAACTAGTCCATTTTTAATATTCATTACCTTCACCTACCTTTATATTTAAATAAGACCTTATATAAGCATATTCTTTATTAGAAAAAATTAAAATTAAAGCAAGGATGTATCGTCTCCATTTTTCAATGAGTTTTCTATTTGAATTTGTCAGAAGACAAATTTGTTTTACAGGAAGCATTTTTGATTTATGTATATATTCTAAAATAGAAGGTTCATTTGAGCAAATAAAGGCTAAATTCAGAAGGTTATTCTTTGTATCCTTATGTGTAGGAGATGATTTAGCAAGAACATCAAAGGATAAACCATATTTTTTTAATTCATTATTAAATAGCTTTATTTCTTCGAGCCTTCTAATATTTTCTTGTTCAATTTCATAATTAGTCATGGAATTTTTAGCATCTATATATTCAATTTGACTGTTCTCACCATCAAAAGTTAAATAGGGGTTATTTGAATTCTTCCTAAAATAATCTATAAGTGCATTTTTTATAAGAACCTTAGAGTAACTAAAAAAGTTTCCTTTATCTTCAACATAAGATTCACAGGCATTGTTAAAGGCGATTAATGCTACACTGAGTTCATCATCATTTTCCCACTGCAGATTCTTTTTGCAGATATTAGCGGCAACACTATATATAAATTTTTTACTTTTCTCTATAAAATCATTTCTGTTATTATTCAAGTCGTTTTTTAGTATCATCTAACCACCTCACTATATATTACGGTATAATAGGTAAATTTTATGGGGGTATATAAAAAATAATTCCACTGAAGAATTTTTTACAGGTGCCTACCTAAAACAGGGAGATGCCCCGTATAAATCTATGAAAACTATAATTGATAAATAGGCAAGTTGAGCTACTTTTGCAATAATATATAAGAATTTTTAATGGTACCCTTGTAAAATAATAGATACTCACGTAAATGTAAATGCAAAGATTTATCAGATTATAGTTAGTTTAACTGTTTTTATAATAATATTAAAAAAAGAATTATGGTACCCCTATAAAATAGGAAATACTACCGTAAATATGCATGAGAGGATTTTAAAGGAGGAATTTACTATGAAAAAAATAGCATTATTTGTAGCAGCAATGGCTGTATCTCTAAGCATTACTGGAAAGGCCTTTGCAGAGGGAGAAACTGCAAGTTATAAAGAAAGCGCTGGAATAACTCCAGACAACGCAATCCTATATCCAATAGATAAGGCAATAGATAATTTAAAAATAAATATTGCAAGAGGAGATGAAAGTAAGGCAGAGGCGCTAACTGATGTAGCTTTAGAAAGGCTAGGAGAAAGCGAAGTTATGGCTGATAAAGAAAAAACAGAGCTTTCTACAGAAGCATTAAAGGACTATAGTAACAAAATAAATGAAGCACAGGAAAAAGTAGAGGATGCAGTAGATAAAACATCTGTAGATAATGAAGCAGATAAGGAAAAGTTAGCAAAGCTTGAAAGCCTTGAAACAAAAATAACTGAGCAGCAGAAAAAATCAATAGAAGTTTTAAAGAGATTAGAAAGTAAGCTTCCTGAAAAAGCAAAAGAAACAATATCCATGGTTATTGAAATGCAAACAGCTAAGAAAGAGGCTATAGTTGCAGTATTTAATGAAAGAAAAGTGTTAGTAGAAAACAAGCAAGCTGTAAAGAATGCAGAAAAGAAATTAGATGAAGCTAAAAAATTAGGAGATGAGCAAGCTATTAAAGCTGCAGAAGATACTTTAAAAGAAAAACAAGAAGCATATAATGTTCAAAAGGATAAGTTTAAGCAATTAGTTGCTGAGAAGAAAGAAGTAATGAAGAGTGGAGTAGGAAAATTAAAGAAAGCTGCTAAGGAAGATGATAAAAAGAATAGCAGTACAGAAACAGAATCTCAAAGTAAAGATTCAACGGCACAAGCTGGACAGCAGCAACAAGAAACAAGTACTACTACACCAAACAGTACAACTACCACTGAAACAAGCAGTGTTTCAAATGAAACTCAAACACAAAGTACTTCTACTGTAGGTAAATCAAACAAAAGTAAAATTGAACTAAAAGAAAAAGATGAAGATAATGATTCACAAGGAAAAGATGAAAAAAATGATTCAAAAGAAAAGAAAGGTAAAGATGCTAAAGAACATAAACCAGAAAAAGGAAATAAAGGACATGGAGAAGACTAAAATTAATTAAAGCTTAAAACATTTCTTAATATAAACTATTTTATATCTTCAAATTATGTTCAACTAAACTCTAATTGGAGTTTAATTGAACATAACAGAGAGGCTTTGGACCTCGAATAAATTAATGGCAATGATGAAAATATCATTGCCATTAATTTATCAATATGATTTTGCTATGTTTTCAAGTATTTGGGCGCTAGCGGAAAGTTCCTGAAGCAATGCATTTATCTCTTGAAAGGAGGATGCTTGCTTATTAAAGGTATCATTTATATCGGCTATGTTCTCAGAAACATTTGAAACAGAGCTTTGAATTTTTTTAAGTACCTGATCTATTTTTTTTATAGATTCTGCACTAGATGTTGAAAGCTTTCTTATTTCTTGTGCTACAACATTGAAGCCTCTGCCAGATTCTCCAGCTCTTGCAGCTTCTATTGAAGCATTCAAACCTAATAAATTAGTTTGATTGGCTACATTTCTTACAAAACTTATTATTTCATCGGTGTTTTTTACTTCTTCATTAGTCTCTTGAACATTTTTTGTTATTTTAGTATTGGAATCAGCCATAACCTGAACGCCTTCAGATAAGTTATTAGTAGTTTCACTTATTTTATGGAGCGCTGCAGCAAGAGATTTTGATAAATCAGATATTTGATAACTTCTATCTAAATTTTTAACTATAGAAATTGTACCAATGGCAGTTCCGCTGCCATCTATCACTGGAATGGACATTGACTGAACTTCCATTCCAAAGGCCTCTTTAGGAATTCTTCTGCTAAAAACTTTTTTAGTCTTTATAGCTTGATAATCAGAGCCATCCTTTGAAATAAAATCACCAGATTTTACATTTAAGTTAAACTTTTCATTGCCTCGTATTTCTAAGTACTTTTCAGTATCCGATATTGACAATAAAACATCCTCACTAAAAAAGTTTTCAAGATAAGGAGCAAGTACACTATAGGCGTTAAAAAGCTCATTGTCATAGTTGTTTCTCAATTTAGTTTCCCCCCATACAAGAATAAAAATAAAATTTATAAATAATTATCAATATTTTCGAAACTATTTTAATTATATCATTAAAAAAACAAATTTAAATGATATAATTGTTAATTTTAGAAAATTTATGGTTACATACATCATGAACAATTTAACAGCGTAAAGGCTTATCTGATAAAGTTCTTTTTAGTATCAGATAAGCCTCATTTGTATTTCTGCATAAGTAATTTTTAGTTAAGTTGATCAGTTAAACTTTACCTGAAAAGGTAAGTATTAAGAGAACAATATTTAAAATAATAATAGTAGATGCGATTATCCAACCGATTATTTTTGTTGATGTAGTATTAACAAAGCTTCCCATTAAATCCTTTTTGCTACTTATAATCATTAGTGGAATTATAGCAGCAGGAAGCGCAAAGCTCAGTACGACCTGGCTTAATACTAGGGCCTTCATTGGATTGATACCGAGTAAAATAATAATCATTCCTGGTGCCATAGTTATGATTCTTCTTATGTTAATATTAATTTTTAAGTCTACAAAACCATCTAAAAGGCTTTCGCCAGCCATAGCTCCAACTGCAGATGAAGATAGACCAGATGCTAAAAGAGCCATTCCAAAAGCTCCACTAGATAAAGTTCCAAGTAGAGGTTGAAGAGATCTATGAGCTTGTTCAATTGAGTCAACAGCTATTCCCTGTTTATAAAATACTGCTGCTGATACTACTACCATTGCTGCGTTTACGAGAAATGCAATATTCATAGCTATAAAGATATCTATTTTTTCCATTTTAAAGTGCTGAAGTTTTTCTCTAAGTGTATTATTCGTGTTCCTAGGCTGAACTAATGCAGAGTGAAGATAAATAACATGCGGCATAACGGTTGCACCTAGCATGCCTACTGCTATCAATAAGGCATCACCATTTGGAATGGACGGCATTATAGTATGAGATGCCACAGAAGACCATTCAGGCTTTGCGAGAAAAACCTCTAAAGTGTATGCAGCGCATATTACTGCTACTAGTACTGTAATAACAATTTCTACTGCTCTTTGTCCGTATTTTTGCATATTTACGATTAAAAAAGTTAGAAAGATTGTAGCTATACCTGCATATACCAGATCAACATTAAATAGAAGGTATAATCCTAAAGTGGCCCCTAAAAACTCAGCTAAAGTTGTAGCCATGGCAGTAATGCAAGAAATACCCCACAGAAACCAATTAACTCTTTTAGAAAAAACCTGCCTGCACATTTGAGAGAGATTAAATCCTGTTGCAATGCCTAATTTTGCTGATAAAGTTTGAAGAAATATAGCCATTATATTACTCCAAAGTATTACCCATATTAAATTATAGTTGAAGATAGAACCACCAGCTATATTCGTTGCAAAATTACCAGGATCTACATAGGCAACACTTACGACAAATGCTGGACCTAAATATTTTAAAAGATTTTTGATTTTTCCAAGCACACCTATGCTATAGCTACTATTTACTATTATCATTTTCTTTAATTCTGTATCTTCATACATATACTAAACCTCCAATAGAACATAAAATTTATTAGCTTAATTAATGTTAACTAACTTAAATTTACAATTTATCTATAAATTAAATTGTCTGCTGACTTAAATATTAATGGCACTTAAGATAATTAAAGGCAATTAACATTTTTAGTCCAAACTAACTTTTCTAATTTTAGGATATGTATTTATAAAATAAATGTGATGAAATAGTTCTATTTTATATTTTTAATGCATATATTTGTACATGAAATAATATGAACAGAGCAGGTGAAGAAATGGATAATGAAGACTTTTTTACCTTTAGTGAATATATGAAAAAAGAGTATGATACTTTAACTGCATCTATGGAAGATTATTTAGAGATGATTTACAGACTTTCTGAACAGATAGGATTTACACGGATTCATGATCTAGCTAAATCTTTAAACGTGCAGCCTCCGTCAGCAACAAAAATGGTGCAAAAGCTATCAGAATTCAAATTCGTCAATTATGAAAAGTATGGAATAATAATACTAACAGAAGAAGGGAAAAAAATGGGGAAGTATCTGCTTAGTAGACACAATATTATTGAAGGGTTTTTTAAGGTTTTAGGCATATCTGATGGGTTATTAGAGCAAACAGAAAAAGTTGAACACACGATAAGCAATGAAACAGTAGAATACTTCAGAGATTTTATAGCTTTTATACAAGAACGACCAGACATAATTAGTGATTTCGATATGTTCAGAAAAAATGTGAAAAAAAACGAAGAACTTTAATAAAAAATTCATAAATTATTAATACTTTATAAAGTGATATTTAATACTATTTGCTTTAATTGTATGATATAATATTTTTATATTAATCTTGAACTAAAAAATTTATGTATTATAATAGAATACAAAATATTAAGTTTAAGATAAGTTAAAGAAAAGAAATGAGGTTTGTAATCATGGACTTTATAAACAGAAATTTATCAGGAATGTTTAAAACAATAATTATAATAGCAGCAGTACTTATATTTATCAGAATAGTTCCTTGGCTTATAGTAGTAGGAATTGTTGGTTGGGGAGGAATCAAATTAGTAAAGTACATTAAATCATATAAGAACATAAAAACAAGTAAAAGAGAAAAAGTTGATAATAAAAGCAAAGCCTATGAACAAGAAAATTATTATGATTTTTCAAATAAAAATGTTGTAGATGTGGAATATGAAGAAGTTAAAAGCAATTAGAAATAATTAAGATAAGGAAGCTCAAAATATATGAGCTTCCTTTATTTTTTATAATTTGTTCGAAAAATGAGCAACAATTTTGATAAAAGTAAAAAAATACAAGTTTGTAGAGTGAATTTTACAATATTGATTAAAAAACGAACACTAACTCAATGCGGTTTTGTTAGAAAAACGAACAAAAAATAATTTTATATATTGAGAATGGCTTAGTTCCATATTCTTACTGTTGGCACGTATATTGCTAAACAATTTATATAGGTAGCTTGAGTTATATTAAAATTTATAATATAACAATTAAATAAAAATGGGGGTATTTTAATGTTAAAGAAAACTTTAATTATTAATGGTATCAGTAGAACTGTTATTGCTAATCCGGAAATGACTTTGGCAGAGGTTTTAAGAAAACAAATGCTTCTTACAGGTACTAAGGTTGGTTGCGGTAAAGGTGAATGTGGGGCTTGTTCCGTAATAATGGATGGGAAAGTTGTAAGATCTTGTATTGTAAGAATGAAAAGGGTTCCAGATGAAGCAGAAATAATTACTATTGAAGGTGTGGGGACTAAAGACAACCTTCATCCACTACAATTAGCATGGATGATTCATGGAGCTGCACAGTGTGGATTCTGTTCTCCAGGGTTTATAGTATCTGCTAAAGCTTTGCTTGATGAAAATATAAATCCAACTAGAGAAGATGTAAGAAACTGGTTCCAAAAAAACAGAAATGTATGTAGATGTACAGGATATAAGCCATTAGTAGATGCAGTTATGGATGCAGCAAGGCTAATGAGAGGGGAAATAAAGAAAGAAGACTTATGGTATAAGCTGCCTGAAGGAGCAAGTGTTTTAGGTTCAAAGGTTGTTCGTCCATCTGCAGTAGCAAAGGTAACAGGAACCTGGGATTTTGGAGCAGATTTAGGATTAAAACTTCCAGAGGATACATTACACATAAAATTGGTACAGGCTAAAGTTTCACATGCTAATATTCTCTCAATAGATACATCGGAAGCAGAGAATATGCCTGGAGTTTATAAAGTTATAACATATAAAGACGTTCCAGGAACCAACAGAATAAATGGATTGGCATTCCCTTCAAATAAAGGTGATGGTCTAGATAGACCAATATTAAATGATAAAAAGATTTTCCAATTTGGTGATGCTATAGCTATGGTACTTGCAGATACTCCATTCCAAGCAGAAGCTGCTGCAGAAAAAGTTAAAGTACAATTAGAAGAACTTCCAGCATATATGAGTGCACCAGCAGCTATGGCTGAAGATGCTATAGAAATTCATCCAGGAACTCCGAATATATATTTTGAGACAACAATAGCTAAAGGTAATGACACTAAAGATTTAATGAATAAATTAGATTATGTAGTTGAAGATAATTTTTATGTAGGAAGACAGCCGCATCTTCCAATAGAACCAGATGTAGGCTTTGCTTATTTCAATGAAAATGGAAAACTAGTTATACATTCAAAAAGTGTAGCACTTCATTTCCATTCACTTATGATAGCAGATGGTATCGGAATGCCAGCACAGGATGTTCTTATAGTTCAAAATCCTACAGGCGGTACTTTTGGATATAAGTTCAGCCCTACTATAGAAGCTTTACTTGGTGTAGCTGCAATAGTAACAAAGAAACCAGTATACCTTGAATTCAATATGTATCAGCAGATAACTTATACAGGAAAGAGATCACCTTTCTTTATGAACGTCAAGTTTGGAGGCGACAAGAACGGAAAGCTTGTTGCAATGGAAAGTGATTGGTCAGTGGATCATGGTCCATACTCAGAGTTCGGTGACCTACTTACTATGAGGGGTACGCAATTTATAGGAGCTGGGTATGATATAGCAAATATAAGAGGAGAAGGAAGGACTGTTTGTACTAACCATGCTTGGGGCTCAGCCTTCAGAGGATACGGTTCACCACAGAGTCTTTTTGCTTCAGAAGTTTTGATAGATGAATTAGCTGAAAAGGCAGGAATAGACCCACTTGAAATTAGATATCAAAATGTATATAGAGAAGGCTCAACTACGCCTACTGGTTGTGACCCAGATGTTATTTGTTTACCAACTATGATAGAAAAGTTACGTCCATTATACAAAGATGCAAAGAAAAAAGCTGAAGATAAAAACAAAAATAGTGGAGATAAAAAATATGGAGTAGGAGTTTCATTACTTCTTTATGGCTCAGGTCTTGATGGTGCAGACTCTTCAGAAGCTTGGGCAGAAGTGACTCCAACAGGAATAGTTATTGGTAACTCATGGGAAGACCATGGACAGGGTGCTGACATGGGAACTTTAAGTATAGCTTATGAAACTTTAAGACCACTAGGAATTAAGCTTGAACAAATAAAATTAGTTATGAACGATATGGAAAAAACCCCAAACAGCGGACCAGCTGGTGGAAGCCGTTCTAACGTATTAACTGGTAATGCTACAAGAGTTGCCTGTGAAAATCTATTATCTGCTATGAAAAAAGCTGATGGAACTTATAGGACTTATGATGAAATGATAGCAGAAAATATACCAGTAAAAGTTGATGGAAAGTGGACAGCACCTTGTACCGCTTGTGATGTAGCAAATGGGCAAGGTAATCCATTCCCATGTTACATGTATGGGGTACTCATGGCAGAAGTAGAGGTAGATACTACTACTGGAAAAGTTAAAGTAGAAAAGCTCACTATAGTTGCTGATGTAGGAACTGTAGTAAATAAATTAGTAGTGGATGGTCAAATATATGGAGGATTAGTTCAAGGTATTGGTTTAGCATTAAGTGAGGACTTTGAAGACTTAAAAAAACACACTACACTTACAGGTTGCGGTATACCTCAAATTAAGGATGTACCTGATAATATAGAAATAATTTATCAGGAAACTCCAAGACCATATGGACCATATGGTGCTTCAGGAGCAGGAGAAATGCCTCTTTCAGCACCACATGCAGCAATAGTTAATGCAATATACAATGCTTGTGGAGCGCGTATAACTAAATTACCAGCACTTCCAGAAAAAGTTTTAGCAGCACTTAAAAAGTAGACATATAAATAAGCAACATTTAATTTATAAAATAAAAATAATACGACACAAAATTTTTATCAGAGGACAATTGACAGAGGACAGAGGACAGTGAAGGTAAGTTTTCTTCCTTATGTCAGAAAACTAATTTACTTTTTTAGGCTTGTTTTGCTAATGCAAAACATCGCTAATTTATATAAATTAAAGATTTTTCGTAGTGTAGCGGAGAAAAATCCTCCTTCACTGTTCTCTGTCAATTGTCCTTTGTCCTCTGAAAAATTTTGTGTCGCAAAATTTTTGAAAGGTGAATGCTATGGATTTAGATAAGTTATTGAAAAAAGGTGATAAGTGTATTACAGATGCACCTTCAGCTTGCGTAGCTGCTTGTCCTGTGCATATGGATGTAAAGTCATTTGTTGAGGAAATAGAAAAGGGTGATTTTAAAAAGGCTTATAAGGTTATGGCTAAAAAGCTTCCATTTACGAGAATAATAGGCCGAATATGCGATCATCCCTGTGAAGATGTATGCGTTAGAAAAGAACTTGGAGGAGCTATAAATATATCTGAGCTTGAAAAAGTTACAGTAAAACTGGGGGCTTCAACTAATAAAAGAACATTAGCTATGCCTAGGAACGGAAAGACTGTGGCAGTAATCGGTGGAGGAGTAAGTGGAATCACAGCAGCTTATGATTTAGATAAAAAAGGCTATGAGGTTACAATATATGAAAAAAAATCAAGGTTAGGAGGACGGTTATGGGACTTTGAAGGAAAAAATCTTTCAAAGGAGCTTATAGAAGAAGAACTTGAAGTATTAAAAAAAGGAAGCATAAAGATAGAGTTAAATAAAGAGATTGATGAAAAAGAATTGAGTAAGATATTAAAGATCTATGACGCAATCTATATTGGAACAGGCTCTTGGAAGGAAGACATAAATGTAGATTTTAAAACCTTCCAAGTAGAAAACACTTCACTATTTGCAGGAGGAAAGCTTATAAATAAAAATAATTCTATTATATTATCATTAAGTTCAGGGAGAAGAGCGGGCATATCTATAGATAGGTACATTCAAAGCGCTTCAATTACCGCTGTAAGAGAAAATGAAGGAGGGTATGAAACACCTTTAAAAATTACAACAGATGATATAGAGTTAATGCCAGCAGTGAGAAAATATGACTCAGAATATAGTGAAGAAGATGCAATAACTGAAGCAAAAAGATGCTTGAAATGTCAGTGTCTTCAATGTGTAAAAGCTTGTGTTCATCTTCAAAAATATAATGTTACCCCTAAGAAATATGTAAGACAGATAAATCATAATGAAACTATAGTACTTGGAGATCGCTATGCAAACAAAATGATTAATTCCTGTACCCTTTGTGGGCTATGTGGAGAAATATGCCCAGAAGGCATAGAGATGAAGAATATAATAAAAGAAACTCGTGAAAGTATGGTAGAAAGAGAAAAAATGCCAGTATCTGCTCACGATTTCGCATTAAAAGATATGGAATTTAGCAATAGCAGCTATTTTTCAATGATAAAGAATCAGCCTGGTTATGAAAAGGTAAAGTATGTATTTTATCCAGGATGTCAGCTGCCAGCATCTACACCAGAATATATAGAAAAAGTATACAGTTATCTTATGTCAAATATTAAGGATGGTGTAGGTTTAATGTTAGGGTGCTGCGGTGCACCAGCAGATTGGGCAGGAAGACAGGATTTAATGCAAGAGAATATAAGACATATCAAAAATAGTTGGGAGAGCATGGGAAGACCGACTTTCATTCTAGCCTGCTCAAGTTGCTACAGTATATTTGAAAAATATACGCCTGAAATAAACTTGGTATCCTTGTGGGAAACCATGAAAAATCACAAGATTCCTATTAATAATAAAATAAAAGAGAACTATGTTTTAAATGTACATGATGCTTGTACTACTAGATACAATGAAAAAATTCATGAAAGTATAAGAACTATAGCATCTGAACTGGGATATAAAATAGAAGAATTAAAGTTCTCAAAGGAAAAAACCAAGTGCTGCGGTTATGGTGGACTTGTGTATTTTGCTAATAAAGAGCAATCACAGGAATTTAT
The DNA here is from genome assembly GCF_016316925.1 of Clostridium aciditolerans. Lineage (GTDB taxonomy): Bacteria > Bacillota > Clostridia > Clostridiales > Clostridiaceae > Clostridium_AM > Clostridium_AM aciditolerans. The sequence continues at coordinate 27,689 of NZ_JAEEGB010000007.1, read as the reverse complement.
AAAAGATAGAATAAAAGAGAGCAGTAGAGATTACTTAGTTTATTGCTCAATGTGTAGAGATTTATTTGTATCTGAAGGAAAGAGGACTTTTCACATTTTAGATTTAATTTATGGTGAGAATTTGGAGAAAGTATCATTAAGACAAGCTCCTACTTTATCTCAAAGACATGAGAACAGAGCACTTGTTAAAATTAATCTATTAAAGAAGTTTTGGAATGAGGAAATAAATGATTTTACTAGGGTTTCCAGACTAAAGTTAATCATAAATGATAATATACAAAAACAAATGGAGGATAGGTTAATTCTTTTTGAAGATATAGAGAAAGTAATAGCTAATGCACAGAAAAACAGGGAAAGATTTTTAAATCCAGAAACTATGCATTATTTAACCAGGATGAGAATTAGAAATGTTACTTACTGGGTGGAATATGAAGAAAAAGATAAGGAATTAATTATTCATAGTGTTTACAGTCACAGAATGGAAGTAGTGGAGGAATAATTATGAATATTAATAAAGAAGAAAAAACTCCCTGGATTTGTGATAAGTGTAATAAGGAGCTTCAGCTCTCACAAGTAAAGGTCGTCTACCTTGGAGGAAACTTTGAAGTAGAACTTATGCAGTGTCCTCAATGTAAAATGGTAATTATAGATGAAAAGTTGGCACTAGGGAAAATGCTTGAAGTAGAAAAAGGACTGGAAGATAAATGACAAAGAGCTGTAATGCTTATGAAAATAAAAACATGCTTGAGGTTACAGGAACAACCTTAAGACCAGGGGGATTTATCCTAACAGATAAAGCTGTTCAATTTTGTAAATTTTCTGCTAGAGATCAAATAATGGATTTAGGAAGCGGCATGGGAGCTACAGTTAACTATCTTTATGAAAAGTATGGAATGAATACTGTGGGAATAGACCCATCACAAAAATTAATAGCTATAGGAAAGGATAAATATGAAAACATTAATTTGATTAATGGTAGGGGAGAAGAGCTTCCTTTTGAAGATGAAAGCTTTCAAGGAGTATTTGCAGAATGTACTTTATCTCTTATGAATGATTTAAATGCTGTTATAGAGGAAGTATATAGGGTTTTAAAAAATTATGGATATTTCGTAATCACAGACGTATATGCAAAAAATCCTCACTTTACAGATAAACTAAATACATTTTCAATTAATAGCTGCATGAGGGGCCTTCACAATTTAAAAACATTTAGAGAAAAATTAATAAGGCAAGGTTTTGAAATAATGCTTTTAGAGGACTGCAGTTCTATGATAAAGGCACTTATGGTTAAGGTAATATTTTCATATGGTTCTATGAGCGTTTTTTGGAATAAAGCTTCAGAATGTTCTGTAGATGGAGTAGAGTTTCAAGAAATACTTAAAAATTGCAAACCTGGGTATTTTATTATGATAGCTAGGAAAGGGGATAAGGGTTATGAATGATACTGCTTTTCGCATATATAAATTAGCTTCTGCAGGCTTTTGTTGTAGTCAAATAATGCTGAAGCTTACTTTAGAGGAAGAAGAAAAAGAAAATGCAGATTTAATAAGAGCGATAAATGGTCTCTGCGGAGGTATAGGTTTTACTAAAAAGACCTGTGGAGTTCTTACAGGTGGAATAGGGATTATAGGTTTGTATGCTGGCAAAGGTGAGGATAGAGAAGTTTATAAGGAAGATTACAAGACTATGATAGAGGAATATATAGATTGGTTTGAGGAAGAGTTTGAAAGCACAGAATGTGGGGATATAATAGGAATTCAAAGTATTAGTGATGATGTCGGGAATATACACTATCCAATAAAATGCGGAGATATATTACAAAAGAGCTATGAAAAAGTTCAGGAGATATTATACAAACATGGATATGAGTTTGGAGATAGAGATTAGTATGAAGAATGTAAAAGTAATTTTCAGAACTGAAAGCTTATGTCCCCACTGTTTAAAGAAAGTAAAGGCAGAAAAGATTTTAGAAAATAATAAAGTGTACATGGAAAAGTATTGTCCAGAGCATGGGCAGTTTAAAACTATTATATGGAGTGGGAGTACTCCTATGGAAAAATGGGTGAGGAATAAGGAAAGAGCTTATATAAAGAATCCTGCTGTTTCCGGTGAAAAAGGGTGCCCTTTTGACTGTGGCCTTTGCAGTGAACATAGGCAACATACCTGTACAGCACTGATAGAAGTTACTAACCGTTGTAATTTAAATTGCAAATTTTGTTTTGCTGACTCCTCCTGTAATCAAGATGAGGATGTTTCAATAGAAAAAATAAGGTTTTTATATGAAAGAGTTCTAAAATACTCAGGCAATTGCAATATTCAGTTATCTGGTGGTGAGCCTACAGTGAGAAATGATTTGCCACAGATAATAAGGTTAGGAAGGGAACTGGGGTTTAATTTTATACAGGTGAATACTAACGGAATACGCATAGCGCAGGATGAAGGCTATGTTAGAGAGCTTAAGGAAGCAGGATTGGCTTCGATTTTTTTACAGTTTGATGGTACTAATGATTTAATATATAAAAAATTAAGAGGAAGAGAATTGCTGGAGATAAAAATAAAAGCATTAGAAAACTGTAATAAGCATGGCATAGGAGCTGTACTAGTTCCAACCTTAGTTCCAGGGATAAATGTAGATAACATAGGGGAAATAATAGACTTTGCACTGGAGAACATAGCTGTAGTAAGAGGAGTACATTTCCAGCCTGTAAGTTATTTTGGAAGAATACCTAATATTCCAAGGGATGAGGATAGAATTACACTACCAGAGCTTATAGACAAAATAGAAGAACAAACAAAGGGTAAGATTAAGATCAGCAGCATGAAGCCTCCCGGGTGCGAAAATGCTTTATGCTCTTTTCATGGTAATTATATTTACAAGAACAAAAATGAGTTACTAAGCATTACAAATAAATCAAATAACTGCTGTTCAAAAACTGAAAAGGCAGAAGAAGGGGCTAAAAAGGCAAAGGAATTTGTTACACGTAATTGGTCTTCAAGAAAAATAGAAGGCTTTAATGGCAAATTAGATTCTAAAAAAGTGATGAGCTGGGATGATATATTATACAGCGTAAAAAATTATTCCTTTAGTATCTCAGCTATGGCTTTTCAAGATATATGGAACATAGATTTAGAAAGAGTTAAGGACTGCTGCATTCATGTAGTAAGCTTAGATGGAAGGCTTATACCTTTTTGTCTTTATAATATTACAGATGCACAGGGAAACTATATATACAGGGGAATGTGATATGAAGATTACACCTATGGAAAAATGGATGGTAGATAAAATTGGAATTAAGGAAGGCAATAATAAAGAATTAGAACAATATCAATTAAATAAAATAAATGAGGTTATTGCTTATTCAAAGAAATACAGTAGATTTTATAAGGAACATCTGAAGTGCTTTAATGAATTAGATATAAATTCTTTTAAGGATTTTGAAAGTATACCATTTACGCTGCCGCATCATATAAAAAATAATCCCCTTGATTTTTTATGTGTCTCCCCAAAAGACATTGATAGAGTAGTAACCTTAAGAACTTCTGGTACAAGCAGTGAAGAAAAAAGAATATATTTTACGGAGAAAGATTTGCAGTTTACAATTGACTTCTTTAAACATGGAATGAGCTCTTTAGTTGATAGAAAAGATAAAGTATTAGTACTTTTGCCAGGAGAATCTTATGGAAGCATTGGTGACTTGCTACAAAAAGCATTAAGAGAAATAGATATAGAATGTTATGTAAAAGGAGTATTGGTTAAACCAAAAGATGTAGCAAAATTCATACAGGATAAGAATATAAATTGTATCGTAGGAATTCCTATAAAGTTACTTCAATTAAGCAGAATAGAGAGTGAAGCATTTAAAAAGAATATAGAAAAGATACTCCTAAGCACTGATTATGTACCAAAAACTTTAGTAAAAGAAATTACAGAAAAGTTTAATTGCAAGGTTTTTGCCCATTATGGAATGACTGAAATGGGATATGGTGGAGGAGTTGAGTGTGAAGCATTAAATGGATATCATATGAGGGATATAGATTTATATTTTGAGATAATAGATCCGGTTACAGGGAAAACAGTAGAAAATGGTCAGTATGGAGAAATAGTATTTACAACACTTACAAGAGAGGGAATGCCTTTAATAAGATATAGAACTGGAGATATAGCAGCCTTTAGTACACAGTACTGTCCTTGTGGAACTTTCTTAAAAACAATGAGTCCAGTTCTTGGAAGGATAGATAATAGAATTAAGATAGATGAAGATAAGTTTATTTATATGAGAGATTTAGATGAAATTATTCTATCTTTTAAAGCTATAATAGACTATAAAGCTTACATTGAGGAAGGCAACATAATATTTATAGACTTAATTACATTAAATGAGCGAGATTTTCATAAAGTATCAAAGGAAATGATGAGCTATATTAAAGAGATACCAGTAATTAAAGAAGCATTAGTTGAAAATATTATTGAAATTGTATTAATACATTCATTAGAGCCTAGCATAATTAAAAATAGCATGACAAAGAGAAGGATATATGATTATAGAAAGAGGGGTTAATTATGAGAGATATATATGAAGTAATGACTGAGTGTTTGGATAATAAAGAAAGCTTCGTGCTAGCTACTATTTTAGAGAAATCCGGTTCCGCTCCCAGAGAAGAAGGAACAAAGATGATTATAAAAAATGACTTTTCAATTGAAGGTACTATAGGTGGAGGTATATTTGAAGCTATGGCTATAAAGTTATCTTCACAGATTTTTGAAAATAAAGAGTTTATAATTAAGAAATTCGCCTTATCTAATAATGGTGCTTCAGCCCTAGGCATGGTCTGTGGTGGAGAACTTAAATTGCTCTTAGAATATATAGATTGTAATGATGATGAGATGGTATTAATGTACAAAAAGGCAGCAGAACTTAAAAGAAAAGCTATTAATTTTGCATTTATAACAAAAATAGATGAAAAGCAAAAAAACATAAAAGGAACAGATAAATGGATTTGTACAGAAACAGGATTTTTCGGAGAAGAAAACGATATAGCACAATGTATATTTAGAAAAGTAAGAGAAAACTTTAAAAATATAACTTTTCAAAATTTAGTTGCTGAGGGAAAGAAATATTTAGTAGAACCTGTTTTGAATCATGAGGCTGTATATATAATAGGTGCTGGACATGTGTCACAAAAAATTGCAGAAATAACTAAAATGTTAGATTTTAAAACAATTATTATAGATGATAGAGAAGAATTCGCTAATAGAGAAAGATTTAAAATCGCTGATGAAGTAAAAGCAATTCCTTCTTTTGAAGATATATTTAATTATATAAATATTGATAGTAGAAGTTATATTATTATAGTTACAAGAGGGCATGCCTATGATAAAGAAGTACTAGCACGAATGCTTAAAACCGATGCAAGATATATAGGTATGATAGGAAGTAAAACAAAGAGAGATTTTGTTTACAGCTGCCTCTTAAATGAAGGATATACTTCAAAGGACATGGAGAGAGTTTACTGTCCCATAGGTCTTTCTATATCTGCACAAACTCCTGAAGAAATAGCAGTAAGTATTGCAGCTGAGTTAGTTCTAGTTAGGAGATCACATATTAGTGAATAAGGATAACTTTGCAGCTGTAATTCTCGCAGCAGGATATTCTTCAAGAATGAGAGATTTTAAACCTCTTATGAAATTTGGCGAATATACTGCAATAGAAACCATTGTTAATACTTTTACAACTTCAGGAATTTGTAATATTATAGTAGTAGTGGGTCATAGAGGAAAAGAGTTAATAGATGTATTAAAAGACTCGCAAGCTAAATGTATAGAAAATAAAAACTACTCTCAGGGAATGTATTCTTCAGTATTAAAAGGTATAGAGGCCTTAAATGAGAATGTTAGCGCATTTTTTATGCTTCCAGTAGATATTCCTCTTGTGAAAATACACACTATAGAAACGTTAAAAAGCCAATATTTATGCTGTGATAAGGGAATAATTTATCCAACTTTTAATGGTAAAAGGGGACACCCGCCTCTAATAGATTGCAAATACAAAGATATAATATTAAAAAATAATGAATATGGAGGATTAAAAAATATACTTTCCAAGTTTGACGATGATTCTATAAATGTTCCTGTATTTGATAAATTTACAATAATGGATATGGATACTAAAGCAGATTATATAGAACTGCTCAAATATTTTAGTTTAAAAGTTCCAAATAGAGAGGAATGTTATAGTATCTTAAAAATGCATGACGTATCTGATAATGTAATAAGACACTGCGTTAAAGTATCGGAGATAGCCACATATATTTTAAATATATTAAATGAAAAAGGATATAATTTTGATGAAGATCTGCTGTCAGCTGCAGCACTATTACATGACATAGATAGAAAATCTACAAACCATGCCAAAAAAGGAGAAGAAACTTTAAAGAAATTAGGATATGAACATATAGGTAACATAATATCTACACATATGGATATAAAAGTAGGTGAAAAAGAAAATATTACAGAGAATGAAATACTGTATTTGGCAGATAAACTTGTGAAAGAAGATAAAGTTATGCCTCTTGAGTGTAGGTTTGATCGTTGCCTATTGAAACACAAAAATGATTTTGAGGCTGAGGATAAAATAAAACAGAGATATATAGAGGCTAAAAAAGTTATTAGCAAAATTGAAGCTGTAATAGGTAAGAGTTTCGATTATGAATAGAAGTATTTACTTAGTAAGGCATGGAAATATAGATGCTGGACAAGAGAAACGTTATATAGGGGTCACAGATTTGCCTTTAAGTGAAGAGGGAATTATGCAAGCTCAAAGGCTTAAAAAATTTTTTTATAGTATAAATATTGAGAAAGCATATGTAAGCCCTTTAATGAGATGTATACAGACAGCAGATATAATTTTTGAAAATAGAGACATTGAAAGGGTAGTAGTGAAAGAGTTTACTGAAATAAATATGGGGCAATGGGAAGGGAAAACATTTAAATATATAAAAAATTTTTTTCCTAAACAATTTAAAAAAAGAGGAGAAAATATAGATACTTTTGTACCTACAGGAGGGGAGAGTTTTCAAGAGCTTAAAGATAGAGTTATACCTATTTATGAAAGTATTGTTAAAAATAGCTTAGGTAATATAATTATAATTTCACATGCAGGTGTAAATAGAATCATATTGAGCAACCTTCTAGCAATACCTATAAAAAACATATTTCAAATTGATCAACAGTACGGTTGCATAGATGAAATTTATTATGATGATGAATACAAAAACTACCAATTGAAAATGTTGAGATAAAGGGGTGTTAGCATGTCTATAGTTGAATATAAATCTGAAGTTGAGTGTAAATCTGATATAGATTTGTCCCATGAAAGATGTAGACGCTTTAAAATAAACCCTAATCAAGTTTCAAGTAAAAAAATTATATATGACGATACGGAATTACAGAAAAGATTTGCAGTTAATAGAGATTTAATATTGACAGCTACACCATATATGGAGCAGCTAACTAATTTTGTAAAAGGATTTAACTTTTTCGTATTACTTACTGATGGAGAAGGCTGTATATTGAATGCAATAGGAGAAGAAAAAATACTCTCAGAAGCATTTTCTATGAAAATGATACCAGGAGCTTTTATGAATGAAGAGAATATAGGTACAAATGCCATGAGTATGGTTATAGAAATCAAAAATCCTATTCAAGTTTCTGGCAGAGAGCATTTTATCAAAGCATATCATAAATGGACTTGTTCTGCAGCACCTATAAAAGATAATGAAGGAAGGCTTATAGGTGTTCTTAATCTCACTGGATACATTGATTTTGTACACCCTCATACGTTAGGAATGGTTATAGCTGCCTCTAATGCTATAGAAGAAATGCTAAAAGTAAAAAATTACAACAAAGCTCAAAATACGAATGATAGACATATAAAGAATGTATTTAACTCTATTCCCATCGCAATAATAACTTCCGATATAAATGGCAAAATAAAAATTTGTAATGAATGTGCGCTGAAAATGTTTGGTAACAAGGACAAGCAGCTGAGAATATCAGAAATAAAAGACCTTATAGAAGATTGGGATAAGGTGAAAAATGACGCATGCCTAGGGAAAAGCATTTCTCAAGAAGTAAATATAATGGCGTTAAGAAACAAATTTAGATGCCACTTAACTGCCAATCCAATATATAATTCTAGAGAAGAAACTATTGAAATAGTATATGCTTTTGAGGAAATAAAGAAAGTAAAGAAAAAAGACAATGGTCAGGCTTATTATACTTTTAATAAAATAATTGGGGAAGATGAAAACTTTATAAAGGTAATCCAATATGCTAAAAAAATTGCAGATAGTAAATCTACTATCCTCATAATGGGTGAGAGTGGTACTGGGAAAGAAGTATTTGCACAATCTATCCATAACTACAGCAGTAGAATAGACGGTCCTTTTATAGCTTTAAACTGTGGTGCTATTCCTAAACAGCTTATAGAATCTGAACTTTTTGGGTATGAAGAAGGATCTTTTACAGGAGCTAAAAAAGGAGGAAATATTGGAAAGTTTGAATTAGCTGATGGTGGCACTATTATGCTGGATGAGATTGGAGAAATGCCTCTTGATATGCAAACAAGGCTTTTAAGAGTTGTACAAGAAGGAACGATAACAAGAATAGGAAGTTCCAAATCTATACCAGTAGATGTGCGAATAATAGCTGCTACCAATAAGGATTTAAAGAAAGAAGTTGAACTAGGTAGATTTAGAAAAGACCTATATTACAGGCTTAATGTACTGCCTATATATTTACCTCCTTTAAGAGAAAGAAAAAAGGATATACCAATTCTTATAGAATATTTTTTAAAAAATATTTCTCAAAGACTTCATAAAAAGGATATGGTTATACCTAATGAATATTTAAAAAAGATGTTAAATCATAGTTGGGCGGGAAACATAAGAGAATTAGAAAATTTTATTGAATTAATTATAAATACTGAATGTATACCATCTGGTTATTTTGGGGATGATGATTGTGAAAATGAAGCTCTCATTGATATTAATAGTGAATGCCTAAAATTAGAGTATGCGGAAAAGGAGCATCTAACAAAGGTGATAAGAAGATTTAAAGGAAACATTACGCGGTCTGCAGAAGCTCTTGGTATTAGAAGAAACACTTTATATAGTAAAATTAAAAAGTATGAAATACAAATATAAAAGTCATATTCATATAAATAGAAAAAGCTGAAAGTCAACTTATACGCCGGGATATGTTTCCAAGCTTCAGTACGTTAAAAACTTTTAGCCAGTCTAAAGCTTGTGTTTTAGACGACCTAAGAACCTTCGTGAAACTCGCTATGCTCAGACAACTCGAAGGTGCTAAGGTTGTCTTAAAACCCTTCACTAAGACTGGCACAAAGTTTTTAAATCTACCTTCAGCTTTGGAAGCATATCCCTCTGTATAAGTTGACTTTCTAGTTAATTTCTTTATATTAAAATAGTTTTTCTATAATTTTAAAGTAGTGCAATTTTAATTTATATTGCAAAATTTATTGAATGGAGTTATTATAAGTATAAGAATATTGTAAATTTATGTAATTATAATTAATTTATAAAATCTAATATAATAACTTTGGTTATTTTAGTTGTAAGAACATTAGAATAGCCAAAGAATTTTATATCTAGATTTTAGTACTAATGGAGGTTTGGCAATGATAAAGACAGCAATTTTAACTATAAGTGATAAAGGATCACGAGGAGAAAGAGTAGATGGAACAGGAGAAGCTATAAAAAACATCTTAGATTCAAAGGAATATACTATAGAATATTATAAAATAATACCAGATGATATGGATAAAATACAAGAAGAACTTATACAGCTTTGCGATGAACTTAAAGTAAATCTAATTTTAACAAATGGAGGTACAGGCTTTTCAAAAAGAGACGTAACTCCAGAAGCTACAATGAAAGTAATAGAAAAAAATGTGCCAGGCATTGCTGAAGCGATGAGAAGTGCATCCTTAAAAATAACTCCAAAGGCTATGCTTTCAAGAGCAGTTTCTGGAATAAGAGGTGAAACGTTAATTGTTAACTTACCAGGCAGTCCTAAAGGAGCTGTAGAAAACCTGCAAGTAATTCTTCCTGCACTTCCACATGGAATAGAGATACTCACAGGAAAAGCCTCGGAGTGTGCAAGATAGAATGTTAAAAGCTATTTATGCCTTTTCTGTACAGTACAGCGATATATATAACGTGGTAGCAATGTCGATGATTGTATCATTAATATCTACTGCTTTAGCATCTATGATATCTTTAACTCTAGCGATTCCCGTGTCCCTTAAGGATTTTAAAGGAAAGAAGCTTATTTTGAGGATAGCTAATACTCTCATGAGTCTTCCACCAGTACTTATGGGGTTAGTTGTATATTTAATGCTTTCTAAGGAAGGTCCCTTTGGCAATCTTCAACTTTTATTTACACCAACAGCTATGATCATTTCTCAGACATTATTAGTATTACCAATCATATTTGGAGTGGCTGTGTCAGGATTATCTAAAACATCGAAGGAAATAGAGAATACTTGTGTTTCCTTAGGAGCAAATAAAAAGGATGTATATATCACTATAATAAAGGAAAGTAAAATTCAAATGCTTTCCGCAATAACTGTTGGCTTTGGACGAGCTATCTCCGAAGTTGGGGCAGTAATGATGGTAGGTGGAAATATACAGGGCGAGACAAGGGTTATGACAACATATATAGCTCTAGAAACAGGAAAGGGAAATTTTAAAGAATCTTTAATTATAGGTGCGATACTGCTTATAATTTCATTTTTAGTAAATTTCATTTTATATAGATTTCAAGAAAGTAATTAAATATAGACAAATAGGTCAAGAAGGGATATATAATGCAAATAGATATAAAAAATGCATGTAAAGCTTATGAAGGAAATGTTGTATTAAATGTAGCTGAATTTACCTTTAAACCGGGAAAAATATATGCTATACTAGGCCTTAATGGCAGTGGTAAAAGTACTTTATTAAATTGTATTGCAGGCATTTGTAATTTAAGTTCTGGTTACATTGTTTATAACGAAAAATTTAAATTAAAGGACATAAGGAAAAGTATTTCAATAGTAAGTCAAAAACCATATTTGTTTAATTCCTCAGTCCGTGATAATATAGTTAGTGGATTAAGATTCAGAAAAATGAATGTTGATGATATAAATAAGAGATTGACAAAATACACAAACCACTTCTCAATAGATAAGCTTTTAAATAAGAACTGTAAAAAGCTATCTGGAGGAGAAGGAGCAAAAGCCGCAATGTTGAGAACAATAGTACTTGAGACAGATGTTGTATTATTAGATGAACCTACTGCAGCTATGGATGTGGAAAGCACCTTAGAAGCAGAAAAACTTATAAAATCTATAGTAAGCGGCAATAAAACTGTAATAATGGTCACACATGATTTATATCAGGCTGAAAGAGTGGCTGACTATGTAATCTTCATGGATAAAGGAAAAATAATCGAGCATGGAACAAAGGAGAAGGTATTTAAGTATCCCGAGCATCCGCTTGTAAGAACAATCTTAAATAGGGGGAATTGACAATGGATCTAACTCACATAAACGAACAAGGAAGAGCTAAAATGGTAGATGTAAGTGAAAAAGAAGATACTGCAAGAGAGGCGATTGCGGTAGGATCTATATACATGAAAAAGGAAACCCTTGAGAGAATAAAAGAAGGTGGCATAAAAAAGGGTGATGTACTATCTGTTGCACAGGTTGGAGGAATTATGGGAGCGAAAAATACCTCTAATATTATACCAATGTGCCATCCTATAAATATATCTGGATGCAATATAAGCTTCAAGTTAGATTTTGAAAATCTCAAAATTGATATAGAAGCTTCAGCAAAAACGGTAGGGAAAACAGGAATAGAGATGGAGGCCCTTACGGCTGTTTCTATCGCTGCCCTTACAATTTATGATATGTGTAAGGCTATCGATAGAGAAATGACTATATCTAATATAATGCTTGTTAAAAAGAGCGGTGGAAAGTCTGGATTATTTCAGCGCTAAAATTTAAAGATAACAAAAACTTGAGGAGGTTAAAGTCCTAAATGGACTTTAACGGGTAATTTTGATGGCAAAATTGCCCAGTGATCAGACTAAAAGGAGGAGTAAATATGGCAAAGGTTATAGCAGTAAATATAAGCGAAAAAAAAGGTGAAATAAAAATTCCTATAGAAAAGGGCTATTTTAAAGTAAATCATGGACTTGAGGGAGATGCACATGCAGGGGACTGGCATAGACAAGTAAGCCTGCTTGCACAGGAAAGTATAGATAAGATGAATTCTTTGGGAATCATGAATTTGGATAGTGGAAAATTTGCAGAAAACATTACTACTGAGGGCTTAGTACTATATGAGCTTCCTGTTGGGACAAAGCTTAGAATAGGAGAAACACTGATGGAAGTAACTCAGATAGGAAAAGAGTGTCATAAAGGATGCGCTATAAGAAGCCAGGTAGGCGATTGTATTATGCCAAGAGAAGGTATATTTACGAAGGTATTAGAAGGCGGTTTTGTTAAAGCCGGTGATGAAATCGAATTAATTAAATAAGAAACGCAAAGTAAAGCTTCAAAGGTAGAAGTCATTGAAATTATTAATTTCAGGACAAATACCTTTGAAGTTTTTATTTATGTGTAGAAAATTAATCTTAATAGGTATTGATAGAAATAGTTTTTATGTTAATAATTAAATAAAAAAATTAGTGGGATTAAAAATAAAGGTAAACAACTATGGTACGATAATATAATATAGTATAATAAATTTGAGTGACTTTAGTGTTGTATTTTACTTTAAGCTAAAAGTAAAATATTATAGACAACTGGATAAGATGAGAGGATCTATATTATCTGGCTGCAGAAAGGAAGTGTTTAAATGCGATATGTTCCTATTTACTGCTTGCGTGATGGAATGAAACTTGGTAGAAATATTTATTCAAGCGATGGTGTAACGTTGTTATCAAAGGATGTACGACTAACAGATGAGTATATTAAAAGTCTTGAAAAATTAGGAGTTAATGGCGTTTATATAGAGGATACCGTATCCCATGATATAGCAATAAAAAGTGTAATTTCAGATGAATTAAGAGTACAAGCTGTAAAGTCTATCAAAGGAATTTATAACGATCCAACAAATGTTTCTAATAGCATAGCTACTGTTGAAAATTTGGCCAAAAGCATTATTTGTGAAATATTAAATAATAAAAATATAATGGTCAATATGGTTGATATTAAGACTTTCGATGATTATATTTACAGTCATAGCGTAAATGTAGCAGTATTGTCTAGTGTAATTGGAATGGCAATGCACTTAGACAGTACAAAAATAGAAAAGCTTACTGCGTCTGCACTTTTGCATGATATTGGGAAGGTTTTTATGCCTAAAGATATAGTAAATAAGGTTGAAAAACTTACAAAAGAAGAAGAAAAATTATATAGAAGCCATCCGGAAAAAGGTTATAGATATATAAAACAACACTACACTGTACCTGTGACAACTTATGTAGGGATTTTACAGCATCACGAAAGATACGATGGTTATGGCTATCCGGATGGAAAAAGAGGAGAAGAGATTTCAAAATTTGGAAGAGTGCTATGTCTTTGTGATGCATACGATAATTTGGTATCAGAAAGGCCGAATAAAAAGGCATATCTACCTTCTGATGCGATAGAATATATAATGGCTAATAATGGACAAATCTTTGATCCAAAACTTGTAAAGATATTTTTAAGAAGAGTTGCTCCATATCCTTTAGGAACTATTTTAAAATTAAGTAATGGAGAGAGGGCAATAGTTATTGGAAATAATGAAGAATGCTCCACACGTCCAACGGTAAGAAATCTAGAAAATAACACAGTATATGATTTAACTTATGATAAAAAATTAAAGAATGTAACTATTATTGGTGTAGAAAATATCTAAAATTATAGAGTTACTTGGGGATCAGTTTCCTTATAAGAGCTATAATAAATGAAATGCTAAAAGGACAGATTTACATCTGTCCTTTATTTATCATGCAATTTAACCTCAAGTAGGTCTAATATAAACATAAATAGTGGAATTCCAATTAGCAATCCCCATACTCCCATGAAATGTTCTGATGCAATAAGTATTATAAAAGTAAAGAATATAGGTAGATGAACTTTTGCTGACATAAGTTTTGGGTTTAAAATATAACTTTCAAGTGAATGAATTACAGCAATCATTATTAAAACATAAATGACTTTAACAAAGCCGCCTATCTTAAATGCTATAAGGGTTAAAGGTATAAGAGAAACTATAACCCCTGCTACAGGAATTAGACTCAATACAAATATCATAAAGCCTAAAGTAATTAGCTGTGGAAAATGAAGCACCGAAAGCATAATTACTGAAAGTATGGTATTAAAGAATGCTATAAGTATTTGTGCCTGAACAACTTTACCAAAAGAGTTTAAGAAATTATTTCCAAAGAATCTTAAATATCTATATAACCCTGAAATTTTGCTGTTTTCAAACTTTCTTAAAAAACATATAACCTTTCTTTTTTCAAGCATAAAGAATAGGCTTAGCATTATAGCAATAAATACATCAATACTCCATTTTCCTATATTCGTAGCGAATTGGAAGGTTATATCAAATCCTGATTTTAAGTAACTTTTTATATCTACCTGCTGGAACAATGACATCAAATACTTGTGAACAATGTCAGAATTTGAATCAGGAGTAAGATCAATGTCCATGGCTTGATTTATTATATATTTGCTTTGTGTAATAAGTAAAGGTATATATTTAGCTATAATTAATACTATAGAAGCAAATAGTAATGAATAAAGTATTACCGTAATAAGTTTCTCCTTTACAGGGGTAATTCGTTTAAGTTGTTTAATTATTAAGTTTTGTAAGCTGTTCATCAGATAGGTAAAAACAAAGGTTAGCAAGAATAAATTCAACATTGATTTACCTGCATAAAACAGCAATATAATAAATATAAGGGTTAAGAATTTCTTAACGCTATCTTTAGAAAAAAACTCTCTTAAAAAATCCATATGAAATCTCCTCGAAAAATTAGTTTTATGTCTCAAAACAAGTATAATAATAACATAATTTATATAAATTTGCTAATATATAATAAAAAATGTTTTGTAAACTATTTTTAAATTATTATTCATGTATTATAATATTTTTAACAGTTTAAGGAGTTGTTGGCAAAATGAAAATAAATAAATTCTTTCAACACAAAAAAAAGCACGAATTTATGGCATTAGACTTTTTAAAGTATATAGGCCCAGGTTTTCTTGTAACAGTAGGCTTTATAGACCCAGGCAATTGGGCAGCTAATATTGCTGCAGGTGCTGATTATGGATATAAGCTCCTGTGGATGGTTACCTTGGGTACAATAATGCTTATAGTTCTTCAGCACAACGTTGCACATTTAGGAATCACAACAGGATATTGTCTATCTGAGGCAGCCTCAATATACTTAAAGCCTGTTTTTTCTAAGCTCATACTCTTTTCTGCAATAGTAGCTTCAATATCCACAGCTTTGGCTGAAGTTTTAGGAGGGGCAATAGCTCTAAATATGTTGTTTAAGATACCAATCAAAATCGGATCTCTTATGGTATGTATTTTAGTCATTATTATGATTTTTACTAATTCCTATAAAAGAATGGAGAAATTGATTATAGGTTTTGTGTCTCTAATTGGTATATCATTTATATTTGAGCTTACTCTTGTTAAAATAAATTGGATGGAAGCTGCAACGGGCTGGTTTGTTCCCATTATACCTCAAGGTTCTATTGTAATTATAATGAGTGTATTAGGTGCTGTAGTTATGCCCCATAACTTATATTTACATTCAGAAATAATACAAAGCAGGCAGTGGAATTTGGAAAATGAAGAGGTAATAAATCATCAATTAAAATACGAATTTATAGATACACTATTTTCTATGATTATTGGATGGGCTATAAATAGTGCTATGATACTAGTAGCAGCCGCTACATTTTTTACTAAAAATATTAAGGTAACAGAGCTTAGTCAAGCTCAATCTATGCTTACACCTATGCTTGGAAGTATAGCTGCCATAATCTTTGCCGTGGCTTTGCTTTTTTCTGGGATATCTTCCAGTGTGACAGCAGGAATGGCTGGTGGGAGCATATTTGCTGGATTATATAAAGAGCCTTATGATATACATGATAGACATACGGGAATAGGAGTACTAGTAACGATTGTATGTGGCACAGCTATTATATTTTTTATAAAGGATCCTTTTAAGGGACTCATTATATCTCAAATGCTACTGAGTATTCAACTTCCTATTACAATAATACTGCAAATATACTTAACATCTTCTAAAAAGGTTATGGGAAAATACGCTAACAGTAGATTGTCAAAGATAATTTTGAGTATAATTGCTTTTACAGTAATCATTCTAAACATATTATTACTAATTCTATCCTAAACCATATGATAATATAACAGTATGCCTGCTTAAGCAGAGAACTCAAATCTCTGATTTAAAGTGAGTCGCTTACTGAGCGAGTACTCATTCGACGACAGGAGAAGAAGTTTCGTATATTTAAATTAAGAATCCCAAGTTAGAGAGTATATCTAAATAAAGACTAAAATTTATTGGTTCATTAAGGATCACATGGAAATTTTATGAAAATATTTGAATATTGTGATATTAATTGGTTATAATACTTATTGTAAAAAGTCTTGAATGATTTAACGTACAACATGTAAAGATTGAATGCGCTATAAGGGTTATAGCGGCCGATACTTATTAATGTTTTGATATGTTATATATACAGCCTAAATGTTTTATAATACTCTTATATTAGGAATTCCATATAAGTGATTTTGCATATATAGGTTGTAATGAAATTTTCAAGATTTTTTATATATTCCTATAGGATAAGCAGGTGATGATCACACCTGCTTTTTATGTTTTTATTAAATTAATAAGGACAATTTTATATTTTTATGGTAAACTAATCTACAAGAACAACTTAATAAGAAAATTATGAATTTTGTTTTATTTATACTTATAGGGAGTTTCTTTGAAGGGATTGGAGTTGTGTTATGGGTATTAGTGATATGAAAAATGAAGTCTATACTTTTATGAATAAGCTTTACAATGACTTAAAAGAAGAACTTTATTTATGCGGCGATTTAAAGGAAGTTAATGAAACTTTTGATGAAGAGTATATAAACATTAGCGACTATAGTAAGGTATTACAGTCTAATCTTTTGATTAGAAGTCAAAGTGAATTAATGGACAAAGGTTATGATGAAGATAAGATAAAGATTGTGGAAAAAATAGAAGATATGATTGGCGATATACATATTGCTCATATGAAAATTGATGAAAATAAGCTTTATGTTGAAGAGGAAGATAAACCAATTGCTACAGATGGAAAAAATAGCGAAAAGAAGTCAACTAAAACTATTGTTGTAATATCTGGTATACTAATTGGTTTCTTTTGTGGAATCATACTGAAAAGAGATATAATAAATGGAATAATCATGGGATTTATCGGAGCCGCATTTGGATTTGCTGTATATGAGATGTATTTCGCTGGAGATAACAAGAATTATGAAAAGGTAATTAGAAAAGACAGGCTAATGAATAAAAGGCTAGACAAAAAGTATTTTGATATATTGATAGCAGAAAGAAAAAGAAATATAGAAAGTATTTTGATAAAATATATAGATGATTTTAATGATGCTCTGGAGAAGAAAGTTGAAGAGAGTGCTTAATAAAAAACGATAAAATATANNTATATTTTATCGTTTTTTATTTATAAACAAAATTCTTGGCTTCAGGTGGAGTTTGTCTGCAACCACTGGGCAATTCTGCCCGTTAAATGCCATTTTAAAGCTTAGAAGTCTGTTTATCGCATTAAGTTTAAAATAAGTTGATAAAAGATTGGTATAAAAACAGCTGGAAGTAAATTTGCAACTTTTATTTTTGACATACCAAGCATATTAAAGCCTATACCCATAATTAGAAGACTTCCTATTGCGGTCATATCTGTAATAACAGATTGGATTAGAATGGCTTTTAATCCTGAAGCAGCAATAGTTATAACACCTTGATAAAGTAACACTGAAACAGAAGAAAGCATTACACCTATTCCTAAGGTAGATGAAAAAATTATAGATGCTACGCCATCAAGCATTGATTTAGCAAAAAGTATCTTGTTGTTGCCTTGAAGGCCACTTTCAAGAGAACCTACTATTGCCATTGAACCAACACAAAATAAAAGACTGGCAGTTACAAAGCCCTCTGAAATTTTGATGCCTCTGCCTTTAAATTTATTTTCAATTCTATCACCTAATTTTTTTAGTAGGTTATCTATGTCTACTAGCTCGCCGATAAAACCACCTATTACAGATGAAATTATGATAAGCATAACATTAGATCCCTTAATTGCCCCTGATATACCTATGTAGATAACACAAAGAGAGAGACCCTGCATGATGGTATTGCTAATTTTTTCAGGCACACCACCTTTGACTAAGAGTCCAATCAAGCTTCCAACTATAATAGCAGAAAAGTTAACAATAGTTCCTAAAAGCATAAAATATCCCCCCAATATTTCTCTAGTAACAATAATATAAGTTAACTTTCTAGTTACTTTCCTTATATTATGAAATTTTTCTCAATATAATTCTATCAGAAAATTTATATTTGTGGAGAAAAAAATAGTAATTAAATTTTAATTATATACATATTTATAGGTATGGGGTAAGAAATAAAACTTGACTATCGAACATGTGTTCGTTATAATGAAAATATAAATTACCCAAACAAATGATCGGGGGTATACAAATGGACGAATATAATCTTTTTATTAGAATCAATTATAAAGCATCAGAAAATGATAGAGTAATAAGTAGTAATACAAGGGTAAATAACAGTAAGGTTAACTCCAACAAATACCTAATTGGTGGAGGAGTATTAAATAGAAAAGGCGGTACAGTTGTATTTACAGCTAAAAGTTTAGAAGAAGTAAAGCAAGTGACTCAGGACAAGCCATTATTAAAAAATATAGAAATGAATTATAATGTAGCAGTTATTCCAAAAGGAGTTTAATAAAACTAGCAGTTTAGCTGCTAGTTTTATTTTTATATAGTGTCATATATGCATAAATATAATGAATAGATAAAATAAATATATATGCGTCCAGTGTTTATTTTATGACTAAGTTTGTATTATTATTAATATTAATACAAACTTAGTCTTTCTGTTTTTATTGGCTTGAAAGAAAATATATTTTAAAATTAATGTGACGTTATCTAAGGAGTGTAAGCATAATTATAAAATTATATGAAATTTTATTAGGAATTTTTATTTAAATTGTTGCATAATAATAAAATTAATTGTATAATTATAAGTATAGAAAATAATTAAGGGGGCACAAAATTATGAAGAAAATTTCAGCTTTGATAATAACTGCAGTGATGTCTGTATCATTATTTGCAGGATGCGGAAATAATAATAGTTCAAACAACAGTAATTCGCAAAAGGTAGACTCATTACAAAGAGTTAAAAACGCAGGTAAGTTAACTATCGGACTTGATGATTCTTATCCACCAATGGAATTTAGGGATGACAAAAATAACTTGGTAGGTTTTGATATAGATTTAGGAAACGAGTTAGCAAAAAAACTAGGCGTAAAATTGGAAGTAACGACTACAGATTTTAATGGAATTTTGTTAGCACTTAAATCAGGAAAATTCGATGTAATACTTTCGGCTTTAAGCATAACAGATCAGAGAAAACAAGAGATAGATTTTGTTGGACCATACATAGATGGTGGTCAAATAATGATAACTAAAAAGGATAATGATAAAATAAACACCAAAGAAGACTTGAAAGGTAAAGTAGTAGGAGCTCAACTTGGTTCAACTGGTGAGCAAGCAGCTATGAAGGTAGAAGGAACTAAGGAAGTTAAGAGATATGATAAGATTACAGAAGCTTTCCACGATTTATCCATAGGAAGAATAGATTCATTAATAGTTGACGGTCAAGTTGGAGGATACTACATTAAGAAGGATGGCGGCAACTACAAAATATTAAACGAAAAGCTAACAAAAGAACCAGAAGGAATAGGTATAAAGAAAGAGGATAAGGAATTAAAAGAGGCTTTACAAAAGGCTTTAGATGAACTTAAAGCAGATGGTACTTTATCTAAGCTTTCAATGAAGTGGTTTGGATATGACATTTATAAACAATAATTTAAAATAGATTAATATTATTAGAGATCTTGGCAATCTGATTGCTGAGGTCTTTTTGCATGTTTTTGATAGATTTTAACTGTATATATATGTATTCAAAATGAAGATGACTGCAGTATAATGTACGAATATATTTGAACTTTTTAGGTAAATATAAAAGCAAAAAAGGAATATTAGAGTTTATTCAGGGGGTGCTGTATAACATGAATTCCCTTACAAATAACCTAGATGATAATATAAACACAATTTTAGCTAATTCTCCAGCAAATTTCAATGTTGTAAAGAGAGAAATAATAATTAAAGATAATATTAGATGCTTTATATTATATATTAGTAACCTTGCGAAACAAGAATTTATAGAAAATAGTATAATATTTCCTCTGTTATTTCATGTTCAATGTCCAATAAACAACGTTGAGTGTAAGACAGAGTATATAGCGAAAAGATATATAGCATCAAGTGATGTTCAGGTTACGTCGGACCTAAATTTAATATCTATGGAGTTGAAGCGTGGAAAGTGTACAATTTTAATAGAAAATGAGAATAGTGTTATAGTCTGTAAAACCATAGGAGCAGCACATAGAGCTGTTACAGAGTCAAATGTTGAAAAAGTTATAAGAGGTGGAAGAGAAGCTTTTATTGAAAGCTTAGAAATTAATATATCATTAGTTCAACAGGGAATTAGAAATGATCATTTAAAAATAGAGACTTTTATATTTGGGGAAGAAAACCAGATGGATTCAGTTCTTATCTATTTGGATAATGCAATTGATCCTGAGGTATTAAATAATATTCGAAACAGCATGAACCTTGTAAAAGCTAAACAAATATTAGGGCCAGGAATGTTAAGTCAACTAATGAGAATTTCTACTTGGTCAATTTTTCCTCAGGTCAAAACTAGTGAAAAACCGACGAAGGTAATTTCGGACATTCTTCAAGGTAAAGCAGCTATATTAGCAGAGGGAGCCCCTTATGCAATGATACTTCCTGCTTGTTTTGTAGAATTTTTTCAAGATATTGAAGATTATGCAAACAGAATCTTACTTGGAACTTTCGACAGGCTTATCAGGCTTTTAGCTTCAATAATAGTTTTAATTTTACCTTCTGTATACCTTATACTTTTGACTTATAATAGTGAGCTTACACCTCTAAATTTAATAAAAATAATTGTAAGCACAAGGCAGAATATTCCTCTGCCACCCTTTTTAGAGATACTTTTTATGGAGATTTTAGTAGAAATCCTTAGAGAGGGAGGACTTAGGCTTCCAAGCCCAGTAGGTCAAACACTGTCAATAGTTGGAGGTATTGTATTAGGTCAGGCAGCTACTTTAGCCGGACTGGTAAGCCCAACTACACTAGTGGTTGTGGCTATTACTGTTATATGCACTTTTCTTATTCCTAATTATGATATGGCACTTTCTATTAGATTATTGCGCTTTGGAGTTCTTTTAATGACTAATTTCTTTGCCTTTTTAGGACTTTTGGTTGCAATTCAATTAATTATTGTAACATTAATAAAGATGGATTCTTTTGGTGTCCCATATTTTACACCATTTGCTCCGCTTAGATTTAAAGGATTAAAGGATGCTTTTATAAGGTATAAGATAGAAAATTTAAATACTAGAGCTACTGGATTTGAAATAAGCAAGAATAAGAAAAATAAATAATTTTAAAAAGTTATTCAAAATATATCAAAACAATGGAAAGTTGTAGAGGGAAGTACAATGAATATAAACAACAAAATAACTGAATATCAATATATAGCTCTTGTGCATAGTACAATGATAGCAGTAGGAATTTTGTCTGTTGCTCAAAGTGTAACTAATGATGCTCATCAACAGGGATGGATATCGGTTCTAATTGGTGGCGTATATCCTATTGTTGTAGTGGTGATGGCTGCTTACATAGATGAAAAAATGAATCATATTGATTTTTTGAAAATAAACAATGAGATATATGGCAAATTTTTAACCTACGTAATAGTTTTAATTTTCTTTGCAATGTTTCTCTTTTTAGAAGTATCAGTTTTATCTGGTTTTACAAACGTACTGAATTTAACGATTGTAAATTATATCCCAAGGTACATAATATTAATAGTTATTACCCTACTAAATGTATATTCAGTTATATATGGACTTACTAATATAGGGAGATTGTGTGAATTATTTTTTTATCTAATGATAGCATTTGTAGTTTTAATGATGTTCTTTATTCCACGAGGAGACATAAGAAATATAAAACCTATTATTACTTCTTATAAAGATATAATTAAGGCAATACCTGCTACTTTGTATTCATATACAGGTGTGGAAATAAGTTACATTTCTCTATCGTTTATAACTAATAGAAAAAATGCTAAAAAAGCAGGTATAATTGCAGTTTTTACAATAATATTTATATATACATTAAATATATTTATTACTATTCACTTCCTTGGATGGGAGCTAACTTCGAAGGTTTATTATCCTCTTCTTTATTTAGTATCAACTATACATCTACCATTAGTTGAAAATTTTAAAATATTGCTGATATTTTTATGGAGTAGTATTATATTTAGGATTTTAGTCTGTGATCTTTTTGCATCCTCATATTGTTTGTCAAAAGTTATAAAAATGAATTACAGAGGATGCTGCATTATATGTTCTATTTTAGCTTTAGGATTAAGCTACTTTTTTATACCTGAATATAATAGAACCAAAATTTTAGATACTACTACTCCTTACATAGTAATATTTGGAGTACTTTGGGGAGTTATAACTTCAGTATTGGTTCGTTTTAAAAGGAGATAATATGCCATGTTTACATAAAACTAAAGATTAAGATAATTATCTATTAGGAAGTGATAATAATGAAAGAAATAAAAATGCTAGCCGTAATTGTTATAATACCTATCATGCTTTCAGGATGTTACAATATGCGTCCACAGGAAGATTTGGGAATAATAATAGGATTAGGATACGATATAGAAAATCAGGGGGTTGGATATAAATATAAAGATACATCAGAAACTTTTATTTTTAAAGGTGAAAAAAAAATAGAACATGAAGTCTTAAGTGGTAGAAGCAAATCAATATACAGTACTGAAAATGAACTTCAGATGAAGTTTAACAAGAAATGGATAGCAGGTACAGAAATAGTTTACTTAATTGGGGAGGAGAGAGCAAGGTATGGAATTAAAGATATAATAGATGGACAGATAAGAGATCCTATCAGAAGAGAGATAGCAGCTATAGCAGTAAGCCAAAATACGGCAGAAAATGTATATAAATTGGAACCTAAATCAGCATCTACTATAGCGGAAGAACTTCGAGGAATTTTAAGGTTTATTTATATGGATAACTTTTTTCCAATTGATAATGAAGTTTCAGAGTTTTTAAAGATGTATTATCAAGAGGGAAGAAAAGTCGTTATCCCATATATAAATGTAATTGATAATAGACCTCAGGTTACAGGACTTGCGCTATTTAGGAAGGATAAAATGGTTAGAAAAGTTTCCTTAGATGAGGCTAGGTTAATAAATATTTTGAGAAATAATGATGGATTCGGATATCTAGCTATTAACAAACCAGAAAGAAACGAATACTATGAGGCTTATTTTAAAAATAAAAATAAACTTAAAGTGAAGGTTTCAAAAGAGGGTAATAATTTAAAGTATGATATTTTTGTTACTCTTATTGGAGATTTAAAAGTAGATACTATAGATAAAAATCTGATAACTAAAAAAGAGGTTAAAGATATAGAAAAAGCATTTGCAGAAGATTTGCAGAAAAAATTAGAGATCGAATTGGGGAAAATGCAAAAAGAATATCAGACAGACTGGATTGATATTGGAAAATATGCAGCAGCTAAATATGGGAGACAAGGAAACTATGCCAGTGATGAAGCCTTTTGTGATGCTATAATAGATGTACATGTAAATGTCAAAGTAGCTACTATAGGACAAAAGAAAAAATAAATGTTATACTATTTTTAAATAAAATAGTATTTTACATTAGGTTAAGGAAGAATGGGGGAAGGACCTTTGATACATCTTATTAAAGATGAGCTGCAAGGTATCGCTGAAACAATTAAAGCGATAGTTGGCATTGACGTAACAATTATGGATAGAAATTTACTTAGAATAGCAGCAACAGGAAGCCTTAAGGACAAAATAGGAGCATATGGCCCCAAAAACTCAGTATTTGAAAGGTGCGTAAAAACAGGAGAACCTTATCTCATTGAAGACCCTACAACTTGCAGTGAATGTATTACTTGTGATATAAGAGGAACTTGCGATGAAAAAGCAGAAGTATGTTTTCCTATAATTATAGATGATAGAGTTGAAGGCGTTATTGGAATGATTATCTTTGATGAAAGACAAAAAAAGACCTTTCTGGAGAAAAAAGATAGTTATACTGATTTTGATAAGAGGTTAAGTGAGTTTATTTCTTCAAGAATCAGAGAGAAGAGCATTAACAATAAGCTAGAGTATAAATCAAAAGAACTGCTGACAGTAATCGACTCTGTAAATGAAGGAATTATAATCATAGATGATGAAAATAAAATACTTAGTATAAATAAATATATTAAAGAAAAATTTAAGCTAAAAGATTTTGGAATAGTGAGCAAAAACATAAATGAAATACTTCCTGACAAAATAATTGATAAGTTTAGGAAGACAAACTATTGCATAGAAGAAGATCAAGTATCTATTAGTTATAATAATTATAGATATGTGTTTCTCTTGTCAATAAAAGCTATTGAAGTTAATGAAAAGATTTCCGGTGCAGTTATAACCTTTAAGGACTTTAATAAATTACAACAGTCAGTTTTGAAAGCAAGCGAAAAACATTCATTATTTACTTTTGAAAATATTATAGGAGACAGCCCTGCATTTTCTCAAGTTAAAGAACAGGTGAGACTTATTTCAAAGCAAAATGTACCAGTTTTATTATTAGGAGAAAGTGGTACAGGTAAGGAGCTTTTTGCTAGAGCTATTCATTTTGAAAGTGATAGAAAAAACGAAATCTTTATGCCAATAAACTGTGGTGCAATACCAGACAGCCTTGTGGAAAGTGAACTTTTTGGATATGAAAAAGGTGCATTTACAGGTGCCAGCAGCAGCGGTAAGATGGGTAAATTTGAAATTGCAAAGGATGGAACTATCTTTTTAGATGAGATAGGTGACTTGCCTCTTCATATGCAGGTTAAGCTGCTTAGAGTACTTGAGGAAAAAGAAATTGTAAGAGTAGGAGGGTTAAATACTATTAAGGTTAACCCAAGAATTGTTGCAGCTACAAATAAGAATTTATATAAAATGGTAGAACGAGGAGAGTTTAGACAGGATTTATTCTACAGATTGAACGTAATCCCTATTAATATACCTTCACTAAGAGAAAGAGGATATGATGTATTAGAACTTTCGATGTATTTTTTAAATAGATACAACAGAATATACGAAAAAAACATCGAAGGCTTTACTGACGACGCTAAAAATGCTTTGATGGCTTATTCTTGGCCAGGTAACGTAAGAGAATTACAGAATTTAATAGAATATGCTATCAACTTTGAAAAAGAAAAACATATTACGCTGGATACCATAATTAAAAGAATGACCAGTGAAGAGGATATTCTTTTAATTGAAAAAGGATTAAAAGAGATGGTAGCAGAATATGAAAAGCAGATAATCAATAAATTAATTGAGCGTTATGGTGCTGATACTGATGCAAAAAAAATAATCGCTAAAAAACTAGGAATAAGTCCAGCCACATTATATCGTAAGCTTGAAGAATAAAAGCACCTATGCATTTTTCTCAAAAATAATAATTAATTATCATTTTTGAGAAAAACGTTAAAGCAAGGTGTAAACGGTTATATAGAGAAATTCCAATGTTTTCATAAATATAATTCTTATTTTTGAGAAAACTGAAAGGATAATCTGCGTAGTTAAGCCATAAAATCTTTGGCATGATATTTGCTTATTAATAATTATAGATAAAATCTAGGAGGTAATAACAGATGAAAAACAATGAATTATTAGTAAGCATATTAAAGGATCAGGTTGTTCCAGCACTTGGATGTACAGAGCCAACTGCAGTTGCATATGCAGTTGCAAAAGCTAAGGAATTATTGGAAGAAGATGTGGAAACATTAGATATATTAGTTGACCGTAATGTATTAAAGAATGGTAAAGAAGTAGGCATACCTGGAACGAATGAGAAGGGAATAGTAGTTGCTGCAGCTTTAGCATTAGTTGTAGGGAAGTCAGAATATAAGCTTGAAGTGTTAAAAGAGGTAACAAATGAGAGCTTAGAAGAAGCCCTTAAGCTAATGGGAAAAAATATGATAAATCTTGATTTAAAAAAGGATGTTACAGGTCTTTATATTGAAGTAGCTGCAAAAGGTAAAAACAATACTTCAAGAGTAGTTATTAAAAAGACTCACTTAAATGTAGTTCTTCTTGAACAAAACGGACAATGTATCTCAGCTCAAGATGACAAAGAAGAAGCTGCAAAACCATCTTTAAGAGATAGAATCAAAGAATTTACCATTGCTGATTTAAAGGAATTTGTTGATACTATAGAGTTTGAAAAAATCAAGTTCATAAATGAAGGAATTGTTATGAACAGAAGAATTGCTGATGATGACTTAAAATACAATCTAGGTATCGGACTTGGAAATATGTTGAAGAGCGATAAAGAGGATCTAGAGCAAAATGCTAAGGCAATAACTTCAGCTGCTTCAGAAGCAAGAATGGCTGGACATCCATTACCAGTAATGAGTAGTGCAGGTAGTGGAAATCACGGATTAGTTGCTATATTACCTATAGCTATTATTGGAGAAGGAATGAATATAGACAATGAAAAAATAGTTAGAGCGGTAACACTAAGCCACTTAGTTACTGTATATATAAAGAGCTACACAGGAGCATTATCACCAGTTTGCGGATGTGGAGTTGCTGCTGGGGTAGGAGCTAGTGCAGGACTATCATATCTTTTAGGAGGAACTCTTGAGCAAATAGGTGGAGCTATTAAAAACATGATAGCTGGAATAAGCGGAATGATATGCGATGGAGCTAAAATTGGATGTTCCTATAAGTTAGCTATATCAGTAAATGCAGCAGTGGATGCAGCTAAAATGGCAAACAAAAATGTATTTATACCTTCAAGAGATGGTATACTTGATGATTCAGTAGAAAAGACAATACAAAACTTAGGAAGAGTATCAAATGAAGGTATGGCAAATACTGACGATATAATTCTAGATGTAATGTTACAAGGCTGTAAATAAGCAAAATTAAGCTCATAAGCTAAAGAAAAAATCTTTAGTTTATGAGCTTTCTCTATAGGGATACTGGGCCAAAAGTTAACTTATACGCCGGGATATGTTTCCAAGCTTCAGCACGTTAAAAGCTTTTAGCCAGTCTAAAG
>NZ_JAEEGB010000069.1 GCF_016316925.1 Clostridium aciditolerans | reverse complement strand
TACTTATTGGTGGCTTACCGGGGAATCGAACCCCGGACACCATGATTAAAAGTCATGTGCTCTACCGACTGAGCTAGTAAACCAAAATGGCTGGGATAGCAGGATTCGAACCTACGAATACCAGAGTCAAAGTCTGGTGCCTTACCGCTTGGCGATATCCCAATATATGGGGTGAACGATGGGATTCGAACCCACGACAACCAGAACCACAATCTGGCGCTCTACCAACTGAACTACGTCCACCATAATGGTGCGTCTTAAGGGATTCGAACCCCTGGCACACGGCTTAGAAGGCCGTTGCTCTATCCAACTGAGCTAAAGACGCATATTTTGGAGCGGGTGAAGGGAATCGAACCCTCGTAACTAGCTTGGAAGGCTAGCACTCTACCATTGAGTTACAGCCGCAGGTATA
>NZ_JAEEGB010000068.1 GCF_016316925.1 Clostridium aciditolerans | reverse complement strand
CCTTTGTAGCTTGACCATATCAAAAATCGCTATAAGCTTCGCATCTCTTCGTCAAATCCATCGCTGCGGTGCTCATTTACACGTCAGTAAACTCTGCTCCTCGTTCTGGTCTTTCCTTGATCTGCTCGCTTCTATCGATTTTCTTGGTTTCATTCATAAAAGCTAGTTTTATCAATAACTTTATTCATGAAACTTAAAAATCTACAAAAGTTCATTACTTATATAATAAGTAGTTTTACCTTCAGCTTTGCTGATTTCTTCTAAATCTCTGATTTAGCTAAAGAATCAGTACTCCTCAGCTCTGCTGAGTGAGTTTCCTATTATATATCACTGTGCAATTTTCAAAGAACAATTGAAGAATACTATGATCCCTCAAGATTAAACAGAG
>NZ_JAEEGB010000067.1 GCF_016316925.1 Clostridium aciditolerans | reverse complement strand
ACTCTAAAGTTCTAAGGTTATCTTAAAACCCTTCACTAAAACTGGCACAAAGTTTTTAAATCTACTTCAGCTTTGGAAACATATCCCTCTGCATAAGTTAACTTTCTAGTTAGTTTCTCTATATTTGCTTAGTTAAAATCATATACAATTCAGGATTAGATATAGCATCAAAGCCGTATTTTTTATAAAGCCCATGTGCAGTGCTAGTTGCTAACATTGTTTTTTTAACACCTTTAATTTCATCATGATTTACAAGGCATTCCATCAGCCATTTCCCAAGCCCTAAGCCTCTATAATTTTCATCGATATATACATCACATAAATATGCAAAGGTTGCATAATCTGTAACAAGTCTTGCAAAACCAACCTGAATATCTTCCTTAAATAGACTAAAGCATAATGAATTTTCTATTGAGCGTAAAATGGTATCTTTATTTCTAGTATTTGCCCAGTAAGATTTTGATAGAAAGGAGCACACAGCTTCTGCATCAACTTTCTTTCTATCTGTATATATTGTAAATTGATCCCGTTTATATTCTTTAGACATAAAAGCACCTCCTAAAAATAATACATTATTTTTGTTAAGTTTTGTGGTACAGTTATAGTATATTTGCAATTTTTACTTTAAACAATAATAAAAATATCAAAGTGTACCAGCACAGAATGAGGTGATATGTTTTGGCTAAATATAAGTTAATATTGGATTTTATAAATAATCAGATAGTTGATGGAAAAATAAAACCTGGGGAAAAGCTGCCTTCTATAAGGGAATTGTGCAAATTATTTGGCTGCAGCAAGGCAACAGTAATTAGAGCTTATGATGAACTTGAAGAAAACCATATGATATATGCTGTACCACAAAGTGGTTATTATTTAGTTCCCAATAATATGAATGACAACAGTAATTATAACAATAATATAATAAACTTTTCAGAAGCATCACCAGATAGCAATGCATTACCTTATATAGAGTTTCAACATTGTTTAAATCAAGCAATAAACATATATAAGGATAGTCTTTTTAATTATTCTAATCCTCAAGGCTTGCAGCCATTATTAAAAGTTTTATCAAAGGATTTTCAAAAATATCAGGTATTTGCTGATGAAGATAAAATATTTATAACTAGTGGTTCACAACAGGCAATTAATATATTGAGTACATTACCATTTCCTAATGGCAAGAGAAATGTACTTGTAGAACAACCTACCTACTATGGTGCATTAAAATCCCTTGAATATAATGGAGTCACGGCGATTGGGATTAGAAGAACCTATAAAGGGTTAGACTTTAGTGATCTAGAAAGGATCTTTAAGAATGGGAATATAAAGTTTTTTTATACAATTCCTAGATTTCACAATCCTACAGGAGGATCCTATTCATTAGAAGAAAAGAAACAAATATTAAAACTAGCTGAAAGATATGATGTATATATAGTAGAAGATGATTATTTAGGGGATTTAGATATTAATAGCAAAGTAGATCCTATTTATTCATATGACGATAATAACAGAGTTATATATTTGAAAAGTTATTCTAAAGTATTTTTGCCTGGACTTAGAATTGCAGCTTTGGTACTGCCTAAAATGTTAACCAACATATTTTCTAAGTACAAATCCTGCGCAGATATAAGTACATCAGTACTTTCGCAGGGAGCGTTAGAAATATATATTAAAAGTGGAATGTTTGATTCACATACAAGAAAGATAAAAAAACTCTACTCAGAAAGGATGAATTGCTTAAGAGATGTAATACTATCTACAGATAAAAATAGTGGAACATGGAACATACCATCATCAGGCTTCTTTGCAAGTATTGATATAGATAATAATATAAACTTAGAAAACTTAATTAATAATTTAAGAATAAGAAATGTAAGAATTAAAAACATCAAGGATAACTATCTGTTTAATTTTAATGGTGACAAACTGATAAGAATAGGTATATCTACAGTTAATGAAGAAAAGATAAAAAAAGGAATACCTATATTAATAGAAGAGATAATAAAAGAAAAGAACAACCTTTGGAAAACCTCAAATGATTTTTTTAGTTTATAAAAATATAATTTTAGTTATCTCTAAGGAAGCTTCGTTAAGATCTAACATAAAGTCATTAAATGTACTGTGAAATGTACTCTTATGAATACCTTAGTTAAGCGAAATATAAAAGCTATTTATCTATGTAGGGAAACTAACTAGAAAGTTAACTTATACAAAGGGATATGTTTCCAAAGCTGAAGGTAGATTTAAAAACTTTGTGTCAGTCTTAGTGAAGGGTTTTAAGACAACCTTAGCATCTTCGAGTTGTCTGAGC
>NZ_JAEEGB010000066.1 GCF_016316925.1 Clostridium aciditolerans | reverse complement strand
AATTTTGGCACAAGCTCTTTTTCATATTATTTTGCATAAATATTTTCTAATCTATGCAAAATATATTTGGAGGTGTTTTTATGAAAGTAAATTTATCACAAAAAGAAAGAATGTTACTTGAAGATCAAAAAAGTCATGAGGAAGCTTGCATAGTAAAGTATACTAATTATGCAAATCAAGCTACTGATAGTCAATTAAAGGCAATATTTAATGCTAGCTTACAGTCTGAGAGAACACATCTCGACAGTATAAATCAATTATTAAGCGGAAACCTTCCTCAGATGAATCAACAAGGTAACCAACAAAGTAGTCAGCAAAATACTAATCAAGGCACAAATCAAAATATGACTACAGGAGTACATAACTTATCTGACTATGACATGTGTGCAGATATTTTAATGACAGAAAAATATGTTTCTGGAGCTTACGATACTGCAATCTTCGAATTTAGAGATACAAATGTTCGTGATGTTTTAAACCATATACAAAAAGAAGAACAAAAGCATGGAGAATCCGTATTTCAGTATATGGAAAGTAAAGGTATGTATAAAGTTCAGTAATTTCACCTTAGGCTGTGGATAACCACCTAGTTATCCACAGCCTTTAAATTTTGGATGTTTATTATTAAAAAGTTTATACATTTGAAGGAATGTTTAACAAGTTGTAGAATTATATAAAAACACATGATTTGTAAATTTTTATATTATACAATTGTATTTCTAAATGCCAGATAAAATACTTCGAAAGGGGTTTATATAATGGAGAAGCAGAATTTCTTAAATCTCTTATCTGATAGCATTTTTATATTTTATAATAACAAAATACTGTTTGCAAACGACGAAGCGCTATGCCTTATAGGGTATAAAAGTATGTATGATATAATAGGCAAGTCAATAATTAATGGACTATCTCCACACCAAGATTGTATAAACACAATAGAGAAGATGATAAGAAAAGTAGAAAATAATGAAGTGGTATCTAAAGTTGTTCAAAAACTAATTAGAAAAGATGGAACTGCGTTGTCTGTAGAAATATCAGGTACACCATATATTTACGAAGAAAAGCATGTAATTATGTTTATAGTACGTAATATAAGTGAAAATATACCGCTTGTTGAACATAGGGGCAAAAGACTAGATAAAAAGGATGTATTTACAGAAGCCATGTCCACTCCTTTTGTATACAATGGAACAGAATCAATACTTACAGTTGCCCATGATATAACGAAAAGAAAAATGACTGAAGAAGCTTTAAAAGAAAGTGAAGAAAGATATGTAAAATTAGTGGAACTTTCACCAGATGCTATTTTTATTACAAATAGAGATAAGTTTGCTTTTGTAAATAATACAGGAGCTGCATTACTAGGAGCTTCATCTACTAAGGAACTTATTGGACAAGATTTTCTTAGATTTTATCATAGTGATTGCTATGATAAAATTAAAGAAAGGTCAAATAACCTATATACTAAAGAAAAAAATCTGCCATTAGTTGAAGCCAAAATGATAAAGTTAGATGGAACAGTTATAGATGTTGAAATATCCAGTACGGATCTTAATTATAATGGTGAAAGAACTATATTAAATATTACAAGAGATATAACAGAAAGAAAAAAAGCTGATGAGAACAAGCGTCAACTAGAAGAAGCAATTCAATTCGATAAATTAAAAACAGAATTTTTCTCAAACATATCACATGAATTAAAAACTCCGTTAAATATAATATTAGCATCAATTCAGCTAATAAATGCCATACACAGAGATATAGAAAAATGCCAGATTTATGATAGATCTAATAAATATATAGGTACTATGAAACAAAATTGTTTTAGATTACTGAGATTAATAAATAATTTAATAGATATTACAAAATTAGATGCAGGATTTTTAAATATGAAATTCGGCAATTATAATATAATATCCGTAGTTGAAGATATAACTTTGTCTATATTAGAATATACACAAAGTAAGGGAATAACACTGTTATTTGATACAGATGTTGAAGAAAAAATAACTGCTTTTGATTTAGATAAAATAGAAAGAGTTATGTTAAACTTACTCTCTAATGCTATAAAATTTACAGATGAAAATGGGAATATATATGTAAACATATATGATAAAGATGATAGAATTATTATTTTAATTAGAGATACTGGCATAGGTATTCCAGAAAATATGATAGATAAAATATTTGATCGATTTAGACAGGTTGAATCTTCCCTCACTCTAAATCAAGGGGGAAGTGGTATAGGTTTATCACTTGTAAAATCTATTGTAGAAGCTCATGGTGGCACAATTACAGCAAAGAGTAAATATGGAGTAGGGAGCGAATTTACAATAGAACTTCCTATTAGATTAGTAAATCAAGATAGTGATGTTAAGCAAGAAAGTATTCCTTTTGAGAGACAAAAGGTAGAGAAAATTAGTATTGAGTTCTCTGATATATATTCATAGAGGAATTGTATTTAAGCAAATTTATATGGGGATACTAGACCGAAAGTTAACTTATACTTCGGAATATGTTTCCAACTTGGAAACATATCCCTTGGCATAAGTTAACTTTCTAGTTCTCAAATTTATAGACAACATATATAATATTTATAAATCAGTTAAATTAAAAGTAGACATTTCAGATATGGGTTTTCTTTTTTTATTTCTTATGCTCTCTGATTTTGGATAGCCTACAGCAATTAGTAGTGCAACCATTTTATCCTTACTCATATGTAAGTGCTTTTTTATTTTCTTTTCATTAAACCATCCTATCATACAGGTGCCTAAACCTTCTTCAGCAGCTTGAAGACAAAAGTGTTCTGCTGCAATTCCAATATCAATTAAATAATAAGGAATACTAGTAATCATTTGTCCAACTTTTGTTTTTAGGTTTCCTTTTGTTGCAGTAACTACTAC
This sequence comes from Clostridium aciditolerans, assembly GCF_016316925.1. GTDB lineage: Bacteria > Bacillota > Clostridia > Clostridiales > Clostridiaceae > Clostridium_AM > Clostridium_AM aciditolerans. The sequence continues at coordinate 477 of NZ_JAEEGB010000066.1, read as the reverse complement.
TAGAATAGGCGCATTTAATGAAAACTTATTAAAAGATACAAGTTCATTAAAAGTTGATCTTGCGATTTTATCTCTCAATTCAGGAGTGTCTATAATCATAAAACTCCATGGTTGAGAATTACAAGCAGATGGAGACAGACGAGCTGCTTCAAGACATCTATCTATCGTCTCCTTTTCGATAGGTATATTTGAATACTCACGAACGCTTTGACGGATTTTAACTAATTCTAAAAAATTCATAGGTACACCTCATTACATATTAAATCTTCATATAAACAATATTATAGCTTATCTAGTTAAGAAGAAAATCTGTAAATTGCTATAATTTAGAGTTTGATTTGAATTTAAGCAGTAAACTAAATCTGGCGTGTCAATATGCTTAATATCTAGTATCATCTTGAGATATGCAGAATTAATGAGATAGTTTAATCTCATGTAAACTTTATAATATAATCTATTAATAAAAAGGTGGTAAGA
>NZ_JAEEGB010000065.1:360-1286 GCF_016316925.1 Clostridium aciditolerans | reverse complement strand
TCAAAGAGCAGCTGCTTGGATAGAAGGAATGAGAGCTGATGGAGCTATTGTATCTATAGATGGTTGGGGCAATAGTAATATTGATTTTGCTACAGCCTTAGAGGAAATAGGCAAAAGAGATATTCCTGTTGTTGGAATGAGCTTTGTTGGTACACAAGCTCAATTTGTAGTTACAAATCAGTATATGGATACTATAGTAGACTTTAATAAGTCTAAAGAAGGAATTGAAACTGAAGTTGTGGGAGAAAACAATGTTGTGGAGCTGGATGCTAAAAAAGCATTGGCATTTTTAAAACTAAAAATGAAAAATAAAGAGAAATAGGGAGGCAGAAAAATGAAATCAGAAAGAACAATATTTGCTATAGACTCACATACAATGGGAGAACCAACAAGAATAGTAGTAGGAGGAGTTCCTAATATACCAGGGAAAACAATGCCTGAAAAGAAAGCATATCTTGAAGAGCATCTTGATTGGGTAAGAACAGCTATAATGCTAGAACCAAGAGGACACAATGACATGTTCGGTTCAATAGTAACTCAACCAACAACAGAAGAAGCTGATTTAGGAATAATATTCATGGACGGCGGCGGATATTTAAATATGTGCGGACATGGATCAATAGGAGCAGCAACAGTAGCAGTAGAATCAGGAATGGTTCCAGCAGTTGAACCAGTTACAAATCTAACTTTAGAAGCTCCAGCAGGATTAGTTAAGGCTAGCGTTAAAGTAGAAAATGGAAAAGCTAAAGAAGTGTCAATAATTAACGTACCAGCATTTCTTTATAAGAGAGATGTAGAAGTAGATGTACCAGGAATAGGTAAAGTAACAATGGATATATCCTTTGGTGGAAGCTTCTTTGCTATAGTTAAAGCAGAAAACCTAGGACTAGAAATAAGTCCAGCAAGTGCACAAAAATTAATAGAAG
>NZ_JAEEGB010000065.1:0-272 GCF_016316925.1 Clostridium aciditolerans | reverse complement strand
TTTGGTCAAGGACAGCTTGATAGATCACCATGTGGAACAGGAACAAGCGCTAAAATGGCAACATTATATGCAAAAGGCCAATTAAAAATGAAGGAAGACTTCATATATGAAAGTATAATTCAAACTAAGTTCAAAGGAAGAGTATTAGAAGAAACTAAGGTTGGAGATTATGATGCGATAATCCCAGAAATAACTGGAGCAGCGTATATAACAGGACACAACCAATTCTTTATAGACCCTGAAGATCCTGTTAAACATGGATTTATATTAAA
>NZ_JAEEGB010000064.1 GCF_016316925.1 Clostridium aciditolerans | reverse complement strand
AATAATTACTCAACTATCTTAGAAACAACTCCTGAACCTACTGTTCTTCCACCTTCTCTTATAGCAAATCTTAGTCCTTCATCCATTGCTACTTGAGTGATTAATTCAACGTTCATGTCGATGTGGTCTCCTGGCATTACCATTTCCATTCCATCTGGTAATTTGATGCTTCCTGTAACGTCTGTTGTTCTGAAGTAGAATTGTGGTCTGTATCCATCGAAGAATGGAGTGTGTCTTCCGCCTTCTTCTTTCTTAAGTACGTATACTTGACCTACGAATTTCTTGTGTGGGTGTACTGAACCTGGTTTTGATAATACCTGACCTCTTTCGATATCTGTTCTTTGAACACCTCTTAATAATGCTCCGATATTATCTCCTGCCATCGCTTGATCAAGAAGCTTTCTGAACATTTCTACTCCTGTACATACAGTCTTGCCCTTTTCTTCTTTTAATCCTACGATTTCGATTTCGTCTCCAACTTTTAATATTCCGCTTTCAACTCTTCCTGTTGCAACTGTTCCTCTTCCTGTGATTGTAAATACGTCTTCTACTGGCATTAAGAATGGTTTGTCAGTTGCTCTTTCTGGAGTTGGAATGTAGCTATCTACTGCATCCATTAATTCCATTATGCATTTTGTTGCTTCTGCATCTGTTGGGTTTTCTAATGCTTTTAATGCTGATCCTGTTACTATTGGAGTATCATCTCCTGGGAAGTCATACTCGTTTAATAACTCTCTTACTTCCATTTCTACTAATTCTAATAATTCTGGATCGTCTACCATATCTGCTTTATTTAAGAATACTACTATGTAGTTAACACCAACTCTTGATGCTAGTAGTATGTGTTCTCTTGTTTGTGGCATTGGACCATCTGCTGCACTTACAACTAGTATTGCTCCATCCATTTGTGCTGCTCCTGTAATCATGTTCTTTACATAGTCAGCGTGTCCTGGACAGTCAACGTGTGCATAGTGTCTGTTATCTGTTTGATATTCAACGTGTGCAGTGTTGATTGTGATTCCTCTTTCTCTTTCTTCTGGTGCTTTATCTATTGATGCATAATCAAATGCTTCTGCAAATCCTTTTTTTGATAATACTGTTGTTATTGCTGCTGTTAATGTTGTCTTACCGTGGTCTACGTGACCTATTGTTCCTATGTTTACGTGTGGTTTTGTTCTTTCAAATTTAGCTTTTGACATTTTT
>NZ_JAEEGB010000063.1 GCF_016316925.1 Clostridium aciditolerans | reverse complement strand
TTCTATAACCAACTTGTTAATTCATCTAATTTGCCTTTACTAACAAATCACTATTTTCCAGCACAACAATATCAAATTTTCTTTCTATACCATTTTTGAAAGATATGTTTATACAGTTACCTTCAATTGATACTATTTTTCCTTTTCCAAAGGCCTTATGTACAACATACTCTCCAGTTTTGTAGTCTCCACTAAATACTTTTTCGTCTTTTGAATCTTCCTTATATCCTATTCCGCTCTCATTTATAAACCTTGATATTTCCTTACTTTTACCCTTTAACACTCTAGTTGAAAACATATTTAAGTTTTCTATGGCTCTAGTTGCAGCAACGTAAAAAAGCCTTCTTTCTTCTTCTATGTTTCCAGGAATGCTGTTGATATGAGGATTTACCCCTTCATTACAGTTAACAATAAATACATTGTCAAACTCCATACCTTTTACTCCGT
>NZ_JAEEGB010000062.1 GCF_016316925.1 Clostridium aciditolerans | reverse complement strand
CAAATCCATCTTCTCTTGGCACTCCATTTGCTTTTCCACCCATACCATCAACAACAAATCTTAATTGTCTGTCGTTCATGTCAACGCATCTTCTCCAAACAATTCTTCTTGGGTCGATATCTAAAGCATTTCCTTGATATATATGGTTGTCTATCATTGCAGCTAAAAGGTTATTTGCTGCTCCTATTGCATGGAAATCACCTGTAAAGTGAAGGTTTATATCTTCCATTGGAACAACTTGAGCATATCCGCCGCCTGCTGCTCCTCCTTTTACTCCAAATACAGGTCCTAGTGAAGGTTCTCTTAATGCAACTATTGTATTTTTACCTATTTTTGATAAAGCATCTGCTACCCCTATTGACGTAGTAGTCTTTCCTTCACCTGCTGGTGTTGGATTGATTGCTGTGCATAGTATTAGCTTGCCATTTTTTCCTGGTGTTTTCTTCAAAAGATTGTAATCTACTTTTGCTTTATATTTTCCATAAAGCTCTATGTCCTCCTCGGAAACACCTATTTTTGAAGCAATTTCTCTAATGTCTTGTGGTTTACACTCCTGTGCTATTTCGATATCTGATTTAAAACCCATTTTGAAATACCTCCATCTCTAATTTTTCTTTTATTTTTTATTCCTATTTTAATTAAAGATGTCCAGGAGTTAACAAAAAAACATAAAACCCCCTGGACATTTGCCCAGGCGGTCGACATTTTTACTTTACAAGTCGCACTCCCTGTGGTAAACTCCACTTCCGCCAGTTATGTGACTTTTTAGTTTAAAAAATTATTTTTTAAACATGCATGTAATTATGAATTTTTTGATTATATTTTATATATTAAAGGATAATGTAAATTATGTCAATCTATAAATATGAAGTTATATTTCTGTACCTTCCAATAATAATTCAATTAAAATCCGATCGTGAGAATTCCTCAAACTTTGTTCCATAAACCAAGCAGTCATGTAGATGAAGTCATATCCTATGCACTTGAAAGCTGCAATATCTTAGAAAAATCAAAAGTTATTATAATCGGTGACAGAGAGCATGACATTATAGGCGCTAAAAAGAGTGACATTCACTCAATTGGAGTTTTGTTTTGAACCTAAATGAGTATATTTCAAATATCTATTTTAGGAATTTCGACAAATATTTATTGATAAACAATAAATATTGTATTATAATGGTATAAAATACAATAAAAGGAGATGGTTTTAATGAAAAATGAAAAGATTAAATCTTTATTAATATCATTTTTGTGGATCTCATTAATTATAATGACCGTGGCTTTTATAGGAGGTAGTTTTCTTTTTATATTTGACGCAATTAATGGGAAGGTTACGTTAAGTATTTTATTTAAAAAGATATTTGTAGCAATTGTACTTTTAGGATATGCAGTTTTAATGTATATTTTACTAGGTATAGCAAACAGTTTCAAAGAAAGTGCTTTTGTTAGAGCCAATGTAAAGCGATTTAATTATATAGGATATATTTTTTTCATAGAAGCACTTGTTCAAGCGATTTATAGTTCAATAGTTATACCTGGCCTTGGCTTATTTGAAATATTTGGAATTAATGTAACGATAGAAGTAGTATCACTGGCAATTATTTCATTGACGTTTTTTTTCATAGCAGATGTATTTGATAAAGCAATAAAAATAAAAGAAGTTAATGATTTGACTATATAGAATAGTTAATTTGCTTAGTAAAAAGCAGTATTATAATTATCATTTAATTTATAATACTGCTTTCAATATATAGTAAATTGTTGGATTAGCCTATATTTCTACAAGTTGATACTCTCTTTTTCCTAAACCTATTTTTTCTGCATAATCGAGAGTATACCTGCCTTCCGTTGTTTTCATCACTATCTAGAAACAATTAATATAAAACAAAATGTGATGAACCTCACCACATTTTACTGAACTTTTTCGCTTCCTATTTGTTTTATTAATTCCAAAATTTTATTTTCATCTAGCTTTGTATACTTTTTGATTTTTTCTATAGTTTCTCCATCTTTAATCATTTCTGCTGCTGTCTCTATTTTTCCTTCTTCTTTTCCTTTTTTTATACCTTCTTTTATACCTCTTTGCATTCCTCTTTCCTCAACCTTAGGATCGTAAAAGCTCTTTACCATTTCTTTAACCTCCTCATCAAAATCTGTATACTTTCCGTACATACTTAAAAAATATGAATTAATGTTTTCTATTGCAGATGTCATTTCATCATAATCTTCTAAAGTTACCTTATTACTATTATACGATAAATCTATAGCTTTTAAAGTATCTTCTATAACTATTTTTAATTCATTATATACTTCAATCATTTTACTTTTCTTATTTTCAAAGGATAAGATACTAGTACTTATATCATACATTTTCCTTCTTAATTTGAATACCTGCAGTGGTAATAATAGATACATATTTTCCTTTAATAATTTATCAATATCATACTTAAAATACTTTAATACTTTGCAACTATAAGTAATTGTATCTTGTTTTGGAATTTCTATTTCTAAATATATATTGTCTGGTACATTCTTATCTTCTTCTAAAACTATAAGATACGGGTCTGGTAATTTTATTTTTATTCTACCTTCCCTTATACTATTATAATCTGCAATTTTTATTGCTCTTTCAAAACCATATCTAAACATTCTTATAGCCATACTTTTTTCATAAATTGTTTGGAATTCTATTTCATATTCATAAATCTTTTCTCTATCTACAACCTTTATGTACATATCGGCATAAAAACTTATGTATCTGCTGCTTTTCTTTTCGAAATTATTGATTTCTTTATCAGCATAATATAATTTAGCTTCATAAGATATATCATCACTATAGGCTGCGTTAAGGAAATCTATAATTGGTATAGTGTTTTTTAATGTAAATAATCGCTTTAGAATCTTATCCATCTGAATATGATTTTTTCTCTTTTTCTTTCCATAACCACTGCTTTCTTCTTTTTTCAAAGTTACAGGATAACTCTTTTCGGCACATGAATAAGCCATACTATATGCCTCCAATACTTATAGGTATAATATGGTCTACTTTACCAGATATTATGCAAACATTTGTTCTTGTAGTATAATTTATATAAGCTGAAATATTAGAATATAAATAACTCCTCTCAATAAAATAATAAGTGTGGAACCACAATGTTAGGAAAATTTTCTCTGTGTTTCAGTTGATGCACTAGCTTTTGTAGCTAAAGAAAAAACTATACTTACAGCACATATTATGATTGTTAACTTGTTTTTAAAAGTAAGCAATTATCTGACTTAAATAAAAAATATAATATATAATAAAAATAGTATTAATTTTAATTACAACCTGAAAGGAGTAATATATATGAAATGTCTTCTTGATATGCACACTCATACTATAACCAGTGGGCATGCATACTCAACTTTATTAGAAAATGCAAAATGTGCCAGCGAAAAGGGGCTTCAACTTTTAGGCACTACAGATCATGGATCTTCCATGCCTGGTGCTCCTCACGAATGGTATTTTGGGAATTTTAAGGTACTCCCAAAAGAACTTTTTGGTGTTACTATGCTTTATGGCTGCGAAGCCAACATTATAGATTATGAAGGAAACTTAGACTTGCCAATATCTCTTCAGGAACAAATGGATATATTAATAGCAAGTATCCACGAACCAGTAATGGAAGCAAATGAAAATGCTGATTTAAATACATCTGCCTTTTTAAAAGTTATGGATAACCCAAATGTACATATTATAGGCCATTCAGGCAATCCTAAATTTCCAATTCATGCAGAAGAATTAGTAAAAAAGGCAAAAGAAAAAAATATACTTATTGAAATAAATAATAGTTCCTTTGTAAGCTCAAGAATTGGAAGTGAAAAGAACTGCACTAAAATAGCTCGCCTATGCAAAGAGCATGGAGTAAAGATAATATTAAATAGTGATTCACATTTTTGCCTCAATATAGGCAATTTCGATGCTGCTCTAAGTATGCTGAAGCAGATAGATATGCCTGAAGAGTTAATTATAAATAGAAGCAAGGAAGAGTTTCTTGATTTCCTAAGAGTCAAAGGGAAAAATTTTTAACGTCAATTTGAATTTTTAGTATACTTTAATTTAAAGGGTCTGTTGCAAAATGAAATTTTGCAACAGCTCTTTTATATTCCCCAAAAAGCAAATGAAGAAAGGCCATTTTATTACTTTTGAATATAATTTGAGTTATATGTTTAATATAATACAAATTACATATACTAATGCAGGAGTTAATACATAAAGCATTGAATGGAGGTTCGAAAATGAGAAAACTTGCTGAAGGAGAAATACTTTCATTAACAGGATTATTAAAGTTTGAGAGAGATGGCTTAGCAGTTTCAAAGGCTATGCAAGCATTAATAACAGACGATGAATTAAAAAAGCAAGCAGAATCTGGTATATTGGCAGCTGAAGGTAGAATTAAAGGGCTGCAGCAATTTATCAATGAGAATAGCGTAGCAAGAGTATAGAGGAGGTAAAATGCTATGTCAACTATTTTAAGCAATATAGTTCAAAACACTACTGATATAAATGATGAGGTTATAGCTGGAAATATGCTTGCCGCTGCTAAAGGCGCAGCAGATGCCTATCTAAATGCAACAATGACAAGCACAACACCAGAATTAAGAGCACTTTATTCATCTAGCCTTAATCAGGTGGTTGGTGGTCATTCAGCACTTACTGAGTTAAGCATAAATAGAGGTTGGAATAAACCATATGATCCACCTACTCAACAACTCTCAGATGTTGTAAATAAGGCTGAAACAACAGTCCAGTAGATTAAAAAATAAAGAGTCATTTTGACTCTTTATTTTTTAATCATTTAAATCATATCTACATTGAAATATAGAAGTAAAGATATATAAACATCTTATTATTGTATATCCTAATTTTATCTTCCTACAGTTTCTTAATTCTCTCAACGGCCTCTACCGTATTTTCATAAGTACCGAATGCTGTAAGTCGGAAATATCCTTCTCCCTGTGGACCAAATCCGACTCCTGGCGTACCTACAACATTTGCATTTTCCAATAAATAATCAAAAAACTCCCATGAGGTCATATCATTTGGTGTCTTCAACCAAATATATGGTGCATTTACACCACCAAATACATGATAACCTGCTGACCTTAACCCTTCGCAGATCACTTTTGCATTATTCATATAATAATCAATTTGCTTTTTTATCTGCTCTCTTCCACTCTTAGAGTAAACAGCTTCCCCTGCTCTTTGAACTATATAAGGTGCTCCATTATATTTTGTTGCCTGACGTCTAGCCCAAAGTGCATTCAAGGAAACATTAGAACGTTTCAAATCCTTTGGGACAACTGTATATCCAAGTCTTACCCCTGTAAATCCAGCATTCTTTGAAAAACTCTTCAGCTCAATGGCACAGGTTTTTGCACCTTCACATTCATAAATTGTATGTGGTACATTATCCTCTGAAATATAGGCCTCATATGCTGCATCATATATAATAACTGCTCCTACTCTATTTGCATAATCAACCCAAACTTGAAGCTGGTCTTTTGTAATTGTTGTCCCCGTTGGATTGTTAGGAAAACATAGATAAATAATATCTGGTGTTTCCTTTGGAAGCTCTGGTGCAAAATTATTATCTGGAGTACATGGCATATAGATAACATCACTCCATCTTTGTGTAGTCTCATCATATGTTCCTGTTCTACCAGCCATTACATTTGTGTCTAAGTATACAGGATATATAGGATCACAAACAGCAATTTTATTATCTATACTAAATATTTCTTGAATATTACCTGCATCACATTTTGCGCCATCACTTACGAATATTTCATCTATTGAAATATCAACATCACGAGACCTGTAATCACCTTTTACAATTGCATTTCGCAAAAATTCGTAACCTGAGCTTGGTGCATATCCTTTGAAAGTATCTGCATTTTTCATTTCATCAACTACATAATGTAAAGTATTAATAATAGTTGGCGCTAATGGTTGAGTTACATCACCAATTCCCAAAGGGATAACTTTCTTATCAGGATGCTTCTCCCTAAAAGCAGCTACTTTCTTTTCTATGAATGAAAATAAATATCTTCCTGGTAGCTTCAAATAATTATCATTAATTTTGTACATATGATTGCCTCCTTATTGTATTTTCTCTGTATGTATCATTTGTTGCGCCATAAGATATTTTACTCAGCTAAGCCATATTATGTTACTCTCATCCCATGCTCATAAAGCCATTTACGAATCTATCATTAAAAAAATATTAACAGAGTGCAAGCAGAGAACCAAAATCTATGATTTTGCGTAAATCGCTTTCACAGAGTGCAGGAGAGTATTAGAGCGGGTAGTCATCGGATAAAATAAAAAAAGTAGGACTTAATTCTACTTTTTGTGAGGCAGTATAATCTTTGAAATAGGCTTTTTAAATGTCTATTTCATACATTTAAAAAATGCTCTGTCTACTTTATAATAACGGTATAAAT
>NZ_JAEEGB010000061.1 GCF_016316925.1 Clostridium aciditolerans | reverse complement strand
TAAATTTATCACGCTGGTCATAGAAGGACCCATGACCGCTGTATTGAAATGGTATAAGTTTTGAATGTTTAATCATTTGGTTTTGTATTTCACCAAGTTCAAATGGAACAATCTTATCATGAATACCATGGATAATTAAAGTTGGAACATTTATTGTTTCTAGATCAAAAAATAGTACTTCATTTATCCAAGTATTTGCAATGGCCGCAGTTGCCCAGCCCGCTGCCTGCAATCCCAATTGAAAGAACCAATTTGAAAATGGTTCAGTTATATACTGAAAGAAAAATGTGTCGCTGAAATCTCTCAGCATTTTAGGACGATCAGTATATGTTCCGTGAATAATTTTGATTACATCTTCTTTTTCTAAACCATATGGGAAATTTGGACGCTTGATAAGACTAGGAGCTGCTGCATCAATAAGAGCGAGTTTAGATACTCCGTGACCTTTATGGCGGGCCATGTATCGAATAGCCATGGCTCCTCCAGTTGAATGTCCTACGAGTGTAAAATCATGTAATTTAAGAGCTTCAACCACACATCGAACATCATCTGATAATCTATCGTAGTCGTAGCCAGTCCAAGGCTTATCTGAATTGCCGAATCCTCTTGTATCTATTCCGACGCACCTATATCCCATCCTCGGAAGCTGATCAAATTGATATTCAAACAGCTTATGGCTTCCAGGCCAACCGTGTAGAAACAAGATTGTCTTATTGCTATCAGGGTTAATATCTTCTACATAAATTTTTACATTAGGTTCTACTTTAATATAGTAACCCATTGACAACCTCCAACAATTAAATAGCTATATTAATAGGCTATTCATTAGAAGAATAATTTGTGAATGATTGAGCCGACTAAATACCGTATTGTTCAGTTTTCAAAGAACATTGTTCGTATTTTAAAATCAATAATTTGTTCGCAATATTTTCATGCTATGCCATAAAAATAATTACATACATTAAAAATAAAAATTTTATTTCTTCTAATTATCTTTTAATATTTGTCCATCTTCCATCATCCTGAATTTTTTTTTATCCTTATTATGCATTGTATAATTCAAGGTATAACTAGGGAATTTATATATGAGGAGTGTGATGAGTTGATATGACTAAAAAACGTGATTATATAATCTTTTTTACTTTATTGGTAGTTGTTATCTCCATCTTTGGATGTTTTAGTAAAATTGAAAATATTAACAAAGGGGATATAAAAAATTTTTCAAAAGTTTCAGCTATGGATCTAAAACAAGTTGAACCAAATGAAAATGTGCCTCAACAGAAAAATACAGAAGAGAAAAAGCCAGACCAAAACAATACTCCACCAAATAATCTAAATCAAAACAAAACAGATCCCAAAAAACAAAACATAATTGAGAAAATCGACGAGAATGAATTAAAATCGGAAGTTGAAAGAATATATAATGAGAGATCAGCAGCTCTTGCCTCCGGTGATGTATCATCTTTAAACACACTTTTTGATACTTCACAAAAATATGGTAAATGGGCATTAGAGCATGAGGTTAAACGTATAAAATATCTTAAGGATTGGTCAAAGGAAAGAAATATAACTTTTAATAAAATAGAATCTACAGTGAGAGTAAAAAAAATTTATCCTAAAGGTAATATAGTAAAATTAGCTTTAGAAGAATCCTATAAGTTTGATTATGTTTATAATAACGAGGAGAATCCTCCTGTTAATTCTTTTGGAGTTGGAATAAGACATACTACAAGCCTAGTTAAGAGGAATGAGAAGTGGGTTATTTTCAATGACTGGTACACTGACTGCTTTGAAGATGCCTTACGTGGCTATTCTGACAGTGTTGCTAAACTTCCAAGAATGTTAACTCCTATTCATAACATAAATAAAAGTTATCAAGAAGTAATTTATAGGAAACCTATTTATGATAGAGAAAAGGCTGTTGCTTATGCTGATAAATACTGTGGAGCTGCTTGGGGAAGTGGTAATAATTTTAAATATAACAAGAAATATAATGATTATAATGGTATAGGTGGAGATTGTACCAATTATGTATCCCAAGTATTAGGAGATAAAGAAGGTGGCGGTATGCGCATTGGTGGTGGTTGGGTACCTAGTAGTAACGCTTGGGCTAATGCCGATGGTTTGAAAAATTTCTTAGTACACAGCGGAAGAGGAAGTGTAATTAGTGTTGGTACCTTTAAGGAATTAACTAAATCTTCAGAAAAACTCCCTAATGGAGCAGTTGGAAAATTACAACTTGGAGATTTGATTGCTTATGAAAAAGGCAGAGGAAATATAGATCACTTTGCAGTAATAACAGGCTTTGATTCTCATGGATATCCACTTGTGAATTCTCATACTACAGATAGGTATCATGTACCTTGGGATTTAGGATGGGGTGACGCTAAAATAAGATTTTTTCTTATACACATAAACGGTTAAGTTATTTCTTTCAATAGTTATCTGTCTTAAACAACATTAGAAAGGGTCGGCATAAGCTAAAGAGCATTTTTCTAACTTATGTCACCCTTTCTTACTACTCTTTATCTATTGTATGTATATCCATTTTGCAGCTATTATCAAAACGCCCCAACACAATACCTTTCACTCCATCATATCTAACTGTTTGTCCACAACTTAAGTAAATTGTGAACTAAAATTAGCACACATGATTCTTAGTTAAAGCAGATAATTGTTCTCTTCATTTGCCAGTTCAACCGTTCTAATTTCAAAAGTTTTGCACCCCGACGCAATAAAGGGGTCAGATTCTGCAATCTTCGTTGCTTCTATGATACTTTCTGCAGAGATTATAACCATTCCTCCTGGATAATCTGTAAATGGTCCACAAAGCACAAGCTTACCCTTTGCCTTTAACTCTTTTAAATAATCTACATGACTCTTGATGATATCAGCATTTATAGGCTTCTGATTATTCATTAAATAAACATATGTCACTTATTTCCCCCCCTAACTAAGATAAAAACAAACTTCATCATTGGCAATATTAAAGGAATCTGATTCGACATTATAGAATTGCAAAATAGTGTTTCTTTAATTACTCGTTTCTCGAAATTGAATACACATATGTTAAAAAGTTTCTGTTTCTACTATTTAAAAATTCTTTTTCTTTTTTCATTCCAATTTTTTCAGCAACTCTTCTTGATGCTTCATGATCAAATGCCATATTTGCGCATAACCTATTAATTCCTAAGCTATTAAAAGCATACTTCTTACACGCATCTGCTGCTTCAACAGCATAGCCCTTATGCCAAAATGGATGATGAAATATATACCCTAAATCATTTTCCTGTTTACCGTCAATTTCTGAAATCATAATTCCACAATCTCCAATGCGATTTCCATTATCCTTTAAAATAACAGCCCATCTTCCAAAGCCTAAATTCTTATATCTTGCAATATTATTATGTATCCAGCTTTCGGTCTGTTGTAGAGTGAATGGAGAGGGCCAAAATTTCATTGTTATAGGATCTGAAAGAATTATATTTAATTCTGGTATATCATTAATGGAATACTCTTTAAGTATCAATCTTTTTGTTTCTATTATATTCACTTTAATCACTCCTTTGAATTATTAATATACACTATGCATAGTATGTTAGAAAAAATATTTCTTAAATTGATGAGTAGCATATAGTTCAAAGTTATCTTCCAGAACCAAAATCCCCTTTACTGACAAATCTTTTTTCATATTTATCAAGAACAAAGTTTAGGCAATCTTCCAAATTAGTGTCAGTTTCATTTGCTATGCAAATAAGGGAGAATAACACATCTCCAATTTCACTGTTCCATTCTTCAGTTTTCTCAAATTGTTTACTGCCATAGTTAGTTCCTTTTAAAACCTCCTTTGACAGCTCTCCTACTTCTGATGTTAAATCAATCATTCTAACATTAACATTTGAATTCATGTTCTTATCTTTAGTGAATTTATTTACTATATCTTGAATTTCTGATAAATTCATTTTATCCTCCATTATATTCATTTTTTAAAATTGACATTATAATTATTGATTCATAGTTTTCATTATATAAAATACATTCTCTTAAGATACCTTCTTCAATAAACCCTTCAGATTTATAAAGATTTTGTGCTCCATGGTTTTTATATCTAACATCAAGCCAGAGTCTGTGTGCATTCAACTGCTCAAAAGCTATTTTTTTAACTAATTTTAAAGTTTCCCTTCCAAAACCCTTACCTTTGTCCGATATTACAATTCTCTTAAATTCAATATTTCGATGTTGATTTGTAAGACCTGCTATAATTAAATATCCAACAGGTTTATTCGTAGTTTTATCTTCAACGATTAAATGTAAAATATCATCCTGAGCTAATGCATTTCTATGCTGCTCCTTTGTCCATTGATCAACATATTGTGCATTGTTAGGTTCTTGTTCCGAAGCAATTACAAAATCTAAATCATCTTCTTGAGTGTTCCTTATATTTATAAGATCAGATTTTTCTTCAATATGTTTCATGTTCCTCCCCCTTTTAATCGCAAAAATCTATTAATATGATATCAGACCACTAATTTAATTATATAATTTCTACCAATACAAATAAAGGAAATTACAACCTAACATTAGTTTACTTAATATATAACTTCATATCTTTCTTTAATAAGTGATTGTATAGCATTATCAATATCCTTATTTTTAACAAGAATGTAATCTGTATCATAGGTGGAAATAGCAAATATGCTTATTCCTTTTTGTGCTAATATTTTACTAACTGAAGCTAGAATCCCTATTAGTGAAAAGTCTAATGGTCCTTCAATCTTTAAAATTCTCCAATCTTTTTCACACTTTACATTGTCAGGAATGCTCTCTTCGATACATACAATTGATAATTCATCTGATGTTCTTGTTATAGAGAAAAAATCACTATTTTGTGCCCATTCAGGAATTAATTGAGTTTTGCCTAGTCTACACACTCCATACTTTTCCTTTAATAATTTCATCGTTAATATTTTTTCTACCATCTTTTATCTTCTTCCTTTCTCACTGCTATGTCACAACATATTTTTTATTTAGCTCAAATTATAATTTGCAGAAAACTATATCCTAGTTTTAGACCATAATATATTATAACAGCACCACAAATAATATTAATAATCCTAAGCACTTTTCTGTTAAAGCTTTGTTTAAAAATTGATACAATAGTAGCAACACTGGTAAACCAGAAAAATGATGCTAAGCAAACACCAAGAATAAACAACGTGGAAGCCGCATGTGGCAATGATGCTTTGAATCCCCCAAGTAGTAACGAACCATCAATAATAGCTTGAGGATTAATCCAGGTAACCATAAAGCAAGTTATTATGACTTCTATCAGTGGTTTATTTACATCCACTTCTTTTTCTGCATTTGGGGTACTTCTTATAAGCTGAATTCCGATATACACTACTGCTATGCAGCCAATAAATAGAACAGTTGCTCTTATTATTTTGGATTTTTCCATTAAAGTTCCCATTCCAAAAAAGCATGCTAGTGCTAGTGAAATATCAAAGAAACTTGTTATAAATGCAACTTGATAAGCCCTTAGCTTATTCTTGCTAACTGCCGTATTTATTACATATATATTTTGCATACCTATAGGTGCAACATAAGCTAGGCCCAACAAGAACCCTTGAATACAGTATTTTAACATGTCCATTTCCTCCTTATCATTCCGCCTAAAACAATTATACCTACTTAGAACACTAAAATCTCCAACCAAATAGAATAAATTTATCCCAACAAAAACAGCTCCTGAAATTTGCTTCAAGAGCTATCAATCACATTTTCTAATTAATCATTTTATATAACCAATATCTATGTCTTTTTATTCAAGACCATTATATTTATCTGTATCATATTTTAATAATAACTTTGTTAAATGCTCGGCATGTCCCTTTTCTTCATTAATTTATTTGTATCAAGTCTTGCAATCCCTTGTGGCTGTCCATATGGGTTAGTGTAACTCATTTTCCACCTCCTATATTTGGACTTACTCAAATGAATTATTAGCTTTGAATATTTTTATTAAGCCCTTCTACTTTACAAAAACTTTATTCTTCAATAAATTTCATTAATTCTTTATTAAATTTGTCTCGCTGTTCATAGAACAATCCGTGACCGCTGTTTTCAAATGGCACAAGCTTGGAGTGCTTAATTCCTTCTTTTTGAGCGACAGCTAATGGAAATGGACAAACTTTATCATGAACACCATGAAGGATTAAAGTAGGAACGCATATTTTCCCAAGATCAGAAAACAAGTTTTCGTCTCTAAGTGAAGTTGCAAGCTTCGCTGTGGACCAACCTGCTGCCTGTAGTCCCAATTGGAAGAACCAATTTGAGAAAGGTCCTGTTAAGTACTGAAAGAAAAACATGTCGCCAAATCCCTGCAGCATTTTAGGGCGATCGTTATACGTATCTTGAATAATTTTGGTTACATCTTCTTTATTAAGACCATAAGGGAAACCAGGAACTTTGGTAAAACTAGGCGCAGCAGCGGCAAAAAGAGCAAGTTTAGATACTCCATATCCGTTATGACGAGCCATGTATCGAATGGCAATCGCTCCCCCTACAGAGTGACCCGCAAGTGTGAAATCTTGCAATCTAAGTGTTTCAACTATGCATCGAATATCGTCTGCCAATCGGTTGTAGGAGTATCCCTTCCAAGGCTTATCTGAATTACCAAATCCTCTGATATCTACTCCAATACATCGATATCCCATTTGTGGCAGCTGATCAAATTGATATTCAAATAACTTATGATTTGCAGGCCAACCGTGTATAAATAAGATTGTCTTCTTTCCCTCTGGATTAAGATCCTCTATATAGATTTTTATATTTGGTTCCACTATAACATAGTATCCCACACAGATACCTCCATTAAAAAATTTCTCCATTATTATCTTATTCTCTTGAAAGCAAATAGATGAATTGCGAAGTAAAAACACCCTAAAATTCAAACTTGAATAATAGGGTGTTCCAGTAAATTCTTCGATTTTTATATTTGAATCGTTAAATAAGAAAATTGCAAATAAATTTTAGTTTATTTTATCCGATGACTTACCTGCTCTAATACTCGCATTAAACCTATGTACATTTTACTTCTGATTTTTTATCAATTTTTTTATTTCATTATTTATAACATCAGGAGAAGTATGGTGTATAGCATGTGTTGACCCCTTAACGACCATTTGCATACTATCTGTAGACCATTTTTTCAAAGCTTCTTGGCTATTTTCCCATTCAGCATCTAAACTATTACTTTCAGCAGTGAATATTCTAAGTGGTACATTCCCTAAATGACCATTTGCTAAAACGGTTTTTGCACCAGCGCTTTCCATAATACCTTCATCAATAATATTTTTATTATACATAGTTTTTAGAACCATTCCTAAATATAATTGTTTTAAATTATCAGGCAGAAAGTTAAGATTTTTTGAGTAATAATCTGTATGATAAAGTACTAGCCTTGCTATGCCCGTAGTTTTTAGTAACTTATACTTAAATGCTGTACTACCCGGAACTTCCAAACTATTTTTTGCATAGAACTTAGGAGCTCCGCCATCTATTAGCATTAAACCAGATACTTCATTTTTATAAGTTTGTGCAAACCTTAGTACTGATAAAGATGCTAATGAATGACCAACTAATGGGAATTATATCATAATTTGCATATAAAAGATAGTTATCTCTCCGGTTGAGATAAGACTCTTCCAGCTTTTAATATCCTATTATTCAATTCTCAAAGAACATTGTTCGTATTTTTAATTTCAGTAGTTATGCCGCATTACATTCATAAAGTATATATATGGTAAATTTACAATAAGTGCATCATATAGTTGCAATGCGACGAAAAAACACCGCAGAATTCAGTTTAGAATAATGCGATGTTCTGGAAAATTATTCATTTTTTTCAGTTGTTATAATAAATAAGAATATTGTATCCTAACTATTATTGCTTTTTCAAAATAGGTATCCATATTTCACTTTAAAAAAGAGTAAATGCTTAACTTTATAACCAACTTATAATATTTTCAGAAATGTCTCTTCTATTAGATTTTAGATTACTTCTACTTGAGTAGCCAACAGATATAACGGCCATTAACTGTAATTCATCTGAAACTCCCAATAATTCTCGTACTTTATCTTCATTTTTTAATATTTCTCCAATCCAACAAGTACCTAACCCTAGTCCATGAGCAGCAAGTAGCATATTTTGTATTGCAGCACCAATTGATTGAGCATGTTTCAAGTAAATACTTGGAACCTTATCGTCTAAAACTTTAGTATCTAGAAAAACTGCTATCAAGCAAGGAGCAGTCTCTACCCAATTATGGTATACAGTAAGAGACGCTACTTTTTTTATTAATTCCTTATTATTCATCACTACGGAGAATCTCCATGGTTGCATGTTATTACCAGACGGAGCCCAATTAGCTGCAGTTAACATCTGCATGATAGCATCTTTACTCACTTCTTCTGAAGTATATGCTCGGACACTTCTACGATTTAATATACATGGCATTGCTGAATTCATCTTTCCCTTCTCCATTTATACTCCTCCATTAGTTAGTTCTATTTTATTATTTTAACTTTATTAATGGTAATTATATCATAATTTGCGTGATAAAAGATGATTGCCTCCTCAATAATTGTAAAACAATTCTATTTTTTAACACCACATTATTCACTTATCAAAGAACACCGTTCGTATTTTCAATTTAAATAGTTACGTCACAAATTTTTCATATTAATCATTAATTTAATATACTATAACATAAAACAAAAGAGCATTTCTGCTCTTGATATTACATATAGTATTTGAAATATGACATAAAAACACTGTAAAATTCAGTTATGAATAAAACAGCCACCTCATTCCATAATAATTCAAAAACCTTCCGCTTTTTTATATACGCACTGTTGGCTCAAGTACTGTCAATGTATTATTATAAGTGTTAAGGTTAGCTTGAGCACCTATAGGTATAGCCATCTTGTATGTGCCATGTCCTGATGCTAAATTTGTCATAAGAGGTTTATTTAATGGCATAATAACTTCAGTAATTAAATCTTCATATGACTTACCATATGCAGGCACACAATTCGTGCATTCACCCATAATGATACCTGCACAATCCCTAAATTTACCTGCTAATATTAGATGATTTATATACCTGTAGACTGTATTAATAGGTTCATGAACTTCTTCAATTAAGAGTATCTTTCCTGTGGTATCAACATCGAATGGAGTGCCAAGGTTATCTACAAAGGATGCAAGGTTACCTCCTACTATATCCCCCGTTACATTTCCAGGGATCCTACTTATTAGAGGCATTCCTGGAGGATTTTCAAGTATCCTTGGTGAGGTAAGTGTAGACGTAGCAGTGAAAAACTGATTGAAGTTATATGCAGGGGTAGTCGGTTTAAAGTCTATTAAAAGAAGACTATGAAAAGTAATTAAATTAGCCCATATATACAAAACATTTAATAAAATTGTTATATCACTGTATCCTGTGACAATTTTAGGATTCTGCGCGATAACAGGGTAATCAAGATATGGTATGATACCTGCAACACCTACTCCACCTCTTGAGGGTATAATAGCCTTTACATCAGGGTTTTTAAACATTTCCATCAAATCAGAGGCCCTCTGCTCATCTGTGGCTGCAATATATCCATTAGAAGAATATACGTATTTTCCTAAAACTACATTAAAGCCCATATTCTTAAGAGTCTGTATACCAGCATTAATGGCATCCGCAGATAATGGACTCCCTAAAGTAACTATTCCGATTGTATCTCCTACACGTAAAATTTGTGGTCTCGTTGCCATACTTATTCACCTTCTAAATAACTTAATAATATATAATCTTACAATTCCGCAAAAACTACTCCTTGTCGCTATTTATATCTATCATCCCCCCCACGGACAAGAAGTTTAGACTTGCAGAATTACTAAAACCTCGTTTCATTATTACTAGGATATTATATAAAGTTATTCATTATTACTTATATCCTTTGTATAAGAATATAAATTTTTCTATTTTTAAACATCGTATTATTCACTTATCAACGATTCATGATTTGCTTCACAGCCGCCAATGAAAATGTGCATACGATGTATAACAATAGTTTGCTATGAGGCTTTTTGAATCCTTTTTTCATATTAAGTATTACTATAATAAAAGATAAAACAAAAGAGCGTTTTTGCTCTTGATATTACGTATAGTTATCATATTGTAACGCAAAAAACACCGGAGAATTCTATTGAATAATACGGTGCTCTAGTTTGTTATTCATTTTCATAAAATGTCCCTATATAAATTGACTTTTTATGCAGCAACTTTTTAATTATATTATTATTAAAAAATAGGACCTAAGTTTTTAAGTAAAAATAGCGAAAATTTATCTAATTGTTGATGGATCCAGTTCTATTTCAAAAGGACCAACTGAAGAAAAAACCCCCTCAATATCATTTAATTCTAATGTATCGCCTATTCCTTTTTCCTTTTGAAGCATATGTTTAATATTACCATTGTAATGTTCATGAGTATTACTACCATTTTCCCAATTATTAAAGTTTCCAAATGAAATATTCCAAGTTTGTAAGTTTGATTTGCTGTCATTTATATAATTGTAAATAAGCTCCACACTATCATTTGATAAACGCTCAATACTAATAATTTTATATTTAATTCCCTTATATTCACCAGTTTTGTTTAAAATACTTTTCCCTGATTTAGGGACATCTAATCCTAACTTAAAATCATTATTTTTACTCATACAATCATTACGAACGTGATAAACTACATTTGAAATAGTTAATTTTAACTTCTTGCCAGTGAGTTTGCTTAAATCAAATAAAGATTCATTTTCTTGATCTAAATAATTAGTATTGTTATGTCCATATACTGCGTTATTATATTCATCAGAAATTATGATGTGTGAATCTCTTATAGAATCATTATTTATTAATTTTGTACTAATTGGTTCTTTGAATCCCCATTCTTTGCCTTCTTCAAAGGTTCCCTGATTAACTTTATCTATTTTTTTAAATTTAAAATCTGGTAAAGTATCTGTAAAATAATAATCCACTTTTAAAATATTTCCCTCTTTTTTTAATGAAGTCACGTTTAATGTAGTTATTCCATTAGTTGCAGTATATAAAACTTTTGATTCAGGAGCTTCTTTAAAATCAGAATTTTTTAATTTAAAAGTTGCTTTAGTAAGCTTTTTATCATTATCTACAATACTTAAAGTATAACTATTAGCTTTTTTTACTTTACCATAGTATTCTGCTCTGTATGAGCCTATGTTATTATCTGGAATCAAAGCAAGATTATCACTTCTATGGAGTTCATAGTAATTACCATGTTCGTCTTTAATAGTGTAATAAGATGGTTTATCTTCTTCAGGTTCAATAGTTAAAGTAACTATAATTTTATTGTTGTCTACATACATATTAGCTAAAGTTATATTACCTTGTTTAAGATTATATTTAAGAATTTTGGGTTTATCTGAAGAAACCTTTACTTCTCCAATACCAGATATTACAGTTAGTTTTTCTATCATATTAGCTAAAACATTTCTTTGGGATATAAGTATAGGAATACTTATTATAAGGATAACTGCAGCTGCAATAAAATTTCTTTTACTTTTAGATTTCTTAGGCTTTACTTTACTAATAATATTTTTACAGATTTTTTTCTTTTCAATTTCATTTAGTTCCATATTGCTAAATTCATTTTCGTTTATATTAACATCATTTAAAAGCATTAAAACATCATCTTCATTTAAATTTAATTTCATTTTGATACCTCCACTTCACCTGAAACATTTAATTTTCTTATAAGTGAGTTTTTAGTACGCCATAATCTATTGTAAACAGCACCTTTTGATAAATTAAATTTTTTACATAGGCTGTCCATATCTTGATCTAAAATGTATTTTCGTATAAACAGTTCTCTGTCTAGTTTATGCTCATATTGTAAAAGCTTTATTAATTCTTCTTTCGCTTCTTTTAATATATATTCATTTTCAACATCAATCTTTGAAACTAATACTTGTTCTTCAATCTGAAGGTTGTCCTTTTTTACTAAGCTTCTTTTATAATCTATAGCCTTATATTTACTTACGGCTAAAAGCCAATTCTTAAATGAAGATTTTTCAGGATTATATAAGTGGCTTTTATTCCATACTAAAAGATATACATCATTAATACATTCTTTTGCATTTTCATAATTATCCTTTCCAAGTACATTTATTACAATTTTAAAAACTAAATTGCAGTAAGTATTAATTATGTATTCTAAGGCCTCAGGATTTTTTTTCTTAAGTTCTAATAAAAAGTTTTCATCATCAATTTTCATTTTTAACTCCTTCCGTCTTATTCTATCACTAATTAATACGGATAATATGGTTAATATTTCACAAAATTTGTGTTTATTATAAGAAACATTCTATCTATTATAATGTTAATTTAGTTAGAAACTTTTACAGTTCATAAATCAAATACTTTTCAGCCTATTTTTAAGCTCTCAAAAATTTTATTTGAAATACGACATAATCTTTATTAGAAATGTAATATTATCTTCATCTCTTTTCTTTTTTACAATAGATTACAATTTGATAATTGATTTACTGATATAAATATAAATAGTAAAATTAGTAGTAAAAGGAGATGATCAAATGAATAAATTAAAAAAACAGCTATTTACAATTGCTACTTTTGTTCTTATTATGATATTATCTCTTCCCACAGTAGCTTTTTCTGATGATTTAGGTTTCGACCCTTGGAATGAGTCTATCGATTACTGGGATTCGCTACCTATAAAAGAGAATGTTAGTCAAAATAAAACCTGGACTATTAAATTTAAGAATCCAATAAACCAATCCAAAGTAAATGATTCATCAATCTTTGTCTTGGATGAAAGAAATGATAAAGTAGCAACAACGCTTACATTATCAGATGATCATAAACAGGTGAAAATCACGCCAACCAATGGATATAAACCCAACTATCCATATATGCTATATATTCTTGATAGAGTAGAATATTCTGGTATAAGAAAGGGCTTTTGTATGCCTTTTACTATTGACTCAGATGCACTAAAAATTGACGGAAGTTTCAACAATCAAAATATCATTTTAAAAAAAGGTGAAATTCTTCAGTTAACTCTTCCTAATGAAGGTAGTGATGGAGGCTACTCTTGGACACCAATAAAATTGGATAAATCTTTAATAAAAAACACTGAAAATATATCCATAGTTGATTCATTTTACCCAAAGTTGGTGCCTGGTGTAACCTTAAGAAATCGCTGGTTATTTGAAGCTATTGAAACTGGAAAGACGTCTCTTAAATTAGAATATAAACAACCATGGGAGTCCAATTCAACTATTCATACTTTCAATTTAAATATTAATATACAATAACTGTTTTCTCTAGGCGCAGAATGCAATAATTTATGTTAATAGCATATTTTTAAATTCTCTGTGCCTAGAGACATGAATAATGCGGTGTCCATGTAAATTGTTCGTTTTTTCAGTTGTTGCGTTAAATAAGAATAATGCGCGTTACATTAGCCATGTCAGTTATGCTAGGGATTTCATACATTTCATAACCTTTACAAATATCCAAGTAGCTCATTCATAAATTCCTGTTCCGTCTTAACAAGCTTCTTTGCTAAATCCACACTTTCTTTAGATGCAGTCTTATACTTATTTAGGTTATTCTAATTTTA
>NZ_JAEEGB010000060.1 GCF_016316925.1 Clostridium aciditolerans | reverse complement strand
GATTCCTGGTCTGGCCACCAATTAAGCACTTCAATATAATTTTGAAGTGCTTTTTTATTATTATCTAGAAATAATTACAAATTTTATGAATTTTAATGAATCTCTTAAAAGGTTAAAAATATCGGGTCCAGATTGTTATATTTTGTATTCTGGGCTTCTTGTAAACTTGTGATTAAAATGTTATAATTTATGATAATATTGTGAAATATTTATTTAATTCATAAAAGATAAAATTTTCATTAATGTACTGCAAAGAATCTTTCGATATGAGAGGAGGATTATTGAACATTTATTATAGAATAAGTTCAATAAAGAATTATGATAGACGAGAATAAAATTAAAGATGCCGTTAAAATGATTATAGAAGCTATAGGTGAAGATCCAAAAAGCGAGGGATTAGCAGAAACTCCTGATAGAATTGCCAGAATGTACAAAGAAATCTTTTCTGGAATGAATGAAAACCCATCTGAGCATTTAAAGAAAACTTTTACAGTAGAAAGCGATGGTATAATTTTAGAAAAGGATATACAATTCTATTCTATGTGTGAACATCATTTTATTCCTTTTTA
Source organism: Clostridium aciditolerans (assembly GCF_016316925.1). Lineage (GTDB taxonomy): Bacteria > Bacillota > Clostridia > Clostridiales > Clostridiaceae > Clostridium_AM > Clostridium_AM aciditolerans. The sequence goes on along the minus strand of NZ_JAEEGB010000060.1, from coordinate 2,056 downwards.
CGGAAAAGCGCATATAGCGTATATACCTAATGGCAAAGTTGCTGGATTAAGTAAATTGGCAAGAACTGTAGAAGTTTTTGCTAAGAGACCTCAACTACAAGAAAGAATGAATCTGCAGATTGCTGAAGCTATAATGGAACATTTAGGTGCCTTAGGCGTTATGGTTGTAATAGAGGCTGAGCATATGTGTATGACAATGAGGGGGGTAAAGAAGCCTGGAAGTAAAACTGTAACTTCAATTACAAGAGGAAAGTTTGCTGAGGATCAGAAACTTAGAGATGAAGTATATAGAATGATTAAAATTTAACAAGGGGATGTAGTTTCTTGGACAGAATAAATTCTATATTAAATAATAATAGATTTAAGGAATATTTAATGAAGAATGAAAAATGGGAAATTGGAAGAAGGTTTTGTTGTCACGACTTGCAGCATTTCATGGATGTTGCTAGAATAGCATATATAATGGTATTAGAAAACAAAATTAACATAGATAAGGAAACAGTATATGGTGCAGCATTACTTCATGACATAGGTAGATGGATGCAGTATCAGGATGGGACACCCCATGAAATTGCCAGTTACAAACTAGCAGATGATATATTAAATGAGTGTAATTATAAGCAAGAGGAAAAAACAATAATTTTAAATGCTATTTTAAATCATAGAAATAAAAAAAGTGAAAAAGGTACTTTTAATTATATTTTCTATCTAAGTGACAAGCTATCTAGAAGGTGCTTTAGTTGCACAGCCTTAGATGAATGTAAATGGCCAAAAGAAAAGAAAAATCTTAAAATACTCTATTAGAACGCTTTAGCTTAAATTACTTAGAGTACAATTGTAGACTCCTGCTTGTATAAGTGGGAGTCTTTCTATTATTATTAGATTGTAAGGTTACTATATATTTAACCTTTTTTATAAGATAAAAAGATTAATTGAGGGAGAACAAAAATATGGATAAAATTTATGTAAAAGATTTAGAGGTTTATGCTTTTCATGGTGTTAATCAACAAGAAAAGGATATGGGGCAAAGATTCTTGATATCACTTGAGCTTTTTACAGATTTAAGTGAAGCTGGAGAAAGTGATGACTTAACCAAAACGGTCAATTATGCGCAACTCTGTCTTAATGTTGAGGAAAAATTCAAACAAGAAAAGTTTGATTTAATTGAGAAATCTGCGGAAGAATTAGCAAAATTTATATTAGTAAACTATCAAATAATTAATAGAGTAAAGGTTAAGATAAAAAAGCCATGGGCTCCTATAGGAAAACCTTTAGACTATGCCGCAGTGGAGATTGATAGACAGTGGCATACAGCATATATTGCTATTGGATCTAATATGGGAAATAAAGAGGATAACTTAAACTTTGCTATAGAACTTATAAATAGTTCAGAGGTAGCAATGGTAACAAAGACCTCTAAATTTTATGAAACAAAGCCAGTGGGATATTTAGAGCAAGATACTTTTCTAAATGGTGCATTAGAAGTAAAAACGCTTTTAAGCCCTAAAAAGTTAATAAACTTTTTATTAGATAAAGAAAAAGACTTAAAACGCGAAAGAGTAATAAAGTGGGGACCAAGAACTATAGACTTAGATGTATTACTATATGATAACTTAATAACATCGGATGAAAATATTATTGTCCCACATCCAAGAATGCATGAAAGGTTATTTGTTTTAAAACCTTTATCTGATATAGCGCCATATATAATACATCCTGTGTTAAATGAAAGAATTATTGATTTAATGAATAAAATTTCTAAAGAACAGGAATTATAGTATTGTAATATAGCAAAGTAAGTAAACTTATCCTAGAGTGTCTATAACAAAAAAAGCGAGAAATAACGAATAGTAAATAAGTAAAGTGAAGATAAACTTAAATTAAGGCATTTTGTTATAGACACTAAGTTTTATTAAGTGATATGATAATACATGTCGCTTGAAGAAACGACAAAGCTTAACAAAAACAACTTAAAAAAAGTTGTTGACAAGGTTAAGCGGCTGTGATAAACTACAATAGTCGCTGCGAGAGAGCGACATGATCCTTGAAAATTAAA
>NZ_JAEEGB010000006.1 GCF_016316925.1 Clostridium aciditolerans | reverse complement strand
TTAAATAGATTCTCTCTTTTTATTTGCATAAGTTAATCAATATGATTGTGAATACTTAAAATAATTCCATATCAGCATATAGAGTTAGAGCTACATTAATTTAAATCTTAAAGGACAAAATAAATAATAGAATTATTTGAAAAGGAGAGCTAACCATGGATATAGAAAAGATTGTTGAAATTGTTGAATCACGAGGTGTAATTAATGTAACTTATAACGGAAACCCAGTTTGGATAGAGGGTATTAGCAAGGAGAGTAACGAAGTAAGGGTTAAAAATATAAAAACAAATGAAGAGTTTATGGTAAGTGCATCTAAGTTAAAGGAGGACTAATATTTTATATCCATACAAAAATACAGATTTATGAGTTTGAATGAGCTTAACTTAACAGAAGATGATATACATTTAAAATAAGCACTGACACAAAGTTGGTGCTTATTTTAAATGTATTAGTATTATGTAGTAATTTAAAGAAAATTTCACATTAGTTCTTCATTTGAAAAACTTAATGTTTTAGCTTTGATATATAAATTATTAAGTCGAATTTCTAGACTTTTTATAGACCATATGCATTCCTCTATAAGATGTAGGTCATCTGTTTCATTCCATTTATTGTACTCATTTTCTATTCTTAAGTTAACATCATTAATAGATTCTAGAATCTCCTTTAAATTCATAATACCACCCTTCATTATAATCTTGTTAATTGCGTAAAAATATGTTTTATATAGATATATTTTAGATTCAGTAGTCTTATGCTATAAACTTTATTATTGCTATTTATATAAGTAGAAAGTATATTGATGAAAAAATTTAGAATATAATAAAAATTTACAATTTCATAACACAAAATAAAAATAGAAATGATACACTAAATTTGAGGTGATAATATTGGAAGTTCGTTTAAATGTAGAGCAGTTTAAATTGCTAGCACTTAAATATCAAGAAGAAAAGAAAAAAGGAAAAAAAGATTTAAGCAATTACATTGCGGACAGATCATTTCGAATAAAGAAACGCTGCGGATATTTTAAATAAAGATAAATCCCATACTTTTTTTGAAGTATGGGATTTATAAACAATCTAAGCTGGTAATATAAATACCAGCTTTAGAATTTTATAAAGGAAGTATCATAATGGGGATATGTATTAGATTATAACCACATAAAAATAAGTTAAACAGATAATGTAAAAGTTTTTTAAAAAGCTTATGCATTTAACAACTAAAAAAATTCATGCATTTAATTTCTTTAGTGTTAAATGTTTAGGTTTATTTTACATTATTTAGGAATTTTGCCTTAAACTTTATAGGATAATTAAGTTTAAACTGTACAAACTGTAAATACAAAGCATAGTACAAATTTTAAAAAAGGAGGAACAAAATTATGGCAAATAGAAATAATAGAGTATTAGTTCCACAAGCTAAGCAAGGATTAGATCAGTTTAAGATGGAGTCAGCAAGAGAAGTAGGCGTAAACTTAAAAGAAGGTTACAATGGAGATCTTACTTCAAGAGAGGCTGGATCAGTAGGCGGAAACATGGTTAAAAAAATGGTAGAAGCTTATGAACAAGGCTTAAAATAATAAATAATGAATAAATAAAAAGTCTACATTCTTTTGATTAAGAGTGTAGACTTTAATAATTTATCAAACATATGTTTGACAGAGGCATTGGTGAAATACTGGTGCTTATTTTTTAGAAAATTATTAGTAAAACTAAATGGAAGTGAAAATTACATATTAATAAATTGTAAAAGTTGTGACGTTATTACATAAATTCCTTCAAATGCTACACTTAAGGTAGAAAGGAGGGATATTATGGATAAAGTTGAAGAATTGATAATTAAAATTGACGAAATGCGAAAAACTATGTGTGACTTAATTGATCAGCAGACAGGCTTAATGGATCAAAAAGTAGTGCAAGCCAGTCAAAATCTTGATGAAGTTCTTAATTCCTATCACAAGCTTTTGGAAAGTAAAAAAAGAAAGTAGTCAAGAAGCCTAAGAAAGGAGGAGAGACAAAGGAGGTCTCTCCTCTTCCTATTGTATTTTAAATACAAGTATGAGCTGAAGAAAAAAATATTTAAGTTGTTTGATAAAGCATATTTTATAGAGAAAGAGATTAGAAAAGTAAAAAGGGGCTATATGCCTCAGTGCAATAGCTAAAAAGCAAGTACTATTTTTTATGATTGATTTGATTATTATCATTAAGTAAATCGTTAAGTGGTGCTAAATGAACCTTATCATAATCTACATAGTCAGCTGGGTTTTCAACAATTTTAGGGTTGGAAACAAATGCGCTGGCGAAGTCAGCGATTGAATCTTTGTCCCTATCATTTAATTTATCAGTCATAATATCACCTCCAGTAATATTATGAGAAAGAATTTTTTAAATATGTGTGATTTGAAAAAGACATGAAAGATTAAGTAATGAACTATGAAAGAAGAATGATAGTGATAAATATATAAGAAATTTTAATATAAAAAGAAGATGATGAGGATAGAGTTGCAACACTCTATTCTCAAACAATATTTTAATGAACTATGAATTCTGATGAAATGAACCGTTTAATTCTCTACTTATAAATGATTCATCGCCACCAGCAGTTAGTGAAGAAGTAGTTTCGGAATCTTTATCAGATAATCTATTAAAACTATCAACTTCCGAGTAATTCTTTAATCTTTTATCTTGATCACTCTTACTTAAAATGTTTTTATTGGCATCCATTAATAACACCTCCATTCTTTATATTGTGCAGATAAAATATAAATATAAGGTTTTATAAAAAGAAATTAAACAGTGGTGCAACAGTTGATTCTAAACTTAAAAATAATAAGCTTTGCATAATAGATATTAGTGCTTTATAATAAATCATTGTAAAAGTTAATTTTTATGTTTGTAAAATTGTTTACAAAAGCAGTTTTAATTGATTTTCCTGATACTGTTAACAGCTTCAAACTTAAGTGTATCAATAGCTTTACATATTAATATAGTTATTGAATAAATAATTATATTATATTACTATAATATAGATAATTAATATTATATAAATTGATAGGTTATAGAATCAGCGGTTTAAATAGCATAAAATAAAAGGATGGTGATGTAATGGCAAAGGTCTTAGTAATCGGAGGAGGTCCAGCAGGTATGATGGCAGCTTTAGCTGCTGCAGATAAGCATACTGTAATATTAATAGAGAAAAATGAAAAATTGGGTAAAAAATTATTTATAACAGGCAAAGGTAGATGTAATATTACTAACGGAAAAGATATAAGCGAATTTTTTGATTATATACCTGGTAATCCGCACTTTTTATACAGTTCACTCTATACCTTTACCAACGAAGATACTATGAAGTTTTTTGAAAATGCTGGTGTTAAATTAAAAATAGAAAGAGGAGAAAGAGTATTCCCTGAATCTGATAAATCCTCTGACATAATAGGAGCCTTTCAAAAAGAACTACATAGAAAAAAAGTAGATGTTAGATTAAGCAGTAGAGTTAAAAAAATCATAAATAATGATAATAATATAGAAGCTGTTCAACTTGAAGATAATACAGTTATAAAAGGTGATTATTTTATATTATGCACAGGTGGAATGTCCTATCCTCAAACTGGGTCCAGTGGAGAAGGACATAAATATGCTAAAGATTTAGGTCACAGTATAACAAAAATTGCTCCCTCTTTAGTTCCTATAGAAGTAAAGGAACCATGGATAAAAGAGCTTCAGGGACTTTCTCTTAAAAATGTACAGTTAACAATACTAGACAATAAAAATAAGTCTCTTTTTAAGGAGTTCGGTGAAATGCTCTTTACTCATTTTGGGATTTCAGGACCTATAGTATTAAGTGGAAGTAGGGTAGTAACTGAAGGAAAAAGTTTAAAAGCTGTTATAAATTTAAAGCCAGCATTATCTCAAGAGGAGCTTGATAAAAGAATACAAAAGGATTTTGCAAAATATATAAATAAGGATTTTAAAAACTCTTTAGATGACTTACTTCCTAAAAAATTAATTGACATAGTTATTAGGTTTTCTGAAATTGATCCCGATAAAAAGGTTAATTTGATAACTAGAGAAGAAAGAAAGAAATTGGTACATCTTTTGCAAAACTTTACATTAGAAATAAAGGGATTAAGACCTATAGCGGAAGCCATAGTTACTGCAGGAGGAGTTAGTGTTAAAGAAATAGACCCTTCTACAATGCAATCTAAGATTACACATAACTTATACTTTGCAGGCGAAGTAATAGACGTAGATGCCTATACTGGAGGATATAATATTCAAATTGCTTTATCTACGGGATATTTAGCTGGAATTAAGGTTGGTGAAAAGCAATGATAGCTCTTAGAGGTGCTACTACTATTTTATGTAATTGTGAGGAAGAGATAAAAAAGTGTTCAGTGGAATTATTTGATGAATTAATTAAAAGAAACAATTTAGAACTCGATAAAATTCTTACAATTGAATTCTCTTGTACTAGAGATATTACAAAGTCTTACCCAGGCAAGTTTATAAGGGAGAATTTCGATGTTAAACATGCAGCTATAATGCATTTTAACGAGATGTACGTTGAAGACAATGTAGAGGCATCTATGCCCTTATGTATTAGAATTTTAATACTCGCAGACACAAATCAAGAAAGTAGAGAGTTTGTATATTTAAATAATGCTAGAAATTTAAGGAAAGATTTATTTAGCGAATAATAGTAAAAATTAAAGGATTTCAAACACTTTTATAGAATATATTAAAGATAGTTTAAAATGTGTTACCTTTGGAAAGGCGGAATGAAACTTTGAATATATCTGTAGCAATTGACGGACCTGCTGGATCAGGAAAAAGCACTATTGCAAATATTATAGCTGAAAGATTTAAATTAATGTATATAAATACTGGCTCAATGTACAGAGCAGTTACACTTATGGCGATGAGGAATAATATTAGCTTTTCTGATATAGAAGGTATATGTAAACTTACAAATTCACTTGATATGCATTTTGAGAATGATAAACTTATTGTTAATGAAGAGGATGTTTCTGAGGAAATTAGGCTTCCAGAAGTAAGTAATAATGTGTCTAATTATGCGGCCATTCCTGAAGTTAGGGAAATATTAGTTAAACTTCAACAAAATATGGCACATAAATATAATGTTATTATGGACGGCAGGGATATAGGAACTGTCGTTCTTAAGGATGCTCCACTTAAGTTTTTCCTTACAGCAAGTGCTGAAGAGAGGGCTAAAAGAAGGTGCAAGGAGTTTAAGGAGAAGGGAATAGATACAGAATATAATAATGTGCTTAATGATATACTAAAGAGGGATTATATAGACTCTAACAGAAAAAGTAATCCCTTGTGTAAAGCGCAAGATGCCATTGAAATAGATTCTTCAAAGCTCTGCATAGGTGAAGTTGTAGAAGTTATTTCTGGTTACGTAAAAGAATACATTGAAAAAAACAATTAATAGTTGAAGGTGAGTTTATATGCAAGTTATATTAGCTGACAAGGCAGGCTTTTGTTTTGGAGTAAAAAGAGCTGTAGACGAAGCGGTAAATATTCAAAATAAGTATGATAAGAAAATATATACTTTAGGACCATTAATTCATAATACTGATGTAGTAAATTATTTAAAAGAAAGATATATATATCCTATTGATATAGAGGATATAGATAAATTAGAAAAAGGTGATGTTGTAATCATACGCTCTCATGGGGTGCCTAAAAAAATTTATGACCTTCTTGAGAGTAAGGGAATCAATGTAGCGGATGCAACTTGCCCTTATGTTTCTAATATACATAAAAAGGTGAAAAAATATTATGATTTAGGATACTCTGTACTTATAGTTGGTGATAGTACCCATCCTGAAGTAATTGGAATAAATGGTTGGTGTAATGACGATGCAATTATAACGAAGGATGGATCAAATCTTGAGAAACTTCCTAACAGGTTATGTGTTGTATCACAAACTACAGAAAAACAATCAAACTGGGAAAAGGTTTTAAATATAGTTGTTAAGAGTTGTAAAGAATTTATTGCCTTTAACACTATATGTAGTGCTACAGAATTAAGACAAAAGGCGGCAGGAGAAATCTCTAAGAAGGTAGACATGATGATAATTTTAGGAGGGCGTAATAGCTCCAATACCACTAAGCTATATGAGATCTGTAAAGATAATTGTTCTAATACTATCCATGTTGAAAATTCAGGAGAAATACCTGATGATATAATTAATTCTAATAAAATAAAAACTATAGGTGTTACAGCGGGGGCTTCAACACCGGATTGGGTAATAAAGGAGGCAATTTCAAAAATGGGTGATGATAAAAACTTAGAAATGAATGAGCAGCTAGCTTATATGGAGCAGAATGACAAGCCGATAATAGTAGGAAAAATTATTAAAGGGAAAATAATTTCTGTAGGTGAAAAGGAAGCTTTTCTAAATATAGGATATAAGGCTGACGGAATACTTCCGAAAAATGAAGTAGTAAAAGATGATTCCACAAACCTTAGTGATATGATTCATGAAGGTGATGAGTTAGAAGTAAAAATTATAAGAAGAAAAAATGAGGACGGATATGTAGTACTATCAAGAATAGAACTTGAAAGAGAAGAGACTTATAAAGAACTAAAAGAAGCTAGTGAGCAAAATAAATTAATCAAAGTATTAGTTAAAGATGCGGTAAATGGAGGACTAGTAGCAAGTTTTAAAGGGATTAGAGTATTTATACCAGCATCACACTTAGAACTTTTTCATGTAGATAACCTTAATCAATACATAAATAAAGAATTAGAGGTTAAATTAATTGAATTTAAAGAAGAGAGAAAAGGAACTAGAATAGTAGGCTCAAGAAGAGAATCATTAAAATTAGAAAAAGAAAATAAAGAAAAGGAAACATGGAGCTTACTTGAAAAAGATACTATTGTAGATGGCGAAGTAAAAAGGCTTACAGACTTTGGTGCTTTCGTTGATGTACAAGGAGTTGATGGACTACTTCATGTATCTGAAGTATCATGGGGCAGAGTAGAAAAGCCAGGAGATGTGCTTAACATAGGGGACAAAGTAAAAGTTTATATATTAGGTTTAGATAAAGAAAATAAAAAATTATCTCTATCTATGAAAAAGGCCATGGAAAATCCTTGGACTAATGTAGATATTAAGTACCCTATAGGCAATATAGTTTTAGGAAAAGTTGTTCGTTTTGCAAATTTTGGAGCTTTTGTAGAATTAGAGCCAGGGGTTGATGCATTAGTTCATATATCACAAATAAGTCATAAGAGAATAAACAAACCGGAAGATGTTTTAAATATTGGTGAAGAAATTAAAGCAAAAATACTAGAAGTTAATAAAGAAAACAAAAAAATAGGATTAAGCATTAAAGAAGTAGATGAAATTTAAAAAATATTTATAGTGAACTTATATATTTTTGAATAAAAATATCTATAAAACTTATTTAAAAATGCGTGTAATAAAATGTTTATATGCACGCATTTTTTTATTATTTTTCAATAAGATGCATAGAAAAAAAGAGAAAAGTTTAAAAAATCAGAGTTTTATAGATGTATTATTAAAAAAATAGCTATATATATTGACTTTTTTGTTATTTTTGATAAAATTTAATTGTTATATTTTTATGTAAGGGGGTAAATACGTAGAATGCATGAATTAGGACGTCATATTTTAGCAGAAATTTATGGATGTAATTCTGAGATTTTAAACAATAAAGAATTTATAGAAAAGATAATGGTTGACTCTGCTTTGAAGGCAGGTGCCGAAGTTAGAGAAGTAGCCTTTCATAAGTTTAGTCCACAAGGTGTAAGTGGGGTTGTTATTATATCAGAATCTCATTTAACTATTCACACTTGGCCAGAGCTTGGTTACGCCGCTGTAGACGTATTTACTTGTGGTGATAAGATAAATCCATGGGACGCATGTAATTACATGACAGAAAAATTTGAAGCAAAGAACATGACTGCTACTGAAGTAAAGAGAGGAATCTTTGAACAGCCAGTATCAGTTAAGGCGTCAAATATATAGAAGACCATCGACACCGATGGTCTTTTATTTTTTAATAAATGTAATAATTTCTGCTTTCCATAATATAATTTACTAGAGAGCTTATGGGAGGTAGAAAAATGGAAGACAGGAACATTAATTCCATTGATAAACTTTCAGAAAAAGAAATAAGAATGGTAAATAGAGTTTTAGAAAATTACAGTTTTGATGTTATTAAGTTCGTTAAAGTAAGAAGTGCCTATAAATTGGAAACTTCTTTTGGAAATATATGCTTAAAAAGAATGAAACATGGTGAACACAAACCTCTTAATGGAAGTATATTGGTCCAAGAGCTTGTTGACAAAGGATTCTATAATATAGCAAAATATTACAAAACAAAAGATGATAGAATATATGTAAAAAATAGAAACTCATTTTTTTATGCTACTGAATGGATTGATGGAGAAGAGTGCGATTTAGATAATATAGAAGAAGCAAAAAATTGTGTAAAATTATTAGCACATTATCATATAGCTTCAAGTAATATAGATATTAAAAGACTTAAAGTTAAAAATAATTTAAAAAACTGGCCTGTGATTTTTAAAGATAACCTTCAGGACTTAGAAAAATTTGAGAGAATTATAAATAGAAAAAAGATTAAAAGCGAGTTTGACATTGCCTTTGGCAATTATATAGAGAGTATATATCATAGAGGGATGGTTGCTCTCAATTTTCTAAATACTTCTGAGTATTATAAGTTGTCAAGAGAAGCTAGTCAAAATAAAACTATATGTCATGATAGCTTTTACTATCAAAACATCATTAAAAAGGATGGAGAGTACTATATAATAGACTTAGATAGCATAATAGTAGATCTCCATGTAAATGACCTAGGAAAGCTTATAAGACGCCTGATGTTTAAGAGAAGCTATAAATGGGATTTTGAAAAAGCTAAGATATTAATAGAAGAATATAATTCTATTAGCAAGCTTGACAAAAGTGAGTTAGAAATAATGTTAGCTTTAATTATATTCCCTCATAAGTTTTGGAAGCTTGGTAAAAAACGATATATAAAGCATAAAGGATGGGATGAGTTCAAATATATGCATAAGCTAAATAGATTAGTAAGATATAACGGTAACCAGGATAAGTTCTTGGAAGATTATTTGAATTATCTTAAGGATTACCAGTAAAGGTTTTGACTTAGATATAATTAAGTTTTATACTAATATTGAACTAGAATTAATAATAAAATACGACATGGGGATAAATTTTATGTATGAATGTGTAGGCTTAAATAAAAGAAACCTTATTTGTTTTGAAGAGTTAAATAAAGCTAGATATGAATTTAACACCTTAAATGAGGACTTTTTCGAAATCTACAATAAATGCAATTTTGCTCAACAAATTCTTTTAAGAAGAAAAGTTAAATTACTAAAAGATGATTCAAAATATATAGGATATATATGGTCGGATATGAATGATAAAAATTCATGCTGTATAAACGCTATAAGCGTTTTAAAGGCTGTGGGTAATATAAAGACTAATATGCTATATAAAACTCTGATAGACACTATAAAAAGAAATTGTTCAATAACCTATCTATGTGAAAGTAACAATTATAATTATGATATTTTAAAGGATGTAGGGTTTAGAAAAAAAGAGGGTACCCTAGTTCTCTATTCTAATGTTTCAGAAAATATTCCTTTGTATCCAGATGAGAATTTGGAATTTGAGATTTTAAAAAGAGAAAGAGATGAGCAAAAAAGATGTGAAATTCAGAATGAGGTTTTTAGAGATGATAACAGAGTGCCATTAAGTATAGAAGATATCTACTTTGATCAGGTACAAAGTTATTATTTTGATAAAGGTGCCGTATTCTTAAAAAAAGATGGAGAATATATTGGATATGGTCAAATAATAATTGAAGATAACATTCCGGTTATAGTTAATTTTGGGATATTAAAGGAATATAGAGGTAATGGTTACAGTAAATCTTTTTTAAGCCATCTTTTAAAAATAATAAAGGATACTGGATTTAAAGATGTAAAAATAAAAGTAAAGAATACTAACATTCCTGCGGTAAATTTATATGAAAAGTTAGGCTTTAAGATTAAAAATGAAGTGTGTACGTGGGAATTAAATAGATAATTTATAAAAAAACACCCCATAGTTAAGTTATGGGGTGTTTATAATTTCTATTTATGAGTTTGTTTATATTGTTCTACTGCCATTTTTAATAAATTAATAGCATCTCTTAATGCTTCACAATTTAAACTGACAGTAATTATTTTATTACATTTTCCATAGGAATATGAACTGTTTTAAATTCAAACATGGATTCATATTGAATTTGCCTAAAATATGCTCTGTCTCCAATACAGTCACATCTTATACAGTCGTTAGTTTCCCTAATGTTGTTCAATTCATCAATATTGTTTAAAACTTTAGCATCATACATATAAACTCCTCCTTTTAGGAGTAGTTTTACCTAAAAGGGGAGTTTTATACAGCTAAATTACATACAATATTAGTAAAATTTTGCAAGGACTTTTCCTAATCTTTTTATTCCTTCAACTATTTTCTCTTCATCCATACATGAATAATTCATTCTAAAGAAGTTAGGATGTCCTCCGTTAGGGAAGAATGATCCACCTGGAACGTAAGCAACATTTTCTTTTAATGCTTCCTTTAATACGTCAGCAGCATCAAGGCCTTCTTTTAATTCTACCCATGTAAATAATCCACCAGTTGGGAATGTGTACTTTATTCCTTCTGGGAAATATTTCTTTATGCTATCAATCATAAGATCTCTACGATTCTTATAAACTACTTTTATTTTTTCAATGTGTTCATTTAAATTATGAGTTTCCATGAATAAAGCAGTTAGTCTTTGGTCGAATGAGCTACATTGTAAGTCAGCACCTTGTTTTACTATTATATATTTTTCTAATATTTGTGGTGATGCGCATATCCAACCAATTCTTAATCCAGGACAGAAAGTTTTTGAGTATGTTCCAAGATAAACAACCCAACCTTCTTTATCAAAACTTTTTATTGAAGGATGTCTTTTACCTTCAAAAATAAGATCTCCATATGGGTTGTCTTCAATTACTGGAACTTTATATTCAGCAGCTAGCTCTGCTACACGTTTTCTTCTATCATCTGACATTGTTCTTCCAGTTGGGTTTTGGAAATCTGGTATAGTATATATCATTTTAGTATTTGGATTAGCTTTTAATGCTTTTTCTAATTCATCAACTATCATACCATTGTCATCCATTGGTATTTCAACAAAATTTGGTCTATAAGCTTTAAATGCATTGATTGCACCTAGATAACTTGGGCTTTCGCATATTATAGTGTCGCCCTCATTAACGAATATTCTTGCTGAGAACTCAAGTCCTTGTTGTGAACCAGATGTTACAGCAATATCGTTTGCTGAAACGTTTACTCCTGCTGGAGACATTCTTTCTTTTGCAATTATTTCTCTTAAAGGTGCAAAACCTTCAGTTGAGCTATACTGTAACGCTAATCTGCCATTTTTCTCTAAAACTTTTTGTGCAACTTCCTCCATTTCCTTTACAGGGAACAACTCTGGTGCAGGTAATCCACCAGCAAAAGAAATAATTTCTGGCATTTCAGCTAACTTTAGTAATTCTCTAATCTCTGATGCCTTTAATCCCATAGCTCTTTCTGAAAAACGTACTTCCATAAAATATCCCTCCGAAATTAATTTTTTAAGGTCTACTTAGTATATTATTCTACAAAAATCGAAAAAACCCTTCTTTGAGAATGGAAAAATGCATAAATTGCAGTATAAAGAAATGGTTGTCTCAAAATTAAGAAAAATCTGTAAACCTTTTCAAATTTCATTAAATTAATATTTAATATTCTCTCCACTATCAATCATACAATTTTTTTTGTAAGTTTTCAATGACAATTTATAATGATTTGAGATTAAAAAGGGGATAAATAGTTAAATTTATTAATATATACTTGCAAAGAATAAGTATATAGAAATGATTTGAAGGAACGATTCTTTCTCTTTTAATTTTATATAAAATACAGTATAATATATTAATTGTAATGTTAATAGCACAATATTAATAATATATTGCATATAAATTAAAGGTTACTATGAGGTGAAAAATAATGAATAATTATAAGAAAATTGATTTTAAAATAAATAAAAGTATAGAAGGTAAAAAACACTTTTATCTTGAAACTTGGGGATGTCAGATGAATGAAGAGGACTCAGAAAAGCTTTCGGGAATGCTTAAAAAATTAGGGTATTCAAGAACAAACAACAAACATAATGCAGATTTAATAATATTTAATACCTGCTGTGTAAGAGAAAATGCAGAACTTAAGGTATACGGAAATCTTGGTGCATTAAAAAAATTGAAGGAAAATAACTCAGAACTAGTAATAGCAGTATGTGGTTGTATGATGCAGCAAAAGGATATGGCAGAAAGCATATTGAAGAAGTTTCCCTTTGTAGATATTATATTTGGAACACATAATGCTTACAAATTTCCAGAATATCTAAACAGAGTAAAACAAGAGGGTAAATCAGTAATAGAGATACAGGATAAAGAGGAAGGAATTGTAGAAGGGATTCCAGTAGACAGAGAAAGTGACGTTAAAGCTTTTGTTACAATAATGTATGGATGTAACAATTTCTGTACTTATTGTATAGTACCTTATGTAAGAGGTAGAGAGAGAAGCAGAAAACCAGAAGATATAGAAAAAGAAATTAGTGAGTTAGTTGCATCAGGATATAAAGAAATTACTTTGCTAGGACAAAATGTAAATTCATATGGCAAGGATTTAGAGCCAAGACTTACTTTTGCTGAACTTTTAAGAAGAATAAATAATATAGAAGGTTTGGAAAGAGTTAGGTTCATGACATCTCATCCTAAAGATTTAACTCAAGATGTAATAGATGCTATAGCTGAATGTGATAAATTATGCGAATATATACATCTTCCTGTGCAATCAGGCTCTAGTAGAATATTAAAGAAGATGAACAGAAGTTATACAAAGGAACAATATTTAGAATTAATGGATAGAATAAAAAAGACCATACCGGATGTAGCTATAAGTACTGATATTATTGTAGGTTTTCCTGGCGAGACAGAAGAAGATTTTGAAGAAACTCTAGATCTTGCAAGAAAAGTGCAATATGATTCAGCCTTTACATTTATATACTCAAAAAGAAAAGGAACTCCAGCAGACGAGATGGAAGACCAAATACCTGATGATATTAAGCATGATAGATTTAATAGATTGATTGAAGTAATAAATGAATCATCTGCGAATAAGAACAAGGAATATCAAGGCAGAATAGTTGAAGTTCTTGTTGAAGGCTTAAGTAAAAATGATGAGGAAAAATTGATGGGAAGAACAAGAACAGGAAAACTAGTAAACTTTGCTGGTGAAAAAGACAGTATAGGGAAATTAGTTAATGTTAAGATAACAAAAGCCAATTCATTTTCATTAGTTGGAGAACAGATTTAATATCTTGTACTATAAGATAATCAGGATTTTAAGCATTAGGCATATGAAAATAAATAATAGACCAAATATGGGAGAATACTGGTCTATTATTTATTTGATTATGCATTACCTAAAGCTTAGAATAAGTTATCCAGAGGGGGTAGCCGCCGGATAAAAAGCTCTTAAATATGAAGAGCTTTTTAATTTTATCTGATGACTTACCCGCTCTAATACTCCCATCGCACTCTGTGAAAGCGATTCGCACCAAATCGAAGATTTGGGCTCTCTGCTTTTCTTCAAGTGGGAGCAAAGGGTGGCTATGTCCCTGGATAACAACTTCTAAGCTTCAGATGGAGGTTAAATGCCTAAATGGCATTTAACGGGCATAATTGCCCAGTGGTCGCAGACAAACTCCACCTGAAGCCAAGAATTCTGTTTATAAGGCTCAAACTAGAAAGCTAATTTATAACAAAAGAAGTATTAGTAATTTTAGTTAAGAGTTAAAAATTTAGAGTGAAGAGCGAAGAGTGAAGGATGATTTTTCGCTGAAAAATCTTTTATATACTTTAGATTTTCTACAGTGTTAACGTAAGAAAATCATCTATAACTCTTAATTCTTCCCCCTCAACTCTTAACTAAAAAATATTCACTTAAAGGGAGGTAGCAAAGTGGGTTTAACTCCAATGATGCAGCAGTATTTGCAAGTAAAAGAAGGCTGCAAAGATTGTATATTATTTTTTAGATTAGGCGATTTTTATGAAATGTTTTTTGAAGATGCTGAAACAGCATCAAAAGAATTAGAACTTGTGCTTACAGGTAGAGATTGTGGGTTGGAAAAAAGAGCACCTATGTGCGGAATACCATTTCATGCTGCTAATACATATATAAGCAGATTAGTAAACAAGGGCTATAAAATAGCCATTTGTGAACAGCTTGAGGACCCTTCCGCTGCTAAAGGAATAGTTAAAAGGGGGATTATAAAAGTAATTACTCCAGGGACGTACACCGACTCCTCATTCTTAGAGGACAACAAGAATAACTATATAATGAGTTTATACATAGATAATGAAAAAAACTCTTTCGCTTTGAGTTTTGCAGACATTTCTACTGGAGATTTTAATTGTACAGATGCATCACTAGACATCTCTGTTGTTTTAGATGAAATAGCAAAGTATATGCCTAAAGAAATATTAATACAAGAAGGATTAGATGAAAAAATATGTTCTGAAATTAAAGAAAGGTGCACCGCATCCTTTACAAAGCTTCCAGAAGAATTTTTTCTATCTAATATAGTGGATATATTAAAAGGCCAATTTCCTAACTTTAATGAAAAAGAATACAGCAGTGATTTAGTAAGGTGCTGCGGTTCCCTTTTAAAATATGTAATAGAGACACAGAAAACTTCCTTATCACATATTAATAATTTTCAGTATTACAGTATTGTAGATTATTTAAGCATAGATTCAAATTCAAGAAGAAATCTTGAGTTAACTGAAAATTTAAGAGAAAAGAGCAAAAAAGGTTCTCTACTTTGGGTAATGGATAGAACTAATACCGCAATGGGAGGAAGACAGCTAAGAAGATGGATTGAGCAGCCTTTAGTAGATAAAACTGCTGTACAAAACAGATTGGATGCAGTAGAAGAGCTTTTAAACAATCTGCCTTTACATGAAGATTTAAAAGATGCATTAAAAGAGATATACGATATTGAAAGATTAGTTGGCAAAATATCTTCTAAGAGTGTTAATGCAAAGGAGTTAATATCATTAAAAGCATCTATTGAAAAAATACCAGGTATAAAGAACATACTTTCAAATTTCACAAGTAAACTGCATTTAGAGATGTATAAAAACTTAGATGAGCTAGAGGATGTTTATAAAATATTAGATGAAGCAATACTGGAAAATCCATCGATTTCGGTAAAAGAAGGAAATATAATAAAAGAAGGCTTTAATGAAGAAGTTGATGAATTACGAAAGGCTAAGGTGCACGGAAAAGAATGGATAGCATCTTTAGAAAATAATGAGAGAGAAGTAACAGGGATTAAATCTCTTAAAGTTGGATACAACAAAGTATTTGGGTATTATATAGAGATAACAAAAAGCAATTTTAATCTAATTCCAGAGGGTAGATACATAAGAAAGCAGACTTTAGCAAATGCTGAAAGGTATATAACTCCAGAACTAAAAGAAATGGAAGACAAAATATTAGGTGCGGAAGAAAAGCTCATAAATTTAGAGTATGACATATTTATTGAAATCAGGGAAAAGATAGAGGCTCAAGTCGATAGAATGCAGCAAACAGCAAGAATTGTATCTGAACTTGACTGCTTAAGTTCTTTAGCGATAATAGCACTAGAAAACAATTTCTGCAAGCCAGAAATAAACAACAGCGAAGAGATATATATTGAAGAAGGAAGACATCCAGTTGTAGAAAAAATGATATCATCAGGAAGTTTCATATCCAATGATATTCATATTAATAGGACGGATGAACAGCTTTTACTAATAACTGGTCCTAATATGGCTGGAAAATCAACCTACATGAGGCAAGTTGCTTTAACGGTAATTATGGCTCAGATAGGAAGCTTTGTTCCTGCTAAAAAGGCTGTGATATCTATTTGTGACAAAATATTTACTAGAATAGGAGCATCAGATGATTTAGCTGCAGGCAAAAGTACTTTTATGGTAGAAATGTGGGAGGTTTCTAATATATTAAGAAACGCTACAAATAAAAGTCTTATATTGCTTGATGAGGTTGGCAGAGGAACTAGTACATATGATGGTTTAAGTATTGCATGGGCTGTAATAGAATATATTTGCAAAAACAAAAAACTTAAATGTAAAACTCTTTTTGCTACACATTATCATGAGCTTACAAAACTTGAAGGGCTTCTAGAGGGTGTTAAGAACTATTCAGTATCTGTTAAAGAGGTGGGAAGTGATATAGTATTTTTACACAAAATCATAAGAGGGGGAGCAGACCAATCTTATGGTATAGAAGTGGCTAAGCTTGCAGGACTTCCTATTGATGTTATAGATAGAGCTAAGGAAATATTGAGTAGAATAGAAAATGATAAATCAAGTGATGTAAATATAGAAGAAATTACTGATACATCAAAGAATGATATTCAAGATAAAATGGATGTGACTGATAAAGTAAACAATAAAAATGAGATAATAAAAGAAAATAAAAATTTAGAAGTTCTAAAAGAAGTAGCTTTAGATAAGAATGCTTCAGAGCAAATTGATTTTTCTTATATAGAAAGAGAAAATATACTTAAGGAAATAGCTTCTATCGATATATTAAATATGACACCTATGGAAGGTTTCAATAAGCTTTATGATATAATAAAAAGAACAAAGACATTATAGATTAGTTTATAGTTAGAAGGTGATTATTTGAAGAGAATTAATATATTAGATATAGAAACTTCTAATAAAATAGCTGCTGGTGAAGTGGTGGAACGTCCTTCTTCTGTTGTAAAAGAACTAATTGAAAACAGTATAGACTCAGAAGCTAAAAATATAACTGTAGAAATAGAAGATGGCGGTCAGAAAAGTATTAAAGTCTTAGATGATGGCCATGGTATTCATCCAGAAGATATAGAAAAGGCTTTTATGCCTCATGCAACAAGCAAAATAAATTCCATCAACGATATATACTCTATAAATACTATGGGATTTAGAGGAGAGGCTTTAGCCAGTATTGCTGCAGTTTCAAATACTGTTTTAAAAAGTCGAACTGAAGAGTATGATTATGGAAAGGAAACTTCCATAAATGGCGGTGTTTTAGATTATATTAAAGATGCAGGCTGTAATGTAGGCACAACTATAGAAATAAAAGATTTATTCTTTAATGTTCCTGCAAGAAAGAAGTTTTTGAAGTCATCCAGTAGAGAAGCGGCTTATATATCGGATATACTTAACAGACTTGCATTGGCTAATCCTGACGTTTCTTTTAAGCTTTTTAATAATGGGAAAAAGGTTTTAAATACATATGGAACAGGCAAATTAACGGATGCTATAAGAGCGGTATATGGTAAATCAATATCTGATAATATTATAGCTTTTGAGAAACATTCAGATATATCTTCCATTCATGGATTTATTGGTAATGCAGAGATAAGTAGAGGAAGCAGAAATAATCAAAGTATATTTGTAAACAAGAGATATATTAAGAGTAAGCTTATTACTGCGGCAGTAGAAAATGCATTTAAATCCTTTTTGACTGTTAATAAATATCCCTTTTTTGTGGTTTTTTTAGATATATTCCCAGAGTTTATTGATGTAAATGTGCACCCCACAAAATCAGAAATAAAATTTAGGGATGATAGAGGAATTTTTAAGTTAACTTTTGATGCGGTTCATGAAGCTCTAAGAAATAGCTTAAGAAATTCTTTTGATATACCTTTTGACGATGAGATTAGAGAAAAGGATGAGGAATCAAATTATATAAAGAAAGAAATCAGCACCATCCAATTGCCAATAGACTTAAATACTTTTAATGAAAGTAATTATAAAGTTGAAAATTATGGCAATAATAAAAACTATGAGTGCAATCAAGAAAATAACTCTTTAAGTAATGGAAAAAATGATTTAAAAGAATTAAGTTATAATGCAGCTGATAGTATAAAGGAAAGTGAAGTATCAAAGCAAAATACGTCACTTGATATTAATAGTAATGAAGGATTAAGTGAGCAAAGCAATTTGAAAGAGAATATAGGAACAGGGGAAGAATTAAAGGAAGAAAAGATCGCAAAGTTCCCAGCTCTTACTATAATTGGGCAATTCCGAAGCACATATATTCTTGCAGAAGCTTCAGACAACTTATATTTAATAGATCAGCATGCAGCACATGAAAAGATACTGTTTGAAAAATATAAAAAAAGTATACAAGAAAACAAAGTTATGTCACAGGTTCTTATAACTCCAGCAGTTATTGAGCTTACACCAGAAGATTACGATTATTATTTAGAAAATAGTGATATATTTAAAAAGTCTGGTTTTAATATCGAAGTCTTTGGAGAAAATACCATAAGTATAAGAGAAGTACCTCTTATATTAGGTAAACCGGATATTAAAAATTTATTTATGGATATGCTAGATAATTTAAAAAATATGGGATCTGGGCAGACCTGGGAAATTAAGTATAATTCTATAGCTAAACTTGCATGTAAATCTGCAGTAAAAGCTAATGATAGTTTGTCAAGTATAGAGATGAAAACCCTTACCGAGGATTTAAGATTTATTGAGGATCCTTTTACTTGCCCCCATGGAAGACCGACCATAATGAAATTTACATTAAATGAATTAGAAAAAAGATTTAAGAGAATACAGTGATAAAGGGGGATTTTATGAAAGACTTATTTATACTTGCAGGCCCTACAGCTGTTGGAAAAACAGATATCTCTATAAAATTAGCTAAGAGGCTTAATGGAGAAATAATATCAGCTGATTCTATGCAGATATATAAACATATGGATATAGGTTCAGCTAAAATTACCAAAGAAGAAATGCAGGGGACACCACATTATCTTATAGATATCGTAGAGCCTGAAGAAAGTTTTAACGTCTCTGAATTTAAAAAAATGGCAAAGCAAGCAATTGATAAGATAGATGAAATACAAAGACTTCCGATGCTAGTTGGAGGAACCGGCCTCTATATAAATTCTTTAATTTATAATTATGATTTTACAGAGGCCTCTGTAGATGAAGAATATAGAGAGTACTTGCAAAGTATGGCTGAAATCAATGGAAAAGAATATGTACACAACTTACTAAAAGATGTTGATTTAGAGTCTTATAATAGATTATTTCCAAATGACTTAAAGAGGGTTATAAGAGCTTTGGAAGTATTTAAACTTACAGGAAAAACTATAAGTCAGTTTAATTTAGAAAATGACATTTATGATATACCATACAATGTTTATTACTTTGTTCTAAATATGGATAGAGATAAATTATATGACAGAATAAATAGAAGAGTGGATATTATGATTGAAAATGGACTTATAGATGAGGTTAAGAAACTAAAAGACATGGGATGTACTGCAGATATGCAGTCGATGAAGGGAATTGGCTATAAGGAAATACTGCATTACTTAGATGGCAATATATCTCTTGATGAAGCTATTTATCTCATCAAAAAAGGAAGTAGAAACTATGCTAAAAGACAGCTTACATGGTTTAGGAAAGATGACAGAGTTATATGGATAGATAAAGATGAATTTAATGATGAGAATGAGATAGTGGAATATATAACAGGAAAATTTCTTTCATTAAAGAATTCGTAAAATATAAAAGGAATTTTATAATATTTATAGAATTAATATAATTAAAAGTTGTGGAGGGTGAAGAATATGAGTAAAACAGCAAACAATCTACAAGATATATTTTTAAATGGAGCAAGAAAGAATAGAACCTTTGTTACAATACACTTAGCAAATGGATTTCAAATCAAAGGAAATGTAAAAGGTTTTGATAGCTTTACAGTGATATTAGATTGTGATGGTAAACAAATGATGGTATATAAACATGCAATTTCTACTATTACACCTTCAAAGCCAGTTTTATTTAATAACAATGTTTCAGAAAGTGATACTTAAGAATAGGCTTATAATTGCCTATTCTTTTTTTATATGTTAATATAAACAATGTGTTATTCGCACATGATGAGACTTGAGGTATCATATGCAATGGCAGGTCAGGATAAAATTCAGGAGGTTTTTATTTAAAATGATAGATTTAACGAAAAAACAACTTAGTAAAACTTATAGTATAAGTGATAGAACAATTGAACTTTATGAACAAGCTATAGATGATATAAAAGAGCAGTTTGCAATCTATGATGAAATAAGAGAATATAACCAATTAAAGGTTTTAAGCGCACTTCAAGCTGAAAGAATAAGCGATTCACATTTTACCAATTCATCAGGTTATGGGTATGGTGATATAGGAAGAGACTCCTTAGATAAAGTTTATGCAAGAGTTTTTAATTGTGAAAGTGCTTTAGTAAGACCTCATTTTGTAAATGGAACTCATGCATTAGGGGCAGCGCTATTTGGTAATCTAAGACCTGGAGATACAATGATATCAATTTGTGGCACTCCATATGACACACTACACAATGTCATAGGTATCAGTGATAAAAAAAATATTGGTTCATTAAGAGAGTACGGTGTAAATTACAAGCAAATAGATTTAACATCAGATGGCGGTTTTAATTTCGATAAAATTAAGGTTGAGCTTGAAAGTGATAAAAGCATCAAGCTAGTTCATATACAGAGATCAACTGGTTATGGCTGGAGAAAGGCTTTATTAATTTCAGATATAAAAGAAATCATTAATTTTGTTAAAAATATAAGACCAGAGGTAATATGTTTTGTAGACAACTGTTATGGAGAGTTTTTAGATACTCAAGAACCTACAGATGTAGGAGCAGACTTAGTAGCTGGATCTCTAATCAAAAATATAGGTGGAGGAATAGCGCCAACAGGGGGATACATAGCAGGAAAAGAAGAGTATGTTACTCAAGCTTCATATAGATTAACTGTTCCTGGCATTGGAGGAGAGTGCGGCTCAACTTTTGGAGTTATGAGGCTTTTATACCAAGGATTATTTCTTGCGCCGCAGGTTGCAATTGAAGCTGTAAAGGGAGCTCTTTTCTGTGCGAGAATAATGGAGCTTGCTGGGTTTGAAGTTCTTCCTAAATATACGGATAAGAGAAGTGATATAATTCAAGCAATTAAGTTTAATGATAAAGAAAAGCTTATAAATTTCTGTAAGGGTATACAACTTGGATCTCCTATTGACTCCTTTGTTCAATGTGAACCATGGGATATGCCAGGATATACAGATCAAGTAATAATGGCTGCAGGTGCATTTATACAAGGTTCTTCTATAGAACTTTCGGCGGATGCTCCGATAAGAGAACCTTATATAGCATATCTTCAAGGTGGACTTACCTTTGACCATGCTAAAATAGGTATACTTATTGCTTTATCTAAGGTTATAGGGTAAATATATTAGTTTTCTGACGTAAGGAAGAAAACTCACCTTCACTGCCAATTGTCCACTGTCAACTGCCTTGTGAAAAATAATGCGTCGAATAACTTTAATTCATAAGTTATTCGACGCATTATTTTAATATTGTCTATATATACCAACAAGCTTCCCAATAACTTGACAGTCTGGTACAATAATTGGATCCATATTTTTGTTTTCAGGCTGAAGTCTTATATGATCTTTTTCTTTAAAGAACCTTTTTAGTGTTGCTTCGTTTTCTATTAGAGCAACAACTATGTCGCCATTTTGCGCAGAGTTTGCCTTTTCAATTATAGACAAGTCGCCATCCAGTATACCAGCTTCAATCATACTTTCACCACTTACCTTTAACATAAAAAGCTCTTTGTTGCTTTTTACATAATCTATAGGAAGTGGAAATATGTCTTCTATATTTTCAATAGCTAAAATAGGAGAACCAGCAGTTATAGTTCCTATTATAGGAATGTTTATTATTTCTTTTCTATTCGCAGAGTTTTCTATAACTTCAATAGTTCTCGGTTTGGTAGCATCTCTTTTAATAAGACCTTTCTTTTCAAGTCTTTCAAGGTGACCGTGAACTGTAGATGTAGATTTCAATCCAACAGCGGCACCAATTTCTCTGACTGATGGTGGATATCCTTTTTCTTTGATTTGATTTTTTATATATTCATAAATTTCAAGTTGTTTATTGCTTTTGTGTTCCGCCATAAAATGCACCTCTTTAATTTAGTTATCTTGAATTATATCATATAGAATGCTAAATATCAAACTTATGTTCTGTATTATAAATATGAATTTTGGAAATAATTAACTTAGAGGCTGAGCTTAGAAATTGTAATCCTATACACTTATGTATACAAGATTATTTACAAATCTAAAGCTTGGATTTTTAATTAGATAATGTATAATAGTATGTAGACTATTTTTACATATTGTTCATTTAGAAAGGAAGTAACTATGAAGAGAGAAGTTTGTATATTTAGTAATAAAAAGAGTTGCAATGATTGTGGAGAATGTGAAAAATGCGATTTAAATGCAAATAAAAAGTGTAATAACTGCGGTAAGTGCCTAGAGATGGAAGGGTACGATATGAAAGCCATAAAAATTGATGAAATTATTGAGGATGATTTAGACTCAAAAGAAGCTAAGATTGAGTTAGAAAATAATAAGGAATTTGTTGCTCCAACGACGTCTGAGAATGATATGAAAGAAGTTGAAGAGGAGTTTGAACAAAGGGAAGAGTTGTATGATGAATATATAGATGATTATGAGGTTATTAAAGAAAAAGAGGACGAAGATGTTTGGAATGATAATATAGAATATATTGACGATATAGATGGATTAAATGAATTACTAGAAGATGAGGATAAACTTAAAGAATTAACTTCTGAGGAATTTCCTGGATTTATTAGGTTTAAAGGAAGAAACGACTATAATTAAATTAAGTAACACTTATGTTAACATTCTAAAAAATAAGAAGCAAATATCTACAAATAGGATAGATAAAAGTAATAAATATTGCTGAAGATATAAAAGCTGACGTCGTTTTTTATACGGTGTCAGTTTTACTTTTAGCTAGACTAATTCATGAGATTAGTCTAGCTAAAGATAGTTATAAGATTCTGAATTACTATTAATATATGAAACTCCTTCTCCTATCGTCGAATGAGTAAGCGACAATATTAAAATCACAGATTTTGTATGTCTGCTTAATTGTAGAAGGTTGAGGGCTAGTAACAGTTAAACATATGGTAAAATATTCTTTGAATAAGGATTATAATATAGGAGTGGTATAGATAATGGATTTACAGGAGTTAAAAAATTATTGTTTAAATAAGAAAGGGGTTTATGAAGACTTTCCTTTTGATGATGAAACATTAGTACTTAAAGTTGGCAGTAAAATGTTTGCACTTACAAATATTAATGAAAAAGATTTAAAGGTAAATTTAAAATGTGATCCTATTATGTCTCAAGACCTAAGAAGAGAATATAATGCAATAAAGCCTGGATATCATATGAATAAGACACATTGGAATACTGTAAAAATAAATGGTTCAATAGATGATAAAACTATAAAAATGCTTATTGATATTTCCTACGATTTAGTATTCAAAGGGCTTAAGAAAAAGGAAAGGGAAGAGATATTAAAATAAAAGTTCTAATTTCACTTATATTTTAATTTACCTCTATTTAGTAATTATAATTTACAAAATATTTAGATTATATGCTATAATAAGTATAATGTTATTAAATAATACAAATTATCAACTAACAATATCACGTTATTTATACATAATATTTAATGGCATTATAAGTTTAAGAGGTGTAACCCTATAATTTTGTAAAAACTTAATTACAAGAATGGAGGGATTTCGATGTATGATGTAATAATAGTTGGTGCTGGAGTAATAGGTGCTAACATTGCCAGAGAACTTTCAAAGTACAATCTTGATATTTGTATTCTTGAAAAGGAGGAAGATGTGAGCTGTGGCTCATCTAAAGCCAATAGTGGTATAGTACATGGTGGATATTCAGACGAGCCTGGTACTTTAAAAGCTGAACTTTGTGTAAAAGGAAACAGAATGTTTGAACAGCTTGAAAAAGAATTAAATTTTGGCTACAGAGAAACTGGCTCTTTAGTAATCGCTTTTTCTGATGATGAGAAGGAGCACTTGGAGAATCTTTATAGAGATGGCACTGTCAATGGTGTAGGCGGATTGGAAATAATAGATGGTACTGAAGTGAGAAAAATGGAACCATATTTAAGCAAAGAAGTAAAATGGGCCCTATACTGCAAAGATTCAGGAATATGTTCTCCCTATGAGTTTACTATAGCTTTAGTTGAAAATGCTTTGGAAAATGGTGTGGAATTAAAATTAAATCATGAAGTTACAGCTATAGAAAAGCTAGAAAGTACCTTTAAGGTTACAACTAATAAAGGAGCATTTGAAAGTAAATATATTATAAATGCATCAGGTGTTCACAGTGATAGGATTTCAAGAATGATAGGAGTAGATGATTTTAACATTATTCCGAGAAAAGGAGAATATGTTATATTCAATAAAGACCAATCTTATTTGGTGAAAAGAGTAATCTTTCAGGTGCCAACAGAAAAAGGTAAAGGAATATTAGTAACTACCACCTATCACGGTAACCTTATGATAGGGCCGGATGCCCAGCAGGTGACACATAGGGAAGACGTATCTACAGACGAAGATTCTCTTAAAGCTATTGTTGAAACAGCAAGAAAATCTGTAAGTAGTTTTGATATGAAAAAAGCTTTAACTTCCTTTGCTGGAGTTAGACCCACTAATACAAGAAAAGACTTTATAGTAGAAGAAACAAAAGTAAAAGGATTCCTAAATGTAACAGGCGATTCTCCGGGGTTGACATCTTCACCTGCTATTGCTAAAAAGGTATTAGATATACTTAAAAATTCAGAATTAAATTTGGAAGAAAAGAAAGATTTTAAGTCTTATAGAAAACCTATTATAATTAAAAAAAATGAAAATTTTGATGGAGATGTTAATTCAAAGGAACCAGATAAGCATATGATATGTAGATGTGAAAAAGTTACCGAAGAGGAGATTGTAGATGCATTAGAAAGAGGCATTAAAATAAAATCTATTGATGCTATTAAAAGACGTACAAGAGCTGGAATGGGAATGTGTCAAGGAGCTTTCTGTGGTCCAAGAGTAAGAGCTTTAATTGCAAAAACTTTAAACATAAAAGAAGAGGAAGTTTCTCAAAGAGGTGTTAAATCTTCTGATCTTCATAATAGAGTAAAAAGAGTTGATATTATGGGAATGAAGTAAGGTTAATGGATAATATTGTAATTTAGTAAAAATGTTACAAAAGTTCGATAAAAGCTATTGCAAAGGCCATAAATTTAAAATATAATGTAGATAACCTAATAAGGTTGTTAAACTAAAATAGCATTAAGAGTTTAGATATTAACTGTATAATGTGATTAGATATTTAAATGTATCAAAAAAGGAGTATGTTTTATGATAGAGGTTGTTCTTAACTAACTAATTGAATAGTTCGTCTAGAAGAAGTTGTTAAATAATCTGATTTAATCAGGTTTGTTTGCATTGCAATTCTTTTGGATGATTAGTTAAGAACAGGGAAGCAGATAAAATCAATAGGATATACTTGGAAGTGGTATACCGTGCTTTCAGCACGGTATTTTTATGCCCTTTACAGGATATCTTTACCTTTTTGATGATACATTTTTAGGCTGCAGGTGAACCCATGTTCATTTGCAGCCTTTTTGCGTTTAACTTTAGTAAGGAGTGATGTTTATGTCAAGTGTAGGAATCTTATTTTAATAAAATGAAGAGTAAATAATATAAGATTTGTCTGCATTCCAGGATATTAATATCAATTAGACATAGAAAAAATTAATAAAATTAGGAGGAATAAAAATTGAATAATAATACTATTGAAATATTAGAATATAACAAAATAAAGGAGATAATTTGTGAATATGCTATTTCAGAGCCTGCTAAGGAAATTATAAGAAAACTAGAACCTTCGGCAAACATTAGAGAAATAGAAAACTGGATGAGAGAAACAACAGAATCCAGAGCTATTGTAAATAGAAGTTCCAGTGTACCAATTCATAGCTTAACTAATATTGAAAAGATCATGTCTAAACTAGGTAAAGGGGCGGTACTTAATCCGGAAGAATTTACGGCAATATATGAACTTTTAAAGGAGGGAGTCAGGCTTAAAAGATTCATGGAAGATAAAGTTGTAGTTGCACCTGTTGTTAGCAGCTATGCACAATCAATATATGAACTTAAAGAGCTAGAAGAAGAAATAGAAAGATGTATATATAGAAATAATGTTATTGATAAAGCAAGTACAGAACTATCGAGAATTAGAAAGAAGATAGCCATAGCTGAAGATAGAGTTAAAACTAAACTTGAAAATGTCCTAAAGAACTCCAATTATCGTAAATTTCTTCAGGATAACCTTATAAGTATGAGGAATGGTAGATATGTAATACCTATAAAAAGTGAATATAAAAAAGAAATACAAGGAAATGTTTTAGATAGTTCTGGAAGTGGATCTACAGTGTTTCTGGAACCTGCTGAGGTTAAGAAGGTACAAGACGAATTAAATTTATTAAGAATCCAAGAGGAAAATGAAGTATACAGAATACTTTCAACATTAACTGTTATGGTAGAAGGCTATGAAAGAGAACTATCAATAAATATTGAAACTATGGTTCATTACGATTTTATTATGGCTAAAGCAAAGTATAGTAAAGCTATAGATGGAAGATCGGTAAAGATAAATGAAAACAAGTATATAAATATAAAAGGTGGAAAGCATCCTCTTATAGGAAGAAGCGCTGTGCCTTTAAACTTTACTATTGGAAATGATTATAGAAGCCTTGTAATTACAGGTCCTAATACAGGTGGAAAAACAGTAGCTCTAAAAACAGTAGGACTTCTTACCATGATGGTTCAGTCAGGGCTTCATGTACCTGTAGAGGAAGGAAGCGAGTTTGCTACATTTTATGATATTTTAGTGGATATAGGTGATGGTCAAAGTATTGAACAATCTCTTAGCACTTTTTCGTCCCATATAAGAAACATTATATCTATAATAGAATGTGCTGATCCTCATACCCTTGTTATATTAGATGAAGTTGGGGCAGGAACAGATCCAGGAGAAGGTATGGGAATAGCAGTAGCAGTGCTTCAAGATATATACGATAAGGGAGCAACTATATTAGCTACAACCCATTATAGCGAAATAAAGTATTATGCAGAAAATCAAGAAGGTTTTAAAAATGGATGTATGGAATTTGATATAAATACTCTGAAACCTTTATATAAATTAAAAATAGGTAAAGCAGGAGAGAGTAATGCTTTTTTAATAGCTTTAAGACTTGGCATGAGAAAAGAAATTATAGAAAAAGCGCATAAGGTTACTTATAAAGAACAAAAGAATTATTCTAGCTATGTAAATTCTAAGGACATTATAGACTTAGAATTTAAAAATAAAGTTGATGAGTTAAAAGAAATTCATGAAAACAAAATAAAGGAGACTAGGGATTTAGCATCTAAGAAAGCAATCCTAGAAAAGAGTAGGAAAGAGTCAAGATTTAAAATAGGAGATTGTGTTTATATAAGTACTATGAATTGTAAAGGTATTGTATGCGAACTTGAAAACAGCAAAGGCGAAGTGGGAGTTATGGTGATGAAGAAAAAACTTAAAATAAACCATAAAAGGCTTTCGTTGTATATTGATAAAAAGGAATTGTATCCTGAAGATTATGATTTTGATATCATATTTGAAAGCAAAGAGAATAGAAAGAAAAAACATGTTATGGAGAGAAAACACGTTGAAGGTATGAAAATTGAGTTGAAAAAGGAGGAAGAGTAAATATAATGAAATAATTTGCTAACACTTTAAAAACATGATTTAATAAAGAATAGAAAAATAGAATAGTAGTGTAACTGAATATATTTTAGATTATAGGAGGAGCAAGATATGAAGGAAATTGTTAGATTAGAACCTGTTTTTAAGTACAGAGTCTGGGGAGGAAGAAAACTAAAAGAATATTTTGGATATGATATACCAACAGATAAAACAGGGGAATGTTGGGCTATTTCAGCACATAAAAATGGAGACTGTATAATAAAAAATGGAGAGTTCAAAGGAAAAACATTATCATGGCTATATGAAAACCATAGAGAACATTTTGGAAACATAAAAAATAAAGAGTTTCCTTTATTAGTTAAATTGATAGACGCATCTAATGACTTATCAATACAAGTTCATCCAAATGATGAATATGCATATTCAAAGGAAAATGGCCAGTTGGGGAAAACAGAGGCTTGGTATATTATAGATTGCAATGAAGATACAGTTTTAGAATATGGTCATAATGCAAATACAAAAGAAGAATTAGTTAATTACATTGAAGAAGGAAAGTGGAAGGAATTATTAACATTTAAGCCTATAAAAAAAGGAGACTTCTTTTATATACCTTCAGGAACAGTGCATGCCATATGCAAGAATACTTTAATATATGAAATACAACAATCTTCAGACTTAACATATCGAGTATATGATTATGATAGAGTAGATGAAAACACTAGTGAAAAAAGAGAACTACATGTAGAAAAAGCTATAGATGTAATCAAAGTACCTTTTGGAGACGAGAATAATGTAAAATCAATAATTGAAAAGAAAGATGGGTATGTAAAGACTCATTATGTTAACTCTGAGTATTTTAACACTGTAAAATTTGATGTGAAGGATAAAGCTCGCATTAATCACAAAGCATTATTTTCACTAGTTACTGTCATAGAGGGAAAAGGAACTTTAGATGGAGAAGAAATTAAAAAAGGTGATAACTTCGTAATACCATTTGGTTACAATGATTTTGAAATCAATGGAGAGATATCTTTTATTGTTTCAAGTATATAGTATCCAATAAAAAATGATTCAAGGCTATTAAAATAGCTTTGAATCATTTTTTTGTAAAGGAAGTATTAGAAGCGGTTAGTTATCAAATAAAAATTTTACCACATTATTGTGGTACTAACATTTTAAATTAGCCTTATAGCATTACGGGAAAACAGACATCAAAAATATAGTTAAAGAAGGAGTTCAAATTATGAAAAAACTAATTGAAATTGATTTAGTAGAGCTAGATATTAAAGCAAAAAATAAAGAAGATAGAACAATATATTGAGCATAACTTTAATGAGATAGAAGGGGAAAAAAGAAGGTATATAAAGAAGGAGATTTTCTATAGAAGTAAGAGATTTAACAATAGGGAAGAAATTATTTATGATATGTGCAGAGTTTTGCTAGAAAAACAATATATAAATGAAGATTTTGTTAATGATGTAATATCAAGAGAAAACTTGATGGCCACAGAAGTTGGAATGGAAATAGCTATTCCTCATGGAGAAGCAGAAAATGTTAAGGAATCTTGTATTGCTTTAACAGTATTAGAACATCCAACAAAATGGCATAAGGAATATGTGAAATTTGTATTTATGCTTTGTATAAGTGAATGCGATAAAGTTAAAATGAAAAACATAATAAAGAATTTATACAAGCAAATGAATGACAGTGAATTTTTTGAAAAACTAAAAAATGATAAAAGTGCTAGTATAAACATTTTAAATGAGTTAGAGGAGAAAGCATTATAGAAAGGATCTATAGTGTTAGAGGATAAATCGTTTAGATTATCCTCTTTAATTATGAATTAAATCTATACCCTGTACCCCATATAGTTTCAATGTATTCAGGACTTCCAGAATCTTTTTCTATCTTCTTTCTAATCTTTTGTATATGGACTGCTACAGTTGCTGTATCTCCGCAATAATCCTCTGCCCAAATAGTATTGAAAAGTTGATCTTTACTAAAAACAATATTGGGATTTGAAGCTAGAAAGACTAACAACTCGTACTCTTTTGTTGTAAGTATAACCTCTTTACCATTTACAAATACTTTATGAGAATGCGTTCTAATTTCTATAGCCTTGTGACTTATAATCCCTGTAGCGGATTTTTTACCAGAAAGACGTTCATACCTTATTATGTGGGATCTTATTCTTGCAACTAATTCAGCAGGGCTGAAGGGTTTAGTCAAGTAATCATCTGCACCAAAGCCCAAACCTCTTATTTTATCTATATCATCATTTTTGGCAGACACAATTATAATAGGAATTTCAAACTTATCTCTGACTTCCTTCACTATTTCATAGCCATCCTTACTAGGCAGCATTAAGTCTACTACTATAACATCGTAAATACCTAGTAGAGCTTTTTTTAAGCCTGACAATCCATCTTGTTCTATATCAACTTTATATCCATTTAGTTGAAGGTAATCTCTTTCTAATTCAGCAATATTGTTGTCATCTTCAATTATCAAAACCTGTTTCATCAAAACCGTTCCCTTCTTGTTTCATGATATCTCATACAATTTATGAAGCTACTAGGGGAAGTTCTATTGTAAAAGTGCTGCCTTTTGTTAAAACACTTGAAACATAAATCGTTCCACCATGAGCTTCTATCAATTCTTTGGAGATTGCTAGACCAAGTCCTGTACTCATCAAATCTTTTGTTCTTTCTGTATCTATACGATAAAATCTATCAAATACATAAGGAAGCTTATCTTCAGATATGCCAGGACCATTGTCGCTAATGTCAATTTTTATATATTCTCTTTCTTTACTTAATTCTACAGAGAGAGTTAAATTTTCTTTTTGACCATATTTAATTGCATTACCTATAATATTTCTTATAGCTTGATATATCCTTTTTCCATCTATATTAACTTCAGATTCTTTTTCAATTTTATCAATAAAATTAAAATTGATATTTTTTTCTCCTAAAACAAATCTAAACTCTTCCATCATATCTTCCATGAAAGGCTTTATTCTTACTTTTTCAAATTTAAAGTTAAGTTTTTGCATATCTAGCTTTGAAAATAAAAACAAATCATCGATTAGTCTGTTTATATAGTCAATATTACTATGAATTGTTCTAAGATAGCTTTTGGTTGTATTAGGAGAGTCAGCTATTCCATCTAGTATGGCTTCAACATATCCGTTTATCGAGGTAATTGGGGTCTTTAAATCATGAGATATGTTTGCTATTAGTGTCTTCCTATTTTCTTCATATTCTTTTTTTAGCTTTTCACCTTGTTGTAGTTTCTCAGCCATTTCATTAAATTCATCTATTAAAATACCAATTTCATTATAAACACTTTTTTCAATTCTTACTTCGTAGTTTCCCTTAGCAATTTCTTCTACCCCGGCTTTTAATTCTTCAATAGGTTTCATTATTTTTTTTTCTAATCTTGCATATATGTATAAATGTGCAATTTCTTTAACAGTAAATATTGTTGCGAAAAGTATAGTTATAAATTTGAGACCTACTACCTTAAAGATTAGGTAAATTATAAATATATTAATAACCAAAGCAGCAGGGCGCAACCATGTTAAATATTTATGGCACAGATAAAATTCATTTTTATGCTTTTGGTGTTTTTGATGAATATTATAGTAATGTTTATGTTTCATGCCATGTAATTCATGAGCTCTACGATGAAATTCATGCCACTCTTTGTGAGATTTGTTTTTATTGTTTCTCCAAACGCTCATAGTCATCACCTTTTAAATTTAATTATATTAATATTACCACAATACCTTTTTACTTAAAACAAATAACGGATGTAAATATTTTTAGTTTACATCCGTTATTTGTTTACCAAGCTAAGTTTACTAAAACATTAAGACTATTTTCACCCTTAGCATCAACCTCTATTTTTTCCACTTCATTATTTTTATTAATGTATATATTTAATATAGCTTCATCATGGTCAGAGCACAGGAATTCTTTTATGCACGCACAATGCTCATGTTGATCATTTATATGGTGCTTACATGAATTTTGATGTTCATTATTTAAATCCTTGTGCTGTTCTTTAATTTCCTTAATTACTTCCTTTAAGTCAAGAGATAATACTGTTTTTTCATCTTTTCCATCAGCTTTAAGATTATTTAGGATATTAAGTATAAAAGTGATTTTTGAAAGTTTTGCTTTTATACTGCCATGCTCACAGCAATGATTACCAATATCTTGGTGCTTCATATGCATATGCTGATGAAATTTATGATGTTTGCAGTCCTTAATGTTAAACTCTGTATTGCTTTGATGTTTTGCTTTTTTGCCTTCTAAATCAAATTCACTGCTTATTTCAGTCTTTGTTTCTCCAGTAGCAACATTAATGTTAAATTTGTTAGAGAATGATAACACCTTTGAATCACCTTTAGCTGCGTCTACACTAATTGTTCCATTAAATAGTTCTTTGTCCTTCATAGTTTTGAATACATCATATAAAAGTTTAATCTTGTTCATTAGAATGACCTCCTTATATTAATAAGAAACGTTTGATTACGTATCCTTATTTGTTATGAGTTCATTATAAAGACAGAGATTAAAAATCATTTAAAGTAATTTTAAAAATTCTATAAAGAATTGTAAAATAAATTTAAAATGTTTGATATTGATTTAATCAATATCAAACCAGCCTTTTCTTTTAAACCATGTAAACATGAAGAATCCAATAAGCAGCATAATCCCTAGCACTATAAAATAGCCATATTTGAGATCTAACTCAGGCATATATTTAAAGTTCATTCCGTAAACACCCACTATGAATGTAAGAGGAATGAATATTGTAGTAACTACAGTTAGAAGCATCATTATTTTATTCATCTTATGAGAATTCACCGAAAGATAGCTGTCTCTAAGCTCGGATGTTAGGGCTAAGCTTGATTCAATCATTTCTGTAAGTCTTAAAAGGTGATCATATACATCTGAAAAATATATATGTTTTTCTTTGATATCTTTTAAGTGATCAGAACTTAAAATTCTGTATGCTAAATCACGCATTTGAGTAATTATTCTTCTTAACCTTAGAAGATCTGAACGAACCTCAAAAGTTCTATCTAAAAGTTTTCTCAAGGATGCTCTTTTTACGTTATCATCAATCACATCTATTTGGTCTTCAAGTCTATACACAGCTGGGAAGTAGTGGTCAACTAGTTTATCAAGTATTTGATAAAAAACATATATGCTGCCGTCACCCCAGGAGTTCTCTGTAGTATTAATTTTTAATCGCACTTCTTCAATTTCCTCAAGATGAGTTTTATGATAGGATACTATAAAATTGTTTCCTACGAATAGATCTACTTCACTAGGAGTCAGTCCATCATTATTTAATGCATGAAGAACAAAAAAATTATAATTATCATAGAAATCAAGTTTTGGTCTTTGGAGAAAATGGAGACAATCTTCTATTGCTAAATGATGAAAGTGAAAATGAGTATCTAGTAAAACAGACTCACTTTCGTCAGAAGAATCGAAATCTACCCAGTACCACTTTATATTTGCTCCATCAAGTTCATTGAGAGGCAAATCTTTTTTTAATTGCATATCCTTCGTAATAGCTAATGTATGAATCATATATATCCTCCAAGTTGTTTTTAATTATTAAATAACATATAGATATTACTATTGCTAAATAATAATGTCAATCTTAGTTATAGTACAAGAGTTTGGTAATACTCTTTAGATATAGAGAAACTAATACTTGACAAATATTTTTGTTGAAACTATAATGGTTACAACAAGAAAGAAATTGAATTGAAAAATTTTTTATGAAAATAATATATAATAAACTTTCTTGGTAATATAAAGCTTTGGAGGTACAGAATATGACTATTGAACAAGTTAAAGAGATTTTAGCTGATGGAACAGCAGGATATTTTGCAACAACGAATGGAGAACAGCTTGAGGTTAGAGGATGGCAGTTTCAGTTTGCAAAAGGAAACAGATTTTATTTTGGTACAGCAAATACAAAAGATGTTTATAAGCAAATGCAAGCTAATCCGCAAGTAGCGTTTGCGTGTGCCAGCAATGAATATAACGTTAGAATCTCAGGTAAGGCAATTTTTGTGACTGATAATGAGCAAAAAGAAGAAGCTTTTGCTAAATTTTCACCTGTAGTTCAGGGTATGTATAAAAGTGCATCTAATCCGATTTTTGAAATTTTTTATATAGAAAGCGGAGAAATTAAGATTAGTAAGGGATTTGAACCTTTTGAAATAATAAAATTCTAATATTTTGCAGATTTTAATATAAAAGTTGTCAGTAACAGCAAATTATTATACAAATACAGAAGCATAATATAAAGTAAATATACTAGATATTCTTACTTTTATGTTATGCTTTTGTATTTATTTAATTTCACAGTTTTCCCATGATAAAATTTACGGAATTTCATTTATTCCATCTATTATATTTTGTATAGTTACCTTTTTTAGCTCATTTTCCATTGCATTTTGAGCATTTCTAAAGGAAGCACCTAATATAGATTCAATATTAGCACCAACCTTACATTTTATGTTACCTTTGTGGAAATTAAAAAGCCTGTTATCTTCAGTAACTTCAACTGCATTGTATACATCAAGTAGTGTTATTTCAGAAGGGGCTTTCTGAAGGAATGTTCCGCCGGTGCCTGCTTGAACATTGACAAGGTCTGATTTTTTTAAAAATCCTATAATTCTGCGAATTAAAACAGGGTTAGTATTTACACTTGAAGCAATAAATTCTGATGTACAATTTTTATCTGTAATTGCTGATAAAATTAAAATATGTACAGCAATTGAAAAACGACTGCTTAATTTTTTCATTTATTCTCACCTCTTAATGTAATCATAATAGTTATAACATGGGTTATTGTCAAGCTAAAATGTTAAAATACATAATAGAGGTTATGATAGTTACTAATAAGATTTTACCTTAAAGGTTTAATAAGCATAAAAAATGGTAAATATATAAATTAATTGGTTTATGATATAATTTTAATTATAAAAATCAATTTAGATGAAAATATTTTAAGGTGATGATAAAATGAATTTATTTAGCGTTATAAACATAGATATAGCTGGGTCAAGAAAATTAAAAAATAGGCAAGTTATACAAGAGGATTTAAAGTTTTACATACAAAAGTTAAATATTGAATTCAAAGACATATTGGCAGCCCCCATATCAATTACTTTAGGAGATGAGTGGCAAATTGTTTTAAAGAATCCCAATAAAAGTTATTATGTTATAAATATATTTCAAAGATTTTTAAAAAAGAAAAACATAAATATATATGCAGGAGTTGGTATAGGAGAGATTAGTACTAATATATATGAGGATACAGCATCAATGGATGGTGAATGCTTTATTAAAGCAAGAGAAGCATTAAATATAGTAAAAAATAAAAATAGATATTATAACAAAAAATTGAATAGCAAAAATAATAATATATATTTTAATGCTGAAGGAGTTTCTTTTATAAATGAGTTTATGAAGAAAGCCCTTATATTTAGTGAGATAGCACTTACTACTAGTGAAGAAAAAGGATACGATTTGTCTATAAATAAAATTATCAATACTCTAATTGAAAATAATGAGATTCTAAAACATAAAATAACGAATAAACAATTAGAAATAATAGAATTATATGAAGAATTAGGATCATATAATAATATAATTAAACAAGTACCAGGTATTTCTAAAGCAGATATTAGTCAAAAGCTAAATGCTTCTAATTATTTTGTAATTAATAATAATAATTTTATTATAGAATGTCTAATAGATTCCTATTGCAAAATAAGAAAGGATATATAAAATGAATTTAAGTATTCTTCTATTACTTATTATAAGTCATTTAATTTGCGATTTCATCTTTCAAAGTCAATATATCTTAAATATGAGATTTAGTAAAAGTTTTAAAGATAGTCTAATCGGAAATGCAATACATGGGCTTACTCATTTTTGTACAATGCTTCTTATTTTAATTATATATATTAGTATATATAAATCTTCAAAACTTAATTATATATATTATTTTGAAATTTTGTTTTGTATAGCCTTCTTACACTCTATAATTGATGAAATAAAGACTTTTATAGTTAAATTAAAACCTTCTTTTGAAAGTAGTATTTTTATATTCATAACAGATCAGTTAATACATATTTCAATAATAGTTATGCTTACGTCTGATTTAAATATCAGCAATATTTCAAATCTATTAATTAGTATTATTAACAATTATCCTTACAATATTAGAATGTTAGATAGATGGCTTATAGTAGGTATCATTTTTTTATCATGTACTTGGGGGACTGGGGTATTCATACGTAAGTATATCCAAGCTATAAATTTAAAACTATATAGAAAGCTTATAGATAAAAAACTTGTAATAGTTAAAAGTGTTAAAGAAACAGATATAGGAAGTCCAAATGGTGGATTTACGATAGGAATATTAGAGCGAATTTTTATACTTTTAGTAATGGCTATTGGACAACCCTCTATGGTAGGTTTTGTACTTACTGCAAAATCAATTGCAAGATTTAAAAAAATGGATGACAGCAACTTTGCTGAATATTTTATTATAGGTACTTTTATAAGTTTTATTTTAGCAATTTCAGGAGGTATAATAATAAAAACATTACAGGTTATTCCAGTTATCAAATAAAATAACTAAGGGTAAATTATTTCTTTTAGCATATTTTAAGGCCTCTCTTGCTCTGTAAAAAGAAGGTCCATCCAATTGATTTACAGTTAACTCAAAATTATGGATGCATATATCTCCAATACCTATTCCAGTATAAAATTGTATACCTGGGATAAAACTTTTGAAAAAATCTATCAGTTTCTTATAATCACAAGGATATTTTAAAAGTCCTTGCCATTCATCGCCAGTGGTTATTAAGAATGGAGATGCAATGATATTTTCAAATTCTATATTAGATTTTTTTAACATATCAATAATTTTATATTGTATTTCTTCTCTGTTTTTTAGTTTTCTAGAAGATTTAAGGTCACAAATCAAGGTACAATACAACATAAATACCTCCTATTAAAAAAGTAAAGGTTATATACTTAACTATGATGAAGTTAAGTTTTAAATCTTTACTTTTGCTTTGAGAAAATATTGAAATAAAGTTAATTCATTAATTATAATATGAGTATTTTATAGAGTTGTGATTAATATGAAAGCATAATTCGTTGAAATACAAAAATACTATCTTAGGACAAATGTCCTTTAACTGCTTTAACTTATAATGTAGTATCTATTACAGGAGGGATAAGATGAGGAAAAACATTTTAGATATAATTGAAAATTGTCCAAGTGAAATAAAGAAAAAGTTTATTGTTAAAAACTTTAAAAAGGGAGACAAAATGGTGAAACAAGGCTTTGAAGCTAGACATTTTCATATATTGCTAAAAGGAACTAATAAAATATATAGAACCTCTATATTAGGAACAAATTATTTACAACTTATTATTGGACCGGAAGAGATTTACGGAGAGCTCGAGCTATCAAACAATAAGCCATATATCTGTACAGTTGAGGCTCTATCAGATTGTGAAGTGTTAATGGTTCCTAGAAAAACATATATAAAATGGGTAGAAATAGATACAAGCTTTTCAATGTTTATTATAAATAAACTTAGTAGTAAACTTTATTCAAAAATAGAAAAGTCATCTAATGATGTATTTTATAATCTTGAGTATAAATTTGTACGGTTGGTTTTAAATCTATATAGTAAAAATAAATCTGATAGCATACTTATATCAAAAGAATTAATATCAGAAGATTTAGCTGCATCGATCAGAAGTATTAATAGGATAATTAATAAATTGAAGCGGGAAAATATTTTAGAATATCAAGATGGGAAAATTATAATTATTGATTTAGAAAAACTAAAAAATCAGGAGGTGAGGTTACTACAATGAATGTGATTTTAGCAATAACAGCAGGAATTTTTTTATCTATAATGATAACATTGAATGGATTATTAAGTAATTATTTGAATGTATTTGAAATTAGCTTTTTTGTTCATATTATTGGAGTAATTTTATTAGTTTTATATATAAAAATAGTTAAAAAACAGTCTATAGAATTTGGAAAAGAATCTTTTTTACTATATTCCGCTGGTATATTAGGGGTTATTTTAGTCTCAGCAAATAGCCTTAGTTTTAAACTAGTAGGAGCTACGTTAACGATAGCACTATCATTATTAGGACAAATAGTAATTTCAGCATTAGTAGATCACTTTGGATTCTTTGGAGTAAAAAAAGTTAAATTCAAAGTACAGAGATTGCCGGTTTTTATAATTATCTTTATAGGTTTATATTTAATAATAAAATAAATAGTAGATTACATGAACTTTTAATAAGAATAGAGGTGGATACATGGTAGTTGGATTAGTGCTAGCACTTGTAAGTGGATTTATAGCAGTAATTTCTAAGATGATTAACTTTAAGTTATCAGAAAGAATAGGATTACTTAATGGAACTTTAGTAAATTATGTTGTGGCATCAGTTATTTCAATACTAGTTGTCCTTATAATAAGGAGTAATAATATCTTTAGCTTAAGCATTATGAAGTCAGTTCCGACATGGGTATACTTAGGTGGAGTTTTTGGATTGGCAGCATTAGTGTTGACAATTATTTCGCTGCCAAAGATTCCAGTGACGTACTCAACAATTTTAATTTTAATCGGTCAATTAGCTACTGGATTTGTAGTAGATATAATAATTAGTGGAAAGTTTTCATGTGTTAAGTTTTTGGGTGTTGTTTTAGTAACTTTGGGTATTTGTATAGATAAACTATTTTTAAATTATTTAGAGAAAAAGAAGGTAAAAGTATCTTAGTTTAAATAGATTTCACCTCTTAAGTAGCCTCTCATTTGCTATTTTCAGAATAGAGTTCAGTTACGAGTATATTATATGTATAATGAAACATTTTAAGTAAATAATAGACTTTAGAAGTCTATATGATCGAAGAAATCATTACAGCAAATTATGAGGTGAAAGCATGCAGCCTATATTGCTAAAAAATTGTGTATTAATAAATTTTGATAACTACAGCAAATCGAAAAAAGATATCTTGTTGAGAAATGGGAAAATAGAACAGATAGCTGTTAATATAAATTTTGAATCAGATAAATTAAGAGTTATTGATGTTAAAGAACATTACGCACTACCTGGATTCATAGACTGTCATACGCATATGGGTATAATAGAGGAGGCTACTGGGAAGTTAGGTATAGATAACAATGAAACCTCAAACCCAGTAACTCCGCACCTAAGAGCAATAGACGGTATAAACCCTCTCGACATTTCATTTAAAGATGCAGTGAGAGCCGGTGTTACTTGTGTTATGAGTGGGCCAGGAAGTAACAATGCTGTTGGAGGTTTAAATACAGTATTAAAGACATATGGAAGAATAATTGATAAAATGATAGTTAAAAATCCATATGGACTTAAAATAGCCTTAGGAGAAGACCCTATGTCGTGTTATGGCAATAGTGGAAAGTGTCCTGTAACCAGAATGGGGGTAACCTCTTTAATACGAGAGTTGTTTATGAGAGCGCAGGATTACATGGTTGAAAAGGAACAGGGTAAGCTTAGAGAAAGAGACATTAGACTTGAGGCTGTTGTTCCATTGCTAAAGGGGGAATTGACTTTAAGAGCCCACGCTCACCGTGCTGATGATATAGTTTCAGTTATAAGAATAGCAGAGGAATTTAACATAAAAAAGCTTGTTATTGAACATGGCACTGAAGCTCATCTCATCAGTGATTATTTAATAGAGAAAAATATACCTATAGCCTTTGGACCGATATTAACACCGAGAATAAAGATGGAGCTTAGAAAACGAAACTACAGTTCTGCACTTCATTTAGTAGAGGCAGGTGTTAAAATAGCGCTTATAACAGATCATCCATATAATTCTATAGATCAGCTAAGATCAGTGGCTTTGCTTGCAGTTTCGGAAGGTTTAAAACCTCTAGATGCGTTAAAATCGATAACAATCAATGCAGCACAAATGCTTGAGTGTGATGATAGAATTGGAAAATTAGAAGTAGGATACGATGCAGATATAATTATATTAAATGGCGATCCACTGGATATGATAAATACAAAAGTTGTAATAACAATTATAAATGGGGAAGTTATTTATGAGAGAAAAAAGCTTCAATAAATATATTTCTACAATATCTATCACTTTAATGATTATTTAAGAATAGTTTTATATAAGACTGGAATGTTAGGTGAGAGAGCTATGAGACAAAACATAAAAAGCTTAGAATATTACTATTCTAAGCTTTTTTATTCTATAATTATTTAATAGCTGACTTAAGAATAAACTTGCTTGGCTATGATGATGGTTTAGCATAATTATGATAAAATAGTAAATAACATTAGTGAATATTTTACAACGTTCAGCGAAATGGGGGCGAGATTTATGAAAAATGTCTTTCAGAATTTAAAAAAAGATATGAAAAGTATTTTTAAAATTTATAAAAGAGATATAAGAAACATATATACAAACTATGTAGCGCTGATAATAATATTAGCCCTAACTATTTTGCCATCACTTTACGCATGGTTTAACATCAAAGCTTCATGGGATCCTTATGGAAATACTAAAAATCTTTCAGTAGCAGTAGTTAACTTAGATGAAGGCTCAGAATTTAGAAATGTTAAAATTAATGTAGGAAATGATATGATAAAAAAGTTAAAGGATAATCAAAGCATAGGCTGGAAATTTGTCAGTCAAAGCGAGGCTCAAAATGGAGTAAAGACAGGTAAATACTATGCTAGTATTACAATAACGAAGGATTTCTCGGAAAATCTTATTTCTATTGCAAAGAAAGATACACCAAAAAAAGCAGAGCTAATTTATGCTGTTAATGAAAAGATAAATGCCATAGCTCCTAAAATTACTCAAAAAGGAATAACTAGCCTTCAAGAGGAGATAACAAGATCATTTATTCAAACCTGTAGTGATACAGTTCTTTCTTATATTAATCAATTTGGGGTTGACTTAGAACACATTAAGCCACAGCTTCAGGGGATTATTGATATTATCCTTGACATAGATAATAAGATGCCTGAAGTTGGGAGAGATATAGACAATGCCTATGCAGGATCTTTAGTACTTCAGCAATATGTGCAAAATGTACAAAAAAATGTACCTGTTATATCTGACACACTGAACAAAACAACAGATATTGCTAAAACAAGTAATGAAGTAATAGGAAAAGCAACTAATTCATTGCAGACTATATCGCCAGTTATAAAAGCAGATTTAGCACTTATAAAAAGCTCAACGGATACAGCTAAGGCTCTTTTAAATGGCGCTAAGTCCTTTGAAGCATCTGACAGTGGTAAGATTAGAGAGGTTTTGGCTACAGTTAGCAGTAGGTATAGCGATGGAATAGAAAGACTTAGCCGTGGTATAAGTTTGCTTCAATCCATTAATAAAACTTTAAATAATAATGTTATAGCAAACTTTATTGGTCAGCTCCAGAGTACTAAAAATCAGATGACAAACCAAAAAGCCTACGTTGATTCTATGATTAGTAGTATAGATTATGGGAAACAAGTTTTACCTGAAAATATAGATGCTGCAATAGACGGAGCTAATAAAGTTTCAGATTTAACAGGTAATATG
The DNA here is from genome assembly GCF_016316925.1 of Clostridium aciditolerans. GTDB lineage: Bacteria > Bacillota > Clostridia > Clostridiales > Clostridiaceae > Clostridium_AM > Clostridium_AM aciditolerans. The sequence continues at coordinate 299,432 of NZ_JAEEGB010000006.1, read as the reverse complement.
ATTAACAATTTTGATTCAGTAACAGCTCCAGCAATTGAAAGTACAATGAAAAATTTTGCAGGAATCTCAAATAATACATTACAGCTTTTACAAAATGCTCAGCAGAACATTCCGTTAGTTGATAGTTTGCTCCAAGGAGTCAAAACTGGAACTGATATAGGAGTAAAAGGATTAAAGGAAGTTAAGGATAAATTTCCTACAGTTCAAAATGATATACATTCAAATGCTGATAAGTTAAGAAGTTTAAGTGGTGATAAAAAATTTGATGAGATTGTAAGGATATTAAAAAGGGATGCAAAAGCAGAAAGTGATTTTCTATCAGATCCAGTGGAGATAAAGCAGGATAGAATTTTTCCAATCCCAAACTATGGTTCAGCTATGGCTCCTTTTTATACTATACTTGCTCTTTGGGTAGGAGCTTTTATACTACTTTCATTGCTATCAGTAGAAGTTAAAAGCTTTGATGATGGATTGGAGATAAAGGCAGGAGATCAATTTTTTGGGAGATATCTTACTTTTGTAACTATTGGAATTATGCAGGCTTTTGTAGTAACAATGGGTAACTTATTTCTCTTAAAAACTTATGTTTCGGCTCCTTTTATATATGTGCTGTACGGAATATATGTAAGTATTATATTTAGTATGATTATATACACTTTAGTATCTGTTTTTGGAAATGTAGGAAAGGCCTTAGTGATGATAGGTTTGGTACTGCAGGTTTCAGCTTCAGGAGGAACATTTCCAATAGAATTGACACCATCCTTTTTCCGATATATAAATCCTCTATTACCTTTTACCTATGCTATAGGAGGAATGAGAGAGGCAGTTGGAGGTATTTTAAGAAATGTACTAATTCACAATATGACCATTTTATCCTTATATTTTATTGCATCGATATTGATTGGAATTTTCTTAAAAGAAAAGGTGAATAAGATAGGCAAAAAATTTGTTCATCAATTTAAGGAAAGTGGATTAGTTGAGTAAAACTATATGGTTTCAATTTTGTAACATTACAATAAATCAATCATATAATGAAATTGATTAGAATGAAATACATTAATTACCTCCAAGTTGTAGTACTGGCAGAGATGTCAGTACTTATGATTTTTTGAAAATAGTCAAAATAGATATAACTGCAGCCTAGACTGCAGTTATATTTTAAATTATAATTAAAGTTTTATATTCCATCTATCTCCCAGGGAAAAAAGGTCCTCCAGGGAAAAATGGTCTTTGATGGAAGAAGAATGGTCCGAAAGGGAAGAAAAATGGTCTTTGATGGAAGAAAAATGGTCTCTCATGGAAAAATGGTCTCTCATGGAAAAATGGGCGGCGAGGATCAGGATCATCATCTCCATCACTAGGCATCATTTGATTTGACATCATTTGATTTGACATCATTTGATTTGGCATCATTTGATTTGACATCATTTGATTTGACATCATTTGATTTGGCATCATTTGATTTGGCATCATCTGATTTAGCATCATTTGATTTGATATCATTTGAGGTCCATACATCATAGGACAACAGTACATCATAGGACAGCACATTCCAAAATGATGATGTCCATGATGATGCCCCTGATGATGCCAAATCAAATGATGCCCCTGGTGATGTTCCTGGTGATGCCCCTGGTGATGTCCTTTGTTCTTACAACGAGTATCATCTAAATTTGAATTTTCATTAAGATCCTGATCAAAGTTCTGGTCAATGTTCTGATTTTCGTTTCTATACATTAATAATCCTCCATAAAATTTTTACACACAATATATAATATGCAGGATTCAAAATAAGGTTACAACTAAAAAAAAATGCTGGGTTAGTACAAAGAGCACTGGTAGAAATACTGATACTTATTTAAATTTAAGTAACACTATAATGAATTAATCATATAATGGAATTAACTACAGTAAAGTACATTAATATAGCCTCCGTTTGTAGTACTGGCAGAGATGCCAGTACTTATTATTTTGAAAAAATTAAATAAAAAATAAACTGCAGCCTAAGCCGCAGTTATATTTAATTAATCTAGGTATAGAGTTATTATTAATTTTATCTATGCTACATCCACCATGGTCTGAAAGGGAAGAATGGTCCGAAAGGGAAGAAAAATGGTCTTTGATGGAAGAAAAATGGTCTCTCATGGAAAAATGGGCGACGAGGATCAGGATCATCATCTCCATCACTAGGCATCATTTGGGCAGGAGAAACCTGTGTTGGCATCATTTGATTTGGCATCATTTGATTTGACATCATTTGATTTGACATCATTTGACTTGGCATCATTTGACTTGGCATCATTTGATTTAACATCATTTGATTTGACATCATATGAGGTCCATACATCATAGGACAACAGTGCATCATAGGACAGCACATTCCCATGTGAGGGTCATCGTCAAGGTCCTCGCGATAGTCAAGGTAAGTATCATTTGGGTCCTGATTAAGATTTTGTTTAGGATCTAGATTTTCATTTCTGTACATTAATAATCCTCCATAAAATTTTTACACACAGTATATAATATGCAGAATGCAGAATAAGGTTACAAAATTTAAAAAAGGAAGTGATGGGCAATGAAAATAGAGCAAGTAATAAAAGAACAACAACCAAAAGTACATAAGAAGTTAAATAAGAAAAAGAAACTCAGGAGTGCTTTTCTTATTTGAAACCATATTTATGTTTAAATTTTAATACAGTTGTTACTTGTATTGAATAATTTTCTTTTAGGACGATTTTTGTAGATATACAATAAATATATAGATAACAAAACAACTCCTAATATGAAAATGCCCAAGTTTGGATCAAAAGTACCTGTAGAAGAACTGTTTGAGGGTGTCATTAAATCGCGTAAATGTACAATAAAATTATTTACAGCATGTAGTAAAATAGAAGGAATTAAGGAGTTATATTTAAAAGCAAGAATAGAACAACTTACTCCAAGAAAAAACAATAATGGATTTACTTTTGTGTGTACTATCATAAATATTAATGAAGAATATATGACTGCTTTAGTTACTCCATATTTATTGTGAAATCTATTTAACAATATTCCTCTAAATGTAAGTTCTTCCGTTATAGGAGCTATTATCACTCCGTATATGAAGCCTATGATAACAGTAAAAGGTGTAGTATAAATGGCAGGTTTTGAAGCAAAATTTGAGTTTACTGAATTTAATAAATTAGGATTTGCAGAATATACCATAAAAATTACTGATAACATTGCTCCTATACCGCCTATTGTAGTTATAATCCAAGTTAGAGGAACTTCCAATATAAATTTTTTGCTAGATGGCTTTCCTATAAGTTGATTAAGTGTTATTTTATTTTGCTTCATAAACTGAAGTACTAATATAAAGAATAATGAAGTAATTACAGCAGCAAAAAACTCAATATGGTCATCTCTTAAAGTTCCGTTAAAAACTTTTTTATATAATATAAGTATTACTATAGATAAAATTGTTATATAAAACATTTTTAAAAACAAGTGTCTTGTTTTAATTTCCTTAAACAAACTTAAATTCATAGAGTCATCCCCTTAAAATTTATATAATATTTTTCACGATTTACACAAAATTATAGTCTTGGTTTTTCTAATTAACTACGAGTAAAAACCATTGCATTTTATAATTCATCTTCCTGTACACTTGAATCATACTCCAATATATCGCCAGGCTGACAATTTAACTCACGGCATATTGCCTCAAGAGTTGAAAATCTTATAGCTTTAGCTTTTCCAGTTTTTAAAATTGAGAGATTTGATAAGGTTATACCAACTTTATCAGCTAGATCTCCAAGAGATATCTTCCTATCAGCCATAACTCTATCTAATCTTATGATTATTGACATCATATCATCTCCATCCAAAAGTTAGTTATAATTTATATTGTAAGATCTTGATCTTTTTTTAGTTCAATAGCTCTTTTAAATATTTCTCCAATAATTATAATTATTAAACCTCCCACATATCTTGAATCTATTATTATTGATATAAGATCAGTATGAAAAGTTATACCGTTGATTGTCAAGTTGTTTATTGTTAGTGCAGAAATGTAGTTTGCTATGTTTTCAAATATTCCTAGCAAAACTATTAATACACCAATAGTTCTTGTTCTTTTAAAATTTTCTATTTCAAAAATTTTATTTTTTGAAAAGTCTTTAAATAATTTCATTAAAGAATAAAGTATATATATAAATGTAATTATTGCAGGTATATTGTACAATAGAGATCTAATATTATAATTAGCAATAAATTCATTATTGACTTGTGGCATAAATGATAGCATCAAGCCCGATGATGTTATATCATAAAAATCTTTTACTCCTTTTGAATAATCAACAGCTATTCCTACAATTACTAAAGGAATACATACAACTAGAACTATAAGACAAATTTTTAAAAGTTTATAGATAAAAGATGATAAAGATTTTTCTCCAATAAAGTTCATTTTCATTTTTGTTCCTCCGATAACATATATTTCTTAGGTATATAATAACACTAAGTTTATCGTTATTCAATAAAAGTATACTTAAAAACAATATATTTTTATTAATTAACATAAAATAACTTTTGAATTTCTCATTAAGTGTAACTATATGTTAACAAATGTTATCAATTATATATGATAAAATTAAAATAATAATATTACTAAATAAAGAAATGGAGAAAGGTTTATGAGAAGGGAATATGTAACTTTCACGGAACATCTTCCTGTCAATATTAGCTTAAACACAATTAAGGAGTATCCACTTCATTGGCATAACTGTGTGGAAATAATATTTGTTTTAAAAGGAAGCATATATGTTCAGATAGAGTCTGAGACATATGAAGTGCTTGAAAGAGAAATTGAAATAGTTAATGCAGATGAGCCCCACAGAATATATTCTAATGATGAATATAACAAAATATTAGTATTTAAAATGGATATAGAATTTTTTGAAAAATACTATAACGATGTAAAAAATATATACTTTTATACTAACTCAACAGTAGAGTGGGCACAGGAAGAAGAAAAGTATCAAGTTTTAAGAAGATTTTTATCTATACTTACTTGTGAAGTCATTCAAAAAAGTGATGATTTCGATGAAGAAATAGAAAAATATATGGTAAAGCTGTTATTTCATTTATTAAATAACTTTCATTATTTACTATATGATGAAGAAGATTTAAAGGAAAATGATATACAATTTGAGCGATATCACAGAATATCTAAATTTATATATAACAATTACATGAATAAGATAAGCTTGCAAGACATAGCTGAGCGTGAATTTTTAAGCTCTTATTATCTATCCCATGAAATAAAAAATATGGCAGGCATTAATTTTAAAGAGTTTTTAAATTCTACCAGAGTTCATGAATCGGTGAAGCTTTTATTGGACACAGAAAAAACTATATCAGAAATTTCCGAGGATGTAGGCTTTTCACACACTCGCTATTACAATAAATATTTTAAGATGTATTATAATATGACCCCTCTCCAGTACAGAAAGAAGAATTATATCTCAGAAAAAAAATATGAAAAAATTAAAAAATATGAAGAGCTTAATATTGAAGAGGCAATTGAGTACCTTTCTACATATCTTGAGGATTATGATAGATTTAATTATGAAAAAGAGATAATCAAGATAAATGTAGATGTTTCTGAGGTAATGGGGGAAGTAAATGATTATTGGAAGGAAGTAATAAATTTAGGAGATGGAATAGAACTTTTAAAAGAGAGAGAGCAAAGCTTTGCAGCGGATATTCAAAAAAATATAGGCTTTAAATATGGTATAGTTCAGTATTTATTTCATAAGGATATGAGAATTTATTTTAATAAAAACTTAGATTTTCTTAATTGGAATGAGGTTGAAAAGCTTATGGAGTTTATGGTAGATATTAAACTTATTCCTATGATAATCTTAGATAAAATATTTGATGAAATAGACTTGTTTTTAAGGCTTTTAGAAAGCTTTATTCTATATTTTCTAGATCTATATGGTATAGGGGAAATTCAAAACTGGAGGTTTAGAACAGCAAAGGATCTTCCACAAGATTACATTGAAGCTGCCCAGAAAATATTTGATAAGTATGAATTGGGAGATATAATAGAGGAAGCTTTTGAAGAGGATAACACAGTAAACTCTATTTTTGATACGTCATACATGATTCCTTACATAATTCATAACTTCATAAATGAAAAAAATAATATGTTATTCTTGAAAGCTTATGATACTGTAGAAGAAAGCTCTGTTATGAGCAATGAATTATTCTTTGGTTCACCAGGAATAACAACGCTTAATGGTATAAGAAAATCATCTTATTATGCATATTATTTTTTATCAAAGTTGGGGGATCTTTTAATTAAAAAGGAAGATGGCTATATTGTAACTAGTTATGAAGATAATTACCAAATTCTTATTTATAGTTTTAGTGAAGATCTAAATGAGACTATAGAAAATGAAAAGTTAATAAAACAAAAAAGGAAAAAGCAAGTTACTGAAAGGGAAATATCCTTGTCCCTTAAGAATCTTCAATATGATTATAAGGTAACTGTATATGAAATTGGAGAAGAAATAGGATCTGCTTTTAATAACTGGACTCTTATGGGGAGACCAAAAAGGCTTACTTATGAGGAAATGGATGTTTTGTATAATATATCTCAGCCAAGGATATCTTTAAATTTTGCAAAAAAGAAACCTGTATATAACTTAATATCAAAGATAGAAGGGTACGGAGCTGTCCTAATTACTCTTCAAAAAGTACAAAAACACCTATTTTAGGGTGTTTTTTTGTTATTTCACAAATCATAAATATTTTAACTTGTGCAACTTTGTACTTTTTGTTCAGCAACTCAGTGAATGTTGGAACTCTAGGAAAACTTTATAATAGAAGTATAATAAAAAAGTTTTGAGGTGAAAGGTTATGTTAGTAGATGGAGATAGGAGAAATGAAAAGAACAAATTCTTGACAGAAGATATAGGAAAATTGCTATTAAAGTTCTCCATTCCCGCTATACTCTCATTATTAGTATCTGAAATGTATAATATGGTTGACTCATTATTCCTAGGTCAAGTTGTAGGAGCAGTAGGAATAGGAGCATTAACAATTGCATTTCCAGTGCAAAGACTATTTCTTGCTGTATCAATGCTTGTTGCAATAGGAGCTTCTAGTGCAGTTTCAAGAAGTTGTGGTGAGAACGACTATTCAAAAGTTAAAAGAATAATTCCAAATGCATTTATTATATTAACTTCAATAATTCTATTTTTAGTAATTGCAATATTTATATTTAGTGATAGCTTGATTATAAAACTAGGAAGCAGCGAAAATATATTTCCATATGCAAAAACATATATATTAATTATTCTAATAGGTTCATTATTCCAAGGGCTAATGCTTTTAATGGCATATATTCTAACTGCTTTTGGAAATACAAAAATTGTTTTATTAAGCACTTCTATTGGTGCAATATGCAATGTTATAATGAATTACATTTTGGTAGTTAAATTTAATTTTGGAGTTGAAGGAGCAGCAATTGCTACAGTTAGTTCACAAATAGTTGCTTTTATATATGCTCTTATTAAGTTCATGCAAAATAAAAAGCAAATGGGCTTATCCTTTGAAAGTAAATTAGATAAAGGTATAGCTAAAGGAATAATATTCGTTGGTTTTTCTACATTTATAGTAGAAATATCAGATGCAATACTGGCTGTAGTATTAAATAAGATACTTGCTCAGATAGGGGGAGATACAGCAATAGTTGCAGTAGGTCTTGTAACCAGAGTATCAATGATACTATTTATTACTGTTATAGGTATAAGCTCAGCTATGCAGCCAATAGCAGCCTATAATTATGGGGCAGAAAATTATGATAGAGTGAAGAAAATAGTAAGGCTTTCAATAAAATCGGCAACCATAACATCAATTTTCTTATGGTTAGTAACAATGATATTTACAAAACAGATTATTGGATTATTTGTCAATGATCAGAATATTATAGGCTACACTGTTAGTGCTTTTAGAATAGTAATTGCAGTATTTCCTTGTGTAGGGGCATATTTTGTTGCAATCTACTACTATCAAGCAATGGGCATGGCAAGATCATCATTATTGCTTTCAATATTTAGAGAACTACTAGTTCTCATTCCTCTCCTTCATATTATGGTTTATGGATTTAAGCTTGGAGTAGTGGGAGCATGGATAGCTTATCCTATTGCAGATATCGTTTCATTTATAGTTTCAATAATTTATATTAAGTGTAATAGAGCAGAAGAGATGGAGAATGTACCTATAAAAACAAAAGCAAAAATTGTAACAACTTAGGCATCTGAAAGAAAATAACAAGTCAAAGATGTGACGGATATTTTGTGTCAGACAAGGAGACAGGTTCCACAGATAGCCGACCCTATCTAAGGGTTCTGCCGACGCAGTATGACGCAAAATAGACTAGCAGATTGACTAGTTATTTTTTTGAAGGTGCCTTAAGCTTTCTTTTAAATTATAATTTAAAAGAAAGCTATTAAAATATTTCAGTGTTATAATTATGTAGAAATAGTTTGTTTATTAAGACTTAATATCTGATATTTAGGATTTTTGTAACTAATTTGTAATAATTTTTATTGTTTTTGTAACTTCTTGTATTCTATAATTTGGTAGAATATATATGTAATATAAATATTATTTTGGACAAACATTTGCCATAATAAAAAGTTAATTTAGAACTGGAGAGTAAAAAAATGCAAGATATAATCAGAAGAAGAAATATTAAATTACGAAAAAGAAGAATTAGAAAAAAAAGAATAAGGGCAGGCATTTTTATTATAATTTTAATAATATCTTCTATTACCATAGTATCTAAATTTAAGGCATTGCATAATGCTAAAAATAACGTTGTAACTTCTGTTAACAAAGCTAAACAGAATCAAGTTAGCGTAGGTAGTGATAAAACGATAGATGAACAAGTTAAAAGTAAAGAAAACACAGCAAAAGAAACAACTTCAGCGAAAAATACAAGTCCAGATACTGAAGCAAACAATTCCAATAGTAGCCAAGCCGTTGCGCAAGAAAAGAATGAAGGTAGCAATGAAGGTGTCAACGCTGAACAAGCACTTGTTAATGATGGCAAAAAAATTGCTTATTTAACTTTTGATGACGGACCTTCCACTACAGTAACACCAAAAGTGCTGGATGTATTAAAACAGTATAATATTAAGGGGACTTTCTTTGTACTTGGATCAAATATAGAACAAGGTGAAGGAAGTAAAGAAATGATAAAGAGAATTTTTGAAGAGGGTAATGCAATAGGGAATCATAGTTATACTCATAATTTATCAAAGTTGTACCCTAATAAAAGAGTTAATATAAATTATTTCATGCAAGAAGTGGACAAGACTAATAATGCATTAAAAGGTATTCTTGGACAAGATTTTAACACAAGAATTATAAGGATGCCTGGTGGATATATGTCTAGGGAATACTACAAAGATCCTAATTTACCTGCTTTTAACGCTAAACTAAAGGAAAAAAATTTGTGTAGTGTAGATTGGAATGCCTTTAATGCAGATGCAGAAGGTAAATGGAAAAATGCTTCACAGCTATTAGATGAGGTAAAAGCAACTACTGCAGGCAAGGAAAAGGTTATTATATTAATGCACGATACTTATGGCAAAGAAGAAACTGCTAAGGCATTACCGCAAATTATAGAATATTTAAAAAGTCAAGGATATGAGTTTAAGACACTAAAATAGAAAAATGTGATTTTTAAGGTATAGGTGCAGTGGTCTCGCTGCATCTATTTTGTTTTTTATTATAAAATTTATTTTTTAGTGTAACCTTTTGTATAATAAGTTTGTCTAATTTGTGTAACAAGAGAAAAATGTTGGCATTTTTCATTGGGTAAAGAGGTGGGAAGATGAATGATATTAGTATAGTAACTAAGGCTCAAAAAGGAGATAATGTTGCCTTTAGTGAATTAATAAACTCTTGTAAAGAAAAGCTTTATAAGATAGCCTTTGCTTATTTGAAAAACGAAGAAGAGGCTTTAGATATTGTAAGTGATACTATATACAAAGCTTATATGGATATAAATAAATTGAAAAATCCACAGTATTTTAATACTTGGATTACAAGAATACTTATAAATAGCGCAATAAATAGATTAAAAAAGAATAAAAGAATAGTTTTAATAGATGAATATGAAAAAGTCGAAAGCTTTAATCTAAATATTTCAGACATAGAATTTGATATACCTAGCTGCATAGATCTTTATAATGCCATTGATAAGTTAAATGTAAAGTCAAAAAGTATAATTATTTTAAGGTATTTTCAAGATATGACTATTTCAGAAATATCAGAAGTTCTGAAGATTCCAGAGGGAACCACAAAAGCATATTTACATAGAGCTTTGAAGAAATTAAAAGTTGAGTTAAAGGAGGAGTTTATATAAATGGATTTTAAACCTGGGAACGGATTTGAACAGATAAAAGTTTCGGACAAACTAGATGATGTAGTCGAAAAAGCAATTAATAGAGCAATAAAAGACAAGAAAAAGAAACTAATAAAAAAATCAAAGATCAATAAAATAAGTATAGCTGTGGCATCTATATTTATTTTATTTATTACTAGTATTAAATTTATGCCAGTATTTGCTCAAGTATTAAGTAGTGTTACTATGGGGCCATCCATAACTAGAGAATTGCAGTATCACTATGATAAAAATGTAGGAACTATAGTAAAAGAAGGGCTGGCGCAAAATATAAATGAATCTAAAACAGATAAAAATATAAAGGTTACCATAAATAGCATAGTAGCAGATGATAAGAATTTGTTTGTTTTCTACACTTTGAATGGTAAGGGAAATAAAGAAGGACTTAAAAATCTTCTTCTTCAAAACTTTAAAATAGTAGATGATAAGGGAAATGATCTTTTAGATAGCACCTTTAACTATTATACTGAGCTTCCAGCAATGCTATACAATAGGGATGGAGATTTTCTGTTAACATTTAATAAAAAATATAGATGTATAGTTACATCCCTAGGCAATAATATTAAAAACTATGGACAAAATGAGGAAACTTATGGAGCTTTAGAGATATCAAGTCGTGACGGAAGTAAAATACCTGAGAAATTGAATTTAAGATTTATGAGTTTTACTGAAGCTTATAAAATGAGTTATTCAAAAGAAAATTATGATAATTTTCTTTTGAAGTTTAATAGAGAACCGGTAAGTATAAAAGGTGACTGGGGCTTTAATTTAAAGATTGATCAAAAATTAGCAAGGAAAGAAGCGGAGACATATAGTAATATTAAATTTTCTGCAAATCATACAGATTTTAACATAAAATCTTTTAAAATATATCCTACACGTATAGAAACAAAAATACAATTAGGTAAAAATAAAATAGATTCATCACAATGTTATTCAATAGGACGTACATTTACCCAAAATCGTAAGTATGGTGACAACAGATTACCTTATTTAGTTGATGAAAAGGGAAATAAATATATGCTTTCTGATAATGACTTTAAGGAGATGGACGATGATAAATGCATAAACTTAGATTTTCAAAGTTGCTATTTTAATAATTCAAAAGAACTCTATTTAGTAATAAATGAGCTTAATTATAATAATGGCTCTCAAAACTTTGTAGAGGATATTGGCGAAGTAAAAATAAGAATTAAGTAGGAGATAGAGAAAATAATATGATAGATGTTAATAAGAATAGAAAGAGTAGAAAGAATAAAAAAAATAAGAGAACTTTTAAGTGTTTTTTACCTTTTATAATTTATGAAATTATAGTTGTTATAATAACAGCACCCATATTAGTATTTTATGGTCCTTTTAAAGATGTTACCAATATGGTAGTTAATACAGCAATGAAAACTTTCACCCATCAGTATATAGCTACTACTTTTTTATCTAATGAAAAGATAAATCAAATAATGAAAGAAAGTAAAAGTGGTGAGATATCTGAAGGAGAGACTGAAAATCAGGATAATGTTACTATAAAGCATTCTAATGACAAGGGAATAGAAAGATATGATATACCAGATAAGAGATTTGACGGTTATATGCTTGAAGTTAAAGATCCAGCCAGAGTAAAAGTAGGTTATACTAAAAAACTAGGACAAGTTGGGCAAAAAACAAGTGAAATAGCTCAAGATAATGGAGCAATTGCAGCCATAAACGGAGGAGGTTTTGTGGACAAAGGGACAAATGGTAAGCTCTGGGTAGGGACAGGAGCATATCCTGATGGAATCGTAATATCTGGAGGGGAAAGTATTAATAAGGTAAACCCAAGTGAAAAAGTGAGTGTAGCAGCTTTTACTTCAACTGGAAAACTTATAGTTGGAATGCATAGTTTAGATGAGCTATTGTCACAAAATGTAAAAGAAGCAATTTCTTTTGATCCTCCACTTATAATAAATGGGAAAACTGTATCTGTAGATGCAGTAGGTTTGAATCCGAGAACCGCTATAGGTCAAAAAGAGGATGGAACTGTTGTATTGTTGGTGATTGATGGAAGAAGGGTGAGCAAACCGGGAGCTACTTTAAAAGAAGTTCAAAATATACTTTTACAGCAGGGAGTAGTAAATGCTACTAATCTAGATGGTGGATCTTCTTCTACTATGTATTTAAATGGGGAAGTAATAAATAATCCCTGTGATTGGAATGGGGAGAGAACTGTAGCTACTGCAATATATATAAAGCCTTAGAGGAGAGTGTAATCTTAATGAAAGTGCTTAAGAAAATAATAATTTTGACTTTAATTCCTATAATATTAGAATTAAGTGGTTTATTTGTTATACATAAATTTTACCTTGGAAATAAAACCAGTTTCAATGTGAAAAAAGTTGATATTTCTTCAAAAAATTCTCATACTAAAATCAATATTAAAATACCTGATGATGCAGAAGATATAAAAGTGTCTCGCAATGGAAATTATATATCTTATTATAAAGATGATACCATATACGTAATTGATACCAACAGCAATAAGGAGAAAAAAGTATCTATAGAAAATGATTCAAAAATAGCTTATTATACCTGGGATATAGAGAGTGATGTAATACTTATAGCAGAGAAATTTTCAAAAGAAAAATCAACTTATTTAAAACTTGAAGCTTATGACGCTAAGAGAGATTTTAAAACAGAGCGTAAAAATGACGAAAATGAAGTACTTGAAATTCTACTGCCAAATAGTAATTGCAAAATTGAAAACATAGTCTTTTCTGGAGCAAGTAATGTAACTTATATTGCTGCAAAGACAAATGAGCAAATAAATCGAATATACAGAGTAAACCGTATGACTGAAATGAATGTGGTAAAACTTTCGAAAGCTATACTTGGAAATATGGCGGTTATAAATAATCAAGATGGAGATCAGCTTATATATGAAGATAGAAGTACTGATAGAATAAGAATGGGCAAAAGTGGGCAGACAATAGCTACAGGGGAGAATTCTGCACATTATTTATTAGGTACTGATAATAATGATCAGATATACATAGGAAATGGTAATGACGAGAATATAAATAAAATATTTGTTGCTAATTTAAATGAACATAAAAACAACTGGAAGACATATCAATTACAAGAATATGCGAATAAAAAAGATGTATATATATTAAGAGATGGACGAATATATATAAATAATTCATCTAAAAAAACTGTAACCGAAATAGCTACAGGGAAATCAATACAATATGAAGGTCAGTTGGTGGGAATATATAATTATGGAGTGATAAGCAAAGAGGGGAATAAAATCTTAGGAAGTTTATTTAAGTAAAATAGCTTATTGGTGTACGAAATGTGAATTTATGATATAATCTATAATAATTAAAAATAATTAGCTTTAGGAGATAAAAAAATGTATATAGTATTTGGTAATAATATTGTAGATAGCAAAGAAATAAAAGAACTAATCGAAGCAAATACAAAATTTAAAGTAGTGAAAGATATGAGTAAAGGTTCAAAAAGAGAAGATATACTAGCCTTTAATTTAAGTGTTAATATAAATGTTTTAAATGAAATCATGGAAGAAGAATATAATATAGTTGAACTAACAGAGGAGGAGTTATTTGAAGAATATCTCACCTTAGCAGAAGAACTTGCAGCTGATATTGAAGAACATATCCCAGAAGAAGCTATTTTCGATATTAAAGCTTATAAATGGGATCAATCAGATAATGATATAAAATTAGTTATGGCTACAGCTCATGAAGAACTGGGAACACCGAAATTAAGAGATGTTATGAAGCGATTAGTAAAACAAGTTGAATAGTATGATAAACAGAATTCTTGGCTTCAGATGGATGTTAAAAGTAATCGGATAAAAATAGGATTTAGTACTAAGAAATAATTTATTTTTAGTACTAAATCCTTTATTTTATAAAAATCTATTTTGGGATAGCCTATTCTTTAATTAAGTATGTAGACTTTAACAGGTCTTCTTCCCCAACTTTGTGCTTCAGATTCTGAGTAGAAAAACACATCTATTATGTTTCCTTTAATAGCACCACCTATATCTTCTGCAATAGCATATCCGTATCCTTCTACATAAACTCTAGAGCCTAGTGGTATAACTCTAGGATCTACAGCTATAGTACTATATCCATTTATATCCCTCTTCGTTGGAGTACCTGATGCAGTGATTCCATCACCTGCATATGCAGTCGCCTGCATACTGAGTACCTGTGAATAAGACGCAGAGCTTGACATACCACGGGATAAGCTACCATTTTTATAGGTTCGGTTGGTTTCAGTTTCCATGGCAACTAACTGTTTTTCTTTTTCTGTAGTTTTACTTAGAAGTGATTTTTGTTCTTTTATATCTTTACTCAATTTTGATAAAGTAACTTCATTGCTTGTCTTTAAAGCTTGTAATTTATTATTCTCATTATTTAAAGCTTCTTTTTGATTTTCTATAGCTTGTCTTTGTTCTTTCAGTTGAGCAACAACTTTGTTATCATATCCTATTACTTTTGTAATTAAATCTACTCTCGATATAAAATCACTTAAGTTATCTGATGTTAGAACTACTTGAAGGTAGCTACCAGTACCATTTATATACATAGCTCTTGCTCTTTGTTTAAATAAATCTTCTTGAGCTTTTGAGTTTTTCTCTGCATCTTCTAATTTAACCTGAGTTTTTTTAATATCTTGAGAAATTTTATTCATGGCATTTTTATTACTGTCAATTTTTTTTATTACATCATCAATTTGCTTGTCTAAATCTTGAACATTTGATTGCAACTCTTTCTTTTTATCTTGAGTTTGCTTTAATTCGTCTGATGTGCTTGGAGCAGCTAAGATATTAGCATTTATAATTATAGTCAATGCCAGCGTGAAAATAACAGATAAAGTCTTTTTATTCAATTCGTTTACCTCCTTAAGCCAGTTATCAAGTTATTTTTATTAATATATTTGCTGATGTTTTTTATTATACCATTAAAGTATATAGAAACTCAAATTTGAAGTGAAAAATTTCTATATTAGGTTATGATAGGTAAATTTAATCCATAAAAGATTGAAAAATATTAAAACGTATATCTATTTAAAATAGGTATACGTTTTATATTATTTTTAATCTATTTATTGACTTAAATATGAAAACATTGTATAATTGTTGAGCGTAATTGTACAATGATATCATAACACATAACAGCATAAAAGTCAATAGTTATTGTGAAAAATATTTTATTTATGAAGGGAGAAGAAATAATGAAAATAGCTAATGGTGTTGAGATGCTTGAAGTGTCCAGCAATGTTATGGGGAGTAGGAGTGTTATTAATCCAACATTGATTTATGATAAAGACGTATCAATTTTAGTGGATACTGGGTATCCGGGACAGTCACCTCAAATTCGCCAGGCAATTGAAGATGCAGGTATATCATTTGATAAACTAAATATGGTAATTCTTACTCATCATGATATTGATCATATTGGAAGCCTTTCTAGCATTATAAAAGAACTACCTAACAGTGTGAAAGTACTTGCTCATAGAGAAGAGGAAGCATATATTAACGGTATAAAAACACCAATTAAATTAGCTCGACTTGAAGCTAATTTTAACTCTTTGTCAGATGACATGAAAATTATATATGAAAAACTTAAAGCAGGCTTTAAAGGCCGCAAAGCAGATGTAAATAAAACATTAATTGATGGAGAAGAGCTTCCTTACTGCGAAGGAATTGAGGTGATTCACACTCCTGGCCATACTTTAGGACACATTTGCCTGTATCTTAAACAGCTGAAAATTCTTATAGCTGGAGATATTTTAGCTGTTGAAGATGGAGTGCTTGTAAAAGCTCCTGATTTTATTAATTTTGATGCGGATTTAAATATAAAATCTCTAAAAAAACTTACAGAATATGATATTGAAACAGTAATATGTTATCATGGTGGGCTATATAACAATAATGCAAATAAGTGTATTGCAGAACTAGCAAAGAAATAAGAAGTAATACAATATTAAGCTCTGCTTATTTGGCAGAGCCTTCTTTTCTAGGATTTCTTCTTTTATTAATTGATATGGAAATCAATATACTTATCACAAGGATTGAAACAATAATAAGAATAGATACTCCTACAGGAATATGGTACTTAAATGAAATGCCAAGCTTTATACCAGTAAATATAAGTATTACACCTACTCCATACTTTACATATTCAAAAGTACTATGTAGTTTTTCTAAAAGAAAATATAAATTTCTAAGACCTAATATTGCAAGAATATTTGAAGTATATATAATAAATGGATTGGTGGTTATTGCAAATATTGCAGGGATTGAATCTATTGCAAAGAGTAAGTCGGAGCCTTCTATCAAAAATAATAAGGCGAATAATGGTGTTGCGTGGAGAACACTATTTATTCTTACAAAAAATTTTTCTTCATGAAGTTCTTTTGTAACTGGTATCATTTTTTTTAAAAGCTTAATTAATTTGCTATTCTCAAAAGATACATCCTCATCTTTATTTAATATAATTTTTAAACCACTTACAATAAGAAGTACACCAAATACATATAATACCCATTTAAAACTATTTACAATGGCAATACCTAATACCACAAATATAAGTCTCAATATAATTGCACCAATAATACCATAGTTTAAAATTCTTTTTTGGTAATTTGGCTTAATTCCAAAACTTGAAAAAATCAATAAAAATAGAAAAAGATTGTCGACACTAAGACTTAGTTCTATAATATATCCGCCAAGGAACTCTAATGCTTTTTCAGAACCCATATAATACCATATGGCTATATTGACCATAAGAGCAACTAAAGTAATAAATAAGAATTTTAATAAATGTTTTCTAGTAGACATTTTATGCCTCCTTTATATAAAAAACCTCTGAAACAATATATGAATTACACTTTCTGTATATATTGTTTCGGAGTTTTATGATTTTAATGCAGAATTGCAACTATTTGTTTTTTATTAGACATATATAAGAGAAAAAACATGAATATTTGCTTTGGATTTATTTTTTGTTTTCAAAATTGGAAGAATAAATTTTAAATATTGTATTGAATTTTTTGAAATTTAGGTATAGAATGGATAATGTAGTATTAATCAATATTAAAAAATAAGGAGGTCGTCAGTATGTTTAGAAGATTAATGTTATTAGCAATCAGTTCAAGTGCAAAACAACATAAAACACATATATACGACCTTGGTATAGTTAACTTTTAATAGTTACCATTAATTATAGTGAAAAATTGCCATAGGTTGTATACCTATGGCTTTTTATATTGCTTACTTATTTATATGCTGGGCGAGCTATGCCCAATATATATATAATAATTTCTGTCTGAAAGCCGTAGAAAAATTCTTCTGCGGCTTTTTATATTTAAGCAGAGAACCAAAATCTTTGATTTTGTGTGAATGGATTAAGCAGATATCCCAAATCTTAAGTAGGCATCCAAAATCTTAAGTAGATATCCCAAATCTATGATTTGGTGATAGTCACTTACACAGAGTGCTGATTTGGTGATAGTCGCTTACACAGCGTGTACTCATTCGACTAAAGGGAGAAGGAGTTTCATTTAAAAAGGAGTGATGATTATGAACAAAAAAGAAATTACAAGAAAAATCAATGGCTGGAATTCTATATTTTACACCTGACCAGGCTAATATAGATTTGGAACTTAAAACTCTATATTGGCAGTTAAAAGGAGATGAATAGGATGAAAAAGATTATAGAGCTAACAAAAGGAAGCAGGCTTTTATATGCAATAGCGATAATATCTATTGGAATTGCTTCTTTTATAGCTATGGTAGAGCCTATGGTTATTAGAGTTACTATAGATTCTATAATAGGAAATAAACCTTTAAATGTTCCTAAACCCGTTGAAAATTTAGTACAAGTTTTAGGAGGAAGAGAAACTTTAGGAAGAAACTTATGGATATGTTCTTTAATCTTAGTAAGTTTAACTTGCGTACGAGGTATTTTTCTTTATTTAAAAGGAAAACTTTCTGCGCAAGCTGCTGAAAACATGGCAAGAAATATAAGGGTTAGATTATATGATCATATTCAAAAACTTCCTTATGAATACCATATAAAATCAGAATCTGGAGATTTAATTCAAAGATGTACTTCTGATGTAGATACAGTAAGAAAGTTCTTTGCACTTCAAATGGTTGAGATAGGAAGAGCTGTGTTTATAGTAACCTTTGCCATTGTTATGATGAGTTCATTAAATAAGAAGATGACAATAATTGCAATGTGCATAGTGCCTATAATATTTATATTTTCTTTAATATTTTTCAATAAAATTCAGCATAATTTTATAAAGGCTGATGAACAGGAAGGTGTTCTTACATCCGTATTAAGAGAAAATTTAACAGGTGTGAGAGTAGTAAAGGCCTTTGGAAGACAAAACTTTGAAATAGAAAAATATGAGAAAGAAAATAAGAAGTACAAGGATTCTATTTATAAAATAATTTATCTAATGTCCAATTACTGGGGAATATCAGACTTCCTTTGTACAATTCAGATAGGTTTAGTATTAATGTCAGGTATTTATTTTACAGTAAATGGAGATATAAGTCTTGGAACTTTAGTAGTATTTATAACCTATGAAACAATGCTTCTCTGGCCTGTAAGACAGCTTGGAAGGATTCTTTCGGATATGGGTAAGATGACAGTTTCTATGGGAAGGATATGGGAGATACTGCATGTACCTCAAGAAACAGAAACGCGCAAAGCTTTAAAACCTGAAATAAAGGGCGAAATATGCTTTGAAAATGTAACTTTTGGATATGAAGAAGACACTCCTGTAATTAAGAATGTAAGTTTTAAAGTAAATAAAGGAGAAACAGTGGCAGTAGTAGGCCCTACAGGTTCAGGAAAATCATCATTAGTGCACCTTTTATTAAGACTTTATGATTATAATAAAGGATCTATAAAGATTGACGGAGTAGAGCTTATGGATATAGAAAGAAAGTGGATAAGAAGCAAAATAGGTATGGTGCTTCAAGAAGCATTTCTTTATTCAAGAACAATTAAAGATAATATAAAAATATCTAAGCTGGATGCAGATGATAAAGAGGTAAAAACTGCAGCTTCTATGGCAGCAGTTCATGGTGTAATAACTTCATTTGAAAGAGGCTATGACACCATAGTAGGGGAAAATGGTGTTACCTTATCTGGTGGTCAGAGACAAAGAGTTTCTATAGCAAGAACTCTTATAAAAAATCTACCTATATTAATTTTTGATGATTCATTAAGTGCAGTAGATGCGGAAACAGATAAAATCATAAGGCAAAAGTTAAAGGAAAAAAGTAAAGGTGTTACTACTTTTATAATATCTCATAGAATTTCTACAGTTATGGATGCAGATAAAATTATTGTCTTAAACAGAGGAATGATTGAAGCAGTAGGAAGCCATAAAGAATTGATAAACAAAGATGGTGTATACAAGAGAATTTGGGAAATACAAAACTCTGTAGATAACCTTGAGAATGAAAATGTGGCTTGTAATGAGTAATTTAGGAGGTGATTTTTATGGAAAGAATCGATGAATATAAAATAACGGAAAAGTTTAATCTTGGTATTTGGAAAAGATTTTTTAAATATTTATATGAATTTAAGAAAGGTCTTCTTATAATGGCTTTTCTAATGATTATAGTAGCAGGAATAGATGCAGTGCTTCCTCTTTTAACTAAATATGCTATAGATAATTTTATCACAAAGGAAAGCACAGATGGACTCAAAGCCTTCACTATAGCTTATTTTGGAATTTTTGCTTTTCAAGCTTTAAATGTTAAGCTTTTTATAATGCAGGCCGGTAAAATAGAGACGGAACTGGCTTATCATATAAGAAAACTTGGGTTTAAAAGACTTCAGCAGCTATCTTTTTCTTATTATGACAATTCCTCAGTTGGTTGGCTTATGTCGAGAATGACATCTGATGTAACAAGGCTGAGTGAAATAGTATCTTGGGGATTGATTGATATGGTGTGGGCCGTGTCGATGATGATAGGATTCTTGGCTATTATGTTATATTACAACGTTGAAATGACACTTATAAGCATGTGTGTAGTTCCAGTGCTATTTGTCATAGGAATGTTTTTTCAAAGGAAAATTTTAAAGTCCTACAGAAAAGTTAGGAAATTAAACTCACAGATAACTGCGGACTTTAGTGAAGAGGTAGCAGCGGCAAAAACTACTAAGACTTTAGTACGTGAAAATGAAAATTTAAAAGAGTTTAAGAGAGATGCCGACAGTATGAGATACTCAGCAGTAAGGGCAGTAATGTTTTCATCACTATTTCTTCCTATAGTTATATCCATGGGAAGCATAGGAACAGGATTGGCCCTTTGGTTCGGAGGAGATAAAGTAATTACGGAAGCTTTGACTTATGGTACTTTTGTAATGTTTATTTCATATACTATACAGTTCTTTGACCCGTTAAGTAGATTAGCAGAAACTTTAGCGGAACTGCAGAATGCCCAGGCTTCAGCAGAGAGAATAATAACCCTTGTAGAGACTGAACCAGATATATGGGACAAAAAAGATGTAGTGAAAGTTTACGGAGACTTATTTAATCCGAACAAAGAAAATTGGGAAAAGATTTACGGAGAAATAGAATTTAAGAATGTAAGCTTTTCTTATAAAAATGGAGAAAAAGTACTGCAGAACTTCAATTTAAAGGTTAAAAAAGGAGAAACTATAGCCTTGGTTGGAGAAACTGGTTCTGGGAAGAGTACTATTGTAAATTTACTCTGTAGATTCTATGAACCAAATAATGGAGAAATATTAATCGATGGAAAAGATTATAGAGAACGATCTCTTTTATGGCTTCAATCAAACTTAGGTTATGTTCTTCAAAGCCCTCATTTGTTTAGCGGAACCATCAAAGATAATATAAGATATGGAAAACTTGATGCTTCACAAGAAGAAATTGAAGAAGCAGCAAAGCTTGTAAACGCTCATAACTTTATTATGGATATGGAAAAAGGCTATGACACTGAGGTAGGAGAGGGAGGAGGAAATCTGTCCACAGGAGAAAAACAGCTTATCTCTTTTGCTAGAGCAATTATAGCAAATCCAGCCATTTTTGTACTGGATGAAGCTACTTCATCTATAGATACAGAAACAGAAAAAATGATAGAAAATGCTATAGAAAAAACTCTATCAGGAAGAACAAGCTTTATAATAGCCCATAGACTCTCTACCATAGTATCAGCAGATAAAATTCTTGTTATAAGAAAAGGCAAGATAATAGAAGCTGGAAATCATAAAGAATTGTTAAGAAGAAAAGGATACTACTATAGATTATATACAAATCAGTTACTTCAAGAAAAAGAACTAGAAAGTAAGAGAATATAATATATAGGGTTATAAGGCCGAAAATTGACTTACACCCCGGACTATGTTTCCAAGCTTCAGTCCGTTAAGCAGAGAGCCAAAATCTATGATTTTGTGCGAATCGCTTACTCCTCTGACGTAAGGAGGAGGAGTTTCATATAAAAGTTTTTAAATCTACCTTCAGCTTTGGAAACATAGCCCTTTGCGTAAGTCAATTTTCTAGTTTGAAACCCTATATAGACATACTAATGAGCTTTATTTTTTATCATAAGCTCGTCTACCAATTTTACTAGATTGCCTATTTCAGGTTTACTCATTTGAGCATCAGCTCCAACAGATACTCCTTTATGAGATAAATCATCGGTAATTAATGAAGAGAAAATTATTACTGGAAGATTTTTTAATATTTTATGTTCTTTAACCTTTCTGGTAAGTGTATGACCATCCATTCTTGGCATTTCTATATCCGTTATAAGTATTTGTACTTCCTCAATAAATTTTTCCTTCTTTTCTTCTACAAGGTCATATAAATAATTTAAGGCTTGTTCACCATCATCAAAAAAACTTAAATTACTGAAGCCAGCCTTTGTTAAAGTATCTCTTAATAAACTTCTTATTAAGAAAGAATCGTCTGCTAGCATAAGTTTAATATTGGATCTATCTTTATACTCAACATCCTCAATTCTCTCTTCACTTATACCTACTTTTGGATTTATATCGGTAACTATTTTTTCAAAATCCAATAAAAAAAGTATCTTATCATTAAGTATTATATTGCCTATAACTAAAGAATCAGCAAATAGATTATCTGGTTTAGTTATTTTTTCCCATCCTATTCTATGAGTTCCTACTACTCTATCAATATTAAAAGCAACTCTAGATTTATTAAATTCACATAGTATTATAGTGTTCTGTTTAGATACCTCAGAGTTTTTTTCCAATACATATTTTAAGTTTACAAGGGTTATAATTTCATCCCTATTTAAAATAAGTCCAGCAATAGTAGGAGGTGTTTGAGGTAGTTTAGTTAAGTTGTCTGTTTCCAGCACTTCTTTTACTTTTATTACATTTATTCCATAGTGTTTGTTATTAATTACGAATTCAAGTATTTCGACCTCTCCAGTTCCACTTTCTAATAAAATGTTTGTTTCCACGATTTCAACCTCTTTTCTAAGCTTAAATTATATTTAGATCTAGATTTAACTTAAAAATTACAGAAAATATTTTTCATTAAAAATAAGCTTTACCTTTGTATAAATTATACGTGAAATTAGTTTGTTTTTCTATATTTTTCATGTTTTTATTTTCTTAGTAATCTCATATTTCATTATAGCTTGAAATATCTATATAAAGCATGTAGTAATCATTTTCAGCATAAGATTCCACTGAAAAGCTTCAATTATGAATATTTGTACTATTTTTAGAAGGTATAAAAAAGGTTTTGTAGAATTAATGAACAAGTAGAAATATTTATAAATTTCTTAAAAAGAGGTGAGAAGTATGAGAGTGAAAAATAAAATCTATGAAAAGAGCAGAACTATTATATCAGATTACGATATTCACCTTTTTCATGAAGGAACCCATTATAATTGTTATAAATTTATGGGAGCGCATTATGTAAAAGAAGACAGAAGGTGGGGAGTAAGATTTACTGTCTGGGCCCCAAAGGCTACAGAAGTAAGGGTAGTTGGAGAATTTAATGACTGGCAATCTAAAAAAGAATATTCTTTTAAAAGATTGAATGATGAAGGCTTATGGAGCCTATTTGTACCAGGACTAAAAGAAAATTTTATTTATAAGTATGAAATAACTCAAAAGAGCGGCAAAAAGGTTTTAAAAGCGGATCCATATGCAATTTATAGTGAAAAGAGACCTAATACTGCCTCTTATGCTGTGAAAAGGAAAAATTTCAGATGGGGAGATAAAAGGTGGCTGGAGTATAGAAATTCTCAAAATATATATGAGAATCCTATAAATATTTATGAGGTACATCTAGGCTCTTGGAGAAGAGATGAAAAGGGAGAGTTTTTAAATTATAGAGAAATAGGAGATAAGTTAGCTTCCTATGTGAAAAGTATGGGTTATACACATGTAGAACTAATGCCTGTAATGGAACATCCTCTAGATGACTCTTGGGGCTACCAGCTTACTGGATACTATTCTGTTACAAGCAGATATGGTACAATAGATGATTTTAAGTATTTGATAAACACACTGCATAAAACAGGTATAGGGGTTATATTGGATTGGGTTCCAGGACATTTTTGTAAAGATGAGCATGGACTTTATAGATTTGATGGCACGCCTACCTATGAATATGAGGATGTAAATAAGGCAGAAAATAGAGGCTGGGGAGCTGCTAATTTTGACCTGGGAAAACCAGAAGTAAGGAATTTTCTTATATCAAATGCATTATTTTGGCTTAGAGAATATCATATTGATGGATTGAGAGTAGACGCAGTAACAAATATGCTTTACTTAAATTATGACAGAAAAGAAGGAGAATGGACTCCAAATAAAAATGGGGGCAGTGAAAATCTTGAGGCTATAGAATTCTTTAAGGAGTTAAGCAAATCCTTGTTTAAAGAAGTTCCTAATTTATTAATGATTGCAGAGGAATCCACGTCATGGCCTATGATAACCAAACCTACAGACATAGGGGGAGTAGGCTTTAATTTTAAATGGAATATGGGATGGATGAATGACATTTTAGAATATATAAGTTTAGATCCTGTATATAGAAAACATCATCATAACCGCATAACCTTCTCTATAATGTATAATTACTCAGAAAATTTCATATTACCTCTATCTCACGATGAGGTGGTACATGGGAAAAAATCATTGATAGATAAGATGTGGGGCGATTATTGGAACAAGTTTGCAGGACTAAGATTGTTTATGGCTTATATGTTCACTCATCCAGGTAAAAAGAGTACCTTTATGGGAACAGAATTTGCTCAATTTATAGAATGGAGACATTATGAAGAATTAGAATGGAAGCTTATTGAAAGTTTTGAAATACACAAGAGTACCCAGGAATTTTTTAGAGATTTAAATAATTTATATAGAAAAGAAAAAGCTTTATGGCTTTATGATTATAAA
Organism: Clostridium aciditolerans; assembly: GCF_016316925.1. Classification (GTDB taxonomy): domain Bacteria; phylum Bacillota; class Clostridia; order Clostridiales; family Clostridiaceae; genus Clostridium_AM; species Clostridium_AM aciditolerans. The sequence goes on along the minus strand of NZ_JAEEGB010000006.1, from coordinate 274,526 downwards.
TTTGAGGGCTTCAAGTGGATTGATGCAGACAACTCTAATCAAAGTATATTGATTTTTATGAGAAAAACCAATGTACCACAGGAAACTTTAATCATTATATGTAATTTTACCCCTATGGTATATTACGATTACAAAATTGGAGTTCCATACTTAGGGGAATATAAGGAGCTCTTAAATACAGATAGCAAAAAGTATGGTGGATCAGGACAAACAATGGAGAGTACACTTTATGCAGAGAAAAAAGCTTGGCACAAAGAGCCATATCATATAAAAATTAAGGTACCTCCTATGGCTGCAGTCATACTTAAGGTAAATAAAATTTACAAATTAAATGATAAAAAACATAAGGAAATAATAGAGATAATAACTGATGATGAGAATAAAAGAAATAAGCAAGATATAAAGGAAGTAGTGAATAAAAAGGACAAAAATGAAAGGAAAGTGGAATAATGAAAATATTATTTATAGCCTCTGAAGCGGATCCTTTTATTAAAACAGGAGGGCTGGCAGATGTAGCCTACGCTCTTCCTAAGTATCTTAAAGCTTTAGGGATAGATGCAAGAGTTGTAATACCAAAATATAAAAATATAAAGCTAAGGGACAAATACAGTATAATTTTCAAAAAATCTTTTACAGTTCCTGTAGGTTGGAGAAATCAATATGCTGGAATATTTGAATGTGATGTAGATTCAGTTAAATATTATCTATTGGATAATGAATACTACTTTTTTAGAGATAATCTTTATGGACATTATGATGATGGAGAGAGATTTGCATATTTTGATAGAGCAGTACTTATGATGTTAGAGGAGATAGATTGGAAGCCAGATGTTATACACTGCAATGATTGGCATACAGGTATGATACCAGTGCTATACAAACTTCAGTATGATAAAGAGGATTTTTACAAGAACATAAAGATCTTATATAGCATACATAATATATTATTCCAAGGAAATTATGATGCAAGTATATTAGGTGAACTTTTTGGATTCAGTGATGATATATATAAAGACGGCAGTGTAGAATTGTATGGAGCAGTAAGTTTTATGAAGGGTGGTATAAACTACAGTGATAAGGTATCTACTGTCAGCAGAAGCTATGCTCAAGAAATTCAAAGCCCTTATTATGGAGAAAAATTAGATGGGCTTCTGCAAAGCAGAGCTAATGATTTATCAGGCATAGTAAATGGAATAGACTATGATATTTATAATCCAGAAAAAGATGTCGTTATATACAAAAACTATAGCAAAAATAATTTAAAAGATAAGGCAGTTAATAAGCAGAAACTTCAAGAACAATTAGGTATTGAGATAAATAAGGAAATTCCAATGATTGGTATAGTCTCAAGACTTACTGCCCAAAAGGGAATGGATTTAATAAAGCATATAGGTGAGGAGCTTGTAAATAGGGGCATACAGCTGGTGGTACTTGGCACTGGGGACAGTGATTATGAGGAGTATTTTAAATATCTTCATGAAAAGTATCCACAGAAGGTCTCTGCCAATATATATTTTGATGATGTATTAGCTCACAGAATATATGCAGCTTCAGATATATTTTTAATGCCCTCTTTATTTGAACCTTGTGGATTAGGTCAGCTCATAGCTTTAAGATATGGAGCTTTACCTATAGTAAGAGAAACTGGTGGACTTAAGGATACTGTAAAAGCATATAATAAGTTTACTGGTGAAGGTAATGGTTTTAGTTTTACTAATTACAATGCCCATGACTTACTTTATGTTATAGAAACAGCACTGCAACTCTATAGAGATAAAAATCTTTGGAAAAGCATAGTAACTCAAGCCTTAGAAAGTGATAATAGCTGGAATAAGTCAGCTGAAGCCTATAAAAATCTTTATGAAAGTATGCTTTAGTCTATCTTAATATTTTATATAAGGAAAGCAAGCAAAATTACCCAGTGTTCCGACTAAAAGGAGGAATTAGATGTTAAAAATAGATAAGGAAACTTTTAAAAAAGACTATGAAGAAAAGTTTATAGAAATTCATGGAAAAGACTTATCAGAAGGAACAGACTATAACAAATATGAAGCTTTAGCAAGCCTTACTAGAGATTATGTAGTCAAAACCTGGATTAATACAAATAAAAGGTATGACATCACTAGAGAAAAGCAGGTATATTACTTTTCTATGGAGTTTCTACTTGGAAGATTGTTAGATAATGCTTTGAGCAATCTAGGAATAAGAGATATATGCAAAGAAGCATTAAATGATTTAAATATAAATCTTGATGCCTTAGAGATTTTAGAGGAAGATCAAGGGCTAGGCAATGGTGGCTTAGGAAGATTAGCAGCTTGCTTTTTAGATTCCATGGCTTCACTAAATATACCTGGACATGGCTGCGGTATAAGATACAAGTATGGTTTTTTTGAACAAAAGATAATAGATGGATCACAGGTAGAAGCGCCAGATGAGTGGCTAAAAAATGGTAATGTGTGGGCAATAAAAAAGTCAGATAAGGCTCAAATAGTTAAATTTGGTGGAAAAGTAGATATGTTCAGCGAAAATGGTAAGATAAAATTTAACCATACTAAATATGAGCCTGTCTTAGCAGTTCCTTATGATATTCCTATCATAGGTTATAAAAATGAAGTGGTTAACACTTTAAGACTCTGGAGTGCAGAGCCTTTATATGACGAATTTGATTTTTCTTCTTTTAGTAGGGGAGACCACTTAAAGGCTATAGAATACAAAAATTCTATAGAGGCTATATCACAGGTTTTATATCCTGATGATAGTTTTTATGAGGGAAAAATGCTTAGATTAAAGCAGCAATACTTCTTTGTATCTGCTGGAATTCAAAGTATCATAAGACATTTTAGAACTCATGTAGGATCTTTAAAGGATTTAGATGAAAGAATAGCTATACACATAAATGATACCCACCCTACCTTGGCTATTCCAGAGCTAATGAGAATTTTTATGGATGAAGAGAATTTTAGTTGGGATGAAGCTTGGAGAATGACTACTAATATAATATCTTATACAAATCATACGATTTTAGCAGAAGCTTTAGAAAAATGGCCTGTGGAAATGTTTAAAAGTTTATTGCCAAGAATTTATATGATTGTTGAGGAAATAAACAGAAGATTTTGTGAAGAACTTTGGAATAAATATATTGGACAATGGGATAAAATCAGTAAAATGGCCATAATATCCGATGGCTATGTAAAGATGGCACACCTAGCTATAGTAGGAAGCCATAGCGTAAATGGTGTGGCTAAACTTCACACAGAGATACTTAAGAAACAGGAAATGGCTGATCTTTATTATTTTTATCCTAAAAAATTTAACAATAAAACTAATGGAATAACCCATAGAAGATGGCTTATGAGAGCGAATCCTCAGCTTACAGATCTTCTTAAAGAAACTATAGGAGATAGTTTTATAAAGCATCCTACAGATATGGAGGCTTTCGAAGCTTATGCAGGTAACAGGATAGTTCAAGAAAGGCTGCAGAATATAAAGTTTTCTAATAAAAAGAAACTTGCAGAATACTTGAAATTTAATCAAGGAATTTCTATAAATCCAAATTCTTTATTTGATGTTCAAGTTAAGAGAATTCATGCTTACAAAAGGCAGGTTTTGAATTGCTTAAGAATAATGGAACTTTACAGAAGACTTATAGAAAACCCTAATTTAGATATAATTCCTAGAACCTTCATATTCGCAGGTAAGGCAGCGCCGGGATACTATCTTGCTAAAAATACTATTGAGCTTATAAATGCCGTGGCTAATAAGATAAATAATGATTCAAGGGTAAATGAAAAAATAAAGGTGGTTTTTGTCCCAAATTATAGAGTTTCCGTAGCTGAAGCCATAATTCCGGCTGCAGACTTAAGTGAACAAATATCAACTACCACTAAAGAAGCTTCAGGTACAAGTAACATGAAATTCATGATGAATGGAGCAATTACAATAGCTACATTAGATGGGGCAAATATAGAAATAAGAGATGAAGTTGGAGACGAAAATATAGTTATTTTTGGTATGACGAAAAAAGAAGTTCTAGACTATTATCATAAAGGAGGCTATTCAGCCTGGGATATGGTTAATAGAGACTATAGAATAAAGCAAGTTACTGAGGATATAGTAAATGGATTCTATTGCAGTGACAAAGAAAAATTCAAATCCATTTATGAACACCTTATCACCTATAATGATGAGTTTTTTGTGCTTAAAGATTTTGACTCCTATTTAAAAGCACAGAAGAGGGTAGATAGTTTATATAGAGATTCTTCAAAGTGGCAATCTATGTGCGCTATTAATATAGCACATTCTGGTGTATTTTCTAGCGATAGAACAATACAAGAATATGCTACAGGTATATGGGGTTCAGGATATTTATATAAGAATCTTTAGCACTTAACTCACAGGTTGGGATATATTTACATCTTTTGCAAGATAAACACTTTTAAATGTATTTTCAATAATGTAAATGTATCCCTTGTATAAGGTGACCTTATTAATTAGAAACCATAAAGGAGCGATTGCTTAAATGAGAGGTGACTTTTATGGACTACTATATAAAACATAATTCATGGGAAGAGAAGTTCAGAAAACCCTTTGGAGCAGTACAATCGGGAGAAAAAGTTTATATAAACTTAGAGGCAGAGAATTTTAGCAAAGCGGAACTAGTTCTTATATATTTTGACGGAACAGAAGAAGATATAGAACTTTCTTCAAAAAAAATTAATGAAGAGCTATATAATTATTTTACTGAAATAAATATAAGAGAAGACTACAAGGGATTAATAAAATATCATTTTAAACTCTATAAGGATTGTAGGGTTATATATTATGGCAATAATTTAGATGTCTTAGGAGGAGAAGGAAGAGTTTATCAAAACTCACCGAAAAGCTATCAAATAACGGTGTACAAAGACTTTAAAGTTCCTATATGGTTTAAAGAAGGTATAGTATATCAGATATTTGTAGATAGATTTAGAAATGGCAATAAAGATGGAAAAGTAGATAACCCTAAAAAGAACAGCTTCATATATGGAACCTGGCAAGATGAGCCAATGTATATAAGAGATGCTAGTGGTAAAGTAGTTAGATGGGATTTTTATGGTGGGAATCTTAAAGGAGTTATTGAGAAACTAGAATACTTAAAGAATTTAGGTGTGGATATAATTTATTTAAATCCAATCTTTGAAGCTTCCAGCAATCATAAATATGACACAGCTAATTATAAGTCTATAGACCCTATGTTTGGCGATGAAAATATATTTAAAGAACTTTGCCATAAAGCAGAGCAATTAGGAATAAAGATAATATTAGATGGAGTTTTTAATCATACAGGGTCAGATAGCATATATTTTAATAAATTTGGGAATTATCCAAGCTTAGGAGCATATCAATCAAAATCATCGACCTACTATAAGTGGTATATATTTAGTGAATATCCAGATAAATATGAATGTTGGTGGGGGATAGACAATCATCCAAGCATAGATGAGATGAATGAAGATTATATAAATTTTATAATAAAAGATAAAGATTCTGTAATTAATAAATGGATGAAGCTTGGCGCTAGTGGATGGAGATTGGATGTAGCAGATGAGCTTCCAGATGAGTTTATAAAATTAATTAAATCTCATATCAAAGAGATTAAGGAGGATTCCGTATTAATAGGAGAAGTCTGGGAAGATGCATCTAACAAAATAAGTTACTCAAGAAAAAGACAATATTTATTCGGAGAAGAATTGGATTCAGTAACAAATTATCCTTTTAGAAATTTAGTAATTAGCTTTATAAACTCACAAATTACTGCAGCAGATTTTATAAGAAATATCATGAGTCTTTATGAAAATTATCCTATAGAGTGTTTTTATAGCAATTTAAATATACTAGGTACTCATGATACGGAAAGAATTTTAACTTCAATAGATAAAGATAATAGAAAAAATATGTACAAGCTTATTATGGCTCTATCCATTCAAATGACCATACCAGGAGTTCCACTTATATATTACGGGGATGAAGCAGGGCTTACAGGTGGTAAAGACCCTTTAAATAGAAAACCTTATCCATGGGAACATGAAAATATAGATATTTATAACATTTACAAAGCAGCTATAAGGCTAAGAAAAAAACATGAGTTTTTTATCAAGGGAGATTTAAGCTTCCACGACATAAATGAAGATATACTTTGTTATGAAAGAAACTATGGTAAGACAAAAGCAATAATAATAATAAATAAGTCTGAAGAGAAATCTTATAATATCAGATTAAAGTCTCTAGGACTTGAAGGTTATCAGCATATTGAGGACTTGAGCATAGATATTAATAAGTTATTAGATGAAGAGTTAGTAGAAAAAGATATAATTTCAGAACATGTAAAAATAAACCCGTTGGAGACCAAAATATACAAGTTTATATAAAGTTATATATTTAATATTCCTAATAAATTGGTTCATGAGGAGAGGGTGCTATATGTTAAAAAAAGAAATTGTGGCAATGATATTGGCAGGCGGTCAAGGTTCAAGATTAGGCATACTTACAAAAAGACTTGCAAAGCCTGCAGTTCCTTTTGGTGGAAGATATAGGATAATTGATTTCACTTTGAGTAATTGTTCTAACTCAGGCATAGATACTGTAGGAGTATTAACACAGTACAAGCCTTTAGTGCTTAACTCTCATATAGGTATAGGTAGCCCTTGGGATCTTGATAGAAGAGATGGAGGGGTATATATTCTGCCACCTTATCAAGAAGAAAGCGGAGGGGACTGGTACAAAGGTACTGCAAATGCAATATATCAAAACATTTCCTTTATAGATAGCTATAATCCAGAATACGTGTTGATTTTATCTGGAGACCACATATACAAAATGAATTATGAGAATATGCTGAGATATCACAAAGAAAAAAATGCAGATGCTACTATAGCAGTTATAGACGTACCTTTAGAAGAGGCAAGTAGATTTGGCATTATGAATACCAATGAAGATGGATCAATATATGAATTTGAAGAGAAGCCTAAAAATCCTAAGAGTACAAAAGCATCTATGGGAATCTATATATTCAACTGGAAGCTTTTAAAGAGATTTTTAAGAGAAGATCAGCATAACAAAGAATCCAGCAACGACTTTGGAAAAGACATAATACCTAAGATGCTTTATGAAGGCATGAAAATGTATGCTTATGCTTTTCAAGGATATTGGAAAGATGTAGGTACTATAGAAAGTTTGTGGGAAGCAAATATGGACTTGCTTAGAGAAGATAACGAGCTAAACATGCATGATAGGAGCTGGAGGATATATTCCGAGAACCACGTTAGACCGGCACAATATGTAGGACCCAATGCATTGATTAAAAATAGTCTTTCTGTAGATGGTTGTGAAATTTATGGGGAGGTAAGTAATTCCGTATTATTCTCAGGAGTCATCATAGGTAAAAATTCTAAAATAATAAACTCTGTAGTGATGCCAGATACCAAAATTGGAGATAACGTAATCATAAATAAGGCCATTGTAGGAAGTAATGTAACTATAAGGAGAGATTGTATTATTGGTGATGGAAAGAAAGTCACTGTAATAGGTGGAAGTGAAGATATAAAAGCAGGGTCCATCGTTGCAAGAGAATAAAGTGAAAATTTAAGGGATTTTTACAGGAGGGGTATTATGTTAAAAAATTGTTTGGGTATAATTAATTTAGACGAAAATGAAGATAAAATAAAAGAGCTTACAAGAAATAGACCTTTAGCTTCTATTCCAATAGCAGGAAGATATAGAATTATAGATTTTATATTATCAAATCTAACTAATGCAGGTGTTGAAAGTATAGGAATATTTTCTAAGATGCAATCCAGGTCTTTAATGGATCATTTGAGTAACGGCCGTCCTTGGGATTTAAACAGAAAAATAGATGGACTAAGATTTTTCAACTTCACCACTACAGATCCTTGCATAGATGATATAACTAATTTTGCAAATAACATAGAATATCTATATAGAGCCAAACAAGAATATGTTATATTTGCTTCTTCTCATATGATATGTAATATTGATTTTAAATCTATATTAAAGAATCATATAGAGTCAGACTGTGATATAACAATGGTGTATAAAAAAGTAGGAGATGCAGACGAAAATTTCTGTGGCTGCGAGGCTTTAAACATAGATGAGGAAGGAACTGTGCTGAGTGTTGGGAAAAACATAGGCAATAAGAAAAATGCTAATATTGGCATGGGAATTTATATAATGAAAAAGGAATTTTTGATAGACATAATTAATGAATGTATAAGTACAGGTTTCTACAGAAAAGTGAAATCATATATATACAATTCCTTAGATAAATTAAAGGTTGGAAGCCATGAATTTAAGGGATATTTAGCTTGTATAAATTCTTTAAAGACCTACTACAAGGCAAGCATGGATTTATTAGATCACAAAATAAATAAGGAGCTTTTTTCACAGGAAAGGCCTATATATACAAAGACTAATGATGAAATTCCTGCAAGATATAATAATGAGTGTATAGTTAAAAACTCTATAATAGCTAGCGGGTGCTTAATTGAAGGAACAGTAGAAAATAGCATAATCTTTAGAAGAGTTAAGGTTTCTAAAGGAGCTGAGCTTAGAAATTGCATAATTCTCCAGAATTCAATTATAGGAGAAAATGGTAGGCTGAATAATATTATCACAGACAAATATGTGATTATAAGTGATAATCAAGAGTTAAAGGGTGATATGACTATTCCTCTTGTGGTAGAGAAAGATGGTAGAAAAGAATATTAATAAGGAATCATAAAAGAATATCAACAAAAAATCACCATGTAAATTTCATGGTGATTTTCTTTTCTATTGATACTTTTTACACTCTCAAGAAAAACTTTCAATATTCCATTATTTATTCTTATTTATGTTTGTAAAGGCAAAAAACTCTACTAAGATAAAATTACTTACAACTGTGCATATGCTGCATTGACATTGGAGAAACTGCACCAGGATACATCGATGAATGCTGCATTGCCATTGGACTCATCATATGGAATGGATGTTTCATCATATGACATGGATGTTTCATCATATGGAATGGATGTTTCATCATATGACATGGATACTTCATCATATGGAATGGATGTTTCATCATATAACATGGCATCATATAACATGACATCATAGGCTTCATCATAGGCTGCTGCATCATTATTGGCTGTTTCACCGGCTGAACTATTGGTTGAATATTTAATTGCATTTTTGTTGGTTCCATTTTAGGTTCTATCTTTAAATGTAGTTTTATTGGTTCAGTTACTACTGATCCCATCTTAGGTTTTATATTTAATTCCATACTTTGTGCTTCTACTTTAGGTTGTACATCAAGCTCCATTTTAGTAGGCGGTATCATTGGCTGTATATTTAGTTCCATATTTTGAGGCTGCATCTTAGGTTGAATATTCAATTCCAGGTTTTGAGGCTGCATGCTAGGTTGTATATTCAATCCCATATTTTGAGGTTGCATACTAGGTTGAATATTTAATCCCATACTTTGAGGCTGCATACTAGGTTGAATATTCAATTCCAGGTTTTGAGGCTGCATGCTAGGCTGTATATTCAATCCCATATTTTGAGGTTGCATACTAGGTTGAATATTTAATCCCATACTTTGAGGCTGCATACTAGGCTGAATATTTAATTCCATATTTGCTGGTTGTATTTTGGTTTGTATGTTTAATTCTTTTGTAGGTTGTGGCATAAGCTGTGGTTTTGGTTGAGGCATAGGTTGAGGTTTTGGTTGAGGCATAGGTTGAGGTTTTGGTTGAGGCATAGGTTGAGGTTTTGGCTTAGGCATAGGCTGTGGTTGAGGCATAGGTTGAGGTTTTGGTTTAGGCATAGGCTGTGGATGAGGTATAGGTTGAGGTTTTGGTTTAGGCATAGGCTGCGGTTGAGGCATAGGTTGAGCCGGAGGTTTAATTTTTCTTTCCATTTCTGGATCATCCATTCTATACCCCATTCTATACATCATCATTGGACACATTGCAGGATACTGAAAAGGCACAAAATCTGTAAATTGATAATCTTTATTCACAATTATCCTCCTAATAAACACTACATCGATTTATTATATGCATGTTTTCTCATTATGTTCATAAAATTAAAGATTTTATTACTTTAGGCATCTTTAAAAATGCTGTATAAAAAGTGCTAATGAAAATATGAATATTTGGATAATTTTAGAATATATTAGTCATAATTAAATATAAATATAATGGAATAGGTATCGAGGGAGAGCTATAGGTGATTAGTAATTGAGAAGCTTCGCTTTTCAAACTAATATAAAAAACGTATTTTAGGAGGGGAATGTTTTGAAAAAAATACTAGCATTAATTCTTACAGCAACAATGGCTCTAGGATTGGCTGGATGCGGAGGTACAAGCTCAGATTCTAAAAAAGCGAAATTTCATATCGGTATAGTGACAGGTACGGTGGCACAATCGGAGGATGAGCTGCGTGGTGCTGAGGCATTTATCAAAGAGTATGGCGATGTAGACAAAGGTGGAATAGTAAAACATGTTACTTATCCAGATAATTTCATGCAGGAACAGGAAACAACTATAGCCCAGATTGCAGGACTTGCAGATGACCCGGATATGAAAGCTATTATCGTTAATCAGTCAGTTCCTGGCACAGTTGCAGCTTTTAAGAAGATAAGAGAAAGAAGACCGGACATACTTTTATTTGCAGGGGAACCACAGGAAGATACTAACATGGTAGAAGCTGCTTCTGATCTAGTAATAAATGCAGATAATGTAAACCGCGGTTACTTAATGATTCTCGCAGCAAAGAAGATGGGAGCAAAAACCTTTGTACACATTTCATTCCCAAGACATATGAGCATTGAGCTTTTATCTTTAAGAAAAACTATAATGGAACAAGCCTGTAAGGATTTAGGATTAAAATTTGCTTTTGAAACAGCCCCAGATCCAATGAGTGACGTTGGAATTCCAGGTGCACAGCAGTTCATACTTGAGAAGATGCCATCATGGGTACAAAAGTATGGAAAAGATACAGCTTTCTTCTGTACAAACGACGCACAAACAGAACCTCTTTTAAAGAAAGTTGCTGAGCTAGGCGCAATATTTGTAGAACCTGATCTTCCATCTCCAATAATGGGGTATCCTGGTGCATTCGGAATTGACCTCAAAGCTGAAGCTGGAAATTGGCCTGCAATACTTAAAAAGGTTGAACAAACTGTAATTTCTAAAGGTGGTAGCGGAAGAATGGGAACATGGGCTTATTCATATAACTATGCTTCCACAGAGGCACTTGCTGAATTTGCTAAGAGAATAATTGAAGGAAAAGCACAGAAAGATTCCTTTAAAGATTTAATGGCTTGTTATGAAAAATCCACCCCAGGAGCATCATGGAACGGTTCATACTATATAGATAGAGCAACTGGAACAGAAAAGAAAAATCATATTATGCTATATCAAGACACATATGTGTTTGGAAAGGGTTACTTAGGTCAAACAAAAGAAGTAGTTCCTGATAAATATAAAAATATAAAATAACAATGACAATATAAAAAGAGATTAAAATATAGGGTTCCTAGCTTAAAATTTTATTTAGGAACCCTATGTCTATAAAATATGGATATATCGATTCGCATGATAAGAGGTGAAATAATTGTCAAATGAGAGCTTATTGTTAAAGGTAGAAGGTGTCAGCAAACAATTTGAAGGTAACAAGGTATTAAAAGACATTAATTTTTCGTTAGAAAAAGGTAAAATACTGGCTTTAGTAGGGGAAAACGGTGCAGGTAAATCAACACTTATGAAAATACTTTTTGGAATGACTGTAATTGCGGAAACAGGAGGGTATGAAGGACAAATATACTTAGATGGTGAAAAGATAAATTTCAAAAATCCTATTGATGCTTTAAAAGCAGGAATTGGAATGGTACACCAGGAGTTTTCTCTTATACCTGGTTTTACAACAACAGAGAATATACTATTAAATATGGAAAAAACTAAATCTAACGTAATATCAAAGGTACTTGGGAAAAGACTTGAAACTGTTGATATGAAGGAAATGAGAAAAAGTGCTCAAAAGGCAATTGAAACCCTAGGTGTCCAGCTTAATCCTGATACACTAGTTTCAGAAATGCCAGTGGGACATAAGCAGTTTATTGAAATTGCACGTGAGATTGACAGAGAAAAGGTTAAAATACTTATATTAGACGAACCTACAGCAGTTTTGACTGAATCAGAAGCAGAGATACTCTTAAAATCCATAAGAAGACTTGCAGACCTCGGTGTTTCTATAATATTCATTTCACACAGATTGCACGAGGTTACATCAGCCTGTGATTCACTTGTAGTATTAAGGGATGGTGTAGTTGTAGTTGAAAGACCTGTTGAAGGTGTAAGTGTGAGACAGATTGCTGAATGGATGGTAGGAAGAGATGTTGATAATAAAAAATCTGAAGAAATAAAATTTGTTGATGCTACTGATAATAATAAAGATATAATACTAGAAGTAAAAAATCTTTGGGTTGATATGCCAGGAGAAACAGTAAAGAATGTATCATTTAGCGTAAAAAGAGGTGAAATTTTTGGAGTAGGTGGACTAGCTGGACAAGGTAAACTTGGAATACCAAATGGAATACTGGGTTTGTTTGCAGCTGATGGAGAAGTTATTTTTAATAATAAGTCACTGCCGCTAAATTCAACCTTTAACGCATTAAAAAGCGGATTGGCATTTGTATCAGAGGATCGCAGAGGTGTAGGTCTTTTACTAGATGAGCCTATTGATTGGAACATTGCTTTTGATGCAATGCAGATTCAAGAGAAATTTCTTAAGAGGTTTTTAGGTGGATTAATTAAATGGCGTGATGACAAGGCAATGAAGGAATGCGCACAAAAGTACATTAAGTCTTTAGAAATAAAATGTACTAGTGAGAAGCAGCATACTAGACAGCTTTCTGGCGGGAATCAACAGAAGGTATGTCTTGCTAAGGCCTTTGCACTTGAGCCAAGCCTTCTATTTGTATCCGAGCCTACTAGAGGTATAGATGTTGGAGCAAAAAAGCTAGTACTTGACTCTCTAAGACGATATAATGCAGAAAACAATACCACAATTGTAATGGTATCATCTGAGCTTGAGGAATTAAAGTCTATATGTAATAGAATTGCCATTGTAAGTGAGGGGAAGGTATCGGGAATTCTATCTCCTAATGCTGAAGCGGCAGATTTTGGATTGCTTATGTCAGGTGAACATCATTTGATTGAAGAAGGTGAAAAGCTATGAATAGGATTAAAGATTTTATAAAGAATTTTGGATGGCCACGTATTATCATTGGATTATTTTTAGTATCATTGTTTATTGCAGCACCGTTTTTTGGTGTCAAAGAGGATATGTCCTTAAATGATGTTATAGTTCGTTTTGGAATGAATGCAATACTTGTTTTAGCTATGGTACCTATGATACAGTCTGGATGCGGCTTGAATTTTGGAATCCCTGTAGGATTGGTTGCAGGGCTTTTAGGTGCAGTAATGAGTTTAGAATTTAAATTAACAGGTATGATTGGAATACTAGTGGCTTTTGGAATTGCTATAGTTGCAGCAGTGATTTTAGGATATGGATATGGTAAACTTTTAAATAAAGTCAAGGGAGACGAAATGATTATTGCTACATATGTAGGTTATTCTTTCGTATTTTTTATGAATATGTTATGGGTAGTACTTCCTTTCAAAAATCCCGCAAGTGTACTGGGATTTAAAGGAGAAGGTCTTCGTGTAACAATAAGTGTTCAGGAATACTGGTTTCACCAGATCAGTGATTTTTTAAAAATAAAAATAACGAATAATTTTATAATTCCAACAGGGATGATATTGTTCTTTATTTTTATGAGTTTATTAGTATGGGGGTTTTTTAGGACCAAAATAGGTACTGCAATAACTGCCGTTGGTTCTAACCCGGAATTTGCAAGGGCTGCAGGCATAGATGTAGATAAAATGAGAACAGTATCAGTTGTTCTTTCTACTGTACTTGCAGCTATAGGAATGATAGTTTATCAACAGAGCTTTGGCTTTATACAAATGTATAATGCTCCACTTGCCTTTGTATTTCCTTCTGTAGCTGCTATACTCCTTGGAGGGGCTTCTGTAAATAAAGCGTCTATTGCCAATGTCGTTATTGGAACTATATTGTTCCAAGGTATACTTACAATGACTCCTTCAGTAATCAACAGCGCAATCAGCATAGATGTTTCTGAAATTTTAAGAATTATTGTATCAAATGGGATGATAGTATATGCCCTTACTAGGAAAGCGAGGTAGAAACATGAAGCTTGATAATCAATCTATGAAAAAGTTTTTGACCAGCAGCGCTGTTCCAATTCTATTTATATTAATAAGCGCAGTGGCTATACCTATTTCAAAATTTACAGGTATATATCTGATTAGAGAGATAGTTACACGTCTTTCAAGAGACTCATTCCTTGTATTAGCACTTTTGCTGCCTGTAATGGCCGGGATGGGTATTAACTTTGGAATGGTTCTAGGTGCAATGGCAGGACAAATAGGTCTAATATTCATAACTGACTGGGGTATTAAAGGGGCTGCAGGACTTGTATTAGCAATGATAATCGGAACGCCTATTGCAATACTTTTAGGGTATTTCGGTGGTGTTGTTTTAAACAGAGCAAAGGGGCGTGAAATGATTACCTCAATGATGCTTGGTTTTTTTATTGCTGGTATATATCAATTTTTCCTCTTATATTTATGTGGATCAATAATACCAATCAAAAGTCCCACTTTGCTGCTTTCAAGAGGCTACGGTATTAGAAATGCTATAAATTTAGATGCTACAGGTGGATTTGACAAGCTGCTCTTAATTAATATAGGAGGAGTACCTATACCTGTAGGAACATTCCTAATAATTGCTTTAATATGTATATTCACAATGTGGTTTAGAAAGACTAAGCTTGGACAGGAGATGAGAGCTGTAGGACAGGATATGACTGTGTCAGAAACAGCAGGTATAAAGGTAGAAAAAACTCGTATACAATCAATCATAATTTCTACTGTTATTGCTTGTTATGGTCAAGTTATATATTTACAGAATATAGGTACTCTAAATACCTATAATGGATCAGATCAGGCAGCATTGTTCGCAGCTGCGGCACTACTTGTAGGTGGTGCTACAGTAAGTAAAGCTTCCATACCAAATGCCATTATTGGTACTGGTTTATTCCATCTAATGTTTGTTGTTATGCCAATGGCAGGCAAAAACCTGACAGGACAGGCGATGATAGGTGAATACTTTAGAATGTTTGTATCTTATGGTGTTGTTACCTTGGCATTAGTACTTCATGCATGGAAGAGGCAAAAGGATAAAGAAATGGATAGAGCTTACCTTAGAGCAGGAAATGGTAGAAATGTGGCTAAGTAATAGAACACTATAAAAATAATATGACATATTATTTTTTAGAGGACAGAGGACAATTGACAGAGGACAGTGAAGGAGGATTTTTCTCCGCTATACTATGAAAAATCTTTAATTTAAAAGAAACTCCTGCTCTTTTGTTTCGCAGGAGTACACTCTGTGTAAGCGATGTTTTGCATTAGCAAAACAAGCCTAAAAAAATAAATTAGTTTTCTGACGTAAGGAAGAAAACTCACCTTCACTGTCCTCTGTCAATTGTCCTCTAATAAAAATTTTGTCTCGCAAAATTTTTATATTCCGAATTGCAGGGTTTCTAACTTTTATCCTAGATTTCCTATATTAAGTTCTTCCTTTAAAATTAGTACCGCACTTTTTACAAGTAACTATAATTTCACCTTAAACCTATAAATTTCTTTATTAATAATTATAAGAAAATTATCGAAGGCATACAATTCTTGGTGTCTTTTATATTTATTTTTTGAAATACTTGTTTAGCTTAAATTACAATTAATTGAATTTAAGCTAAATTTAAAACAAAATTTCAAAAGCTTGCATTATCAAAATTATAGTTGTATAATATGGTATACAATACTATTAAATGAGTTATGCGATTATGTATGGAAATTACAAAAGGAGTAAGATAGTATGATTGAAGAATTGAACAAAAAAATCTCGGATGTAAAAGAAAAATTGAGAACAAAGCAAAAATTTGAGAGTGCATTGGAGCAAACAAGAGAGGCACTAAAAAAACAGGAAATTAGAAAAAATGAGCTTTATAATATTCTAAATAATGAAGAGAAGGATGTTAAGAATCTTGAGTCTTTAAGTATCATGGGATTGTTCTATTCTATACTTGGAAGTAAGGAGCAGCAAATTGAAAAGGAGAGACAGGAGTATCTTGCTGCGAAGCTAAATTATGATGAGTGCTGTAGTACGATTAGCATACTGGAAAGAGAGTTATGTTCTTACGAGGAGGAATTAAAGAAATATTCAACTTTAAATTTAGAATATCAGTCTTTAATGAAACAGAAAGAAAGACTAATCCTAATTGATAACAGTATTGTTTCTCATAAATTGATAAGTCTTATGGACAAAGAGTCAGATTTACGACTAGGTATTGGAGAAGTTAGAGAAGCAATTAAGGCTGGAGAAAATGCTCAAGATGCATTAAAAAATGTTTTAAAATCACTTGAGAGTGCACAGGGATGGGGACAATGGGACATTGTGGGAGGGGGATTTTTAGCTACTACAGCAAAGCATTCCAAAATAGATGAAGCTAAAGACTACCTATATTATGCACAGGAACTATTAAGGATATTTAAAAGAGAACTTTCTGATGTAGATTTACCCAATAATATTGAGATAAATATAGGCTCTTTTGAAACTTTTGCAGATTATTTCTTTGATGGTCTAATATCAGATTGGATTGTTCAATCAAAAATAAAAGATTCCTTAGGCAAAGTTTATATTATATATGATAATGTGAAAGATATCATTAATAAATTGGATATAAAGCATAATGATTTAGTAAAAGAATTAACTTTAACAGGAGAAAAAATAAAATTATTTATTGAAAAAGCTAATTAATTATATTATGAATGTAAATTTGCTGAAGAATTATATAGTGTATTTTTGAAAGATATATAGTCAATAGTGAGTATAAAACAAATACTAATAAGAAAATAAGCTAGAATTTAGTTTTTAGTATCAAAATTCTAGCTTATTTCAGGGATTTTCATGGTGTTATATTTCAGGAAGCAATTTATTGAGTGCCTTATCAATATTTATATTATTTGTAGTATTAAGCCACTTTTTTGAAATTACCACACACATGTCTGCAGCTGCTAGCTTTGCTCTTTAAGTAAGTATAAATTATTTGAGCTTCATCGATGTCTTCTTTTCCAATCTTTATCGGGTTTTTTAGAGATTTATCATTAAAGTAAGTTAAAATAATGGATTTTAAAGTAGATTTTAATTCTTCTAAATTAAAGCTCTCTAGGTCATACTTTTTACTAAAAAGAACTTTATTTCCTTTAATAAGAAAAAACTTAAAGGTAGTATCACTTAGGTACTCAAGTAAAGCAATACTTTTATTGTCCTCCGTAAACTTTATAACTTTTACACTACCTAGCAGATAGTTTACTGCGCTTATATAATCCCTATATTTAGCAGCATTCTCAAAATCAAATTTCTCCGATGCAACGGTCATCTTATGCTCCATTTCTTGAAGAATGCTTTTATCAGTTCCATTGAGCAGCAGTATTATTTTATTTATTGTATCAATATACTGTTTTCGGGGAGCACCCTCCGAACACATACCAATACATAAGCCTAAAGAATAATTTAAACAAGAGGAAGCTTTTCGTGAGCTATTGTTGCAGAGTATTTTACAACACTCTCTCATACCATTGAGAGCTCTTAGGACTGTATTTTTGCTGGTGTATGGTCCAAAATAAAGATTTCCATCATCTTTATCAGCTTCGTTGGAAATTTCAATATCGGGACATTGTTCACTGATTTTAATTTTTATATAAGAATAAGACTTTGGACTTTTCATTAGTTTGTTGTATATAGGTTTTATTTCTTTTATCATTTTGCATTCTAGCATAAAAGCTTCAAACTCAGTATCGGTAAGTTTATATTCAAAGTCTTTTATATTTTTAACTAATTTCACAACCTTTGGAGAATGTGACTTTGAGTTTTGAAAATAGGATCCAACTCTACTTTTAAGGTTCTTTGATTTTCCAACATAAATAATACTGTCAAGAGAGTCCTTCATCATATACACACCTGGTAAAGAAGGAAGTTCTTTGACTTTTGCTTTTAAATCCACAATATCTCCTCCAAATTTAATCTTTAGCAGTTAAGTTATTAATCCATTTTTTAGATAGAATTCTTGGTATACAAAACATAAGCTTTACTACTTCTTCTAGGTATACCAAAACATAAACAAAGTGAATTGGCAGTTTAAAAACTAATCCACCGAGAAAGGCAAGGGGTACACCTATAAGCCAAACACCACCAGTATCTAAGGCTAAGCAAAATTTAGTATCTCCGCCGCTTCTGAAAATTCCAATTACACTAACATAATTAATGACTTTTGCAATTAAGAATATGGAGAATACCATTAAAATGTTATGAGAATAATTATATACCGTTGGTGACACTTTATATACTGAAAGAGTCCATCCAGAAGTAAAAAACACTATTAAACCAGCCAAAATTGCAAGGATAGGACATAGTACTATAAATCTTTTAGCTAATAGATAAGCCTCATCTTCATTACCTTCACCTATTTTATTTCCTATCATAACAGCACAGGCATTTCCTAGTCCCATAAATATTACCCAAGTGATTCTCTCAATGGTAGCTGAAATATTAGTTGAAGCTATTACTTCAGTACCCATTCTTGCATAAACAATGGCATACATACTAACTCCTAGTGACCACATAGATTCATTTAAAATTACGGGAGCAGTGATTTTAAAGAAGTTCTTTACAAAATCAATAGATAGGTCTAACATTTCTCTAACTTTTGCAGCGATAATAAGTTTTTGAGAGTATACAACAGTAATCATAAGTATCATTTCAATAGTTCTAGCAATAAGAGTAGCTATGGCTGATCCATTAGTTCCTAGCTTAGGCATACCAAAGTAACCATAAACAAGTAAATAATTAAGTATCGTATTTATTGCCAATGCAATAACACTTATTAACATAGGAATTTTAACTTGTCCTATGCTTCTTAAAGTAAAGGAATAGGAAAAAGTAATAGCAGTAATAACATAGCTAAAGACTATTATTCTTAAATACTCACTTCCTATTGATATAACTACTTTATCAGTTGAAAAAATGCTTATAATTTGATTATTAAAGAAAAAACCTACTATAAAAAATACAAATGCAGCAGTTCCACTGGTTAAGATAGAAATACCTAATACTCTTTTAATATTTGGTATATCATTATCACCATAATATTGAGCAGTAAATATAGAACTACCACTAACTACTCCAAATAAAACTAAATTTAATAAAAAGAAGTATTGATTAGCAATGCCTACTCCGGCTATGGCATACTCTCCAAGACCACCTATTATGATCGTATCTACAAGATTAAGGGAAGAAAGTATTAAATTCTGAAGTGCAATTGGCAATGCAAGCTTAAACAAAGTTTTTAAAAATTTTTTATCATTGAATAAGGATGTTAAACTCATTATGACCTCCATTGGTTAATCCTTTTCAGATTTTTCATTTAACTATTATAGTATAATACGACTAAACTAACAATAGATAAGGTAGTATTATACTAAAGTAATCAATATTAATATAATACTACCTAAAATATTTGGCGAAATTGCAAATATTATAATATGTCGTTTAATAGAAAATATTGACTTATAATAAATTTGAAAAAAACAAAAGTAGATGTTATAATATGAAATCAAAGGAAAATAATTACTGCGTAACTAATGTTACTATGTAATACAAAGACTTTTAAAATGCATATCTTTAAATTCAGAATTTTTTATCAAAAATCTCGAAAATAAATCAATTATCTCATTACACTTGGTATTTCTCACTTCAGTAATCTTATAGTATAATTCTAAAATGAACTTTACCAATATTTAATAAAAAGGGTGGGGTTAGTTATGATTAACACTAAAATTATAGGGAGAAATAAGATACTAATTAATTTAGAAGCTTTTAAGAATATAACATTAGCCATTGTATTAATAATAACTGCAGTATGTATAAGTTTTAAGAATTATTTGCTATTTCATACTCTTATTGAGATTGCCAGTGTTACTTCTGCCTTTATTATATCTATAATTGCTATAAACACCTATAAGATATCATATAACAGTTATTTTACTTTTTTAGGAGTGGCATTTGCATTTGTTGGGGGCTTTAATTTATTACATGCATTGGCATATAAAGGCATGGGAATATTTCAAGACGGTACATCAAATTTAGCAACACAATTATGGATTATCACAAAGTTTATAGAAAGTACATCTATATTAGTGTCATTTAATCTATTAGAAAAAAAATTAAAAGAAAAAACTATATTATTAATTTATTTTATAGTGTCCGTACTTTTATTAATGTCAATATTTTCATGGGGTGTATTTCCTGTATGTTATATAGAGAGCAGTGGGTTAACTGTATTTAAAAAAATAAGTGAATATATTATAGTAGGTATTTTAATCCTTTCGATTCTTACTTTAATTAAAAAAAATAAGATGTTTCATAGAAGTGTATATATTTATATGATATTTTCTTTAGTAACAATGATTATCTCAGAAATAAGTTTTACACTATATTTAAATGTATTTAGAATATCTAATATGGTTGGCCATATTTTACATGCAGTATCTTTTTATCTTATGTATAAGGCAATTAGCGGGACAAGTCTTCAGCGTCCATATAATCTTTTATTCTATGAATTAACTCAAGCCAATAATGAATTAAAGCTAAAGGCTCAGGAATTAGAAAAATCCAATGAAAAACTAAAAGCAGAAATAAGAGAGCGTAAAATTACGGAAAATAAACTTATAGCAAGTGAAAAAAGATATAAAAATCTTGTAGAAACCTTACCGGATGCTATATTTGTTCATGTAGACGGAAAAATAATACTTGTAAATGATGAAGCAAAAAAACTTTTGGGGGCACCAGATTCTAATAATATCATAGGCAAAATGATATCGGATTTTGTACACAAGGACTATCATGAATTGCTCTATAATAGATTAGATAAGCTAAAAGAGGATTCTAGTACGGTGCCAATAGTCGAAGAAAAATTTGTTAAATTTAATGGACAAACTGTAGATGTTGAAATTACAAGTACATCTTCTGTGAGAAGAGGAAAAAATGTTGTCGTTAGTGTTGTAAGAGATATAACTGAACGCAGATTATTAAATGAAGCAATAGAGTATGATAAATTGAAAGGTGAGTTTTTCGCAAATATATCACATGAATTTAGAACTCCTTTAAATGTTATATATGCAACACTTCAATTTATGGAACTATATGTTGCCCAAAATGCATCAGGTAAAATAAGAGAAACGTTGGAGAAAAATGCTAAAGCGATAAAACAAAATTGTTATAGATTAATTAGATTACTTGGCAATCTACTTGATATCACAAAGATGGACTCAGGGTTTTTTAAATTAAGGCTTAATAACCATAACATTGTAAATGTGGTTGAAGAAATAACTTTGTCTGTTGCTCAATATATAGAGACTAAAAGAGTTAAATTAATATTTGACACAAATGTAGAGGAAAAAACAATGGCCTGTGATGCAGAAAAAATGGAAAGAATTATGCTTAATCTTCTTTCAAATGCAGTTAAGTTTACAAATCCAGGAGATGAAATATTAGTATCAGTAGAAGATAGAGGAGAAAGTATTATTATATCGGTTAAGGATACGGGAATTGGAATACCTAAGCATAAGCTTGAATTTATATTTGATAGACTTAGGCAAGTGGACAAATCGTTAACAAGAAACAATGAGGGAAGTGGTATAGGTCTTTCTATTGTAAAAGCTCTTGTCAATATGCACGATGGAGAAATTACTGTAAGTAGTGAATATGGAAAAGGCAGTGAATTTAAGATGGAGTTTCCTGTAAGAATATTTACTGCTAAGAATGATACTCTTGAAGTTGCAGTAGATAGCAACAGTATAGATCAATTAAGCGTAGAATTTTCTGATATATATTTTGATAATTAGATTGCTCAGAATATAGTATTATTTTTTGAAGATGCCTTAGCTAAAAATAAAGGATATTTCTCATAACTGCAGAATATAGAACATAAGCAGACATACAAAATCTCTGATTTTGATATGGTCGGTTAAGTAGCGAACCCAAATCTTAAGCAGATATTCCCAATCTATGATTTGGAGATAGTCACTTACTCAGCGGGTACTCATTCGACGATAGGGGAAGGAGTTTCATATATTATATATTTGCCTATTTTCTGATTGCAGTTAATGTTAGCTGCAATTAGAAAATGAAGGAGGAGAAAATGAACAAAAGTAAAATAATAATGCCAATAGTGTTAACGCTTTTAATGACAGGAATGTTGGGAAGCAGCGTAAATGCAGAAACTACAATGAAAAGATTAGCTGGACAAACTCGCTATGATACTTGTCAAGAAATTTCAAAGAGCGGTTGGACCACTTCAGAAAATGTTATTATAGCAAATGGTGAAAATTATCCGGATGCATTAGGAGCAGCAGCTTTATCGAATAAATATAATGCACCTATATTGCTAGTTCAGGGTAACTCGCTAAAAGACAACCCTATATTAGTAAGTGAGTTAAAGAGGCTAAAAGCTAAAAATATAACAATACTAGGTGGA
The DNA here is from genome assembly GCF_016316925.1 of Clostridium aciditolerans. Classification (GTDB taxonomy): domain Bacteria; phylum Bacillota; class Clostridia; order Clostridiales; family Clostridiaceae; genus Clostridium_AM; species Clostridium_AM aciditolerans. The sequence continues at coordinate 251,749 of NZ_JAEEGB010000006.1, read as the reverse complement.
ACTGGTGTAGTTTCTCAAAGTATTGAAGATTCATTAAGAAAAAGTGGTTACAATTTGCAAAGATTAGCTGGAGAAGATAGATATGCGACATCTATTAAAATTGCAGAAAAGCTGGGAAATGTAAGTGAGGTTATCATATCAAATAGTGAAGACTTTGCAGGTTCATTATCCGTAGCCCCGATATCCGGCAAAAATGGCATTCCTATAATATTAGTTTCTAAAGATAAAGTGTCCAGTGTAGTGCAAACTTATCTTAAAAAACAAAATATAAAAACTACATATGTATTAGGGGATAAAACAGTAATAACAGATGAAGTAGCTAGCAAGTTTCCTAATAATAAAAGGATATCTGGTAATACACGTTATTCTTTAAATAAAAACATTATAGATAATTTTAAATTAAGTATGGATTTTAACACTGTTTATATAACATCTGGAGAAGGTTTTGCAGATGCATTGAGTGGCATAGGATTGGCTGTTAAAAGTGGTAATCCAATAATATTTGCCAGCAATTCTAGTAATAGTGATATGAAACAGCTGTTAGCTGGGAAATCTATTAATAATAATATAATACTAGGTGGAGAAGGTGTACTACCTATAAAAGTAGTTAATAGTTTGCTTCAGCAATCTCAAGGAGTTAATGATAATAAAAATAAGCCTATTCCTATAGCTGATAGACGAGCGTTTCTTATTGGTGATGACGAAAAAAATGGAAGTTTTGCTAAAGTTGACGGCAACTGGCAGTATACAAGCAAAGAGGCAAAACAAAAAAATATAGAAGTTGTCACTGTTAAGGTATGGAATTATGTAGATAACAATGATAGAAGCAAAGGAAAGCGTACTGTAACTAAAACCATTCAAGTTAATAAAAAAATATCAGAGGATGTAAAACAAATTTTTGATGAAATATATAATCTTCCAGAGCAATTTCCAATTAAGGATGTCGGTGGATTTAGGGACAAGGATCCTTGCATTAACCACCCTGCTGGTGCTGCCATTGATATAAATCCAGATGAAAATTATTTCATTCAATTAGAAAAAGATGGGACAGTAAAGCAACAAGTAGGGAAGTATTATAATCCTTATAAAGATCCATATTCAATTACACCAGAGGTTGTTAAAGTATTTCAGAAATATGGTTGGGACTGGGGAGGTAATTTCCCAAACTCAAAAGATTATATGCACTTTAGCTACTTAGGAGGCTAAGAAGCTAAAAGTATAGGGTTACTAGGCCGAAAGTTAACTTATACGCCGGTATATGTTTCCAAGCTTCAGCACGTTAAGCAGAGAGCCAAAATCTATGATTTTGTGCGAATCGCTTACTCCTCTGACGGAAAGAAGAGGAGTTTCATATAACATTAAGCCGCTGTGCTCAGTCGGACCAACTTATCAATTACCATTGATAAGTCGCTCGTGAAAAGCCATTTAGGCTCTTCACAACCTCTAAAGTTCTAAGGTTCTCTTAAAACCCTTCACTAAGACTGGCACAAAGTTTTTAAATCTACTTCAGCTTTGGAAACATATCCCTCTGTATAAGTCAACTTTCTAGTTAGTTTCTCTATCATTTTTCACTCTAAATTCTTAAATTTCAACTAAAAAGTATTTATCTTAAATTTAAATATTACCAATATATCTTAATCTATAAGTTAACCTTGGATTCAGAAAACATATATTAGAGATTTGATATTAAGTACTTTCTCAAAAGAGAGTATTTTGTTATTTCCCTTTTTCTAAATTTAAGGGTAGAGTAAATAGATCTGATTCAATTTTTTTAATTATGCTATCTATATCATTTCTAAAATCATCTTCTATAATTAGGTCAGCCTTTTCAATTACTTCACTGGCGGATTTTTTAATGACGCCATTCTTTGTGTTATTTAACATTATAAAGCTTCCAGGCAGAACGACTTTGCGAAGACTATTGGATTCACAAATTATTAAGGTGTCTGGAGGAACCGTTGACATAAAAAATTTAATAGCATCATAAATATCACTACGTAAGGATTTAAGCCAAAATACTTTTTCCGCACCTGCAGCTAACAGTAGAGAAGTGTCTTTGTTGGCATTTTTATTGGTTTCTTCTATGAGTTCAAAGTTTCCGCTTATATGAGAACAAGCACCGCAGCCTTCTCCACCTCTTTGACATTTTCCGTTTTTTTCTTGAAGTGAAGTTATTTTTAGTGCAATGATAGAAGATTTATTTTTCCATTTATTAATCATTTCAACAGCTAGAGTAGTTTTGCCGCTATTACGGCCTGATGAACCAATTAAAATCATTTGAGGAATACTCAATAATTTACTTTCCATATAAAATCACATCCTTGTAATTTTCATTGTATAATAATGTTTTTGATATATCAAGGACTAGCTTATTTTATATAGAATTAATCTAAGAATACCTAAACTTTTATAACAGGATACGAACAACTTTGATACAGAACTATTTATGAATTTGAGAAAATGTAGGTAATAAGGGTAATATATTTATATATTAAATATGGGAGGGGCAAGTTAATGAATAGATTAACAGTTTTAGAAATAAAGTTTGATTTTAATAATAGCACAAATGTTATTTATCCAGTTATATTAAGTGATGAAAAGGAAATTGTTTTAATTGATTGTGGATATCCTGAATTTTTACCTTTAATAAAAGCTGAGGCTGAAGCAAATGGAATTGATATTAGTAAATTAACGAAAATAATTATAACACATCATGATTTTGATCATATGGGAGCTTTAGCAGAATTTAAAAGAGAGAATCCACACATTAAAGTCTTATCCTCAATTGATGATGATAAATATATTAGCGGTAAAGAAAAGTCTTTAAGATTACAGCAAGCGGAAGCAATATATGACAATCTTCCTGAAGATCAAAAGGGAAACGCAAAACAATTTCAAGAGTTTATTGAATCAATAGAGAATGTTCATGTGGATGTGTGCCTAAGAGATAAAGATTCATTTTCTTGGTGTGGAGGAGTAGAGATAGTTGCTACTCCGGGACATATGCCAGGACATATTTCAATTTATATAAAAGACAGTAAAACATTGATTTCCGGAGATGCATTAGTAGTAGAAGATAATAAACTGGCTATTGCAAATCCACAATATACTCTAGATATTGCTGAGGCAAAAAATTCTATAAAAAAATTGTTAAACTATGAAATAGATAAGATCATATGCTATCATGGTGGAATATACACGGAAGATATTAAGAGATCACTAGAAAGAATTGTTTAAAAAAATAAGTACGCTACTTTAGGGGCGTACTCTATCTAAATGATAAGAATATTAATATAAATTAAAGTAAGCCAATAGGACTTAATACTAGTTCTCCTATTGGCTTGTTATTTTAAAACATAGTAAAAATCAAGCTAACCTTTCTAGACAACTTTTTGTCTCTTTGATGAAAGACAAAGAAGCTGGAGATGCAGTTTTGTAGGATTTTATCAAAATGCCCACAGTTCTAGAAAGTCTAGGTAATAGCCTAATTGCATTTAATGGCAAGGATTTAAAATCTAAAAGTATTTCTGGCATTATTGATATTCCTAATCCTCTACCGACCATAGCTAAAATAGTATTGTTATCCTCAAGCTCAAATTTTGTATTTGGACTTATCTTATTTTCTTTAAAGAGTTGTTTCAATTGTATGTCACAGCCGGACTTTGGCATTATAAAAGATTGAGACTCCATTTCATTAATAGATATTTCTTCTTTTAAACTGAATGGATGATCTTCGCTTACAATAACTACCATGTCATCCTGAAATAATGGAATGAAATCTAAGCTTTCAGGTGGAATAGCGGAAAAACCTAAATCTATAACTCCAGTGGAAACCCAGTTTTCAATTTCATTATAACTTCCTTCAAAGATTTGTAGGTCTATTTTAGGATACTTTTTTTGATAACTCAAAATTATATCCGGTAATATTTTGGCAGATATGCTTGGAAAACACCCTATTTTTAGTATTCCTGACTCAATTCCAAGTATAGCTGCCGCTTCTTGCTTTAGCAACTCAGCTTTATTTAGAATATCTAGAGCATGTTGAAATATTTTTTGCCCTTCGTTAGTGATACTAACACCAGTACGATTCCGATATAAAAGTGTAAAACCTAGCTCAATTTCAAGTGCGGATATAATATGACTAATCGCTGATTGTGTAAGTGCTAGAAGCTCTCCAGCCTTTGTAAAACTTCCAGTTTCAACAACCTTAACAAAAACTTCAAATTGCTGCAGTGTCATTAAAAAACCTTCTTTCATGAAAAATATTCATATTATATATTATAAACATTAATTTTACTAATTTAAATACCTATAATATAATTAGGCATAAGGTAATGAGTAAGAGAGGAGTTTGATTATTTTGAAGAATAAAGAGATTTTTACAGATAAAAAATTTGTTACTATTATTGCAACATTATGCTGTTTACTATGGGGAAGTGCATATCCTGCAGTAAAAAGTGGATATATATTATTTAATATTTCTACTGGTGATATCCCATCAAAAATTGTATTTGCAGGTTATAGGTTTGCTGCAGCAGGAATAATTTTACTTATCCTTGCACAAAAGTATGGGAAAAATGTATTTAAACTTTCAAAGAAAAACATATCAAATTTATTATTTTTAGGTACTGTTCAAACAACACTACAATATATATTCTTTTATATTGGGATTGCTAATACTACCGGCGTTAAAAGCTCTATAATGAATTCTACTGTTACATTTTTTAGTGTTATTTTAGCTCATTATATATACGTAAATGATAAGTTAAATATGCAAAAAATAGTTGGGTGTATTGCAGGATTTATAGGAGTTATGATGGTAAATTTTAGTAATGATTTATTGAGTTTCTCTTTTAGTTTTTGGGGAGAAGGATTTTTAGTAATTGCGGCATTCATTTTTTCAGTAGGAGCTATTTATGGGAAAAAACTTACTAAAAGTATGGATGTAATGGTAGTAACAGGATACAGTCTTTTTATAGGAGGTATACTATTAATATTAGTTGGTGCTCTTTGTGGTGGAAGTGTTCATCACTTCACAATGGCTTCCTCATTATTACTAATTTATTTGGCTTTGCTGTCCTCTGCAGCATTTTCATTATGGAATCTACTTTTAAAATATAATAAGGTGGGTCCAGTATCGATTTTCAATTTTTTAACTCCAATTTTCGGTGCAATACTTTCGGCAGTATTTTTAGGAGAAAATATTCTTGAGTATAAAAATATTATTGCTCTTATACTAGTATGTTTAGGTATATGGATGGTTAATAAAGAAAAGATTATTAGTTATGAAAATGCAGTTAAATCTTAATAAGGTATTGAATTTTATTATATTTATTGCAATAGGTCAAAAATAGCTGCTTCAAAAGGTAATTTAAGCACTTTTGAAACAGCTCATCTGATCTATAAGAACATTATTTTATCCAAGTATTTGCTTTAAGTCATTATCCGGAGTGCTAATTGGTTTAATGTCAAAATTATCAACTAAGAATTGTAATACATTAGGAGTTAAGAAAGCTGGTAAGCTTGGTCCAAGATAAATTCCTTTTACCCCTAAGGAAAGCAATGCTAATAAATCAGCTACAGCTTTTTGCTCATACCAAGAAATTATTAGTGATAATGGTAGATCATTAATTCCACAGTTAAATGCATCTGCTAAAGCTAAAGCTATTCTAACTGCTGAGTATGCATCGTTACATTGGCCAACATCTAGTAATCTTGGAAGCCCTGCTACTTCACCAAACTCTAATTTGTTGAAACGATATTTTCCACAGGCTAAAGTAAGAATAATACAATCTTTAGGAATCTTCTCAGCAAATTCTGTATAATAATTTCTTCCAGGTTTTGCTCCATCGCATCCGCCTATTAAGAAGAAACGTTTAACTTTTCCATCCTTAACTGCATTTATTATTGCATCAGCATGACTTAAAGTTGCCTTGTGACCAAAGCCTACTAAAATTTCTTTTACTTCTTCATCTTTTTCAAAGCCGCCTAATTCTAGCGCTTTATTTATTATTTCGGAGAAATCCTTATAACCATTTTCATCTTTTGTTATATGTTTTATACCATCAAAGCCAACAACGCTTGTGGAAAAAATTCTATCTTTGTAAGAATCTTTCGGCTTCATCAAACAATTTGTTGTCATTAAAATACAACCTGGTATACTATCAAATTCTTTCTGTTGATTTTGCCATGCGCTTCCAAAGTTACCTACTAAATGAGGATATTTATTTAATTCAGGATATCCATGTGAAGGTAACATTTCGCCATGAGTATAAATATTTATACCTTTACCCTCAGTTTGTTCAAGCAGCATTTGCAAATCTCTTAAATCATGTCCAGAAACTATGATAAATGGTCCTTTTTTAATATTTACATTAACTTTCTTAGGGGAAGGAGAGTTATATTTTTCGTTATTAGCTTTATCAAGCACTTCCATAATCTTAACGCTCATTTCGCCAGTTTTCATTAGCCACTTGATTAAATCTTCAAGAGTTAAGCTATCGTCAGTTAGTGATGCTAGAGCTTTAAAGTAAAACTCATCTAATTCATTGCTACTGTATTTTATAAATCTTGCTTGATGAGCATAAGCAGCAATTCCTTTCAATCCATATTTTATAGTTTCTCTAACAGAACGAATATCCTCATTTAAATCTTGATTATACATAATTCCTGCTTTTTTAGCGTCTTCAAGAATTTCTTCTTTTGAATCACTTAAGTTGTATAGTGCCTCAGGAATCTCTAAAGATACTTGTCCAACTTTTTGTCGTAGGTCTTCTTTAATTTTTTGAGATTTTTTAAGCATATTAATATGAGCTTCAGGGTCAAAGTTTACATTAGTTAAAGTCATGAACAATGCGTCTTCAACAAAAGAAACTATTGATTTATCAATCTTTTCTCCTTTTTCTAGAAGTTTGACAGCATAACAGCTAGTCCCTTTTAATTGATAAATTAATAAATCCTGCATTGCTGCAATTTCTGGTGTTTTTGTACATACACCTACTTTAGTACATCCTTTACCACCTGCAGTTTGTTCACATTGATAACAAAACATTTGTTCAGCCATATTTAACCCTCCTTAAAAAAGTAATATGTTTTAATAACATTTTACACTACTTTTATGTAAAAATACAACAAAAATTAAGAATAATGTGTTAATTCTGAAAAAAGAATATATTTATAGAAAAATTTGTCCTATTTGAATTATAGCTAAATTTCCAATATTAGTCTCGACAATATAATTGCATTATTGCTTTATATAATTTTTTAACATATCTATAAACACTAGTGTACTCTTTGAGGGAATTATACCCTTTTGCAAAATATATGAAAAGTTACGAGTATATTCCTGACTAGTTTTCAAAATAGAAAGTTCTTTATTTCTTAAGGAGTTTTCCGTAACAAGAGAAGATATAAATGTTATACCTAAGTTATTTTTAACTGCTTCTTTTACAGAATAATTGCTTCCAAATACAATAATATTTTTAGCATTAATATTATTAGATGACAGAAAAAGGTTTAAATATTCTCTAGTTCCAGAGCCTTCCTCTCTACTAATCCATGTCTGATTTTCTAATTCTTCAATAGAAAATTCTCTATTCACTAAATAATGATTATAGGGAACAGCTAACACCATTTTATCTTTATAAAAATGATTGATTACAAAATTTGATGATGGAACTGTACCTTCAATCAATGCTAAATCAACTTGAAAATTTTTAACTTTTTCACAAATATTATAGGTATTTTCAATTGTAACTTCTAACTCTAAATTGGGATGCTTTTTAGCAAATTGGCCCAAGAAAGCTGGCAAAAAATATTCGCCTATAGTAAAACTAGCTCCTATATGCAACCGACCTCGCACAGTATTCTCATAATCTGCTAATTCATCTTTTGTATCCTCTAATAACTTAATCATTTGTTTTGAACGCTCATAAAGTAAATTTCCAGCTTGAGTTATATATATTTTTTTTTGCTTAACTGAGCGCTGTATCAATATTGTATTAAAGTATTCTTCAAGATGTCTAATATGTAAACTTACGCTAGGCTGAGATAAATTAATAGCCTCAGCAGCTTTAGTAAAGTTCTTATATTCTACAACTGCTATAAATGTTTTAATCTCCTCTAGCACAAAATATCCTCCTTTCTCTACAACCATTAATTTTATTAATGATTATCATGATATATATATATTTTACTTATGATTATATATCTATTATACTCAAACATGTAAAAAAAATCATTTCATATAAAACTTATTTTGAAAGGATGATATTAAATGTTATTGACTTCGCTTAGAATTCATGAAAATATTGTAAAAAAGCTAAATAAAGTCGTCAAAATTTTACCAGGTCTTATTATATGCATAATTATTGCTGCTATGGGGAAGTTTATAGGAAATTATATTCCTAGCATAGGTGGTGCATCTATAGCGATATTTATAGGTATGGCAGTTGGAAATACCTTTGGAAATAAAAAAGTATATGCTAAAGGAACCAAGTTTGCTGAAAGTGACTTATTATCCTACTCCATAGTTCTGCTTGGTGGAACATTAAGTGCCCAAACTATACTGAAGTTAGGAGGTTCAGGAGTAACCTTCATAGTATTACAAATGCTTATAACAATTACTTTCGCAATGTTGATAGGAAAAAAACTTGGTTTTTCTGAAAACTTTCGCTTTTTAATGGCAAGTGGTAATGCGGTATGTGGTTCCTCTGCTATTGCTGCTACAGCTCCTGTTGTAGGTGCAGATGACAACGAAAAAGGAATTGCTATAACAACAGTAAATGTTACTGGTACTGTCTTAATGATTTTACTTCCACTCATTGCTAAAATAATATTTTCAACGGAAGTAATAAAAACTTCTGCTTTTATAGGAGGGATACTTCAATCTGTAGGACAAGTTGTTGCTAGCGGAAGCATGGTAAATGAACAGGTAAAGGATTTATCAACTATATTTAAAATAGTGCGTATAATTTTTTTGGTTTTTGTTGTATTAAGCTTTGGAACAATGAAGAAAGATAATTCTCAATCAAATTGTAAAAAATCTAATACTAAGGTAAAGGTACCTTGGTATGTACTAGGATTCTTTATTATGTGCTTCTTATTTACAATTGGGATACTTTCACCGCAGGTTTCTAAAACCTTTAAATTGATAAGCAACAATTTTGAAATAATTGCTCTTGCAGGTATAGGGATGAGAGTAAACTTCAGAGAACTTATAGATCAAGGAATTAAAATTTCAATTTATGCATTAGGAGTTGCTGCAGTTCAGATTGTATCTGCCATTACACTTATAACAATTCTTCTGTAATTGAGTTAAAGTCATACTTAATTTATAATAATCTATATAATTACTTTACAGAGGTGCCGAAGATGAATAAAACAATTGGAATACTAGCACATGTAGATGCTGGTAAAACTACTTTTGCAGAACAAGTGCTATATCATACAAAAAGTATAAGAAGCAGAGGAAGAGTTGATCATAAAGATTCTTTTTTAGATAGTCATAGTATAGAAAGGGAAAGGGGAATTACGGTATTTTCTGATCAGGGGCTTTTTGAATATAATTCTTCAACTTATTATTTGGTGGATACCCCTGGACATGTAGATTTTTCGCCGGAAATGGAGAGGGCTATTCAAATAATGGATTATGCTATTGTCATAATAAGTGGAGTTGAAGGAATACAGGGACAAACAGAAATAGTGTGGCAGCTCCTTAGAAAGCATAATATTCCTACATTTTTCTTCATTAATAAAATTGATAGAATAGGTGCAAATATTCAAGGAGTCCTTGAAGAAATTAGATTAAGTTTAACCAAAGATGTTTGTTTTATTACTGATTCATTTAACAAAGGAGAAATGAGTGAAGAACTTATAGAATTTATTGCAGAACATGATGATATACTTTTTGAAAAATATTTAGAAGAGAACTATGAAGAGGAAGTATGGCTTAATGCTATGAAGAAAATGATTAAGGAAAATAAAATTTTTCCATGTTTAAGTGGTTCAGCACTGCAAGATATCGGCATAGAAAGCTTTTTAGAAAAATTAGATATGCTGACTTTTACGGAATATGATGATAAAGAAGAGTTTAGCGGTTTGGTATACAAAATACGCCATGATGAGCAGGGGACAAGATTAACTTATATAAAGTCCTTAAGTGGTATTTTGAAGGTTAGGGAAGAAATATCTGTAGGAATTAATGATGATAATACTTATGAGAAAGTCAGCCAGATAAGAGTTTATAATGGAACAAAGTTTAAGACTATCGATAAAGTCTCAGCGGGGGAAATTTTTGCGGTTACAGGCTTAACCAGTGCAGCTATAGGAGATGGAGTTGGGACATTAAAGGAAAAGATAACTTATGAAATGGTTCCAACACTAAAATCAAAGGTTATATTTGATAAAACCTTAAATGTAAAAGATGTTTTAGGTTGTTTTAAGCTTTTGGAAGCAGAAGATCCTGCTTTAAATATAATTTGGGATGAAAGATTAAAGGAAATACAAGTTCATATCATGGGAACTATCCAGCTGGAGGTTTTAAAACAGCTGATGGAAGAGAGATTTAGCTTATGTATAGATTTTGGCCCTTGTGAAATTCTCTATAAGGAGACTATTTTAAGGGAAACAAAGGGTTATGGTCATTTTGAACCTTTAGGACATTATTCAGAAGTTCATCTTAAAATAGAACCAGGAGAAAGAAACAGCGGAATTATATTTGATAATATATGTCATGCTGATGATCTAACTATTGGCAATCAAAATTTAGTTCGTACACATATCTATGAAAGAGAGCACCATGGTGTATTAACAGGTTCTCCCATAACTGATTTGAAAATTACTTTGTTAACTGGGAGAGCACATAATAAACATACTAGTGGAGGAGATTTTAGAGAAGCAACCTCAAGAGCTTTAAGACAAGGTTTGGAAAATACAAAAAATCTCTTATTAGAACCTTATTGTCGTTTTAAGATGGAAGCAGGTATTGATTATATTGGAAGAATTTTAAGTGATATACAGAAGTTAAATGGTTCTTTTGAAGCACCACAAACCTTTCATGATAAAGTTATTATAACTGGAAGAGGTCCTGTGGCTACTTTTATGAACTATAGCATGGAATTTGCAGCGTTAACAAAGGGCAAAGGAAAAGCCAATTTCATTTTTGATGGATATGATAGCTGCCACAATGAAGAGGAAGTAATTAAAAAAATAGGTTACGATAAAAATGCGGATATTGATTATACATCTACTTCAATCTTTTGTTCAAAGGGGCAATCGTTTTTGGTAAGTGGAGAGGAAGCAGAAAGGTATATGCATTGTTTAAAGTAGACTCTTGTGTTTGAAAAGGGATAATTCTTTTTAGATCTTGAATATACTTTATTATCTTGTTCTATAAAAAAACGCCACAACAAATGTGACGATTTTGTAAATTTTTCATTCTCTATGTTATTATTATAACACAAAATGGCAGAAAAGTCAAGTGTTGTAGTGTTGATGAGGGTGTTGTATATATTATTAGAGGTGATAATTTTATGGAGCAAAAAAGCATGACGGCACTCGTAAGTGCCTTTTCAAGAGCATATCATTCAACACAAAATTCAGAGAAAGTATTTGATGATTATTTGGCAAAAAAAATATTGACAGAGAATGAATACGAACAAATTGTAAGCAATATGTCAAAAGGAATATCTTTTTTCAATCCATCTTTTGTAGGTAGACAGGAAGAGGCTTTGCGTTGGATTGTTGATAATCAGTTATCTCCAACTCCACTTGGTAGAGCGGCATTTGCAGAAAATTCACTTGAAAATGCTGTGAAAGTTGGTGCAAAACAGTATTTAATTTTTGCAGCTGGATATGACACATTTGCATACCGCCAGTCTGACTGGGCATCAAAAATTGAAATTTTTGAAATTGACCACCCTGCTATTGGTGCAGACAAGCAAAAACGTATTAAATCAGTGATATCAGAAAAGCCAGCAAATCTGCATTATGTGTCTGCGGATTTTAGAGAAAATAACTGGCAAAACAATTTACTTGCCTGTATAGAATTTGACAAAAGCAAAATTAGCTTTTGTAGTTTGCTTGGAGTAAGTTACTATTTGTCCAAACAGGTATTTGCAGAAACAATCAATGCAATTTCAAGCTTTATACCGAAAGGCAGTAGTATTGTTTTTGATTATAATGATGAGAATGCTTATACAGACAAAGCAGGAGAACGGGCTAAAAAACAAGCAGCAATGGCGGGTGCTGCAAATGAAAAAATGCTTGGAAGCTATTCTTATATAGAATTGGAGAAACTATTGGACGAAAGTAATTTCATGATTTATGAACATTTGACGCCGAATGAAATAACAGAGCAGTATTTCAAAAAATATAACAAAGCAAATCCAAACCATCAAATGACAGCTTTTGATAACGTGAATTACTGTCTTGCTGTTAGAAAATAAACATAAATTAAAGACCGTACCAATGAATAGTGCGGTCTTTAATTTATATTATTTAAGTTCTAAATTAATATTTCCAACTCCTGATTCTACTTTTAAATTAATGTTAACCTGAGATTTACCGTATACCTCATTTGTATATTTGGTTCCATTCACAGAAAATCCATTTGCATTTATTTTACCTACTCCCTTGTCTACTTCTACACATACACCTATATTTTTAGGTAAATAAATTGTGCTATTACAAACCCCACCAGTGATATTGGCTGTAACTGAATTTTTATAGTTACCACATAAATTTAAGTTTACGTTTCCTGCCCCCATTTCTATAGATAAGTCTTTTATATTAAGTTTATTTAAATCAAGTGTGCCAGTACAGCTTCCTAATGTTATATCTAAATTCATAGGTATGTTATTATTTAAAGATATATTCCAATCATTTTTTACATTACTAGCATTATTTTTATTGTTTGAAGGTTGCTCTAGTAAAAGGGTTCCTACTTTACCATCGACACCATATTTAACATTTGGTTTCCATTCAGGAACATTGTAGATAAATTCGGCTTTCATTAATTTATCTGAATCGCCACTTATATTTAATTTTCCAGCACCAATGTTAATTTCTGTTTTAACTCTTTCTGCCTCATTAAGATCTATTTCTTTAGTTTCATGTTTTGTTTCAGAAGCATTTGCATTGCTGTTTGTATTAGAAGAAGTATTTGAGCATCCAACTGAAAGTAACATTATTGATAAAAATAATATTAATCCTATTTTTCTAATTTTCATGATAGCCTCCTACACTATTTTACAATTATACTTAAATAATACATAATAATTCCTGCATTGTAAATGTATTTAAAATATTATATGAATTTTATCCATTCACTACATTTTCACGACCAGTTACTGCAATTTAGTGCAATTAATATATTATCTGACGATATAACAAGTGTAACAAAATTTGAAAATACAGCGAAAGGAGGCGTTTATATGCGTATATCTTTTTCATCACAACAACACATAGGTCTAGTAAATTTAAGCTATCGTTCTAATGATAGCTCGACTAAAAATGTTCTTGATAACAATGAAAAGACTGAAAAACATTTGGGAATAAATAAAAAGAATATGGATAAATCTTTAGAAGCAAGTCTAAGGAAGAATAATATTCTAGAAAACCTAATGAAACAAAAAGAAAATTTAATGGATAGTAAAAGTGCCATTATGGAGAAAGCTCTGAAAGATGGCGACAATCTATCATCTGTAAAAGAAAAGCTTAAAGATATTGATAAACAAATTGAAGAAATCGATAAGCAGATGAATAAAATTCAATTGGAGGAGCAGCGTAAGGCTCTTGGCAATGAAGGTAAGGATAAGAAAGGCAAAGAAACTAACAAAATATCAAATGAAACTTCTACTGAGGATGAAAAAATAGGTATTCCTAAAGATAAAATGGACAGTATGCTAAGTCTTTCGGGAAGCTTATCTCAGGCCAAAGCTTTATCATCACAAAGAACTTCAATATCAGGTGAAGCAAGAGTTCTAAAATTTGAAATAAAGATAGACGAGGGAAGAGGGATTAATCCTATTAATAAAAAGAAACGTGTTGCTCAGTTGGATGAAAATATTGAAAATATTAATGAAAAAATCAATGACAAACTAAAGGAAGTAAATAATCAAAATAATGATAATGTACAAGCTGATACTTCAAAAAATGCTGCTGCTAAAAATAAAAAAAGTAAGGATTTAAGTAGTAAGAGTAATTTGGAAAGTGAAGATAAATTAGTAATAGAACAACAAAAAGCTGAACAAAAGCTTAAACATTATAATGATAATTCCGCTAATAGCGCTGAGAATAATGGTAAAAAAATTAATGCAACAGCTTAAGTTTCATTATAGTCTGTGGAAGGTTTATCCACAGGCTTAAAACATGTTATAATTACTTTTGGGGTGATTCTATGATAAAAGTAGCTGTTTGTGATGACGAAAATAAACAACGAGAAACAATAGTACATATTGTTAACAAAGCTTTAGAGTTAACAAATGAACATTATAAAATAGTGCCATTTACAAATGGTGAACAATTAATGTTCTCAGCTTTAGATTTTGATATATATTTTTTGGATATACAGATGAATAAGCTAACAGGAATAGAGGTTGCAAAAAAAATAAGACTTGTAAATGAAAAGTCAATTATTATATTTATAACAGGATATAAAGACTATGTTTTTGATGCATTTGATGTAAGCGCATTTCACTATATTTTAAAACCTATTGATGAGGAAAAGCTTAAGAATATTTTATATAGAGCTTTATTACAATTGGAAAAAAAGGACAAGTTTATTGTCGCTAAAACAATTAGCCATTCAACTAAAATTTTTCTCAAGGATATAATGTATTTAGAATCAGAACAAAGAAAGCTAAAGGTTCATACTATATATGATATTATTGAATATTACCATAAGTTGTCCGATATCGAGCAGGAACTTCGAGAGAGCCACTTTTTTAGATGCCATAAAAGTTATATTGTAAATTTAAGTTATGTTCAGAGCTTTGATAATACCTTTATAACCTTAAAGAATTCAGAAAAGATATATATATCTAAATACAGATTGAATAATTTCTCAAAGGCATTTATGTATTATTTAAAAGATGAGGCACAATAAGTATGGAAAAACAACAAATAGCTGAAATTATTGAATTTTCATCAACATATTTCACATTACCCTTTTTATATGCAGTTAAATATTATTTTTATAAAAGCTTTTTAGGATTTAGAAGTAAAGCTTGGAAGTTTGTTTTAAGTATAGTATTATTCACAGTTGCTAATCTTTTTATATTAACAACAGCATCTGAGATATTGAAAATAATTATGGATGGTGCAATTTGGATAATAATTATATGTATTTTATGTAAAGGAAGTTTTTTGATTAAGCTTTATGCTGTTGTTGTGGAAAATGCAATATTATTACTTATTAATATAACTTTTTTAACCTTTGATTTCTCAGTTCTTCGCATTACACATAAATTAAATATGTCTTTTAATGAACACATGATTATAAGTTTTATAAATAACATTAGTAGAGATATTATAAGTTTTACAATATTATTTGTATTCTTAAAAAAAATCTGTAACTTATTAGATCTAAAAGAAAGGACAGTGAATTTATATCAGGGCTTATATTTACTTATTCCTTGTCTTTCAAGTTATAGTTTAGCACTTGTATTTTATATTATTCAAAGTATTAAAATTGATGGTAGGCAATACTATTTACCATTTATTTTCCCTAAAATTTATTATGTTTTGCCTCTTCTAAGTTTCGCTTTAATAATATCAATAGTAATTACGGCTTACACATTTAAAAAAATGATTGAAGGAGAACAGGAAAAACAAAAAAATATGCTTATGGAACAGCAGCTTAAACATAGTAAAAGCATTGAAACACTTTATAATGGAATAAGAGGAATAATGCATGATATGAATAACCATCTTGCTTGTTTAAGAACTTTGGCATGTGTTAACAATATTAAAGAGATAAAGAATTATTTAGATAACATTAGTCAAACCATAAATAAACTTGACCTTAAAATAAAAACAGGCAATCCTATATCTGATGCAGTTATAAACGAAAAATATAATATAGCAAAAAAACAGGAAATAGATTTTGTATGTGATTTTATGATACCTAAAGAAACCTTGTTGGAACCTATGGACTTATGTACTATTTTAAGTAATACCTTAGATAATGCAATAGAGGCTTGCATGAGAATTACAGATAGCAATATCTTTAAGACAATATGGATAAAATCTTATATCAAAGATATGTACATGATAATTGAAGTCTCAAATACTACTACAAACAAGCTTTCTTATGTTAAAAATAAAATTATAAGTACAAAATCTGATAAGCTTAATCATGGCATGGGAATTTCTAATATAGAGGCTGTGGTGAGAAAATACAATGGAATAGTTGATATAGTAGAAGAAAAAAACAAGTTTATTATTAACCTTATGCTTAAGATTGAATAAAGTTAATGTTGACAAGATATAAAAAATTGTATAGAATTCCAAATAAGTTATCAATTTAAAACCGATGACAAGAAATAGTAGATAGAGGAGTTTAGTTTAAGCGAGTTTGGAATGGTGTGAGCCAAACACTGCAGCCTGTATTGAATGGGTCTTGGAGGTGTGATGCGAAATGATAGTAGCAGCAGCCGGTAGTCTACCGTTAAAAAGACAGGGTATCGAGTAAATCTGTACCTGTAAGAGATAGTTTTATACTTAGGTGGTATAACGAAATTTGGCATTTCGTCCTTTGTGGATGAGGTGTTTTTTATTTCTAAAAATACACTATAAGTATAAACTAATTTGGGTGGCACCGCGGTCATTTCGTCTCATTATGTGGATGGAGTGGCCTTTTTTGTATTTAAGTAAAGTGCTGATAACAAATATTAAACAAAAACAGGAGGGTTATAAATGCTAAATATATCTGAAAAAAGCTTTAATAGATATAAGAATTCTAATAAAGCCTTTCCCATATTTCTAAAGATAAATAGAGATAATGAATTTGGAGAAAATTTAACGGATTTAGGTAAAATATTAAATTAAAATACAAGAAAATAGGTGCTATTTTACAAAAGTAGTGTGCGGTCTTTGTAAAAGTAAAGGCACACTACTTCTATTTTACTATAGATAAACATACGAAATATTGACAATATGTGACTGATGATTGTGATAATTTTAACACTTTTAATATGAATCGATATAATTAATTAAATAATATTAAATTATTCGTAAAAAATACGAAAATACTTGTACACTTGGTACATATACATAGCTTTTTATAGATGCTATCATAATATCATAAAGCAAGGGAATTCAAATAAATAAGTGGTTTATAATCTAGAAAAGCGAGGTGTATAGGAATAATGAATACTAATATTTGTGATAAGGTGAATACGAATGATGTATATGAAAATGATAGAAATCATGTAATTCATTCTTGGTCGGTACAATCTAAGCTCAACCCTTTAGTAGTTAATGAAGCAAAAGGATGCTATTTTAAGGATGACAAAGGAAAAGAATATTTGGACATGGCCGCTCAGCTAGTAAATCAAAATATTGGTCATCAACATCCAAAGGTTGTTCAAGCCATAAAGGAACAGGCAGAAAAGCTTTGCTACGTTGTTCCAAGTTTTGCTACAGAATCTCGTAGTTCACTTGCTAAGTTATTAAGTGAGGTTACACCTAAAGGCATAAATCACTTCTTTTTTACTAACGGAGGATCTGATGCAAATGAGAATGCGATTAAGATAGCAAGAATGGCAACGGGAAAATGGAAGATTATTTCACGCTATCGTTCATATCATGGCTCTACTTATGGAGCAATAGCAATGACAGGAGATCCTAGAAGGCCGCCAGTTGAACCTGCGATGCCTGGTGTTGTTAGAGTATTTGATCCATACTGTTATAGATGTACTTTTGGCAAAGAACATGGTAAATGCAACATGGAATGTGTAAAGCATATTGAAGAAACAATTATGTATGAAAATCCTGATACTGTAGCAGCAATAATTATAGAAGCTGTAACTGGATCTAATGGAATTTTTATTCCTCCAAAAGAATACTTTACTGAACTTAGAGCATTATGTGATAAATATAAGATACTTCTTATTGTTGACGAAGTTATGAGTGGCTTTGGCAGAACTGGAGAATGGTTTGGTATTGATAACTTTGAAGTGCTTCCTGATATAATGACTATGGCAAAAGGTATAAATTCTGGTTATATACCATTAGGGGCTGTAGGTTTATCTGATGAAGTTACAAAAGCTATTTATGATAAAAATCTTTTCTGTGGTCTCACATATAGTGGTCATCCTGTAGCCTGTGCGGCAGCTGTTGCAACCATAAAGGCCTATAAAGAAGAAAAAATAATTGAAAATGCAAAATTACAAGGCACTTTAATGACAGAGCTTTTAGAAGAACAGATAAAGAAGCATAAATGCATAGGTAATGTGAGAAATATAGGTCTATTTGGTTGTATAGAACTTGTTAAGAATCGAAATACTAAAGAACCTATTGTTCCATGGAATGGAAGTGGAGAAGTAATGGATAAGGTGAAAAAATCATTGATGGATGATGGTATTTATATGTATATTAGATGGAACTATATCTTCATTGTACCACCTTGTATAATCAACGAAGAAGAAATGAAAAAGGCGTTTATCGCAATAGATAAAGCTTTAGACATTGCTGATGGCTATGTAGAATAATAATTTGCGCTGCACACCCATAATTAAACAAAACTGAATTTTAATTACAAATAATTTGAGATATAATCAAATATAATAGTGTATTGATTATATTTTAAAATATTGTATATATAGAGAGGTTGAATTATGGGGGTTAGAATTGATCAGTTAATAAACTTGCCTGAATTAAAGGATTTAAAGCTAGTAGGTGGAAATAAGGGAGTTTCTAAAATAGTAACTTGGGTTCATGCTTTAGAAACTCCAGATCTTATAAAATACGTAAAAAATGATGATTTAATAATGCTTACAGGCATAGGAATTTTAAACAATACATTAGGTTTAATTGAAATGATAGAAGGACTAATTGAAAAAAAGGCATCAGGGCTTATTGTAAATACTGGTAGATATCTTGCAGAGATTCCTAATGAAGTAAAGAAACTTGCAGATAAAAATGATTTTCCAGTATTTGAAATTCCTTGGGAAATTAGTTTAGCTGAAATAACTAGAATTATATGTGGAGATATAATAAAAAGACAGTTGGAGGAGATTGCCTGTCAGGATTTATTAAAGAATATTATATTTAATAACAAGATTATTTATGAAGATTTTATAGAAAAGATTTCAGCCTATGGTTACAGCTATCTAAATTCATTTAGAATAATTATTGTAAAAACGAATAAACTTGAAAAATATCTATCCTTTAAAAATATTGAAGATGAGCAAAACATAGTTCATGTCAAGAACTGCTTGCTAAGAACGGTAAACAATGCAGTTTGGGATCCTAGATATAGAGCTATAAGTTTTTTACAAAATGACTCTATTGTCTTGCTTATAATTAATGAAAAAGATAAGTTTACTAATTTAAAGGATATTTCTCAGATTATTAGAGAAAGCATTAAAAATGGTTTTCCTGATGTCGGTATAAGTATAGGGATTGGTAATGCTTATACAGAGTTTTCGGGAATAAAAAAGAGTTATATAGAAGCAGAGAAAGCTTTAAAAGCAATAAAGTCAGAAGAACATATGGGTGAAACCATGTACTATTCAAATATAGGAGCATATAAGCTGCTTACTGAAATAGAAAATATAAGCAGTTTAAAGGAGTATTACGACGCTACAATTGGAAGATTAGAACAATATGATGCACAAAATGGTACAGATTTCACCAAGATATTTTATATATTCCTTCAAGAAAATGGACATTACGTACAAACAGCACAAAGGCTTTACATGCATAGAAATACATTGATATATAAAATCAATAAAATACAAGAAATATTGAAACAGGACCTAACGGATATAAAGGTAAGAGTAGAATTTTATCTTGGATATCTAATAAAACAGATGAATGACTTTTAATATTAAAGTAATTATATTATTGTGTAAGCAAATTTAGGGGGGTTACTATGAGCGAAGTAAAAAAATTAGGGTTTTTTGTTAATGGAAAATTTCATAAATCAAAAACAGATAAATATATGAATGTATTTAATCCAAGTACAGGAGAAGTATTAGCGCAGGCACCTTGCTGTACAGAAGAGGATGTTAACTTTGCAATAAAGGCAGCAAACGATGCATTTCCTTCTTGGTCTCAACAACCTGTAATGAAAAGAGTACAAGTATTATACAAATTTAGAGAGCTTATAGATGAGCATGCTGAAGAGCTCACTAGGATGGTAGCAACAGAGCACGGAAAAGTGTTGGAAGAATCAAAAGGAGACATAATGAAAATTAAGGAGTGTGTAGAATTTGCATGTGGTGCTCCTACATTAATGATGGGGGAATCACTTATGGATACCTCTACAGGATACGATACTGTTCTATATCGTGAACCTTTAGGCGTTTTTGCAGGTATAGCTCCATTTAATTTTCCAGGTATGGTGCCAATGGGATGGATGGCTCCTCTTTGTATAGCAGCAGGAAATACTATTGTTATAAAAGCATCCTCAATGACACCTATGACTGCTTTAAGATGTGCAGAACTTTGGAAAGAAGCTGGTCTTCCAGATGGTGTTTTAAATATAGTTACCTGCAGTAGAAAAGAAGCTGAGATATTCTTAAAACATCCTGATATAAAGGGCATAACCTTTGTTGGATCAACTTCTGTTGGCTTGCATATATATGCAACAGCAGCAGCTAACGGCAAGAGAGTGCAAGCGTTATGTGAAGCAAAAAATCATGGACTTGTATTAGAGGATGCAGCATTAGAAAGAACAGCTCGCGGCATTATAAACTCTTCTTTTGGATGTGCAGGAGAAAGATGCATGGCTCTTCCAGTGGTAGTAGCTCATGAAAGTATAGCGGATAAGCTAGTAGAACTTATTGTACAATATGCAAAGGAACTTAAAGTAGGTCCTTCATATGATGAAAAATCTCAACTTGGTCCTGTAGTAACAGAAGAACACAGAAACTTTGTGTTAAAATGGATAGAAAAAGGATTAGAGCAAGGAGCAAAACTTGTATTAGATGGTCGTAATACTACCGTAGAAGGATATGAAAAGGGTTTTTATCTTGGGCCTACAATACTTGATCATGTAACTCCAGAGATGACAGTAGGGGATAGTGAGATATTTGGACCAGTATTATGTATAAAGAGAGTTAAGAATTTTGAAGAAGGACTAAAAGTTATGAATAACAATCCATTTGCAAATGGGTCAGTAGTGTTTACGCAAAGTGGATACTATAGTCGCGAATTTGCTAGAAGAACCCATGGTGGTATGGTAGGAATAAATGTAGGAATTCCAGTTCCAGTAACAATGTTTCCATTTACAGGTCATAAAAATTCCTTTATTGGCGATTTGCATTGTTTAGGTAAAGATGGAATAAGATTTTATACAGAAACTAAGGCAGTAACTACTAGATGGTTTGATGAAGATGAAATGAAGAATACTAAAGTAGATTCCTGGGATGGGTCACTAGGAGGGAAATAGTCCTACTAAGGTTTTTCTTGAGTAAAAATTAAGTTATATTGAGGGATATATCGATATTGTTAAAAGTATACTTAAAAGTATTTTAGGTGCTAAGTCAATATCAATATATCCTAAAATTAAACTTAAATTTGTTATTTTCAACCTATATATCAAAATTGCTATTTATTCAATAAAGCGTCCATGTTTTGGAACAGCAATACTTTCAAAATGTTTTGATAGATTCTCTAAGTAATAGGATATATCACTTCCACTCATAGATTGACCATGACTTGGTATAATCAAAGAGGGTTTTAACGCAGTGAGTTCTTTTACAGATTTTTCTGCGGATTCCCAATCTGTAGTTAAATATGCTGGTGGACCACTTACATTTGTCTCTTGTGTTAATACCGATGCAAGCGATTCCTGCTTTACAGTAGTAAAGGCATCACCAACGATAAGTATACGATCCTTATCTCTAAATAAAGAAATATGCCCTGGTGTATGACCAGGAGTGTGAATCCAGCGCCAGCCAGGCATGTCAGGAATACTTCCATCTGAAGGCAGAGTTTTTACATGATTTCCCAAGTTTATGCTGTGGTGTGGAAATGCTGGCGACATTTCAGCTACTAACCCTCCATCAACAGTAGGGTCACCTGATGGATAATCACGTTGTCCTGTAAGATAAGGAAGTTCTAAATCATGTGCATATACAGGAACATTCCATCTCTTAGATAACTCAATTACAGAGCCTACATGATCAAAATGTCCGTGGGTAAGAATTATTGCTTTTGGTTTAGCATCTTTACCAAAACGTTCTTCTGTAGTTTTAATTATATCTTTCCATGAGTTTTCCAAACCGGTGTCAATAAGTACCCATTCATTAAAGTTATTATTTAAATTGCTTACAATGGCGACATTAACAACAGTAAAATTTAACACTAATATATCTTTAGTAACTTCAGCTGTTGACATAGTTATGTCAGATACTTTTTCGAGCAATTCTGTTATCAAAACTAACACCTCCCATTATTAGTGTGTATGGGCATTATAGAGGGTATCGGTTTTTAGCATGTGCAGATATACACTATTCTATTCAACAGAAGGCATAGAGCAAATAATATCTCCTAAAAGCTCTGCTTCTTTCATATCATGGGTTACAAGTATAACAGTTCGTCTATCCTCTTTATGAAGCTTTAAGAATTCATCTATTATTTCCATTTTTAACTTATCATCAAGCCCCTTAAAAGGTTCATCCATTAGCAGTAATCTACTTTTATAAGCAAAAGCTCTAGCTATAGCAACTCTTCTTTTCATACCTCCGCTTAATTTGCTTGGAAGTTTATGTTTATATTCAGATAACTTAACCATGTTTAAATATTTATTTATTATAGCATTCATATCTTCTTTGCTCATTGTAGACTTCAATACAAAGGCAATGTTTTCATAAACTGTAAGATTAGGAAGAAGCCTGTCCTCTTGAAATATGTAGGATATGCTATTATTAGGTGAAATTACTTGTCCACTATATTCCTTTTCAATACTACCTATAATGTTTAGAAGTGTTGTTTTTCCGCAACCGGAAGGACCTGTAATAACAGTAATTTTATTTTTTGTGAAATTCATACTAAAGTTGTGTAGAACTTTATGATTCTCATAGGATTTACATAAGTCTTTTATTTGCACTTCGTAGTTATTTAATAGTTCCATAAATACCATCCTCTATTGATTGAAGTTATTTTTCCTTTTAATATAGAGTTTAAATATATGTTCAAAGATAAAACTTAATAAGACGACCACAATAGTCCATGCAAAGAGTTCCGCTGTTTCTAAAGTTGATTTAGCATTTAGTAGATTCAAACCTATAGAATATTTTGGAGTACTTAAAACTTCAGAAGTTACAGAAACCTTCCACCCAAGACCTAAACACATCAATATCCCAGAAATAATATAATGGCTTATTGAAGGCAAATAAATGTCCTTTATTATGTATTTATTCTTTACTTTATATACATTGGCCATTTGAACCAATTGCGCATCTACAGATTTTATTCCATGAAGCACATTAGTATATATTATTGGAAAACACATTAGTATAGTAGTAAATATAGCTACATAGGAAGACTTAAACCAAACTAAAGCTAAAATTATTATAGACATAACGGGAGTAGATTTTATACATACAATTAGTGGTTCTAGTAATTCTTCTATAAATCTATTAACTCCTGCAATAACCCCTGTTAACACTCCTACGCCTATTGATAGAAAAAGCCCTAATATAACTCTAAATACACTGCTGAAAACACTTTTCCAAAAATAACCCCTACCAATAAGCACTATTAAGACCTTTAAAACTTCAATGGGGGAGGGAAGTAGTATTGGGTTATTAATAAAAAGGGAGCAAAGCTCCCAAATTAACACCCAAAACATTAATATTCCTATTTTTCTAGTTTCCTTTGTAATAGAAATTTTCATCTGGTAGTTTTCCTCCAATGGATTTTGGATCATTTTGTTCTAAAACTTTGTAGAATTTATCCAAGGAATCTTTGCCATCCTTTGCGCTTATAAATACTATATTACACTTCGGAATAGCCATTTCTGCGATCTTAGCATTAGGAAGTATACCATTCTTTTCTATAAGCTTTGCTGCATCTTCTTTATTTTTATTTACAAAATCTACAGATTCTTTATATTTAACTAAGAATTCTTCTGCATCTTTTTCTCTTTTTTCTAAGAAGTCTTTTCTAAATACTAAGGTTCCCATCACTAACTTACAATTGTTTTCTGATACTTTTTCCCATTCTTTAGTTAAGTCTACAGCTACCTGCAAGTCTTTGTCCTTCATTTTTGTTGTAGTTACAAAAGGTTCCGGTAAAACAGCTATCTTGACTTCCTTTGAAGCTACTGCTGTAGCTAGATCACTATGCTGCATTTTGTATTCAATTTTAACATCTTTATCTGGTTCTAGACCGTTTTTCTTCAATATGTAATTAAGTACAAACTCTGGAGTTGAACCTTTTCCACTAGAATAAATTGTTTTTCCTTTTAAATCTTTTATATCTTTTATTGTGTTACCATTTTCAACAATGTATAGAATTCCTAAGGTGTTTATACCTGCTAATTGAATACCACCTTTTGTTTTATTATATAAAACCGGGGCAAGGTTAGATGGCACTGCAGCACCGTCTAATTCACCGTTTACAATTTTAGATATTAATTGGTCTGGCGAATCAAACAATGTAATATCATAAGCATCCTTGTTTTCCTCCATAAGTTTAACTATACCCATACCTGTAGGTCCTTTTAGTGCAGCTATTTTAACTTTTTCTTTTTTAGTTTCCTTAGAAGCTTGTCCAGTAGTGCTGGAGTCTTTTGAGCAGCCTATTGCAAACAATGTTGAAGCCACAAGCATGAATGCCATAAGCAATGTTCCTATTCTTTTTTTCATAATACCCCTCCTGTCCTATAGGCTTTAATGTTTAGAAAAGCCTTATAGACTTTATGTTTTGCTCCAAATATAATTATATAACAAATTACCATTTGTATCTATATATTGTAAATTTTTTATCCCATAATTACCAGCTATAATGCTTCCAGCTTATTATATAAGTACAAAGCTTATATAATAATGCTAAGTTATTAAATGATTTTAAGGTCCATAATGTAGGAAAATGAAGTTAAAGATATTTAATTCTAAAATTTTAGGATATGATTTGAGTTGAATTATGTATATAATATATTATGTTGGTTAAATAAACTAGGGAATTTTATCCTTGGTTTATTCATAAAAAAACAAAGGAGATTTAGAAGATGAGGTGTAAGACATTTATAAGTAAATTGTTATTTGTGTTTTTTGTTGCATCTATAATCACAGCTGTGCCTGTGGGAAAGGCTCATGCTGATGCTTATAAGGTTGTAACCTTAGGAGCAGATTTAACAAAACAACAAAAGGAAGACATGTTAAAGTATTTTGGTGTTACTAAGGAAGAAGCTAATATATTAGAAGTTAATAGAGATGAGGAAGTTAAGTACCTTGGTGGTGTAGCTTCTGAAAAACAGATAGGAACAAAGTCCATATCCTGTTCTTATGTAGAACCTACTACAAAAGGCGGATTGAAGGTATCTACAAATAATATATATTGGGTTAATGAAAATATGATAAAAAATGCTCTTATTACTGCAGGTATAGAGAACGCCAATGTTAAAGCGGCAGCTCCTTTTAATGTGTCTGGTACTGCAGCACTTACAGGAATATTGAAAGGATTTGAAAACAGTACTGGTGGTAAAAAGATTGATGAAAACAAAAAGAAAGTTGCTAATGAAGAGATAGTTACTACTGGTAATTTAGGTGAGAAAATTGGACAAGACAAAGCGGCTAGTTTAATAAATGAAGTAAAAAAGGAAGTTATCAAAGAAAAGCCTAAAAATGAAAAAGAAATAGAAAAAATAGTATTAAATGTAACTAACAATTATAACATTAATTTAAGCAGTGATGATATTAAGAATATAACTTCCTTAATGGGTAAGATAAATGGGTTAAATTTAGATTTTAAACAGATGAAAAATCAGCTAAATGATGTAACAAATCAATTAAAACAAAACTTAAATAGTGATCAAGCTAAGGGTTTCTTTAGTAATTTATTTGATGGAATTAAGAACTTTTTCTCAAAGCTTTTTTCCTAGATTATAGTAAAAATATTAAAGTATATAAGCAACGTTTAGAACAGAGGAGTGCGCAAATAATGTGCACTCCTTTGCATTTCAAATTATGAGAGTGTGGAATTGAAAAAGATAAATCTAATATTAATAATTTTAAAACTAAGAATTAATGCTTTTTAAAAAACTTTATAAATTTTTAAAAAATAATGAAAAAGGTATTTAAAAAATTTTTAAATATGATATAATAAATTTAAAGTTGGTAACGTTACCAGAAACGTTACCGAAAACGTTGCCGAAAAAAGTACAAGCAATTGAAAATACTATTAAAGATAGCTTTTACAGGTTTTATTTCATAAAATTTAAGTAAACGTTGTAAAAATATTTTTAGAGGAGAGTTATTAATGAGCGATTTTACTATAAAAGATATATCACGAATTGCAGGTGTTGGAGTAAGTACTGTATCAAGGGTTCTAAATAATCATCCAGACGTTAAGCCAGAAACAAGGCAAAAAGTATTAAGCGTTATAGAGGAGTTTAACTATATACCTAACAATAGTGCAAGAAATCTAAAAAGAAATACTTCAAATAATATTGGTGTTTTAATTAAAGGTATTCATAATCCTTTCTTCTCCGGGATGATAAAATCCATAGAAGAAAAAATAGATGATAAAGGATATTCTATGTTTCTTCACTACAATGAAACTAATCCTAATGATTTTGATGCAGCTGTTGAACTTATTAAAGAGAAAAAACTAAAAGGATTAATATGTCTTGGAGGTGACTTTGATAATTTAGATAAAGAGCAGATAGAAAATTTGGATACTCCATTAGTTCTCACATCAACAAGTATTATTGAAAATTTAGATAAAAGCTTTTTTTCAAGTGTAATAATAGAAAATGAAAAGGCAGCATATAATGCAGTAGATTATATATGCAAATTAGGTCACAAAAAAATTGGGATTATAACTACTGGAGAACAGGATAGAAGTATTGGCAAATTAAGATTTGAGGGCTATAAGAAGGCACTTTTAAAAAATAATATTGAATATAATTCAAGCCTCATGGAAATAGGACACTATACTTTTGAATCTGGATTTGAGGCAATGAACAGATTGCTGGATAAAAACTTGGGTATTACAGCCTTATTCGTAACTACTGACGTTATGGCTATAGGGGCTTCAAAGGCAATACTAAGCAAAGGACTTAAAATTCCAGAAGATATTTCTGTAATGGGTTTTGATGGAATAGATTATGCTCAGTTCTTCCATCCATCACTTACTACTGTTAGGCAGCCTGTAGAAGAGATGGGAGAAAAAAGTGTAGATATTTTATTTCACTTAATTAAAAATAAGAAAAAACATCAGCATATAGTGCTAGAAACAGAATTATTAGAAAGAGAATCTTGTAAAAAAATCGATTAGGGAGGAAGGTCATGGCTAAAGTATTTTTAAAGAAAGTTGAAAAAGTTTATGAAAATGGATTCAAAGCTGTTCATGGAGTTGATCTAGAAATAAATGATGGAGAATTTATGGTTTTTGTAGGGCCATCAGGCTGTGCTAAGTCTACTACTTTAAGAATGATAGCAGGTCTTGAAGAAATTTCAGGAGGAGAAGTTTACATAGGAGACAAGCTAGTAAATAATATTCCACCTAAAGATAGAGGGATTGCAATGGTTTTTCAAAATTATGCATTGTACCCACATATGACAGTTTATGAAAATATGGCTTTTTCATTGAAAATAAAGAAAACAGCAAAGAATGTTATTGATGAAAAGGTTAAAGAAGCGGCAAAAATATTAGATTTGGAGACTGTTTTAAATAGAAAACCTAAAGAATTATCAGGAGGACAAAGACAAAGGGTAGCGGTTGGACGGGCTATAGTTCGTGATCCAGATGTGTTTCTCTTTGATGAGCCACTATCAAATCTTGATGCAAAGCTAAGGGTTCATATGAGAGTTGAAATTTCTAAGCTTCATAAAAGGTTAAAATCAACTATGATATATGTTACCCACGACCAGGTAGAGGCAATGACAATGGGTGATAGAATATGTGTAATGAATCTTGGTAAGATTATGCAGGTAGACACTCCTCTTAATTTATATAGTTATCCTGCAAATAAGTTTGTAGCTGGGTTTATTGGTTCTCCTGCAATGAACTTTTTAGAGGGAGAATTAGTTGGTAAAAATACATATGTAGCTGTAAAAATAGGAGATATAGAATTAGCATTACCACAAAACAAAGGTGATAAAGTAAAGAAATATTTAGGGAAAAAGATTTGGTTCGGTATTAGACCAGAACATATTGGATTAAGAGAATGTAACACTTCTGCTGCAGTGAATGGAGTAATTGATGTTGTGGAGCATATGGGAAACGAATCTTTTGTATACTTTAATTTTGCTGGAAGTCAATTTGTTGCAAAAGTAGATATATATGATTCAAAAGACTTAGAATTTGGAGAAAACAAAAAGTTTATGCTTTATATGGAGAATTGTCACATATTCGATTTTGAAAGCGAAGAAAATATATCTTTATAACTAAGAGCTTAATTTTAAATCACTATTAAAAAGGTAACCATACTGCCAAATTTATAAGGCAGTTTAATAAAAGTTAAAAATTAGGGGGTAAAATTATATGAAAAATGTCAAAAAGGTTGTGGCATTAGCTATTACATCACTGATGCTTGTATCATCACTAGGGTTAGCTGGATGCTCATCAAAATCTGAAAGTGCATCTGCTGGAAAAGATGCTGTAACATTAAACATATTCCAATTTAAAGTTGAGATGGCTAAAGAATTGGAAGAAGCTGCGAAAGCATATTCTGCAGATCACCCAAATGTTAAAATCAATATTGAAACCGTTGGTGGTGGAGCAGACTACGGTGCTGCGCTTAGAGCCAAAATTCAGTCTGGCAAAGAACCAGATATATTTAACATAGGTGGACCTCAAGACGTTAAAGATTGGCAATCAAGACTTGTAGATTTATCAGGAGAGCCATGGGTAAAACAAGCTGTTGATGGAGTATTACCAGGAGTAACTGTGGATAACAAAGTTTATGGAATGCCATTTGCAGTTGAAGGCTATGGATTTGTATACAATAAAGGTATTTTCGAAGCTGCAGGTATAGATGCTAAAAATATTAAAGATTATGCAAGCTTAGAAACTGCAGTAAAAACTCTTGATGCTAAGATAAAATCAGGAGAATTAAAGAGCAAATATCCAAAATTAGAAGCAGTATTTGAACTTCCAGCTAAAGAAGATTGGGTAACTGGATTACATGCATCAAATGCAGCACTAGGACAAGAATTTAAGAGTGGTTTAGAAGCCTTTAATGCTAAAAAAGTTGACTTTAAATATGGCGATGGATTAAAAGCATTAATAGACTTACAAGCTAATTATTCACCAAGTAAAGATTCAAAAGGAAAATTAAATGCAGTTGATTATGCAACTCAAGTTGGCCAAGGTATTGCAATTGAACGTGTTGCTATCATTCAACAAGGAAACTGGATTTTTAATGATGTGAAAAAAACAGATGAAAAAGTTGCAAACAATTTAGATATATTGCCAATGCCAATTAAAGGTGGAAAAGAAGATACAATCCCAGTAGGAGTTCCAATGTATTGGGCAGTTAACAATAAGGGTTCAGAGTCACAACAAAAAGCTGCTAAGGATTTCTTAAACTGGCTATATACTTCTGATAAAGGTAAAGATTTTGTTGTTAATAAATTCTTCTTTATACCAGCACTTAAAGGATATGAAAAATTACAGCCAAAGGATGCTCTTGGTGCTGCAGTTAACAGATATGTTCAAGCTGGAAAGACATCACCATGGGTATTCATGGGATATCCAACTGGATGGGGTCAGAAAGTTCTTGGACTAGAAATTCAAAAGTATTTATCTGGAGAAGAAAAGTGGGAAGATCTTGTAAAGAATTCTCAGGCTAAGTGGGCAGAAATGAGAAAATAATAATTAACTATGGGGAGAGATTTTTTCTCTCCTCAAATTATATAAGAACAAGATAAGGGAGGTTACTATGAAAAAGTCAAAGTTATGGTTTAGTTTCTTCGTTGGGCCTATACTAATTGCATTTCTACTGGTTGTAATTATACCTGCTTTATTAGGAATATATTATTCTTTTACTGATTGGAATGGTATAGAAAACAAAGCAGCGTTTATTGGAGTTGCAAACTATTTAGAGATATTTAAAAAAGAAAACGGATTTTTACAAGCCTTTATATTTACTGCAAAATTCTCTATTGTATCTGTTTTTATGATAAATTTAATTGGTTTTGGACTAGCGCTGCTGGTTACTAGAGGAATGAAAGGAAGTAATATTTTAAGAAGTATTTTCTTTATGCCCAATATGGTTGGAGGACTTATACTTGGCTTTATATGGCAGTTTATTTTTACAAAGGCCTTTGATGCAATAGGTGTTAAACTAGGATTAGATTTCCTGCGAGGATGGCTCTCAACTACAGGAACTGGTTTTTGGGGATTAGTAATATTAATGTCTTGGCAGATGTCAGGATATATGATGGTTGTATACATAGCTGCACTTCAAGGTATTCCGGAAAATCTATTGGAAGCTGCTGAAATAGATGGAGCAAATTCTTTTGAAAAACTTATTAATATAACTATTCCGCTTGTAGCACCTGCATTTACAGTAGGACTTTTCTTGACACTATCCAACTCTTTTAAATTGTTTGATCAGAACTTATCTCTTACAGGTGGTACCCCATATGGATCAACTGAAATGTTAGCATTGAATATTTACAGTTCAGCCTTTGTTTACAATAAATTTAGTTTAGCTCAAGCTAAAGCGGTGGTATTTTTAATTGCAGTAGCTGCAATAACATTAACTCAGTTAAGTTTTAGTAAGAAAAAGGAGGTAGAGATGTAATGAAAAAAAGCCTTCAAAAAAATATATTATGGAGCATATTTGCTTGTTTTGTAGCAATTATATTCTTAGCACCATTATATATTGCCTTTACAAATTCTTTTAAAACTCCAAAAGGTATTTTCACGAATGTTATAGGTATTCCTTCAAAGGATGTCTTTACACTAGGGAATTATGTTCAGGCCTTTAAAGACTTAGAATTTTTTCATTCTTTTATGAATTCTTTTTTAATTACAACATCTAGTACTTTACTTATAGTAATATTTGCTTCAATGGCTGCTTGGATGTTAGTTAGATCAAAGACAAAATTAAGCAAATTTTTATTCTTTCTATTTGCAATAGCTATGCTTATTCCATTCCAAGCTGTAATGCTACCTCTTATAAATCTAATGGGAAAATTACATTTATTAAATCCTGTAGGAATAGTACTTATGTATTTAGGTTTTGGATCTAGTTTATCAATAATTATGTACCATGGTTTTATTAAAAATATACCAGTAGAACTAGAAGAAGCAGCAACTATTGATGGATGTAACAAATTGCAGATATTTTGGCTCATTGTTTTTCCACTATTGAAGCCAATAACTGTTACCATAAGCATCTTAAATGCTATGTGGATATGGAATGACTTCTTGCTGCCCCAGCTTGTTATAAATAAACCAGGTTGGCAAACACTTCCACTTAAAATGTTCTATTTCTTTGGAGAGTATTCTAAACAATGGAACTTAGCATTAGCGGGACTTGTTTTGGCAATGATTCCAATAATCATATTCTATCTATTTGCTCAAAAACATATAGTAAAAGGAATTACTCAAGGATCTATTAAGTGATGAACTTTTTACTCATGAGGTGATAATAATGAAAGCTTATAAATTAAATGATAATGTAGTTAAATATACCTTTGGAAATCCTATAAATACTGATGCTGTGGTTTTAAGTGGCGAAGAACTTTATAAAGATAATATTGATTTCTTTAATATAAAGGCTGAAGAAGACTTAAGCTTTAGCTATATAATGAACAAAACTGATATTGTATACGGACTTGGTGAAAGTCAAAGAGGAATGAATAAGAGAGGCGGAATATATGAGGCCTTTTGCAGTGATGATCCAATGCATACTCCAGACAAAAAATCATTATATGGTGCTCATAACTTTATAGTTATAGATGGAAAAGACAAATTTGGAGTTTTTGTTGATTGCCCGGGAAAAGCTGTCTTTGATATAGGTTTTTCTCACAAAGATGAGTTGAAAATTAAGGTAGAAGAAAAAGATGTGAATATTTATATTATCAATGGAAAGTCAGCAAAACAGATTGTAAAGGAATTTTTAAATATCATTGGTGAAACCTATGCTCCTCCAAAGTGGGCCTTTGGATATCAGCAATCTAGATGGAGCTATGAAGATGCTAATGCTATTAACAAAATTGCAGATAAGTTTATAGAGAATAAAATTCCCTGCGATGCAATTTATCTTGATATTGATTATATGGAAAGCTTTAAAGATTTTACTATAGATGAAAAAGCTTTTCCAAACTTTAAGGACTTTGTACAAGATATTAAGAATAAGGGCTTTAGGCTTATACCTATAATTGATGCAGGAGTTAAGATAGAAAAGAATTATGACATTTATGAGGAAGGTGTACAAAAGGGGTATTTTTGTACTGATGAAAATGGCAATAATTTTATTGCTGCAGTTTGGCCAGGAAGATGTCATTTCCCAGACTTTTTAAATAGTGAAGCAAGAAGATGGTTTGGTCTTAAATATAAAAATCTTACTGAACTAGGTATAGAAGGTTTTTGGAATGATATGAATGAGCCAGCCCTATTTTATACAAATAGAGGGTTAAAGGAAGCAATTGAAACGGCAAAGGCTTCTGAGAAGGAAAATTTAGATATTTATTCTTGTTTTGCTTTAAAAGATAAATTTATTAATATGTCAAATAACATAGAAGATTATAAAAGCTTTTATCATAACATAAATGGAAAACTTATAAATCATTATAAGGTTCATAATCTTTACGGTTATAATATGACAAGAAGTGCAGCAGAGGGATTAGAGGAAATAGAAAATAATAAAAGATTCTTATTATTTTCTAGAGCTTCATATATAGGAATGCATAGATACTCCGGTATATGGACTGGAGATAATAGTTCTTGGTGGGAACATATATTACTAAATATAAAAATGATGCCATCTTTAAATATGTGTGGATTCTTGTATATTGGTGCAGATACTGGCGGATTCAGCAGTAATGCTAATAGTCAGCTAGTTACAAGGTGGACCCAGTTTAGTTTATTTACACCATTATTTAGAAACCATTCTGCAATGGGAACTAGATTCCAAGAACCTTTCTCCTTTGATGAAGACACAAATGGCATACTTAAAAAAGCAATAGAACTTAGATATGCTTTAATACCATATATTTATTCTGAGTATATGAAAGCAGTCAAGAATAGAGATATGTATTTCTTGCCATTATCTTTTGTATATGAAGATGAAATGTCAAAAAGAATAGAAAACCAGTTGTTATTAGGGGATTCTCTAATGCTTACTCCTATATATGAGGAAAATGCAATAGGAAGATACGCTTACCTTCCGGAGGATATGCTTTTATGGAAGGTTAAGGAATATGAGAAGAGGAAGTACAGCATAGTTAAGCAGGGGCACCATTATATAGATATTGGCTTAGATGAAGTACCAATTTTTATTAGAAAAAATAAAATGTTAGTTTTGGGCAAACATGCACAAAATGTTGAAAAGCTAGATAACAAAGAATTAAATATAATAGCTTTTGTAGAAGATAAAGCAGAATATATTTACTATGATGATGATGGAAAAACCTGTGATTATAAAAATAATAGATATACAGAAATATTTATTCAAATTGAAAAGACAGAAAAAGACTATGTAATGACTGTTGAAAATAGAGGGAATGAACTTGTTAAAGAGTTGAATTTTGAAATAGTTGATATTGACGGAAACATACATAGAAAAAAGACTTACTTAAATGGATAAAGGAGAAGGGCAATGATTACAAGAAGTAGTGGTATTTTAATGCATATTGCATCTTTGCCTAGCCCATATGGAATTGGAACCTTTGGCAAGGAAGCTTACGAGTTTGTAGATTTTTTAGTGGAAGCAGGACAAAAATATTGGCAGATACTACCTATAGGGCCAACGGGAGCAGGAGATTCACCATATCAATCCTTTTCAACCTTTGCAGGTAATCCATATTTTATAGATTTAGATTTACTTAAAGAAGAAGGATTACTCACAAAAGAAGATTATGAAAATGTGAATTTTGGTAATGATCCTGAAAAAGTAGATTATGAAAAAATGTTTAACAATAAAATGCCTATATTAAAAATTGCTTTTCAAAATAGCGAAGGAAAATATAAAGATGAAATAAAAAATTTTAAATTCGAAAATAAGGCATGGCTTGAGGACTATGCATTATATATGGCTGTAAAATCAGAATTCGATTTGAGGTCATGGCAGGAATGGGATACAGATATTAAATTAAGAAAGAAAACAGCTTTAGAGCATTATAAGGAAGAATTGAAAAATGAAATAGATTACTGGGTATTTTTACAATACATATTCTTTAAACAATGGGTAGCATTAAAAAACTATGCAAATATTAATGGAATAAAAATTATTGGTGATATTCCAATTTATGTAGCTGAGGATAGTGCAGATACTTGGGCGAATAGTGAAGTGTTTATGCTTGATGAAGAGAAAAGACCTATTGTTGTTTCCGGGTGTCCTCCTGATGCATTTTCAGCTACAGGGCAATTATGGGGGAACCCTATATATAATTGGAGTTATTTAGAAAAAACTAATTATAAATGGTGGATTGAAAGAATCAAAGGAAATATTAATTTATATGATGTAACAAGGATAGACCACTTTAGAGGTTTCGAATCCTTCTGGCAAATACCTTACGGAGAGCCAACAGCGGTAAATGGAAAATGGGTGAAAGGCCCTGGAATAAAGCTTTTTAATGCAGTAAAGGAAGCATTGGGAGAAGTGGATATTATTGCTGAGGACTTGGGATATTTAACACAGGAAGTTATAGATTTTAGGGATGCTTCAGGTTATCCAGGAATGAAGGTATTAGAGTTTGCTTTTGATACAAGAGAAGAAAGTGACTATTTGCCACACAATTATGAGAAAAACTGCATAGTTTACACTGGAACTCATGATAATGATACTGTTATGGGATGGTTTGAAAACACTCAAAAGAGTGACACTGATTTTGCAAAGAGATATTTAAAATTAAATAAAAAAGAAGGATATAACTGGGGATTTATAAGAGGCGCCTTAAGTTCTGTTGGAAACTTAGCAATAGCTCAAATGCAGGATTATTTAGGACTTGGAAGTGAAGCAAGAATGAATATTCCTTCGACTTTAGGTGGAAACTGGCTTTGGAGAGTAAAAAGAGAGTACTTAAGCCATAAGCTAGCAAAAAAAATTAACAAAATTACAAAACTATATGGAAGGTAGAGGTAAAATAATGGATACTAAGGAATTTAAGATAACTATAGAAAGAATTTTAAAAACAAACTATGGTAAAAGTATAGATAAGGCAAAGGATTATGAGAAATACAATGCACTTTCTAAGGCAGTCATGGGAACAATAATTGACAACTGGGATAAGACAGCGGAAGTATATGCAAAAGGTAAACAAGCTTATTATTTATCTGCTGAATTTTTAATGGGAAGAGCCTTAGGAAACAACCTAATGAACTTAGGAATTTATGATGAAGTAAAGAAAGTTTTAGAAGAATTAAAGATAAATATAAATGATATTGAGGAAATAGAAGAAGATGTCGGCCTTGGTAATGGCGGATTAGGAAGACTAGCTGCTTGCTTCATGGATTCATCAGCTGCTACAAATATTCCTTTAACAGGATATGGAATAAGATATAGCCATGGACTATTTAAGCAAAGTTTTAAAGAGGGTTTCCAGATAGAACAAGCTGATAATTGGCTAAAGTATGGAGATCCTTGGTCAATAAGATGTGAGGATGATGCTGTTATCGTTGAGTTTGGCGATGAAAAAGTAAAGGCTATTCCATATGATACTCCTATTATTGGATATGGAACAAATAATATAAATAAGCTTAGACTATTCAAAGCTGAACCTTTACAGGATTTTGATTTCGAATTGTTTAATTCTCAGGAATATACAGAAGCAGTAAAGGAAAAAAATAAGGCTGAAGATATTTCAAGGGTGTTATATCCAAATGATTCTACAGTGGAAGGTAAAATGCTAAGATTAAAGCAACAGTATTTCTTTGTTTCAGCAGCTTTAAAGGATTTAGTTAGAAGTTTTAAAAAGCAGCATGGAAATAGCTTTGAGTTATTTAAGGATTATCATGCAATTCAACTTAATGATACCCATCCGGTGGTAGCTATACCAGAGCTTATGAGAATACTTATTGATGAAGAAAAACTTAGCTATGACAAGGCATGGGAGATTACTGTAGCTACATTCTCATATACGAACCACACTATACTAAGAGAAGCTCTTGAAGAATGGGATATTGAACTTTATAAAAAAATAATACCTTCAGTTTATAAAATAGTAAAAGAAATAGATAAAAGATTTATAAGAATACTTGGACAAAAAAAATATAGCTATGAAAAAATTAATTCAATGAAGATAATTTACAAGGGCAGAATTAGAATGGCCTGGCTTGCAATTCATGGTACTCATGCTACCAATGGCGTTGCAGAGCTTCATACAGACATATTAAAAAATCAAGAATTAAAAGATTGGTACGAGCTTTATCCGGATAGATTTTTAAATAAAACTAACGGGATAACTCCAAGAAGATGGCTTGCATTCTGTAATAAAGAGTTATCAGCATTTATTACAGAACTTCTTGGCAGTGATAACTGGATTACAGACTTAAGTGCCCTAAAGGGTTTAGAAAAATATATAGATGATAAAGTTGTTTTAAATAAATTTTTAGAAATAAAACAGTTGAAGAAAGAGCAATTAGCGGTTTATATTAATAAAAATGAAAAGATAGAAATTGACCCTAATTCCTTATTTGACATTCAAATAAAGAGATTGCATGAATATAAGAGACAGCTTTTAAATGCCTTTGGTATTTTGGATTTATACTTTAGATTAAAGGAAAATCCACAAATAGATATTGTACCTAGAACCTTTATCTTTGGAGCTAAAGCAGCACCAGGATATCTTAGAGCTAAGGGTATAATAAAGTTCGTAAATGAAATAGCTAATTTGATTAATAATGATGCTGAAATAAATAATAAAATAAAAGTGGTATTTGTACAGAACTATAGAGTTTCCTATGGGGAAAAATTATTCCCAGCAGCTGATATATCTGAGCAAATATCTACTGCTGGTAAAGAAGCATCTGGTACTGGAAATATGAAGTTTATGTTAAATGGAACTCCTACAATAGGAACTTACGATGGTGCTAATGTAGAAATAGTACAGGAGGCAGGGGAAGAAAATAACTTTATATTTGGAGCTAGGGTAGAAGAAATAGAAAAAATTAAAGATACTTATAGCCCTAAAGAATACTATGAAACTGTGACCGGATTAAAAAGAGTTGTAGATACGCTAATTGATGGAACCTTTGATGATGGTGATACTGGAATGTTTGAAGAATTATATAACTCTCTACTTGAAGGTGCAAGCTGGCATAGCCCAGACAATTATTTCATATTCAGAGATTTTGCAGATTATAGAGATGCTCAAAATAAGGTTGATAAAGCTTATAAGGATAGATTAAACTGGGCAAAAAAATGTCTAATGAATATTGCTAATGCAGGTAAGTTCAGCAGCGACAGAACTATACTAGAGTATGCAAAAGAAATTTGGAAGGTAGAAGCTAAACAAGCTTAAAAGTATAGGGCTCAAACTTGATTAAAGTTTTTACTGCTGATTAGGAGATGTGTTATTATGATTAAAATTATTGAGGAGATAATTAATAGGTTTAGTAAATTGCCACAGGTAGAGGCAATAACATTAGCTGGCTCCACTGCATTTCAAACTGAAGATGAGAATTCGGACATAGATATAGATGTATACATAAATAGTGATATATCAGTATTTGAAAGAGAAATAATTGCTAAAGAATTTGCAGACTATATGGAAATTGACAATCAGTTCTGGGGTCCAGGAGATGAGTGGAAACTAAGAAATTCTGAAAAGGCTATAGACATAATATATTTGGACATGAAATGGATAAAGGATTATCTTGAAAAAGTAATAGATAGGCATGAAGCTAGTGTAGGTTATACCACTTGTTTTTGGCATAATGTGATAGATTCAAAGATTGTGTTTGATAGAAATGGACAACTGTCAGCAATTCGAGGTAAGTACAATGTAAAGTATCCAAAAGAATTAAAGGAAAATATCGTTGCAAAGAATTATCCTATATTGAGAAAAAATATGTCTTCATACTATTACCAAATTGAAAAGGCCATTAAAAGAAAGGATTTGGTTAGTGTAAATCACAGAGTAACTGCGCTGCTTGCAAGTTATTTTGATATCATATTTGCTATAAATGAAATTCCGCATCCTGGGGAAAAGAAGCTGATAAAAATTATAAATAATAAGTGTGATAAGATACCTTTTAATATGGAAAAGAACATAGCAAATATTCTCAATAATTGTATGGATTTTGATGCTGGAATACTAGAAGAAATAAATGAACTTGTACATAACTTAACAGAGCTACTTAAGAAAGAAAATATAGTATGTTTTTAAATTTTAACAAAAACGCCCTAGGTTTTAGTGCCCTAGGACGTTTTCTTATTAACTATTTATTTTTGCATTTGCTCAAGCATCTTTGTCATTTTATGAACTATAGGTGGAGCATCCATTTTAGGAGCATATATTTCAATTAAGCATAATCTCTCATTGCACTGAACTTCTGCCTTCTTTATTGCTTCATCAAGTTCTTTATTTGTATAAACCTTTGCTGTATAAGAGTCTCCACCAAAGGCTGTTATAAGCTTTGAGTAGTCCCATAAAGGTAAATCATTGTAATGGGTATTTTTTTGGGATACATTAAGATATTTTTCTATGGTATATTCTTTGTTGTTAACCAAGAATATAATAGGCTTACAGTTATTATGCAGCATGGAGCTGAACTCTTGAACTGTCATTTGATTAGATCCATCTCCCACAAACAATAGTACACGTCTATTTTTTGCTGCTATGCAAGCACCAAAGGCTGCAGGGGTCCCATAACCTATGCTGCCCCAGCCACCCTGAGTTATATAAGTTGCGCCTTTTGGCAGTTTTAATTGTGCTATTCCAAATTCAAAAGTACCGGCATCTGCAATGAGTATATCATTTTCCTTAAGCATTTTTTGAAATCTTGGATAATAATATTTTGAAGAAACATCTTCCTCCAATGATATATTGACATCAACATAAGGGGAAGGTGCAGTTGGAACATTAGTCATCCTTTTATTAATCCTTGTCAAAAGTTCATTTAACATATCCTGTATTAGTATATTTTCATATGCTGCCATTCCAATTTTCACACTATCAGGCTGAAGTTCTATAATATTTAAAGGGTTTAACTTTGCAGTAAAGGAACCGGTATTGTAGTCTGACCACATAGTACCAATGGCTAAAATACAATCAGAAGCTTCAACTATATTTTGTACTTCCTTGCTTCCAAGATCTCCAGCATATAATCCAATAAAATTTTTATGACTCTCATCAAAGGAGCCTTTACCCATCATCATAGTTGCCACGGGCAGGTTCATTTTATCCACTAACTGCTGAACTTGAGGTTGAAGATTATATCTTGACACATAAACACCAGAAATAAGAACTGGTCTTTGTGCTTGATTTATTATCTTATCTATGTGCTGTATTGCAGCCTGTAATGAACTTTGATTTGTCTGCTTAATCGTAAGGTTAACATCTCTATTTATTATAGGCTGATTGGCAATATCAGTTGCGATAAGCAGATATACGGGCTTCTTTGTTTCTTTTGCTTTTTGAATAGCTGCCTTAATTTCAAAGGCAGCATTTTCAGGAGTTATTGTTGCTGTATATTCTGTCAAGTGCTCATAAACTTTTCTAAAAACATCAAAGTCTCCATTTAATAAGCTGTGGTACATTTGCTTATGCGCCTGCTGATCCTTTGTTTTAGGGCCTCCAACTATATGGATAACGGGCACACTTTCTGAGTAGGAGCCTGCAATAGCATTACAAGCACTTAATTCACCTACTCCAAAGGTAGTTATTAAGGCGCTTATTCCCTTAACCCTTGCGTAGGCATCAGCTGCATAGCCAGCATTTAATTCATTATGACAGTTAATAAAATTTATGCCTTCATACTTTTCTAGAATATCTAGAAGTGAAAAATTATAATCTCCTGGAACGCCAAGGATTTCTGTAATACCTTCCTTGCTTAAACAATCATATAAATAGTACCCAACGGTTTGTTTTAAATCAGATGAATTTACACTATCCTCAACCATTTTTCCCTCCATAATTTTAAAATAGTTAGTTTAACCTTTTGTATAGTAACTCTGTAAATATCAATATGAAGCTTAATTTATTATTACCAGAATTATTGAAATATACTATAAAGGTATTCGTACTAGTATAAATTTACATATTCTTTGCAAGATACTACTTTAATTATTAGAGAAAAATTTAAATAAAAACGCCCTAGATTTAGTATCCTAGGGCATTTTTTATTAACTATTTATTTGTATCTTTAAAGGCTTTGCTTAAATTACCTGTTAAGGCATTTAATAGATCATCATTAGGCTCTATTACCCAACCTTTATCACCTTTAACCAATTTAATGTCAACTTCTGTTGTGGTTTTAGCTGCATTTGGATCATTCATTGCATTTAAAAATGCTTGCATTATCTGATTCTCAACATCAGCCTTATTTTTAGCATCATTTTCAGTGGCAGAAAAAGCTGATGCAAGAAGAGTAGGCATTAAATCTCCAACTGTCTTACCATATATTCTAGGTAAGTCTAATGAAGTAACTTTAGCTTTTACAGTAGCATTATTACCATCTACTGTAGAAGAAACACTTTCGTAACTTATTTTTGAGAAAACAGCTTTAACTATTTTTTCTTGATTTGCATCATCAAATTTAAAGTCACCTTTGTTACCTTCTTTTTTCATATAAGTTGCCATAGCATTAAAATCTGATTTTTTAGCGGCCTCAAAGAAATTTTTGACTGTTTCATCTGGCTTAGGTCCACATGCAACTAATGTTAAAGTGAATAAAACTAAAGTTAAGATTAGAGTTAATTTTTTTAAGACTTTCATAATTAATCCCCCTCGAATCAATTCAGTTTAATTATTTTACGTAAAAAGAATATTATGATCAATCCTGCAATGATATAAGTTCCAGTATGGGATTCTTTAACTGGTGCAGACTCTAAGTAGCCTACACTTCCTTGCCAAGAAGACGGATTTTCAGATGGAGGTGATGCATAATATGAGTAGACATATTCTCCGTCATCAGAAGAATCAACATATATATCATTTCCATTCATAGATATAATTACAGGCATACCCTTTGCAGGTACAACGTTGCTGCTTTTAAGAATACCGCCTTTAAATTTACCGTTTGTAATTACGGAATCTTTTTTAGTTGTGCTATCAATAGTTGGTGCAGAAGTAATTTTCTCAGTTTTAATAGGTGTACTAGTACTTGAAGGTTTATTTACGGCTTTTGTATTATAGAAATCTCCACTTTTAGAAGCACTAGAGGTCTTAGAAGTATTAGAGGTAGTAGATGAATTCTTACTTGGAGATTTGGATTCGTTTTTAGTAGAGCTTTTATTACTAAAGTCTCCGCTTTTAAAGTTACTAGAACCAGAAGGGGAACTTTTAGTTGAAGTTGTAGATTCGCTCTTAGTTGAGCTCGAATTACTAAAGCTTCCACTTTTGTAACTACCTCCAGCGGACTTTGAAGATGACGAGCTTGAGGATGAACTGGAAGACTTAGAGGATGAACTTGAAGATGAACTGGAAGACTTAGAAGATGAACTTGAAGATGAAGAGCTTGAAGATGATCCCCCCTTTGAATAAACTGTAGAAAAACTATTAAATATGAGAAGAAAGGCCATTAAAAAGCATAATAAATATTTCTTTATGATAAACTCCCCCTTAAACTAAGCTAATAAATGAAAAATTATATTTTGTATTTTATCAAAGTGTCTCTTGTGATGAAGTTTTTAATTTTAAACGTGATTTTTTTACATAGTATACTATTATTGTAGCTAGAACAACTAACCATATATATTTATAGTTATTAGAAGGATGAATTTTATCAGAATGTGATGTTATAGTAGAGGTAATACTATTAGATGCATATAATACTCCTTCGCTATATTTTTTTTCATTAAAATATGTTGGAAAATCTTTTATAGTACTCATAGAAATATAGGGTTGCAAGTCTTTACTGGAAAAAAGTATATATTGTTTTTCTTTAGTTGATGTTAGAAGTATCACATACTTACCTTCAATTTTCCAATTAGATATCAATTCTTTGCAATATTTATCAATACTCATGTCCTCTAATTTATCTATAGTTATCACATATACTGCAACATTTGTATTATCTTTTAGTTTGTCTAAATCAGATTCTAGCTTTTTTGAGGTATCGCTAGAAAGTATATTTTCATAATCAGCTACATATGTATGAAACCATGGTTTATCTACGGTAGATTTGGCGTAAGCTGAGGTTTCTGAAAGTAATAATATAGGTATAAAGAAAAATAATATAGATAAAACTCTTCTAATCATAAAATCCCCTCCCATTTATGTATATTATAACATTAATTATAAAATGTGGAATAAAGTAATTAAATTATATATAGAAAAATATATAATTTTGCAATATTTTGCATCAAAGTGTGAATAAATATAGGTTGTATCTGCTTAAATTATTGCACTGATCTACAGCGGGTATTTGGATATTATTTTAAATATGTTAAAATAAAAGGTATTGGTGGAATAAGAAGGGAGCCTAAGCTAACAATGAGAAAAAAATTAGACATAAATAAGACAATCATAACGATAATTGCTTTAAGTATAATGCAAATAAGTACAGTAATAATAGTAGTGTTATACAATTATTTTCATCAAAATCCTTTTAACTTCAAGGAAAAGCTTTATAATGGAGATTTGCTCATATATGCAATTATGTTTATAGGAATTATTAATAGTTTTTTTACTGTGAAGAACATTAGATATCTTTATGGGAAGAGTTATGAATATACCACATTAAAAAGCACCTTAGAACAATTAGAAAATCTAAATAAAACTCTTCGTGGTCAAAGGCACGATTTTATGAATCATTTGCAGGTAGTATACAGCCTTATGGAAATGGAGGAGTACTTTGATGCAAGAGAGTATATTGAAAAAGTATTTAAAGATATTCAAAAGGTAAATAAAGTTCTAAAGACTTCAAACCCGGCAGTAAATGCATTGCTTCAAGCAAAAACATTATATGGAGAAAAAAGAGGAATAAAAACAAAAATAGTTATTACAACTTCATTTAATGATTTAAAAGTGCCATCTTGGGAGTTTTGTAGAGTACTTGGAAATATTATCGATAACGCAATCTATGCACTACAGGAAGTAAAAGAAAATAGAACTATACAAATTGAACTCTTTGAAGATTTAAAGTCATATGGATTCAGAATAAAAAACAACGGGCCAATGATTCCAGAAGAAATTATTGAAAGGATTTTTAAGGCAGGAGTTACTACGAAGGGAGAAAAGGGAGAAGGTATGGGACTAGCTATTGTAAAAGATATACTTACTGAATATGGTGGAGACATTAATGTGACTAGCAATAAAGATATTACTATTTTTGAGGGATGGGTTCAAAGATAATAAAGAGAAGCTAAAAATACGACATTTTAAACTGCTGAATGTATATCTTAACAACTACATATTCATTAATAAATAAAATGGAAGTAGTATATTGTTATAGACCCAGCTAGTGAGACTTGAATCTAGGAATTTAGTGTTACTGGTATTATGGTTACATATGCTTGGTGACAATCATGTAAAGTATAAATAAGAAAGGAAGGTATAGTTATTTGGAGATGGTGAATTTTTTATCTAATATAAGTTGGGCTGCACTGTTGTGTTTTGGATTCGGATTTTTGCTGGTAATTGTTGAAATGTTTCATCCTGGATTCGGAATTTCTGGTATTTTTGGAGGAATACTTCTCATTGCCGGAGTAGTCTTAACAGCAACAAGTGCAATACAAGTTTTAATTTTACTTGTTATTATTATTTCGGTACTTGGAGTAGCACTTACGCTTGTTTTAAAATCTGTAACTAAAGGGCGGCTTTCGAAAATATTAATTTTGCATGAAACTCAAAAAAAAGAAGCAGGATATACAGGTACAGAAGATCTTAATTATTTTGTTGGACAAGAGGGGACCACCTTAACAATTTTAAGGCCAGCGGGTATAGCAGATGTCAATGGTATAAAACTTGATGTGGTTTCAGAGGGGGAGTTTATTTCTAAGGATAGAAAAATAGAAATTATAAAAGTAGAGGGACGACGGATTGTTGTTAGAGAAAAAGTATAGATAAGAAAAATAGTATTTATCAAAAAATATGATTTATGATGAATTAG
Source organism: Clostridium aciditolerans (assembly GCF_016316925.1). Lineage (GTDB taxonomy): Bacteria > Bacillota > Clostridia > Clostridiales > Clostridiaceae > Clostridium_AM > Clostridium_AM aciditolerans. Next base: position 206,959 of record NZ_JAEEGB010000006.1, on the reverse strand, counting down.
GAGGGATAATATTATGAATAGTACAGTTTTAGTTGTTATAATTTTAGGAGGTATTGCTTGCTTTTTAGCTTTATTTCTAAGCTTTGTACCTATTACACTGTGGATTTCAGCTATAGCAGCAAACGTTAAAGTTAGCATATTTAATTTAATAGGGATGAGACTGAGAAGAGTTGCACCAAAAAAAATTCTTTTACCTCTAATTAAAGCAACAAAGGCAGGATTGGATATAAGTGTAAATGAATTAGAAGCCCATTATTTAGCAGGGGGAAATGTAGATCAAGTAGTAGATGCACTTATAGCTGCTCACAGAGCAGATTTTCAACTACCTTTTGAAAGAGCAGCAGCAATAGATCTTGCAGGTAGAGATGTACTTGAAGCTGTAAAAATGAGTGTTAATCCAAGAGTAATTGAAACACCAAATGTTTCAGGAGTTGCAAAGGATGGTATTGAGCTTTTAGCAAAGGCGAGAGTAACAGTAAGGGCAAATTTAGATAGATTAATAGGTGGAGCTGGAGAAGCAACAGTGCTTGCAAGAGTTGCAGAGGGTATTGTAACAACAGTAGGTACATCAATTTCTCATAAAGAAGTATTAGAAAATCCAGATGCTATATCCAAGACAGTTCTAGCAAAGGGATTAGATGCAGGTACTGCTTTCGAAATATTATCAATAGATATTGCAGATGTTGATGTTGGAAGAAATATAGGTGCTCAGCTTCAAACTCTTCAAGCAGAGGCAGATAAAAATATTGCCCAAGCAAAGGCTGAAGAAAGAAGAGCAATGGCTGTTGCAAAAGAACAGGAAATGAGAGCTGCAGTAGTAGAGGCTGAGGCAGAAATACCAAGAGCTATGGCAGTAGCATTTAGAGAGGGAAAACTAGGGGTAATGGATTATTATGATATGCAAAATATCATCTCAGATACAAAAATGAGAGAATCTATATCTAAAGTTAGTAAGAATAAAAATGAAAATAATTCATATAAAACTTCTAAGGATATGAAGGAGTAATAAAACATGATTTCTTCTTATGATTTTAAAGAATTTGGATATGCTATGAAAAAGATGTTTAGTGATTTAAAAGAAGAGTTGAATTCTAGAGTTGAAAAGCTTAATGGTGCATTTTCTAGCATTAATGAAGTAAGTAAACCTGAAGAAAGAGATTCCAATAAAGGATCAGAATTAATAGATGCATATTCACGAAAAAAGGAAGAGATAAAATATAAGCAAAAGCCAATTTCTATAGAAAAGAGCGAAGCAGAAGATAAAAAAGCAGGATTAGATATTGAGTTCACGGAAGAGAAAGTTTTGCAGGCCATTGTATATTCAGAAATACTTGGCAAACCAAAGGCAAAGACAAGAAGGCGGTGACAAGTATTGGAGCTTAAAGTTTTCATTGGAGATGACGAAGCGGGAATGAGGATGGTTCTAAGAAAGGCCATTGAAAAAATAGAGGGTTTTAAATTAGTAGGAGAAGCAGAAGATGGTGAAGCTGTTGTTTCTTCTGTGGAAGAAATACACCCTGACGTTATATTTTTAGATGTAGAGATGCCAAAGCTTAATGGTGTAGAATGCGCAAAAAGAATAATGGATATAAATCCTAGAACTATAATTATTTTTGCAACAGCTCATTCTGTATATATGTCTGATGCCTTTCAGCTTTATGCCTTTGATTATATAGTAAAACCTTTTAAGCTTGATAGAATTTATCAAACCTTAAATCGTATAAAATCTTTAAACCAATATAATAGTGAACAAGATATGTATAAGATTATTCGTCATGAAAAGGGATTAGATAAAATACTCATTAGAAGCAAAGAAGGCATAAGTTTTGTAGACATGAAAGATATTATTATAATACAAAGAGAGGATAGAAATACAGTAATTTATACTGTAGATAGCAGTTATACTACCTCTGAAGGTATGAGTGAGCTAGAAGAAAAATTAGATAAAACTCAGTTTTTCCGAAGCCATAAATCATATATTATTAATCTTTCTATGATTCACAAAATATATCCCTATGGGCGATGGACTTATATTGTAAAGCTAAAAAATACAGATAAAGATGCTCTTTTAACTCACGAAAGATATGATGTATTGAAGAGTATGTTTAGTTCTTAAAATAGGACAGGAATTGATTTAAATAGAAAAATCAGTTCCTGCCTTTTTTATGAGATTTTAAGTAGTTTGAGATTAATGCAACTTATAATAAACTATTTTTATATATCGAATCGATTTTTGTAAAACCAAAAATATCATGATATAATAAGTATTAACATTTTTAGTATAGTTGAGATTACTCATTAATACGGTATTCGTATTTTAAGAAAGGAGAATTAAATTATGGATGCTAAAGTTTTAGTAGTTGATGATGAAAAAGAAATTGCAGATTTATTAGAAGTATATTTAAAAAATGAAGGGTATATCGTTTATAAATGCTATAATGGTAGGGATGCACTTGATTGCATTCATTTACAGGATTTAGATTTAGCCATTTTAGATGTAATGCTTCCTGATATAGATGGATTCACGATTTGTCAGAAAATTAGAGAGAATCATTTTTTTCCTGTTATTATGCTAACAGCCAAAGGTGAGGATATAGATAAAATTATGGGTTTAACCATAGGTGCAGATGATTATATCACGAAACCCTTTAATCCATTAGAAGTGTTTGCAAGAGTAAGAACACAGCTTCGACGATATATGAATTATAATCAAGATAAACAAGCAAATAGTAACGGCTCTGAAAAGTGCAGTGAATATGATCTTAAAGGCTTGCTTATCAATAAAGATACTCATAAATGTACTTTATATGGAAAGCAGTTATTGTTAACGCCAATAGAATTTTCTATTCTTTGGTATCTGTGTGAACATAAAGGTAAGGTGGTTTCTTCAGAAGAGCTATTTGAAGCAGTATGGGGAGAAAAATACTTAGATAATAATAATACAGTTATGGCTCATATTGGACGATTACGAGAAAAAATGAATGAGCCATCCAGAAATCCTAAATTTATAAAAACAGTATGGGGAGTTGGCTATAAAATTGAATAAAATTAACATGAAAAATTTCACAAGAAACTTATTTTTTAACATATTTGGAAAGCTAATTTTAACGGTAACAATATTCTCAGTTATGCTTGTAGTCATAGGCTATCCTATTTATGATGTTATTAAGGGTACAACCAGTTATGGAATTTTTAAATTTATTGATGATAATAAAAACCTCATAGCCTCAGTTATATGGATTGTTGGCATTATTATTATACTTGCATGGTATTGGATTAAAACAATCAGCTATATTGTAATAGTAGCAGAAGCCAGTAATTCTATTATTAATTCAAATGAGGAGCTTATTCATTTTCCAACTGTGTTAAAACAGATGGAAGATCAGATGAATAATATAAAAGTAGATATGCTTCGAAAAGAACAAGTTGCAAAAGAAGCAGAACAAAGAAAAAATGACTTAGTGGTTTATTTGGCACATGATTTAAAAACGCCCCTTACATCTGTTATCGGTTATTTGACTTTATTACGTGATGAGGGACAAATCTCAGAAGAATTAAGAGAAAAATACCTTAATATTTCTTTAGAAAAAGCTGAACGCTTGGAAGATTTAATTAACGAGTTTTTTGAAATCACAAGATTTAACCTGTCGAATCTTATATTGGAATTAAGCCGGGTTAATCTAACAAGGATGTTAGAGCAAATTACCTATGAATTTAGACCAATGATGGCAACAAAAAACTTGCAATGTATTTTAAATATGGCTCCGGATGTGATAATTAAATGTGATGTTAAAAAGATGGAACGAGTATTTGATAATCTAATCCGTAATGCTATCAACTACAGTTTTGAAAACAGCATTATTAAAATTACAGCTGCCCAAGATGGAGATGGCCTAAAGCTGAAATTCCACAATCAGGGCAACACTATCCCAGAAGAAAAGTTGAACCATATTTTTCAGCAGTTTTATCGACTGGACGCTGCACGAAACTCTAAGACAGGTGGGGCAGGATTGGGGCTTGCAATTGCGAAAGAAATTGTTGAATTGCACAAAGGAACTATTACAGCATATAGTGAAAATGAAGTAATTGAATTTGAGGTTTTTATCCCTATAATTTCGTAGGAAAATCGTAAGAATTTCATCATAATAAAGTAGGTTTTTGTTATGAAAAAACGAACAAATAGTGCTCCTTGCTTCGGTATAATTATATTACCAAAGCAAGGAGCACTTTGCTTTGGAGGATAACCAATAAAAAACTCTATTTTATAATGAAAGGCGGAATGAATATGAAAAAGTTTATAATTGTATTTATGATTTTAGTAGTTGGAGCAGGAGTATTTCTTACGAGTAGAAGTGAGTTCGCTGACAGAATGAACCCATTTCTTAAAAGGGAAATTTATTACACAATTGTAAAAACAGATGGCAAATACTTAGGACAGGATAAGGTTAGAAAAGAAGATAAATGCTATCAGTATGAATTTGTAGGTTACAATAGCGAAGGAAAAGAGCAAAAGATTATAATTAATGCAACGAAGAATTTACGCCATGGAGCTTACTTATCGATACTATCAGCAGGGAAAAGTGGAAAAAACTACGAAGAAGTACAACCAAATGAAATACCTAATGCAGCAAAAGTAAAATTAGGATTAAAGTAAAAATTTATTATAAGATATAGATTTTAAAGTCACTAACTAAATTTATATTTAAGCTGTATTATACAAATTCTGAGAAAACAGGGATAGTGATAACGGTGAAGAGGAGATTACGAATATGAAAACAATATTAGAAGCAAAACATATTTCGAAAGTATATGATACAGGTGGAAATAAATTTGAAGCGTTAAAAGGAATTAACTTACAGGTAAAAGAAGGTGAGTTTGTTGGAATAATGGGTCCTTCGGGGTCAGGTAAAACCACACTTTTAAATGTTCTATCTACAATTGATAATATTTCCAAAGGTGAAATTTTAATTGATGAAAAAGATATAGTAAAGATGGATGATGATAAATTGGCGTTATTTCGTCGAGATCATTTAGGATTTATCTTCCAAGACTATAATTTACTAGATACGTTAACGGTAAGAGAAAATATTGCATTGCCTCTTGCACTATCAAAAGTAAAAGCTAGTGAAGTAGACTTTCGGGTACTTGAGATTGCAAAAAAGTTTGGAATTGATCATATTTTAGAACAATATCCATATCAAGTTTCGGGTGGACAAAAGCAACGCTGTGCAGTAGCACGTGCCATTGTGACAAATCCAAGTATAATTTTTGGAGATGAGCCAACAGGAGCTCTTGATTCGAAATCAGCGACAGATTTATTAGAAAGCATGAAATCATTAAATGAGCATGATCAGGTGACAATCTTAATGGTAACCCATGATGCATTTGCCGCTAGTTATTGTAAGCGCGTCATTTTCATTAAAGATGGTGAGTTATACAAAGAATTGCACCGTTCTAGGTTAACAAGAAAGCAGTTCTTTCAACAAGTAGTGGATGTTATGTCTGCCATTTCTGGAGGTTCAGTAAATGAAGCTATCTAGTATTGCCATCCGTAATATAAACCGCAATTTTAAAGATTATTTTCTATACTTTGCTTCCATGATTTTTAGCATTGTAATTTATTTTACATTCAAAGCATTACAGTACAATTCCCAAATAGTAAAAGCTGCTGGTAAGTCCAATAAGATTGGTGATGCTTTTAAGATTTCCAGTGTGATGTTAATTATATTTGTTGCAGTCTTTATTATATATTCCAATGGGTTTTTCATACGTAAACGTAAAAAAGAAGTGGGATTATATTCATTACTAGGAATTTGTAAAAAACAAATTGGTAGAATGCTATTTTATGAAAATATGTTAATGGGGCTACTATCATTAGTAATTGGAATTGTAATCGGAGGTTTGCTATCCAAGATATCTATTGAACTATTAATAAGTATAATGAGATTAAATTTGAATGTTCATTTTGAAGTACCTATGGGTGCAGTTATAGATACAGCTATTATCTTTTTTGTGATTATACTATATACATCCTTTCAAGGTTATCGATTAATTTATCGTTTTAAATTAATTGAGCTTTTTCACGCTGAACGTGAGGGAGAAGTAATGCCAAAAGGATCGGTTATTATGGCATGTATTTCAGTTTTTTTAATAGGTTCTGGTTATTTTTTATCATTGACATTTGCAGAAGTTATTAAAGGTGCAGATCCCCTGACAATCGCTCTCTACATCCTACTCTCAACAGTGATTGGTACCTATTTACTATTTAGCTTCTTTACTGTTTTTATACTGAAAAGAGCACGAAAAAAGAAGGCTTCGTTTTATCATGGTATGAATATAGTAGCAACATCGCAGTTACTGTATCGCATTAAAGGAAATGCGAAATCATTTGCAACAATTGCAGTACTAAGTGCTGTTACATTAACATCGGTTGGAGCCTCTGTCACAATGTATTATAACACATTTGTACAAGCTAAGAGGTTTGCACCATTTAGTTATTCCTATGAAAAGAAGGATGGAGAATTGGATAGTAAAGTAAATAGCATTCTTAATCAAGAAAAAGACAACCATCCAGTGACGGATCAATTTGAAATAGAAATGGTTCCTGTTAAAGGGATGTTTGAAGGTAAAAAATCTGATAAGGTTAGGAATGCTAATTATCTTATTTCAGAGTATTATCATCTTGTAGCCCAATCATCATTTAATAAGATTGCAAAAAGAATGGGTACAGGTGCTGTAAATTTAAATGCTGGGGAAGCATTCGTATATGATGGTATGTATATCGAAGGATATGAGTTTAGTCCAATATACAAAGGAAATAAAGCGGTATTCCCTGTTGAAAATAAAACAAAAACATTAACAATTAAAGGTGCGGAAGGTCGTAGCCTTACAAGTTTAGGTGAGCTAGTTATTATTGTTCCAAATGAAGTATACGAAAGTGCCAAAAAGACAGCTGGAGCGCGTATTGTAAAAAACATTGATGTGAAAAATGAAAGAAATAGTAAAGTATTAACCGAAAAATTAAAGAAAGTGATGCCATTAGGAGAGTTTGAAAGTGTACAACCTTTTGAAGATTTTTACACTGATTTCCAAAGTGGAATTGAAGCAACAGGTTTAATGATGTTTATCGGTATCTTCTTAGGTCTAGTATTTTTATTTGCAACAGGTTCCATCATTTATTTTAAACAGTTAACAGAAGCCAATGTAGATCGTAATCGTTACATTGTCCTTCACAAAGTTGGTGTAACAAAAAAAGAGATGAAAAAAGCAATAGAAAAACAAATAAGATTTATCTTTGCTATTCCACTAGTTGTTGGTATTTTACACAGTTTATTCGCTTTAAAAGCTTTATCAACTTTAATGGCATACCAAATTTTGATTCCGTTATTAATAAGTATCGGTGTATATGGCGTCATTTATATTTGCTATTATTTTTTAACCGTTCATTCTTATTTTAAAATTGTCAATCACGATTAATTCGAGAGGCGCATGATTTTCGTGCGGCTCTTTTTGCGTTCATATATTTACTCTCAACACAAAATGCAACAGTTTTTAAACCCAATGAAATTTCACATTTTTGTTTGACAAATAAAACCAAGTGTTATATAGTTAGTTGCATAAGTAACTAACTAATGAGGTTGGGATATAATATGAAAATTTTAATTGATGATAGTAAACCGATTTATTTGCAGGTGGCAGAGGGCATAGAAGACGACCTTTTAAATGGAATTATAAATGAAGGAGATCAAGTTTTATCTACCAATCAATTTGCAGTTATTTACGGAATAAATCCAGCAACTGCAGGTAAAGGCATAAATATGTTGGTAGATGAAGGTGTACTTTTTAAGAAAAGGGGAATAGGAATGTTTGTAAAAGAGGGGGCAAAAGAATATATAAAGAAGAAACGTAAAAAGGATTTCTTTAATGACTATTTGTGTAAGATGATTTCTGAAGCTAAAAAACTAGATATAACAACTGAAGAATTGATAGAAATGATTAATAGTATTGATGATAAGTAACTCATAAAATAAAAATTTTGCGACGCAAAATTTTTATAGAGGACAGAGGACAGTGAAGGAGGATTTTTCTTCGTTACACTACGAAAAATCTTTAATTTATACTATAAATCGATGTTTCACATTAGTGAAACGAGACTCAAAAAATAAATTAGTTTTCTGACGTAAGGAAGAAAACTCACCTTCACTGTCCTTTGTCCTCTGTCAATTGTCCTCTAAAAAAATGCTTCGCAATTTTTTTGAATTACGAATTAAATTTAGGTAAAATTTTATAATTATATGGGGGAATGAATATGAGCTTAGCAATAGAAATAAAAGATTTAAATAAGAAATTTTTAAATACAAAAGCCTTAGATAACTTAAATTTAAACATAGAAGAAGGTAAAATATATGGACTACTAGGAAGAAATGGTGCAGGGAAAACCACACTTTTGAAAATAATTGCAGCCCAATATGTAAAAAGTTCAGGTACAGTAAAAGTTTTTGGTGAAGAGTCTTTTGAAAATGAAAAAGCTCTTAGCAAAATCTGCTTTGTAAGTGATAAGCCAAAGTTTATACCAACTTTTACAGTAAGAGAAATATTTAATATAGCAAGAGCATTTAATAAAAATTGGGACAGGGACTTTGAAAATGCACTCATAAAAGAGTTTGAGGTGGATTTGAACAAGCAATACAAAAATCTCTCAAAAGGAATGCAGTCTATAGTATCAATAATAGTAGGACTAGCAAGCAGAGCAGCTATAACTATATACGATGAGGCCTATGCAGGATTAGATGCAGTTGCTAGAGAGAAGTTTTACCGCATTTTGTTAGAAGATTACAGTGAAAACCCTAGAACCATAATATTTTCAACTCACTTAATAGATGAAGTTAGTAAGTTGTTTGAAAATGTAATAATAATCCATAAAGGTAAAGTTATATTAGAGGAAGAAACGGACATCTTAAGAACTAAAGCTTTTTATATAAATGGTGATATTGATAAAGTAAATGATGTTATAAAAAACAAAAATGTTATCTATAAAGAAGTTATGGGAAATAAAATTAATGCTGCTGTACTACATACCATTTCCAAAGAAGAAAAAATAAAAATTGAAAATATGGGACTTGAAATAAAAAGTATGCCTCTTCAAAAGCTATTTATTCATTTAACTTCAATTGAAAGTAAAGGAAGGTAGTTTTTATGAATACGCAAGAAGGTAACAAATTAAAGTTTCAGTTATTAACAATTTTAAGACAAAATATATGGAATTTAATAACTACAGCTGTAATTGGTTTTTGTCTGGCCTTATTTAGTATACAAAACTTATATCCACTAAGATATGGGTATGATGGAAAAACATCTTATGATTTATTTTGGTTGTTGGCAATATTTGCAAATGTAAATACAGCTTTAGCCATTGGTTACAAGGAGACAGTTGCTTATTTTTTAAATTTAAGCTATACAAGAGAAAAATATTATAAAGGCAATATGATGTTTAGTTTTATTATAAGCTTTATAACATCAATAGTAATATTGCTAGTTTATATAATAAATTTATTAAAGGATAAATTATATAAATTAAATGGCATTGTTTCTTACATGGGATTTAGTTTTGAAGGCTTTACAGCTTATTCCTATGTAAAAATTGTTTTTATAACATTTATATTAATTACATTTATTTGTGCCTTTGCAAATTTTATAAGTGTAATATCTCTTTCAAGTAAATTTATAAGGATAATAATAAACTTTATTATATTTGGATCAATTTTTTTAGTAATCTTCCAAGAAAAATTCGGTAATAAACTTATTAAATTCATTTCCTATATAAATAGCAATCTAACTTTAGCTCTTATGTTTTATCTAGCTTCATCTATAATATTATATATTTTAGCTAAAAAAGTACTTATGCATATAGACATAGATTAAAAAAGGGGGTATAGGAGTATGAGGGAATTAAATGTATGTTTAAAGCTTAATTTTTTATCTAAGAAAATTCCTGTTTTAATTGGTACAATTTTACTATGTATACTTTTTGTAGAAACAAAAAGAAATAATATTTATATAAGTATTGATAAGATATATACGTTAGAAAGCCTGTTTTTTATAATTTATTCAGCTTATAATTATAAAAATTCTTTTGCACACTGGATTAATATAGGTGGAAGAAGGAAAGATTTTTATTTAAGCAGCTTTATTTTTTATATTTTCACTGCAGCTGTAATTTCTTATATACAAACCTTAGTATTTATCCATTATGTGTCGCAAATGCAAATATTTAATGGACCTTATGACAAACTTAATCTTCTTCAAGTAGTTAGTTTTACTCCTTTAGAACTATGGTTTTATCAATTTCTAGGTTTTATGTGCTCAGCTTGCGCAGGAGCTTTAATAGGGGTTCTAAATATAAGACATGATTTGGGGGAAGCTTTAGCCATGAGTTTCGGTTATTTTTCCGGGTCTGTGATGTTGTATTTTTTTCTAATTAAAATCTTTGGAGATGACCTACCGAATTTTATTATGAATCAAGCTACTATTTATCTATACCAAATTATTATTTATGCTATCTCTGTGTATATAGGTTGGAGAATTATAAGAAGGGAGGAAGATCTATGTATAGACTAAAGCTTACAATTTTAGCAGCAGTAGTAGCAGTCATAATGCTCCACTTGTATTTAATGGGAGATAAAAGTATAGTTGAGCCTATTGGTTACAGTGGAAGTATAAAGATTGCAGACAATACTATACCAGAAATTAATATAGGTAATTTAAGATTTCCTTCCTACGGAGATAAAAAGTATATTTATGTATTTCTATTAGATGAAGACAAATTGAACTATAAAAGATATGATATTGAAAATGGCAAAGAAGTAATTATAAATTTGCCCAAAAATAAGAATCTGTTCATATGCGCTGAAGGAAAGTCAACAGACAAAGCAAGTTGGAGTTGGCACAGTAATTTTATTGATTTGAATCTTAAGGGAAAGTTTGCAAAACCAGTTAATGATGGAAGTGTGGGGGCATATGGATCTTTTTTCGAAGAGATGAAAGGGGAACAGTTTCATCATAGATATTTCCAGTTCTTTGGTGAAAATAAAGGTGCCGAAAAAATATCTCTAGTATATGGAGAGCAGATTAAGGATTATATAAAGATTCCTGTAACTATAAATGTAGAGTAAAAATCTTTAAAATATAAGTTTTTTCTGCAAACCCTTTAATTTATAAACAGGATTCTTGGCTTCAGGTGGAGTTTTAAACTCCATCTGAAGCTTAGAAGCCGTTATCCAGGGTCGTAGCGCTATTTATCCCCAACTTTAAGAAAAGTAGAGAGCCCAAATCTCTAATTTGGTGCGAATCATTTTCACAGAGTGCGTTGGGGTGTTAGTGGCGCTAGACATCGGATAAATATCCCAATTTTAAATTTTGAATTTCCTAATCTAAAATGTATTTTGTCTAAATATTTACTTTTAATCACCTATAGTATAAAATTACACTATAAACGGAGTTCTTAGCATCAGATAAGTGCAAGGGGTGATAACATGACAAGAGAAGAATTTGTGGAGAAAGTTGATTCAAAGCTAAAATTAATAAGAAACGAAAAAAGCTATACTCAAGATAGAATGGCAGAGATAATTGGAATATCTAAGAAAACACTAGTTCAGATAGAAAAAGAAAGAGGCACTCTTGGTTGGAGTGGAGCAGTAGTGGTATGTTCATTATTTAAAGATAGTGAAGTGCTTCAAATGACTTTAGGGGAAGACCTAGAGGATATAATGATTTCTTTAGCCTTTGGAAAATCTGAGGGAAATCGCATGAAGACTATGGGAGGAAAGGTTTGGTGGAGAGATGTAGAAGCACAAGATAGCTACAAACTTCAGCAAAATATAATATCAAGCCACTATAGAATAATAGATAATGAAAATAGAAGAATATGCTCTTCTTTTGATAAGGAATATATGTGTAGAAGAATTAATGAACTAAACCAATTAGAAAAATAATTATATAAAAAATTAATAAGGCATCTGAAAGAAAATAAAAAGTTAAAGATTTGGTGGATATTTTGAGTCATACTGACTAATTATTTTTTGAAGATGCCTAGTATATGATATATAATAGTAATCGAATAGAATAAAAAAGATATACGTCATAAGAGAGAAGGTATTTTAATGATTAAGTTACTTTGGTATGTCTATTTTGCAATTTATCTTTTTATTAAAACCGTAACAGGTAGAACTAAATTATTCTTTTTGAGAAAAAAATCAAAGGAACTTGCTGATAAATATGCATATAAACAATTACAGGATATATCCAACCATGTTTTAAAGAGATCTAAAACAAACACTTTAGTAAAAGGACAGGAGAATATTCCAGAAGGGCCTTGTCTTTTTGTAAGTAACCATCAAGCAATTTTTGATGCTTTTCTATTACTTGCGAATATAAACAAGCTAACAGCCTTTATTGCTAAAAAAGAAATAAAGAAAATTCCTTTAGTGGGAAGCTGGTTAAGCCAAATTGATACTGTATATATTGATAGAGATAACATCAGAGAAGGAATGAAAGCTATTAATTCAGGCGTAGAAAACTTAAAAAAAGGACAATCAATGATTATTTTTCCAGAAGGAACAAGAAGTTTAAAATCAGAAATGGGCGAATTTAAAAAAGGAAGTATGAAATTAGCACTTAAAGCGAATGTGCCAATAGTGCCTGTTACTATTGATGGTACTTATAGAGTATTAGAAGCTGGTGAAAAGGTAACGGGAAACTCCGTTAAACTTATATTTCATAAACCAGTATATTTAGAAAATTTGTCAGCGGATGAGAAAAAGAATTTAGCGGAAATCTTACATGATATTATAGAGGATGGTTTAAAAGCAGAGAGCCCAAATCTTTGATTTGGTGCGAATCGCTTTCGCAGAGTGCAAGCAGAGAGCCCAAATCTTAAGTAGATATCCCAAATCTATGATTTGGTGATAGTCACTTACACAGAGTGCTGATTTGGTGCGAATCGCTTTCACAGAGTGCAAGCTTAGAAGTCATCGGATAAATATATTAAAAGGTTGATTTTCTTATGAGAGAAAATCAACCTTTTAATATATCTAAAAATAAACACATAAAACAATCCTCTAATTTTAGATAACTTTCATAAAAGCCAATTAACAACATAGAAATTGTATTTTTATACCGTTGACATGGGTATATAATAAGATAGATAATATATCAGATGAAGGGAAGCTTCAATCAGATAGAAGCAAAAAAAGCGGTAGTAATAGACAAAACTTAGTATTTTAACTTTTGTTGCCTAAAGAAAGGAGAGGAGTTAACTTGTATTATATATATGACATATTAATCCAATTTATGGATAGAGCTATGTTACTCCTTATATGTTTATTTATTATAACTAGGGTTCAAAGCTTTAGAGAAATATTTTTAAAAGAGAACTACGAAAGGAAGGATTATGCAATTATTTGCACGGTATTTTCCTTATTTGCTATATTAGCGACTTATACAGGGTTAAATGTAGAAGGATCATTAGTAAACGTCAGAACAATAACTATAGTATCTGGTGGAATAATATTTGGTCCATTTGTAGGAATAGTAACGGGGGTAGTATCAGGACTGCACAGATATTTAATTGACATAAATGGTGTAACTTCAATTCCATGTCTTATAAGTAGTATAACTGCAGGAATGGTCTCTGGATATATCAATAAAAAAGTGAAGAGGAATTATAGATGGATAGCAGGTATAGTAGCAGGAATGCTAAGTGAAACAATTACTATGATATTGATACTTATATTTAGTAAGCCTCATTCCTTAGGATTTGATATTGTATCAAAAATTGCTATTCCAATGATACTTGGACAAATTACTGTAGGGGTTATTGTTTTGTTAGTCCAAAGTGTAGAAGATGATAAAGAAAAGATAGCTGCTAAGCAGGCAAAATTAGCCCTTGATATTGCAAACAAAACTCTTCCATACTTTAGAAATATAAATAGTGATTCTTTAAATAAAATATGTACTATTATAAAAGAAGACATACAAGCTGACGCAGTAGCCATAACTGATAAGAAAAATATATTGGCTTATGTTGGAATTGGCGAAGAGTATTATAATATAGGCCATGAAATAATAACTGAAGTAACTAAAGAAGCAATAAAAAGTAGCAAAATAATTATAAAAAATGATAATGTAGAAGATAAAAGTGCAATGTTAAAATCAGCTATTATAATTCCACTTGAAGAAAAAAATGAAGTTATTGGAGCATTAAAGATATACTATAAGAAGGCTCATAAAATCACATACTCACTACAAACTCTTGCAGTAGGGCTTTCACAGATTATTTCTACTTTGATGGAAGTGTCAAAGATTGAACAAATAAAAGAAATGGCTAATAAAGCAGAAATTAAAGCGCTTCAGACTCAAATAAATCCACATTTTTTATTTAATGCATTAAATGCTATAACTTCTTCTATAAGAATAAACCCAGATAAAGCAAGAGAACTTATAATTAATTTATCTAGCTATTTAAGATATAATTTAGAGCTAAATGATGAATTTATAGATATAAAAAAAGAACTAAAACAAGTTAAAGATTATATAGAAATAGAAAAAGCTAGATTTGGAGATAAATTAAATATAATTTATGACATAGACGATGTAGATGTTAAAATACCAAGTCTTTCAATACAGCCTCTAGTTGAGAATGCTATAGTCCATGGTATTTTAAAAGATAAGGGAGCAGGAACTATAAATATTAGTGTAAAGGAACAGAACGAAAAGGTGAAAATATCTATAGTTGATAGCGGGGTTGGTATAAGTGAAGATATAATAGAGAGAGTTTACAATGATAATATACCTGAAAATAAAATTGGTCTTTACAATGTACATCTAAGGCTTAAACTTATTTATGGAGAAGGACTTACAATAAAAAGACTTGAAAAAGGAACTAAAATTGAGTTCTATATAAAGAGGTGAGATTATGAGAGCTATAATAGTTGAAGATGAATTTCTAGCAAGAGAAGAGCTTAAATATTTTATAAAAAATTATAGCAATATAGAGATAGTAGATGAATTTGAAGATGGAATAGAGGTATTTAAATTTATTCAGCAAAATGAAGTTGATGTTATATTCTTAGATATAAACATACCATCACTTGATGGTGTGCTACTAGCTAAGAATATAAGTAAATTTTCTAAGAAGCCCTATATAGTATTTATAACAGCCTATAAAGAACATGCTGTAGAAGCTTTTGAAATAGAGGCCTTTGATTATATATTAAAGCCCTACCATGAATCTAGAATTATATCTATGTTAAAAAAGTTAGAATTGAGCTATAATCAGCAAAAAGATAGTTCGCATAAAAGTAGTGTAGCTAACAAGATAAACTTGTGGAAGAATGAAAAGATAAGAGTGGTAGATTTAGATGATATATATTATTGTGTTGCTAAAGAAAGAGTAACTTATGTTTTCACAAAAGATGAAGAATATTCAGTAAGTGTAAGTATAACTGAATTCTATAATAGCTTGCCAAAGGATAAGTTTTTTAGATGTCATAGATCTTATATTGTTAACATAACTAAAATAAGAGAAATAATTCCTTGGTTTAATAACACATATAATTTAAGACTTCAAGATATAGATTACGAAATACCGGTAAGTAGAAGTAACCTAAAGGAATTTAAGCAGCTTATGAATATATGAATTTAAGTAAAGACAGATAGGGGCTAAGTGTCTATAGTCAGAGACATTTAGCTCCTATCTTATTTTTTTGTCTATAGCAGGAGCATTAATGGTAGCTAGTTATTTTATAAGTGTATTTCATGTAGATTTCTGTGCATCTCATTCAATAATTAATAATTTTCAATTATATTGCTATATAATTTAAAACAAGTAAACGGCATAAAACGGCAAAGGTTTACAACAACATAAAAAGTTTTATTAAGTTATTAAATAGCAGAACTAAAATTAAAGAGCGGGTGAAGGGAGATTTTTAAATGAAAAACACATCAGAACGACCTTGGTTAATAGTATTAGGTACAGTAATTGCTCAATTAGGATTAGGAACAATCTATACTTGGAGTTTATTTAATCAGCCTCTTGTAAATAAGTTTGGTTGGTACTTAAGCAAAGTAGCTCTTACATTTTCTATTACAAGCTTTGCTTTAGCATTTAGTACATTATTTGCAGGTAAGCTTCAAGACAAGCTAGGAATTAGAAGGCTTATATCAATTGCTGGAATAATAATGGGAATTGGTTTAATGTTAACATCTAAGGTAACCTCAATTTCTATGTTGTATGTATTAGCAGGTTTAATTGTTGGAGCAGCTGATGGTATTGCATATATTACGACTCTTTCAAATTGTATAAAATGGTTTCCAGAGAAAAAGGGGCTTATATCAGGTATTTCAGTAGGAGCCTATGGAACTGGAAGTTTGGTGTTTAAGTACATTAATGCAAGTTTAATTAGTTCTAAAGGAGTTTCTGGAGCATTCTTATATTGGGGTATTATGACAATGATTTTAATACTTACTGGTGCTCAATTATTAAAAGATGCTTCATCTGAAACAGTTACTGTTAATAACAGTTCAAAAGAAAATAACTTTACAGTAAGAGAAATGTTAAAAACTAGACAAGCTTATCTTTTATTTATAGTGTTCTTTACAGCATGTATGAGTGGACTTTATTTAATTGGAATTGTTAAGGATATAGGTGTTCAATTAGCTGGACTTAAACCTGCTGTAGCGGCAAATGCCGTAGCTATGGTAGCGATATTTAATACTTCTGGTAGAATTGTATTGGGGGCCTTATCAGATAAAGTAGGTAGATTAAAAGTAGTATTGTTCACGCTCACAGCTACTGCTGTTGCAGTATTTGTATTGAGTTTTGTACATTTAAATTATGCAATTTTCTTCGCTTGTGTTGCTGGAATCGCATTTTGCTTTGGCGGAAACATTACAGTTTTCCCTGCTATTGTAGGTGACTTCTTCGGTTTGAAAAATCATAGTAAAAATTATGGAATTATATATCAAGGTTTCGGATTAGGTGCACTTTCAGGATCATTTATAGCTGCACTTATGGGAGGGTTTAAACCTACATTTATGGTTGTTGGAATATTGTGCATAATCTCAATTGTCATAGTGGCAACAATAAAAGCTCCAATGGAGTCAACAGAGAATATCAAAGATGATAATAATAAGTTAAAGTTGAATATAAATCCTGTTTAAAAAATATATTAATTAGTTAAATGTTGTGAACATACCTGTTTATTTAAAGTAACAGGTATGTTATTTTTTAATTTTATTGTTAACTAATATAAAAAAATTTAGTTGACAATAAAATTTGATAACCATATAATAAATTTACAGAAATGAATCTTAGGAGGAATATATATGTCAAAAAAATTAAAAGCAAAAGATATAGTTTATTCAGCATTATTTGCAACACTTACAGCAGTTTTAGGTTATATTACTATTCCGCTGCCATTTAGTCCAATTGCTATAACAGGACAATCCCTAGCTGTGATGCTTGCAGGGTGCGTGTTAACACCAATTCAAGCTGCCCTTAGCATGTTAACATTTTTATTTATGGGTATTATAGGACTTCCAGTTTTCTCAGGAGGAAGAACAGGGATAGGTGTTATTGTAGGTAAATCAGGAGGATATTTGATAGGATACTTAGTAGGAGCAGTAATAATAAGCATTTTAGTTAGAAAAAGTAAATCAAAAATAACTATGTTTCTGGCTTGTCTGTTTGGTGGAATAATTGTAGTTCATATTTTAGGAGCAGCTTGGTTAGGTTATGTTACTGGCATGGGAATTGAAAAAGCTATTATGGTAGGTTCAGTACCATTTTTGCCAGGAGATTTGCTTAAGGCTGTAGCAGCAGTAGTAATTGGAGTTAGATTAAATAAAAATATAAGAAGTTATGCGCATGCATAAACTAAATTCCATGTACAGAGATAAAAAAGTATATATAGTTGGTGGATTAAGAACACCGATAGGCAAAACTAATGGCTATTTAAAAAGTTTTCTGCCAGAAGAGTTAACTTCTTATTTAATTAAAGAACTTATATATAAATACAATATTCCTATGGATGCTGTAGAGGAAGTTATGCTGGGCAATGCTATTGGACCAGGTGGCAATTTAGCAAGATTAAGTTTATTAGAAGCAGGTCTGCCATTTCACGTTACCGGTACAACTATAGATTTTCAATGTGGTTCCAGTTTAAAAGCTATAAACATAGCTGCAAGTCTAATCAAATCTGAAGAAAGAGATTTGATTATAGTAGGTGGAGCAGAAAGCACAAGTTTAGCACCTAATAAACAATATCACCCCAAAGATAAAAGATATAAAGGAAGAGATGTATTTTATAAAAGGGCACAGTTTGCACCCCATTCCATAGGAGACCCTGATATGATAGAAGGGGCAGAAAATGCGGCAAATTATTGCAGTATTGAAAGAGAACCTATGGATATTTGGGCCATGGAAAGTCATTTGAAAGCATTAAAAGCAAAAGCTGAGGAAAAGCTTAAAGATATTATATGCAGTATAAAAACAGAAGAAGGTATAATTAAGGAAGATGAGAGCATTAGAAACAATGTTACACTTAAACTAATGAAGAGAGCCAAACCTATTATAGATCCACAAGGAAAAGTAACTGCAGCAAATGCTTGCTTAACTCATGACGGAGCAGCACTTATTGTTATGGCATCAGAAAAAGCAGTAGAAAAATATAATTTAACACCTAAAGCTTTGTGGGTTGGAGGGGAGAGTATGGGAACTCACCCTAATTTATCACCTTTGGGGGCTGTCTATGCTGTAGAAAAATTAATTAAAAGACATAATTTAAATATAAATGAAGTTGACTTAATAGAAATAAATGAAGCTTTTGCAGTAAAAATATTAGCTTTTTTAAAACATTTTAACTATGAAAAGGAAAAAGTTAATATATTCGGAGGAGCACTAGCATATGGACATCCTTATGGAGCATCTGGCGCAATTATTATGCTTCATCTTTTAGAAGCACTTAAAGATAAAAACAAAAGAATAGGTATAGCATCTTTAGGGGTAGCAGGCGGACTTGGTGTGGCAACAATGGTGGAAAGGTGTGAGTAGTATAAAATGTTGATTTTTTCAGGAATATACAAAAATGCAAATGAAAATCCATTTAAATTATGCATGTCTCTGGAAAATACAAAAATTACTTATGAAGAGCTTGTAAAAAGCATTGATGAAAAAGCTGAAATCTTATCAGTAATGTATGCAAAAGGAGCAAAAGTAATAATAAAAAACAAAAATCCAATTAATACACTGATCAATTTCTTAGCCTGCTCTAGAGCAGGTTTAATTTCTATACCGGTGGATATTAAAATGCTGCCGATAACCTTGGAGAAAATTACAGATATGATAAACCCCTGTTGCATAATAGATGATGAATTTATGTATAATGATTGCGAAAAGCAAGCAATAAAAAAACATGAAGCCAAGGATTTTGCTAAAGAAGATAGTTTTATATTTTCAGGTGTAAAGGATACGGATGTTTTCTTAGGTGCCTTAAGCTCAGGAACTACAGGGCATAACAAGGTTATATATAGAGATCATATAAGTTGGACAAATGCCTTTAAATATCAAAGTGAAATATTTCATATTAGTTGCAAAGACACATTGTTTTTGGTAGGTTCTCTTTGCTATACAGCAAATCTTAATAGTGCTATTCATATTTTAAATGAAGGGGGAAGTATAGTTTTTTCTAAAAGTATTTATCCAAAAACTTGGATTAATGAAATAGAAAAAAACAATGTCAGCAGTATATTTATGGTGCCGGCTCATTATAGATTGTTCTTAAAAGAACTGAAGGATAATATATATAATGTAAAATCTCTATTAAGCTGTGGAGATAAATTGGATATGAATACAATTAGTATACTAAAAGAAAGATTTCCAAAGGCACAGATTTGTGAATATTATGGTGCGAGTGAATTAGGTCATATATCATATATAAACTTTGGAGAGGATTTTAAGATAGATAGCGTGGGCAAGGCTTTTCCACAAGTAGAATTTTGGATTGAAGATGATTTAATATGGGTTAAAAGTCCATATATAGCACCAGATTTTAGGCCTAAGGCTACTGTTGGGGATATAGGAAGAATTGACAAGGCCCACAACTTATATCTTATGGGCAGAAAAAATAATACTATTAACAAGGGCGGTGTAAAAGTATTGCCTTACAATATAGAAAAAGTATTAAATGAGCATCCTAAAGTACTAAAATCATTTGTTTTTGGTGTAAAACATTCAATTAAAGGACAAGAAATAGCAGCGATTATTCTACCAAAAGACAATGAATTGACTGTAAAAGAGGTTATGGAGTATTGTAGAAAAAACTTAGAATCACATTGTTATCCTCAGAAAGTAAAAATAGTAAAAGACCTAAAGCTTAATTTAAGTGGAAAAATAGACAGATTGGAATTGATAAAAATATTAAATACTTAAATGCTAATATCAGTAAAAATATGCTTTTGATAAGAGGACTTCGGTTATATAATTGTATTAATAATAAATTAATAAGGTTATGTTTTTAAGTTTATATTATTATGAAAAGGGTGGGGAGCATATGGATACAAAGTATATAGTTATCATTCAATGTGACATTGCACATAGAAGGTGCAGCGGATTTGCCTGCACAAATGCCTTTTATAACAAAGAGGGACTTTTTAAGGACTATGACCCAAATATAAGATATATTTCTTTTACCTGCGGAGGATGTTGTGGAAAGGGAATTGCTGCTAAGCTCGAACATTTCTCTAAAAAGTTAAAAAGCAAAAATAATATAAGCAAAGATGAAGTTGCAATTCATTTATCTTCTTGTATGGTAACTGACAACCATCACTATGATAGATGTCCTCATGCTGATTATATTAAAGAGACTATCACTAAAAAAGGCTACAAAAATCTAGTAGAAGGATCCTACGTAAGTAAAACCTCAACAAAGAAAAGAGAAGAAAATATATATAAATCTTACTAATGTACTTATAAAAAATAGAGAATGAAGAATTAGATTTGCTTAAAAAATTCTAATTCTTCATTTTTTATTTTTTAACTAAGTTGTTTTAAATTTCCCTACCTTATTCATTGTTTCTTTAACCATATCACTTAGGCTTTGTGCTGCTTGTGAGACCTCTTCTGTAGAAGCATTCATTTCCTCAGAAGAAGCTGCTATCGTTTCGGCAGATGAGGAAACCTCTTCAGCTATTGAGGTTGCATCTTCTATTTTGTATAAAATAGAGTTTTTCTTATCAGATATTTTTTCAGCACTTGTATTAACTAAATGTATTTTTGGAGTTACCTCATCCACTGCCTTAGTTATATTAGTAAATGATTGTATTGCTGTATCTATGTCTAATTTTTGATTAGATAGCTCATTTTTTACAGTGTTTGTTGTTTCTATCATATTGCTGGCATCTTTGGATATTGTGTTAATTAAAGCATTTATACTATCCAGTGAGGTTTTAGATTGCTCTGCAAGTGTTCTTATTTCATCTGCCACTATAGAGAAACCTCTACCTGCCTCTCCAGCTCTAGCAGCTTCGATAGCAGCGTTTAATGCAAGTAAGTTAGTTTGATCAGAAATACTATTTATAAGGTTTGTTATTTCAGTTATCCTGTTTACATTTTGTCCTACGCTTGAAATTTTAAAAATTAAATCTTCGAAGGAATTTGATACATTTTGCACGGAAATTGTCACATTACCCATATCTCCATTGCTTTTTTCAGCCATAGAGTGAATACCTTTAGTATTTGAGTCAATTTCAGCTATTAATTTAACTACGCTTTCTAAATCAGTACTAAATTCATTAAGTATACTTGTTATAGATACTAAATCTTCGGCCTGTTCACTAGTTCCATTAGCCATAGCTTGTACTGTACTAGATACATTTTCAGCAGAAGAAGCCATCTCTTCCGATATAGCAGATAAATTTTCGGAAGCCTCATTTATTATACGAGAGTTATCTTTTATATCATTAATCATTTGAGATATAATCCCTAAGGTCCTTATTAAAGATTTTTTCATTATTTCAAACTCATTTTTACCATTACTTTCTATATTAACTGAGAAGTCACCTTTTGCAACTTCATCTAATATATTAAGCATTTCTTTTGTAGAGCCCTTTAGTACTTTTATAATTTGAATTGAGATTATAGCTAAGAAAATAACAGAAAATAAAAATAATGACACAAATAATCTTAAATTTTTATCATAGATGGCATCAGACTGCTTCATTAATTCATCTGCTATGTTTAACTCATAATCTTTTAATTCTTTTAATAAGTTTTCAATATTCTCAGATACTTTATTAAGTGTATTGAAATCTTCTTCAGGTAACTTCTGTCCTTTTTCTAATAAGGGTTTGGATTTTTCATATGTATTTATATATTGTGAGTAATCATTCTTAAATTTGTTAATTAATTCAGATTCCTTTGTATCTGTATGAACTGAGGTGAGTTCAGCTAATCTTTTTTCTATTCTATTTTGATAATCTTTTATCTTTGTATCATCTTCTTTATTGTAACCTGAGATTTCTTTATTAACATATACTCTAATGTTTAAGAAATCTGCTCTTATTGAAGTTACAGAGGTAATTGGCAATAATCTCCCATTATACAGTTCATCTATGTTATTACCGATTTTTTTCATATTAAAATATCCTAAAGTTCCAATAATTGACGTAAATATCAATGCAATAGCAATTATTAATGAAATTATCCGAGATATTTTTAGATTTTTTATAAGTTTTTTCATTTAGTCTTAATCCTCCTTGAAGTAGTTCTATATATAAATATAGTAAAACATAATATTTAAATTATCGAAGCAAAATACTATTTTTTTATACTTATAACAACAAAATTATACCATTTATTATTTAAAATACTTTCGGTTATAATAAACATTTATTAAATTTAAAAATAAACTAAAAATCAGATACAAGAATCATAAAAACTCTTGTACCTGATTTTTAACTTATCTTTTAGCGCCAACTAAGGCTCTACTTACAGCTAATTTCCAATTATCTACAGCGAAGGTATCATTACCAACGTTGCTAATAGAAACATTGTAAGTTTGTTGAGAAACTATAGCGCTAGCTAAATCCTGTCTAACTCTTTCAGAATGAGTTAATGTCGCATTATCAGGAATACCATTTTTCGAACCAGTTGTTGGTGCTCCAGAAGGACTAACTCCAGGTGTAGTTACATTCGTTGTCCCAGTTACCGTAGTCCTTCCCGTTGTGGTAGTGTTTGTACCAGCAGTACTAAAGTTATAGCTGCTTCTAGTAGTAATTTCTTTTCCTTGATTATCAAGTGTTTTGAGAACAACATTATTTATCTTACCATTCCACACTGTAACTATAGCTGCGTGATTTTCTTGTGAAGTTTTATTACCCTCACCTAGATAAACTCCGTCTTTAAAAGCTGCAGCACCTATAGGCTGGTTTAAGTTAATATTTGTCCCGCCTTGAGTAGTTCCAGGAGTTCTATAAGCAGTATTTTTGTTACCACAGGCAGAAAGTGAACAAGTTATTAAAGCTGTTGCTATAATGCTTACTACTTTTTTCATAACATTACCTCCGAATATAGCATTATGTGGATAAAACAGTAAAAGCTTCTTTAAAATTTTATTTTTTATCAACTTTTTTATTTCTACTATACTTACGTTAATAGTTTACTTCAACATCACTTATTTAACCTATTAAATTGAATACATATATGGATTGAGCATTAAAAAATGTCTTTATTTTACGCTAGACTTTAATCTGTTAATTAAGTATAGAAAATAGGTAGAAGTATAAAATATTAAAATGGATAATTAATTATATTTAATGCAAAATAATTTTTGTAAATGTATATTTAAGGAGGAGCATTATGATAAGAGAAATTATTGGTGCAAAAACAATGGCTTCAGCATTTCGAGGAAGAAAAAATAGAAGAGTGATGTCTACAACTATGATTGGAGTAGTTGGAACTGCTTTAAGCTTAGGAGCAGCTTACATGATGAGAAAAAATAAGAGAATGAGCTAAGGTTAGATGATTAATAACTTATAAAGGAAAGAACCTGATTTTTTAGGTTCTTTTATTTTTAAATATATGTTTTCTTATATTTTAGCAATGTTAATTTATCTATTCTATTAAAATATATAATAGATAAATTATTAATGATAACTCTTGTGATCATAAGAAAAAACAAAAAAGTATTGATTTTTATTCTAAATTAAGTTAAAATTTCGTTGTAGTAAGAACTTTAATAATAAAATAATCTAAAATGTTCACTTATATAAATCTAGCAATATGGGCTGGATGTCTCTACCGAGCTACCTCAAATAGTTGTAGGCTATAAGTGTTTTAATGGCTATAACTACGCAATTTTAAGCTTTCTTATTTAAATTTTCCCTATAAGAGTTAAATAATTAATTTTATAAAAATCAAAATATAACCTATTCAAATTATTAAAAAAATATTCGTAATGGGGCGAATATTGCTGAATTCAGAGAGGGCAATAGTAAAACCTTATTATAGGGGGAAATAATAAAAATATCGGGGAGATGATTAGTTTGAAGTATGATGTAATAATAGTAGGTGCTGGTCCATCAGGAATTTTCACTGCATTGGAGTTAGTAAGACAAAAGTCAGACAAAAAGATTTTACTAATTGAAAAAGGAAGAAGTATAGATAAAAGATATTGCCCAAAAGAAAAAACAAAAGAATGTGTTTCATGTAAACCCTATTGTCATATAACTACAGGATTTTCAGGAGCAGGTGCCTTTTCCGATGGTAAATTATCCTTAAGTTATGAGGTTGGAGGAGACTTACCAAATTTAATTGGAAGTGATAAAGCACAGGAATTTATTGAATATACAGATAAAATTTATCTTGAATTTGGAGCAGATACAAGAGTAGAAGGAATAGAAAACACTGAAGAAGTTAAAGAAATAAGAAGAAAAGCAATAGAGGCAGGGCTTAAGTTAGTAGATTGTCCAATAAGGCACTTGGGAACGGAAAAGGCTCAGGAAATATATCTTAAAATACAAAATTATCTCTTGGATTCAGGTGTAGAAATTAAATTTGATACAATAGTTAAGGATTTGATTATAGAAGAGGGAGAAATAAAAGGTGTAATAATAGCAGACTCCAAAACTAAGAATAACGAAGAAGTTGCAAGCAGCAATAAAGTAGTCTTAGCAGCTGGAAGAAAAGGTGCAGATTGGCTAAAAGATATGTGTGTAAAACATAATATTAATCATAGAGCTGGCACTGTGGATATTGGTGTTCGTGTTGAAATTAGAAATGAAGTTATGGAAAGAGTAAATAATGTTCTTTATGAATCAAAGCTTATAGGGTATCCAGCACCTTTTAGAGACAAAGTCAGAACTTTTTGTCAAAATCCAGGAGGATTTGTAAGTCAAGAGAATTATGATAACAATTTAGCAATAGTTAATGGACATTCATATAAAGAGAAAAAATCAAATAATACCAATTTAGCTATATTGAGTTCCCATAATTTTGCAGAGCCATTTAATCAGCCTATAGAATATGGAAAGCAGGTTGCAGAATTAGTTAATATGCTTGGAAATGGTAAAATATTGGTTCAGAGATACGGTGATATACTATATGGAAAAAGAACCTGGCAGAAAGAACTATATCAATCAAATGTAAAACCTACACTACCAGATGCTGTGGCTGGAGATATAACTGCGGCTATTCCTTATAGACCAATGATGAATATCTTAAACTTTATAAATGCAATGAATACTGTTGTACCAGGATTTGCAAGCAGAGAAACATTATTATATGGTCCAGAGATTAAATTCTATAGTAACAAGATAAATATAGATACGAACTTTGAAACTAACATAAAGGGAATTCATTGCTTAGGAGATTCCAGTGGATGGACTAGGGGATTAATGATGGCATCTGTAATGGGGGTACTAATGGGAAAGAGTATCGTTGAAAATAATTAGTCTAAATAATTGCATTTCCAAATATATCCATTTATAATTATAGTAAAGCTATGTTATAAAAGGGTGGGATAAGAATGGAGTTAACAAACAAGAGACAAAGACGTAATATAAGGAAGAAAAAAAAGAAAAAAAGACAAATAATGTTGGTATCAGTAATGACTATAATATTAATTGCAGTATCGGCAGTCTTATTAAGAATATAATTAATAATTTGTAAAAAAACTCTCAACTAATTTAAATAGCACATATTATGAAATTACCGTATATTATGATATAGTTAGTAATTTTAATAGAGAGGTTAATATGATTTATGTAAAGGATGTTGAGAGTATAGTAAAAAATCTAGTAGGTCACAATAGAGAAGAATACTCAAGGGTTAGTATACTTAACAAATTGAAAAATAGTTGTACTTATAAACAAAAAGGTAGAAGCCTTATATTTAATGAAAATGAAGTATGGAATAAATACTTTATGGAAAATGAAAGGCTAAGAATATTAATTGAAAAAAGAAAAATAACAAGTGTTGAGGAATTGATGCTATACATTGAAGATGATGATTTTGATTATTAACTAAGAACTTGGTTTGTCCAAGTTCTTTTCATTTTTTAAATTGACATTTTGTAATAAGTATATTAGTATATCCTTATATAATAATACTAGAATGGGAGATCCAATATGGAAAATCAAGTTAAAGTTTTTAAAGCATTAGCTCATCCTATAAGATTAAAAATAATTAAAAAATTATCTGATGGAGAGCTTTGTGTATGTAAATTAAATGAGGATGTTAATTTTAGTCAATCCAATTTGTCTCAGCACCTTAAGATATTAAAGGAAGCTGGTATTTTAAATTCAAGGAAAGAGGGTATGTGGACTTATTATAGTATAGCTGATGATAAGACTTTGCAGCTTCTATATATAGCTGAGAAATTAAAATAAGGAGTGAAAAGTATGAGTAATTTAAAAAAAGAAGATATTAGAAATATTGTACGCGATAACTATAAAAAGATTGCAGTGGGCAATATAAAAAAGGGAGGTTGTTGCAATAGCGGCATTACATTAAAAAATTCTGCTTTAGAGATATCACGTAAAATAGGATATTCTAATGAAGAGTTATCTATGGCTCCAGATGGCGCTAATATGGGCCTTGGATGTGGGAATCCCCAACTGATAGCTGATATAAAAGAATCAGAAACAGTTATAGATCTTGGAAGCGGAGGAGGATTTGATTGTTTTTTAGCCTCAAAAAAGGTTGGAAATAATGGATATATTATTGGTGTTGATATGACTCCAGAGATGATTAGCAAATCAAGAGTTATTGCTAGAAGAAATAGATATAAAAATGTAGATTTCAGATTAGGGGAAATTGAAAATCTTCCTGTGGCAGATAATACTGCTGATGTAATTATATCTAATTGTGTTATAAACTTATCGCCTAACAAACAAAGGGTATATAATGAAGCATATCGCGTTTTAAAAAAAGGTGGCAGAGTTGCTATTTCTGATATAGTTCTTGTAAGGGAATTAACAGAGGAGATGAAGCAAGACGAAAAACTTTATTGTGGATGAGTGACTGGAGCATCTTCAGTTGAAGAGTTAAAGCGATATTTAGAAAATGCAGGTTTTAGTGAAATTAGTATTAAAACTAGTGAAGTATCAAAAGAATATGCTGAAAAATGGGGACATAATTTAAAAGTAGGTGAATATATTATGTCTGCATCTGTAAAAGCAGTAAAAATATAAGGCGCAAAAGCACTGCTAACATTTTAAGTTGAGCAGTGCTTTTTATAAACAAATAAATTTGCTGTTAATATAAAAGTATATCAATCACTAAATCAATAGGATTTATTTGACAAATTAGGCGAACTTAAAATAAAATAAATATATTATTAGATTAAGAGAGGCGCTAATTATGGAGTTAAATGAATGCATTAATTTTTTACTGACAAAAGCACAGCATACAGTGTTCCAATATTTAAAAACTAATCTTGCACAATTTGATGTAACACCAGTTCAATATGGAATATTAAAATGTTTGTGGGATGAAGATGGTCAAACACCTAAGCAAATTGCTAGAACTCTAAGTTTAGACGGTTCAACTATTACTGGAATCCTTGATAGGATGGAAAATAAAAACTTAGTTAGAAGAACTCCTGATCCAGATGATCGTAGAACTCTAAAAGTTGTAATTACTAATCAGGGACGTGAACTACGTGAGTGTATAGAAGAGGTTATAGAAGAAGTAAATAAACGAATTCTAGAAATATTTACTTCTGAAGAACAAGAACAATTAAAAAAATTTTTAGAACAAATTGCAAATCGTCAAGTTTTTTAGAAGGTGTTGGTATATGTCAACACTTATTTTTTTATGAATTTATTTGTTGACAAATTATTTGCATGCAATTAAAATTAAGTAGATCAGTAATACGAGAGGATGATTTAATTGAGTAAAATTATAGGAACTTCAATGTCTAAAGAGATTGTTGAATTATTTAATAAGGAGTTAACAACGATTATACTTTCAACTGTTACAAATGAAGGATTTCCGCATGCTTTGCCTGTTCATCTAATAGCTGCTCCAGACGACAAAACTGTAAGAGTGGCATTAATGAGTATACATAAAACAACAGAAAACATTAAAGATAATGGAAAAGCTTTTATTACAGTTTCAGAAGGTACTGATATAGCAGTTGGTATAAAGGGAACTGCAAAGGTTGTAAGGGAACCGATGGAAGGTAATTCGGCAATGTGTATGATTGAATTTAAAGTTGAAGAGATAAAAAGTGATACGACTCCTACAGTAATAGTTACTGATGGTATTCGTAGTAAACATAGAACTGATAAAACTAAACATTTCTTTAGAGCAATGTTTGATGAATTATATAGAGGATAAATTTTATGAAAAGGTATACCGCTTGGTGGTATACCTTTTTTCATAAGATAAATTATCATTACCAACGAATTATAGTTCCTGTTCAATTCTAATATAAATTTAGTAACAATTTTTATGTTAACTAATATTATATAGTAGAAAAACAAAAGGAGGTGAATTTTTAATTGGAATATGTATCTTCACCTAGTTCAACAATAGGATATGAGTGTGATCATCATCCTCATCATCCTCATCACCATCATCATCATCATCATTGTAAAGATAGATGCAAGCCGCCAGTAGGAGGACTAACAGTGCTTCGAATAAATATACCTGCAGGAGCTGTGATAAATTTACTAAATCTTATAGAATTATCTTCTCCAGCAGGAATATGTTTAATAGTTAGAGTTCCACTTTTAGGTGGTTGCTCTCATAATGGTGCTTTGGCAGGGATTATGAGTTCTATTAGACAAGCTGGAGGAACAGTAGAAGTAGTTAATGATTAATTAGTTTATATATCCCCCATGAAATAGTGTTTCATGGGGGTGTTGATATTAAAAGAAGCTATTTAA
Source organism: Clostridium aciditolerans (assembly GCF_016316925.1). Taxonomy (GTDB): domain Bacteria; phylum Bacillota; class Clostridia; order Clostridiales; family Clostridiaceae; genus Clostridium_AM; species Clostridium_AM aciditolerans. The sequence continues at coordinate 177,514 of NZ_JAEEGB010000006.1, read as the reverse complement.
GATTAATAGATAACAATGAAGTAAGTATATAATTTTTGATGTGTTTTTAAAGAAATCTATATTATTTATGGAACAATAATCCCCCTATTAAAATATGATACTAATATGGATGTAATACATAAAGTAGCTTGTTCTTAATTAAAGAAAAGAGGGATGTTTTATGTTGCTTAATACTAAGTCAGATATTCCAGAAAGCTTTTATATATTTGTTGATACTGAAAATCCTTTAACGGCACAGGCTTTAAGATCTACGGGAACATTTTCTTCTTCAGCGTATACTATGTGTAGACATGATAAATCCTTTTTAGAAAAATACATTAAGGGAAGAGTTAAATATTTACCATATAAAAGGTCTACTAATGATATGAATATATCCTCTCCATTTTACACCTCTGTAATTAACGAGTTTAGTGTCGAATACGATGCAGAACGAATTAGAGAAAAATTTTATCCACTATATCCTTCTAGAATGTCCGCTGTATATGCATTTGGTGATTATGATACTTGTATAAAAGTTTCTAGAAAGTATAACTGGGAGTTAGAAAGCGTCAAAAAGTTTAAATTAATACAGGAAAACTTAACAAGAGTGATAAAAGTAAACATGGAAGTTGTATCGCAAGCTAGATCTATGTATTTTAACTCTATGCTTGATGAAAAAGGTAAAGAAATTCTATGGAAAAACTATTGGAGTGGATTAAACTATGTACCATTAAATTCATATCTTTCAAATTATTCCTTTGGTAACTTCAAGGTAGATGATATATATGAATATTTAATTGAAGGTTCAGTAGTTTTAGAAGAATAAAAATATAAAAATATAGATATGTAACCTAGGTGCTTGACTAATTAGCGGTATTCATAGGGATACTTTGTTTAAGTCAAGTATCGAAGTTGATATATCTATATTTTTTTAGATAGTAACCTAAGATACTATATATTTTTTACAGCTTGTCATTTTAAAACTATTAGTATCTATAGTTATATAGTAATAGCTAAAATTTTCGTTATTATTATGATTTCCACCGCAGCCGCTTACCACATAACGTATAGAATCATCTGAATTATGGACTCTAATCTTAGCTTTATAGGATATATGCTTATGGTGGCAGAATATACCGATAACATTTAAGTTCTTAATACTGTTTAAAAATTTAGTTGTTTCTAGGAAGGATAACTCATGGTCATTAAGAGTTAGAAAAGATGAAGAATTTCCTAAGGGTGTATGAAAATCGATTATATAATGATACTTATTGTTTAGTATTTCTTTTTCAGCAAGAAGAAGCTTTATATCACTTTCGCTAAATTTTGCAAAATAATCATTCTTTGGGGCATCGGAAAAATGAGTATTTAGGTAAATATATTTTATATATGTTCCAGGAATAGGAATAATACCTCGTACTGCACCGATATAAGATTTAAAGTTTTGGCTACTAGCATCAAATCTATTATAGTCGTGATTGCCTAGAGAAACGAAAATAGGAAGATTGCTACTGCTTAATATACTTTTAGTAACTTGGGCAAAAGCGGCAAAGCTATCAGGATTATCTCCAGCATTAACAGCATCACCACCATGGACGATAAACATTGGATTAATTTTTTTGTTTTTTAAAATATGCTTTAGAATCTTTTCGTACTGCTGACCATTCGAATCTATAATATATTGATTATTTCTAATTCCAGTACATACTAAATGACTATCCCCTAAAACAACAAAACTAATCTTATGATGTTTTTTTACATAATTATAAATTTTCTCTGATTTGTTATGGAAAATATTCGAAGACCAAGCATTTAAAGGCTGCATGTAATATCATCCTCCTTATGGTAATAGTATATGATGTATCAAATGTATTGTTAGCTTATTTTAATAATACGCTGATTAAAGCATCTAAAGAATAGAATTGTCTAGTGGTCGTAGACAAACTCTTTGGTATTAAGAATTCTGTTTATAAAGAATTTATTAAATCTAAATAAATAATAAGGCACTTATATATAATATGAATTATAAGGAAAAAGTTAGATATAAGAAGAGGCATAAAATCATAGTTTGAAAGTTATGGATAAAATGAGGTATAATTGTATGAAATACAATTCAAGTATATTGATTATAATATTGGTATTTAATATATAGTGAATGTCATAATATATGTAATTATTCATAAAACACGCAAAAGCAAAAATTAAAGCTAAATGAGGAGAAGATATATATGAGCAAAAAGAAAGTGTATTTGCCAATTATACTTATTTTTTTATTTGCAATTTTTTTAGACTTTAAAGTATATGCTAAAGAAATTAGTATAAATAGCTTAGATGTAAATTCAAAATTGTTAGAGGATGGTTCTTTATATATAGAAGAAGTTATTGGATTTAAAATGAGTGGAGATTTTAATGGCGTATACAGAGAAATAAATACAAAGTACTCAGGAGGAGTTCAGGATATAAAAGTAACTGAACTGACATCATCAGGAGAAAGAGAATTTAATAAAGTAGAAGATGCTAAAAATGGACAAGATGGGGTATATCAAATATTAAAGTCAGGAGATATCTATAATTTAAAGATTTATTCTCCAGCTAAAGATACAAATAAGAAATTTAAAATATACTATAAACTTAAGAATGTAGCTGTAAAATATAATGACATTGGTGAGCTGCGTTATAGATTTTGGGGAGACCAAAGTGAGAATACAATAGATAAGTTCAATATAAATCTAACAATAGAAAAGTTAGCCGATAGAAGTAAATTGCAAATTTTTTCTAGAGGACCTATAGATACTATGGAAACTTCAATAGTAGATTCTAATGTTTTTAATATTAAAGGTGAGAGGGTAAAAGCTAAAACACCTATAGAAGGAAGATTTTTATTTCCAAAAGAGACAATACCTCTATCAACTAATATAGTTGGAGAAAATGCTCTAAATAGAATATTGGAAGAGGAAAGTGCTAATCAAAAGGCAATTGAAGATGAAAAAAACCGAAAAAAATATATAAGGTCTATTGGGAATATTATAGGTCCAGCAGCTTTTGTTTTAAATTTAATCTTGGGAGCATACATTCTAAAAATAAAAAGAAATAAAATAGAGGACGATTATAACGCTTTCCCAGATGACTGCACACCTGCAATAGCAAGCAAATTATATAAAAATATAATAAATGAGAGAGATGTTATAGCAACCATATTAGACCTAATTAGAAAAAAATACTTGTGTATGAAGGACTTGGGACACGGCGACTATGTAATAATAAAAAATAGAAATATAGATGATAATCTGCTATCCCATGAAAAGTTTGCTATAAGGTGGTTTATAGATTACATAGGTAATGGTGTAAAGGTTGAATTAGGGGATATAGAGAATTACAGTAAAGAACATAGAGATAAATTTTTTGATTACTTTTATAAGTGGAAGGTTATGGTCAAACATGAGTTTGACAAAAAAGGCTATTATGACAAAAATGCAGCAAAATTAGCTAAAGTATTTGTAAGTATATTTGTTACTGAAATAGCAGTAATGGTTATTTTCTTAGCTTATGGAAGTCTAATTTTTATAATAGGATTAATTACGGCTTTATTTAATACTATACTCAGTTTTTCGCTATGGGGTAAAAAAAGTGTTTATGGTGAAAACCAACTTAGGAGGTGGAAAGTATTTAAAAAATATTTAGATGATAATAGATTTATTAAAGATCAGGATTTAAATAGCATAGAAACCATAGATAAATATTTAGTTTATGCTGTGTCTTTAGGTGTTAATGATAGGATTTTTGAAAAACTCAATATTAAATTTAAAGATAAGGGTGTAGGAGAAGAGAGTTATTATGATTCATGTTTATATTGGTATTATTGGCTTGATATGAACAATGAGCATAATATAATTCAAGATAGCCTGTATAATTCCAGCAGTTCAGGTACTAGTGATGGGGGAGGATACTCCTCTGGAGATAGCGGAGGATGTGCTGGAGGCGGCGGCGCAGGAGGATTCTAAAGTCATAAAGCTAAATTTATTAACATATATATAATTTAGCCAGTATAAGATAAAGCGTAAATGCTTAAAAATATCAATATTTTATATTAGGGGGAAGTTTAGATGTCTAAAGAAGATATAAGTGGAGTTTTTAAAAATATTATTGGGGTTATAGTAGAACCAAAAGCAGCATTACAGAGAGTAAGTGATAATCCTAAAATATTAAAGTATTTAATACCTATAACATTAGTACAATTAATCATTTCGATAATTGAATTACCAAAAGTTGTAGGTTTCGCAATGTTGAATTTTCAACAGGCACCAAATTTTTCTGAAAATCTTGTTCCAATAGTTAGAAAAACAACTATAGCTACTATTATAATTACATCAATGCTTTCACCGATAGTAATTGCAGTGATAATAACAGCATTAATCAAGCTTGTAACTATGTTTGTTGAGGAAGAGGGAAACTTTAAACAATTATTAGCTGTAAATATTTTAGCTTATATACCTATGATTATAGGCGGGATAGTGGGAGCAGTAGTTATAATGTTTACAGAACCTCAAAATATCAAAAATGTTACAACGAGCTTTGCTATGTTTTTAAGTTCATCAGTAAGTGAGACAAGTACTATTTATAAATTGCTTTCATGTCTTGATATATTTGTAATATGGAGTGCAGCTTTAGTGTCTATTGCGACTTCAGTTGTTTATAAAATGAATATAAAAAAATCATCAGCTATTGTGTTTGGACTTTATGTTATTAGGATAGCTATTGGAGTTTTAGTTTAAAAGGAGCAGTATAAAGCTGTTCCTTTATTTTTTTATTTTAATAATCATAAATTTAAAAAAAATAGGCAAAATATACATAAGTAGTTTTTTTAAGGAGTGCTGATATGAAAAAAATAGTGGTATTACTTATTTGCTTTGTAATGTCATTTACTGCAGGATTTGTGTCTGCCAAAGATCCAGTTCATGTGCTTATTGGAGATAAAGAGGTTGAAAATAATGGAGAATATATACTAAAAGATAGTAAAGTATATGTATCTCAAGATGCCTTAAAAAGAGATTTTGGGTTTAATGTGTTTTATGATAAAAATGAAAATAAGGTAAGACTTTATGACACAGAAAAGATAGCTCTTGAAAGTAGAATAAAATTATTTGAAAAGTTTATAGATAATTATAATCCCAAAACTCCAGATGAGATTGCCGAACTCTGGGCTCAGGGAGTTAAGGAAAGAAATGGTGTATTACAATATTCCACTCTCAATGCACCATTAAAAGAAAAATTTAAAGAATTGGCGGAAAAAAGAGGTAGTTGGGTAACTGGATTCTCAAGTCCCTGGATTGAAAGCTACAATATTGCTAAGGAAAGACCTAATGAATCAACGTGGAAATATAATATAGTTTTTAAAGCAGTAACATCAGCTTCTGATACATATAACTGGCATGCAACACTTATAGTAAGTAAAGAAAATGGTAGATGGAGAATAATAGATATTCAAAAAGATTTTGATATTATGTAAATTTAATACTTATTTATAAATAATAAAGAAGCTATTTTAGTTTAACCTAACATAGCTTTTTTATGTATAGATTATGTTTATTAGGAAAATTTTAATCATAGAAATATTTTTATTTGTACATACTATATAGGATCATTGGGAAGTATATAAAATGTGAACCCTTATACAAGAGTATATCAGTATATTTAATTTTTAAAGATGTATAGTTTTAGAATAAACTTATTAAAGGATGAAAGTAATTATGAAAAAAGTAGCAGCTGTCTATGTAGTAATACTTGTTTTATTTAGTAATATAAGCTTTAGGGCAAAAACACTAATTTTAAACAATGATTCTAGTGATACAAATACTATTGAATACTATCAAACTATGAAGAGGGATCTTTTATGTTTAATGATGGCTTACCCAAAATATATCACAAATATTGAAAAAGAAGAGAATGGACAAGTATATTTGGTGATGGAATCAGGAAGAAAGATACTTTATGATGACAAGAAAAACAAAAATTTTAAAAAAAAGTTAAGTAACCCAGATTTGCAAGATATGATGGAGCAAGAATATCCGCTTTCTTATAGCAAAAGCTTAATGGAAGAAGATTTTGATCCTGGACGCCGCAGAGTATATGATTTATTAAAGGAAGTTTATGGCGAGTCTAAGCAACAGATTGAATCTAATCTAAAAAATGTTAGTTTAGGATATGAAAACTATCAGTTTAATAATAATAATAAAGCAGCAGAATCACTACAGAATGCTATGAGGGAGCTAATGCCTATTATAAAAGAAAGAAGAGATATTAAAGCATACCTATATCCTTGCAGTGGTACCTTTAACTATCGTCTGATTGCAGGAACAGACCAACTAAGTCCCCACTCCTTTGGAATTGCTATTGATCTAGCACGAGATAAAAGGGACTATTGGAAATGGGCATCAAGAGAAGAAGGAGAGGAAAGAATAGCTTCTTATCCAAAAGAATTAGTAGAAATATTTGAAAAAAACAACTTTATATGGGGTGGAAAATGGGGACATTTTGATATTCTTCATTTTGAATATCGACCAGAGATAATATTAAAGGCCCGATATTTTGGAGGTAAGCTTAATGACAAGGAGTGGTATAGTGGTGCACCTTATGAAGATCCTTCTGTAAAAAATTATATTGAAAAAATTAATGAAGTTTTAAAATGACTTTTTAGATATTGATGCAAATTTCAAAAGATGTTAATTGGATTTTATTTCTCAGATAAAGGAGTAAAATAAATGAGTAGTTCTATAGTGAAAAATTCTAAATTTAATCTAATAAAACTAATAATAAAAACTATAATTTTTGCCTTTATATTTCAGTGCACTTCAGTGTCGGCAAAAGCTATTAATTCCAATGAGGACATTAGAGGAATTGTACAAAATATTTTTGTGAACAGAAATAAGGCTATATTAAGCGGAGATTTAGAGTTAATTAAATCTATTTATGACACAAAAACAAAGTATGGGATGTGGGCATATGAATATGAAGCAAAAAAGTTAAAATACATTCGTAGTTGGGAAGAAAAGCAAGGCGTTAGATTTACTGAGATTAATCCTACTATAGTGATTAGAAGAATTAAAAGTGATGGTTATAGATATTCAGTTGATCTTGAATGTTCAACAGAGTATAAATATATATACGAAAATCAACAAGAGAAAATAAATACTTCAGGAATTAGAACATATCATACTATTGAACTTGCAGAAAGAGATAGTGATTGGGTAATAGTAAAGGAATGGTATAAGGATCCATTTGGAGATTCTTTATATTTAGATAACTTAAAAGCTAACGCTATAAGACAATATATTTTATCAAAGAGTGAAAGAGATTTTTCCAGAATCAACAAAAGAAGACTAAAGGCTGTACAATACGCTGATAAGTATTGTGGTATTGCAAAAGAAGAAAAACAGGATTATAAGTATAATAATAAATATAGAAATTATAATCTAGAAGGTGGAGATTGTGCAAACTTTGCATCTCAAATTCTCTTTGAGGGAGGTAAATTCAGAAAGGACTCCTCGTGGAATTATGATAGTAAAGATGCAACACGAGCATGGCTTAATGCAGATGGATTTAAAAATTATATGGTCAACAGTGGAAGGGCATCAGTTATTACCTATGGGAATTATGATAAGGTATATAAAGCTTCCTATAATCTTTTGCCAGGGGATTTTGTAGCATATGAAAAGAAAGGGGATATAATTCATATTTCTGTAGTGACAGGAGCAGATTCAAAGGGATATTCGTTAGTTAGCTGTCATAATACGGATAGAGACAAAGTTCCATGGGATCTTGGATGGAGCGATAAAGATATAAGATTTTGGTTAGTGCGTGTACATTACTAAAAAGTAGAATTGTTGAAATGTTTAGGAAATAGTTTGAGCTTATAATGCAGAAGTGTTTTGTGAAGGAAAGAAATATTTAAAGATAGGTAAATTTCCTGTAAAAGCAATAAAGAGCCATTGCTTAGATATATCTTATGGTTGCTTTTACAGGAAAAGATAAACTTGTAGTAATTAATTACAAGTTTAGTGCTAAATTGTGTAGAACATATTAATATATAATACTGCAAAGAATTAATTTACAAAATATCTTAGGTGATATTTGAGTTTGGTTTACATAAATTATTTTTCCTTTGCTGATATACTCCTCTTGCTATTATGGCAATAATAACAATCATACCTCCTATAAAAGTATAGATTCCTGGTGATTCTTTTGTGAATAAAAATACCCAAACAGGATTGAGTAAAGGTTCAATAACTGGTATTAGAATTGCTTCAATAGCTGACACATGTTTAATAGCTGTTGCATATAGAATATAAGGAATCCCTAACTGAAATATACCTAATATAAGAAGTCCTGAAATACTCTTCAAACTTGGAACAGATAAGAAGAAAAAGGGTAAAGCAATAATAAACGTAAAAATGTTACCAATTAACGTCATTTCTACTGGAGAGCCTTCATCTTGAAGTTTTAAAAAAATAATAACTCCTGCCATAGCTATCCCACTTAAAAGAGCTACAAAGTTGCCAGCAATATTACCACTTTTTATATCACCAATAAAAAATAAAGTCATTCCAAACAGAACAATAATAATTGTAATCCAATCAGATTTTGCAGGCTTTTCTTTTAGAAACCATCTAGAAAATAATGCTACCCATATTGGAGCTGTAAATTGCAATAGTATGGCGTTAGCAGAAGTTGTAAGCTTATTAGCTGTAACAAATAATATTAGCAATGATGCATAACTACATGCACCTAACAATTTAATCTTTCCTAGTTTTATACTTCTTAATGTTTTTTTTAAATAAAGCAGCATAATTACTGCTCCAATACCGCTGCGCGCTCCAGCAATGGCTATAGGATTCCAGTCTACTAACTTAATAAATAGCCCACCAATGCTCCATAAAAGTGCTGTAATTACAAGAAATACTACTGCTTTTTTTCTATTCATATTTAAATTCCTCACTACGATTAATACAATTAAGTTGATTATTTGTTATACTCCAGTTGTTTTAACACATCTTTTAGAGCTTCACACATGCTTAAAATATCATTTTTAGAAATAGTCAGTGCTGGATAAAATCTTAGAACATTATAAGCTGCTGTTGTTCCAATAAAATAACCTCTTTCTAACATCTTTTCACATACAATTTCTGTGATATTTTTAATATTTAGCTCCATTGCAAGCATAAGTCCTCTTCCTCTAACTTCTTTTATAATTGAACTGGAATTTTGAATATCTTTCAACTGGTTGATAAAAAATTCTCCAATATTTGCTGAATACGCAATCATATTATCTTCTTTAATAATGTTTATCACTTCATTTGCAATTACACAGCCTAGTGGATCATTTTGATGAGATTGAGCATAATGAAAATTTTTCATTTCAACTTCATTGGCTGTTTCTTTGCTCATTAATACTGCACTTATTGGGTAGCCATTGCCAAGAGATTTACCAAGTGCAATGATGTCTGGTTCAAGGTCATAATGATTATATCCAAACCACTTTCCTGTTCTTCCAAAGCCAGTAGTAACCTCATCAACAACAATTAAACCACCGTAATCTTTTACAGTCTTTGCTAAAAACTTTACTAATTTATAGGGTGGAAAAAGAACTCTGCCAGATGAGCTTCCTGGTTCTAAAACGAAAGTCGATATGTCGCTGAATACAAGGTTTCCTAGCACACTGCATTTACTTGTACACTCCTCATTTGGACAATTATTGCATTGTAAAAAATCTAACTCAACCCACAAATTGCTATCACGAGGAATAGCAGTATTAGAGTACGCAGATAGATAGGAATTAGAGAAGGTTAATATCTTACTGCCTTTTGAAATTAATTTTGAAATTGTAATGCCTAATTCTACGGCTTCACTACCAGAACTCAAGAATACAGCTTTTCCGTCTTTAAAGTGAAATTGCTCAAGCAAATTTACAGCTGAGGTTTCTGCAATATCATTAGTTAACTTATAATGAACATGAATAATCTTGTCTAGCTGCTCCATTATAACGGCCTTTATCCTTTGATTGCTATGACCTAAGGCAGTACACCAAATTCCAGCCTCAAAATCTATAATTTTTTTACCATCTTTACTATATAAATTTGTATTTTCACCTTTTACTATATCTGTCCTTATAATTGGATGACAATGTAATATATGATCTAATTTTGACTTTACCATGTTACAATCTCCTTTATCATAATAATTTTTACTTTCCTGTTATAACTAAATTATATATAATGAAATTATACGGTACAACGTTAAATAAACGGTTTTGTACTGGTACAAAACTAGATTTATGCTTGAAATAAGCTGGATAAGCTATAGGAGAAAATCATGGAAAAGAAATATGAATTAATAATAAAATATATTGAAAAACTTGTTGCGTCCAATCAATTAAAACAAGGACAGAGATTGCCTACTATAAGAACTCTAGCCATTAAATATAAGTGTAATAAGTCTACTGTAATAAGAGCTTATAAAGAGCTTGAATTAAATCATAAGATATATGCTATTCCAAAGAGTGGATATTATTTGGTAGAAAAGAATGAATTAAACAAGGATGAAATTGAAGCTATTGATTTTTCAGAAGTATTACCTGAGTCTAAATTATTGCCCTATAAGGAATTTAATCACTGTATAAATCGAGCGGTAGAGCTATATAAAAACAACTTATTTTCATACAGCCATGCTCAAGGATTAAAATCTCTAAGAAAAGTATTAGTAAACCATTTCAGTGAATATCAGATATTTACTTCAGAGGAAAATGTTTTTATTACAGCTGGTGCGCAGCAAGCGCTAAGCATACTATCAAAGATGCCTTTTCCGAATGGAAAGAAAAATATACTAGTTGAGCAGCCCACTTATAGTCTAATGCACGAATTAGTAGAGATAAACGGAGATAGACTAGTTGGTATAAAAAGAGACTATAACGGAATAGATTTAAAGGAATTAGATAGAATTTTTAAGCATGGAAATATAAAGTTTTTTTATACAATTCCAAGAATGCATAATCCACTGGGAACAGATTACTCTGAGAAAGAAAAAAAGAGAATTGTTGAGTTAGCTGAAAAATACGATGTTTATATTGTTGAAGATGATTACTTAGCTGATATTGATACAAACAAAAAGGTCCTACCAACCTATTATTATGATACCTCGGAAAGAGTAATTTATGTGAAGAGTTTTTCCAAGGCATTCATGCCAGGGATAAGAATAGGTGCAGTAGTGATTCATGAAAAGTTGAAAAAGGAATTTTTAAAACATAAGAAACTCTATGATTTAAATACATCAGTACTAGCTCAAGGTGCATTAGAAATTTTTATTAATAGTGGAATGTATAAGAATCATATTAAAAAGGCTCAATTAGAATATAGAAAGAAGATGGATTCTCTAAGGCAATGTTTAAAGGGGTTAAATAAAAATGGAATAGAATTTTTTGTTCCTCCTACAGGCTTTTTTATTTGGATAAAGCTACCTAAGAAAGTTAATATGACTATACTTATTAAAAGATTAGAGGAAAGAAAGGTTTATATTGCATCAGGAGAAAAGTTCTTTATTAAAAATAATTCAAATGAAAATAGTTTCAGAATATGTATATCAAAACTTACAAAAGATGAAATTAGAATTGGAATACAAATATTATTTGAGGAAATATTTAGGTTTAAAATTGAATAGAAATTTTATAGGGAAACTAACTAGAAAGTTAACTTATGCAGAGGGATATGATTCCAAAGCTGAAGTAGATTTAAAAACTTTGTGCTAGTCTTAGTGAAGGGTTTTAAGAGAACCTTAGAACTTTAGAGTTGTTTGGGCATAGCGAGTTCTCGAAAGTTCTTAGGTTGTCTTGAAACACAAGCTTTAGACTGGCTAAAAGCTTTTAACGTGCTGAAGCTTGGAAACATATCACGGCGTATAAGTTAACTTTCGGCCAAGTAACCCTATATATGATTAATTTGTGAAGACTAAACTTTCAGCTATTTTTTTAGTTTCCTCTAAAGTAAGCTTAGGATCTTGAATAAGGATGCTGTAGTTTAATCCATTTTCACTCCAACAAACTACCTTTATACTGTCATCCATGAAGGTACCCTTTTGGCCCCTTATAGTAATTTCTTTTTCGTTAGGAAGCTTGAAGTCATCTTTCTTAGAATTATCATCAGAAATTATAGTAGTTAAAATAAAGGATACTGCTTCATTTTTTTCATAAGTCTGCTCTACTTCCTTATGATTTATTTTTTCAAAATTGTTTGTGGTAACACTTTTTAATTTATATCCCTTGTCTTCAGGTAAATGCAATATAGGTTTTCCTGCCATTTTTGCCCCGTCTTTTAAATTCGAAGAAGTACCTTTATTTTGAGCTGTTGAGCTATCTAAGTTTTCGATTTTAACATCAGGAGAAAGCTTTTGAACAAATAAGTTGGCATCTAGCTTAGGAGAAAAATCTAGCTTTGTGTATTCTTGATCAATTCTCATATTGTTGGATTCGGAGGAACTCTTTATTACAAACCAATTTTCTTCCTCTATCCAAAATTCTTGATTTCCTATTAAGCTGTTTTTTTCCTTTGGTTTTGCTAAAATGTGATAGGTTTTCATTGACTTTACGGTTTCTTCTCCTTTGAAGGTTAACTCGTGAGTTTTAGATATAATACCTAATTGCTTTATAAACTGATCTTTATAGTTACTGTTAAGGACTGATAAATCATCAGATACTTTAGAAGTTAAAGCTTTTTTGTCCTTCTCCATGTATATGGTAATCTTATCTCCATCATTTGTTGTTATAACTTTGCCATCAGCTTTTGATTCAACTTCTGAGCGCCTTTTTATTTTGTTACCTGAGTTATCAACCCATTCTTTATAAAGACCACTTTCTTTTAGGCTTCCATTTTCATATATATCTAACTTAGCCTCTCCATAGTAAGATTTAGGTTTTTCACTTGCTTTAACTACTTTTGCTACTACTTCTTCAGGAATTATTGTATCTTTATGAAGATTACAACCTACAAATAAAGAGGATACAATAGCAGCTCCTAAAATTATTGAAAATATTTTTTTGCTTTTCATGAAAATTCTCCTTTTCTATTTTATAGTGTTTGGGGAATCCAGCAAGCAAAGGTTGTAATATTTTTCTCAGAAAATACTTTTAACTCTCCGCCATGCTTTTGCAATACTAGATTTACAATGCTAAGACCAAGTCCAACTCCGCTTTCAGATGTCTTGTTTCTAGAATCATCTGTTTGGTAAAAAGGCATAAATATTTTTTCTGATTCCTCTTTTTGGATAGAGCTGCCCTCGTTTTTAACAATTATAATGCAGCCTGAATTTTTCCAGAGTTTAAGCTCATCTTTAAATTCACTTTCTAACCATTCTGGAAAGCTTTTGTCTAGCGAGAAGATAGCTATCCATATATGTCCTTTTACCGGGGTATAGCGTATTGCATTTGTTATGAGGTTGTCCGCAACCCTCATCATCTGTGTAACATCTACTTTATATATTCCTTGTATGCATATTTCTACATGAAGATTTATATTATTTTCCTCACAGGTTTTGTTGTAACCTGAAAAAAGCATCTCAAAAAACTCATTTCCTTCAACTTCCACAAAATCCATTTTATAATCTGATGTAAGAAGAGTATATATCATAAGATCATCAATCATTTTTTTCATGTAATCACTTTTATTTAATATAACAGAAGATCTGCTTTTTATCTTTGATATATTTAAATCAGTATCATTATACATAGATTCAGCGTAAGCTCTAATTGATGTTAATGGAGTCTTTAAATCATGAGAAATTGCAGATATCATATATTCTTTAGATTTTTGTTCTAGTTCTATAGTCTTTCTTTTTTCCTCTAAGTCCTTTTTCATAATATTAAAGTGAGTTATCAATTCGCCTATTTCATCCTTGTTTTCATATTTAATATAACTTTCATCACCTTCAGCGAATTTACTCATCCCATCTATTAAGAGGTTTATAGGTTTATTAAATTTTTTATTAAGAAGGATAATTATAATTATAAATACTGCTGTTAGTGTAATTACAAAACATACAGCTGCCATAATAGTTTTTATATTTACTCCTTCAATAAAGTTTTGTCTCGCAATAGTAATTTCATAAAACCCTACTAGGACATTTTCATTAAATACAGGTTTTTTCAAAGTATAAGCTTTATACCCAGTTGTTATCTTATATAGATTAGAATACAAATCTTCTTTAGATTTCGTATAAATAATGCTATCATCGGAAGAATAAAGTTTCTGACCATTGCTGTTATACATAGAAATTTGTATTGTATTTTTATCCTCAACATTTAAAATAGTATTTTTTATAGTAAAATCAGTATAAAGTTTAGGGTTATTTAGTTTCTCTTCATATACTTTGAATCTGGATAAGGCATTTATATAGTCATTAAGCTCAACTTTTTTGTGATAACTAGAGATAAGATTATATAAAAGTATAGATATAAGTATAGGGGTAAGCATTACAGCTAGATGAGATAAAATAAGCCACTTTTTAAGCTTCATATCTTTTTCTCACCAATAAATTTATAACCAGTTCCCCATACTGTTTGAATAAAAGTAGGCTTTTTCACATCGTCTCCAAGCTTCTCACGTAAGGACTTAACATGAACAGTTACTGTATTATTTCCATCTACATCTATGCTTTGCCAAATATGTTCATAGAGTTCTTTTTTAGAAAAGGCCTTATTAGGGTTTTGAGACATTAAAAGCAATAGGTCAAATTCCTTTGAGGTCAGGGGTATTTCTATATTTTTCAAAAGTACTCTATTTTCCTCAGGTAATATTGTTAAGCCTTCAATAAACTCTATACTGTTAACTGATAAGGAAATACCAGTGTTTTTTCTGTACCTTCTAAGGTGAGCTTCAACTCTAGCAGATATCTCCAAAAGGCTAAAGGGCTTTGTTATATAGTCATCTGCACCTAACTTAAGGCCTTTTACTTTGTCTAAATCTGTTTGTCTTGCACTTATAATTATGATAGGAACTTCGCTTATCCATCTTATATTTTTGCACAAAGTATAACCATCCATTTCCGGAAGCATTATATCTATCATAACTAAGTGGAAGTTCTGTTTTTTAAAATCATCTAAACCTTCTTTGCCGGTAGAGGACCACCAAACTTCATATCCTTCTTTTTGTAAATGTTCCTTTATTATATTAGCAATTGCCTCATCATCTTCAACTATTAATAGTTTTTCTTTCATTTAGCTACCTCCTTACAATTCACATTATATATTGGTATTTTATCATTTTTTTGTATTTAATAAATTCTTTATAAATATAAATTTCTTATTAGAGCAAAGATAGTAATATTTCTTTCAATATTAACAAAAAAATGGAGTAATATGTCTAAAAAAGTTTTCTGTAGTCGCCTTAATTATCCAATTATTTTCCAAGGATTAGTGTATAATTTATTAATAATATTAAAGCATCTATTTTCAGGTGCCTAAATTAATAGGAGGATTTATAATTATGAAGAGTAAGAGAACCCTATTACTTGTTTTAACCACTGCAATCATATTATCAGCGAAACCTGTCTTTGCTGCAGAAACATGTAACAATTCCAATAGTAATAATACTAACATATCTACATCTACAAAAGAGGTTAATGCAGACAAGCTTGCTGCAATATCTGCAAAAGATAAAGCAAAAATAACACAAGATCAAGCAAAAGATACAGCAAAAAATATATTGAGAGATTACTTTGAAATAAACATAGATGATACAAAATTTCAAAATAATGTTAATTTTAATGCAAATTACGTTAATGGTATAAAAATAAGTGTTTGGGACATACACTGGAATACCCAAGATGGAGATAAACAAATCGGTATTAATGTATCAATAGATGCAAATACAGGAAAAGTAGTGCGTGTAAATAGATATGAATTTGACAATAAACAGTCAACACCAATTATCGCAAAGATCACACCAGAACAGGCTAAAGAAATAGGAGAGGCTTTTCTAAAAAAGATAAATCCACAAGAGTTTAAAGAAAGCACTCCTGTTAAAGAGGATACTTCAGTTAACTATTTTGGACCATCTGATTATAGTTTTACGTATAATAGGACTATAAATTCTATACCATTTGAAAGCAATTATATAAGAGTAGGTGTAGACGGGGTAACTGGAAAAGTAATATCTTATGAAATTACATGGGATAGTGATGTAAAGGTTGCCAATAATGATAAATCCATAAAGCAAGAACAAGCGGAAGATATATTTAATAATAATACAAAAATGGACCTAAATTATAATTCCTACATAGATAAATATAATGGAAGACAAGAAAGTAAAACAAAGCTTGTTTATGGAGTAGATTCTTCTTCACCAATTATAATTGATGCAGTAAGCGGAAAGTCATTAAGCTGGAATGGAGAAATTATAGAAAGTGTAAAGACTAGAAATATATCAGATAACCAAAAGGAAGATATATTTAAAAATGCTAAACCAAGTAAAAAGCTTGATAGCCCAATTAGCAGTACAAGAGCGGAGCAATTAATAAAAGATAAAATTAAGGATATATATGGAGATGGATATGAAATCAACTCTGTAAATTATGAAGAGAATGGATATGCTTATGGAGGAAAGGAACTTAAGGTTTGGTCAGCAGATTTTGTTAAAAAAGGTAAGAGTAATAACTTTGGACCACCTGAAGGACGTATTTCCATAAATACACTAACAGAAGAACTTGTAAGAGCAGACAGATTTAATTTTAATGATGAGGAAGAGGAAAATTTTCAATCTAAGTTAACTTGGGAACAAGCTTATGATAAGGCCATTCAGTTTATAGCTAAAAATTGTCCGGAAAAAATTAAAGATATAAATACTGAGCAAAAAAACCTTACTAATCAAAACTATATGTTCATGGGGCCTTCTGCTAAAAAATTTATTTCATTTGATTTTGGAAGAGTGGTAAATGGTGTGACCTTTAATACTAACGCTATATCTTATAACAATGACGGTATAAATGTTACCCTTGATTGTAAAACAGGAGAAATAAACTCTTTTGGGTGTATGTGGCAAGATAAATTAGACTTACCACCAGCTGCAAATACAATAAGTAATGATGAGGCTAAAAAAGTATTTTTAAATACAAATAAACCACAACTTACGTACCTACTCTTTAATAATGGAAATAATATGGACAAATCTAATTCAAAGATACAGTTGGTATACTATGTTGGACACAATAGACCACTAAATACTATAGATGCTTTTACCGGTAAAGCTTTAAATCTTTTCGGGGAAAATGTAGATGATAATGCTGATGCATTTAAAGCTAAAATTAAAGGAAGTTCTGTGGAAAAAGAAGCTTTAATTTTAGCTTCACAAGGTATAATCGACACTAAAGATTTTAAATTAGATAGTGGAATTACAAGATTACAGCTAGTTAAAGTACTTGTTAATGCTAAAGGTTTTAATCCTTATTTAAGAGGAATAGATGATGTTAGTTTTACCAGCGGAGTAGGAGCAAAAGACTCAACAGACTATAGATATATACAGCTTGGAGTAAAGTATGGGATTATAGAAGATAAAAAAGATGAGTTTAAAGGTAATGAACTTGTTACAAGAGAAGAACTATCGAAAAGTTTGATAAAGTTATTAGGATATGATAGAATTGCTGAAACTAAAGGTTTATTAAATCTACCATATTCTGATAGTAATACAATAAGCGCTGATAAAACAGGTTATGTTTCACTAGCAGGAGGACTTAAAGTTATTGAACCAAATAATGAAGGTAAAATTAGACCAAAAGATAATGTAACAATGTCAGAGTTAATCAAAGCGGTATATATATCCCTTGGAACTATACAAAAGTAAATCTAGATTAGGTAAAAAATGCTATCAGACTAATGAGATCTGGTAGTATTTTTTGTGTTTTAAATTCCATAATTTTATACATATGAAAAACTATGAAAATAATGTGAAAATATTATGTAAAAAATAAGAATATTTTTTAAAATCCTTATAAAAAAAAGAATTGACTTATAGAAACATTCCCATTATTATTAATATGTAAGCGATAACATATTCGGAGGTGTACTAATTGAAGAAAAAGAAGATTATTACTATTTTAGCTACAATGGCTATTGCTACTAGTTTATTTGCAGGTTGTGGAAGCAAGCAAAACACAACTCAACAAAGTGGACAAGCTGGAAAGAGTGTAAAAATAGGTCTTTCAACAGATGAAGGTGGATTAAATGACAAGTCATTTAACCAAGCAGCAGATACTGGAATAAAGAAAGCTATAAAAGAGTTTGGAGTTGACTATAAGCCGGTAGAATCAGCTAAAAAAGAAGACTATGAATCAAATCTGGATGCATTAGTTAATGCTGGATCAAACTTAACCTTTGGAATTGGATTCCAAATGGAGCAGGCTATGAAAAATGTAGCAGGAAAATACAAAGATAAAAATTTTGCTATAATAGACACAGTTGTTGATGCACCAAACGTTGAATCAATAACTTTCAAAGAGCAAGAAGGTTCATTCTTAATGGGAGTTATAGCTGGTAAAATGACTAAAACTAACAAAGTTGGTTTTATAGGCGGTAAGGATTTTGCAGCAATAAATAAGTTTGAAGTAGGTTTCGCAGCAGGGGTTAAGGCAGTAAATCCAGAGGCAGCTAAAGGACTAATCAGTGCAGATGGTAAGAACCCAGGAACAATGGTTAAATATGCTGATAGCTTTGGTGATACAAACAAGGGTTATGAATTAGCTAAATCATTATATGGTGCTGGCTGTGATGTTATCTACCACGCAGCAGGTGGCGTTGGCATAGGAATGTTCAAAGCTACTAAGGAACTTAAAGATGCAGGAAAGCAAGTTTGGGCTATGGGTGTTGATATGGACCAGGCAGTTACAGTTCCTGAATATGCAAGCGTAATCCTTTCAAGTATGATTAAAAAGGTTGACGTTGCTACATATAGTGCAGCAAAAGATGTGGTTGACGGAAAGTTCCAAGGTGGAAAACATGTAGAATATGGATTAAAAGAGGATGGTGTAGGTATAGCTCCAACATCAGATAAGAATACTCCAAAAGATGTTTTAGACCTAGTTAACAAATATACAGAAGCTATAAAAGCTGGAAAATTTGAAGTTCCTTCAACAAGAGATGGCGTAATGAAATTTGAGGTTCCACAAATATAAGTATTACTGAAATAATCAGATGGGGTTTACTATACTCCATCTGATTATTATTAAATAAAGGTATTTTTAACGTTAGATTTAAGATCAAAATGCTAGATATAAATTTAACTGAATTCTCCTTAATTATATATAAAATTGCCACTTTGTGGTATAATAACCTGCAGGATGGAAAGTGTTTTATATAAAGGAGGGCCGTAATAATGGGCGCTACAATAAATGATATTGCTAAAAAGGCAGGAGTATCCTTGGCAACTGTTTCCAGGGTGCTGAATAATTCAGGATATGTAAAAGAAGAAACCCGCACCAAAATTTTGGATGCAATAAAAGATTTAGATTATACTCCTAGTGCTATAGCAAGAGGTTTATCTAAAAACGAGGTAAATACAATAGGAGTGATAGTTCCGGATATAACGAACTCTTATTTTGGTGAAATCATCAAAGGAATAAGTGAAGTAGCGGAAGAACAGGGATTAAATATAGTATTATTTAATACAGATGATAAACTTGAAAAAGAATTAAGAGCTCTTAATGTAATTAAGGAACAAAGACTAAGAGGCGTTATAATGACTCCTATTTTTGGGGGAGATGACTTTAACAGTCAATACTTTAATACCATAGAAAGTTTAAGTATGCCTATTGTATTAGTTGCTGCAGATATAAAGTACTCAACCTTTAATGGAGTTTTTGTAGATAATATAAAAGGCGGTTTTGAAGCTACCAATCTTTTAATTAAAGAAGGACACGAGAAAATAGCAATAATCACAGGACTTTTAAGCTCTGAAAGAGCAATACATGAATTAATAGGTTACAAAAAAGCTTTAACTTTAAACAATATACGTACAAGAGATGAATTTATCTTTAAAGGTGATTATAAACTAGATACTGGTTATAAGATAACGAAGAAGATATTATCAATGGAAGATAAACCAACTGCAGTTGTTGTATGTAGTAATATGATGACATTAGGTTGTGTTAAGGCAATGTTAGAAGAGCATAAAAAGATCCCAGAGGATTTATCTATAGTAGGCTTTAATAAGCTTGAATTTCTTGATATGGTTGGAATAAATCTTACATATGTGGAGGATTCTCCGATAGAGCTAGGAAAAGCTGCTATGACTATGCTCAATGAAAGAATTAGCGGTAAGGCAATAAATGAAGTTAAGAGAATTAGAATTTCTCCAACTATTATTTTAAATGGATCAGAAAAAATAAAAAAATAATTTTTTTTAACATATAGGTAAGCGGTTACACAAATTTGCGGATTTTAAATAACTTGATATTAATTGTGTAATTGAATAAATAAATTCTTTAATTTAGAATACTATAATTATAAAAATATATGAGAGGATGATGAAAATATGAAACTTGGAAAATACATAGACCATACAATATTAAAGGCAGATGCTACCAGTGATATGGTTAAGAAACTTTGTGCAGAGGCAAGAGAGTATGGTTTTGCTTCAGTATGTGTAAATCCTTATTTTACTTCACTAGTAAGTAAAGAGTTAGAAGGAACGGATGTTAAAACTTGTGTTGTTATAGGTTTTCCACTAGGAGCAAATACTAAAGAAGTTAAAGCATTTGAAACAAAACAAGCTATAGAAAATGGCGCTCAAGAAGTAGATATGGTAATAAATGTAGGAGCACTTAAGGAAAGAAACTATAAAGCAGTTCAAGAAGATATTGAAGCTGTAGTTAAAGAAGCAAAGGGAAAGGCTTTAGTTAAGGTTATAATAGAAACTTGTCTTTTAACAGATGAAGAAAAAGTAAAAGCATGTGAAATTTCAAAAGCAGCAAAAGCAGACTTTGTAAAGACATCAACAGGATTCTCAACAGGTGGAGCTAAAAAAGAAGATGTAGCTCTTATGAGAAAAACTGTTGGAGAAGATATGGGAGTTAAGGCTTCAGGTGGAATAAGAAACTATGAAACTGCTATGGAGATGATAGAAGCAGGCGCTAACAGAATTGGCGCTAGCATTGGTGTATCTCTGGTAGGCGGAGGTTATTAGTACGAGGAGGTATTTAACCATGAGAATGTATGATTTAATAATTAAAAAGAGAAATGGCAATGAATTAACTAAAGAGGAAATTAACTATTTTATAGATAACTATACTAAAGGTAATATACCAGACTATCAGGTTTCAGCTCTTTTGATGGCAATATATTTTCAAAAGATGAATATGAGAGAAACCGCAGATTTAACTATGGCAATGGTTAATTCTGGAGATATTTTGGATTTGTCAAAAATTGAAGGCATAAAGGTTGATAAGCACAGCACAGGCGGAGTTGGAGATACAACTACTTTAGTGCTTACACCAATGGTAGCAGCATTAGGAATACCTGTAGCCAAAATGTCAGGTAGAGGATTAGGTCACACCGGTGGAACTATAGATAAACTTGAATCTTTTGAAGGTTTTTCTGTTGAAATAACAGAAGAACAATTTATAAACAATGTCAATACTAAGAAAATAGCTATAATGGGTCAAACTGCTGATTTAGCACCAGCAGATAAGAAATTATATGCGCTTAGAGATGTTACAGGAACAGTTGATAACATATCATTAATATCTGCAAGTATAATGAGCAAGAAAATAGCTGCAGGAGCAGATTGTATAGTCCTAGACGTTAAAGTTGGGGATGGAGCCTTTATGAAATCCTACGAAGATGCTAAAAAGCTTGCGGAAGCAATGGTTAGCATAGGAAAAAATGTGGGAAGAAATACAGTTGCAGTAATTTCAGATATGGATCAACCTTTAGGATTGGCAGTTGGAAATGCTCTTGAAGTAAGAGAAGCATTAGATACTTTAAGCGGAAAGGGACCAAAGGATTTATTAGAGTTATGTTTAGCTTTAGGAAGCAATATGGTAGTTTTAGCTAAAAAGACTGAAACCGTTGAAGAAGCTAGAGAAATGCTTTTAGGAACAATAAAAGATGGTTCAGCATTAACAAAGCTAAAAGAATTTATTGAAGCACAAGGTGGAAATGTAGAACAAATAGATAATCCTGATCTACTTCCAAAAGCTAAATATGTTTATGAAGTTAAGAGCGATGTAGAAGGATATGTGTCAAAGATTAATTCTGAAAATATAGGATTAATTGCTATGGAACTTGGTGCAGGAAGAGCTACTAAGGAAGACGTAGTGGATTTAGCTGTAGGTATCGTACTTAACAAAAAAAGAGGAGATAAGGTTGAAAAAGGAGATATAATAGCGTACATTCATGCTAATGAAGAATCAAAGATAGAAAAATCAGCTAAAGCTATATTAGCTAACTACAAAATTACATCTAAATATGATGAAAATATTCCACTAGTTTATGATGTTGTTAGGTAAAGTGAAACCTATCTTGAACATTATTAGGTAAGTAAATTTAATAAGGAGACATGTACAATGAACTATAAAGAACTTATAAAGATAGCTTTAGAATATAGAGAAAGAGCCTATATTCCTTATTCTAACTTTAAAGTAGGTGCAGCAGTTTTATTCGATAGTGGTAATATCTATGGAGGATGTAATATAGAAAATGCATCCTTTGGAGCAACAAATTGTGCAGAAAGAACTGCTATATTTAAAGGCATATCAGAAGGTGAAAAAGAAATAAAAGCAGTGGCAGTAGTGGGAGACTTAAACACATATACCTATCCTTGCGGAATATGCCGCCAGGTAATTGCTGAATTCGGAAATATGGATATTAAAGTAATACTTGCAAAAAATGAAAATGACTATATTGTAAAAGATTTGAGCGAAGTACTACCAGGAGCTTTTACTAAGGAAGACTTAAATAAATAATTATTTATATATTTAATTAAACATATTTTAAGGGGGTATTAAAGTGAGTGTTCATATCAATGCAAAAGAAGGTCAAATAGCTGAAAGTATATTGTTACCTGGAGATCCGTTAAGAGCTAAATTTATAGCAGAAAATTTTCTTCAAGATGTTATATGCTATAACGAGGTTAGGGGAATGTATGGATTTACTGGAACATATAAGGGAAAGAAGGTTTCAGTTCAAGGAACAGGAATGGGTCTACCATCAATTTCAATATATGTTAATGAATTAATTCAAAGTTACGGAGTTAAAAACCTTATAAGAGTTGGTACTTGTGGTTCTTTTCAGGAGTCAGTTAAGGTTAGAGATATGGTTATAGGTATGGCAGCTTCAACAGATTCTAATATAAATAAGATAAGATTTAACGGAAGAGATTTTGCACCAACAGCAAGTTTCAAGTTATTAAAGAAAGCTTATGATATAGCAGTTGAAAAAGGAATTGATCCAAAGGTAGGTAATATCTTTAGTTCAGATACTTTTTATCATGATGATCCAGATGCTTGGAAGCATTGGGCTAAGTTTGGATGTTTAGCAGTTGAAATGGAAGCTGCTGGACTATATACATTAGCTGCTAAGTATGGTGTTGATGCACTTACTATACTTACTGTAAGCGATCACCTTGTAACTGGTGAGCTTACTACAGCAGAAGAAAGACAAAAAACTTTCACAAGTATGATGGAAGTTGCGCTTGAGACTATACACTCGCTATAAACAGGATTCTTGGCTTCAGGTGGAGTTTTAAACTCCATCTGAAGCTTAGAAGCCGTTATCCAGGGTCGTAGCGCCACTTATCCCCAACTTTAAGAAAAGCAGGGAGCCCAAATCTCTGATTTGGTGCGAATCGCTTTCACAGAGTGCGTTGGGGTGTTAGTGGCGGTAGACATCGGATAAATGAAACAAAAAAACCAGAGCTGAGAGAAAAATCTCGGCTCTTTTTTTATGACAGGGATTAGAGGCAAGGAGAAAAGGGAGATTAGGATTAGAGTGGAAAAATAATAGGGCAAAGAGTAGATATAGAAAGGGTTTTAGAAGAATTATATTGAATAGTTTAAGTACTTATCCAAATATTGAATTTAATGTTATAATCGTTATAAATGGGAAGAGGAACACTTGGGAAATTCCAGGCGGGCATAGAGAGGAAAATGAAACTATAGAATCTACTGCTTAAAGAGAATTATTTGATAATATACCAAATGATTTAACATATCCTCTAATTCAATCATTTTTACATAAGAAAGTATTAGAATATCTTAAAGAATTGTAAATATACAATATTTGAATGAGGATAAAACAAGTATGGACAAATAGAAATATTGGGGGATAAGAAATTTATGAAGAGGTTATCGAAGAAAACCTATGTTATCATTGCCATTAGTATTATTATACTTATATATATTATAGGAATGTACAAGTATAGAAAGCCAATTACCATACACAAAACATTTAGTAATGTACTCGTAATAAAACCAGGTACCCAAAATACAGTAAAGGCTGAGATAAATGCGAAAATATATAGAGGAATATACAGGGGGTCAATAATTAGTTTAAACCTTCATTTTATAAATCGAATAGAAGGGAAAATTATAATAGATGATAAGGAGTATAACTTTGAAGGGTATAATGGAGAATCTAAGCTTATTAATATAATAGGCGATGTACATGAAAATAACAAAGATGCTTCAGTTGTTTTTTGGTTTAAAATGAATGATTTGGATTCTATTGAATTATTAAGTAAGGATAGCTCTGGTTAAAAATAGAGAAAATAGAGAAGTTATTGATACTGATAAATTGACTAATTCTGGAGATGATATTTTTCTTAAATATGGTATATCAAATTTTTTTGTAGAACCTCAAAGGCATAGTGAGGGTATAGGTAAATTATTTATATATATTAGAGAGTTTAAGGAATAAAAGAGTAAGTTTTTGAATGTGCCAAGTAGTCTGACTGGATTTGAATTTTATAAAAGAATTCATTACTTTAGCTTACAAGTACAATTTATGTTCAAGGGAAAAATTTAGATAGTTAATTCTATTAAGTAATTTTAAAGTTCATCATCAATGGATACAATATTATTTTGCAGAACTAAAGTATTTACCTTGTTGATGCTGGAAATTTTGATAAAGCAGCAAAACAATATCAGCAGATACCTGCCATAAGAGAGTCAATGACGGACAATCTTAATAAACTTATAAATTCAAATCTTGATAGTGCTAAAACAGCAAATTTAAACAACCATTCTATATACTTAAACAGCAACAGTATTATGACAATATTAATGATAGCCACAATTGGCCAAGTAAGTAACGCAATGCAGAATATGTATGGAGTTGCACAGAAATCATCAGAAAACGCAGAAATAATAAAAACAAGTGTAAATGAAACAACAAAATCAATAGGACAGGTGGCAATAACTGCACAAAGTAAGGGAGAACTTGCACAAAAGCTTAATGAACTGGTACATAAATTTAAGTTATAACTTAGTAAATGTAGAGTTAGAAAAGAATAAGACTAAATTATATTATTATAACTAAAAAACTATGTGTTTCAGTAGGATTTAAAATGAGACTAATGGTATTAAATGAAAAATTAATTCTATAATAATAAATATATTGTGGGTTTTTATGGGATTATTAATCTATATTTGTAATTGAGTTGCATTTTTTGTATTTAATTGTATTTAATTGTATTTAATTGTATTATATGATATAATTTCATTGAAATTATGATTAAAGGGGGATAATTTATGAACTTTGAGAAAATTAAGCTATCTAATAAATTGCTAATTGGATTTTCCTTGATGATTATTTTAGTAATAGGAGTGTCTTCATTAGCAATATATAGATTAAGTCAAATTAATCAAACTGTTGTTAAATTAATCAGTGTAGAAAATAAAAAAGTAGCTTTAGCATACGGTATGAGAGGTAATGTTAATAAAATTGCAATTGGTGTAAGAAATATAGACATTAGCAATGATACAAAATATATGGAGGCACAGAAAAAGATAATAGATGATAATAAAGCGCTTTATGAAGAGAATAAAAAGCAACTTGAAGCTTTGCTCTATACAGAAAAGGGTAAGCAAATATTTAAGGAGATACAAAAGAACGATCAAATTGCATTTTCTGCATTTGACGATGCAGTTAAAAAAGGTATGAAGGCTGGAGTAACAAATCAGGAACTTCAAGATATTCTTAATGGATTGGATAAACCTCAAAATGACTTACTTACAAGTATACAAAATATGCTCGATTTACAAGGGCAATTAACACAGGTAGATGGGGAACTTGCACAAAAAACCACAAATGCTTCTTTAAAATACATAATTATTTTTTTAATAACAAGTATTATTGTAGGGATTTTATTTACATATTTGATTAGAAAAAGTATTGTAAATCAAGTTAAAGAAGTGATGAGCGGTGCATCAAAATTAGCAGAAGGTAATCTTGATTTTCAAATGAATGTAATCGCAAAGGATGAAATAGGACAAACTATTACAGCATTAAATAGTGCTACTGAAAAGCTTAATCAACATATGATCTTAATTAAAAGTGAAAGTAATGCTATTCTCCAAAGTAGTGATTTAGCAAGCAAAATGTTTTCAAAAGTAAGTGATGAAATTGAGCAAATATCAGCAGCTACAGAAGAAATATCAGCAGGCATGGAAGAATCCTCCGCCGCAGTTGAGGAAGTTTCGTCAATGGCGACTACAGTAAAAGAAGAAGTAGCTATTACAGCTAAAAAAGCACAGGAAGGATTAAATGTAGCTTTAAATATACAGGAGAAAGCGGTTTCTATAAATAATGATTCTATCCAAGCAAAAGAAAGTACAGAAAAAATATATGAAGAAACAAAAATAAGCTTAGAAAAAGCATTGCAAGAAGTAACAGTTGTAAATGAAATATCAGAAATGGCAAAAAGCATAGATGCAATATCAAAACAAACTAATCTTCTCGCATTAAATGCGGCCATAGAAGCGGCCAGAGCTGGAGAGCAGGGAAAGGGATTTGCAGTTGTAGCAGAAGAAGTGAGAAAGCTTGCAGAACAATCATCATTAGCAGTTGCAGAGATACAAAATAAGGTAAATACTGTACTAGATTCAGTTGGTAAGCTTTCAAACTCATCACAGGATGTTTTAGTATTTATAGAAAATAATGTTCTTAAAGATTATGATAAGCTAATTTCAATTAGTAATGAATATAAAAATGATGGAGATACAGTAAAAGAAATAATAGGTAAATTTGCAGAGGTTTCTAAAAATATTTCTGATTCTGTTGACCAAATTACAAAAAGCATGGAGGATGTTGCGATTTCGGTATCGGAAGTGGCAAAAACATCCGGTAATATTGCTTCAAGTATTAGCGAAGTTAACAATAAAAATGAGTCAATAATGGTGGAAGCTGATAGTAATGCTAAAAGTGCTATAAAATTAGAAGAACTTATTCAGGAGTTTAATTTAAAGTAAAATATATTAACTAAAAAATTTAAGGTACCATACTGCATATAGAGTATGGTACCTTCTTCTAAGGTCTGTATTCTTGGTACATCTCTGTAACTGTACCATTTTTTAGAGTTATATTAAAAACTGGCTTATCTTTATAATAACCACTTATTATGTCATTAAAATTTTTATCAACATGAAGAATATTTCCAGAAGTATCAAAATCTATTTCATTAATCTTTACACTGTCACCAACTTCTAAAGTAACAGTGCTGCTTATAGACATATCAAAGCCATCATCTGGGATATATTCTCCCAATCCATCATGATCATTCCAAATTACAATATTGCCTGTCCTTTTTTCATAATCTCTTGCTTCATCTAAATCCGTAACCCATTTTACAAAATAACCATCTATATACTTTTTGTTATGCTCTTGATATGCACTCTTTATAATAAATAAAGCTTTTTCATTTCCTTTTAATATATTTTCTGCAGCTTCACTTACAGCGCTTTTTCCACCTAATAATATTAAGTGTGAATAGTTCATACTATCTAAATATCTTTTCTGAGTTACTATATTGCTGCCATCTGTAAGTATAATTGGTGCATTTAATTTAGCAGCAAGTGCACTACCAGATAGGGCATCAGGAAAATTTTCACCATTTGCAATTAGTGCTGTATTCCTATCCAGATTAAAATATTTACATACATTCAAGGAGGTTTCGTATCTATTAATTCCTCCGATTCTTACTATATTGATACCTAGCGAAGGGACTACATTTTTTATTTGATCTATAATGCTGCTGGCTAATGAGCCTTCACCGCCTACTATAAATACTTTGGAAGGTTGAATACTATTTATAACTTCTACAGTTTCAGTAGGTAAGTTATTAGCATCACTCATCAATATAGGATACCCTTTTGATGCTGCGATGCTTGAAACACTCAGCGCATCTGCAAATCCATATCCATTAACTAAAACTAATGGAGTACCTTTTTTTACATTCAAAAAGTTAACTATTGCTTTATTAGTTTCAAACCTAGTAGCGCCACCTAATCTTTTTACATTATATCCTGTTGTTTTAAAATAATTTATATAGCTCTCACTTACTGATCCCTTTCCACCAAGCACATAAATTGTACCGTTACTTGTTAAATGATTTTTTATATAGTTTATTGAATTGAGATTTTCATCTGGTGTTTTATCTACTAGTAAGATTGGTGCATTAAGTTTTTTAGAAAGTACACTTCCAGTCAGTGCATCAGGAAAATCATTTCCGCTTGCAATAATTATATTATCTATCTTATCTTGGCTAAATTTATTTGAAATGTTAACGGATGTTTCATATCGATTTTCACCATATAATCTGCTTATATTGTAATTATTTTTTGCAGAAACTGAACTTGATATAGAAAAACTAATAACTACTGTTGAAAGTATAATTGATAGGTTTTTCAATTTCAATGTAACCCCTCCTAAACTTTTGTATATATATCTATATTTAATGTATTCTCTTCATCATTTATGTATTACAAAATTTTAATAAAATATATGAAAAAGTAATTATATTTTGAAAGTATATAGGATTGTTACAGTTTTATTTATTAAATATTAAAGAATTAATTAAGCTATTGCTATACTATATATAAATTTGGTATCATAGTACTTAAAACATGTAATATTTTATAAAAAAATGTAAATATAGCTAGAATAGAACGGATTTACAGTAACTTAAAGAGGAGGGCATAAAATGAGTGTGGAATTAAAACAAAAAAGAGTAAACGTAGCCATGAAGAAAGAAAAGGCTGATTTAGTAATAAAGAATGCAAATATAATAAATGTATTTACAAAGGAAATAGTTGAGGGTGACATTGCTATTTGCATGGACCAAATAGTAGGGATAGGTAATTATAGTGGTATTAATGAAATTGATGCTAAAGGTAAATATGTATGTCCAGGATTAATTGATAGTCATGTGCATATAGAATCAACTATGGTTACTCCTTCAGAATTTGCTAAAGCTGTTCTACCACATGGGACCACAACAATAATAGCTGATCCACATGAAATTGCAAATGTATGTGGAATTAATGGAATTCACTTCATGTTAAATCAATCTAAATCATTACCTTTAAATGTTTATTTCATGATGCCTTCATGTGTTCCAAGTACTCCTTTTGAAAATAATGGAGCAGTTTTAAGTGCGGAATTAATTGAACCGCTCTTATCAAGTGAAAGAATTTTGGGGCTTGGAGAAGTAATGGATTACCCCTCTGTAGTTAGCGGAAAAGAAGAAATGTTAAAAAAGATTGATTTATTTGATGATAAAATTATAGATGGGCACTCACCTAATTTAACTGGGGAAGCCCTTAATGCTTATCGTGTTGCCGGTATTATGACAGATCATGAATGCACAACTATAGATGAAGTAATAGAGCATTTAAGACTCGGAATGTATTTACAAATAAGGGAAGGCTCTGCTGCTAGAAATCTAGAGAACATAATAAAGGGCATGTTAAGAAAAAATATGGGATTCAATAGATGTATATTTTGTACTGATGATAAACATCTTGAGGACATAAAAAAAGAAGGACATATAAGTTACAACATAAAGAAAGCTATAGCTTGTGGAGTTGGTCCAATTGAAGCAATATGTATGGCTACTATTAATACTGCCCAATGTTATAGGTTAAAAAGACTTGGAGCTATTGCTCCCGGTTATTCTGCAGACTTAATAATATTAGATAGTCTTGATGAGTTTAATATTAATAAAGTTCTGTATCGCGGAGATATTGTATATGACAATAATAAGCTATGCACAGAAATACCTTTAAAAATAGAGGATAGAAATGTTTTTAATACCGTTAGAATTCCAAACATAAGTATAGAGGATTTGAGAATAAGTCTAGAAAAGAATACAGCTACAGTTATAGGTCTAACCTCAAATGAACTTATTACAAAGAAAGAAACAGCAGAAGTTAGAGTTGTAAATGGTGCCTTTGTACAGAATGAACAGTTTTCTAAGGTTGCAGTTATTGAAAGGCATAAATCAACAAAAAATATTGGACTTGGCATAGTAAGTAATTTTAATATTAAAAATGGAGCGATAGCAAGTACCGTTGCTCACGACTCACATAACCTCATTGTTGTAGGTGATAACGATGAAGATATGCTTATTGCTATAGAAGAGTTAAAAAGAGTAAATGGAGGATATACGATTGTAAGCAGAGGAAAGGTAGTTGGTACTCTTGAACTGCCGGTTGCTGGTATAATGAGCAATAGTACTGCTGAATATGTTGAAAACACTCTCAATAGTATGCTTGAAGAAGCATTTAAGCTTGGAATTAATAATGAGATAGATCCCTTTATAACTCTATCATTTTTAGCTCTTCCAGTAATACCGGAAATTAGGATAACAGATCAGGGATTGTTTGATGTTTCGAAATTTGAATTTATAAAATATTAATCAAATGAATTTTATATAAAATAAACAATTAGCATAATGAAATTATAAAATTATACGATAAATAAAAAAGGATAAATAAGGGATGATTAGGGGGAAACAACATGTTTGGGAAAAAAACACAATGTCATGAGGTTACATATATTACAGATTATGTGCAAACTTATCTAAGAGGAGGAAAGCCAGAAAAACCAGTTTTAGAAAAGGATATTCATAAATATATATTTGAATTGTTTAACAGAATTTTAGAATCTGGATCATTAAATAATTCTCTTCTTTTAAAATTAGTTAATGAGTCAGCATCACTTAGCGATTTTGATATAAATATGTCCTTTATTTCAAAAGAATTAAAAAAAGTTGCTCAGCAATTGTCTGAATCTAGTGAATCAAACATGGCAGTAGTTGAGCAAACTACTGCAAATGTAAGCCAAGTAAGCGAGGCAATTATCCATAATACAGAAGTATTAAACGATTTGGTGGAGAAATCCAATAATTTAATTAAAACGAATGATGATAGCAAGAATCAGCTTCAACAAATTAATCAAATAAAAGAAACGGTGGTCAATGATGCGGAAATAATGTCTGACAAAATAAAGGCATTGGAAGAACTATCTTTACAGGTTGATGAGATTGTTGATGGCGTAGGTATGATTGCAGATCAGACAAATCTTCTTGCATTAAATGCTAGTATTGAAGCGGCTCGTGCTGGAGAACATGGACGTGGATTTTCTGTAGTTGCTGATGAAATTCGTAAGTTGGCTGAAGATACAAAGCTTAAGCTTAATAATATGCAAGCTTTTACTAAGGATATTAGAAATGCAACTAATGAAAGTATGAATAGCGTTAATAATACTATAACATCAATGATAGATATGAGTAAAAAAATTGAAAAAGTTAATGTATCTTTTGAAGAAAGCGCCCACAGCCTCGAAACCACTGTAAGTGGCATTACTAGTTTAGCAGGTAGTATGGAGGAGATAACGGCATCCTCTGAAGAAATATCTTCTGCTATGAATATTGTTGCAGGGGAGTCAGAAAAAATTAGCCATATGACAAGAATAGTGTCGGATGACTCTGAAAAAAACCATTATTATGCTAACAATCTTGGTAAAATAGATGACAACATTTCTGAAGTTATAAAAGAATTAGTAGGAATTTTAAATAATGGTACTAGCCCAATTTCAAATGAAGAATTTTTGAATATACTGGAGGATGCTATAAAAGCTCACAAAATGTGGATGAATAAGCTCCAGCAAATGGTTGAAAGTAATGAGACGATACCGATTCAGCATAATGGCATGAAATGTAAGTTTGGACATTTCTACAATTCTATAAATGTTGAGCATCCAAAGATAAAAGATGAATGGCATGGAATAAATGAAAATCATTTACTTTTACACAGCAAAGCACACGAAATAATGGATGCAATAGAAGAAAACAGAAGTGAAGACATCTATGATATATTTAAAGAAGCTAAAGAATTGTCCGATAAGGTAATTTCTACTTTAAATGTTATTGCAGAAAAAGTAAAATCCATTGACGGGAAAATTTTTGAGATGAAGTTATAAAGCATATGAAAAAATAGAAAGTGACAAAGTAAGATTTTAAAATAAACTGCATGGAGAGTGTTGGATCATGAAATTATTTCAGGTAAGAACTCAAGTTTGTAAATTTAATGATTGCAAGGAATTTGCAGAATTCTTTAATATTGGTGAAGGAGATTTTATATTAACTAGTGAATCTACGTATAAATCTTTCATGAGTTCTTTGAATTTAAAAGCAGATGTGATGTTTAAAGGTAAATACGGACAAGGTGAACCATCAGATGAAATGATTAATTTAATTATAAAAGATATGGAAGGCAAGAAGTATAAGAGAATCATTGCTATTGGTGGAGGAACAATTATAGATATAGCTAAGTTACTTGTAATTAAGAATGCAAAGAATACCCTTGATTTATTTGAAAAAAGAATACCATTTGTTAAAGATAAAGAATTGATTATAGTACCTACAACCTGTGGAGCTGGTTCTGAAGTTTCCAATATATCAATAGCTGAAATAAAGGAAAAGAATACAAAGATGGGGCTTGCAGTAGATGAATTATTCCCTGATTATGCGGTGCTTATCTCAGAGCTAGTAAAAGGACTTCCCTATAAGTTTTTCGTAACAAGTTCTATAGATGCATTGATTCATGCTATAGAATCTTTCGTATCACCAAAATCTAATACATATACTGAATTGTTCAGTGTAAAAGCAATAGAATTAATTTTAAATGGATATGTAAAGATATTGGAGAAGGGAAAAGAATATAGAACAGAAATAATTGAGGATTTTCTTTTGGCTAGCAACTATGCCGGAATTGCTTTCAGTAATACAGGAACAGGTCCAGTACATGCACTTTCTTATCCATTAGGAGGTATTTATCACGTTACCCATGGAGAAGCAAACTATCAAATGTTTGTGGAAGTGTTTAAAACATATAATAAAAAACATCCTGAGGGAAAAATTAAGGATATTAATAAAGTATTAGCTAGTATTCTTGGATGTAATACTGATGTAGTATACGAGGAGTTAACAGTTGTTTTAGATAAATTATTATCTAGAAAGCCATTAAAAGAATATGGAATGAAGGCAGAAGAAATTGAAACCTTTACTGACAGTGTAATAGCTAGTCAGCAAAGACTATTGGTAAATAGTTATGTTCCGCTTTCAAGAGAAGACATAATTGGTATATATAAAAATCTATATTAGAATATTGTATAGCAAAAGAGATTAGATAATTTAAAAAGTGTATGCAGGAAATAATCCTGTATGCACTTTTTTCATAAAGTTGTTTGTATTTTAGAATTTATGTCAATATTGAAGACGAAGTAAAATATAACGGGGAAAGTGTTTGTGAAGATGTTGAAGCTAATACAAACTATGCTTATAAAGGTGTTATAATTATTTGCATTAAAAAACAGTTAAATTGAAATTGTGGATTTAGGTATCTGCTTTGGGTATGATGCGTTAAAGAGAATGTTCGGATATTTTTAGTTTAAGAATATAAAATAAAGCTAATTTTTTGATTTTATTATCAAATTGATAATTTTTGCTGTCAAATTGATAATTTTTTATCAAAATGATAATTTTTGTTGTCGGATTGATAGTAAATTATCAATTTTATATTTTTTGATACCAGAACAAGCTTTTATAAAGATTATTATTTTGATATTTTTATAAGTTTTTTGTGAAATATATATAAAATGGTTATAAAAAATGGAGAAAATTAAATTTTATTACAGGAAAAAACAGTATTTGACCTTTGTTTTTGGCATAAAAATTGCTCTATATTTATATAGTAAAAATTTATATCAATATTAGTTTATATAAAATTTATTTGAAGAAAGGTGGAACAACCATGAGTGAAGTAATGAAAACAATGTCTTTTGAAAGAATTCTTGAGCTAGCTCTTCAAGATTATTATACAAAAGGAAAAATATTTGAAGTAGAGGAAAAGGATTTTCATAAGGATATTGATAACAGTATAGAAATGGAGTTTTGTGGAGAATATCTAAGATACCCAGTAGGTCCTGCAGCTGGTCCACATACACAATTAACTCAAAACTTCTTAGCAGCTTATCTAACAGGTTGTAGATATTTTGAACCTAAGACTGTTCAAATAGTAGATGGAAAACAAATGCAAGAAATGATTGCAAGACCATGTATCGATGTTAAAAATGTAGGATACAATGTAGAATGGTCTACAGAGTTAACAGTTGAAGAAGCAAAAGAAGAATATATAAAAGCTTCAGTATTAATGCAAGTTATGGGCATTGAACTTGGACTATCAGATGTAAAGGATTTTATACTAAATATAAGTGTAGGATATGACCTTGAAGGAATTCAATCAAAGAAGATTTCTGACTTTATTGATGACCTTAAAGATGCAAAGGATACTGAAATATTTAAAGAGTGTATAGAAGTATTAAAGAAAAACATAAATAAATTCAAAAGATTTAAACTAGAAGATATAGATAAGATTACTTCAAAGATTACAAATATAGTTACACTTTCTACAATGCACGGATGTAAAGCAAGTGAAATTTTAAATATAGCAAGTCATTTAATATCAAATAAAAAGATAAATACATTACTAAAATGTAATTCTACATTATTAGGATATGATGCTGTAAGAGAAATCTTGGACAACTTAGGTTACAGTGACATAGAATTAAAGAGAGAAGATTTCGATCACGATTTACAATTTGATATGGCTAAGGAAATAATAGCTAAGCTATTAGAAACAGCTAAGGAAAACAATGTAAAATTCGCAGTTAAGTTAACAAATACACTGCCTGTAGTTAACACTAGAAATGTTATGCCAGGGGAAGCTATGTACATGTCTGGAAAACCATTATATCCAATAGCAATAAATGTAGCTAAAAAAATTGCAAATGAGTTTAATGATATAACTATATCTATGTCAGGTGGAATAGATAAAAACAATGTATTAGATGTATTTAATGCTGGAATTGCTCCTATTACTATATCAACATTGTTCTTACAACCAAAAGGATATACAAACAATAATGCTGTATTAAATGAAATGAAAAAAGCAGGACAAGCACCTAAGGGATTAAATCTTGAAGCTTTAAATGCATTAGCTGATAAAGCAAAGAACGATGCTAACTATAAAAACAAAGGTAATGGGAAAGTTTTAGAAGACAAGCTAGAAACTTTTGACTGCTTAAAGAGCTGTGGAATCTGTGTTGACGTATGTCCAAATAGAGCAAATATGAGAGTTGTTGTTGAAGGACTTACAGCTAATTACCAAATAGCTCACGTTGAAAACATGTGTAACGAATGTGGTAACTGTCATATGTTCTGTCCAAGGGGCGGGTTCCCATACCTTAAGAAAACAACTATTTATAAAAATTTAGAAGAATATAAGGATTCAAAGAATACTGGCTTATTGAGAATTGGAGAAGATAAATTCTTGTTAAGAGAAGATGGAAGAGAATATATCTATACAGCTAATTCAAAAGAAGATAAGAGCAAATTAGAAATGACTGTTGAAACAATTTTGAAAGATTATCCTTATTATATTGACAACATAGATGTTCTAAGTGAAGAAGAATTAAAAAATTATGTATAAATAATTTTGATTCCATATTACAGAATTAGAGAAATAAATTATAAGTTAAAAAACTAGGAATTATAGGTTCCTAGTTTTTTGTACGTCCAGCATGTATGCTGAGCGATAGACTGAAAGAAGCCTATGTCGCCTAACCAATGGGAACACAACCTGAGAGCAAATTTTAAAAGCGAGGAGTTATTGAGAGATAGAACATAAAAGAAAGAGTTGAAAGTGCTTTAATAAAAGCTGGAGAATTACTTTAAAAATATAAAAAGCAAAGATGAAGAAATTATCAAAGGGAAAGCAAACTACAGAGAACTTCCAAAAATATTTGCAAATCCTGTGGGAAAGCTTGGAAAACGAATGGACAGGTTGGGCCGGTGAGATTGAGGTGGATACCAGAGATACAGAAGAGTTAGTGGTTATTGAAGTTATATCAAAACTATTGTTAATATAAAAAATAATTATAGTTTCACAGCGACCTATCAGGTTTTACTATTTTACACAGTTTGTCCATTATGTTAGGATAATGACGAAATATTAAATAATTTGCATAAATATGGAGGGATCTTTGTGAAGTTAAAAGTTTTAAAAAAAATATCTTTGTTTGTTTTGCTAGTTCTATCTTTATCTTTTTTTGGATGTTCTAACAAAACTTCTTCTGCAAGTACAACGGATAAAAAGAAAACTATTAAATTAGGTACACTTTCCACAATCAAGCCTTTTACGACAGTTTTAAAAGAAGAGTTGGAAAAAAAAGGTTACAAGGTAGAGGTTGTTATGTTTGATGCAAATAATATGCCTGCTACAGCAACAAAAGATGGAAATATTGATGGATTTATACATAATCACCTTCCTTGGATCCAGACTTTCAATAAGGAAAATAATTCAAAGCTAGAAATGGTTAAGCCTTACCTATTTTATTATCGTACTGCGTTATATTCATCAAAATATAAAAGTATAAACGAGTTCCCTAGTGGTGCGCAAATAGCGATTCCAAACGACCCAACAAATGTTGAAAATAGCTTAGTCATGCTTCAAAAATTAGGTTTAATTACTTTAGGAGAAAAGAAAGACAAGTTCTATACCCCTGCTGACATTGTAAAAAATCCGAAAAATATTAAAATATTAGAAACCGAAATAACTACAACTGCAAGAAGTATAACTGATGCTGCTGCTGTTATATGTCCTTCAACAAGGATAAAAGCTGCTGGCATTGATCCTAAAGCTTTTATTGCTGAAGATACAACTACTGTTAATTTTCCAGTTGGCCTTACAGTAGATTCAAAGAATGTAAATGAACCATGGGTTAAAGATGCAATGGAAATACTTCAATCTGATTCTGTGAGAAAGAAATTTAATGAACTATTTGATGGTACCATGGTTTTATATGATAAACAAAAATAATGTCATTTAAAAGTGAATATAGAAGATATATAAGGAAAGTAGTCATATTCTACTACTTTCCCTTTATTTTATTTAAAAGCAGGTGATAAGGTGATCGTAATTAATAATTTGAAAAAAAAATTTGGATCTCTTAGTGTCCTGGAGGACATAAACCTTACAATTGAAACTGGAAGGATTTATGGTCTTGTTGGCAGGAGTGGTGCAGGAAAATCAACGCTTCTTCGTTGCATTAATGGATTAGAAACCTACGATGAAGGGTCACTTTTAGTTGATGGAATTGAGGTAAAATCATTAAAATATGAAGAGGCAAGAGAATTCAAAAAAGATATAGGAATGATTTTTCAACAATTTTCACTTTTAAGCCGCATGAACGTATATGAGAACATTTCATTTCCTATGAAATGCTGGAAGTATCCAAAAAATAAAATTGATAAAAGAGTAAGAGAACTGGCAGAAATAGTTGGCATAAGTGATAAATTGAATTTTAAACCATCACAGTTGTCAGGTGGACAGAAACAAAGAGTTGCCATAGCACGAGCCCTTTCAATGGACCCGAAAATACTCCTATGCGATGAAGCAACATCAGCGCTTGATCCTAAAACTGCTAAATCAATTGTTTCTTTGTTAAATCAAATTAATCGCCAGCTTGGCATTACAATTGTTATGGTTACTCATCAAATGTCTGTATTAAAAAGTTCTTGCGAAGAAATATCAATACTCGAGAATGGAAAAATTGCAGAGAGTGGTCTTGTTGAAGATATATTTTTGAAACAGCCTAGAGCTCTGATTAATCTTATAGGAGATAAAGATAATGTAATATTCAGCAAAGGTGTAAATATAAAAATTTTACTTTCTAAGAATATTTATGATAAGCCTATAATTACCAAGATGTCTAGGGAACTGCAAATTGATTTTATTATTGCAGACGGAAAGTTAGAAAAGTACAAAGATAGTGTGATGGGTTCAGTGATAGTAAATGTTTCGGAAAATGATAGCAGTAAGGTTATGAAATATTTAGATAGTAACAATGTTAAATGGAGCTTATACAATTCAATTGAATCCGAGTGTGAAATTAGTGAAGAGGAGGACGCCACATATGCTTAGTCAAGTCTTTTGGGCTAATTGGTGGAGATATTTTACGGAAATTATAGCACCTTCTATTATTTCAACCTTTTTCATGCTAGGAGCAACAATGATTTTAGCGCTTTTTGCTGGCTTTATACTAGCAATTGCTCTTGTTGTAACCCGAGATGAAGGTTTAAAACCTAATAAAAGGATTTACAGCATTTTAGATTTTATAGTGAATACGATTCGTTCATTCCCTATTATAATTCTCATAGTAGCTATAACTCCCCTAACTCGATTAGTAGTAGGCACAACTATAGGAGAAAAAGCTGCGATTTTACCTTTAACTATAGCAGCTACTCCATTTATAGCTAAAATTCTGGAAAATGCTTTTATACAAGTAGATAAGCAGCTTATAGAAGCTGCCCGTTCTTTCGGAGCATCAAATACTCAGATTATTATATGGGTAATAATCAAAGAATCAGTTCCATCTATTGTCTCAGGAATTACACTCGCAACAATCTCTTACCTCTCTGCTACTACAATGGCTGGTGCTGTTGGAGCAGGTGGATTAGGGGCTGTAGCTCTTAATTATGGGTATCAAAGCTTTAATAATACAATTTTATATACTTCTGTAATTATACTTTGTATTCTAGATATTTCTTATACAAAGTATTGGTAATTACCTATACAAAAGATTGTAATGTGATTTTATTTGGAGGTAAGACATGGATATAACAAGTCTAAGACAGGCAATTGTTAATCCTTTAAAATATCAGGAAATCAAGCGATATGTTCAGAATCAACCGCTTTTCCCTACCTAAGTAACGGAATTAATACTTCTTTGTTATGTATTGGGACTAGACATAAGGCAGGTTGGAAGGATAATGAATTATCAGTATCATTCCCATTTAATAGTTTTTTCAAAATAACAGAAGGAGTAATGAATACAATAAATATAATGGATAGCAACGCTAAAAAGGAGATAATTGAAAAAAAGCTTCACGAAAATGCTATTGATAATTTTCATATTAAATATAACTTCAATTATTATAATATTAGTATAAAATAACAAAAAAGAGATCTATCTAAAGCTGATTTCTATATTTTATAGTCGTCTGCTTTTTTAATACCTATTAAAACCTTGCGTAATTCGGGCGGTGGTTTTTTGTTCTGTGAAAAAGAAATAAAATTATGGGTTGTTATTTTTTCTGAATAATGATTCTATTTGTAGAAGTATGCTTAAGGCATAAGGAAAAGTTGAACTACTAAAAGCCATAGCCCCCTTGGTAAATCAAGGGGGCTATAATATATTAAGGGCAAAAATCTGGTGAAAACATAGCAGAATTTAATTTTTCCCTTTTTTCTTTCTCTAAAGCAATTTTGTCTAGAATTTTAGGAACTTCCGTTGGATATAAGGTACTAATAAATTCTAAAGCATCTAAAGTATTGTCACTTGAGTGGATTATATATCTTCTCCATTTAGTATGTGTAGGCCGTGTATCCAATCAGTTAAGTTGTTTTCATGAGCCCATTCTCTAATGATAAATGCCATGATTTCACCTGTATTTTGCTGATCATGGAGTTTTAAATAATATAAATTTTTCATCCACTCTCTTTTTTCAGAGAGTCTTTTTAGTACTGATAATTCTGGCGTCCAGTTATTCTTGTCCAAAAACTTCTGTAAATCCACCCAAGCCAATTCTACATTTATGTCGCACTGATTAATCAAAGTGCGAAGTGCTCTTGTGTATTTATTATTGTGGACTAATTCACTATATTCGTCTCTGACACCTAGAGGCAAACCTGAATTTTCTGCTTTATGATAGGCCATACTTAGCAGATAATGTTTAGGATTAGGTACAAAATATTTATTATTCAAAAGAATTTTTTCATTAAGCATTTCTTGTGCACAGTGCCTGGGATAATAGGAAAGTCCATCGTAATATAATATATTTAATCTGTTCTTTATTTAACAGTTTAAAAAAATCATCAACACTTATAGATCTAGGTATATACTGGCGTGTATTCATTTCTATCATATGATTCCTCCTAGTGAATTGCATTATTTCTAATCATAATATGCTAGGTAAGGATTTTTTGTATTATTCAATTCCATTAGCTTTTGAACCTCCCATTTGATTTTTGCTATAGAAAAATGGAAGATCTAAATATATAATATTAATTGCTTTATGTTTTTTGTAAATGATATATAATTGAAAAGGGAAATAAGGGGATTTAGAAGGAGTGCATCAGATGCTAGTTAAAATTACAAATAGTTGTGTTGCTTTTGGCGCAAATACAATATTATCTAACATTGATTTTCAAATAAATGAAGGTGAAAAGGTTGCTTTAGTTGGACGAAACGGAAGCGGAAAGACAACTCTGCTTAAGTTGATTTCTGGTGAATATGATCTTGCAAAGCTTGATAATGGCGAAACCTCCTCTATTATTACAGCGAGGAATATAACTATCGGTTACCTTAGGCAGATTACTTTTGAGGATGAAAATATTACTCTTGAGGATGAAGTTAAAAAAGCCTACAAGGAAATATTTGATATAGAAATTAGAATGGAAAAACTTCTAAGTGAGATGGAAAGCAGTTCAAATAATTCTGCAGTTAAGAAATATTCAGAATTACAGGAAAGATATAATCTGATTGGAGGATACACTTATAAGAAGGAATATGAGACTGCTATCAAGCAGTTTGGATTCGCTGATGAAGATAAGAGAAAGGCTCTTTCAGAGTTTTCTGGAGGACAGCGCACTAAAATTGCCTTCATCAAGCTTTTGCTCAGTAAGCCGGATTTATTGGTATTAGACGAACCTACCAACCATCTTGATATTAATGCTATTGAATGGCTTGAAGAATATTTAAAGGCATATAAAAATGCAGTTCTTATAGTTGCCCATGATAGGGAATTTTTAGATAAGATTGTGAGCTCAGTTTATGAAATTGAACGAGGAAAAATCACAAAATATACTGGAAATTATTCTGCATTTGCTGAAAAAAAGCGTCTTGATTGGGAAATACAACAAAAAAGACATATTGAACAGCAAAAGGAAATTGCTCATTTAAGCGGACTTGTAGACCGTTTTCGTTATAAAGCTACTAAAGCTGCTATGGCACAATCTAAAATAAAGCAGCTTGAGCGTATGGATATTGTGGAAGCCCCTGAGTTGGCAGATACAAAGAGCTTTCATGCGGATTTTGAACCTGAGTATCAAAGTGTTCAGTTGGTATTGTCAGCAAAGGATTTGAAGATAGGCTATAGTAAAGCACTTTCAACACTTTCACTCAATATAATGCGTGGTGAAAAGATTGGGATTATAGGCGGCAACGGATTAGGTAAATCTACCTTTTTAAAAACTATTGTTGGTGCCATGCCTGAGCTTGGCGGTACATATTCCTTTGGGGATAAGGTTAAAATCGGATATTTTGACCAGCATATGGCACAGTATAAAAGTGATAAAACTGTACTGGATGAATATTGGGATGAGTTTCCTAATTTAACTCAGACAGAGGTTCGCAGTGCCCTTGGAGCTTTTCTTTTTACACATGAGGATGTATTTAAACCAGTTAATGCTCTTTCTGGTGGAGAAAAGGTACGTTTGGAACTATGCAAAATATTAAAGCGCAGACCAAACCTCCTGATCCTTGATGAACCTACAAATCATATGGATATAATAAGTAAGGAAACATTGGAGAAAATGCTTAAGGATTATAGCGGTACGCTACTTTTCGTTTCTCATGACAGATATTTTGTGAAACAGATTGCTTCATCGGTTTTGGTATTTGATAATGGTAATGTTGACTACTATCCTTTTGGATATGAGCACTATTTGGAACAGGCAGCAAAGAAATTTGCTGATGAAGAAATAGTTGTAGTTAAAGAGAAAAGTCAAAAGAAAAAGTTTACAACACCTGGTAAAGAAAAGGCTAAAATGGAGGCAAGGGTTAAAAAAATTGAAGTATTGATTAAGGAATGTGATGAAAGAATTGCAAAACTTCAAGAAGAGCTTCAATCGGAAGCGGTTATTTCCGATTATGTAAGACTAACGGAGCTTCAAAAGGAACTTATGGCACAGGAAGAGATCAATATGGGCTATTTAGAAGAATGGGACGAATTGCAGCATAAATTAGCTGAATAATTAACATAGGCAAACCACCGAATTTTGATAGTCGGTGGTTTGTTTCGGTTTTAGAGCAAGTAGTCATCGGATAAATGGAACAACTAAATATTGTTTTGATTTAGTTGATAATTCATATTTATTCGCCTTCTTAGGAGAATTGGCTTTGAAGTGCAGGAGGCCGAGAACGGGTTAGAAGCGATAGAGGTTTTCTCAAAGTGGCGACCTCATTTTATTTGGATGGACCTTCGCATGCCGATAATGAACGGTCTTGAAGCAACTAAAAAAATCCGTGCTGTGCAAGAGGGAGCAGATGTGCCAATTGTCATGCTTTCAGCGAGTGTGTTGGAAGAAGAAATAAAACTTATTATAAAAGCTGGTTGTACCGATTTTGTTGGTAAGCCTTACAGTGAACAGGATATTTTTACAACTATGGCCAAGCATCTAGGTATCAAATACGTTTATGAAGTGTTATGCGGGGAAGAGTCTGCGAATTTTGACGAGAATGTCCAGCAACTCATCAAATCCTTGTCTCTCGAACTTCATAATGAATTGTATGATGCAATTTCACGGCTGAATGTCAATAAAGTCGAAAAAGTAATTGAAAAAATTATAGTAGAAGATACTACGCTTGGCAGTATACTTAAAAAATATGTTACACATTTTGAGTATGATAATATTTGGACAATGTTGGAAAAACCAAAAAGATAAGGAAGTGATTTCTCTAACTTAGATGACAGCTAAGTTGAAAAATATAAATAGAATATTTCCATTCCATAATGATTTAGCTATAAATCATTACTTTCTAATTTAAAAGCATAAAAGTTTGCATTTTACAAAATATAATGATGAGAGGAGGGTTATCTATGCCTAAAAGAACTGAAAATGCTAAGAAAAACAATAAAGAAAATAAGAAAAACGATATTGGAAGACCACATGACGACGATAAGGAAATCAGAAGACCTCCAGTTTTTGAAAACGATAATGGGTTACCATTAGTATAAACATTTTAAATAGACTGATTTAAGTTGGAAAAGATGTTTCCAGAACGGATTTATGAAGTGGAAACTTGAATCAGATGGGGGTTCGTCTACGACCCTGGATAACGGCTTCTAAGCTTCAGATGGAGTTTAAAACTCCACCTGAAGCCAAGAATCCTGTTTATCCGAATT
Source organism: Clostridium aciditolerans (assembly GCF_016316925.1). Lineage (GTDB taxonomy): Bacteria > Bacillota > Clostridia > Clostridiales > Clostridiaceae > Clostridium_AM > Clostridium_AM aciditolerans. The sequence continues at coordinate 133,706 of NZ_JAEEGB010000006.1, read as the reverse complement.
CATGTCCTGGTATCCCGTTATTAACATAAGTCTTGCCTTCTAATGGTTTGAAGCCAGATATCTTCATGTCTGTTACAACAGGATATGCATTATGATAATTGGGAAAGGTAAAGTTAAGAGTATAATCTTTTCCGTAAAAAGTAGCTTTTGTTCCATCTCCGGTAAAAACTGCTGTATTTCTAAGGAAAATAACCTTTTTGTCTTTTTTCCCATCTACCACATTTACTTCATAAACAGTAAAATCAAAAGAAGTATTAGTTACATTAGAAATTACAACTTCACAATAATTTTTTAAGATATTATCTCCGAAACGCCTATCATCAAAATAAGTGCCGTTATACAATTTAACTTTACTATTTACTTTGGTTATTTTTTGAGAAACATTATTTTTATCTTTTGCTACTTGTTTATCTGGGCTTGTTTTTGTGGATTGCGTAGAATTTGCATTATTTGAAGTTGTTCCTTTTTTTTCATCAACATTATTTTTCTCATTAGTAGTTTGTTTTGTATCATCAGTATTTTTTGAACTATTTTCTAAAGTTTGGGCTTCATTAGTAGGTTGTATAGAGTTATTTGTTTTTTTATCACTATTACAACCTACTAAAGTGAAAATCAAACTTAAACATAATATCAATACTAAATTCTTTTTCACAATTCAAACCCCTTTAATTTAAAAATTAATAACTATAATAATATTATAATAAAATCATCGTAAGTGTGAAATAAATCTCACATATTTTTCTTGTTTTATTTGAAATATTTTACAAACATGAAGCTAGGAATTTGAATAGAGGTATTGTCTAAAGAAAACTTCGTGAAAATTATAATTATGGTAAAATGTAGTTAATTGCGTTCATATAGAAATATATATGAGGAGTTGATTAATAAAATGGGCGAAAGTAAAGAATTTTATCAAATAGGAGAAGTATCTAAAATATGCAATATTCCAATAAAAACACTGCGATATTATGATGAAATAGAATTGTTAATACCAAGAAAGATTGATCCAGACAGTAATTATAGATATTATTCAAATGACCAATTGGCTTTGGTGCTTGTGATCAAGCATTTTAAAGAAGCAGGTTTTTCATTAAGGGAAATAAAAGTGCTTTTAGGCAGAGAAGACTTAGAATATAACACAAGAAAAATTAATGAAAAATGTATAGAGATTGATAATAAAATTCATGATTTAAAAATGCTAAAAGAAAAATTGCAGTTTTGCATTAAAGAAAGTAAGAAGGAAGAGAAAAAACATAAGGATTTTAAAATTGAAATAAAAGAAATACCTGTTTCTTATGTTGCTTATCTTAGAAGCAAAGGTCCTTGTACTATTGAAGAATTTGCAGTTAGGTACTGCAAGCTGATTTCATTAGTTGAAAGAAATAATTTTCATATTACAAAGAATGCTATGGCAATATATTATGATAGCTGTATCGATTTTGAAGAAAAAGAAAAGGAGGAATATGATATTGAAGTTTGTATAGCTGTATCTGAAGAAAGAGAAATAGATGATGTAGTTAGAAAATTTGGAGGATTTAAAGCTGTTACTGCTATCCATTATGGAAGTTATAATAACATGATAGATACTTATAGAAAGATGTTTAAATACATTTATGAAAATGGATATGAAATTTGTGGTGAGCCTATAGATAATTATCTTGTAGACATAATAAATACAGCAGATGAAGGAAATTATGTGACTGAATTGATAATTCCAATAAAATAAGTGTTGACTCTCCAGTTACTGTATGCATTATTCTTTCAATTATGAAGTTTGAAAGAGGTGTATATTAATGAGCGAAAAGAGTATAAAAATCAATGAAAACTATATTGAAAATGAAAAATTAAGCAAACTTATTATGAAGTTTTCAATTCCTTGCGTGCTTGCAATGGTAGTCAATGCTCTTTACAGTATTGTTGACCAGATTTTTATTGGTCAAGGGGTAGGCTATATTGGTAATGCAGCTACAAATATAACTTTTCCTCTTGTAGTTTTAGCATTAGGTTTTTCACTACTTTTAGGAGATGGAGCGGCTGCTTTCTACAGTATAAAATTAGGAGAGAAAAACAAAGAAGAGGGCGCCAAAGCAATAGGTAATGCAATTATTTTGATGGTGCTTTTAGGTTTGATATTTTTAGTAGTTGGGTATATTTTTATGGAGAAGTTACTATGGAGCTTTGGAGCTACAAGCACTAATATTTCCATAGCACTGGATTATATGAGAATAATTTTAATAGGATTTCCTTTTATGATTTTAGCAGCAGGTTTAAATTCAATAATACGTGCAGATGGAAGTCCAGAATATTCAATGTTAGCTATGATACTTGGAGCAATTGTAAATATTGTTTTGAATCCTATATTCATATTTCATTTTGCTATGGGTGTTAAAGGTTCCGCTATAGCAACAATAATAGGACAAATCTTATCCTGCATAATTTCTCTAATGTATCTTAAGAAGTTTAAAAATATAAAGTTTAAAATAGAATATTTGAAGCTTGATGTAAAGGTAAGTAAGACAATAATGCTTTTTGGAGTATCTAGTTTAATTACGCAAGTAGCGGTAACAGTAATAATAATAGTAAGCAATAATATGCTTAAGAATTATGGAGCGCAATCAATTTATGGCAGTGATATTCCCATATCAGCAATTGGTATTGTAATGAAAGTGAATGAGCTTTTATTAGGAGTTGTAATAGGTATAGCTATAGGTGGTCAGCCAATACTTGGATACAATTACGGTGCTAAAAACTTCACACGTGTGAAAGATACCTATTTTATGCTTATAAAAATATCAACAGTTGTATCAATAATAGGATTTATTATATTTCAGTTTTTTACACAAAACATAATAAATTTATTTGGTCAAAATGACACACTGTATAATGAATTTGCATTAAAATCCTTTAAGGTATTTTTGAGTTTTTGTATGTTCATAGGCTTTGAACTTACAACATGTGTTTTCTTTCAGGCTATAGGTAAGCCTGCAAAAGCAATGATACTTACATTATGTAAGCAGACCTTCTTTATAGTTCCGCTTATGATAATTTTACCTAAGTTTCTGGGAGTTTTAGGAGTTCTGTATGCAGGACCATGTGCAGAAATATTATCAGTTATAATGACTGTTATTCTTATTACATCAGAAATTAGGAAATATTCAAAGCTGGAGGTGAAGGCCAGAGGGTAAGGCTGGCTGCTCAGCTTATTAGCTTAAATAATTTCTTAAGATATCGTATTATTCAGAAATGGATTTTATGATATCTTTGTTTTGTAGTTGATTTACAGAGGCAGCTTACAGCATTGTATTAAATTATTATGAAAATAAGGTTAGTTATAGATATTATAAAAAATTTAATTTTAAGCTAAAATTAATGAACCATTTGGTAGATATATGCATCTAATTAGTGTAAAGCAAAATGGTAGCGCTACAGTTTGCAAAGAAAGGTAGGAAGTCAATTGAATAAAGATGAATTTGTAGATAAAGTTCTTGAGACTGAATCTACTTTATATCATGTATCTAAATCAATTTTGATTCATGATGAAGATTGTGAGGATGCAGTCCAGGGGGCAATTTTAAAAGCCTATAATAAATTAGATACACTAAAGAAAGAACAATATTTTAAAACATGGTTAGTTAGGATACTCATAAATGAATGCTATAGTTTAAAACGTAAAGAATATCCACAGGTATCTTATGAAGAATACTTTGAGTCTGCTAAGGCTGATGATAAAAAGGATTATAGTGAATTATATTTAGCTATTCAGAATTTACCAGAGCATATTCGTACTACAATTGTTCTTTATTATGTAGAAGGATATTCAGTAGAAGAAATTAAAGATATTTTGGAGATACCTGCAGGAACTGTAAAAAGTAGATTAGCAAAAGGACGAAAATTGTTAAAAATAAAGTTAGAGAATATGGAGGCAATATATGAATAAATACAATTGGAACAATGCCTTTCCGGATACACCTGAAAGTTTTAAAAATAAGGTAAGTGCAACATTAAACAGCTTACCAGATAAAAAGGAGAATAATGAAATGGAAAATAAAAAAATAAGTAAAAAAGGATCAATTAAGAAAAAAATTATGATTGCATTAGTAGCTGCTATGGTAGTAGGAACAACTGTATTTGCCGCAGGGAAAATATGTTATATAACTTCAAGTTCAAGTAGTAAACCAACATACACTAGTATACCTACAGTAGAACAAGTGAAGAAGGATTTAAAATTTAATCCTAAATTAATTAATAAATTTGATAACGGATATGTTTTTGAGAGCGGGCATATTGTAAATAATGAAGGACGTGACGAAAATGATAAAGCGATAGCAAAAACAAAATCACTTGATTTTACTTATAAAAAAGGGAATGATAAATTAAGCCTTTTTATGGGAAATGTAAGATTAGGTGAAAGCTCAGAGAAAGAGACTGTTAGTAATACTTATAGCGGTATAGATTTATATTATCATTCAGCTGCTTACAAGTTTGTGCCAGCAGATTATAAAATGACAGAACAAGATAAGAAGGATAAATTGTTTGGTAAATATGTATTTAGCTATGGATCTGACAAGGAAAAAATCTCTCAAATTCAATTTTTAAATTGGATGCAAGATGGAGTTTACTATTCTTTCTTAGCAAGTGATTCTAATATATCAAAAGATGAATTAGTTAAAATGGCTCAGAAGGTTATAGATACAAAATAAAAATAGTAGTGCATATAGATTTTCTATATAAAACAGTAGCCATAATGACTTTTAATGTCATTATGGCTTTCTATAATTATTTATATGTCTTGGAAAACTCCAGTACAATTCAATATTATCCTCCATCCACTTTACTATTATTTTAGTATACTTTTCCAGTATTTTTTATCTTTTACAATAATATAGGATACTTTTGTGAATTACTAGCAGAAAAAACAGGAATAAGTAGAGATTCTATCTATAATAAATCCAGTTTCTATTCTGACTATGTCAATATGTGTGAGATGTAGCTTGAAGATGATATCCCTGCGTTTTTATTCATTTAATCCCAACATTTCATGAGCACTAAACCATGGTGAGTCTGAATTAAAGCGTTTTCGAAGTTCAATCAAATCTGGACCAAAGCTAGCTTCAAGAATACTACGATGTTTATTAAGCATTTCCATGATATACAGGTCATGTATGATAACTTCCGTGATTGGCATAACTAATGCCGGATGAGCTGTCCATGCTGCACGGCTGTCATTACCTAAGGATACAATTCCTGCAACTACTTCTTTATTATCAATGCTCATGATAATCCAGCGCCCTCCGTATTCAAAGGTTATTTGATCACTAGAATCATGTGAATAAACCTTGGCAAAATCAAAAGACAGATCTCCATAAGATACGATAATTACTTCAATTCCTCTCATTGATGCTGCTTCCAAATCATCCTTTAATTCATTTGCATCCTCTGCCCATATTTCAATCAGAATGCGGCTGGTTGCTTTTTTTATAACTTCTTTAACGCGATTTATGATTGCTTCATGTCCAGTAATATTCCAAATGTTTTCTCTATACTGCGCAGTAAAAGTGTACCGTTCTAGAGCTTTTTCTGCTGCATGAAAAGCTGTTTCAGCTTTACGTTTTCTTTTAGCAATTAATTCTTTAGGTGGCAGGGGTGTGTAAAGAACAGGTGTTTCAAGACTTACAAAAATTTCTCCACGTTCAGTTAGTTCTGCTAAAACTTGATAAATTTTAGACCTTGGAACACCGGAGTTTAAGGCAATTGCATACCCTGAAAGAGGTGATTCCTCAAGTAAAGCCAGGTATGCTTTTGCCTCATATTCTGTAAAGTTTAACTCTTGTAGAGTTTTTAATATATCAAGTTTCATAATAAAATATCCTCCCCAAAAAAGCTGTCATTTAAAAACAAGTATATCATTAAATTCTTGACAAAAACAATATGAAAACCTATTCTATAAATAGAGGCTACAAAGGTAGCGACTAAATATAGATAAATATTTGGCGAAGAAGCAGCATCTAAAAATGAAAAGTAGCAATAGTTTTCATAATTATATTAGAGAAGGGAAGAATATAAAATGGCTAAAATTAAAAAAACAATGGACGGAAATGAAGCAGCAGCTTATGTCTCCTATGCATTTACTGAGGTAGCAACAATTTATCCGATTACACCTTCCTCACCTATGGCAGAACATGTAGATGAATGGGCTGCTAATGGTAAAAAGAATCTATTTGGACAAAAGGTTAGTTTAGTAGAAATGCAGGCAGAAGCTGGTGCTGCAGGAGCAATGCACGGTACACTAGAAGCTGGTGCTCTTGCTACTAGTTATACAGCATCTCAAGGATTAATGCTAATGATACCAACCATGTATAGAATATCAGGACAATTACAACCAGGTGTTTTACATGTAAGTGCTAGAACTGTTGGAACACATGCATTTTCTATTTTTGGAGATCACTCAGATGTTATGGCATGCAGACAAACAGGATTTGCTATGTTAAATACTGCAGATGTTCAAGAAGTTATGGATTTAGCAGGTGTAGCACACTTAGCTGCTATTGAGGGACATGTTCCATTCTTACATTTCTTTGATGGATTTAGAACTTCACATGAAATTCAAAAAATTGATGTAATGGATTATGAAGATTTAGGAAAATTACTAAATAATGAAGAATTAAATAAATTCAGAAAGAACTCATTGAATCCAGAAAGACCAGTGCAAAGAAGTACTGTACAAAATCCAGATGTATTTTTCCAAGCAAGAGAAGCATGTAATCCATATTATGATAGATTACCAGAAATTGTTGAAAAGTATATGGGTGAGATTAATAAAATTACAGGAAGAGATTATCATTTATTTAATTACTACGGAGCAGAAGATGCAGAATATGTAATCGTTGCGATGGGATCTGTGAGCGGAGTTGCAAAAGAGGTAGTTGATCATTTAAATGCTAATGGACAAAAAACTGGTTATTTACATGTTCATTTATATAGACCATTTTCTATAGAGCACTTCTTAAAACAATTGCCAAATACAGTAAAGAAAATATCAGTTCTTGACAGAACAAAAGAACCTGGTTCAGCAGGAGAACCTTTATACTTAGATGTATGTGCAGCATTTATAAATGAGAAGAATAAACCTCTTATATATACAGGTCGTTATGGATTGTCATCAAAGGATGTTACTCCAGAGCAAATAATTGCTGTTTATGAAAATATGAAATCATCTGATACTAAAAATCATTTTACTGTTGGTATTGAAGATGATGTAACTTTCCATTCATTAAAGCTTGGAGAGAGCATTGATTTATGTGATGAAGGAACAATAAGCTGTAAGTTCTGGGGACTTGGTTCTGATGGAACTGTTGGTGCAAATAAAAACTCTATTAAAATTATAGGCGACCATACAGATATGTATGTACAAGCATACTTTGAATATGATACTAAAAAATCAGGAGGAATTACAAAATCACATTTACGTTTTGGAAAAAATCCAATCCGTGGAAGTTACCTTGTAAAAAAGGCTGATTTTATTGCATGTCATAAAACTTCTTATATAAATCAATATGATATAGTAAATGAACTTAAACCAAATGGTGTTTTCTTACTTAACTGCGGCTGGAATGAGCAGGAAGTAGAAAATAACCTGCCAAATCACGTAAAACGTTACTTAGCACAGAACAATATTAAGTTCTATGTAATTGATGCAACTGGCATTGGAAAAGAATTAGGGCTTGGAAGCCGTACTAATACTATTTTACAGGCTGCATTCTTCAGATTGGCAAACATTATTCCAGCAGAGGAAGCATCTAAATACATGAAAAATGCAATCTTAAAATCCTATGGACATAAAGGTGATAAGATTGTAAATATGAATTATGCTGCAGTTGATCGTGGGAATGAAAGCATTAAACAAATTACAGTTAGTGCAGAGTGGGCAAACTTAAAAGATGAGCAAGCATATGTGGATGAAAAATTACCAGAGTATGTTCGTAATGTAATGAATCCTATTAATGCACAAAAGGGAGACGAACTTCCAGTCAGCACCTTTGCAAGTGCTGCAGATGGCACTGTAGCTCTAGGTTCAAGTAAGTATGAAAAAAGAGGAGTTGCTATTGATGTACCTACTTGGGATATGACAAAATGTATTCAATGTAATCAATGTTCCTATGTATGTCCTCATGCTGCAATACGTCCATTCTTATTAAATGAAGAAGAGAAAAACAATGCACCTGAAAACTATAAAATGGTACAAGCAAAAGGTAAAGATCTTGAGAAGTATCAATTTAGTATACAGGTAGATCCATTAGATTGCTTAGGATGCGGAAGCTGTGTTCAGACATGTCCTGCTAAAGAAAAAGCATTAACAATGAGCCCATTGGAAGATCAAGTAAAAGAGATGGAAAATTGGGAATATGCTATGACGCTAAGCAAAAAAGAAAATCCAATGAATAAGTTTACTGTAAAAGGAAGCCAATTTGAACAGCCATTACTTGAATTCTCAGGAGCATGTGCAGGATGTGGAGAAACTCCATATGCAAAATTAATGACTCAGTTGTTTGGAGATAGAATGTACTTTGCTAATGCAACAGGTTGTACACAAGCTTGGGGAGCAGCATGTCCATCTGTACCATATACAACTAATCATGAAGGTCATGGACCAGCTTGGTCAAACTCATTATTTGAAAATAATGCAGAGTTTTCACTAGGTATGTGTTTAGCTGTAAAGCAACAAAGAGAAAGAGTTACTTCTAAGGTAGAAGAGTTATTAAAATTAGCAGAAAATACAATTAGTAAAGATACTAAGGAAGCTTTAGAAGGTTGGCTTGCAAATAAAGACGACAGTGACAAAACTAGATATGTAAGCACAAAATTAATAAAAGCATTGGAAAATACTAAATTAGAAGGAGAGAGCCAGGAGCTTTTAGAGTTTATATTAGACAATAAAGAACATTTAGTTAAAAAATCCATGTGGATGTATGGTGGTGACGGCTGGGCATATGACATTGGATATGGCGGATTAGACCATGTATTGGCATCTGGTGAAAATGTAAATGTTCTAGTAGTTGATACAGAAGTTTATTCTAATACTGGTGGACAATCATCTAAAGCAACACCTTTAGGTGCAGTAGCTCAATTTGCAGCTTCTGGTAAGAAAACAGTTAAAAAAGATTTAGGCATGCTTGCTATGACTTATGGATACATTTATGTGGCACAGGTAGCTATGGGAGCAAATCAAACACAATTGATAAAAGCTCTAGAAGAAGCAGAAAGTTATCCAGGACCATCACTAGTAATTGCTTATGCGCCATGTATTAATCACGGAATTAAAAAGGGAATGGCATATGCACAGCTAGAATCAAAAGAAGCTGTAGAGTCAGGATACTGGCACTTATACAGATATAATCCGCTACTTAAAAAGGAAGGTAAAAACCCATTCATTTTAGATTCTAAGGAACCTTCTAAATCATATAAAGATTTTACTATGGGAGAAGTAAGATATTCATCTTTATTAAGAGCTTTCCCTGAAATTGCTGATCAATTATTCGAAGACGCAGAAATAGCAGCAAAAGAAAAATACAACCAATATAAGGCTATGTCAAAATAAAAAATTAAAATTTTAGAAGTCTGTGTTGACTTTAACACAGGCTTCTTTTTTAGTGCACATTATCCGAGCCTATTTCAGTATTTATAAAGAAAATTAATATTTTAACTGAAATATAGTATAATATTTGATAGAATGTAAAGGGAGCATAGTGGGGGAAATATTAAGCTGCCAAAAAAATAATTTGAAGTGTACAAAAGAACAATTTTTGTATTTAATAATTTTTAATATAATAACAGAAGAGGAATATAAAGAGATGACAATGGAATTAGAAAAGTACTACAATAAATTTTGTGAGGATAAAAGATTAACGAGAAAATATGGACAAGTTGAATATATTACTTCCATGAAATATATTCATGAGTATCTAGAAAATAATGAGAAAGCAAAAATCTTAGATGTTGGTGCAGGGACAGGCAGATACTCTGTACAATTGGCAAATGAAGGATATGATGTTACTGCAATTGAACTTGTGAAGCATAATCTAGGTATTTTAAAGTCAAAAGGAAGCACAGTAAAAGCATATCAGGGAACAGCATTAGATTTATCAAGATTTTCAGAAAATACTTTTGACATGACGTTGGTGTTTGGACCAATGTATCATTTATATAAATTTGAGGATAAAGTAAAAGCGCTGCAAGAGGCAAAAAGAGTAACGAAAGTAGGAGGTGTTATCTTAGTAGCATATTGTATGAACGAATATAGTGTATTAACATATGCTTTTAAGGAAAATAATATTCGTGCATGTATTGATAATGGGAAGCTTACTGATGATTTTCATGTTATAGCGGAACCAGAAGATTTATATGATTATGTAAGAATTGAAGATATTAATAAGTTAAATGAGGAAGTAGGAGTGCAAAGGATAAAATTAATTGCAGCAGATGGACATGCTAATTATATGCGACCTGTTTTGAATGCTATGGATGAAGATACATTTCAGCTTTTTCTTAATTATCATTTTTCTACCTGTGAAAGACCAGATTTGCTTGGAGCAAGCGCACATACGTTAGATATTTTGAGAAAAGAATAAGGAAAAGAGAAGAAGGCAATTCGGAAGTATCGTAGCTATATGTTTAGTATAAAATATTGGAGGCGTAAATATGAGAAGATATCCATTAATTATAGATTGTGATCCTGGAGTTGACGACGTTTTTGCTATTTTGGTAGCTTATTCAAAACCAGAATTTGATATTAAAGCTATTTGCTCAGTATCAGGGAATGTAGGGATTGATTTGACTACTCATAATGCGCAGCTTATAGCTGGACTATTAGGTTTGAACTGCATAGTGGCAAAAGGAGCGGAAAAACCGCTCATAAAGGATGTCCTGCCTGCAACTGATGTGCATGGCTCAGATGGATTAGGTGGTTATGCCGGTATATTTGGTGATGATAGATTATCAAAATTAAGTGATTTGAGTGCACTAGAGGTTGAAAGGAAAATATTAATGGAGAGCGATGAACCTGTATATATAGCTGCTACTGGTCCATTAACTAATATTGCATTACTTCTGTCAGCTTATCCAGAAGTAAAATCTAAAATCGCTGCAATCAGTATAATGGGCGGTGGAATAAATATTGGAAATGTAACTCCATGCAGTGAGTTTAACTATTTTATAGATCCTGAAGCTGCATACATTGTTTTTAATAGCGGTGTTAAACTAATGATGTGCGGCCTGAATGTTACATTAAAGGCAACCTTAACTGATATTGAGTTAAATGAAATGAGCGGGTTTCATAATACCATAGCTGATATTGGAGCGAAAATTCTTTCATCCTATGCAGCTAATGATGCGGCAATTCATGACCCCTGTGCTATATTGGCAATTTCAGATCCGGATATGTTTCAATACAAGGATCAATATGTTCAAATTGACACAAGGGCTGGCATTACACAGGGAATGAGCTATGTAGATGAAACACATAGCCTGGATAAAGAACCTAACTGTCGTGTTTTCTACGATATTGACAAGGAATTCTTTAGAAAGACTATTGTAAAATCCGTAAATATATAAGCAAGTTAATCAACAAAATGGGACTTACTACGAAGTAAGTCCTTGACCCATCTTTTAAGAATATTGTATAGCAATAGAACTATCTATTTAGTTTCACTGGATTAGTTGTAGAACAAGGAACGTTAACTAAGCATTTGCCACATACATCTGACAAACCAATATCTGAATGAAGTTTATCGTTATACAAACACATTTCATAACATTTATGTCTGTCAAAGGAATCAATTTTTAAAGCATCATTTACACATCGATCTACACATTTTTTGCATACATTCATGCGCTTATATAAACAATACTCGCTATTGTTTCTTTTAGTTGGTTCTATCTTTAAATCAGTTATAAAAGTACCAACCCTTCCACAGCATCCTTTATCAGTAATTAACATATTGTTTAATCCAAATTTTCCTAACCCAGCAATAAAAGCAACATGTCTATGAGACCAGTCACTAATTAGTTTCTTATAATCAAAATTATGTGTTGCTGGAATAATATTTGATTTATACCCTAAATTTTGCAATTCATTTTTAATAAAAGTATTTAAATCTAATATTAGCTGATTAGTTTCTATATATGCCTTTGCCCAAACTTTCGAACTTTCTTTTCCTTCCATATTACTTTTAATTATAGATTCATCAAAAGGTATGAAATATGCTACTACTGTTTTAGCTTCTGGCAAAAAATCCTTAGGCATTGCATGCGAAGGACTTACTACGTCCTTAAGCTTATCAAACATTTCATCCATTGCATCTGCATAAGCTATCAAAGGTTCTTTCCACTTTGTTTGAACATTCATTTTTTCTGGATATTGCTCTACAAATTGTTTTATAATTGTCTCTATTTTATTAGTCATTATTATCCCCCCCTAAGTTATAAAAAAATAAAGCACTATTTTTGATAGTCCTTTAAACTGTTATTTACTTACTATTATAGCTTTTTTGATTTATAAGTCTTAGCTAAAATACAGTTAGTTTTTAGCTTATTATTTGATTTTTCTTTTAAACTCTGCAGGTGTTATTTTTTCTAAGTTTTTAAATACTCTAGTAAAGGAAGAATTGTGTTCATAACCTATCATCTGAGCAATTTGTAAAATAGTTAGATCTGTATTTAAAAATAATTCTTTTGCTTTTTCTATTCTTAATTTTTGTATATATTCAACAGGGGAGACCTTCATTTTATTTTTAAACCATTCACTATAATAACTAATATTGTAATGCTCAATAGCTGCTAATTTTTTTAAATCTATATCCTCTGTAAAATGTTCATTAATATATTTTATAGAATCAGGTAGATTACCACCATCTGCAATTAAATCATAAAAGTAGAGAAATAAGTTAATAATAGAACTTGAACATTTATTGTTATCAGCCTCATTTAGCAATAAATACCTTATAGCTTTCCACTTATCATCGAATAAAAGTTCTCTTCCACCTATCATATTTTCCATATCATATCTGTTAAGTATATTACTAGGTACATCTAAAACTAAAAATTCATTATTATTATCAGCTTTAAAGGTGTGTTCACAATCTGGAGGAAGAAAGAACAAGTGATCATCCTCAAGTGCTAGTTTTTTGTAATTAGTTTTTATATTAAGTATTCCATGCAAGGGAAGAATTAATTGAGCATATGAATGAGCATGAGTGTTGAATTCACAATTATATATTCTACGTTCACATTTGATACTGTTCAAAAGTGATCACCTCGTCTTTTTATAAATTGTAGCTGTAAATTAATATAATAAGTTTATTATAACATAAAGTGAAACTTACTTCAGGTGGGGTTTTAGTTTACAACCCTGGGCGATTCCGCCCGTTAAATGCCATTTAGGCATTTAACCCCATCTGAAGTTTAGTTGAACGAATCCAGGGACGTAGACGCTCTTTACTCCCACCTTAGAGAAAAGTAGAGAACCAAAATCTATGATTTTGTGTGAATCACTTTCACAGAGTGTGATGGTAGTATTAGAGCGGGTAGTCATCGGATAAATTTAGCATTCTCAATTAAAAAGTCTAAGCTATATACGTTACGCTGAACCATACCATAAGTAACGGAGACTTCCCATAAAACTGTTGATATGACTGGCTTTAGCAGTAATGTTTGTAAAAGTATATAATGATTTAAAATAGAGCCTTGCAAAATAGCAAGGCTCAGGCTGTTAACAGATATACTATGTTACAATATTTTTTATTGCTCCCAAAAGGGTCTTGAAACGCAATCTCTAATCATATAGACCTTATCTATTTTGTTGAAAGTGACTTAATAAAATCATCTATCATATACTGAAAGCTTTCTTCCAAATTAACTTCACCATGGAAATATCCAAAAGAATACAAGGAGACAAAACCATGTAAAAGGCTCCTTAGAGTTCTTCCTTTATGAACCAATTGAGTTTTATCCTTGATATAAAATTCTAAAATCTGATAAATGATACTAGTGGTTTCTATTACTAAACGATATACTTCCGTATTTTCCGTGCTTGGAATATTCATAAAGAGTCCATAAGCAGTTCTATTTTCAAAAGCAAAATCTCTGTAGACAAAAGCAAATTCTCTGACAGCGGCTTCACCGCTTTTACCAATCAATCTTTTCATTAATATCGAATTCAAATCATTTAAAAGATACACCGTCATTCCTATTCTAAGATCATCCATATTGTTGAAATGATTATATAAAGAAGGATATTTTATACCCAGTTTTTCTGCAAGTTTAGGAAAGGTGACCTGATTAAGACCGATTTCATCAGCCAATGAAAAAGCAGTCTGAATAATCTTCTCCTTTGTTAAATTTCTTTTTTGCATCAGTATTTCACTCCTCGAAATTCATCTTCTTATGAATAGTTTAACATTATAAAGTATATTTATCAAACTATAAATTATAGTTTACAAACTACAATTTATAGTTTACTATATATTTTATAAAGATATATGCAGGGGTGATATTTATGAAAATGTGGAAAAGAAATTTAGTAGTCTGCTGGTTTGGCATGTTTGTAACAGGCATAGGAATGAGTCAGATTGCACCACTAATGCCGCTATATATAAAACATCTTGGTGTTGCTAATACGTCTTCAATTGCTGAACTTTCAGGAATTGCATTTGGTATCACTTATATAATCTCAGCTATATTTTCACCTATTTGGGGTAATGCTGCTGACAAATTTGGGAGAAAGCCAATGCTGTTAAGAGCAAGCCTTGGTATGGCGGTGGTTATAGGATGTATGGGTTTTGCACCAAATGTATATGTGTTAATAAGCTTGAGAGTGCTGCAGGGGTCTATCACAGGCTACGGTACAGCCTGCACTACACTTATTGCAACTCAGACTGATAAAGAGCATGCAGGATATGCATTAGGTACACTTTCAACGGCAAATATTGCTGGATCACTAATTGGACCAACTATTGGAGGCTTAATAGAAGAGATGTTTGGGTTACAGCCTGTATTTTTTATAACAAGTGCACTGCTTTTAGTTGCTTTTATCACAACAGCACTATTTGTAAAAGAGTCTTTTATTCGTGAAGATAAAAAGCCGCTCAGCGCAATGAAAGTTTGGAATAGTGTTCCTGAAAAGAGTTTGACCATTATTTTATCTGTGACCTTTTTTGTAATAACTCTGGCATTATATACTATTGAGCCAATTATAACGGTGTATGTCACACAGTTAAGCAAAAATACCAGTCATATTGCGCTTATATCAGGATTGGCATTCTCAGCTTCGGGTCTGGCAAATATAATTGCTGCTCCAAATTTAGGTAAACTTTCTGACAAAATAGGAGCACATAAAGTTATATTAATTGCGCTTGTAGCTGCAGGACTGATTTATATACCACAGGCTTTTGTAAAAAACCCCTGGCAGCTGATGGGGCTTCGCTTTTTATTAGGATTAACTCTAGGAGGATTAAATCCGTCTGTTAATACCTTGGTTAAGAAGATTACACCAACTTCTATTATGGGGAGAATTTTTGGCTTTACCATATCGGCAGGTTATTTAGGTGTATTTGGGGGTTCTGTTCTAGGAGGACAAGTAGCAGCAAGGTTTGGTATTAACTATGTTTTCTTTATTACAAGTGCATTGTTACTATTAAATGCTGTGTGGGTTTATTTTAAAGTGTATAAAAAATATAACTTGAATTAGTAGAGACACATAAAGATTAATAATCTTTATGTGCTTAAAAGGAATACAGGAGGGATTTTAAATGAAAATTAAATGGTTTGGACAGTCATGCTTTATGATAACATCTGAAAATGGGGTGAAAATACTGATGGATCCTTATAAAAATGCGTTGGGGTACAAATTGCCGGAAGAAATTGCAGCGGACATAGTAGCAACAAGTCATGATCACAGTGACCATAATCATATAAGTGCAATAAAGAGCAGTTTTGTACACATAAATGGAACCGGTAGGTTTTTAGAACATGGCATAGAAATAAAAGGTGTGGAAACCTTTCACGATAAATTCTCAGGAGTCAAGAAGGGTAAAAATACCATATACAACTTTAAAATTGATGGAATAAATGTTTGTCATTGCGGTGATTTAGGACATACTTTGGATTCAAATCTTGTAAAGGAAATAGGCAATGTAGACATACTGCTTCTTCCTGTTGGCGGTGGATTTACAATAGATGCCTTTGATGCAGTTAATGTAATGAAGCAGTTAAACCCCTCAGTGGTTGTACCTATGCACTACAGAACAAAAGCATTAGGAGTATTGGGTCTCCTATTTGCCAAGGTTGATAAATTTATATCGGCTTCAGGGTTGCAAGCAAAAGAGTATATAGAACTTGAATTAAGTAGTGTAGATATTAAAAGTTATTCAGGCATTGCTGTGCTTAAATATGATTAAGATTTACCTTTGAGTACTGGAAAAGCTAATAGCATACTCTTAACTTATAACTCTATAAGGTCTACGTTACAACTGTTACGCTGAAGCATATCATATTGTATCTTCTGTAATTGAAATGTTATCAATATCTAGAAAGCCTTTTATTATTGACTACACTATATCTATAAGATATACTTAAATAAAAAAGAATAAAAACGATCATGTAACTGGCGGAAATGGAGTTTACCATAGGGAGCATGATTGAAGAAGAATATCGACCGCCTGGGTAAATATAAATTTATCCAGGCGGTTTTTTGTTTTAATTTATTTTTAGGAGGTATTTTTATGAAAGATTTAGAAATTGTACTTAAGTATGGATGTAATCCTCATCAAAAGCCAGCGAGAGTTTATACAAAAGGTGAAAAATTACCTTTTAAGATTCTAAACGGAAATCCAGGTTACATCAATTTTATGGATGCTTTTAACTCATGGCAGTTAGCAAAGGAGTTAAAACAAGCAACGAAACTGCCAGCAGCAGCATCTTTTAAACATGTAAGTCCAGCAGGCGCTGCAGTGGGGATTCCTTTAAGTGACGCGTTGAAAAAATCATATTTTGTCCAGGATATAGAGTTAACTCCTGTTGCTGCTGCTTATGCAAGAGCAAGGGGGGCAGATAGAATGTCTTCCTTTGGTGATTGGGCTGCAATAAGTGATGTTGTTGATTTACCTACTGCCACAATTTTAAGTAGATCTGTTTCAGATGGAATAATTGCAGCAGGATATACATATGAAGCTCTAGAGCTTTTGAAGAAGAAAAAGAAAGGTAACTATTGTATAATAGAAATGGACTGGGATTATGAACCAGAAGAAATAGAAACAAGAGAGATTTATGGAATAACCTTTGAGCAGAGAAGAAATGATATCTTAGCAAATAAAGATATGCTTAATAATATAGTAACTAATAATAAAAATATTACAGAGGAAGCAAAACGAGATTTGCTTATTTCAATGATTACGTTAAAGTATACTCAGTCTAATTCTGTTTGTTTTGTATTAGACGGACAAGTAATTGGTGTTGGTGCAGGGCAGCAGTCTCGTATACATTGCACAAGACTGGCTGGGTCAAAGGCAGATATATGGTACTTAAGACAACATCCGTCTGTACTTAATCTACCTTTTAAAGAAGGCATTTCAACCCCAGAGAGAGACAATGCTATAGACCAATATCTTAGAGATGATATTACTCCAATGGAAATGAAAGAATGGGGCAATGTATTTAAAGAAATACCTAATAGATTGACAAAGGAAGAAAAAGCAGAATGGTTATCCAATTTAACTGGAGTTTCATTGGGGTCAGATGCATTTTTCCCATTTAGAGATAACATTGACAGAGCAGCTCAAAGTGGAGTAAAATACATTGTTCAACCTGGTGGATCAGTAAGAGACGATATAGTAATAGATGCATGTAATGAATATGATATTGCTATGGTTTATTCTGGATTGAGGCTATTCCATCATTAAAATTGTAACTATTAAATTACTATAAAACATTAACAGGGGGATGTTATATGGAAACTAAAATTGACTTAATAAGAAAAAATGAATTTCAAACAAGTATGTGGTCTGGGGGAACCACAACAGAACTTTTAATATATCCTGAGAAAGCAAAGTATAGTGAGAGAAATTTTAAATGGAGACTTAGTTCAGCAAAGGTTGAAGTAAATGAATCAGACTTTACGAACCTGCCTGGTATTTCAAGAATTATTATGATTATCGATGGAAAATTAACCCTTGAACATAAAGGCCACCATAAAGCAGTACTTGGCACCTTTGAGCAGGATAGTTTTATGGGAGATTGGGAAACTAAGAGCTTTGGTAAGGTGACAGACTTTAATCTGATGATGAATGAGGGCTGCATTGGGAAATTACAAGCATTATCTTTTAAATCTGAAGATAGGATTAAAATTTTGTTAAATGAGAGCAGTGAAGAGTCAAATCAGATTACAGATGTCTTTTATATTGTACAAGGCAGTATTCAAATAACTGAACAAGAAAAAACATTTGAGGCTAATGAAGGAGAATTACTCTCTGTTACAAGGGAGAGTAGTGAAAGTAAATGTGAACTCAATATCTATAACAAAGGAGATAAGGAAGCAAAAATAATAAGAGCAACAACCTTTTATTAAATAAATTATACTGTAAAATAATAGCGAATAGAAACACGTTGTAGATCATACAACGTGTTTTAAAGTTTAAGTTTCTATTATTTTATTAATATCCATTACTTCTTAAGCTGTTTAAAGCTCTATATACATTAACTGCCAAATCTGATATTGTTATTTGATTTTTTGGTCTAAACTTATTATCAGTATCATTAGTAAGTCCAAGCCCCTTTGATATAGCTACATAACCTGTATTTGCAGGAGTTATATCACTAGCGTCGCTATATGAGAGGGTAAAAATTCCTTTTGATTGTGCAAGCTTATCATACCCTAGGAGTTTTACCAAAGCTTTGATAGCTTCCTCTCTTGTAACTTTTTCATTTGCATTAAAGTCTCCTGAATTATCAAGCATTCCATATGAAACTGCCATTTGTAAATACTTATATGTTTCATCATTTTTTGAACCACTATAATTTATTTTAAGGTCTGGTGATTTTTCTAACATATAAGGCCTATAACCTTTTGCATTGACAAGAATCTTTACCAGGTCAGCTCTGGTGATTTGCTTATTTAAATCAAAATCTTTAGTGTCAATTATTCCTAATGAGGCTAAAATGCTAAGTTCTTTTTCTACAGGGCTTCCCTTAATTTTTGATTTAAATGCTTCAAAATTATTATCAATTTCCTGCCCATTGTAATCTATAAACTTACCTTTAAAAGCATCTATGCCATTAAGTTGTCTGTACTGTAATCCATCTAGTACACTATATACTAATTTAACTCCAAGCTCTGAATTTTTTGGGTCTTTGCTTGCATTAAAAAGTGTGTATTGAAGTTGAGGCTTATAGGTATTAAAGAATATATTCTGTGCATCTGATTTACTTATAACTCCATTAGCTGAAGGTGCATTTAAATCCTGAGTCCATCTGCTGTCAATATTAGCTATTTCACCTGTTGATGAGTTAAAGTTTACACTAATAGAATCATCCTGATAGGATAATCCATTTACTAATCTATTAAAATTAAATCCATATAATCTATCAAACTGAGGGACATTATTATAATACTCTGTACGCTGTATATATGTTTGCTTAGTATCAATATCTTTAACCTTATCTGGGAAGTATTTTTTTACTATATCTATAGACTTACTATATGCTTGTTCCCAAGTAATTTTTGGTTTGGAACTATCGTTATTTGAGCCAAATTTATCAACGGGATTAAATCTATTTATGGATACTAGCTGTCCTGTTGAAGAGTCTATAGTTATCTGTCCTTGATCTGCAAAATCGTTATTTGCACCTTTTTTTGTGAAATGACTTGACCAGCATGCAAGCACTGATCCATATATGCCATTGTTATCTTGATAGCTTGTTGCCTGAATATCATAGCCATCTCCATATATTTCTTTAATCAATGATTTCATTATTGTTTCAGCAGCATTGCTAGTTAGCTCCTTGTCCAACTTTTGCACTGGTTTATAGCTTCCTATAAAAGATTTTTTCTGATTTTCATCTAAATCTGTTACTTTTTTATCCAGTGGACTGGTATTATTATAATCTAGCGCTTTACCTTCTTTTGCATCAATGTTAACTCCGCTTGACATATCAGGCATATAGGCAACCTTAGTAGTTTTTGTTTTTGTATCATATCCATATTCATCTCTGTAAGGCACATATTTAAGATCTAAATTTAAGTTATCTTTAAATATTTGATCTGCTTTTTCTTGTGATATAACCCCATCTTGTGAAGGAAGCTGATAGTCACTCCATCTAAACCCATAAGAACGTATTTTACCTGTAATACTGTCCACAGTTACGTTCAAAAAGTTTCCTGAGAAAGGAATACTATTAACTATTCTACAGTAGTTAAAATTATATGATGTTGGATCTCCCTTCCATCCATAACTCATAGAATCATTTTTTATCAACTTGCATTGTGAAAATTCTTGTGGGTTTATTTTATTTAGAAATTTTACTGCTACTTCTTTTGCTTGATCTTCTGTTAAAGTTGCAATTCCAGGAGATTGTCCACGCAAAGATGTCATGATGTCTACATTAGTAACTTTACCGCTTATAGCATCTACGGAAACATTAACGCTCACATCTTTTTCTTGATCATGGGAATTCCAGTTAATCTGCCAACTATAGTTTTTACTATTAGTACCAAATTGATAATCAGGTGTGAAATTCACATTGGTTTGATATTTTGTGTCATCAATACTAAATTCAAAATAATCTTTTAGAATTTTTTTAGCAATAACTTTTGCTTCATCTTTTGATATTTTAGAATTGCTTTCGCTTATGGCACTTACTGTTGTGGTATTAGATGCAGATGTAATGGACGATATTTTATTCGTTTCCTGTGCATAAACCGGTGATACAAGGCTAAGAGAAATTAGAGCAGTTAGAATAATAGCGTACGTTTTTTTACTTGTCATAGTTATCCCCCTTTTTATATTTTATAAGTAGAAATTATTGGTATTTTATTAGACGATACAAAATTGCAAAGCGCTCCCGATTGAGGTAAAATTTTCATTATATATGTATTATATATGATAAACTAGACACATAGATTACAAATATGTTACATTATGGATATATAATTAGGAATATTTTGTACAAAAGAGGAGGGAGAGTTAATTTGAATGCTATAGAATCTAGATATATAAAGAGAAAAACTATCTATGAAAATTTATTAAAAAAGCAAGTACATTCAATTAATTTTATATCTGCTTTAAGGCTTATAGTTTTTATTGCCGCTGCAGGTTTAGTGATTTTTTCGTATATGATTAAAAAGTACTATTTTATCATTATAATACTAATTGGATTCGCCATATTGTTTTTAATTTTACTCAATAAACACAGTAGAATTAGATATAATAAAAAATGTTCAACATTGATGTGTAAAATAAATGAGAGTTCTTTAAAACGTCTGAAAGGGGAATGGAAATCCTTTGAAGATGATGGATCAGACTTTTTAAAGGATGACCATAATTATTCAAAGGATTTAGATATTTTTGGAAAAGGATCACTTTTTCAATACATTAACACTGCTAGTACTTATTTAGGAAGAGAAAAGATAAAGTACATGTTAACAGCTCCAAATTACAATATAGAAGAAATATATGATAGACAGGAGGCTGTAAAAGAGCTTTCGGATAATCTTGGGTGGAGACAGAGATTTATGGCCGAGGGAAAGATAGCTACAGAGGAAAAGAAAAATCCAGAACTATTATTTAAATGGGGAAAAGAGAAAAATAATTTGTTTTCTAGCAGAAAGTTTATCCTTATGACATATAGTCTACCGATTATTACAATAGGAGTTATTTTATTATATTTTTTATCACATAGTATACCATATTATTTTCCACTTATATGTATGGGAGTTCAGACAATTATAATTAAGTTTAACTCTGAAAAAAGTAGTAAAATATTAGATGCAGTTTATAAATATAAAAAAGATATAGAAGTATATAATAGAATGTTAAATCTCATAGAGAAAAAAAGATTTAAAGATAGATATTTAGTAAAATTAAAGAAAAATCTTACCGGGGAAAATAAAATAACTGCAACAAAGCAAATTAACGAGTTGTCAAAATTGGTGAATCTAATTTCAGATAGAGCTAATTTTTTTTACCAAATAATAAATATTGTAACTTTTTGGGAATATCACTGTTTAATTAGATTAGAACGCTGGAAAAAAGAATCTGGTGAATGTATAGAACAATGGCTAAATGTTATTGCAGAACTTGAAGCTTTATCTAGCTTAGCTATAATTAAGCATGACTATCCAGAATGGGTAATGCCAGAAATAAATAATTCCTCTCTAATATTAGAGGCTAAAAATATAGGGCATCCACTAATAACTAAAAATCGCGTGTGTAATAATCTTAAAATAGATAAAACCGAAAGAATTCTACTTATAACTGGTTCTAATATGTCCGGTAAGAGTACATTGCTTAGAACTACAGGAATTAACTTAGTTCTAGCCTATGCAGGCGCACCGGTTTGTGCTGAGACCTTTTGTTGCTCTGTAATGAATATCTATACCTGCATGAGAATAAGTGATAACTTAGAAGAAAATATATCATCTTTTTATGCAGAGCTTTTAAGAATAAGAAAGCTTATAGATGCTACAAAAGAAAAAGAATCAGTTTTTTTCTTACTGGATGAGATTTTTAGGGGAACAAATTCTAAAGATAGACATACAGGCGCAAAGGTCTTAATAGAAAAATTAAGTAATGAAAATGCTTTGGGAATGGTGTCAACTCATGATCTTGAACTAGCTGATATAGAAGAGAAAAATAAGAAAGTTAAGAATTACCACTTTAGAGAGCATTATAAAAATAATGAAATACATTTTGACTATAAATTACGTTCAGGAGTTTCTACAACTAGAAATGCTATATACTTAATGAGAATGGCAGGCATTGATATAGACAATAGTAATATAGGTAGTAAAGATTATGAAACATATTGAAGAAGAGTTAAAAAAAATAAAGGTTATAGATAGGGACGATATTATAAAGTTTAAAAATTATATATATAAAAAGTACCCTAAAAACACAGCTGTAAAAAATGCAAAAATACTTTCAGATACAATTCATCAGGTTATATATACTAAATTAGATGGCATACCGGAAGACTTTAAGTCATCCATTAAAATTATTACTTTAAAAAATACTCTTGGAAGCAGCAAAAACTTAATTACTCTTTATGACATTTTTGATTCTTGTGTAATTGATGAAAATTTAAGAACTAACTTTACAGGAGAACTAATAAGCTGGGTTAATGTACATAGTGACACTAAAATTGAAATGGATGAGGCTCAGCTTTATTTACAATTTAAGTATGATAAAGAGGTAAACTCAAATACATTGCTAAAAGAGGACATGCATATTGAAAGTAAAGAGATGCCTTCTAACAGTGTTATAGAAGTTGAGAATGAAAGAATACCATTCAATAGTGTTATGTCACTAAATAACTCATGTAGCAGTAATTTTAAATCTACTTTACAAAATGTTTTAAGTTACTTAAATGGTTTAAATTTTCGCAGCTATATAGTAATACTGGCTATTTGTATATTTAGTATATCTTTGAGTAAAGGATTGGTTTTAAAAATAAAAAAAGCTGAATACAAAAGTGAAAATTATATTTTTCAAACTGATAAAGCTATAGAAGTCTCTACTATTCATCCTAATATTCACATGCCTACATATATGAGATATAAAAAAGTAAATGAGGAAAAATTGAAAAACTTTTTAAATAAACGTAATTCCCTTTTAGTTAAAGAGCCCTATTTTTCCACTATACTTTCTGTATCAAAAGAATTTAATTTAAATCCTATTGTACTTTTTTCTGTAGCAGGGCAAGAACAGAGTTTTGTTCCTAAAGATACTACTAATGCTTCTAAAATAGCAAATAATCCATATAATGTGTTTCATAGTTGGCAAGAATATAACACTGACATAAAGGACTCCTCAAGTATAGTTGCTAGAACATTGATTGACTTGTCTAAAAATACTCCTGAAAATACAGATCCATTTCTATGGATAGGTAAGAAATACGCAGAGGACAGTAAGTGGGGGAGTGGTGTTAGATCTATATTTGAAGAATTAAGTAACTACGTAAATTAAAAATACAAGAGCTCAAATTTTGTGTATATAAAATTTGAGCTCTCTATTTTGCTAATGATTTGTAATATGACTTTATTTATGATGTTTTAACATTAGAGGATACTGTCTGAAGTAAGTTTATTAACGTATCCATATCTGCACTTAATTTTTTTAATCCATCTACTCTTGTATTTTGAATAGAAATAACATTGTCTAGTTGTGCTTCAGCATCTTGAAAGTTTCTATTTTTAACATCGGTCTTTATTGTTTGAAAATCTTTTGTTACAGCTCCCTTAGTGGATGATAATGCAGATGTCTCATCCTTTATGGTTTGCAATTGAGTCTTTACTTTAGATAAATCATCATCTGTTAATTTCTTTTTGTTTTGCTTTATACCTTTAGTTAAAGTTTTTATAGTAGCTCTTTTTTCAGATACTTCTTTTCTTAAAGAAGCAATTGTCTGGTGATTTTGTTTTATTGTATCTTTTTTAGGTGTTATAGTAGCTTTGTATTGTTGCCATTCTTGTCTGTTAGCAATTTTCTGTTGCTTTGTTAATCCATTTCCTAAGTTATTTGCGCTGCTAGCTGTTCCTTCAGCGTTAACAGATATTGCAGGCACAAAAAGAGAAGCAGTAATCAAAGCTGAAACAATTTTAAACTTTAAATTTTTCATTTTTACATCTCCTTATTTTAAATTATTTATAAATTAAGTTTAACATCTTAGTTTGGGATAAATCTCCGATAGACTGTGGCAGAATTGTGGCAGAGATACTTCAAATATGGGATAAATAATTTATGAGTGATATAATAAAAATAATTGTTGAGTAAGCTAAAGGTGGTGCTGACATGGAAAAAAAGCTTATATACATTGCAGACGATGAAATAAAAATACAGGAATTAATAAAAATGTTTCTTGAAAAAGAGGGCTATGATGTACAGGTTTTTTCAGATGGAGAAACACTTCTGAAAGCTTTTATGAAAAGACCTTCAGATATGCTGATTTTAGACATTATGATGCCTCAGCTTGATGGACTAACCTTATGCTCTGAAATTAGGAAAGAAAGTAATGTACCAATTATTATAATATCGGCAAAAGATAGTGAATCAGATAAAATAGCTGGGCTCATGCTTGGAAGTGATGATTATATGACAAAACCTTTCAGTCCTGTAGAGTTAGTTCTGAGAGTAAAAAGTATATTTAGACGGATGGAATTTGAGAAGGTACCAAAAGTGAATCAGGCAGATATAACTGTTTCTGACATAACCATTCATATTGAAGGTAGATATGCAGTTTGTAATGGACAGGATTTAAAGCTTACACCAATGGAATTTAACCTCTTATTGTATCTTGCTAAAAATGTGAATAGAGGGATATCTCGTGAAGAACTTTTAAATAAGGTGTGGGGATTTGATAGTGAGGTGGATACTAGAGCAACAGACGATATGATAAAAAGAATTCGCAAAAAGATTGCAGGCACGGGATCTTCACTAAAAATAGAGACTTTATGGGGATTTGGATTTAAAATATCGGATCAAAGTTAACATGAAAGGAATATATCCATGAAACCTTCTAAAATAACAATAAAGAAAAGAATTTTTTTTTCACATATAGCAATAATTTTGATTTCTTTGATTTTAACTGCAGCAGTGTTTGATGCATGTCTTAGAATTTTTGTTAGGACACAGACTAAAAAGCAGCTTATAATTGCAGGAGATATTGTTAAAAAATCAATGTCTGAGGATTTGCAGGATCTAAATATTATAATACAAGGTAAAAATAATAAAGAACTTATAAAAAGTATGTTAGAAATTAATAAAACTTTGAGAAAGACTCAATCTTTTTTAGATATTAACTATGCCATATTTGGAAAAAATAAAAATATAATTTACCCTTTAAAAGAAAGCAACCAGGAGTATTTATTGTTACAAAACAGCTTACTTCCTATGATAAACAAGAAAAAATTGATAACATCTGAAACAAAGAAGAATAATGTGTTTTATTTTAATGCATCAGGAAAAAGATATGCAGCTACAATATATCCATTGGAATCTTCAAATAACTTGAAAGAGGGTTATTTATTGATTTATTCTGATCTTGATAAAAGCAGCAAGCTTACAACTATTGTTAATATAATGCTCTTATCGATAATGGTTATTGCGGCAATTATTGCGCTGATAATATCAAATAATGTATCTGAAAAGATATCACGACCTATTTCTCAACTTAGTAAATATGCAAATAAAATTGGTGAAAGAAAATATGACATGGAGCCTATAAAATACAATGATGATGAGATAGGACAGCTGGCAGAAACCATGTATTCTATGACGCAGAAGCTTTCTGCCTATGATAGCACTATGAAAACATTTATGCAAAATGCTTCACATGAACTACGTACCCCCCTTATGTCAATACAAGGATATGCTGAAGGTATAAAGTACGGTGTGGTAGATGATCAGAATAAAGCTGTTGATATTGTAATAGAAGAAAGTAAAAGACTATCACAATTAGTAGAAGACTTGCTGTACTTATCTAAAATAGATGCTTTGCAGGAAGAAATGAACTTTGAGAGAATAAACACAGAAGATATGATAAGGAGTAGCATTGAAAGAGTAAGTGGAATTGCAGTTAAAAAGGAAAAGGTAATCAATTTTTCATACAATGAAAATAATATAATGCTTTTAGGGGATGAAGAAAAACTTATAAGAGCAATAATTAATATTCTTGGAAACTCACTAAGATATTCTAAAAAATATATAGATGTAACGTTAAAAAAGGAAGGTTCAAAAATAATTATATTATTAGAAGATGATGGTCCAGGTTTCGATGAAAAGGACATAGCAAATATATTTGATAGATTCTATAAAGGAAAGCAGGGCAACTATGGACTTGGTTTAGCCATAACAAAAAGTATTATTGAAAAGCATAATGGAAGTATTGTTGCAGAAAACTGTGTTAAAGGTGGAGCATGTTTTAAAATAACTCTTCCAGGTGGAAGCGATTAAAATTTAAATATTAATTTAAAAAGCCAATGCTAAACTTTAGCATTGGCTTAAATTTTACAAATTTAAATCCAAAATACCGGTACTCTCATTTTGACACCTATCTCTCGATAGGGGGGTGTCCTCACAGATGTATCTATCGCCCTCAATGCCGTAAAAAGGACTCATAAGAAGGTACATATCCTCATCTAAATATTAGACTCCCAAGGTTCTAATGTAGGTTCAAAATAAGAGCTAACGAATATCTCAGAAATTATGGTCTATGTAGATCGTGCACCTTCTGTCGGCAATAATCTACCAGCGTTTCTTACCTAGTTAGCTCAAATCAGGTTGCTCCACGGCACACAAAAGGATTCACTTACCGCTGCTTCCTTCCGGATCTGACGGAGTTTATGAACTTCTGTTGCATGGGACCCAATTCTCAACACCACTTGAGTAAGACTGTCCTAACAGCTTAAAGCCTAAAGAAGGAATTCAATCCTGCTGTAGCGGATTGCAGGTTACAGGGCACCGCTAGCTCCCCATTTAGCACGAATAGTTATTCATTAAAAGTAGTTACTATCTTTCGCTGAGAATATAATAACACATATAAACTAGCAAAACAAGTGTTCAATGCATAGTAAGTTATTCCTGCTTTGGATGTAGCTCGGATTGCCACAGGATGAAGAAGTAGTTGTGAAGCTTAAACTCTGATTTATATTTCATTTTATGATATAATTAGAGGATTGGAAATTTCAAGTTGTTAAGGAGAAGGAACGTTGAAAGAAGATATATTATTACAAATATTTAATGAAGAAACTAGTGGTAAAAATTATGCTAATGGGCAAAGAGTTTTTAACAATGATTTAGTATCTTCTATAGATATCATTGATGAAGATAAATTGATTTGTATAAATGGTAATGTAATTTCGGAAAATCTCTTTAATGAATATAACACAAAAATTGAGATGGATGCAGAAAAAAAGAGCATTTTTTCTACATATTGCAGCTGTTTAGATTACGAAAAGAATGAGTTTAAAAAAAGGAATTATTGCTGTAAGCATTTAGTGGCAACTTTTTATAAAGCATTAGAAGAGTTAGTTAATCATCCCCTTTTGATGGAGGAGGTTATTCATGATAAAGGTATATTTAAAAGTAAAAATAGCCTATTACATATGCTCTTAGGAGATGATGAAAATAAAGATGAAATAAAAATTGAGGTTTATATAAATAAAAATGAGTGGAGTCATAACATTACTGCTGAATTTAAAATAGGACTTAAGTCTATGAGTTCCAGCAATCTTTATATTTTAAAAGATATTAATCAGTTTTTGGTAGCTCTTTATAATAATATTTCTATAAGTTATGGTAAAAACTTTAGTTTTAATATAAAAAGTCAAAGGTTAAGCACAAAGGATAAAAGACTAATCAATTATATTGAGACTTTAAAAGAGATAAAGGGAAATAATAAAACTGTTTACAGAAGTGAGGATAGCATTGTAGATGGGAAATATATAAATATACCTAAATGTTTGGTTAGAGAATTTTTTGAGATTATAAAAAATCATAGAGTTTATTTAAATGAAGGGTTCTTTTATAGACCTGTAGAAACTGAAATTTTAAATCAAACTCCACCGATAGAGTTTGATTTAAAAATCATAAAGGGAGAATATGTTCTTAAAGCTCTAGGGGGAATGCCACAAGCTTTAGGATGTAACAATAATATTTTCGTATATGGTACATCTGTATATATTCCAGACTACGAATTTTGTTATAAGATAAGTCCATATCTTCAAATATTTAATGAAGCCAAGGTAGTAACTATGGAAGCTACTGAAGAAGAAACTATACTCAGAAAGTTAATCCCGGAACTTAACAGGTTGTCGCCTATAGTTACTCTGTCTAAATCTATAAAGGAAAAAGTGGTAATTGATAAGTGTCACTTCAATTTTTATTTTGATAAAGAAGATGAAGATATTACACTTACGGTAAAAGTTGTGTATGGAGCTTTTGAATTTAATATTTTTGAAGATTGCAGAGAAAAAATTATATACAGAGATTCTAGAAAAGAATCACAGGTGATTCAAATTCTTAGAACCTTAGGGTTTGAAGAAATAAATGGTAGGTTTTATCTGTTAATGGGAGATGACTACATATTTAGATTTTTTAAAAGTGAAATAAATAAGCTTCAAGAGATGGGAGAAGTTTATTATTCTGAAAATTTTAGAGGTATAAAGTCCATAGGTTCAAAAGGAATTAGTGGAGGCATTAAATCTAGTAAATATGATTACTTTGAAATGAATTTTAAAATAGGCAATATTAGTCCTGAAGAGACTGCTGATATATTAAGGTCCTTTAGAGATAATCTTAAATACTATAAACTTAAAAATGGTGAATATATAGATCTAGAAGAATTAGAACTTAATAGGTTTCTAAAGCTTTTAGACATAGTTTCATCAAAGGATATAGATGATAATTGTATTCAAATCCCATCAAATAAGGGTGTTTTTTTGCACAATTATTTAGAGGATAACGGTATTAGATTTATAAAAGGCAAAAGAGAGTTAAAGAAAATAAAAGATAAATTTAAAGATATAGAAAATTTAAGTTTTAAGGAACCAGAAGATTTGAAGGGGACTTTAAGAGCATATCAAAAAGTAGGGTATAATTGGTTTAAAACCTTAGAGTATCTGGGATTTGGCGGAATTTTAGGTGATGAGATGGGTCTCGGCAAAACTCTTCAAACTATTACTTTTATATTGTCTAATAAGGGAAGTAAATCACTAATTGTAGCTCCTACGTCACTAACATACAATTGGATAGGTGAATTTGAAAAGTTTGCACCTAAGCTAAAGGTAGCAGCTATTAATGGAACAAAGGAAGATAGAGAAGAAATAATTAAGAAAATAGATGATTATGATGTTTTTATAACAACTTATAATTTATTAAAAAGAGATTTAGAAAGTTATAGCTCTATTGAATTTGATTATTGTATATTAGACGAAGCTCAAAATATAAAAAATCCAAACTCTCAAAATGCCATAGCTGTTAAAAAAATAAAGGCAAAGAGAAGATTTGCATTATCAGGAACACCAGTGGAAAATTCTCTTATGGAGTTATGGTCTATATTCGACTTTATAATGCCAGGATATCTATATGACGAAAAGAGATTTAGTGTAAGGTATCATAAAAAACTCAGAGAAAGTCCAGAAGTTTTAGAGGATTTAAATAGATTAATAAAACCATTTATTCTCAGAAGAAAAAAAAGAGACGTTATAAAGGAATTGCCTGATAAGATAGAGAAAACAATAGTGGTGAATTTGGAGGATGAGCAAAAGAAAGTCTATAAAACTTATGCTAACTACGCAGTTGAACTTATTCAAAAGAAGGTAAAGGATTATGAGTTTCAAAATAGTAAAATAGAGATACTTTCTTATATAACAAAACTAAGACAGTTGTGTTTAGATCCAACGGTATTAATGAAAGATTATAGCGGTGGTAGTGGAAAAATAGAAGCATTAGTTGAACTTATTAATAAGAGCATAGAAGAAGGGCATAGAGCATTGATATTTTCTCAATTCACATCTGTTCTTAAGAATATTGGGAAAAGAATTAATGCTGAAGGAATATCTTTTAATTACCTAGATGGTTCAATACCTTCAGAAAAAAGAATGAATATGGTTAAAGCTTTTAATGATGGAGAAAACTCAGTATTTCTGATAAGCTTGAAGGCTGGGGGAACGGGATTGAATTTAACCTCTGCAGACCTAGTAATTCATTTTGACCCTTGGTGGAACCCAGCGGTGGAAGAGCAAGCCACAGATAGAGCTCATAGAATAGGTCAAAAGAATGTTGTAGAAGTTATAAAAATTATAGCTAAAGACACTATAGAGGAAAAAATACTATTACTTCAAGAAGAAAAGAAAAAGCTTATATCAGGAATTTTGGGAGATGAATTGGCTAGTGGCGATAACTTTGCTGCTTTGACTGAGGAAGAAATACTTGGATTGTTTGAAATGTAAGGAGCTGATAATAAATTCAGCTCCTATTTATTTTTATAATACTCCAAGGTAAAACAATATAAATTACATAATAAATATAAAAAATTACATAATTAACATTTTAGTATAAAATATTACATTTTGTATGGTATAATAGATTGTACAGAAAATTTAACTACATTCAAGGGGGAATTAAAGGTGATTGATTTTGAAAATTTAAAAACATTAAAATGGCCACCAACTAATGAAGAGCAAAAACAAGAGGGATATGTTTCAAGAGAAGTATTAGAAGAACCTACAACAGAGAGAGGTAGAATAATAAGAAATAGATTACTAGAAGCTAGGTGTATGCTTGATCCAGAATTTAGTATATTTTATACAGAAGAATGGAAGAGATCAGAAGGTGAACCACTTCTTATTCGTAGAGCAAGAGCATATAAGTATGCTATTGAAAATATAACACCAGCAATACAACCATATGAGCTTATTACTATGCAAAAAACTAGATATATGAGAGGTGCACCAGTATATCTACAATATAGTCAAAAATTTTATTCACATATGATTGGAAAGGCTGAAAACTCAGGTGATGAGGTTTATGATGTTGGAGTAGGAGGAGGCCGCAGTCATAAAGAAAGCAAAGGGTTAATTGAAATGGGTACCTTTGCAATGAAAGAAGAAGATGCAGAGCCTCTAATTGAATCCTGTAAGTTTTGGGAAGGCAAATGTATTGAAGATGAGTCGGACAAGTTCTTAAAAGAAACTATGCCTGAATACGATGACCTTGATAATGCATTTAAAACTGTAATATTTCCTCCAAGCGTTATATCAATTATGGAAGGAAGATGGATACCAGCCTATGATATGATTGTTGAGAGAGGACTAGAGGATATTATACAGGAATGTAAGGAAAAAATTAAAAATACTGTTCCTACTAGTAGAGAAGTTGCCGAAAAGGTTTTATTTTGGAGAGCAACTATATTAGCTTGTGAAGGTGTTATAAATTGGACTAAAAATTATGCTGACAAGGCAGAAGAAATGGCAGCTGAAGAGAAAGATGAACAAAGAAAAAATGAACTATTAAAGATGGTTGAGACTCTAAGATGGGTTCCAGCAAAACCAGCAAGAACCTTCTATGAAGGACTACAGGCAGCTTGGATAGGCCATATAGCTATTGCATTAGATGGTCCAATAGTAGGACTTTCTCCTGGACGTTGGGGACAACTTTTATATCCACTATATAAGAAGGATATAGAAGAAGGAAGATTAACTAGAGAAGAAGCTGTAGAGCTTATGGAACTTATGAGAGTAAAATTCTCTAGTGAAGAATATGTATCTCCAAGAAGCTGGGAAGCTTTAGCTTCAGGAAACCTATTCCAGCACATGATAGTTGGAGGAGTCACAAGAGATGGAAAATGTGCAGACAACGAGTTAGAAGAAATAATACTTGAAGCAGGCTGCAGCATGCAGACTATTCAGCCTACTTTAGGTGTAATGGTAAATTCTAAAACAACTGATAAATTATTAATGAAAGCTGCACAAACTACAAAAACTGGTGCAGGATATCCTGCTTGGTTTAATAATGAAGCTTGTATTCAACATTTATTACAAAACCACAGAGATGAGAATATAACTATTGAAGATGCTAGAGATGTAGGAATGGGTGGTTGTGTTGAAATGCAAATGCAGGGAACATGCCATGGTATATGCCATCCAGGCTTCTTTAATGAGGTTAAGTGCTTAGAAATAGTTTTAAATGATGGAGTAGATCCAAGAACAGGAATACGCTGCACTGAGCCTTTAGGAGACATCAACAGCTATGAAGATTTATGGAATGCATGGTGCAAAGTAGAAGATAGATTCTTAAGAGTTTATATGCGTTACTGGAACTATGTTATGGCAGTACATAGAGAGACAAACCCACTTGTTATTGGTTCTGTATTCGTTAAAGACTGTGTTAAAAATGGTAAACCATTAGATTCTAATGGAGCTCGTTACAACAAGTCAGTAACACTATTAAATTCAGGTATGGTGAATGTTGCAAACAGTTTAGCTGCTATTAAACAATTAGTATTTGAAAATAAAAAATATACAATAGAAGAGATAAGACATGCATTAAAAGAAAACTTTGGTTTTGAAAGAGCAGATAAGGTTGGTAATTTCTCAATGCTTGAACAAAAGCGTATCAGTGGTGGTTTTGAAAGAATACATAGAGATTTATTAAACGCACCTAAATATGGAAATGATGATGATTATGTAGATTCAATATTTGTTGAGTGTTGGGAGCATTATAATGAAGTATGTTTATCAGAGACAACATACTTAGGACTTCCATGGATACCTGCTGGTTTATCAATATCAGCTCATGGACCTTTTGGACGTGTATGTGGTGCTACACCAGATGGAAAAGTAGCTGGCGTTAGCTTAACTGATGGAGTTCTTTCAGCTACACCAGGAACAGATGTTAACGGACCAATAGCATTATTCCAATCAGGAATTAAGCTAGATTCTGTTAAAATGAGAAGTGTTCAACTTAATATGAAGATACATCCTAATGCAGTTAGAGGAGTAGAAGGCTCTCATAACCTTGTTGATTTAGTTAAATCTTATTTCCATCAGGGAGGATATCATATACAATTCAATATAGTTGACTCTGATATGCTTCGTGATGCTCAATTGCACCCTGAAAAATATCGTGACTTAATTGTCAGAGTAGCAGGTTTTAGCGCTTACTGGGTAGAGCTTTCCAAACCAATACAGGATGAGATAATAGCAAGAACAGAGTATAATGCTACAAGTATATAGAATTAAGAAAGAGAGCATAAATTATGGGAGATTCAAGGAGTTCAGGTATAGTATTTGATATACAAAGCTTATCCTTTCATGATGGACCTGGTATAAGAACTCTTATATTTCTAAAAGGATGTCCACTAAAATGTTTATGGTGTGCTAATCCAGAAGGACAAAAGATACTGCCGGAGATCCGATATCATAAGATGAATTGTACAGGTTGTATGGAATGTTCAAAAGCTTGTACAAACAATGCTATTACTTTAAAAAATAATGAAGACACTAAAGCTAGTATAGACATAAATAAAGAAAAGTGCATTACATGCAGTGAATTAAAATGTATAGATATGTGTTTGAATGATGCACTAAAGCCTACTGGAAAGACCATGACTGTAGAGCAAGTTATGAAAGTTATAAAAAGAGATAGCCCTTATTACAAAAGAAATGGCGGAGTAACACTTTCAGGAGGAGATCCTACCTATCAACCGGAATTTGCAGTTAATATTTTAAAAGCCTGCAAGGAAGAATATATAAATACTGCTGTTGAAAGTGCAATGTTTACTAGCGCTGAGATAGTCAATAAGTTTATACCTGTTACAGATCTTTTTCTAACAGATATAAAACATATGGATGAAGATAAACATAAAAAGCTTACAGGAGTTAGTAACAAGCCAATTTTAAATAATATTTCAATAATATCAAAGCATAAGCCTGTAGTAATTAGAGTACCTATAATACCAGGTTTAAATGATGATAAAGAAAATATTATAAGTATAAGTAGATTCTGCGTTGAAAATAATATAGATAGAATAAATCTTCTACCTTATCACAAATTAGGTGTAGCAAAATATGAACAATTAGGATTAACATATGATATTTCCGATGTAAATTCACCAGATAAGGAGAAAATGGAGTTGTTAAAGGAGTCAGTAGAGTCTTTAGGGGTTAAATGTATCATAGGATAGTTAGTAGATTTATATTGCTTAACTAAAGAATTATGCTAATAACAAAATATAAAAAGAAGCCTCTTTTGAAGGGGGCTTCTTTTTATATTATTTGATCAGTATTTCTAACTCTTTAGTGACTTGCAATAAAACATCTGATAGAGCTCTTAGTTCCTGGATAGAAGCGCTTATTTCCTCAGAAGAAGCAGCCTGTGTTTGGGTTGTTGAGGTGTTCTTTTCTATCATATTCATGATAAAATTTATAGAAGTCTGCATGCCAGTGAGCCCTTGTTCTATCTGGGTTACAGCATTTTTGCTATTTACAGCAAGCTTTCGTATTTCTCCAGCTACTACTTGAAAACCTCTTCCTTCTTGTCCAGCTCTTGAAGCTTCTATTGCTGCATTAAGGCCTAAGAGATTAGTTTGGTTAGCTATATTTCTTATGAAATCTGTAATTTTAGAAGTCTCATCCACGTTTTTTCTTGTCACCTGAGCTGAAGATACCATTTCTTCCTGTGAGGAAGCTATATTTTGTGCATTTGTAGTTATGTCATTGATGCCTGTTGAGATTTGCTCGATAGAGCTTGCCAAACTATCAACAACATTGCTTAGTTGCTCGTATATTTTTACTTTACTATCTAAGCTCCAACCAACTCCTGCGGCACCCACTATTCGTTTATTTTCATCAAATAAAGGTATAGTAATGGCTTTAAATGGAGTACCTAATAATTCCTTTGGAACAATAACTCTTAAAGTTTTTTTAGATTGGATAACTTCATATAGCCCATCCCCAGCTCTTAATGGTAACCCCTCATGGCCTGCGTTAACGGTTTTTCCAGCTTTATAATATACTATTTTCTCTAAATCTGATACTACAAGCATTGCATCTTCATCTTGAAACATATCCTCAAGAACTGTAATAACATTTAACATAGAATCTAACATATTCAAATCTTTATCCCCCTTAATCTGAAATTAAATAGCATATTTAATAACATTTAACATCATATATAAGTATTCTAACAAAAAATGCTAAAATATGAAAGTTTTTATTGAAAAATTTCTAATATTTCTGTAAAAAGGTATAGAAAGTTGTAGATAATGACATAAGAATCGTAAAAATGTTAACTTTGATGATGAAAATATAGATAAAGATAAAAAAGATGTATTGGAATATGTAAAGAAAAAAATGATGAAAAGGTTAGTTCAGTATAACAATATTTTAAAAGAATCTAAGCTTAACTGAAAGTTTATGATAATAGTTGATTTAAGTATATGTAAGAAAAAGAGAAAAAATCAAAATAAATTCATATAAAAGAGTAAGATTGTAAAAACTTATTAAAAGGTATAAAAAACCCTATTGAATAATATTGCCAACCATGGTATAATTAACTCATAATTTTAATGGGGGTGCAATAATGAAAAGCTTAAAAAAACTAGTTTTAATTGGAGCTGTGGTAGCAATGTCCACTTCTCTTTTTACAGGGTGCAGTTATGAGGGAAAAACTCTTTCTGATGCTTTTAGCAAAACACAAAAAATTACTAGCTCAGAAAGTAAAACAGAGATTGGATTGCGATTTGCCGCAGAAAATTTATCAGCCGAAGAGCAGCAGCAGGCAAGTAAAGTTATTCCAATGATTAATGGTTCAAAAATGACTATTAATACCAAGGCAAATCAAGACAAAGATGGTAAGGTTGGAAAAATGCAGGCAGATGTGGCAATGCAACTAGGAACAATGCCATTAAACATGGGAGTTTGGGCTGATGTAAATATGGCAGATGGTAAAAATGAATTTAAAGAGATTATCAAAGTACCAGCTGCTGAAGCACAAAAGATGGGTGGAAAGCAGTATATTGTATTAGATAACTCAATGATGGGTAAAACAAATAATGCAAGTATGGATTTAGCTAAAGCAAGTGAAGATATGCAGAATAAATTCTCAAAAATGATTCTTAGCAGTATGGCAAGTTTTGATCCAGGCTTTAAAATTATTACAGAAACAGGATATACATATATGAATCTCCAAGATGGAAGAAAGCTAGTTCGTACTTTCCAAGTTAAATTAAATGATAAGCAGTTCAAAGATTTAATAAAATATACTTCAAATAACTTAATAAATAACAAGGATGCTAAAGGATTATTAAAGGATTATTTAACTACAGTTACAAAATTGTCTGCTTCAAGCGCGGAAGAAGCAAAAGCTAATCAAGCATCAATAGATAAAGCTTTTTCAGACTTTGACAAAGGATTACCACAGTTTACAGCACAGATGAACAAAATATTAAATGCTTTTGATGGAGTAACTCTTGTGGGAGATAAAGGAATCGTAATTGAGTATGCAGTTGATGGAGATGGATATGTTGTAAATGAAAAAGGTAATATAGACTTAGTATTTGACTCAGCAAAGTTCATACCAACAGTTGAAAAGTTAAGTGGTACAAGTACACAAAATAAACTTACTGGTGTATATAAATTAGGAATTGATTTTAACACAAGTACTTTTAATATAAATAAAAATGTTGAAATAAAATTCCCAGAGATTAACAGCGAAAACTCTACAAATTTTCAAGATTTAATCAGTGAATCTAAAGTTAAATAAAAATGTAAAACTCCTTGCTGATTGTTTATAGCAAGGAGTTTTTAATTTTTTGCTCACATCATTTGAGGGAAAGTCATTCATTTATTAATGAACGTAAAAGTGAAGACATTGATACAAATGAAATGCCGTATTATGAAGGGGACAAGAAGTACGTAGATGAATTTGATGAAGATGATACTTTCATATGCTTAATATGGATAATAATTTAAAGACAATATGGACATGTTCTTATAAATATTTTAAACTAAAATATGTAAAAGAAATTTTTGGATTTTTAAATATATATTTTATTTTATAAATGGAGGGTATCGTGAAAAATAAGACTATATTATTTCTTATCTCATCTGTCATATTTGCGACGATAACGCTTGCTACTTTAATTATTTTTAACATAGAAAGCGAAATTGGTAATGTAACTGCAAAACAAAAAAAAGATGCTCTTTTTCATGCAAATGAGCAAATTAGAGAGCTTGACATGATCTTATATGGAATGAATGATGAATTTTTAGAACTTGAAAAGAGCAGCATAAATAATATTGAGCAGTGGTTTGTACAAAATAAACAAAATCCTTTAGATGTAGAGGACGAAGCCTTAAAAAAACTTGCCAAAAGCTTGCCGATTTCAGACATATACATCATTAATAAGGAGGGGAAAGTAGTACATACTAGCTTTGAACTAGATAAGGGAATAAATTTAATTAGTAAAACTAGTTATATGAAAAATTACCTATCACAAATATATGGCACAGGAAAAATATATAACCAAGGGATAGGGTTTTCTATGAATAATGGAAAATTAAATAGATATACTTACTATAGTCCTTTGAAAAGTGATTATATTATAGAGATATCTGTTGATGTAAAGGAATATGTAAGAAAAAAATATGATTCCAGCTACTATAATTTTTTATTTAAAGATTTATTTCAGTTTCCAAAGTCTTTAGAAAAAGGTGAAATAAGTATAGAAATTTATAGTAATAATGGAAGAGGCACCTGGGCTTTATCAGATGAAGGAAAGCAACTAGATTTGACAAAAGAAGAATTCAAGCAATTAAAGAATAATAATGAACTTATTAAAAGTAAAGATGGATTTACATATGGATATTATCAACTAAATACGCCATGGAAAAGCTTTAATTCTTCACAAAAGTTTTATGTAGAAATGATATATGATTTTGCCGCACTTGAAAGAATAAAAAAACAGACAATAATAAGTTCAATAAAAATTGCTTTAGTTATAATAGCTATTTTCTATTTTCTTATTTGGAGATTTCTAAATAATTTTATTATGAAAAAAGTAGAAAAAATTAATAGTGGACTTTTGAAAATTTCCAAAGGAGACTATTCACAAGATATTAAAATTGCAGGCAAGGATGAGTTTGCACAAATTGCATCAAATATAAACATCATGAAAGATCGTATTAAAGATAGAGAAACTAAAATTAGCACAATGGCATATTACGACAGCATAACTGGGTTGCCAAATAAAGAGTTATTAAAAGAAGAGATAGATGAAAGAATATATATGCGTGAATGTAAAGGTATTTCTTCAATGATAATTTTGCAAATACATAATTTTAAGCAAATTACAGACATTGTAGGGCATATTGCAGGAGAAGAAATAATATTAAGTATAGCTGCTTTTTTAAAGTCCAAATGGAAAACTGCATTTATATCCTGTAAAAGTGATAATGAATTTGCTATACTAGAGGATTTCTTGGATTTTCAGCATATGAATGAGAAAATAAAGGATTTAATGAATGATCTTCAGAAAGAAAGATTTATTCTAAGTAAAAGTTTAAAGACCATTTTTAATGCTGGCATTGTAATATATCCAGAACATGGAACTACAAGTGAGGAAATATTAAAAAATGGAGATCTTGTACTTCACCATATCAAAAACAAAGGATGCAATGAATACATGTATTATTCTAAAGAAATGGAAAAAACTTTAATTGATCGATTAGTTAGGGAAAAGGAACTAAAAGAAGCTTTAATAAAAGACGAAATTAAAGTAGTATATCAGCCTAAGATTGATACAAGAACGGGCAAAATTAGCAGTGCAGAAGCTCTTGTAAGATGGGAAAAACAAGATGGAGAAAAGATATTCCCAGATGAATTTATTCCACTAGCTGAAGAAACTGGATTTATTATTGATATTGGAAATTATGTATTAGAAAAATCTTGTATGCAGCTAAAGGAATGGTATGAAAGAGGGCTATCAAACTTAAAGGTCAGCGTAAATCTTTCAGTAGTTCAATTCCAACAAAAAAATCTTATAGATGTGATAAAAAAGATAATACAAGAAACAAAATTAGAACCTAACCTATTGGAGCTAGAGATTACAGAATCATTATTAATGGAGGATATATCCGAATGCAATAGAATATTGAAAGGAATAAGAGAGTGTGGAATCAGCATTGCTCTTGATGACTTTGGAAAAGGGTATTCTTCGCTGAATTATTTAAAAAGTTTACAGATTGATGTTTTAAAAATAGATAAAGCATTTGTAGATAACATTGTAAATTTAGAGGACAAACAGGTTATTATTGATGCCTTAATTCGAATGGCACATGGGCTAAACATTTCCGTTGTTGCTGAAGGAGTAGAAACTTCTATTCAGGCAGAGTATTTAAAAAATCAAAAATGTGATGAACTACAAGGATACTTTTTTAGTAAGCCTATAGATTCAGAGACTTTCGAAAAACTACTGACCGATGATATAAAGTTTTGGTAAAAGCATAATAAACAAAATAGGCTTAGAGTATAAGATTATACCCTAAGCCTGTACCCAGCTCCCCATACAGTTTCAATATACTGTGGATCGGATGGAGAAGACTCTATTTTTTCTCTTACTCTTCCAATATGCACTGTAACAGTAGCAGTATCACCAAGAGCATCAAATCCCCAGATTTTTTCAAATAACTCTTCTCGGCTAAATACTCTATTAGGATTTTCAGCTAAATAAAGCAATAGGTCAAACTCTTTTTGAGCTAAATTTACCTCAGTACCGTTTATAAGAACTTGCCTTGAGTCTTTAATTATTTCTAGCCCTCTTATAGCTATAACATTATTTTTTGACTTTGGTGTAAATTTGCTTTTTATTCTTTCATAGTTTTGAATGTGAGATTTAACTCTGGCAACTAACTCACCAGGACTAAAAGGTTTTGTAATATAGTCATCAGCTCCAAGGCTTAAGCCTTTAATTTTATCGATTTCTTCTTTTTTGGCAGAGACTAATAAAACAGGAATATCTTTATCTTCTTGTATACTGCGTAAAATACTAAAGCCATCAATTTTAGGAAGCATAATATCAAGAATTATTAAGTCAAATTCCTTTTCTTTTATAGTATTTAGGCCTTGTACACCATCAGTACATACACTAACTTCAAAGCCTGAAAGCTCCAGATAATCCTTTTGAAGTTCAGCAATACTTAAGTCATCTTCAACTATTAAAATTCTTTTCATAATAACCTCTCTATTTTATGATATTTTTGCTAATGATATTACAATACTTGTACCCTCATTTTCACAGCTAACAGCCCATATTTTTCCTTTGTGGCCCTCTACAATTTCTTTTGCGATGGCAAGACCCAGCCCGCTGCCCTTTGTGCCGCTTCTTGCTAAGTCAGCTCTATAAAATCTATCAAATATTTTATTTATATCATTTTTATCAATCCCAGATCCATTATCCTTTATTTCAATAATAATGCTAGAATTTGTTTCCCTTAACATTATAGTAACTTGTCCATTTTCTTTGTTCATATATTTTCTAGAGTTATCAATAATATTTAATATAACTCTTCTCATTCTTTCTCTATCAATTATAAAATACTTTGCTTCCTTTAAGTCATTTTTCAAGTATATTTTTATATCAGATTTCTGAAGCTCAGGTGCGCTTTCTTCAATACAATAATCAAAGTACTCCGCAATATCTGTTTTCTCATAATTAAAGGGAATTTGGTTTAAATCTAGTTTAGAATATAAAAGTAAATCATCAATCATAATATCAATCTGTTCAGCTTTTGAATAAATAGTTTTTAAGTATTTTTCTGTTTTCTCAGGAGTATTTGCAACACCGTCTAAAATTCCCTCTACATATCCTTTTATAGAAGTTATAGGAGTTTTTAAATCATGAGATATGCTGGAAACCAACATCTTTCTATTATCATCGTACTTCATTTTCATACGAATAGAGTCCTTAAGTTGTATTCTCATTCCTTCGAAATCTGCACACAACTCTTTAATTTCTCTATCACCACTTTCTACGATTTCAAAGCTTAAATCACCTCTGCTAATTTCTGCAGTAGCTTTTTTTAGAAGTGATATAGGTTTTAATATTCTTTTTGAAAAAAGATATGACATAAATATATTTATAGCTACAAAAGAAGCGAAAAATATAGCGACAATGGTTATAATAAATTTCTCGAAAATATCCATTGATTTTTCCAATGGAGCTAATAATATAATATTTCCTGTAGAGCTGTCTTTAAAATTAAGTGAAGATGTTTCAACCATATAAGAGATATTATCAATTTTCACAGCTTTTTTTATAGAGTTAGTTTTTGCTTCGTCTAAGCACCGTTCTATATCAATTTTAGTAATATCCTTTGAAGCAAATATAATACTATTGTTCTTAATTATTATAACTTCTCCATTTATAGCTGAAAGCTTTTGGTATAAGTATTCTTGAAATCCGGCAGTTTCAATGCTTTCAGGATTTAACTTTGATACATCTTTTACTGCATTTATTAGCTCAAATTTTGTAGCTGCAAGTTTTTTGAAATTATCATAACTTATATTTGTACTAAAAACTTTTGAAGATACAAACATAAAGATGAAAATTGTTAAACATACAATAATAAATGGAACTACAACGGTTATAGTATTAAAAATAATTAGACGTTTTTTTATATCCATTTCTTCACCTTACATAATCTGTAGAATTTTTAACTTTATTATAAATATACGCATTTAAATACACTTAAAGCTTATTAAAACTCTTTTTTATCAAATAAATAATAACTTCCTGTAAATAGTAGTATAGCATAACTAAACATCATCATAAACTGACGTAAGATTTTTAAGAAGGAAACATTGCTCATAATCCATAGTTTATACCAATCTAGCATGCTTGTGAAAAACAAAGTAGAAAAGCTAGAAAAAATAATTCCAAGTGTTTTGAAAACAATAAAAATAAGAATAGATACAAAAAACACGCCTATCCCGCTTCTCAATATATTTGTAAGAAGTACAATAACTAGTGATAAAATTAGCATAGGGGTTAATGTTACAAAGTACGAAACTAATATTTTAATAATACCTTGTGCCGTAAAGGGGCTTGAATTAAAAATAAAACCTGCTAAGGTTGAAAAAATCATTACAAACAGAAGATTTACAAAAACAAATAGCATTATAGAAACAATCTTTGCTGTAAAAAATTTCAGTCTTGTAATTGGTCTTGTAAGTGCAATTTTCATAATGTTTTGAGAGAATTCTCCAGAAAAACTATCTATAGTAACAAGTGCAGTAAATAGGGGAAGAATTGTGTTAACAACCACAGAAAGCACAAGCAAAGGAAATTCCATACTAGAAACTCCACGGACTCCAAAACCGCTCCTTAAGCCAATAATAGATACTTGTCCTATTACTATGAAAATAAGTGACACTACTGCTGCCACTAAAACTTTTTTCTTTTTATATAATTTTTCAATCTCATTAATTAAAGCTGCTTTAAATTCTACCATTTCTTTCTACCTCGCTGATAAAATAATTTTCAAGAGAAGCATAGTTATTTAATATGTTTTTAGTAGTATCTACATTAAGCATCTTGCCATTATATAGAACTCCGATACGAGTACAAGTAAGCTCAACATCATGAATAAGATGGCTTGATATAAAAAATGTAGTTTTTTCTTTTTCTGCAAGCTCCTTTATAATATTTCTCATATCAATCATTCCTTCAACATCAAGACCATTTAAAGGTTCGTCTAAAATAACTACTTCAGGCCTAGATAAGAGTGCAGCAGCAATTCCTAGCCTTTGCTTCATTCCAAGAGAAAATTTTCTTGGTTTTTCATTTTTGTATTTTAAAAGACCTACAAGTTCTAAAACTTCTTCTATTCTTTTATTATCAACATTTTTATAATATCTTGAAAATTGTTTTAAATTTTCAAAAGCTGTTAAATAAGAATAAGATTCAGAAGTTTCTATAATGCACCCAACCTTTTTCATAGCTTGCTCAAATTCATCCAAAATACTATGTCCTAAAATTTTAACATCACCACTATCAGGCTTTATAAGGCCAGTCATAATTTTCATAGCAGTAGTTTTACCAGCTCCGTTAGGACCTAAAAATCCAAAAATATCGCCTCTATGTATATCAAGGTTAATATCTGTTATACCTCTTCCATTT
This sequence comes from Clostridium aciditolerans, assembly GCF_016316925.1. Classification (GTDB taxonomy): domain Bacteria; phylum Bacillota; class Clostridia; order Clostridiales; family Clostridiaceae; genus Clostridium_AM; species Clostridium_AM aciditolerans. The sequence goes on along the minus strand of NZ_JAEEGB010000006.1, from coordinate 89,768 downwards.
TTATATATCTTAGAAAGTTCTTTAATTTCAATGACCTTTTCCACTTGCATACCTCCTAAATTAAAAATTTTGCGACACAAAATTTTTAAGAGGACAGTTGACAGAGGACAGAGGACAGTGAAGGTGAGTTTTCTTCCTTATGTCAGAAAACTAATTTATTTCTTGTGGATTCGTTTCGCTAAAGCGAAACATCATCGATTTAATTAAGCATAGCTTAATTAAACCTTATTTACCGAAGATAAAATTAAATTAAAGATTTTTCGTAGTGAAGCAGAGAAAAATCCTCCTTCACTGTCCTCTGTCAATTGTCCTCTGTCCTCTAAAAAATGTGACCCATTTTTTTATATATTAATTAAACACTCTACTATATTCACCGTCAGATATTAAGTTTCCATTCATATTTTCGTTTATATTAAAGTATACTTTTGCTGAATGAGGATTAATAGATAAATTTCCTTTAACATTAGCGCCTGAGGAAGTAGTAGCAGTGAAAGGAGCATTAAATTGATCTTTTTCAAATGTTGCACTAAATTTCAAGTCTTTTTTATTAGCTGCGTATTCTTCATAACCTTTAGCATACTCTTCATGGTAGCTTCCACTAACGCTCTTAGAATCTATTTTTTCAATGTCTACAATTCTTTCGCCTATTTTTTGGAACTTGTCATCTTTTTCTATTAAAATATCAGTTTTATATTTCCCAATGTATTTTGAAGGATTAGATAATTTATCATAATCTCTTTCTATGCTTTTTTCTACCTTCTTGCCAGATAAATCAGGTTTTTTTACAGTAGTTGAGTTAACTCCTGTAATTTTAACTAATAACTCAAAAGTTATATTATGTTCTTTACCGCTTTCATCTTTACCAGAAAGAATTCCAGTGCCAAGAACACTTTGCATTAATCCATCTTTACCTGTTACCATTTTTCCTTTAACTTCTTTTACAAATATATCTTTTGTAATTTTAGGCATGTTATTTTCATTATTAGGTCTATTCCCAAATGCACTCTTAGATTGAAGAGATACTACTGCATTAATTAGTGCTGGAATCTGTGCTTCACTTAAAGAACCAGATAATTCTTTGCTTCCATCTGGATTTTGAGTAACTACAACAGAATCTTTTAAATTACCTACAAGAGCGTCTGCTATTCTTTCAACATCTCCTGCTTCTTTCTGTTTAAAAGGATTCTCAAAGGATTTAACCTCTCGAGGGCTTGTATACTCACTTACATAATAAACATTTTGATCACTATTTTTGTTAATAAAACCATTTTTGTCGGAATAGTAATAGTTTTCTTTCTTAGTAGAACCCTCTACTCTTGTTGATACATTTTCCATAGCCTTTTTTGATGTATCATACTTATTAAGTGAGTTTTCGGAATAAACGAGAGTGCCATTATCCTTTACAACGAAAGACATATCTACAGTATAATTTGAAAGTTTAGTTGTACAACTTTCTGCCGTATACTTTAGAGAATCTTTAAGTTGGTCATAGCCGCTTTTAGACACTACTTCAGCCATAGCGGTAGTAGCAAACATTAGAGTACCTACAGCAAAACTTAAAATCATCGCTGTTTTCTTCTTAAATTTCATTTTTTACCATCTCCTTTTAGTTTTAAATTAATTTGCAATATGGAAGTCTTCCATAATTCTATTTTAAAGGGAGTGTCTCTATTTTCTATAAACTAATTATAAACAAAATATAAACTTTGTGCATGAAAAATGATTTACCTACTATAAAGTTTTATATCTATAAACAGAATTCTTGGCTTCAGGTGGAGTTTGTCTGCGACCACTGGGCAATTCTGCCCGTTAAATGCCATTTAGGCATTTAACCTCCATCTGAAGCTTAGAAGTCGTTATCCAGGGACATAGCCGCTCTTTACTCCCACTTGAATAAGATGGGAGTATTAGAGCGGGTAAGTCATCGGATAAACACCTAAAAGTTATCCCTGATATTTTGATTTTTGTTTAGTTCTTCATGCTCCTGTGATTATTTATTAATAAATACTAAATTCTTATATTTTACTGAACTTTTTGTAATGTCACTTTAAAAAACATATATGTGTGATAAAATATTTATAGTAGTAATAGTATACTAATTTATACTATATTTAAAGAAATTATTTTCTTTGTAAAGTTTTTACTAACAAATGTTAACAAAATAGGCAGATAAAGATGGGGGATATAAAGAATGATTGATGAAAAACAACAGGAACTTCAAGAGCTATCAGATGAAGTGGAAATAATACTTTCTGTAAAAGACAATATTTCCCATGAAGAAATAAACAATCTTGTAAATAAGTTTAATTTATTATCAGAATACGATGTAAGAAAAAAGATTGAAGAAATTACTGGTGATTCTATATACGTACAGAACTTTATAGATAAAACTAATGAAATTGTGAATAGTAATCAAGGTGATACACAAAATGATACTTCAGAGAAAATTGATTTACTTGAAGCATCCAATGTTTTTTTAGAAGATCAAGATACGATTAATACTGATGTTGTGGAAAGTAATATGATAGAAGATAAAATACAGGATGAAAATATAGGAAGCAGTGTATTTAGTGAAGGTAATATTCCAGAAGTTTCTTTTATAAAAGCTGATATCAAATATGGACAACTTTCATTAGAATGGGGATGGCCAGAAGGTATAAGCAAGGCTATTATATGTTACAGGATGGATAGATTTCCAATAGGGCCAACAGATGGCTGTGCTTCACAGTTTACGATTAAAAGGGAGTACGGTGATGAAAAAGGAGAGTATTTAATTCATAAGGCAGTAGAAGGAAACTACTATTTTTGTATATATATTTCTGTTGATTGTAACGGAAAAATACTATATTCTGAGGGACAAAGAAGACTTGTGATGAATAAAATACCTTCAGAAATACTCTATGAAATAAGACATAAAAAGAGTCTCCTTGGAAAACTTAAAGGGGCGGAAATAGTTTTATCTACTACAGATAAAGAAATAAATCTGCCACAACTTGAATTGGTTGGTAAGTTTGGCAATATGCCTCTTCAGAAATCAGATGGTAAAAGTATACTTAATATAGACTATCAAACTATTGCTATTGATAAACCTATAACTTTAAATTTGCCTATTGAAAATATAGGCAGAAACATGTATCTAAAGTTATTTTTCTTAGACGACAGTAATAGCAAGTTATACAGAATAATATCACCGGCAAAAGAAAAATTATATTTTAAATAGTTAATAGCTATTGTAGTTAAGGAGGAACAATGAAATGAAGCTTAATTTAAAGAAAAAAGATTATTATATATGTCCATATTGTTTTTCTAAACATGATTTAAATGATGTAAGTTTTATATGCAAGAATGATCCAGAAGGATGTGAAAATGCAAGAGAGGGTATTTTTCTCAGGTCTAAAAGAGGAGAGAGCAAAAAAGAAATGCCAGACTCTATTTTCTGCACTGAGTGCGGTGAAAAAACAAATGTAAAAATATGTTCTACATGTCATGAGGAGCTGCCTTACGCTATAGGACAATATGATAATTTAGTCTTTGCAGTAATAGGAGCAAAAGAGGCCGGCAAAAGTCATTACATTGCAGTTTTGATTGACAAAATAATGAATGAAATAGGTTCGGCTTTCAACTGCAGCCTCTCAGCGGTAAATGATGCAACAATAAAAAGATATAGAACTGATTTTTATGATCCTGTTTTTAAAAGAAATGAATTAATAAGAGTAACTCGTTCAGCTAAGACAGACTCATCTGTAAAGCAACCTCTTATTTATAATCTTACTTTTACGGAACAAGGAATGTTTGGCGGACTGTTTAAAGGTAAAAGGATAAGCAATGTTGTTACCATTGCCTTTTTTGATACTGCAGGTGAAGACTTAGACTCTGAAGATACAATGAAGGCCGTAAACAGATACATATATAACTCCTCTGGTATTATATTTTTGCTTGATCCGCTTCAATTAGAAAATGTGAGAGAAATGCTTCCAGCAGGAACACCACTGCCAGAACAAAACACCGAAATAGAAGACTTGCTTTCAAGAACGGCAAACCTTATTAGAAAAGCAAACAACGTAAAGGTAGATAAGCTTATTGATATACCTGTGGCCGTAGCTTTTTCAAAAATAGATGCAGTTGAATCTTTAGTAGATCCATCAAGTTGCATAAATTACTCAAGTAAACACATAAGCAAAGGAAGTTTTGATATTTCAGATTTTCAAGATATGAACGGAACCATGGAATCTTTAGTTAGAAGTTGGGGTGGAGAAAACTTTGCAAATCAATTAAATTCAAATTTTAAGAATCATGCTTATTTTGGAATAACTGCACTAGGCTGTAATCCAGAAAGCAGTAGGATTTCAAAATTGAGGCCTCATAGAATAGAAGATCCATTTTTATGGTTACTATATGAACATAAATTAATAAAGGCGGAAAAAAGGAAGTGATTCAGCTATGACAGTTCAACAGCTTTTTTACACCTCATGTAAGAAGGGACTGTCTTTCGGAATGGGATTTCAAACCTATTCTATGTCAAAGGGAATTACTGAAGAGGAGAGAAAAGAGATAGAAGGTTATTGTGTTTATATACCTCCAGACAATCTTCCAACACAACCTTCAGATAAAGAAATAGATGAGCTATTTCCGATAGCATTTTCGTCTTTTAGATTAAAGACGGGAAAATACTGCATTTCTTCTGCTAAATATGTAGGTAAAGATTACTCAGGTAGATATGGGAATTATTTTTGTCATGTACTTGTATCTGACAAGCCATGGCCCTTTTATCCTATAGAGCTTTATGGATCAATTACCTTTAGAACTGGGTTGACTCCTGAAGAAGAAAATATATCAGAAATACAGTATTTACCAGAACTGGAGGAAATACATTTAGGTAATTCTATTTGTTTCGATTCAATAGGTAATTTCTTGAAAAGGACAGATGTTGGGAAAAGGAGTAAAGATTTCATAGAATTAATGAAGTCAGCTATAGAACTTAATAAAACTGAGAAAAAGATAATATTTTGTGATTATAAAGGCAACACTGCATACTGGATTGGGGCAGTGCAAATGTCCTTACCTAGGAAATTAGCACAGCAATTTAGCTTTACTACCTATTGTTACAATCCCGATGATGCTTCTTATATGATTTGTGCTGCAGACAGAGAAGGAAGTAAGTTTAATTTTAGAGATATTCAAAAGTCTTATAAGTATAATGTTTTTGACTTTATTAATGGGCAAAGTTCAGATTTGACCTATAATAGTAGTTTTATAAAGAGAGCAGAAGTAGGATATACAGTTTCAAAGGAAACATTTTTACCTTTTATATGCTTTCTTGATCAATTTGAATATAATGTCCTAGATGAGAATATAGATAACTGCGTGTGTTTGTATAACATGGTAAATAGAGGAGTTGAAAAATCAACTATAGAAGATGTTAAAAGAGCGGTAAGTTTTGCGGTTAACTATAAATCTATTCAGGCTTATAGGCAACTTTTTCAGCAGCTTGATCATAATCTTGAAAAAATTAGCACGCAGGTAGATGTTGAATTAGCAGAGATGATAACAAAATTTTTATTTATGGTAGGAAGAGAAACTAATGGTAGTGAACATATAAGAAAAGCTTATGAGTTCTATTTTAATTCTATACATTACTTAGTCATGGATAATGAAGATATCAATGTGGAAGATATATTAAGTCTACATGAAAGAATGAGGAAAATAGAAGAAGTTACTCTTGGACAGTTTGTAAAATTATCTCTTCATAGGTCTAGGATAAAAGAGCTTCAAACTTACCTTGAAGGAGGTAAAATAAGACATGCTAAATTTTATTTTAGGTCTTTGATTAGTGACATTATGGCATTTAATGATAAATATAGTGATGGTGACGGAATAGATCTTTTCAATATAAAATCAGAAGATGCTAAAAACATAACTATATTTTTAAACAAATGCTTAAGCATACTTATAAAATCTCCGGAGGACATTTTAGACATTCTTCATACTTTAAAATATGAATATGAATATTTTCCAGAAATAATTATCAAGGCATATTCTATTAATAATTATTTGTATAAAGACAGCAGCATTGAGGAGACCTTAGTAGGATTTATTATAGAAGAAGGAAGAATTGATGAAGAGTGGAAAAAGAAGATATGTATATGTATAAGTCAGTTAACTAATGCAAATGACTTCTTATTTTCTATGTACAGTATCGAATTAAGAGATGAAAGTAATAAAAAAGAGTTTTTTATATCTTATTGTTATAAAGTCTTTAATTATTTTGAAAATTATAGAAAGAAAAAATTCTCAGATGCGCTTAGGTTGTATTTAAGTTTATGTGAAGATGGAGAACTCTCTTTAGAAGAGTATAAAGAAATTATAAGTTATATAGATAAAAAGTCCTTATGCCAATATATAGATAAAGATGTACTAAAAATATTTTTTATAGAGCTAGAAAATAAAATTAATGTAGAGAAGGTAGCTTTAGAAAGTTATACTATTAGAAAAATGTTTGAACTAAAGAGTGAATGTAGTATAAAAACACCTTGTAATATAATAGAACTAATTTATAGTATACAGAAGATTGAAGATAGTGATGCAGCATTTAAAATAAATCACTTAGAAAATCTTAAAGTTGACTTTCTAAATATAGATACTAAGAGCTATGAAAAGCTCTTAGAAAGTTTTCTTAATAATTTATGTGTATACCTTCAGAGTCCGTCTGAGCACGACAAAGTAAAGAAGGCTTTATTTTGCTCAGAATATGAAGAAATTTATTATAGTAAATACTTTGATGTATTAGATGATATTGTTCTTACTAAACAATATAAAGATACACTAAAATCTAATAACAGAGAAGGCTATCAAGTATTTATTGATTTCTTAATATTCCTATTTAAAAATGATATGAAGGTAAAGGAAGAAACAGAAGAATACTTAGAAAATAGAATTATAAATATACTAAAAGAAAGCTCTGAAAAAAAGTTGGAGGTTTATGATAATTATTTCAAAAGAAAAGTTAACGCTTATAAAAATAAGGTGGAAATTATAGAGAAGTGGTCAATAATTAAGGATAAAGCAAGAGAGAAAAAACAAAAAAGAAACCCTTTCAACCTTTTTAGAAAGTAGTGAATAGTTTTAAATCGAAGGGAGTGATCTTTTGGGAGGAATACTTGAAGCTATAGGAGCTATTTTTATAGTATTAGGATCAATAATAGCTATTATAGCTGGAGCCGTCATAGGAATAGGTGAAGGATTTTTTAAAACTGTAGATAGCTATTTTAGAGGTTTAAGATACAGCATTCATAAAGGAAATTCACTGAAGACCAAAAGAGAATTTTACGAACCAGCAAAGGAAAAATATTTTTTTTACAAGCAGTATGAGGATTTAAATAATACATATAAAAGTGCCACTTCTGTTAATAAGGGTAAAATTTTAGTTTTAAAGCAGCAGTTGATAAATGGATCATACTTTACCTTTGGTAGGATAAAAACTGCGCAATTTATCATATACATAATGGGGAATATTTTAAATGCAATTTGCTTTTTTATACATTTTTTGATAATTACAATTATAAGTATCCCTATTTATATAGTTTATTTCATAGTTATAGCCATGGAGAAAATAAAGTTTACAAGGGAAAGAATAGCAGGCCGTTGCCCTTACTGTCATATAAAGTTCGATATACCTTATTATATATGTCCAAGCTGTGAAAAAGTCCATAAAAGATTAGAAGCGGGACCATATGGAATTATGAAAAGAACTTGTGAATGTGGTGAGGTAATCCCTTCAACTAATTTTGCAGGTAGAGCTAAGCTTAGGGCTGTATGTCCTAGATGTTCTAAGAGTATTGAAAGCAAGGAAACATCACCGATATGTATACCTATAATAGGTGGAGTATCTGCTGGAAAAACTTCTTTTATGTACTCTGCATTAAACACTTTAATAAATGATCTTGCAAAAGCAAAAAAGTGGAATATAAGATTCTTGAATGAAAAAGAAGAATTAAAGATTAGAGAATGTCTAGATACATTAAATAAAGGGATTTTACCTAGAAAAACTATTAAGCAGGATACAGTACCTTATAGTGTTTTTATAAATTCAGATAAGTTTCGTAGTGAAAAACTCTTGTATATGTATGATATTGCAGGAGAGTATTTTGATATAAGAGCTTCTATTAGAAGGCACAACTATTATAAATATACTGATGGGCTGATTTTTATAATAGACCCTCTATCTATAGAAGGTGTGGTAAAGAGTATTTCAGAAAATCAAGAGTTTATAAAGAGTAGTCCTAGTAATACAAACGTAAATGATTTATTAGATCGCTTTATATTAGGATTGAGAGAAGTTAGAGAAATGAAACTTAATAAGCTTATTGATATACCTGTCGCAGTTATTGTAAATAAGATGGATGTGTTAGAGGGCCAAGAAAATATTATAGAGTTCCTTAAAGATTCAGGAGAAGAAAAATTAATACGAAAATTTGAACACAACTTTTCAAACTATCAGTTTTTTTCTTGTAGCGCTTTAGGGCATTCAAGTGTTGGAGAAACCTATAAGTCACAGGGAATATTTGAACCTGTAGAGTGGATTTTAGGGCAGATAAATCAAGATATGAAGTAGAAAATTGAAGAAGTGTATTGTGATATAAACTAGATATAATAAGGAGTGTTATTATTGTGAAAACTAAAAATAAATGGATTTTGGCTGTAGCTTTAATATATGTATTTCAAATAGTTTTTATGCCATTTTCAAAGGTATATGCTAGCCAATCTTCATCTAATATGGACGTGATTTTTGTACTGGATTCCAGTGGTTCTATGAAAGAAAGCGATCCTGAAGAAATAAGAACAGAGGCTATAAAAATGTTCCTTGATATGGGACAAATGCAAGGAAATAAGGCAGGTCTCGTAGCATATTCAGATAATATAGTAAGAGAACATAATCTTGACAGTATAAATTCAACAGAAGATAAGGATAGAATAAAAAATATGGCTTCTAATATTCCTCTTGGACAAAAAACCGATACAGGATATGGTTTACTGGAAGCGGTAAAATTGTTGGATAGTGGTCATGAAAAAGGACATGAGCCTATGATAATCCTTTTATCAGATGGTAAAAATGACCCTCAGAGAAGTGCACAAGAATCTTTAAATGATTTAAATAATGCTCTTACCATATGCAAGAGCAAAGGTTATCCTGTATATACTATAGGTTTAAATTATGACGGTACCGTAGATAAGGCTCAACTTAGCGAAATATCTAATTCAACTAGAGGAAAAAATTACATAACTAATACTGCAGCAGATCTTCCTAATATTCTTACAGATATTTATGCAGATAATTCAAAGTTGAAAGTTCAAGATGGAGGCACTATTACTGGAAATGGAGATTTTCAAGATTTAAAAGTTTACATTCCAAACTCAAATGTGTTAGAGGCAAATATATCTATGCTTTCTGATAAGCCTATAGAGTTAAAGTTATTAGATCCTTCTGGTAAGGAGGTAGCAATACCATCATCAAATGCAGTTTTTACCTCATCAAAGAAATATTCGATGCTTAAGATAATTAAGCCTGCGGAGGGCCAATGGACTGTAAAAGTTAAAGGTGTTAGTGGAAGCAATATAAAAGTAAGTTACATATTTAATTATGACCTTCAAATACAAGCAAGTATTACTCCTAAGAATCCAAGTAAAGGGGATAAAGTAAATATAGAATCTTATTTTACAAGCAATGGCCAGAAAATATCCGATAAAGAGCTGTATAATAACATGAAAGCAAAACTTCTTATTAAGAATTTAAAGGACAACTCTCTTAAAGAAGTGCCGCTAAGTGCTGTAGAAAGCTCATTTAAAGGAGAATTTCAGCTTCCAGGGGAAGGGAAATATGAACTAAAAGTAAGAGTAGACGGAAATAGTTTTTACAGAGAAAGTGCAGCTATAATTATAGGGGATGAGAGTGCTAAATCTCAAGCAAGCGGAATTTCTAAAAAAGGTATATTTCAAAATCCTATAATTCTAGGTGTGATTGGAGCTATTTTGGCCGCTGCTTTAATTTATGTTATATATGTTTTTGTAAAAAAGAACCGCATACAGGGTTTTGGAAGAGTAGAGCTTCAAATTAGAGATGAAAATACTGCTGAAGTCTTACCACCTCAATTTAGGAATTTAGATGGTTATACTGGGAGCTTTACACTTTTTGATGTACTGGGGCTTAAAGAAGAATATTCAGAAACAGAGAACATAAAGTTTGTATTTAAAAATGATGATAGCATAGAATTAATTAATAAATCAGACTGTGTTATCCAAAAATCAGGTAAAAAGTTAGATAATGATTCTATAGTGACACTTTATAATAAAAATAAGGTAACAGTATTCTTAAATAAGGTGCCTAAAAGTATTATAGTGGAATTTCATGCTAAATAGGATGATAAAATGGAGGAATTAATATGAACACTAGAGTTAGAGAGCATCTCCAAGACCTTGATGTAAGCAAGGGTGGAGGAATTATAAGTGATAAAATACGTATTGAAACAATAGAAAATCCAGTACTTATAATAGGACTTGGAGGAACTGGTATAGATGCTATGCTAAGATTAAAATACCAGATCAGCAAAAGATTTATTTTGGAAGAAGACATTATTTCAAATACAAGAAAGGATAAGCCTAGAAAAGTAGAATTTTTAGGCTTTGAAACAAATCAAAAGGAAAAAACAAAAAGATATCCTGCTACAGGTGGAGTAGGTCTTGACCCTCAAAGTGAGCTTGTAATGTTATCAAATGCAGAGATAAGGTCTATCCTAAATGATAGAGCAATACTAGATGATTGTATTAAAGAATGGCTGGCACCAGAACTGTCCTCGGAAAGTGGTGCTGATGGTGCTGGTGGAGTCAGACAGATAGGAAGATTGCTTTTATTTACTAAAATTAATGAAATAGTTGATTGTATAGAAAAGAAGATAAGACTTCTTCAAGAAGATACTGACCAACCGCTTCATGTATTTATTCTTTCAGGACTTTCAGGAGGAACTGGTGGAGGAACTTTTATTGACATTGCCTACATAGTAAGAGGAATTATGCATAGCATAAATGGTGCTAAGGGCAATGATAGAGTTAATATTATGGGATATTTATTTACACCAGATGTTAATTTATCAAAGGCAGCTGACAATCAGTCTTCTCAATCTTATATTATAAAAAATGGATTTGCAGCTCTTAAAGAATTGGACTACCTTATGGGAATAGGAGATAGACATGAAAGGTTTAAACAAAAGTATAGAAATAGACTTACTGTTGACTCACCAATGCCTCCATTTAATTTATGTCACTTGATTTCTGCAACTAATATTGATGGCAGACCTATGAGTAACGCCTATGATTATTGTATGAATGTTACGGCAGAGAATATAGTAAACTTTATGTCTAATGAGGTAAGGGAGTCAGGAGGAGAGTTTGCAATACAGGACTATATTAGTAATTTAAAGCAAAATACTGACAACATGGCAAAACCTTATATGTCAAATTATAAGTATACAATGATAGGCGCATCTTCTGCAGTGCTGCCCCTTGAAGAAATAACCACATATCTTGCTTATAAACTTTTTGAGAAAATGCAATATATGTTTGATAATGTACCAACAGAGCAGGAGGTAGATGCAGTAATAAGACAACTGAAGTTGGATGAAGATGCAGTAATTGAAAGATTCGAGGAGCAACTTCAGAGCAGAAAACCTCTAACTGGCTATAAAAATAGAGAAAAATATAGCTATGATAATGTAATAAAAAAGCAATCAGTAGACATTGATGACGACATGAAGGAATATTTAAGGGACTGCACAAATGAGTATAATAAAGTAAAAACTCAGTATCCAGGTGAAGTTCAAAAAAATGTAAGAGAAATAGTAGATGGAATTTTTAAAGACGCTAAGAAGGGACCATTTTATGCATCAAGATTATTATTTTCAAGCAGTTTTTGTATTGTAAAGACGATAGAAGCAGAAATAACTTCACTACAAGAAAGACTTTCAAATATTTCCAGGGAAATAAAATTTGAGAGAGAGTTAGCTGAGGATAAGTTTATCGAAGCAAAAAAAGCAATTTTATTTACTAAGGAAAGCAAGAAGAATGACTATATAGAAGCGAAAAGTGAAGAGTATATACTAAGGTCTGAAGAAGAAAGAATCATGAGAATGATAGAGTTCTATAGCAAAGTAATTAGTGATTTAAGTGATCTAAATAACAAAATTTATAGAGTCTATACTGAAATACTTAACGAGTTAAACAAAATATTTAAAGAAGACGGGGATATACTTGCAAAGGGAGAAGAAATAGAAGGAGCACTAGGAAGAAGCTATTCTTGGACAGTAGTAAGTGTACCAGATTTAAAAGATTATATTGAAAATATAGTAAATAAAGAGACTGCTGATGAATTAGTAAGAAGATTTTCTAATAAGCTTTTAGAGGAGTCTCAAAAATGGTTAGATGAGGTTCGTATTGATATTGTAGGGTCAATATCTGATTTTGTATCTGAAGAATATGGAGGAGTAATAACTCAATCAATGGAAGAATTTTTGACTCTACAGTATGGAAAAGATGAGTCAATTATCAACATAGTTAAAAATCAAATTGCTCCTAGACTTGATAAAGATGCAGTTCCAATCTTCCATTTAAACAATATGGAGGCAATAAATTTTCCATCTTGGAGTATGGTTTCTGTTCCAAGAAATGCTAAAAAAATCCTTGAAGGAATTACAGAATATAAGAAAAATTCCAATACAGGTAATTCTTTGAATATAAAAGAGAGTATGGTAACTAATAGAATATTCTGGTTAAATACAAAAAATGGAGTGCCTTTATATTCTTATACTCCAATAAAGCACTATGAAGAAATATATGAAAATACATTATTTGAACATGATGGTATAGGAAGACACCTATATCAAAATGGGGATAAAAACTGGGTATATCTTCCTTCTCCAGTTCCAGAGCAATCATGGGGTACAACCTATGTAAATAAGAGATTAAAGAGCTATAATGCTGAGGTAAGAAGCTTATTTGATAGAGCTATAGAATTTGGATGTATTGTAAACACCGAAAAAGGTAGCAATGAAAAATATAAATGCAATGTTACTGAGTATTTTGACATTGATGAATTTATGAAAGATTATTCAATTAATCTAGAAAGTGATATTCTAAATGTAGGAGAGATAAAAAGAGCTATAGCAGATATTAAGAAGCTTTTAAAAGAAGGTCTTACTCCTGTGGAAAATCATGATATGCAGAAATATTATATTTTTGAAAGTAGTAATGAGGAAAAGGCAAAAAATAATTTAATAAGAACACCAGAACTTATTAAGTTAGTAAGAGCGGAAGTTGAAAAATATGAAAAAATTACTGCTAAAAAAGATGAACTTGAAAATATAATAAAAGATATGAGTAAAGCGGAACTAGACTTGGATAACTTCTTAAGAGCACTATATACAGACACTATAGTAAAAAAAGGATTGTTTTATGTTTATAATGGTGGAGAAGACAGCAAGGTAAATATTGAACCTTTTATAAATGCTTTAAAACAAAAGGAATACCAACATGAGGCTATATTCCGAAAATATGTTGCTCTTGAAGAAAGAGAAAGAATGATCGTGGACAAGACTTCTGATAAAAAGCTTGAGCAACTTTCAATGGAGGATGGAGCGGAAACTCTTATTTTAAATGTAAATGCATTACTAGAAAACATTAAAGAGATTGTAGAGGAACTAGATACTAGAAAATATCAATTGATAAACGGAGACGAGCTTTTTGCCTTCTATAGTGAAATACTTTCAAGGATACAGGAGGTAAGAAAACAGTTAGAATAATAGCTTTGAAGGTAAGGTTTAAACCTTGCCTTCCAGTTCCTTAATGTATATTTCGGAGGAATTTTTATGGAAAATATATTAAAGAGTTTTGCAGAAGAGTATGATTTGAAAATAGATAGAAAAATTTACAATGATGACTCTCAAAGAAGTGCAAATAATCCCATACTTTTTGTGTTTATAGGAAACAGCACTAGAGAGGCTTCTGAATATATTAGCAGTACTATCCAGGAAAGATGGGATAATGGACGGGGAATAGCATTCATTAATATATTTACAGATATTAATGAAGATAAAGATAACTCTTTTAATTTCCAGTTTAGTTGTAACTTATCTGATAAAAAGCATTTGAGAAAGAGTGTAAGAGATAAGTTTTATAACGATAAAAAATTTTTGCAAGACTTGAATAGCAAAATAACAATGGTAAGAGATAAAATACTATCTTATGGCAATTTGTTTAATTCCTTTGATGGAATAAATATTTCTGTAGTTACTATGGCAGATGATCCTTTAAATATAATACTTCCAGAAGTAACTTTACTTATTAGAAAAAGAATGCTAGAAGTTTTTAAGCTTAGTACCGCTGATCTTTATGTTTTAATAAAAGAAAAGAATATAGAAGATGAGTTTTTTTCCAAGGCAGCTTCAGTAAGCTTTTTTAGAGAGGTAGAATATATACAAAAAAATGACTTTATATTTGATGAAAAAATAGCTGTTTATGGAGAAGAACGAGAACTTCCAATAACCTGGCAAGGCCCTATATTTTACATGACATATTTACTAGAGGAGAAAAGTGAAAGAGGAACAATACCTGCTGCATCAATGAAAGATAATTATGAAATAATATCCTATATTAATCTTTTAAAGAACAGGAATGTTAGTATAGAAACTTATTTAGATACGGAAAATCAGCACTATGATAACAGTAGGTTTAAGGCAAATATAAATATTGATAAGTCTATAAATAGATACATTACAGCAGGACTTTCAAAGGTGAAAAGGCCAAATGGAGCTATTGCTGTAACAGTAGTAAGAGTTTTTTATGAAAGAATTCTAAAACAACTAGATGAGTTGTCAAAAAGAGATAGAGAATTTATAGCTAAAGCTTTAAAGACAGATGAGAACAGCATTGCATCAAGGGTAAAACCTATTGTGCCAAATAATATAACTGTAATGGATATGAATGGAATTATGATGTCAAACGCTTCTAATATAGAAAAAAGGCTTTCAAAGCTGACCTTAAGACAGGTGGAGGAAGGTTTATATGAAGATAGATGTGAGAACTTTTTTTGCCTAAACTTTAAAAATGTTGCGGAAAAAAATATTGAAAATATAAATTTGGAGAAAGAAATAAGAACTTTACTAAATGATAATATACTCAATAATCCTAAATTAGGACTATATTGTGCTTGGAAATGGACCTCTGATGAGGGTGAAGGTATAAAATACATAAGAGATAGCAGAAATTTAGTTAATAGACATATTGAAAATATAAAGAACGAAATTGAGAGTATATATGAGTCAAGGTTTATTGAAGGATTTAGTTTTAAGAAACTTTTCAGTAAAGGCGGAAATATACAAGAAGTAAGAAAAAAAATATTTTTAGATATATATGGTAAAAGACTTGAGCTCTTAAAACTAAGCATTTGTGAAAAAATTATGGAAAAGTATGAGGAAATCTTATTAAAAATTCATGATGAGATTTATGAAGAAATAAATCAACTTAACTTTATCGGTGAAGGAATTAAAAAGTATGAAGATGATATGATAAATCTTCAAGAGGAATATATGGCACAAAATGTGAAGATCTATTACAGGAATGTAATAAATAATATTATAGACAAACTTGAGAAAAATTACGGAAAAGCTTTTTACCTTGGCGATAAATATATTGGGAGTCTATCTCAGGATTTAAAAAAAGGGCAAGAAGAATTGCTACGTAAAATAATATATTTCTGCAATAGATATATTTTAACAGAACAGGAGTTTAATAAATCCTTCGAAGAAGAATTTAATGAAAGAGCAAATGTTAATGTAGAGGACTTGGGTAGTAAAGTACTTTCAAAGGAAGAGCTTTATCGTAAGCTTTATAATATTCTTGATAGTAATTCTGAACTCAAATGTTATTTAATGAATTATGATGTAAAGAGATATCAGGAAAAATACTTTTTTGGGGATTATAGCAGTGATTTTATAAAATACGCTTTTGATTTTGATAGAAAAACAAGAAATTACAAGATAGGATATATACATGAAAGAAGGAGCAGCGGTATTGAAAAATTAAATCTAATGGGTGGATTTGGAGTAAAGGACATTATATATGTAAGAAATGCAATTGACTTCTATAACTATTGCATAGAGAATGGGTATATGATGCATGGAATAGCTATAGAAAAATTGCCTAAAATAACTTGATTATAGGGCTCAAAGGCCGAAAGATAACTTATACGCCGGGATATGTTTCAAAACTTCAGCACGTTACAAACTTTTAGCCAGTCTAAAGCTTGTGTTTCAAGACAACCTAAGAACTTTCGAGAACTCGCTCTGCTCAAACAACTCTAAAGTTCTAAGGTTCTCTTAAAACCCTTCGCTAAGACCGGCACAAAGTTTTTAAATCTACTTCAGCTTTAGAAACATATCCCTCTGTATAAGTTAACTTTCTAGTTATTTTCTCTATAATTTAAAAAAAATTTAGAGGTGTATTGGAGGGGTACTGCTTGAAAGAAAAAAGAATAAATTTAACTATGACAGTAATGAGTTTAATTGGAGGCTGTATAGGATTTATTATTGGTGAAGTTTTGATAAATCTATATAGATACACATTACCCCACAGCCTTTTAATGGGACTGTATTTTGGAATATTGGCCTTATGTATAGGACTAATGTGTCTTATAGCAGAAATGATAAATCCAAGGCTCAATGGTTTTAGTTGGAAAAACAATTATTTAAAAACTTCGTTCAAATTTCTAATTCCATGTACTTTAGTTCTACTTTTTATATTTGGAGCACTCTTTCAATTTTTATATGAAGCTGGCACCGGGAAAATAAGAAAAATCAATGATGTTGTATTTGTTATAGACACATCTGGAAGTATGAGTAAAACAGATCCGAATAACGAAAGGTTTTCAGCGGCTTTAGATTTATTAAATAGCATGAATGAAGAAAATAGAGTCTCTTTTTATAGATTTGATGATACTTCAGAACAGATATTACCTATGACTGAAGTTACTGATAAGATGAAAAAGGATATAAAGGAAAAATTAAAATTACATGAAAATCCAAAAGGAAATACAAATATGGGAGATGCCTTGCAAAAAGCCTATGATGAAATAAAGTTAACAGAAAAACCTGATAGGAATGCAATGATAATTTTATTATCAGATGGCGGTGACACATATAATTTGGACAACAATTTTAATGAAATTATGAAGCCATTTAAAAGTACTGGAATACCTATATACACTGTTGGAATGGCTGATGGAAATAATTATTATATGCTTAAGAAAATATCAAGAGAAAGTAATGGAAACTACTATGGCGTGAAAGAAGCAAAGGACTTAAAAGGCATATTTAACAAAATATACAAAGATAGGCAGCAGCGATTACTCATGGATAAAAGAAATGGAGTTTATGAATCTTCAATTTTATATATAATGCTAAGAGTAATATTAATTTCGTTACTAGGATGTTTAATTGCTGTAAGTGTGAGTCTTGTATTTGATAATAAAAATCTATTAAAGGGCTTTTTATTAGGTGGTGCCATCTCAGGAATCGTAGCAGGGTTGATTATAGAGCTAGGATTTTTATATCTTCCATGGATTGGGATACTATATAGAGCTTTAGCGGATATAATTATGGCATTAGTTTTTACTCTTATTCCTATAAATATAGATGTAAAAGATTATTCAAAAACTACTTATATGGATAAAGAAAAAGATATTAATTTCAGCGGCAACAACAATTTTAACAGCTTCAAATAGTGATTTATAATTTCTGCTATATTAAAGGACGGTGTTACAATGAAAATAGTTGAGGTTCCCGATACAAGTTATGAGATATATGGTATGGATTATGAACTTGATAAGGAAAAGTTTAATATAAGGTGGAAATGGCCTAAAAATATAGACATAGTATATATACTAAAAACAAATTTTTTGGATGATTTTTCATTAGATAATATAAATGAAAACAATGTGAAGTTATATACCAGAGAAGAGTATAAGGAGTTTAATGGATATTGTGAAGCCATTAAAGAAATTAATCAATATAAATATTGGGTGTTTCCAGCAGTTGAAAGTGATGGAGAGATTTTGCTCATAAAGCAAGGTAATGGTAAAAATGAACTAATGATAAGTACAGGAAAGCCGGAAATTCTCTACGAGATTAAAGAGATAAAATCCATTAAGAGCTTTTTTTCAAAAGAAAAGTCTCTAGAAATTATAATAGATTCAGAAGTAGCTTTACCAAAAGATGCATTATGCTATGTAAAAAAATATGATTCATATCCCATCAATAAAGATGATGGGATATGCTTTGACTTTATTAACAATATTAATGCAGGCCGAAGCATTATGCCAGAAATAATAGTAGATAAAAATGAATATGTAAAAATTTTTATAAAAGATATAAAAAAGTATGGTAATATATATAAATTAAAGCAAAAGTAACTACAAAAACAAGTGATTAGTTACGTACTTATATATGGAAGGGGTATTAGTATATGGGGCTTTTGGATTTTTTTCGTAGTAACAATAGAAAACAAAACAACGATTATAAAAAAGCAACTTATGAAAAAGGACCCTTTATGATAAAATGTCCTTTTTGTTTCAAGAAGTTTAAAACGGATCAGGTGGTATTCAGAGCCTCACACTCAGAAAAAGGAGACCCTGAATATGAAAAGACAATAGACGAGCTGCTTAATCATTATAATAGGAAAATAGGTAAGGGGATTCTTGGAGAAATAAACCCTATAGTTAAACCAGAAGGTCTACCTGAAAGCAGCAAAATTAGGGTAGATGGAGTGCTTATAGAAATTAGAGATAAATATGATATCAATACCAGTGAGAGATTATGCCCTTATTGTCATAATGAACTTCCTGTGACCTCAGGTAGAGGTCCATCAAAGATCATTTCAGTTGTAGGGGCATCACAAGTGGGTAAATCAGTATATATGACAACACTTTTATATGTGCTTGAAAAGTATACCGGTGAAAGGATAGATGCATCCCTTATTGCAGGCAGTTCCGCTTATAATGATGAGATAAGAGAAAATCAGGAAAGAATTTTTGATAAAAATATAATGCTAGATCCAACACCTAAACAACATGTAGAGCCATTGATTGAAAACTTAAAATTTAAGAATGATAAAATACCACCGATTACTTTAATTTTTTATGATATTCCTGGGGAAGGAATGACTGATAAAGGATACATAGATAAGCATGGAGAGCATATTAAAAATTCTGATGGAATAATATTTCTTGTTGATCCACTTCAGATGAGAGCGCTAAGGAAAAAGATAAATCTTACTAATAGAGAATTGAAGGGTGATTTTACTGAGAAATACCAAGAACCAAAAGATATAATTGTATATTTATTTGAAAATTTTATCTCTAAACAATCTCATGAAAAAACTAGCATACCTACAGCAGTAGTAGTCACTAAGAGTGACATGCTGAAGAGTTTAAATGATGAAGAATATATAATTAAAAACAGCAATATATTTAGAAATTATGAACACGAAAAATTCTTTAATTTAAACGAGTATGAAAACATCGATGGAGAGGTTAGGAAGTTTTTGGGAAAAGTAGATAGTCCTTTTAAAGGGGCCATGGATACTTACTTCGGAGTTACGGGATATTTTGCAGTATCATCGCTAGGTTGTAATCCTCAAAATCTTCAGATAGATAGCAGCACCAATATAAATCCTTTAAGAGTAGATGAACCGTTCTTATGGCTGCTTTACAAGATGAACTATTTAGATGGAGGAAGAGAATAAAGATGATTCAACAGCATTATTACACAAGAGATCGGAAAGGAATATTCAGCAAAACTCCAGGCTATGATACAGTAGCTAAAAGTAAAAATTTA
This sequence comes from Clostridium aciditolerans, assembly GCF_016316925.1. Classification (GTDB taxonomy): domain Bacteria; phylum Bacillota; class Clostridia; order Clostridiales; family Clostridiaceae; genus Clostridium_AM; species Clostridium_AM aciditolerans. The sequence continues at coordinate 69,837 of NZ_JAEEGB010000006.1, read as the reverse complement.
GAGGATGATTTTATAATTAATACTCTTCATGATTTATGCTTCTATGAAGCACCATCATCCCTTGCAGCAGAGGAGGATGTATTAAAATATCCTACATCTTTATTTTGTATAAACACAGAAGATAATAGAATGGTAGTTGGACAGTCAGTCTTTGCAGGTAAAGACTATACAGGGCAGAGAAATAGGTACTTTACTCATAATTATATAATTTCAGAAGAAGAGAGAAATGAATACATAGAAAATCCTGAAAAGGTGATATTTTCAACTGGATTTATGTTGAACTATAATTTAGATAAAGGAACTTTTTTACCAGAGGTCTCCAAAATTGAAAATAGTAACAGTGAAGATTGTTTTAGTTCAATAGAAGAGATGTTTTTAGCTACTGATATGAGCAAAAAAACCTTTTTGAATCTTATTAAGGCTTCCTTTGATGGAGCCAAGTATGGAAAAAACATATACATAGTGTTAGATTCAGATAACAAAAGTATAACAACATTGGCTAAAGGAATATTAAAATACCTATATAGAGCGATCCCATTTGAAGTAAGAAAAAAAACTGGATTTATAACCTATATGAAGGAGCCAAAAAATAAAAATCTAATTAACATAATTTTTTTATGCAAAGGGAGCATAAAAAGATTAACTACTGAAATAAAAGCAGGTTATGTTTTTGATCTAGCAGAGGGCAATTTCTATTTGGATGGTATCGATGAAGAAAATCATCTATTTATTGAATATGTTATGAAAAATATAGAAAATAAAGAAATTTTAAAGGATTTCTTTTATGAAGTGGACAAAGGTATTATTAGTGATAAGCTTAACATCTATGAATATGACAATATTCTTAAGCCTATTGACGAGAAGAAGAACTATAAAGATACTTTATCTACAGAGGATAAAATATCTTTAAGTGAAACAAAAGATAATAGTAACACCAAATATGAAAAAAAGGAAAATAACACAAGAAGCATTTATGCTATTTGGAGGAAGATTAAAAGTATTATTAATAAGAATAGTAATGACTCTATATAATAAAAAATGTACTTTTAAAAATAGCTGACTTCTAGATTTAATCAAATGATAGTTTAGGCCTATTAACCTTTGTAATAGAAAGTTAAGGTGGTTGATAAAATGAGTAATTGCAAAAAATGTGGTACACCATTTGATGAAAATGATAAATTTTGTGCTAACTGTGGCACAAAACGAGAATACGAAGATGAAAAGATAATTAATGAAAAAGTAATAAGCAGCATAGAAAATAAATTAGATGAAAATCTCCAAGTGCCTAAACCATATGAATTCAATGATAAACCTAGATATAACGAACAAACAGAACCTAAGATAGAAATTACGCAAGCTAATAGAGATACAGTAATAAAGCAAAACTCAAGGCCTAACACATCTGTAAATGATAAGGCAAAGAAAACTTTAAAGACAAATAATATAAAAGAGCAGCATATGGATGAAGTAAGTGAAGGAAAAAATAGAAGTTTTCTTATCATACTCGTGATTCTTTTTATTTTAGGGTTTATTGGGAGTTATGTATTTCTTATGAGCAATAATACTAAGAGTGACCCTAATACTGAAATTAATAATAATTCCACTGTAAACTCCCATAATCCAGACTCAAGTGGCACCAATGAAAGAGTTGACAGCAAATTAAATGAATACATACTTCCATATAGCAATGTAAAGCCTTTGGAATTACGCAATCTTAAAAATATGAGTAAAGAAAAGTTAGCGTTGGCAAGAAATGAAATTTTTGCAAGGCATGGTTATATATTTACTGATGACCCATATAAAAGTTATTTTAATAAAAAATCTTGGTATAAGCCTAATCCTAAATTTACGGGAGAAGGTAAACAACTTTCACCACTAGAAAGACATAATATAAAAATAATAATGACAGCAGAAGGTCTAGAAAAAAATTTAGCACCAAATTATGATGCGGATTATAATGATCAGTGATAATTGTAAAATTTATGCTAATGGAAAACTCCGTATAAAAATACGGAGTTTTTTGTAGAAATCCAGCACAACACTTAAAAAGAGAATAATGAGGGTGCCTATATCAAAGGCCTGGCTACCTTAAAGTATTTGGTGGTATTAATAATTTATTCTATTATTTTAACATATGAATTTACTGTCAAGAAGTAATATATAGTGTAAATTAGAATATAAAATACTATAGTAACTACTGCCGGAAGGAATACATCCATTGCTGTTAGCACGCTGCCAAGAAATGCAAAGGCTGCTAAGCAGTGAAACATTCCTATAAATAATGGTGAAGCAAAAGCTGTAAACACCTGTTTGCGGATGGATTTTTTTATTTCACCATTTCCTATACCTATCTTTTTCAATACATCATATCTTTTCTTGTCATCATTAGCTTCTGTAAGCTGCTTAAAGTAAATTATGCTTCCTGTAGCACATAAAAATACAAGTCCTACAAAAATGCCTATAAAAGATATCATAGAAGAAAAAATCAATATACCTAAATTTTCGGATTCATAAGTAAACTGTAAGTTATCAGGAATAATCCTTACGATGTCCTTTGTTAAAGCCTTGCTGTTTCTTTGATTTTCTACTACATAGCCTTTAATTCTGACAATGTTGTCCTTGTTATAGTATTTATTGTACACTGTATCCTGCACCACTAAAACTATTGTTTTATCATACAAAGCGTTCATAGGGTCATAGTTTTTTCTATCTACTACTTTAATAGGGTTATTTAATCCTGTATTTGACGAGCCTATAATTTTACCTTTAAAGTTATCTTCTGATAAACTACCATATTTCAATATTATTCCTTCAGATGGAGAAGAAAGTTTGAGGTTATCCTTTATACCTCTAAATTTAATAAGTTCTTCAGCTTTACTTTGTGATATTAAATAAATATTTTTTTCGCTTTTCGAAATCTCTGATAAATCAGCATTTACTTTAATAAGTTCTACATCTTTTGAAGCTACAAGTTTATTTTCAGGATGTTTTTCTATCAATTCCTCAATTCTCTTATCTAAAGATATATCATTACTTACATAAGAATATGAAAAGGGTGTTGCTAATTTATCCATTTTTTCAAAGCTATAATAGAAGCTATAGCCGTAACCTATAGAGGTTATAGTAACTGCATTAAGCAAAGCTATTATTGATAGACTTCTACTGTTAGACTTTATTCTAAATAGGATATGGGATATACTTATTAAGTTACTTCCTCTGTAGTATATGCTTTTTTTATTTTTTAAAGCTTTTACTATAAATATCAAAAAGGATCTAAAGAAAAGAAAAGTTCCAGCTATTGAGCATATGAAAATAATAGGCATGTTTCTCATAAATGTTGGAGAATCTTTAACAGTCATGGCTGCATAGATTTCTATTATGAATAAGGCGATAGAAAGTACTGCTAAAATTGCTGATGACTTTTGTTCTTTCTCTCCTTTATTTTCAGCTTTAAAGAGCTCTATAAGCTTAAATCTGTAAATTATGGTATAGGCGTTTATGGAAATTAATAAAAATAATGATCCAAAAACTATTATAGTGTTTAAAAGGGCCTTCATGCTTATAGAAAAATTTATTGCTATATTTATTCCAATAAACCTAACTAAAATCATTATAAATAGTTTGGAAAGTAAACTCCCAAGCAATACTCCTACAATTAATGCAAGGCTTCCTGTAATTATATTTTCATAAAATAAAAGTGCTCCTACCTGTCTCTTTTTTAATCCTAATAAGGAATAAAGCCCTACTTCCTTTTTTCTTTTCTTTATAAAGAAAGAGCTAGAGTATAACATGAATACAACTGAAAATATAGCAATTATCACAGAAGCACCTTTAAAAACCAAAAGAACTTTAGGGTCGCCTTCTAAAAATGATTCAATTTGTTTATTAAACCTTATACTTTCAAAAGTAAAATATACTAGTACATTAAATACTATGGAAGCAAAATATATAAAATAATTTTCAAAGTTATTCTTTACGTTTTTTTTAGCTATTGTAAATAACATTTTTTCCTCCTACAGTTTTTTATTTCTATATTAATAAGCAATTTTCACTACTTTATCTCTTTCATACTTATTAATGTCTTTATAGCGCCTTGTGAACAGGCAGATTTACATTCACCACATCTTATACACTCTAAACTGTTTGGTTTTTTATAAACCTCTATATCCATTTTGCACTTCTTAGCACAAGTGCCACAACTTGTACATTTATCTTTATCTATTTTTAATCTATAAATACTTATAGGATTGAAAATAGAATATATAGCTCCAAGAGGACATATAAATCTGCAGAAGGGCCTAAAGATGATTATAGATAGAATTATTGTGATTATAAGTAAGGTTAATTTCCAGGCAAACAAAAATCCTAAAGCGGATCTTAAAGAGGTATCCAGTAAAGTAAGAGGTACTCCTCCTTCAAGAGTTCCAGCTGGGCATATATACTTACAGAAGGTTGGACTCCCCATACCTACATCATTTACCCAAAACATAGGAAGTAAAATTACAAATACTAAAAGTATTACATACTTTAGGTATTTTAGTTTTTCAAATCTTTTACTGACCTTAAATTTAGGGGAAGGTATTTTGTTTAGCAACTCCTGTATTAATCCAAAGGGGCACAGCCATCCACATATAAATCTTCCCATAGTTACTCCCATTAGAGTTAAAAATCCAACTATGTAAAAGGAAAACTTATACTTTATATCTGATATAACTGCCTGAAGAGAACCAATAGGACAAGCACCAAATGCTCCAGGACAGGAATAGCAATTAAGCCCAGGGACACATATGCTTTTAAATTTTCCACTGTAAATGCTGCCCTCTAAAAATCCCTTAAAGTATCCATTAGTACTTATAAGCGTTATTATTTGAACTAATTTTCTCTTTATTTTATCCAATTCCTATGCACTCCAAACAAATATTTATAGCTTTTATTAATACCTTCTGAACTTCTCCTCTATATATCCCAGCGGCTATAAAAAGTATACTTACTGTAAATAAGAGAGTTCTAATTCTGTACTTCATACTCAACACCTACTTAATTTGCTGAAGATTTCTTTCAATTATTTTCTTGTATTCTTCTTTGCTCTTTGAACCTACTACAGTTTCTAGGATATCTCCTTTACTGTTTACAAATACCGAAACTGGAACGGCCTTAGTTTTGCTAACAAAATCATTTTTAAACTTTTCATCTGGTATTAAGTTTACAAAGTCTGCCTTTGTCTTTTTTAATATTTGTAATGCTTGTACCTCGTTTGTATCTCCATCAGCAACAACACCTACTAAATTAAAGCCTTGTGATTGGTACTCCTTATATAATTCTTGAAGTGTTGGCATCTCCTCTACACAGGGACCGCAGAAGGTTCCCCATATGTTTATCATATTAACCTTTTTTTCTTTAAATATGTCGTTTGTAACTTCTTTGTCGTTTATATCCTTAACCTTAAATTGAGGCATAACTTTTAAACCTGCAAAAGTACCTTTTTGAGATTGCTCAGTTTGAGCTGTACTTCTGACTTTTGCAGCTTTATTCTCCTTAGAACCACAGGCTGTTAAACTTAAACTCATAACTACTAATAGTGTAGAAATAATTATTTTTTTCATTTATATAATCCTCCATTTATTTATAGCATCTGAAATAAAATAACAAGTGAAAGATGCCTATATCATATCGTTATTTTTACCGCCAATGGCAGCCAACATATCTAATATTTTTTGAAAAAATTCTCTCCGTGAGTTATTTCCTTTTACAAGTTCAGCAAATATTTTGCCGTCTTTTATAAAGAGTATTCTCTGGCAGTAGCTTGCCGCAAAGGCATCGTGAGTTACCATCATTATAGTAGCTTCATTGTTTTTATTTAAATCCGTAAGGCATTGAAGCAGTTCCTGAGAAGATTTTGAATCTAAAGCTCCTGTAGGTTCATCTGCCAGTATCAATGTAGGTTCAGTTATTATAGCCCTAGCAGCAGCAGCTCTCTGCTTTTGTCCACCAGATACCTCGTGAGGATATTTATTTAATATCTCAGATATTCCAAGGATTTCTGCTATTTTAATTACTTTTTTATCTATTAAAGTAGTTTTTATTCTTGAAAGAGTTAAAGGAAGTATTATATTTTCCTTTAAAGTTAGAGTATCTAATAAGTTAAAATCCTGGAATATGAATCCGAGCTTATTTCTTCTAAAGGAAGATAACTTATCTTCATTCATAGCTACTATATTTTCTCCGCCTATATTAATAGCTCCAGAAGTAGGCTTATCTATGGTTGATATTACATTTAAAAGAGTGGTTTTTCCTGCTCCAGAAGGACCCATTATACCTACAAACTCTCCTTCTTTTATCTGCAAATCGATATTGTCAAGTGCAGTATATACATTACCTTTTGAACCATATATTTTTCTAAGATTTTTCACATCTACAACAGTATTCATTTTATTGCCTCCTAGTATTTGCTTATTTAAACCTATATAAAAATAAGGTTAAAACTCATTTAACTAAGTTTGTAACCTTATTTTACATAAAGATAGTGTTATTATCCATTTTTTTAACTTACAAAGTAAATATTAAACCTTACATTTTTGTAACATTGAAGCAAGGTCTTAATTTAGGTTAAAATAATCCATAAGTTTAGGAAAGTGGAGTTTAACCTTAGTATACTTGCCATATGCTGATTCTATAGTTATATCATGTCCTAGTTTTACAGCTAACCTTTTAGCTAAGTACAGTCCCATACCTGTAGATTTATATTCTTTTCTGCCGTTGTATCCTGTAAAGCCCTTGTTAAACACTCTATTAAGGTCCTCTTCTTTTATACCTACACCGTTATCTTCTATAATCAATACTTTTTCTTTATTGTTCGTCTCAGTATTTATTGTTATTTTTCCTTTTTCATCAGTGTATTTTAAAGAGTTAGATAATATTTGGTCTATTATGAACAGTATCCATTTTTTATCAGTACACACATTCACATCTAAGTTTAACAATTCTATGCTTATTTTTTTATTTATAAAAGCTTTAGCATTCTTTTTAAGCAGTTCTTTTATTATTTTTTCAATATTGTTTTCATTTACAAAGTAATCCTTTGAGAAATCATCTATTTTCGAATAGTAGAGAGCTTGTTCTATGCAGCTATCTATTTTGTCTATTTCTTCTTCTATGCTGTTTAAAGTCTCATTCTTAGATTTATTCCAGCTGTTTTCGATTATAAGTCTGCTCACTGCAATAGGAGTTTTTACTTCATGTACCCAGGAATCTATAAACTCTGAACCCTCTTTTTTTCCTTCATATAACTTATCAAGTTTTTGCTGCTGTTCTCTGTAAATACTCATTACAATTTCACTCCATAAAGCCTGCTCATAGTTTTTAGCTTTAGGAAGGCTAGTTAGAATATCTTCTTTTCTATTCTTTGCTATATAGTTTATGGTGCTATAATATTTTTTCATAGGAAAGTAATCTAATAAAAAGTATAATAAGAGCAAAGTCAATCCTATAGCATTAATATATAGTATATTTCCAAGCCTTATTTTTACCAACCCATCTAAGTACACCACAGCAGATATAAAGCTCATCAGTAATACATAAAAAATAATAAATTTTATTTTATCTATTAAATATTCCTTTAAACTCATTGTATTATATATCCCTGTCCTTTCTTAGTCTGAATAAAATCTGTCAACCCCATATCACTTAATTTTTTTCTAAGTCTATTTATATTTACAGTTAGAGTGTTATCATCTACAAAGCTTTCATCTTCCCAAAGAGCTTTCATTATCTTATCTCTACTAACTACCTCTCTATTGTTCTTTATAAGTGTGTATAAGATTTTGAATTCATTTTTTGTGAGGTCTATCTTTTCTTCATTATACATAAGATTGCAATCTTTCAGATTGAGTATGGCACCATTATACTCTAGTACATTTGATTCTATATTTGAATAAGAATAAGTTCTTCTTAAAATAGCAGTTAGCTTTGCTATTAGCACATCTAGTGAAAAGGGTTTTTGAATAAAGTCGTCTGCACCCATATTTATTGCCATTATTATGTCCATATTAGTGTTTCGTGAGGATATAAATACTATTGGGACTCTGGAGACTTCCCTTATCTTGTTGCACCAATAAAATCCATCAAAACAGGGGAGATTTATATCCATTAGAACTAGATCAGGCTCATATTTTACAAAGGTATGGAATACTTCATTGAAGTCTTCTACTGCTATGGCATCAAAGTTCCACTTTTTTATGTTTTCTATCATTATTTCTCTTATTTTATAATCATCTTCTACTATCATAATTTTAAACATGTTATCACCTCTAAGTTAGTTTCGTTATGAATTGAGTCATCTTTAAATTATAAGACTTTAAAACATTAAATTAAAGAAAAATTATTACATTTCTCTATTGACTACGTGGTCAAAAAGGAGCATAATAATATCAAGTTGACCGGATGGTCAAGGAAATTGGATGTGGGGTGGTTAAAAATGAAAGATCCTATTGTTGTAGTAAAAGATGTTGTAAAGGAATATACTATGGGAGAAATAATCGTAAAGGCTTCCGATAGAATGAATTTTGAAATCCTTAGAGGTGAATTTGTAGTAGTACTTGGACCGAGTGGTTCTGGTAAAAGTACAGTTCTAAATATAATTGGTGGAATGGACAGACCTACCTCAGGAGAGGTCTATGTGGATGGAAAAGATATAACTAGATATTCTGATAATCAACTTACTATGTACAGGCGAAAAAATATAGGATTTGTATTTCAATTTTATAACCTTATGGCAAACCTTACAGCACTTGAAAATGTGGAATTGGTTAAGGCACTTAGTGATGATCCTTTAGACCCCAAGGATATTATTAAAGAGGTAGGATTAAGTGAAAGATCATCAAATTTCCCAGCACAGCTCTCAGGAGGAGAACAACAGAGGGTAGCTATAGCAAGAGCTCTTGTAAAGAATCCATTATTGCTTTTATGTGATGAACCTACAGGAGCTTTAGATTATAATACCGGAAAATTAGTTTTAAAGCTCTTACACGACATTAATAAGAGTATGAATAAGACAATAATAGTTATTACACACAATGCTGCTATTGCAGCTATGGCTGACAGGGTCATTAGAGTTAGAAGCGGTGCTGTTGAAGCTGTAACTGTTAATAAGAATCCTGAGCCACCTGAAAGGATTGAGTGGTAATGAATATTTTATTCAGGAATTTACTTAGAGATATAAAAAAATCAAAGGGACAGTTTGTTTCTATTTTAGTTATTGTTATTTTAGGAGTTACTTTTTACACATCAATAAATTCTATGTTTAGAAATCTTTCTAATTCAAGTGTAAAATACTATGAAGATTATAAATTAGCAGACCTTTGGGTAGATCTTTATAAAGCACCTATAGGCATAAAAGAAAAGGTAGAAGAGCTGCCCCATGTAAAAACAGCTACAGGAAGAATTGTTAAAGATGCTAGCATAAATATTTCAGGTGAAAATGCGACTTTGAGATTTATAACTCTTCCTGATGTAAAAAAAGATATAGTAAATGATATAGTAATAAAATCCGGCAGATATTTTTCAGAAGGAGACAGCAATCAATGTCTTGTAGATCAGGATTTTTTCAAGGCAAATGATTTAAAATTAGGAGATTATATATATCCAATCATTAATGGGAATAAGGTTAAGTTAAAGGTTGTAGCTTCAGTAAAAAGTCCTGAATATGTATATACATTGAAGGATGCAAGCGAACTAATGCCTGATAATAAAAAATTCGGAATAATATACATCAAGCAATCCTTTGGGGAAGCAATTTTTGATTTTAAGGGATCTATAAATAATATTTCTATTCAACTTTCTAGTGGCAGTGATGCTAAAACTGTAAAAGATGATATAAAAAAGAATCTAAAAAATTATGGAGTAAAAAGTGTTATTGATAGAGATGAGCAGACAAGCACTATGATGCTAACTCAAGAAATAAAAAAGCTGCAATCTATGGGAGGTACATTTCCTATTATATTTTTTATGGTTGCTTCAGTTATTATCTATATTATGATGGGAAGAATGGTTGAAAATCAAAGAGTGCAGATTGGAGTATTGAAGGCTCTAGGATTTACTAATATACAAGTACTCACTTATTATATGTGTTATTCTGCTCTTATTGCAGTTAGCGGAAGTTTAATAGGTTCTATACTGGGAACTTATATGGGAGTAGGATTTACTAAACTTATTAATCAATATTTTAACTTACCTCTTGAAGGTGCGAAAATATATGGGGAACTTGTACTTCCGGCTTCAATACTAACTCTATTTTTCTGTTTATTTGCAGGGTATCATTCTTGTAAAGTTATCTTTAAAATTATGCCAAGTGAAGCTATGAGAGAGAAATCACCGGAAATTGGTAAAAAAATAATTATTGAAAAAGTGAAAGTAATATGGGAAAACATTAGTTATTTATGGAAGATTATATTAAGAAACTTATTTAGATATAAAAGAAGAGCATTATTAACTTCCTTGGGAATTATATTTTCTTCAGCTATACTTTTAGTAGCTCTAAGTATGAAAGATTCCATTGATTTTATGATAAGTCAGCAATATGGAAGTATTCAGAACTATGATGTAAAAGTTAACTTCTCCAAGCTATTAAGTGTAGAAGAATTAAATAAGATTAAAAATATTCCTCATGTAAAAGCAATAGAACCGGTTCTTGAGACAGGGGTTGAAATATCAAATGGCTGGAGAAGCAAGGATGTAGGATTTACTGCACTTGTAAAAGATCCTCAAATGTATAGAGTTGAAGATAAAAGTGGTAAAGCTATAAGTCTTCCAACTAGTGGTATTCTTATGTCAGAGAAGTTAGCAAATACCCTAGGTGTAAAAGCAAATGATAGCGTTAATATAAAGTTTTTTTACCCAGGAAAAGAGAAGAAAGAAGTAGTTGTAAAAGGTATAGTAGTTCAGTATTTAGGTTTAAGCACATACACTTCTATGGATAACTTAAATACTGTACTAGGAGAAGGTATGGTTGCAAATTCAGCTGTGATAAAGCTGGATAACAGTGCTTTTGAAAACGAAGTAAAAAGTAAATTAAGAGATATGGCTGCAGTAAATTCTGTAGAATCAAAGACAGATGCTCTTAATGCCCTGCTCAAAAATATGGGAGCAATGAAATCCTCTATAGGAGTATTGATTATGCTTGCAGCAGTTCTTCTTATTGCTGTTGTATATAACATTGCTACTATAAATATTTTTGAAAGACAGAGAGAATTGGCTACTCTAAAGGTATTAGGATTTAAAGATAATGAAATTAAAAAGTTAATCTTTAATGAAAATTATATCATTACCCTATTCGGAATAGCTGTAGGATTGCCATTAGGAAGATGGCTTGGAGCAGCTATAATGTCTGCAAGTAGTACAGATGCATATAGTTTTCCCTGTGTAATTGAATTTAAGACATACATTATTACAATAGTTCTTACACTTATATTTACTGTTATGACTAATTTTATTTTGATGAAAAAGATTAAATCCATTGACATGATAGAGGTTTTAAAGAATAAGGAATAGACAAATGAAAAGAAAACTTTAAAATCAGCTATCTAGCTAGAATAATCTGAAGTTTGTAGTTTAATTCTATATTTTTAGAGGAGATGTAAATTATATGAAAAGAAAGAAGCTATTTTGGATAGTTACCTCAATGATAGTATGTACAGTTAGTGCATTAGCGTATGTAAAACTTCAAAATGGACAGACTGTAGATACTACTACAGTTGTATCAAAGGGTAAAATTAAGCAGTATATTGAAGATACCGCCACAGTTCAAAGTAATAAAAAACAAACTGCTTACATTGATACTTCAGGAAAGATAACTAGCATTAAGGCTAATGTAGGTGATGCAGTAAAAAAAGGTGATATACTGTTAACCATGGATAAAGGTGACTTAGAGCTAAAACTTCAAGATGCAAATGCAAAGATTGAGGCTGCCAAGGCTCAGCTGCAGGGTACTGATATTGCAAATAGCGTAAATAAAATAGAAATTGCACAAGCAGCTGTAGATCAGTCTAAAGTTACTTATGATGCTGCATCTAGAAATTTAAATAATGCAAAGACGCTCTATGATTCTGGAAGTATAAGCAAACAGGAGCTGAATAATGCTGAAGATGCATATAAAACTGCTGAAGCGGCTTTAAAATCAGCAAATTTTCAGTTAGAGGATATTAAAGATGGTACTCCTGATTATGTGAGAAATCAATATGAATCTCAAATTAAACAAGCTGTTATTTTAAGGGATACCATCACTAGAGAGATTGAAAAACAGCAGGTTTTTTCACCAGTTGATGGAGTCATTCTTGAAAAGCTTATAGATGAGAATGCATCGGTAACTGCAGGTACGGCGGCATTTTTAGTAGGAGACACTAAAAGTTTGGAACTTGAAGCAAATATATTGTCTGATGACATTTATAAGGTTAAAATAGGTAATGAGGTTCAAGTAAGTGGAAAACCTATAGGAAATTCAACTATTATAGGCAAGATTACAAAAATAGCACCGGAAGCAAAGAATATAACCTCATCTTTAGGGGTAAACCAAAAGAGGGTACCAGTAACTATTGAAATAAAGGATGAAGCAGGATTATTAAAACCAGGTTATGATTTAGATATAAAAGTGATAACAGAGGTTAAAAAGGATACATTGGTAGTACCGGATACATCTGTATTTGACTATAAAGGGAGCTCCTGTGTATTTGTTGTAGACAGCGGCAAAGCTGTTACAAGACAGATAAAAAAAGGTATAGAGAGTGAAAAATTAATCGAAGTAATAGAAGGACTGAAACCAGGAGAAAGAATATTAGTTAAACCTGATAACAACATAAAAGAAGGAATGAAGATTAGAAGCAAATAAAGTATAAAGTTTCTAGGCGGTCAGTTAACTTATACGCCGGTATATGTTAACTTTCTAGTTAGTTTCCCTATAGGAATTTAAATTACTTTAATATAGGATATTTAGCTAAGGAATAAAGTGGGAGAGATTATAATTGATTGATAAATTTGAAAGCTTACCAGAGGAAAAAAAGAACAGGATATTGGATGCTTGTATTGAAGAATTCGCTTTGAAGGGATATGATAAAGCATCTACAAATTCTATAGTAAAAAAAGCAGATATTTCTAAAGGTATATTATTTCATTACTTTGGAAATAAGAAAAATCTGTTTCTTTATGTGTTTGACTATTGCATGAATCATTTAATAAATGGATACTATGCAGTGAAAAAAGAAGAGCCAAAGGATATTTTTGAAAGGATTATGTGGATTAGTATAATAAAGATAAAAATAACCCAAGAAGAGCCTCTTAAAAGTAGATTGGTCTTTTCAGCAATTTCAAATATGACGGATTCATTAAAACAAGAGATTACGGAAAGGTATAATAAGTACTATGCAAAGTATATGCCCGAATTTTTTGGAGATATAGATACATCAAAATTCAAAAAAGGAATTGATCCTAAAAAAGCTATAGAGTTGATGATGATGTGTATGGATGGTATTTCTAAAAAGTATCTTAAAAAATATAAAAATAGACCTATAGATGAAGTTTTCAATGATGTAGAGAATATCATTAAAGAGTTTAATGAATATATGGACATTTTAAAATTTGGAATGTATTGTGAGACCTAAGAGAAATAAAATCCCTCTAACCTGCTATAAACAAATTGTATTTGGCAGGCTAGGGGGATTAAATATTGCTGTAAAATAATTGCCTAATGTCAATAGTAACTAATTTTGGTGTTAGTAAAAGAAAAAAATAAAATATTGAAGGAAATGTTATTTAAATGTGGAATATTACTGTAGGTAAATAATATATAACGTAGAAAGGAGAGAAACATTGATGAAAAAAGTTTTTGCTTATGTTTTTACAATGTTGTTGACTTTTAGTCTTATGATAACACCTTGTAAAGCTGAAGGTGCAGTTAAACAAAAATATGTTGATTACAAGGGGGTGAAAATATACACTGAATCCTACAATTATTCTCCAAAAGCAAAAGAGGCAGTTATATTTTTACATGGTTTAGGAGGAAGTTATGCTCACGGTAAGTTTTTATATGATCAAAGCAATCCGTATATGACAATAACAATGGATTATTTAGATCATGGTAATAGTGGACATGTTCCTACAATGTCATGGGATAAACACCTAGAGTCAATAGAAGCTGTGCTAGATGCATATGGCATTAAGAAAGCTCACCTTGTTGGACATTCCTTTGGAGCTGATACTGCTATGATGTTTGCAAAAAAATATCCTGAGAGAGTTAAGGATGTTATATTATTAGACAGAGCATATTATAATTATAAAGATTATGAAAAATTTAATCTTACAGAAAATGTTTTAACTACTCTTGAATATGATCCTCAGTCTGGATTATCCCATGATGAGTTTTTGCAATACATGGATATGTCATGGAATAATGATATTACTAAAACATGGGATCTAAATAGAGATGTATTACTGCTTGGCGGAAGTGCTAACAACTTTTTAGCTAATCCTGTCACAGGATCTCCATCACTAGCAGGTATTATAGCTATGATTAAGCAAAATCCATCGGAGTTTGGAATTGATCCAGAAGCAGCTAAATTACTTCCTAATATGACAGAAGATAATGTTCTAGATATATATAATTTTTTGAGAACAAAAGTTTCTAAATTCGATAGTGTTAACAAGAGATTTAGCTCAATACAAACTTCCTATGCTCATGGAGATATGGTTAGAAATGCAGATGCAATGAATGCTATGAGAGAATATGTAATTGATTATCTAACAAGTGAAAACAAACATATAAATAAACATGAAGAAAAAAATAATAAAAAACAAGAAAAAAATTCAGTATACCAATTCAACTATTTTCACTAAACTTACTAAAATAGAATAAGTAGTGTAATCTTTATTCAAAAAGTATAAACTCATTATAAAAAGATCTCTGTAGATTTACAGGGATTTTTTTTATTTATAAACAGATTTCTAAGCATAAGGCATCTTCAAAAAAATAACTAGTTGCTAGTCTATTTTGTGTCATACTGCGTCGTCAAAACCCTTAGATAGGGTCGGCTATCTGCGGAACCTTTCTCCTTGTCTGACGCAAAATATCTGTCGCATCTTTGGACTTGTTATTTTCTTTCAGATGCCTAATATAAATATTTAGTAAAGTAAGCTTTACATTTATCAAATCTTGGAATATAATAATAATGTAAAGCTAGCTTTACATTATTTTGTGAGGTGATTTTTTAGTGAAAAACGTAATAAGAGAACTACGAGAAAAAAATGGCTATACACAGGATGAACTTGCTTTAGCAGCAGGGGTATCAAGGCAAACAATAATATCTCTTGAAAAAGGAAAGTATAATCCATCAATACAGCTTGCCTTTAAACTTTCCAAAATATTTAATATGCCTATAGAAAATATATTTATTTATGAGGAGGAATGATTATGAAAACTAGTAAATTAGGAACAGATTTTATTGGATTTGTTAGAGCCACAATAATTGGATTAATGGGTGCGGCAATTTATCTATATTCTAGTTATCAAGGAACAACTGGAGAAGGAATGAAATTTGCTAAAGCATTCTCAGTAGCTTTTATAATAATGGGCATTTGTGGGATGATTTTAACTAAATTATTTGAAAAGCATCCCATTAAAAGTATTGGAGTAGTAAATAAAGATGATGAAATGCTGAAGCTGATAAGATATAGAGCGGCTTATACTACTTTTGAAATTACTGTAGCTGCCATAATAATTTTTACTATATTAACAGCAGCAGAAGTTATAAGATTAAATATGCCTATATATATAATAGGTATTATATTTGTAGTTACAATGGAAATCATCAATATAATTTTTATAACTATCTATAGCAATAAGATGATGTAAATAATTAGAAAAGAGTGCTTGAAAAGATAGGATTTAAAGTTTATTCTATTATTATATAAGGGAAATATAGGGGGATAGAAATGGATAATATTAAAGAGATAATTAATCAGGCAGGGGAATTTATAGCAAATACCGATTATAATAAGATAAAGGAACTAAAGGGAATTCAAATGTTTGATGCGCCAATTATAGGAATTGCTGCTGCTGACGATCCATTGTTTTTAAAGTTAAAAGATAAAGAGGTTATAGGTGATGGTCATATGACTCCTCTAGAATGGATGCCGCAGGCAAAAGCAGTTATATCGTACTTCCTGCCTTTTACTGAAGCTGTGAGAAAGGCAAATCGTGAAAACAAGGATCTACCAGCAATAGAATGGTTGTATGGCAGGGTTGAGGGGGAAATAGCCAATAAGGAGCTTGCAAAGTTTTTAGTAAAAAAAGTTGTAGACATGGGAGGAGAAGCGATTATCCCAGGATTGGATTCCCGTTTTGTGTCTGGGAACTATAAAAGTAATTGGTCTGAAAGACATGTTGCCTTTATATCAGGGCTAGGTACCTTTGGATTAAGTAAGTCAATGATAACAGAAAAAGGAGCTGCAGGCAGATTAGGAAGTATAATCGTTAGTATACCTTTTGAAGCAACTGAAAGAAAATATGAAGGTGTTTATGATTATTGCAGTCAATGCGGTGCCTGTATTAATAGATGTCCTGCACAAGCAATTGATAAATTAGGGAAAAAACACGAGCCCTGTGATGATTTTCTTACTAATGTTACTAAGAAGCGTTTTGCACCACGTTATGGCTGTGGAAAATGTCAAACAGCGGTACCTTGTGAATATAGAATTCCGGTGATAAGAAAAGAAGGGCATAAAGAATAAACCAGACTAGAACAGAAATTTCTAAAAATAATATAAAAATTGAAGTTTACTGAAATTAAGAAAGCTTCCCCTAAAATAATAGAGGAAGCTTTCTATTTTATGCCCATTTTTCAGCCCATTTTTGAATTTCGTCCATAGATTTTTCTAGGTCCCTTCCTTTTTCAGTCAGTTCATATTCAATACGTACTGGCATTTCTGGGTAAACCTTACGAGTAATAATACCTTGTTCTTCCAATTCTTTAAACCTTTCTGTAAGCATACGAGCACTAAGGTTAGGTATTATTTCCTGAATATCAGAAAATCTCTTAGCTCCATTTAATAAGGATCGTATGATTAATCCAGTCCATCTTTTTCCTAGTAATTCAAAAGCAGATTCAAACCTAGGACATAAATGAAATTTTTCCATGTATATCAACTCCTATAATTATTTTATCATATTTACTTGACAAAAGTAAGTGACTTATTGTACTATAGTTACATAAAGTAACTAAGTTTTAATAAATTATTTAATTTTATAAAGTAAATATATATATTATTGTCACTTTGTATAAAAATTATTATTTAGTTTATCCGATGACTTACCCGCTCTAATACTTCCATCTTCTTCAAGTGGGAGTAAAGAGCGGCTATGTCCCTGGATAACGACTTCTAAACTTCAGATGGAGTTAAAACTCCACCTGAAGCCAAGAATTCTGTTTATTCTATATTTAAGAAGAAGGGTGAAAAATGTTTGAATTTATAAAAAATATATTTAAAAATGAAAAGGAGAATGTAAAAATGTCAAAAGTATTATATATTACTGCAAATCCAAAGTCTAAGGAATATTCATATAGCTTATCAGTAGGAAGTGCTTTTATAGATGCTTATAAGAATGCTAATCCCAATGATGAAATAATACCTGTAGATTTATATAAGATGGAGATTCCGCTAATTGATGAAGTTGTTTTTAGTGCATGGGATAAGTTTGGAAAAGGATTTTCCTTTGAAAATTTAACATCAGAGGAACAAAGCAAGATAGCAGCTATGAACGATATATTAGAGCAATTTATATCTGTTGATAAATATGTCTTTGTAACACCATTCTGGAATTTTACTGTACCACCAAAGATGAAAGCTTATATAGATAATATTTGTATTGCAGGCAAGACTTTTAAGTATACTGACAATGGTCCAGTAGGACTTTTAACAGATAAGAAAGCTGTTCATATTCAGGCAAGAGGGGGAGTGTACTCTAGTGGACCTGCTGTCGATTTAGAAATGGGAGACAAATATATAAATACAATACTAAACTTTATAGGAATAAATGATAAAGAATCTATTATTGTAGAAGGAGTAAGTGCAATGCCTGATAAGGCAGAGGAAATTAAAGCAAGTGCCGTAGCTAAAGCTAAGGAAGTAGCAAAAAGATTTTAATTAAAAAGATAATTAGTTAATTCTAGGAAAATTTTAAAATAGTGTGAGGCTTTAGCAGTTGCCAAAGCCTCTATCCATATATCTTATTTAAAATCTTCAGGATTCAAACCATTTATATAATCTAAAACTTCATCCAATGATCTAGAAGTGAATAATGCATCTGTGCCGCCACCATGATAATAAACTGCAAAACAGTCGTTTTTAAAATAGAAAACGTGATAGCTTCTATTCCCAACTTGTCTATTACCTAAACTAAGTTCTTCATCTCTAACTATTTCATTTAATATTTTATGACTATTATCTACAGTTACACCTCTAACCCCTTGAAATTGAACAAAACGTGGGTAAAAAACAAATTCTTTCATTGTACTCATCTATCAGTTCCCCCTTTACTTAACTTATGAGTTAATATTAACATGGAATATATAGAAAAACAAATATTAAATAAGACTATTAGCAATATTTTTAATAGTTAAAAAACGTTTACTATACTTTTTTAGTCCATTATAATCCTGTAATGAAATTTTTACGTTTTATAATAATTTATAGAACTACTAATAATTTTTTACATATACAAACTTTAATTATAGTTAACTTATCTATATGATTCTAATATTTAGAGGAGGAATGCAAAATGGAATTTAATTTTTTTAAAGTGGAAACTTTTATACCGGAGGAATATCTAAAAAATTTAAGAAAAAGTCTAAATGATATTGGAGCGCTTACTATAGGTGGGAACTATGATAATTGTATGGCTGTTTCTAAAGTGACTGGCTCATGGAGACCACTTCAGGGCGCTGATCCTTTTAAAGGTGAGGTTGGAGAAATTTGTTATGCAGAAGAGTGTAAGGTTGAATTTTGCTGTGGCAAAGAAGTATTGATAAAAACAGTGGATACGATAAAAGAAGTTCATCCTTATGAAGTACCTATAATAAATGTTATTCCAATTTTAAATACATATGAATTATAAAATTATTTTAATCTTTCACTTAACTTTTGAATATAAAGTAAAATAAACAATATTTTAAAATAAATATTACCGCTTAATGTTATATTTAATTTAATAATATATTCATTTTTTCTTGATGACTTGTTTATTATTAATAGTTATAATATAACATATAGAATAAGTTTTATATTTATAGGGTGGTTTAGTGATGGATATTGTAGGAATATTGGACGAAATAAATAAAATAAGTGATGAGGCTAAGGATAAAATTGCTCCTGTAGAAGTACTGAAGAGATTTAATGGAGGAAGGTCTGGAGCAGGAGTATATATGGTTGAATATGGAGCTGACAACAGGGTAGGAATATTAAAGATAACAAGTAGCAATGAAGCAGAAGTATTTCAAAAAGCATATGATTTAGCTGTACAAAATAATATGCATAAATATATTGCTAAACTTATAGCAAACTATGAAATAGAAAGTAAAACACAGTCTACTATACATGCAAATCTATATGATTTAGCAGGTGATGACATATATAAAAGTGAAACATTTTTGGACAAGGTTATTAATGAAGACGATCTTAAAGATAGTATAATTTCAAAAATGACTAAATTTTTGTTTATCTGGAATAAAGAACATGCAAAGAAGTACATATCACCTAAAGATATAGTTAAAAATGAACTTTCCTATAGATATATGGATGATAAGTACGAACAGGCTTTCAAATCAATAGGAGTAGATAAATATACAAAGTGGATATCTTTAGATGGGACAGATATATTACTGCCCAACCCATATTATTATTTTAATAATGAAGATGTTTGGAATGGTTTAAAGGTAACTTGCCTTACAGCTTATGCCCATGGAGATTTTCAAGGAGATAACATAATCATTACTGAAAATAAGCCAATTATAATTGATTTCTGTGATTTGATTGAGGAATGTAATGTTTTTCATGATTTAAGATACCTTGAATCTATTACCTTAGGAGATTATCTAGAAATCGATAAAGAATCTAGCAGGGAGTTATGGAGTAAGGTTTGCGAAAGTTTAAGTGAAGGAATTACAGAAGTAGAAATTCCGCAGGGAAGAGGAATGAGCTTACTTAGACAACTTATGCCTAAGCTTAGAGAAAATGTTAAACTAGTAGTTTCAGATAGCAGAAATAGTTTGTATAATCCTTCATTTCATTTGGCAGGAGTTGCCTCAGGGTTAATTAATCTAAGAAAATATACAGATACAAATAAGAAAAAAGCGGCGTTCATATATGCCGCATATAATCTAAAAATGTTTCTTAAGGATGAGGCAGTTAATATGTATAGACCAAAACTGGATTCTTGTATGATTCTAAATTGGAAGGTAGAAAAAATGGAAAATACCTTTGTCGTACTGCAGCCAATTAGTTTAAGAGTTTAAGGATAAAAGTGTAGCTGGTTTTAGTTTTTAAAAGCATCTACACTTTTAAATTACATTAAATCACTCAAGTTTTCGATATGATCAGCTGGTATAGGCCTACTGAATAGATATCCCTGAACCATTTCACAATTTAGAGATTGAAGTATCTGGAACTGATTTTCCCATTCCACACCTTCAGCAATTACAGTTAAGTTCATCTTATGGGCTAGTTGAATTATACCATCTGTTATTTCTTTATCGCCGCTATTTAGATGGATTGAATCAATAAAAGATTTGTCTATCTTAAGGTTATTTATTGGAAGTATTCTTAAATAGTTTAAAGAGGAATAGCCTGTTCCAAAATCATCTAAAGATATATTAACTCCTAATTTTTTTAATTCGTTTAAGATTACTATATTATAATCCAAGCACTGCATAAGCACACTTTCCGTAATTTCAATTTCTAAAAGCTTTGGTGGAAGATTGCTGTCAATTAAAGCGCTTTTTACTATATTGATAAACCCTGGGTGCTGAAGTTGAACGATAGAAACATTTACAGCTATTGCCCCTAAATTATAACCAAAATCGAGCCATTGTTTTGCCTGCTTACAAGCAGTTTTCAGTACCCACTGACCGATTGGCACTATTAAAGAAGTTTCCTCTGCAATAGGAATGAATTCTGCTGGAGAAACAAAATCGAAATCATTGCTCTTCCATCTCAATAGAGCCTCCATTCCCTTGATTTTTCTTGTCTTACATTCAATCTGAGGCTGGTAATATAATTGAAATTCATTTTTTATTATAGCATCTCTTAATCCTTTTTCAATTTGAGACTTTTTTAGGATTTCGTTAAACATTTCTATGTTATAAAACTCATATCTATTTCGACCTAAATCCTTTGCTCTGTACATTGCTGTATCCGCATTTTTTAAAATCGAATTAGAATCAAGTCCGTCATTAGGATATAATGAAATTCCTATGCTAACCGTTGTAAAAATTTGTTTTCCATCTATTTCAAAAGGAGTTCTAAAACTATTTGTTATTTTTTTACAAGTATTCGCAATAAGTTTCTTATTCTCTACATTTTTCATAAGAACTAAAAACTCATCTCCGCCCAATCTATAAAGGGTGTTATTCCTATCGATAATAGCTTCTAATCTGTCTGCCACAACTTTAAGCAATATATCACCATAGTGGTGGCCTAAGGTATCATTCACTCTTTTAAAGTTATCAAGATCTATAAAAAGAACGGCTCCTTTTTCTCCAGCTTTGCTAGAAGAATCTATTGCTTTGTCTAATTCGCCTACAAAAGAAATTTTATTAGGAAGAGAAGTTAAGTTATCGTAGTAAGCTAAGTGCTTATATCTTTCTTCACTTAATCTCAAAAATTCTTCACTTTCCTGGAGTTCATCATATTGAGCTCTAAGCTCTTCTTCTGTTGCTGTAAGCTCTTCATATACAGCACTTAATTCTTCGAAATTTTCTTGAAGTTTTCTTTCGCTTTCTTTTCTTCTCTTAACATTTATAAAAAGTATAATTATAAATGTAGACAATATAATAAGTATACTGATTACGGACCAAACTAGCTTTTTATAGGTTTCATAAAAAGAAAAATCTTTATTTATTATTGCACTTCCATCTGGGAGCTTGTCTGTATCAATTTTCAAATTCTCTAGTTGATTATAATCAAAGGTATAACTACTTACGCTTTTTGATAATATAGGTATATTTTCTACTTTTTCACCATTTAATATCTTAAGCGCTATTTGTGCAGCAGCTCTACCATGCTCTGTAGAATTAAGTACTTTGCCGCCTAATAAACCATTTCCTAAAGCAAAATCCCAGCATATGTAGTTGGCTGCCTTTATATGTTTGCTAATTAAAGGACCTATATTCTCGTAGTTAATAAATTCTCCCTCATTATTTTTAAGTTGGCCTACATGGAGAACTGCAGTGTTATCACCAAATTTTTTTACAGTTTCATCTAATGTTTCAATATTTATATCACGATAAAAATGAAAGTTAACGTCTAATCTCATGCGCTTTATAATATCTTTAGTATCTTCTTCATTTAACTTTCCTGTAGGTGTAGAATCACAAACTACTATTATATTCTTAATATTAGGTTGAAGTTTTATCATTGACTTAATAGTTGGTTCTATATCAATTGTTTCGACTATACCAGTATAATTTTTATGTCCATTTAGCATTAATTGGTTAAAATTATTTACCCCACAGAACACAACAGGTGTATTGGGGAACAAGCTATCCCCATATTTAACTAGAAAATTTAATGCATCGTTATCTGAACAAATTATGGCATCAAATTTAGTATCTGTATATTTTATTTTATATAGATTTTTAAGACTTTCGATGTAGGCGCTGTTGTTAACTCTTTTTGTATCCATGTAAGTAGATAGTAAATCAATTTTATCTACATCACCTAATACAGATCTGATTCCAGTAGAAATATTACTTGTCCATTTAAAATCTTCTGAATATGAGTGAAGAATTAAAACCTTTTTATGAGATTCTGCTTTTACATAGGTATTTATATTTAAAACAACATATAATACAAAACTAATTATTAGGCCTACTCGTTTAACTAAAGTTTTGCTCATAAGCATTGCCCTCCAACTTTGTCTATTTAAACTATTATATTGCTGGTTAAAATTGATTTATTTGGTATACTGTGTATAAAAAAGTTGTATTATATATCTAATATAACATATTTTTATATTTACATGTTATCATTTATGTGAAAGTTTGGAAATACAATAATAATACTTCTTTTTTAGTTTGTGATATAATTTTTAGTAGAAGTATAATTTACATGGCAATTTACTTAAACTTAAGAGAAGGTAAAAGTTCTAAATGAACTTTTACGGGTAACTTGTGATCGGAAGCGAAAATTTTAAGTTACCCAGTGACCGAAGGGAAACGAGCAAAATTACCCAGTGTGACCACTAAAAGGAGGAAACATATGAAGAAAAGGTTAGCTATCATAAGTTATAGTACATCAACTGCTGATACCTATAATGAGCAAATTATAAGCTTATTTTCAGATAATATCATTGTAGATAGATTTTGTATAGATAGTGAATATATAAAAGAAGGTATACAAGCGGATTTAATATTAATCCAATCTTATAATATATTTAAGCTCATTAAGCCCTATATAAATAAGAGAAGTGAGATTGTTATTGCAAATAGAACAATTTTAAAATCTTCTTTAGAAAAAATTATGGCTATTCCAGAGGGTACACAAGCCTTATTAATGGATGAAAATGTAGATATGGCGTCACAAATGGTTTCGGTGATATATCAGTTAGGAGTTAGACATATAGAATTGACGCCTATTTGTCCAGGTATTAATATAGGCATCGAAGAAAAGACTGTAATTGTATTAGGGGAAACAAAATATGTTTCAAACATTTCAAATAAAGTTATAGATATTGGCGGCAGTCTTTTGGATGTAAGTACAATAATGAATATTGGAGCAAAGTTAAACTTAATTCATATTTTGCAAAGACAGAATATTAGGAAAAGTTATAAGGAAATTGTAACTACTGATGCTGGATTGTCAACAATAATAGGACAAACAAATCGCTTTGAAAGTGAAATAGATATATTACTTCAGGTACTAGATGATGGTATTATAGGTATTACATCTAAAGGAATAATAACTAATTATAACGAAGGTGCTGAAAATATTATAGGATATAAAAAAAGTGATATAATCGGAAAACATGGGTTGCATGTGCTGCCGGATATTCCTTTCAAATATGTTTTAGAAAATCTAGAGCCTGTCAAAGAAAAACTTATAAGAATAAATGGATATGATATAGTTGTGTCTGTTGATCCTATAATACATTCAAACAAGTTATATGGAGCTGTTGCCATTGTAAAAAAGTTCAATGATATAGAAAAGAAACAGCATAAATTAAGGGAACAGCTTATAGGCAAAGGACATAGAGCAAAATATGGATTTGAGGATAT
The DNA here is from genome assembly GCF_016316925.1 of Clostridium aciditolerans. Taxonomy (GTDB): domain Bacteria; phylum Bacillota; class Clostridia; order Clostridiales; family Clostridiaceae; genus Clostridium_AM; species Clostridium_AM aciditolerans. The sequence goes on along the minus strand of NZ_JAEEGB010000006.1, from coordinate 45,310 downwards.
ACAAGGGGAAAGTGAAGCAATAAAAAGATGTATAGATATAGCAAGAAGAATGGCGAAATCAGAATCCTCCATTTTAATTACAGGCGAAAGTGGAACGGGAAAAGAGCTTTTTGCTCAGGCTATACACAATAATTCGAAAAGAAGAAATTATCAGTTTGTGGCAATAAACTGTGGTGCACTTCCAGAAAGCCTTTTAGAAAGCGAACTTTTTGGATATGAGGAAGGAGCCTTTACAGGAGCGAGGAAAGGAGGAAAACCAGGGCTTTTTGAATTAGCTCATAATGGAACATTGTTTCTTGACGAAATTGGAGAAATGCCTCTTAATCTTCAAATGAGGCTTCTGAGGGCTCTTCAAGAGAGGGAAGTTATGAGAATCGGAGGCGATAGACTTATTAATGTAAACATTAGAGTAATTGGAGCAACAAACAGGAACCTAAAAGAAATGGTTAAGGAGGGCGAGTTTAGAGAAGATCTGTACTATAGGTTAAGGGTACTTCCGTTGAAACTACCTCCTCTTAGAGATCGCAAAGAAGATATCCTACCGTTAATTGATAAAATTAAAAAACAATTTTATAGTGAATTTGAGCTAACACAGGAAGCAAAAGAAGTTTTATTAAATCATAATTGGAAAGGAAATATTAGAGAACTTAAAAACTACGTTGAGTATTTTGCTAATCTTGGATTAAAACAAATAGATGTAATAGATCTTCCCTTCGATAATGAGGAAGATGGAAATGATATTATTTTAACTTTAAATGAAAAAAGTATATTAGATGAGTTTTGGGAAAGCTCAGAAGGAAAGATAGAGAAGTACTTATTTATTCTAGAAGAATTGGAAAAAAGCTATATTAATAAAAGCAGACTTGGAAGAAGAACCTTATATAAAATTGCAACAGAACATAACGTTTTTTTAAGTGAGCAGGAGATAAGAACTATATTAATTAATCTTGAGAAGTTCTCGATGGCAAAGGTTTTCGTAGGAAGAGGTGGAAGTTTAATAACGGATTTTGGTAGAAAAGTTATTAAATATTTAAAGGAAAAGTATTAGAATGGGGCTGTCGCACTAAGGAATTTATATACAATATATTGCTTTGCAAATTTAAAATTAGCATAATATATTGTAGTATTTATTCTTAATGCGACAGTCCTATTTTATACCTTAATCTTTTCTAGAGATTGCACAGCTTGCAAGTCTGATATTTGGCTGTCTTTTGTAGTTATACATTTTTACATCTGCAGCTATAACTAAATGATCATATAAAATAGAATCCGTAGGAAAATTAGCAATACCATAGCTAAAACTACATATTACATTTTGTCCATTAAAATTTAAGGGATTATTTTTGAGGTAATCAATCAATTCTTCAAATTTTTTAGTTAAAATTTCATCATTTGTATTAAAGAATATTCCTATGAACTCATCTCCGCCGTATCTTGCTAAAATATCTGGAGAGCTAAATCGATTACTTAAATTTTTAGCAAATAATTTAATATATTCATCGCCTGCTATATGACCATAGTTATCATTAACATACTTCAATTTATTTAAGTCAAAAATTACAAGATTAAATTCTTCATTATTGTTAATAATATTTTGAAAACCCTTATTAAACATTTCCTCAAAGTAGCTTCTATTATATAGATTAGTCAATTTATCGTATTTAGATAAATAAATTGTTTCTTTATATAGATTATGTTTGTTAATTGCTATTTCAATTTGACTTTTCATATATTGTAGAATTTGAGCATCTTCCTCTACAAAGGCATTGATACGATTACTATCTATATTTAGCATACCATATAGTTTTTGATTAATTATGATAGGTGTACTGATGGAGGCCTTAATAGACCATTGTTTTATTTCTTCAGTTATGTCGGTCATATCAGCTCCTGGAAGCTTGGAAACGTCGTTGATAATAACGGTATCTTTGATATTACCATTAGTTTTAAGCCAGTGAAAGCAATGATTCAACTGAAGATTAAAATTTTTAGCTTTAACTGGATCATATCCTTTAGATGCTCCAATTTCAAGCATTTCATCATCTTTTAATATTAATATACTGCCATATTCTGCTTCATCTATAATTGATAATGCTTTTTCTAATATTAAATCAAATAGCTGATTAATATTATCTAACCCTAGTATAGATTGATTTATTTCAAGCATAGCTTCATTAATTTTTAGAAGCCTGCTTATTTTATTTTCGTTCTTCTTCAAATCTGTAAAATCTATCATAATGCCTACAAGTCCATTGACCTCATTGTTTTCTGAAATTATTGTTGCTTTTCTAAAGTGTATATCATGTAATTTACCATCGGAATATCTTACTTTTGATTCGTATGTCTGCATACCCCTAGTTTTCATTAGAGCTATATCTGCTTCGTGGTAGACATTAGAATATTCACCTTGGTTAAGATCATAAGCGGTATGATTTAATATTTCTTCTCTAGTCAAACCTAAGCATTTCTCGAATTCGCTATTAAATTCTATATATACACCGTCAGAATTTTTGCAAAATATTGGATCAGGAACTGTATCAAGAACTAGCCGCAGAAAATTTAAATTGTTTTGTAAGCTTTTCTTACTTTCATTTAATTCAGCTTCAATTTTCTTGCGCTTTGAAATGTTCATGACTAATAAAGCTATTATTATAAAAAATATTATCAACATGATATAGTGACAAATAATTAGACCACGATGGTGGTCTATGTGTATTTCATTAATAAATTGAAAAAATATCCCCCAAAAATTTTTCATAGTATCATCCTTTAAATTTATTAGAATTCATAAAAGAATAAAATTATATCCATATAAAGATTATAAAATTAATTACAGGAAAATTACATAGTTTTCAACATTTTTTAATATATATAAATCGAGTTTTTTATACAAAAATACATACGAAGCTTATAAATAAATAAGGGTTTTAAAAATTAATATAAAAAATAATACAAATATTCGATAACGAACTTAAAATATTTATAAAAAAATAATAAATTATGTAGAAAATGTAAGAAAAATAATAATATAATTGAAATGATTACCAATGATAGAATTCAATAATTAATATATTTTTAAAGGGGGAAACACAATTGTATTTAAATTCATTAGTACAGATTAAAGAATATGTTGAAAGTACAGAAATAAGACCAACAGAACAATTAATGTAGAACTTAAGAATATTCAAGACAAGCTGTCTTTTACTGTTGAAGGTGCATTATCAATAGGAGAGATTGCTTCACAGAAGAATGGAAAATTAATAATTCACAATAAATCTACTATTTTAGGGCTGTTAGAAATAAGTTAGATATTAAATAGACGTAAATATATGAAATAAGAAATTTAAAATTTATCCGATGACTACCCGATCTAATACTCCCTCGCACTCTGTGAAAGCGACTATCACCAAATCACAGATTAGGGATATCTGCTTTTCTCAAAGAGGGAGTAAAGAGCGGCTACGTCCATGGATTCGTTCAACTAAGAATCAGGTGTGGATTGAAACCCCATCTGATTTAAGTTTCTACTTCATAGGCGCCTTAAAAGTAAATTATGTAAACGGGGTAAATGGTATCAGAAATTTGTACCATTTACCCCGTTTGCTTGTACTTTTTTTATAATAATGTAGAAAAATAAAGGATTTAGGAATGTTGTAATTACTGGCACAATATTTGCTAAATACAGAATTGAGGGTAATTTTAGAAAAATTCTATAATAATAGAGGAGTGAAATAATGTACAAAATATTAGCTATTAATCCAGGTTCTACTTCTACTAAAATAGCTCTTTATGAAGAGACAAAAGAACTATTTAAGAAAAATATAGAGCACTCTAATGAAGAGATAGCAAAATACAAAAACATAACAGCACAATATGAAATGAGATATGAAGCTATAATGAACTTCCTAAAAGAAATGAATTTCGATGTTAAGGAATTATCCGCTGTTGTTGGGAGAGGTGGATTATTACCTCCAGTAAAATCAGGAGCATATAGAGTAAATGATTCTATGGTAGATAGACTAGCTAATAGACCTTTAGTGGAACATGCTTCAAATTTAGGTGCAATAATATCAAATGAAATAGCTAAGTCATTAAATATACCAGCATTTATTTATGATTCTGTGGCCGTAGATGAGCTAGAAGATATTGCAAGAATAACAGGAATGGCTGATGTAAAAAGAGACAGCTTCTCTCATGCATTAAATATGAGAGCTGTGGCAATAAAAGTAGCAAAAAAATTAGATAAAGCTTATGACGATTGTAATTTAATTGTTGCTCATTTAGGTGGAGGAATATCTATTAGTGTTCACAATAAAGGTAAGATGGTTGACATTGTTTCTGATGATGAAGGACCATTTTCACCTGAGAGAGCTGGAAGAATAGCTTGCAAACGGTTACTACAAATGTGTTATAGTACTGACAAAAATGTAATGAAAAAGAAAATGAGAGGGGAAGGCGGATTAGTTTCTAATTTAGGTACTAATAGTGCTTTAGAAGTTGAAAAGAAAATTGAAAATGGCGATGAAAATGCTAAATTAGTTTATGAAGCTATGGCATATCAAATAGCTAAAGGAATTGGGGAACTTGCAACTGTGGTAGATGGGGAAGTAGATGCAGTAATAATTACAGGTGGTATTGCATACTCAAAGATGATGACTGGTTGGATAAAGAAAAGAGTACAATTTATTGCTCCAGTGGAAATTGTTCCAGGAGAAAATGAATTAGAGGCATTAGCTTTTGGGGCTCTTAGAGTGTTAAAAGGTGAAGAAAAGGCACATGAATATGATTTAGGATAGGGGGATAAGATCATGGGGAAAAGCCTATTTAAAAATGAAGTAGCTTATGTAAAGCCATATGTTCCTGGTAAGCCAATTGAAGAGTTAAAGAGAGAATTAGGCATAGAGGAAATTGAGAAATTAGCATCAAATGAAAATCCCTTAGGACCATCTCCTAAGGCTATAGAAGCTATAAGAAGAGAAGCGGCAAATATACATATCTATCCTGAGGCAAACTCAACAGAACTTAAAATTAAGCTATCAGAAAAGTATGCTCTACCTATTGAAAATATTGTTATAGGTAATGGCGGAGAAGAACTTTTAAAGATGATAGCAGAAACCTTTATAAATCCTGGTGATGAAGCAATAATGGCTAATCCTAGCTTTGATAAATACTCTTCAGAAGTATGTTTTATGGGAGGAGTTGCAGTTAAAATTCCTCTAAAGAATTATAAGCATGATTTTGAAACTTTTGTAGAAAGAATAAATGAAAAAACAAAATTAATATTTGTATGTAATCCTAATAATCCTACAGGAAATATAATGCCTAAAGAAGACTTAGATTATTTAGTGAAAAACACACCTGAAGATGTAGTAATTGTACTAGATGAAGCCTATTATGACTATGCAATAAAGAATCCAGAATATCCAGAAAGCTTGGATATATTAAAACAAAGACCAAATACTATCATTCTAAGAACTTTCTCTAAAGTGGCAGGAATTGCAGCAGTTAGAGTAGGGTATTTATTGACAACAAAAGAGATTGCTGATGCAATGAATAAAATAAAATTAACCTTTAGCGTAAATAGGCTTGCTCAAGCAGCAGCTATTGCAGCACTAGAAGATCAAGAACATCTTGATAAAACTGTTGAATTAAACTATAAATCACTAGGTTTAATGGAAAAATATTTTCAAGAGAAGAATTTTGAGTATATAAAACCTAATGCAAATTTCGTTTTTGTTAATGTAAATGAAGACTCGAGAATAGTGTTCCAAGGTCTACTTAAAAAAGGAGTAATTATAAGACCAGGATACCTATGGGGATGGGATAGCTGGCTTAGAGTAAGTACAGGAACAATGGAACAAACAGAGAAGTTTATAAAGAGATTAGATGAAGTATTAAAGGAAATCTAGAAAATAAGAGATAATGAACAATCCTAGCATAGGCTAGAGGTTTAAAAAATAATGTGAAGAATACGAGGAGGATATAGCTTGAAAAAAGGAGATATAGTATGGACTTTAGTCTTAGCAGCACTAATAGCAATACTAGTAGTGCCTACCACCCATGATGTATTTATGAAGTTTACAACTGCGCATCCTTATGCAGGAGGATTTGTAAAGTTTAGCATACTTGCAACAATGGGCGAACTTTTAGCAATAAGAATTGTTGCAGGAGGTTGGATTATTCCTAAAGGAGCAATTTATAGGGCTGCTATCTGGGGATTTTTAGGTATGGCAATCGTATTAATATTCGATATGTTTGCATCAGGTGTTATGGCAGCATTGTCTAAAGGTCTTCTTCCAGGGAAAGGTTCTAAGTTTGCTTTTGCATTCTTCACTAGTGCCATAATGAATGTAACCTTTGCGCCAACAATGATGGCATTCCACAGAATAACTGATACCTTCATAGATTCAAAGTACGAAGGAAGCAGTACAAATATTGGCGATGTTGTTAGAAGGATTGATTGGGCGGGATTTGTGTCTTTTGTTATATTAAAGACTGTTCCGATTTTCTGGATACCAGCACATACAATAACTTTTTTATTACCGCCTGAATATAGAGTCTTGGTTGCCGCAATGTTATCAATGGCATTAGGATTAATATTAGCCTTTGCAAAAAAGAAAGCACAAAAGACTCAATTAAATGAAGTAACCAATTAATAAGATAGGTTTTAGAAAGAGGAGGAATATAAATGAAAAAGCTTATGACAGGTAATGAGGCAATTGCTAGAGGTTTTTATGAAGCTGGAGGAACAGTAGCTGCAGCTTACCCAGGAACACCATCAACAGAAATATTAGAAAATATGGCAGAGTATAAAGAGGTTTATTCAGAATGGGCTCCAAATGAGAAAGTAGCTTTAGAAGTAGCTATAGGAGCTTCTATAGCAGGAGCAAGATCACTTGCTGCAATGAAACATGTAGGGGTAAACGTAGCAGCAGATCCTATAATGACATATGGATACACAGGAGTAAATGGTGGACTTGTATTAATATCTGCAGATGACCCAGGTATGCATTCATCACAAAATGAACAAGATAACAGATATTATGCTAAATTTGCAAAAATTGCTATGATTGAGCCAAGTGACAGCCAAGAGTCTAAGGATTTTATAAAAGAGGCATTAGAAATATCAGAAAAATTTGATACACCAATTCTTTATAGAGTTACAACAAGAGTGTGCCACTCAAAAACTCTTGTTGAGCTTGGAGAAAGACAAGCATTTGAAATCAAACCATATGTAAAAAATATAACTAAATTTGTTGCAACTCCTGCAAATGGTAAAAAGCTTCATGTAGTTGTTGAAGATAAATTAAAGAAGTTAGAAGAATTCAGTAACAACACTCCTTTAAATAGAGTGGAATATGGAGATAAAAAGATAGGTATTGTAACTTCAGGTATATCTTATCAATATGCTAGAGAAGTATTTGGTGACAAGGCTTCATACTTAAAGTTAGGTTTTACCCATCCACTTCCATTTGCAAAGATAGAAGAGTTTGCAAAAGAAGTTGAAACTTTATATGTAGTTGAAGAGTTAGAGCCATATATAGAAGAGCAATTAAAGGCAAGGGGAATAGCTTGTATAGGAAAAGAAAAAATTTCAAATATAGGAGAGTTAAATCCTGATATAATTGCCAATTCACTATTAGGAACAGAGTGTGAAGCTAAAACTGAAGCAGCAAGCTCAGTAGAGGCTTTAAAAGATGAAATTATAGCAAGACCACCTACATTATGTGCAGGATGTCCTCACAGAGGTTTATTCTATACATTATCTAAGAAAAAGAACATAATGATTACAGGTGATATAGGTTGCTATACATTAGGTTCATCAGAGCCTTTAAATGCAATGGATACTTGTATCTGTATGGGAGCATCTATAAGCTCAGGACATGGAGCTCAAAAAGCTTTCGACGTAAATGGAGTAGACAAGAAAGTAGTAAGTGTAATAGGAGACTCAACTTTCTTCCATTCAGGACTTTTAAGCTTAATAGATGTAGTATATAACAGAGGAAACTCAGTTACTATTATATTAGATAATAGAATAACTGGAATGACAGGACATCAACAAAATCCAGGAACTGGTTATACATTGGCGGAAGAAAAGACGGAAGCTATTGATATAGAAAATCTTTGTAAGGCTATTGGCGTAAAGAATTTAAAAGTTGTAAACCCATTAAATTTAAAAGAAACAGATGAGGCTGTAAGCGCTGCGTTGACAGCAACAGAACCTACAGTAATTATTACAAAGTGGCCATGTGTTCTTAAAAAGTTTACTGAAGAAGATAAAAAACAATTTGATTTAAGTTCAAAAACTTATAGTGTTAATGAAGAAAAATGTAAAAAGTGCAAAATGTGTACAAAAACAGGGTGTCCAGCAATAGCTATGAAAGAATACTCAAGCATAGATCCAACTATGTGTGTAGGATGTTCTGTATGCGCACAAGTTTGTCCGTTTGGTGCAATAGAAAGGGTTGGTGAATAATAATGAGTGAAGTAAAAAACGTTCTTTTAGTAGGAGTTGGAGGACAAGGTATTATTCTAGCTTCAAAGATACTTTCTAGTGGATTAATAGATGCGGGCTATGATGTTAAAATGTCAGAAGTTCATGGAATGGCCCAAAGAGGAGGAAGTGTTACAACACAGGTTAGATATGGTGAAAAAGTCTATTCTCCTATAATAGGTTTAGGACAAGCAGATTTAATAGTGGCTTTTGAAAGAATAGAAGCGTTAAGATGGATAGATTACCTAAAACCAAATGGAAAGATAGTAATAAATGATTACGCAATTCCTTCAGCTACTGTACTTTCAGGAAAAGAAAAATATCCTGAAAATGTTATTGATAAAGTAAAAGGAGCATTTGAAAATGTAACTGTTATAAATGCTGCTGAAGAAGCTTTAAAATTAGGAAATATAAAAGCACAAAATATAGTTATGCTAGGTGGACTATTAAAAGCTTTAAATGTTGAAAATGTTGACTGGATTAAAGCTGTAAAAGAAAATGTAAAAGAAAGATTTGTTGATTTAAATGTGTCTGCACTTGAAAAAGGAATGGCACTATAGAAATACTGATGATTTAAACTTGAAATAAGACAATGGAGTTTTTCCATTGTCTTATTTTTTCAATAATATACTATTATCTATGACTTGTCATTTATTTTCATATTTCTAAGGATAAAGCAACATCTAGATACTAGACTAACATATTAGTGCAGTAAATTGACAACAAAATTCAAAAAATTTATAATTAATTATGAATTGGCAACTAATAATTATGTGGGTTCAGAGAGGTGATGATATGAGTTATATCCATGTAAGATTGCTTGGCTGCTTTATTGTAACTTTAGATGGAAAAAATGTAGCATTTCCCTATAGCAAGGTACAAGCTTTATTTTGCTATCTAGTAGTTAAGAAACAGGCTACAAGAGAAGAGCTATCAGGGCTTTTATGGCCGGATATGGAAGAAAATATTGCAAGAAAAAATTTAAGAAATGCAATATATAAGCTTAAAAAATCCTTTGGAGATGAGGAGATTTTATCCTTCTCAAATAAGTCTATAATTACGTTAAACCCTAATATAAATATTGAAACAGACGTTGATACATTTGTTACTAATAAAGATGAAATAGATATATATACAGGCAAGTTTTTAAAGGGGTATATACCTAAGGATGCTGAGAACTTTGAGAAGTGGATGCTTGAAACCCAAGAGTATCTTGAGGAACTATATTTAAAAAAACTTAGTCATAAAATAAAATTAGAGGAAGAAAATAAAAACTATAACAAAGTTGAGCATTACTGTAAGCTGCTTATAAAAGTAGATGAATTTAATGAAGAAGCATATAGAACTCTAATTAATTGCTATAAGAACCAAGACAAATTTAATAATGCCATAAAGCTATATAATGAACTTTCTGATATATTAGAAAAAGAACTATCTATAACTCCTAGCGATAAAACTAAAGAAGTATTTGAAGAAGTACTTGATTTGATGAATTCCAGAGGAGAGACAGAAAACTACAAAAGTTATTTTTATGGAAGGTTCAATGAATTAAGGTTACTGGAAAAAAACTATACAAACTTTATTAATGATAAGAGTGCAAAATCTATATTAATAAAGGGAGAAATGGGAATAGGAAAGACGAGCCTTAAGGATAAGTTTCTTAAATCTATAAATAGAAAAGATACATACATATTTGAAACAAACTGTTATCAATTTGAGAACGATTATGCCTTAAAACCATGGAGAAATATCATATCAGATTTGGCATATACAATAAGTATTGATAATATTAAAATCCCTGCTATTTTAGAAAACATAATAGGTAACTTTACTAATGAAATAGGAAATAGCAGATTTTCGGAAAGTATTAAGATAGAAAATGCAATAGATTTATTAAAGTACGATGTAATAGGAAATATAGTAAATGATATTTTAAAAATAATATCTATAAAAAAGAAAGTTTTATTAGTTTTTGAAGATATTCAATGGATGGATTTAACTAGCATATCACTGCTTACAAGTATCATTTCTCATTCGCAAGGAAGTAATATAACATTTTTGATTACTTGTAGAAATGAGATCAATACTTGTACAGAAAAATTCTTTGCTTCAATTTGCAAATATGATAGGGTTCAAGTTATAGAGCTTACTAGATTTAATGCCGAGGAAGTAGAACATTTTATTAAAAAAGCTCTTCCAGATGTAACTTTGTCGCAGGAAATGATAAACAAAATATATATAGAAACGGAAGGAAATACCTTTTTCCTTACAGAATATCTAAATATGATTAAATCAAAGAAAAATGTAAATATAATGACCTCTAAGATGCAAGACATTTTAAAGGGTAGATTTATAGATATGTCCGAGGATGAAAGAAAGATAGTTGAAATATCATCACTATTTGTAGATGAAGTGCCTATGTTTATTTTAAAAGAGTTGACACATAAGGATGAACTGCAGATTATGGACATAATAGAGCAACTTGAGAAAAAGTGTATTTTGAAGGAAGAAATTAATGGGAATAATATATGTTTTAAGTTCACTCACCAAAAATTAAGAGAATTTCAATATACACAGCTATCCCAAGGGAGAAAGAGAATACTCCATAACAGGATAGGAGAGATTTTTGAAAGAGCTCTTAAAAAAAATATAGGTGATATCAATGTTTATTATAAATTAATTTATCATTTTCAAAATGCCAGCAATTATATAGCTACCTTAAAATACAGAATCAAAATCTTAAATATATATTTTAATTTTAGTCACGAACTTTTTCCGGTAATTTATAATAAAAATGAGACCTACAATAAATTATATTTTAATGAGAGTGAAACTGTAAAGAATATTTCTGAAATAGAAGAACTTTTAAATAAGGTAAAGGATGAAGAAGGAAACTCAGCTGAAACATTAGAATTTGAGATCTGTGTTTTTCATATAAAAGGTAGATATTTAATAAGAAGAGGTGAATATGGCGAAGGAATTAGAAATATTCAAAATATGATTGAAAAGGCGGAGGAAATTAGCAGCTCAGCCTACGCTATTGAGGGGTGCAAGCAGATGATTTACTATTGTATCCAAACAAATAACACTGATGAAATGATAAGTTATATTAATCTTGGACTTGATATAGCTGCGGAATATAATTGCAACAAAGAAATAGGTATATTATTGAGGCTTAAGGCATTGTATAAAAAGATGATTGGAGACTATGAAGAAGCTGAGGCCTTAATGCACAAATCAATAAATACTCTGAGTACCACTAAAAATAATTCTGACCAGTATGTTTTGAACATAGCTGCTTGTTATAATTATATTGGAGATATAAGAAAGAAGAATGGTAATTTTTTAGAGGCATTACACTATTACAATAAGGCTATTGAAATATGTGAAGAAAAAAATGTACTTACTTGTCTTGCTTTATTTCAAACCAATGCAGGGGAAACAGCTTATTATATTGGTGATTATATTTTGGCAAAGGGATATTTTTTAAATGCGATGAATATCTACAGACAGTTTGATTTTATATGGGGAAGAGCCATAGCAGAGGCATTTATGTCAATGATTCTAGTAGATGAAGAAAATTTTGAAGGAGCCTTAAAGTATTTGAAGAATGCTGACATGAACTCAAAGGCATTAAAAAACCCTAAAGAGATAGGAACAGTTTTTAAAGTTAAAGCAGAATTAAAGGCAAATATGAAAGATAATTTTTATATTGAACAAACCTTTGGAAACTATTTAAATGATGATTTGAAAGAATATATTGAACAGGGGAAAAAATATTTAACCGAAGCAAGGGATAAGCATCAAATTGATGCTTTAAATAAAATAAATGTTGAGTAGCTGATGTAAAAAACATCAGCTTATTTTGTGCGTCAATAAAAATAGTTAAAATTCATAGAATATTCTTAATAAATTTTTAACAAACTTCCATTTGTATAGACGTTTTAGAGATGTGTAAACGATATAATTAGTTTAGCTGCAGCTAATTAAAGTGATATTAACTTAAAGAGAACAAGGGGGGATTTTATGAACACAAATTTGGAAACAAAAAATCACGGCGAATTGCAAAGAAGTTTAAAGACAAGACACATGAACATGATTGCTATAGGGGGTGCAATTGGAACCGGTCTATTCTTTACAAGTGGTAACACAATTAGTTCTTCAGGTCCTGGTGGTGCAATTTTGGCGTATGGACTTATGGGGATTCTTGTATATTTTTTAATGACGTCACTAGGAGAAATGGCGACAATGATACCAAGCTCCGGCTCTTTTGAAACCTATGCATCAAGATTTGTTGATCCAGCACTTGGATTTGCACTAGGCTGGAATTATTGGTTTAACTGGGCAATTACTGTTGCAGCGGAATTAGTTGCAGCTGGACTTGTTATTAAGTATTGGTTGCCTAATACACAGACTACCTTTTGGAGTGTAGGATTTTTAATTATTTTATTTTGTTTAAATTTAATGTCCGCAAGAGCGTACGGTGAAGGTGAATATTGGTTTTCAAGTATAAAGGTTGTAACAATCATCATATTTCTTGTTGTTGGTATACTTATGATATTTGGAATCATGGGAGGCCATTCAACAGGCTTTAGCAATTGGACGCTTAATGATGGAAAAGGTAATTCTGCACCATTTGTAGGTGGAGGAGTAGCAATACTGATGAGCTTTTTAACAGCTGGATTTTCTTTTGCTGGTACAGAAGTGGTTGGACTTGCAGCTGGTGAATCCGAAAATCCTGAAAAGGATGTGCCAAAAGCCATAAATTCAGTTTTTTGGAGAATACTTATTTTTTACATTGGTGCAATTATTGTTATTGGTTTTATTATTCCTTTTACTGATCCCAATTTATTGAAAAATGGCGTATCAGAAATAGCATATAGCCCATTTACTATTGTATTTCAAAGATCTGGTATTGCTGCTGCTGCGTCAATAATGAATGCAGTTATATTAACTTCTGTTCTTTCTTGTGGTAACTCAGGACTTTATGCAGGATCTCGTATGGTATATGCTATGGCTAAAGAAGGAAAAGCCCCAAAATTATTTGCTAAGTTAAACAAAAGAGGCGTTCCAATAAATGCACTTATTCTTACAGCAGCTGTCGCATCAACAGCATTCTTTGCATCGCTTATTGGTGATGGTAAGATATACTACATACTCTACAATTTATCTGGAATTACAATCTTCTTAGCATGGCTTGGAATAGCAATTTGCCACTACAGATTCAGAAAAGCTTATGCTGCTCAAGGTAGAAAGATTGAAGATCTAAAATATAAAGCCTTGTGGTACCCATTTGGTCCTATATTTGCAATGATACTTTGTGTTGTTGTTTTATTTGGTGCTAATATATGGGTATTTCAGGCAGAAACCTTCAGTTGGTTTGACTTTATAACTAACTATGGAGTTATTCCTATATTTTTATGTCTTTATCTTGGCTACAAGAAAGCAAATAATACAAAGGTAGTTCCTCTAATGGAATGCGACTTTGAACATGTAGAAAAATAGCTGAATAGTAATTATAACTTATATTCCGCATAACTATTTTTCTATTGCCTCCTTTTCGCATAATATATAACTATATAAGAAGTGACCGATATACTAAACTATTGAATATGTAAAACAAGTTTAGCGGAATATGAGTTATTATATCAGAGAAAAAGAGGTGTTGATCTTAATGAAATTAAATTTTGTAAAGGTAAACCCCACTGAAAATATGACAATATTCATACTTGATCCTCTTCCAAGATCAATATACCCCGAAGTAGCAAACAAGCTTATGAATTATAACAACCTCCATGCTGAGCAAGTAGGGTTTATTGAAAGACCTAACCTTCCTGGAAGCTGTTCAAGGCTTCATATGATGGGAGGAGAGTTTTGTGGCAACGCTTCAAGAGCTTTTGCTGCTGTAATGGTTCAGAAAGGTTATAGTTCCTTTGAATTGAAAGAGGGGAAGCATATTGTGCCTATTGAATCATCAGCAGTTGAGCAGATTCTTTACAGTGAAGTTAAACAGATTACCAATAATACCTTTGAAGTAAAGGTTAAAATTCCACTGCATAAGTCGATCAATCCAATTGAAATTAATTATAATGGAGTTGATTACAGTGGGCTTCTTGTAGAGTTTGATGGAATCTCCCATGTAGTGATATCTGCAGGTAATGATCTTCCTGGCGAAGGGTTACTTCTTAAGCTTGTAAAAGAGCTTTCTCCATTACCTTACAGTGCTCTCGGAATAATGTTCTATAATGAAGAAGAAGATTTTATGACGCCCCTTGTCTATGTTAAAAGCACTGGCAGCCTTATATGGGAAAGAGGTTGCGGTACAGGTACCGCTGCTCTTGGTGTAGTATTGTCCTCAAAGTTCCGCAGTAGTATTGATAAAAAAGTAAAGCAGCCTGGTGGAAATATAGATGTCCTTACCACCGTGAAGAATGGTCTGATTGAGGATATTTATCTGAAGGGTAATGTGAGTATAGTTGCTGAAGGAGAAGTTTATATATAATTTAAGTTTCGCATCACTAAAACTCTATATAGGAATTGTACCTAAATACTTATTTTATGCAGATTTGGGGCAATTCCATTTTTATTTTTTGATTGTTTTTATGAAATATTCAGTTCTCGGGATTAATTAATAATAACTTGAGAAATAAAAAGAAATACAATCTGTGAGTTAAATTTATTAGAATAAAAAATAATTGAAAGTTTTAGCGTCGACAAAAAAATAATTAAATTATTTGAATTATATAGAAAATTCTTAATAAATCACTATTAAATAGACGGTATATAGATGTGTAAACGATACAATAGAATCAAATAAAACAAACTAAGGGGGAAATACATATGGCAAAATTAGTAGAATGTGTACCAAATTTTAGTGAAGGTAGAGATAAAGAAATAATTGAAAAAATTGTGGATGAAGTTAGAAAAACAGAAGGAGTAAAGTTACTTGATTATTGTTCAGATAAAGATCACAACAGGTCAGTTGTAACTATGATAGGTGGCCCACAAGAAGTGAAGGAAGCTGCTTTTAAACTTATTAAAAAAGCTTCAGAACTAATTGATATGAGTAAACATGAGGGAGCACATCCAAGAATGGGTGCGACAGATGTAGTTCCTTTCATTCCAATAAAGGACATAACTACTGAAGAATGTGTTGAACTAGCTAAGGAATTAGGAAAAAGAGTTGGAGAGGAATTAAACATTCCTGTGTATTTATATGAAGATGCAGCTACAGCACCAGAAAGACAAAACTTAGCTAATATAAGAAAAGGTCAATATGAGGGATTCTTTGAAAAAATAAAACAACCTGAGTGGAAGCCAGATTTCGGACCAAATGAAATGAATGAAAAAAGCGGTGCTACAGTTATAGGTGCTAGGTTCCCACTAATCGCATACAATGTAAATTTAGGTACAGATAATATAGAAATAGCAAATGCAATAGCTAGAAAAATAAGACACATAAATGGGGGCTTAAGATACGCTAAAGCAGTTGGAGTAATGCTAACTGAAAGAAACATAGCTCAAGTTTCAATAAACTTAGTACAATATGAAAAAACAGCTATCTATACTGCACAGGAAATGGTGAAGATGGAAGCAAAGAGATATGGTGTTCCAGTAGTAGGAGCTGAGGTTATTGGATTAGTTCCAATGAAAGCTTTAATAGATTGTGCAGAATATTATCTTCAAATTGAAAACTTTGATATAAATCAAGTATTAGAGTCAAGATTAGGAGAATAGATTAAAAAATAAGGAGGATATACCATGATTAATAATATAGATATTAAAGATGCTATGACTGTAAGATTAGACGATGTATTACCTGAGATGCCTAAATTTGAAAAAGGAATAAGAAGAGCACCAAATAGAGGCTTCAATTTAACTAAAGCGCAAACAGAAATTGCTTTAAAAAATGCTTTAAGATATATACCATCTCAATATCATGAACAGTTGATTCCTGAGTTCCTAGAAGAGTTAACTACAAGAGGAAGAATATACGGATATAGATTCCGTCCTGAAGGAAGGCTATACGGAAAACCAATCGATGAATATAAAGGAAATTGTGTAGAGGGCAAGGCTTTCCAAGTTATGATAGATAACAACTTAGACTTTGAAGTAGCTTTATATCCTTATGAATTGGTTACTTATGGAGAAACAGGAAGTGTGTGTCAAAATTGGATGCAGTATAGACTTATAATGAAATATTTAGAGGTTATGACTCAAGATCAAACATTAGTAATTGAATCAGGGCATCCTCTTGGATTATTTAAATCCAATCCAAATGCACCAAGAGTAATAATAACTAATGCCCTAATGATTGGTATGTTTGATAACCTAAAAGATTGGGAAATAGCTGAAGAGATGGGTGTAGCAAATTACGGACAAATGACTGCTGGTGGTTGGATGTATATAGGACCACAAGGTATAGTTCATGGTACATTTAACACACTACTAAATGCTGGACGAATGAAACTTGGTATTCCGAATGATGGAGACTTAAGAGGATATATTTTTGTAAGTTCAGGACTTGGCGGAATGAGTGGTGCTCAGTCAAAAGCTATGGAAATAGCAAATGGTGTAGGTATAATTGCAGAAGTAGATAGATCAAGGATAAACACAAGACTTGAACAAGGATGGGTTACTAAAGCTTCATCTAACTTAGAAGAAGTATTTAAGATTGCTAAAGAATATGTAGATAAAAAAGAACCTATTTCAATTGCTTATGAAGGAAATATAGTAGATCTACTTGAATATGCAGTTAATAACAATATAAAAATAGATTTATTATCAGACCAAACTTCCTGTCATAATGTATATGAAGGGGGATACTGTCCAAGCGGAATTACTTTTGAAGAAAGAACAAGATTACTTGCAGAAGACAGAGAAACTTTTGCTAAGTTAGTAGATAAGACTCTTAGACGTCATTTTGAGTTAATAAAAGCTTTAGTGGAAAAAGGAACTTATTTCTTCGATTATGGTAATTCATTTATGAAGGCAATATATGATGCTGGTGTTCAAGAAATATCTAAGAATGGAATAGATGAAAAAGACGGATTTATATTCCCTTCATATGTAGAAGATATAATGGGACCTCAATTATTCGACTATGGCTATGGACCATTTAGATGGGTATGCTTAAGCGGTAAGAGAGAAGACTTAATTAAAACAGATAAAGCTGCTATGGAATGTATAGACCCTAATAGAAGATATCAGGATAGAGATAACTATAACTGGATAAAAGATGCAGAAAAGAATAGCATGGTAGTAGGAACTGAAGCAAGAATATTATATCAAGATACAACTGGAAGAGTAAATATAGCTCTTAAATTTAACGAAATGGTAAGAAAAGGTGAAGTTGGTCCTATAATGCTAGGAAGAGACCACCATGATGTTAGTGGTACAGATTCTCCATTTAGAGAAACTTCAAACATTAAAGATGGAAGTAATGTAATGGCTGATATGGCTGTTCAATGTTATGCTGGTAATGCTGCTAGAGGTATGAGCCTTGTAGCTCTTCATAATGGTGGTGGTGTTGGTATAGGAAAATCCATAAATGGAGGTTTTGGACTAGTCTTAGATGGAAGTTATAGAATAGATGAAATAATTAAATCAGCAATGACTTGGGATGTTATGGGAGGAGTTTCAAGACGTTCATGGGCAAGAAATGAACATTCAATTGAAACAGTAATAGAGTTTAATAAAACTCATGAAGGTACAGATCATGTAACACTTCCATATTTAGCAGATGATGATTTAGTAACAAAAGCAGTTTCTAAATATTTTTAAATAAAGTAGAACCTTGAAGGAATCCAGTGACTACCCGCTCTTTGATAAGAGCGAGTAAAGAGCGGGTAATCACCGGATAAATATTGGAGGGAATTGAATGATAATTAAGAATATAAGTTGTCTAGTAACTTGTGCTGGTAGCTTCCCTAAAACTAAAGATAAATTAAAAGATGCTGGCATAATAGAAAATGGTTATATAGTAATAGAAGATAACTTCATAGTAGACGTAGGCAGTGGTGATGGATATAAAAAATATTTAAATGATAATAGAGTTGTAGTAGATGCTCAAGGTAAAACTGTAACTCCAGGACTTATAGACAGTCATACTCATGTAGTGTATGCAGGATCAAGAGAGTTTGAATTACCATTAAAGCTTCAAAAGATGAAGTACATAGACATACTTAATGCTGGTGGCGGTATATTGAGTACTGTAAGTAAAACAAGAGAAGCTTCACAAGAAATGCTGGAGGCTGAAACTAGAAAAAGATTGGACTTAATGCTCTCACATGGTACTACAACAGTTGAGAGTAAATCTGGGTATGCCTTAGATTTTGAAAATGAGATAAAAATGCTGCAAGTAAACAAAAACTTAAACAAAACCCATCCTATGGATATAGTCTCAACATATCTTGGGGCACATGCTATACCTAAAGAGTATAAAGGCAATAGGGAAGAATATATAAATCTTATGATTAATAAAGTAATGCCTTATATTAAAGAGAATAATTTAGCTGATTTTGTTGACTGTTTCTGTGAAGAAGGAGTATTCACTGTAGAAGAGGCTAGAAAAATTTTAAAAGCAGGACAAGAGTTAGGGCTTAAAGCTAAGCTTCACGCAGATGAAATAGAATCTATAGGAGGAGCAGAACTTGCTGGAGAAATTAAAGCTGTATCTGCAGAGCATTTAGTAGCAGCTTCAGATGAAGGCATAAAGGCTATGGCTGATAACAATGTTATTGCAGTATTGTTACCAACTACATCCTTTTACTTAATGCTAAATAAGTTTGCGAGAGCAAGAAAAATGATAGAAGAGGGTGTTCCAGTAGCCTTATCCACTGATTGTAATCCTGGAACTTCTCCAACTGAATCATTACAAAGTACTATGACTTTTGCTTGTTTTGGGCTTAGAATGATGCCAGAGGAAATAATAAATGCAATGACTATAAATGCTGCTTGTGCAGTTGGTAGAGAAAAAGAAATCGGCAGTATTGAAATTGGCAAGAAGGCAGATTTAGCTATATTTAATGCTAAAAATTTAAATTATTTATTCTACCATTTTGGAGTAAATGCAGTAGATAAGGTAATTAAAAATGGGTCAATTGTAGTTCAGGATGGAAAACCTGTGTATAAGCAGAAGTAACTTTATATTAAAATGGGGGATTGTAAAATGTTACAAAATCTAGCCTTAAAAGATTTTATAGATGAGTTAGGATCTAAATCACCAGCACCAGGGGGCGGAAGCATAGCAGCGCTTTCTGCTTCCCTTGCTAGTGCATTAGCTAGCATGGTATTCAATCTTACAATTGGAAAGAAAGAATACATGGAGTATGATGAATCATTAAAGGAAAAAGTTGACGATTCCTTTAATGAAGTTAACTTATATAAAGTAGAGTTTTTAGAACTTATGGAAAGAGATACTAATGCTTTCTTGTCATTAATGGAAGCTTTTAAAATGCCTAAAACTACAGAAGATGAAATCAGAAGTAGAAAAGAAAAAATAGCAGAGGGTAATAAAGAGGCTTTAGAAATACCACTGCAGGTGGCTGAAAAAGCATATAAGCTTTATGATCATATTTATATAGCAGTACAGTATGGAAATAAAAATGCAGTGTCAGATGCTGGAGTTGCAGCGTCATTAGTGGAAACTGCTATAGAGGGTGCAATATTAAACGTAAAAATAAATATCATGGGTTTAAAAGATGAAGAGCGCAAAGAAGAGTTGAAAAATAAGTGCAAATATCTATTGGAAAATAGTAAGAAGAAAAAAGAAGAAATCATGGGAATCATAGAAAGTAAATTGGTGTAGAGTTTAAAAGAAGTTAAGGAGGAAAAAAACATGGGGATTATTGAATTAAACGGAACAAATCTTACATTAGAAGATATAATAAATGTTGCATATAAGGGGTATAAAGTAGCACTTACTGATGATGCTAAGGAAAAGGTTAAAAAATCAAGAGAGATAGTTGATAACATAGTTAGTAACAATAAAGTAGTTTATGGAATTACTACAGGATTTGGAAAATTTTCTGATATAGTTATATCAGGAGAAGAATGCAAAACTCTTCAAAGAAATTTGATAATATCTCATTCCTGTGGTACAGGCGAAAAATTTCCTAAAGAAATAGTAAGAGCTATAATGTTATTAAGAGCCAATGCTCTATCAAAAGGCTATTCAGGAATAAGATTAAGTACTTTAGAGACTTTAATAGATATGCTTAACAAAGAAGTACATCCTATTATACCTGAAAAAGGATCCTTAGGAGCATCTGGAGATTTAGCACCACTTTCACATATGGTATTACCTATGATTGGGGAAGGCGAAGCTGAGTTTAAGGGCAATATTGTGTCAGGTAAGGAAGCTATGGAAAAGGCAGGTATACCATTAGTAGAATTGGTAGCAAAAGAAGGACTAGCTCTAATAAATGGAACTCAAGTAATGACTGCAGTAGGTGCCATAGCTGTATATAATGCTACAAATCTATTAAAGCTTAGTGATATTACAGCAGCAATGACATTAGAGGCCTTAAGGGGAATAAGAAATGCTTTTGATCCAAGAGTTCATGAGGTAAGACCTCACAAAGGGCAAATACAAACAGCTAAAAATATGCTTGCTCTAATAGAAGATAGTTCTTCTATAACTAATCAAGGAGAAATAAGAACTCAAGATGCATATACACTAAGATGCGTACCACAAGTTCATGGTGCAAGCAAGGATGCTATAAATTATGTAAAAGAAAAAGTTGAGATAGAAATAAACTCCGCAACGGACAACCCAATTGTATTTGAAAATGGAGATGTAATATCGGGAGGAAATTTCCATGGACAACCTATGGCGTTGAGTTTCGATTTTCTTGGTATTGCAGTAGCTGAACTTGCTAACATATCAGAAAGAAGACTTGAGAGATTAGTGAATTTTCAATTAAATGATTTACCGCCTTTCCTTGTAAAAAATGGTGGAGTTAATTCTGGTTTTATGATTACACAATATGCTGCTGCTGCTTTAGTATCAGAAAATAAAGTTCTTGCCCATCCAGCATCAGTGGATTCTATACCTTCATCAGCAAACCAAGAAGACCATGTAAGTATGGGAACTATTGCAGCTAGAAAGAGCTTAGACATCTTAAATAATGCTAGAAGAGTACTTGCAACAGAGCTTATGGCCGCATGTCAAGCTATAGATTTTAGAGATAGAATTAAGCTAGGTAAAGGTACTAGTGAAACATACAAAGTAATAAGAGAAAAAATAAGCTTTATTGAAGAAGACAAAATCATGTATAAAGAGTTAGACAAATGTGAAGAGCTTATGATAAATGGTGAACTCCTTGAAGCAGTAGAGAAGAAAGTAGAATTAGAGGTATAAACAGATTTCTAAGCTTGCAAAAGACTTATGTAAAAGAAATAAAACTATAGAAAAAACTATAAGGTCGACCCATGTGGTTGTCTCTTATAGTTTTTCATTTTTTTGAAGATGCCTTAAGGAAACTAAAATACTAATATGTGAAAATTATGTTATTTAGTGTTATAATTATATAAACAGGATTCTTGGCTTCAGGTGAAGTTTTAAACTCCATCTGAAGCTTAGAAGCCGTTATCCAGGGTCGTAGCGCCACTTATCCCCAACTTTAAGAAGTTGGGATGTTAGTGGCGGTAGGCATCGGATAAAATTAAGTTGAAAAATAATAATTTTGTATTTTTGAGGAGATAGGTATGAGAAAAGTATGCATATTAGTTTCAGAGTGTAATTTAGGAGACATAATTGCACAAAAAATAATAAGTAAATATGGTGCAACTATTGCCGTAGAAAATACGATTATAAATAATTATATAAAAAATAAGCTTATAGCATTTGAAATAGAGTGTATATGGGTATATGGAAATTCTGAGAAAGAAACACCTAAAGTCATGGATACTGCTTTTTCAAAGTTAAAGAAGGATTATAAACAGAATGTCATAGAAATTAATGAATTAATAAATGATTTATCTAGAGGGGAAAAGGTAAATGTACAAAGGATAAATAAAATATCTGATTCTATTTATAGCTCTATAAATGATGAATACTATATTGTTAAATGCCTCAGTGAACTAAGAACAGCGGATCAGTATTTATATAATCATAGCGTAAATGTATCTTTTTATGGAATGCTGCTAGGCAAATGGTTATGCTTAACTAAAAATGAGATAAATGAAATAGTTCAAGCTGGACTACTGCACGATATTGGACAGATAAAGGTATCAACTGAAATTTTAAATAAAAGAGGAAAGTTAAATTTTCAAGAGTTTGAAGAGATAAAAAAGCATCCTATTTATGGATATAACATGGTAAAAGATCTAAGCGTTATTTCAGATGATGTAAAAGAAGTTATTTTAACTCATCATGAAAGAATAAATAAATCAGGATATCCTGTAGGAAAAGACGGAGATGAATTAAGTATATATTCTAAAATAATTGCTATTGCAGATGTATATGATGCGATTATATCAGAAAGAGTATATAGAAAAAGGGAAACTCCCTTTAAAGCTTTTGAAATGCTTCAGAATGATAGTATAGGTTATTTTGATATACATATAATAAATACTTTTTTGGGAACTTTGGCTGCTTGCTACGTTGGTTCGAAGGTTCTATTGAATAACGGAAGTACTGGAGAAATTTTATACGTTCCTCCACATGATATTTCAAAGCCAATTGTTAGTGTCAACTCTGAATATATTGATCTTTCAAAGGAAAGTAATTTAGAAATTACTACTATGTTATAATTTGAAAAAGGAAAACAGAATTAACATTTAAATTGATTCTATTTCTTTTTTTACTTGTATTACGACCTTTTATTTGCTTGCAATAAATAAACATATAGAATATTTATGTATTTTTGATTATAATATAGACTTGAAAGTAACATAAGATAAGATAAGGAGATAATTACAATGGACAAGAAAAAAATTATAAATAGAAAAGATGCTATAAAGAAAAGAGGAGTTCTACCTAGTATTATTTTTTTAGGAATTCTTCTATATATACAAGGATATATTTTTGTTTCTAAGCTTAACACTATAATGATGTTAGTAGGAGGGCTAGTTATATTTGGTTCCTTTCTAATTATTTCATATAGAAAAAGAAAAACTCAAAGACTAATTGGTAATATATTAATGATAGTTTCGCTGTATTTTATTGCTATGTTAATTTATGCGATATTTATAGCGATGAGGTCAATGTAATAAAATTTTATATAGGAAAACTAACTTTCTAGTTAGTTTTCCCATTATATTGATCTTATTTTAGTATTCATCACATAAATTGTGAATTTGACATATAGTATTAACTACTGAGAAAATTATAATTGAAGCCAAATTTGCAGTAGTACTATCTTGATCAAATCTTGGAGAAACCTCACATATATCAAAACCTATTACTTTCTTAGATTTTATAATGTGCTTGAGACAGTTTAATACCTTTTCAGGGTCCAATCCTAAAGGCTGAGCAGCGCTTACACCAGGTGCAAAAGAAGAGGAGAATACATCAGAACATATTGTTATATAAACATGTTCTTGAAGCTTTATAAAATCATCTAACTTTTCTAAAAGACTATAATTATCAGTATTTATCATATCCTTTGCTAATATATACTTAACACCTAGTTTATCTGCTGTCTTAAATAAATCAACAGTGTTGCTGTGTTTTTGGACTCCAAGACAGAAATAGGAATAATCTAGATTCCGATCTTTACAAATATCTGATATCTGTCTAAACATTGTTCCAGAGCTGCTGCCATTAGGATATGGTCTAAGGTCAAAATGAGCATCAAAGTTTATTATACCAATGCTTGGACTAGAATTGTTTTGAGACAAGTGATCTAGTATACCATTATAGTTTCCAAAAGCAGTTTCATGGCCACCACCTAATACTATTGGGAAAAGATTTAAATCTAAAATTTTAGACACTGCTTTTGAAAGTAGATTTTGCCCTTCTTCTAGAGATATATTTTCACAAAGTATGTTTCCAGCATCAAAAATCTCAACGTCTTTTGTGAAAAGACATGGTAAACTAGATAGTTCTTTTCTAATACTTTGTGGACCATTAGCAGCGCCAGCTCTACCTTTATTACGTTTAACACCTTCATCGCAGCAAAAACCAATAAAAGCGAAACCTAGTTTTCCAGTGTAGGGAGTTAAGCTTCTGTCTCTTAGATCGATACTTTTAACCCATTGATGCCACCTAAAGGCATCATAATTACTGTCACTGTCAATTCGCCCTTGCCATGTAGATTCGTCTATGATTCTGTAATTTGCATCAAACATTTTTTCCTCCCAGTTGTTCTTTAAACACTATTTAGATAAATTTTTTGAATTTTATTATAATTATATCAGAAATAGCTTAGTTTTCATATAATTCTTTTTTCCAAGAATTATATACTGGGTAAAGTCTGTGATATATTTTATGTATAACTTTAAAGTAATCTGATGATGCATCATTATCTATAGAAGCATCGGAGTCTTCGAGAACTTCAGTTTCTAATTGTAAAGTACCAACTAAATACTGAAGTTCTAAAAAATTCATATTAATTGTAATTGGATTCTGATATGAAGTATTTGTCAAAAAATACATAATATCATGTAATTTATCATTAAAGTCTTTTAAATAAGTCGTTTTTTCGAATTCATAGTTATCTTCAGTACTAATTATGAGAGTATCGTTAATCGATATTTGTTTATAAATACAATTAAGAAGTTCATCCATTTCATCTAGATTAAATTCTATTTCTCTTCTAATGTATATAAAATCTTCCTCTGGAAAGATATCAGTAGAAAAACTCTGTGTTTTTAGATTATCCTTATTAATTCTCTTACTAAACTTTTTAAATTCAATTATTTTGCCCATAAATTTACTCCTTAAAAAATACCAAACTCTAATTTCAAATTTACTAATAAATTTGCGATTAGAGTTTGATTTAAATAATTCTTTAGATTTTATGTTGTTTAGACTTTTTATCTAAATGAATCTATTGTATGGCTTATATAGCTTAGTGTTCTTTCTGTTGCTTCCTCAACTGTATAATCGCATTGACGTTTTAATACCTTATAAAGCATGCTGTGGTAAATTAACAAAATCATTTCATTAATTTGTTCCAAATCCTTTTCTGCTATAAACCCCTCATTAGCGCACTTCTTTAGGACAGTTAGATTTCTATCATAAATTCTTTCCCCTAGAAGCATTGGAAGTAATTCTTCAGATTGATTATTTATTTCATCGGAAAAAATATCAAAATAGTTTTTAATTGAACTATTTGAAGGATTAACTCTTTCTTCAAAAAAAAGATTGTAGTAAACTTTTGGGTTAGAGTAAGAATGATGACAGAAGCATTTCCATATGTTCATAAAAGTATCTAAAGCATTATCATGATTTTTAACATAATTAGAAAGATCGTGAGCATAGTCTTCTAAATATTTAATTGAACTAAAAAATATCAGCTCATTTAAATTGTTGAAGTAGTTGTAGATTGTAGCGCTATTAAATCCAGCTATATCTGAAACTTTTCTAATAGTAACAAAATCAATGCCTTCTTCTTTTATTATTTTTTGAACTGCATCTATAAAATATTTCATCATTCATTTTTTTTGAATAGCTTTTTTATCCATTTCCATTAAAATCACCATCTTGCAAAAAATTTTAACACACTAGTAAGCATAACAATTATATCTTAAATTTCACTTTTTTAAAAGCATGGACTTGTATTATTACATAACATAATAAAATATATTAATAATTTCTATAATTAAAATTTAGAGTACATGCTCTTAAGCTAGAGAATAAGGAAGGTTAGAATATTATTGAAATATGTAATAAAAGGTATTTGTTATTTTTATAACAATATAATCGTGATTATATTATAATCATGTTTACAAAATGATATGAATTGTGATACTATTTAAACAAATAGCGCTGTTGAATTATGTTTCAAAAAGTTGAATTATGTTTTAAAAAAACAAATCATGGTGACACTATGGATATTTATTATGAAAGAGGTGTGGTATAAGTGAAATTAGAATTTGGAAATTTTCATGTGAAAGATATTGTTTTTGGAGAAAAGACTTCCTACGAAAATGGAATTTTAACAATAAATAAGAAGGAAGCACTAGATTTTGTGTTAGAAGACGAACACATTACAGAAGCTGACATACTAATTGTAAAACCAGGAGACAAGGTTCGTTTAGTTCCTGTAAAAGAGGCAATTGAGCCTAGAGTAAAAGTAAACGGTAACACTTTATTTCCAGGGGTTACAGGAGAGGTTATTCCAGTAGGGGAAGGACGAACTCATGCACTTAAAGGCTGTAGTGTTTTAGTAGTTGGAAAACACTGGGGTGGATTCCAAGACGGTTTAATAGATATGAGTGGAGAAGGTGCAAAGTACAGTTACTATTCTCAGTTAAAGAACATAGTCCTTGTAGGAGATACAGACGAAGATTTTGAAAAACATGAGCAGCAAAAGAAAAATAAGGCATTAAGATGGGCTGGACATAAATTGGCTGAGTTTATTGGAAATGCTGTTAAAGATTTAGAACCAGAAGAAATAGAAACCTTTGAATTAGAACCAGTTACCAAGAGAGCAAAAGAGGTTCAAGAATTGCCATCAGTTGTATTTGTAATGCAACCTCAATCACAGATGGAGGAAATGGGATATAACGATTTAGTATATGGATGGGATGCAAATCACATGGTTCCTACCTTTATGCATCCAAATGAAGTTTTAGACGGAGCTGTTATTTCAGGAAGCTTCATGCCATGTTCCTCAAAGTGGGCTACATATGATTTTCAGAACAATCCAACTATTAAGAAGCTTTACGCTGAACATGGAAAGACTCTTAACTTCTTAGGAGTTATAATGTCCAACCTTAACGTAGCACTAGAGCAAAAGAAACGTTCAGCTCTATTTGTGGCTCAAATGGCAAAATCTCTAGGAGCAGATGGAGCAATTGTTGCAGAAGAAGGATATGGTAATCCAGATGCTGACTTCATAGCTTGTATAGTAGCTTTAGAAGAAGCTGGAGTTAAAACTTGTGGTATTACAAACGAATGTACTGGAAGAGATGGGGAATCACAGCCTTTAGTATCCTTAGATATAAAAGCTGATGCCATTGTGTCAACAGGAAACGTTTCAGAGTTAATTGAATTGCCGCCAATGGAAACAGTTATAGGAGAGTTACAGTCACTAGCTAGAGATGGTCTTTCTGGAGGCTGGGCAAACGATGAAATATTAGGACCTTCAGTAAGAGAAGATGGTTCAATTATTATGGAAAACAATGCAATGTTCTGTGGAGATCAGGCCTGTGGATGGTCACCAAAAACAATGAAAGAGTTTTAGGAGGTGCAGATTAGATGAAGAAAGCAATTCTATATATAAATCAATTCTTTGGACAAATAGGAGGAGAAGATAAAGCAGATTTTTCTCCAGAAATAAGAGATGGGTTAGTTGGACCTGCTTTAGAGCTAAGCAAACAACTAAAAGATACAGAAGTTACTCACACAATAATATGTGGAGATAACTTTATGGGTTCAAATGAGAAGGAAGCGGTAGAGAAAATACTAGGCTTCTTAGAGGGAAAAGAGTTTGACATATTCTTTGCAGGACCTGCTTTCCAAGCTGGAAGATATGGAAATGCTTGTGGAGTTATTTGTAAAGCTGTAAAAGAGAAGTTCGGCGTACCAGTTATATCCTCAATGCATATTGAAAATCCAGGTGTTGAGATGTTTAAAAAGGATGTCTATATATTTAAGGGTGGAAATAATGCTGGAAGAATGAGAAAAGACATAAAGGCAATGGCTGATTTTGGAAATAAAATATTAAGCGGTGAGAAGCTTCTTTCAGCAGAAGAAGAAGGATATTATGGAAGAGGCAAAAGACATCAGGTTTGGCTTGAGTCAGGAAAGCCAGCTGCGGATAGAGTAGTGGAAATGATGTTAAAGAAACTAAAAGGGGAAGAATTTGTAACTGAACTGCCTATTCCTAAAATGGACAGAGTGCCTATAGCGGAGGCTATTAATGATTTAAGTAAGGCAAATATAGCTTGTGTAACAACTGGCGGTATAGTTCCTGTGGACAACCCAGATAGAATTCAATCTGCCTCAGCAACAAGATGGGGTAAATATGACATATCAAAGTTAGATAGATTAGAAGGAGGAGTCTTCAAGACAATACATGCAGGCTTTGACCCAGCAGCAGCAGATTCAGACCCTAATGTAATAGTTCCATTAGATGCTTTAAGAGCCTATGAAAAAGAGGGTAAAATAGGTAAACTTCATGAGTATTTCTACTCCACAGTGGGAACAGGAACTACTCAAGGTGAGGCTGCTAGAATGGCAAGAGAAATTATTGTACATCTAAAAGAAGCAAATGTAGATGCCGTTGTAATGACCTCCACCTGAGGAACTTGTACACGTTGCGGTGCAACAATGGTAAAAGAAATTGAAAGAGCTGGATTCCCAGTTGTTCAAATGTGTAATTTAATTCCTGTAGCAACAACAGTAGGTGCAAATAGAATAGTTCCAACAATATCTATTCCATATCCACTTGGAAGCCCTGCAGATTCTAAGGAGCAGCAGTGGAAATTAAGATATCATAGAGTTGGTGTAGCTTTAGACTCTCTTGCAACTGATATTAAGGAACAAACTGTATTCAAAGTAAAGATCTAAATCAGTTAACTAAATAGGTCTTGTTAAAAATGAAACTCCTCTTCCTTCTGTCAGAGGAGTAAGCGACCATCACAAAATCGTAGATTTTGGATGTCTGCTTAATGGATGAGACCTATTTAGATTGGTTTTGTGAAGGGGGATAATTAATTATGTCAAATGAACAAAAAGCAAAAGACCGCTCGGTTCTGTATGTTTCTGCAGGTATAGCTCTGGTATTTGTAGCATTTAGTATAATTTTGCCTTCTCAAATGGCCAAAGGAGCCAATGGTGTATTATCATTTTTAACCACTAATTTTGGTTGGCTATATCTTATATCAGTATTTGTGTTTACAGTGTTTATATTTATTATTGCTCTCAGCCGATTTGGTAATATCAAGTTAGGGCTTGATGATGAGAAACCAGAATTTACAAATTTCCAGTGGTTTACTATGTTATTTGGAGGGGGAATGGGCATAGGAATGGTTTTCTGGTCCATTGCTGAACCTATGATTCATTATATGTCCCCACCTGTGGGACAACCGGGGACTCCGCAAGCTATGCATGATGCCATGAGGATTGTATTTAATGATTTTGGTATTCATGTATGGATTATTTATGCAGTGTGTGGTTTAGCCCTGGCCTATTTCCAGTATCGAAAAGGTCTTCCATGCCTAATCAGCTCAGCTTTTTATCCAATCCTTGGTGATCGCATTCGTGGACCTATAGGTAAAACCATCGATGTAATAGCAGTATTTGCTACCATGTTTGGTGTAGCTACAAGCTTAGGACTGGGAGCTGGTCAGATTGCCACAGGAGTACAATATATCTGGGGAATTAAAGCTACACCTGGTATTACTGCTATTATTATAGCAATCATGACAGTAATATTTACAATGGCAACTGTATCTGGTCTACATAAGGCTATGCAGGCTGTTGCTGACGTGAAGGTATGGCTTTCAATTGGATTTATGGTATTTATATTCCTTTTTGGTGGAATGGTATTTATATTAAATAGTTTCACTCATACTCTTGGTGATTATATTCAAAACTTTATCGGACAGAGTTTGTGGATGGGAAATATTGAATGGACTAAAGCTTGGCCGGTATTCTATAGAGCTTGGTATATTGCATGGGCAGCGTTTGTAGGTCAGTTTATAGCACGTGTTTCTAGAGGTCGTACCATTCGTGAATTCATACTGGCATCAGTGTTTCTGCCTTCCGGTTTCTGCTTAGTATGGATTGGGATCTATGGAGGAGCTGCATTTAATCTAGATGCATTGTCAAACGGTGCCATTCAGGCAGCTGTTAAAACTGATGTTTCCACTGCTTTATTTGCAACCTTACAGCATCTACCGCTCTATTCCATAACTGCACCTCTAGCTATTATCCTGATTATCACATCCTTTGCAGGAGCTGCTAATTCAGCAACCTATGTACTAAGTATGTTGACATCGGGAGGAGATTCGAATCCAAGTAAAAAGCTGTGCGGGTTCTGGGGAGTTACCCAAGGAGCTGTAACAATAATGATTGTTCTAGTAGGAGGAACTGCTGCCATAAAGACACTTCAGACCGCTTCTATTGCTGCTGCCTTTCCATTCATGCTGATTATGCTCGTCATGTGCTACAGCATATACAAGGCTCTTCGGGAAGAGCAAGTTAAAGAAGAAATAGTAGTATCTAAAAATGGTGAACTAAAAGTAGATTTACCTAAGTAGTAAGTAAATATTATTGAAATATTAAAAAAGAAGGTGCAATATGAATAATTTATATGATGTTATAATTATCGGTTCTGGACCTGCAGGTCTTTCTGCTGCATTATACGCAGCGAGAGCCAGAATGAAAACTTTAATACTTGAAAGGACGAAGGTAGGGGGACAAATTGTAACTACAGATGAAGTGGCTAATTATCCTGGATCAGTGGAGGATGCTACAGGTCCAAGTTTAATAGCAAGAATGGAAAAACAGGTTGAAAGTTTTGGGGCTGAAAGAAAAAAAGACAATATAAAAGAAGTTGATTTTAGTGGGAAAATAAAGCTACTTAGGGGAGAAAGTGAAGAATATCAGGCTAAAGCTGTGATTATTGCCACAGGAGCATCACCTAGACATATTGGATGCCCTGGAGAGAATAAATTAATTGGAAAAGGTGTATCTTACTGTGCAACTTGTGATGCAGATTTTTTCCAGGACCTAGAAGTTTTTGTGGTTGGCGGAGGAGATTCTGCCGTTGAGGAAGCTATTTATTTAACAAAGTTTGCAAGAAAGGTAACGATAGTTCACAGAAGAGATGAATTAAGAGCTGCTAAATCCATACAAGAAAAGGCTTTCAAAAATGAAAAAATTCATTTCATGTGGAATACTGTTGTTGATGAGATAAAAGGTGAGGGAATATTAGAGTCAGCGGTATTTAAAAATACTCAAACTGGTGAAACTCATGAATACTTCGCTGATGAAGAGGATGGTACTTTTGGTATATTCGTCTTTACGGGATATCTACCTATAAACAATTTATTTAAGGAAAAAATTCAGTTGAATGAAGGTGGATATATAATAACAAATGATAAGATGGAAACAAATATAGAAGGGGTATTTGCAGCTGGAGATATAAGAGAAAAGCCTTTAAGACAGGTTGTTACAGCAACAGCAGATGGGGCTATTGCTGCTGTACAAGCAGAGAAATATATAGAAAATAATTTTTAAAGGAAAGGTGGTAGCTAATATGATAATTGTAGATAAGGACAGCTTTAACTCTGAAGTTTTAGAAGGGGAGGGCTATGTACTTGTAGACTATTTTGGAGATGGTTGTGCACCATGCCAAGCTTTATTACCAGATGTAGAAGCATTAGCTGAAAAGTATGAAGGTAAGGTTAAATTTTGTAAACTAAATACTACAAAGGCTAGAAGATTGGCAATTTCCCAAAAGGTACTTGGGCTTCCGACAATATCACTATATAAAGATGGGAAAAAGATTGAGGAAGTAGTAAAGGAAGATGCTACAAAAGAAAGTATTGATGCAATGATTACAAAACATATTAATGCTTAAATTATAGGAGGTTAAAGGTCTAAATGACCTTTAACGGGTAATTTATGAACGGGAGCGAATGGGTAAAATTACCCCGTGTTTCCGACTAAAAGGAGGAAAAGCTATGAGTTTATTAGAAGGAAAGAAAATAATTGCAATAGGAGACAGGGATGGAATTCCAGGTCCAGCTATTGAAGAATGTGTGAAAAGTGCTAAAGGAGAAGTTGTATTTGCCTCAACAGAATGCTTTGTTTGAACAGCCGCAGGTGCTATGGATCTGGAGATCCAACAAAGAGTAATTGATTTAACTTCAAAATACGGTGCTGAAAATGTAGTGGTAATAATAGGGGGAGCTGAGGCTGAGGCATCAGGACTATCAGCAGAAACTGTAGCTTTAGGAGATCCAACTTTTGCAGGTCCTCTTGCAGGAATTCCACTAGGTCTTGGTGTATATCATGTGGTAGAGCCAGAGGTTAAAAATGAATTTGATCCAACTATTTATGATGAACAGTGTGGAATGATGGAAATGGTTCTTGACATAGATGCAATTATCAGTGAAGTAAAAACTGTTAGAGATCAGCATTCAAAATACAATAAATAACCCATATAAGCTTTAACAATTTAAAAATGGCATGCAGAAATGCATGCTCTTTTAGTATAGAAGGCATATGAAAATAATGAATGGAGGTTTTTAAAAATGAATTTTCCAATAATTAAAAATGCGGCATATGTGCTAGTAAATACACCAGATATGATATTACATAATGGTACTACTCAAACACTAGAAAGAGAGACAAATTCAGAATCAGAGTATTTAAAGGCTATACCAAATCACTTAAGATCTTATGAAGAGGTAGTTAACTATGCACCGAATCAAACCTATATAGGAAACATGTCCCCAGAAGAATTAGGTGAAATAAAAAGACCTTGGTACAATGAAAAGACTACGGGATTATCAAGATTTGGTAAGTTCGGCGAAATCATGTCCCAAGATGAGTTCTATGGTTTGATGAAAATAAGTGATGTATTTGATCTTGTTCTATTAGAAAAGGATTTTACAGAGGCTGTTAGAGAGAAGTTTAAATCTCATCCTGTTCTAAATATAAAAGCTGATGCTTTAAAGGAAGGTATTGAATTAGTTGAAATAGAGAAGCTAGTGGAAAATCACGTGGCTGAAGGATTATATGATAACAACAAGCTTATTGGTTGTGTAAAAAGAGCCCACGAATTTGATAAGAACTTAACTTCACATATTATTGTGGAGAATTTAGCT
The DNA here is from genome assembly GCF_016316925.1 of Clostridium aciditolerans. GTDB lineage: Bacteria > Bacillota > Clostridia > Clostridiales > Clostridiaceae > Clostridium_AM > Clostridium_AM aciditolerans. The sequence goes on along the minus strand of NZ_JAEEGB010000006.1, from coordinate 11,859 downwards.
GTTAAGGCTTCAGGAGTTCTTGCCTTAATGCATTTAGTGAAAAATTCAGGAATCGACGTTAACCAGGTGGAATACTTAATCGAATGTTCAGAAGAAGCTATAGGAGATATGAATCAAAGAGGCGGCGGAAATATAGCTAAGGCCTGTGGAGAAATTGCAGGAATTAAAGGTGCTACAGGAATAGATATGAGAGGTTTCTGTGCTGGTCCTTCACACTCAATAGTTACGGCAGCAGCATTAGTTAAATCAGGAATTTACAAGAATGTAATAGTCTTTGCTGGTGGGGCTACTGCTAAGCTTGGAATGAATGGTAAGGACCATGTTAAAAAGGGATTACCTGTTTTAGAAGATTGCCTTGGAGGATTTGCAATATTAATATCTGAAAATGATGGAGTAAGTCCAATTTTAAGAACAGATGTAGTGGGAAGACATAGTATTGGACATGGAGCTGCACCACAGGCGGTTTTAGAGGCATTAGTTTCAGAGCCATTAGCTAAGAATGGATTAAAAATCACTGACGTTGATAAATTTGCTCCAGAAATGCAAACTCCAGATTTAACAGAGCCAGCAGGGGCAGGAGATGTTCCAACTCAAAACTACAAGATGATAGGGGCACTTGCAGTAAAGAGTGGACAATTAGATAGAAAGGAACTACCGAATTTTGTATCAAAACATGGATATCCAGGATATGCACCAACACAAGGTCATATACCATCAGGAGTTCCTATAGTTGGACATGGTATTGAACATATAATGTCAGGAAAGTTAAATAACTTTATGATAATAGGAAAAGGAAGTCTATTTTTAGGGAGAATGACTAACCTTTTCGATGGAATTTCAATATTAGTTGAAAAGAATACTGGGGTAGTAGAAAGTGATGAAGCTTCAGTTTCAAAAGAAGAAATTAAGAGTATGATAGCTGAGGAATTAAAGAAATTTGCATCTCAGATGGTGGAAGAATAAACAATGAGGAGTTCAGCCAAGTAGCAGAATTTCCTTGTATGGTAACAGCTATTAGAAATTATCGAGTAGATACTAATAAAGAGGAGGGAGCAACATGGAGCAAACTAAAAAAGTAATTGCAGAAGTATTTAATGAAATAGCTGATGGAATTATAAGTGGAAGCTTCGAAAAAAGAGTCAAAATTGGACTAACCACTTTTGGTTCAGAGCATGGTGCCCTAGAGATGGCTAAAGCTGCAGCACTTGCTAAGAGTAAATATGGTGATTTTGATATAGTTTTAATTGGACCTAAGGTTGAAGGTGACTTTGAAGTTGTTGAAGTCGCTGATGCTGAAGAAGGTCATAAAAAAATGGTAGAGCTATTAGATAGCAGAGTAATAGATGGATGTGTAACTCAGCATTTTGATTTTCCAATAGGAGTTTCCACAGTGGGAAGGCTAATAACTCCAGGACTTGGAAAAGAGTTAATAATTGCAACAACTACAGGAACAACAGCTACCCATAGAGTTGAAGGAATGATAAAAAACACAATAAATGGTATAGCTGTTGCAAAGGCCTGTGGCGTTAAAGAGCCAAAGGTGGGCATTTTAAATGTAGATGGTGCCAGAGGAGTTGAGAGAGCTTTAAAGGAACTTCAAGGCAGAGGCTATAATATTACCTTTGGTGAATCCCTAAGAGCAGATGGCGGTTCAGTTATGAGAGGAAATGACTTGCTAGCAGGAACACCGGATGTTATGGTTTGTGATTCATTGACAGGAAATTTAATAGTAAAGATATTTGCTTCCTTTACAACAGGAGGCAACTATGAAACTGTCGGATATGGATATGGACCAGGTGTTGGAGAAGGCTATGACAAGATAGTAAACATAGTATCCCGTGCCTCTGGTGCACCACTAATTTGTGAAGCTTTAAAATATTGTGCTATTTCTGCAAAGAATAATTTAGTACAGCTTGCTAATGATGAATATAAAAGTGCCAATGCTGCAGGATTAAAAGAGATAATAGGAAAAATACTTGAAAAAGATAAGCCAGCAGCATCAGTAGAAGAAGTTAAGATTCCACCTAAAAAGGTAGTAACATATGGAATACCAGGAATCGATATTCTTGAGCTTGAAAATGCTTGTAAGGTGCTTTGGAAGGAAGGTATATATTCTGAGAGCGGAATGGGCTGCACTGGCCCAATAGTTTTGGTAAGTGAAGAGGAAAGCGAAAACGCTGTCAACTTACTTATAAAGAATGGATTTAAGTAGTACCAATTTAAGATATTCATAGTGAGGTGATTTTATGAAAGAAAAAATAAAAATATGGACCAGACAGGATGAGAGTATTCTCAAAATTTTGGAAGATGAAGGAAGATATATTGCAAAAAGAGAATACATAGAGAACAAAATGGAAAACTGTTCAAAATATTATCTTGAAGTGTATTCTTGGTACACCAGTAAAGCAAGTGAAATAGTACCAAAGCCTCACGATGTAAAATATCCTGTCTGGGTTTCAATAACTCCCGATTTCATGCTTCAACAGACTCCTGGTACCGTTATATTAGAACTTTTAGTAGAGAAGGATTTGGTTATTGTAACGGATTCAGAAAAATGGGGTAGAGTAGTTAATTTGTGGTATGTTCCGCTAAATAGGAAAGATGAAGAGGAATACGATAAAAAACTTAAGAATTATGGGATATCAAACCATTCAAATGCATATATGAGTAGTTTTTATCCTCATCTTAAAACCGAAATAATTAAAAGTTGGAACAGATTATTTGACAATTCCTATTTATTGTCTGATTTAAAGCAGGGAACAATTTGGGAGGTGAAAAAGGAATGGGTGCAAAGAGTAATAAGGTAATACTGTATACTTCCCAAAGTCCAGAGGTTATTAAAGTATTGATGGAACATAAGGTATGCTATGTAAAAAGAGAATTCATTGTAAAAAAGTATCAGGAAGTTTCAAGCGTATTTTTGGAAGCATACAATTGGTATATAAGTAAAGCACAGAATATTGTAAAAAAGCCTGCAAATGCTGAATATCCATTTTGGACATATACTAAAATAGATTATGCTGGATGGTATCCAGGCAACTACCTGCTTGTTTTGGAAGTTCCGATTGAAGAAGTAGTTTTTTTCAAAGTTGAAGATTGGAACAAAATTTTAAATCTAAAATATTTAGCTGCTGATGAAAAAGATGAAAAAATGCATAAGGATATGTTGACAAAGCTGAATATTTCAATTGAGTCAGATGTAATTACCAAGCCTTTTTATCCAAATTTAAAATCAGAAGTAAAAAAGAGCTGGGATAATTTATTTAGATATCATAAGTTAATAAAGTCTGGAGTTATACAGGAAAGAGATTTGCAAGCAGGTCTATGGGAACTTAGAAAAGAGTGGATTGTTGATATTAAATTATAGAATGAATTATCCAGTAGTAAAAGGAGCATAACTTACATCAAAAAAGCTAAAGAGTTCGATATATAGGAAACTTGTTAATAAAGTGCGGAGTTCTGTCTAACTATAACCCCAGCAATAAGATTTTTGCTGGGGAAGTATTATTAGCTTATAGGTAGAGTTACCTTTATAATTGTTCCTATGTCAGGCTTACTCCAAACGTCAACTGTACCATCATGATTATCTACTATCCATTTTGCAATTGCCAGCCCTAGCCCTGTGCCACCATTGGTCTTTGTTCTAGATTTATCAGCCCTGTAAAATCTATCAAATATATAGGGAAGGTCTTCACTGGAAATTCCTGTGCCAGTATCACCGATGGTTATAACAGCCTTATCATCTTTTTTGTAAGAATCAAGCTTTATCGTACCGCCTTCTGGAGTGTATTTAATACTGTTATCTATAAATATTCTTATAGCTTCTTTAATAAGTTTTCTATCAGCATTGATTTCAAATTCGTGACTATATTCATTTTCTATTTGATGAGCCGAATCAATTAACTTAGTCTCCTTTAATATTTCTTGAATTAATTCATTGAGCATAAAATTTTGTTTTTCAATTTTTTGAGTATTTTTATCTCCACGAGCTAGAAATAAAAGCTGTTCAACTAGATCTTTCATATTCTCAGACTCACTTTTAATAGCTAAAATAGACTCTTCTAATATTTCTTTGTCATTTTTTCCCCATCGGTTTAAAAGGTTGACGTAACCCTGTATAACGGAAATTGGTGTTCTTAACTCATGTGAAGCATCGGACACAAATTGATTTTGCTGATCCACAGACTTTTGAATTCTATCAAGCATATCGTTAAAGGTTTTAGCTAAATCTTTAAGTTCATTTTTAGAACCTCTTACATCAAGTCTTTTATCAAGAGCATTTATAGATATTTCTTTTACAGTTTTAGTCATAGTTTCTACAGGATATAGGAATTTTTTACTTGCTCTTGAACCAATTATTATAATTATTATCAATCCTATAATGTTGCAACCTGCTAAAATAGCACCAAGAATGGACAGATAATCACTACTTATACCACTCTCAATGTAGTATTTAAAGCTAGCCAGTATTCCTGCGCTCATTAAAGAAAAAATCATTATAAAAGTAAAGATATACGTTATTGTTATTTTAAATGTAATTGAAAAACGAAGTTTATTTGAGATATTTTCAATAACTCTATCTAGTAGTTTAGATAAAAAGTTTAAGGTGGACTTTACTACTAAAAATATAATTTTTATAACTTGAAATATAACCTTGAAAATAGATTTTATTTTATTCATGTTTTAACTGATACCCCACTCCTCGAACTGTGTGAATAAATTTTTCATTATATTTATCATCAATTTTACTTCTTAAATAACGAATATAAACATCTACTACATTTGTATCACCTGCATAATCATATTCCCATACTTTTTCAAGTATACTTTCTCTTGATAATACTATATCCCTGTTAATCATTAAGTATTTTAGTAAATCAAATTCTTTTTTCGTCAGATCTATAGATTCGTTATCATAGGTTACAGTATACTTATCCATATCTAAATTTAATTTTCCTATTTCAATAAGGCTAGAGTTAGAAATAGAGATTCTTTTACGTTTAAAGGTTACACGAATACGTGCTAGTAGCTCTTCTATGGCAAAGGGCTTTGTCATATAGTCATCAGCACCGATGTCAAGTCCCATAACCTTATCCATGACTTCATCTTTGGCTGTAAGCATAATAACAGGAACTTCAGAAGATTGCCTTAGCCTTCTCAATACTTCCATTCCGTTTAGAGATGGAAGCATAACATCAAGTATTATAAGATCAAAGTTTCCTTTTAAAGCTTTATCAAGGCCAATTCTTCCGTCCTGAGCTTGATCAACAACATATCCTTCATGTTCAAGTTCAAGCTGTACAAATCTAGCTATTTTTAATTCATCTTCTATAATAAGAATTTTTTCGTTGATCATTTTACACCCTCCAAAAATCAGTCATTTTAAATTAATTATACTCTTTTTATGTTGCCCTGAAAATATGAGAAAAGTTAAGCCCGCTTTATGAAAAATCATAAGCAGGCTTGATATTAAGCATTTTTAATTTCTTCTGTTATCTTATTTGTAACATTAGTTACTACATTAGCAACTTTGTCTATTTTGTTATTAATGTCGTATTCCTCCCCGTTTTCCTTGTTAAATCTTAGCTTGCAATTTGTAACTAGAGCAAGTATTAAAGCTGCTATTGCAACTGGCATTGCAAAGATACCAAATAAAACAGCCAGTGTAGAAGGTAGATTTAATATTGTTTTATCATTTTTGGATATTACTAATTTTATTTTGTTAGCCTTTGAAACTAAATTTTTAACTTTTTTAATGAAAGTTGAGCCTTTAATACAATCTTCTTGTTCAGGTTTAATCTTGTTTTGTTCTTCAAGGTATCCTAGCGCATCAACTATGTCACCGTTACATTTTTCAAGAGCTTCTTTAGCCTCCTTATACCCTACATTTGCTCTTTTTCTTAATAAATCGATTTGTTCAATTGTAATTGTCATTTTAATTCCTCCAATTCATTATTTTTAATTTAATTAGTTTAATATGAGAACCAATTGCTTATGTTTATATAATAATGGAGGATAATTAGAGAAGAATTAGTGAAAGATTAAAATTTGATTAGAAAATTAAAAAATTCTTTTGCTCTACAGAGCTCAAAAGTCGAAAGTTAACTTATACCCCGGACTATGTTTCTAAGCTTCAGTCCGTTAAAAATTTTTAGTCAGTCTAAGACTTGTATTTTAGACGACCTAAGAACTTAGATAAACTCGCTATGCTCAAACAGTATCTAAGATTCTAAGGTTGTCTTAAAATCCTTCACTAAGACTGACACAAAGTTTTTAAATCTCCCTTCAGCTTTAGAAACATATCCCTTTGTATAAGTTAACTTTCTAGTTCGTTTCTCTAATATTAGAATAAAGGAAATAATAAAGCTGTGTGGAATATCAGTATATAGTTGTAAACATCATTGTTAAAATTATGAAGTTTAAATAAATTTACATAAAGTGCATAAGATATGCTATCTTTAGTGGTTATAGTATAGATAGTAAATACTAATATAATTATATAAAATAGTAGGATTAGAGAATGAAATTCTTAATGAGTGTATATTAAACCTTAGAGCCATTGAGAAAGACGATTGCTACTTCTAAAGATAATAAAATAAAGCAACTATATTAGGAAATTAAGAAGTTAAAAGATGAAAATATAAGATTAAGAGAAAAAGTCACAATAGTAAGATATTGTGAACAATCGTAAAATATTATGACACAAATATATAATATTATAAACTGCAATAAACTCTATGAATAGGGAGGTAAATAAGGTGAACAAAGCGATTGAAAAAATACGGTTTATAATTGAAACCTTAGTTAAAGTTTATAAACGATTTGATAAAATATCGCCTAAAATTCAAATATTAGTTATCTATATGTTTAGTGGTTTATCTACGGGGTTAGCAGTTAACGTAAAAGGGCAATTTCCTAAAATAATTTTAATGTTAATATATGCAGGGGGACTTTATACTATTCAAGTGCTAAATATGTATTGTAAAAGAAATGAATTAAAAGTATTTGAAAAAATGAACATGAACTTACTGGGAACTATTATAGCGATAATTTCTTTTGCTGTTGTTGTTTCAACATTTCCTATAGGTATCGGTTAAGTCATAAGGTTCTTATTTTGTGAACTATCAATAAAGTTATTAACATGGTATACGCATAAAATCGTATAAAAAGAAAAGAGGTGAGTTTTAGTGAGAGTTTGATATTCATTATATACTCTCTCATTAAAGATAAGATATGAGCAATAATTTGGTGAAAGAGCACATATATTCATCTTTTCAAGATATTGATGAAAACTTTGATAAAGCTTACTTTGAAAAGATTAAGGATTGTTTTTTTCTAGCAATTGAATGTATTAAGCAGCAAGATGGTTATATCCTTTTTACTGATATTAATAAAAATATTATTGCTGCATTTTCTTTTGAAAAGAATGAAAAGCTGGAGAAATGGGTTGGAAAAAGAATTGCTTTTAATTTCGATAGTGATGATAATAAAATGACTAAAACATTTATCGATCTAGATAGAAAATATAAATTATATCATTATATTTATAAAGTAAATATGTTCGATATATCACAATACTATTTGTACTTTATATCAGAAAGTGAAAAAGATTTAGAGTATATGAATATGTTTAATAGCATCAATGATAATATAGAAAAATACATGAGTCTAATTGATAAGCATGTCAATCATAATGATCTGTTATTAAGGGCTCTGGATTCAGTAAATGAGGGGATATCCTTTTGTGACAGAGATGGATATTTAATTTATGTTAATAAAGCTTGCTGCAGCATTTTAGGTGCAAGCAAGGAAGAGTTAATAGGCAAAAAAATGGATAAGCTTTCAAAGGACAAGCCGCTGCTAAGAGAAATCATTGATACCAAGAAGAGTGTCATTGATGTAGAATATTTTTTAAGATTTAAGAGAAAAACTGTACAGTTAACTAATTCAGGATATCCAGTGTTTGATAGAAAAAGAGATGTTATTGGAGCAATAGATATATTCAGAAGTATTGAAAGGTCTAGAAAACTTACAAGCACAATGGCAGGATATGAAGCCTTTTTCACATTTGATCATATTATAGGGGAAAGCAGAAAAATAAAAGAAAATATTAAGCTTGCAAAGGTATTTGCTAAGAGTAGCGAAAACATTTTAATTATTGGAGAAAGCGGAACAGGAAAAGAGTTATTTGCTCAGGCTATACATAATTACAGTAATAGGAGAAGCAAGCCATTCATTGCATTAAATTGTGCTAACTTTCCAAATGAGCTAGTAGATAGTGAGTTATTTGGATATGAGGAAGGTGCTTTTACGGGAGCGAAAAAGGGCGGGAAACCTGGAAAGTTTGAGTTAGCTCACGGAGGAACATTATTTCTTGATGAATTAGGGGAAATGCCAATACACATTCAGGCTAAGCTATTAAGAGTTCTTGAAACCATGTGCATTAATAGAATTGGGGGAACTAGACCCATTAAAGTTGATGTGAGGGTTATTGCCGCTACAAACAGAAGACTAGAAAAGCTTGTTGAACAAGGAGAATTTAGAAGTGATTTATATTATAGATTAAAGGTTCTTTATGTGGAAGTACCCCCTCTAAAGGAAAGAGAAAAGGATGTACTAATTCTTGCAGATTATTTTATTAAAAAGTTTAGTGAAAAGATGCAGAAAAATATTAGCGGTTTAAGTAGTGGAGCGAAAGAAGTCATAATGCAATATGCTTGGCCAGGAAACATAAGAGAGCTTGAAAATACATTGTCAAGATGTATGTATATTTGCGATGGAGAATATATTACAGAGGAAAATCTTATAATGGCCGGATTAAAGGAATATAAGTATGAGGGATTCATAAAAAGAGAGGCAATTAAAATAGATAAAAAAGCTTTAACAGATGCATTAGAGTCAACTAATGGAAATAAGAAAAAAGTATCGGAGCTATTAGGAATCTCTAGACCGACTTTATATAAGTTGTTAAAGGAGTATAAAATATAAAGAGAAATTTAGAAGGTGAAAATTCATTACAAGTGTAAATATGTTTACATGTAAATGCTTTTACATAATCAAGAAAAATCGTAACCAAAATAGCTGTAATCTTTAATAAGGCAGATCATAGGTGAAAGTATATAGGAAGTAAAGTAAAAGAGTGTAAATTGATTTACACTTTTTTATTTTGCGCTTTAAAGAAAATCTCCTCTAGAGTCCATAGAATGAGAGTTTAGACTTTTGATGTCTATTGGCATATATTTTGCTGTTTATTTTGATATGGTTAAGATTACTTAATTACAGAATAGAATAGTAACGGGGAGGGCAAAGGCATGAATATTAAGATGAGAAGGCACATACGTGATTTTAATAGAGTAAGCTATGTAGATGAAGGAGAGAAAAACATATATAGTAAAAAGAAGCTGATTGATTGTTCACTTGGCGTTAATCCCTTTGGATGCTCAAAATCAATTAGTGAAGAAAAAAATCTATTCAGCATAGAAAATTTAAACAGCTATCCACAATACCCATACACAGAAATAAGAAAAGAAATTTCTAAATACTGGTCTGACGTTGCTGAGATAAGTAGTGATAATATAAGACTTGGGTGTGGATCTATGGGGATTTTGAACACTATTAATATGATCTTTGTAGATAAAGAATATAGTGTATTAGGATACTGTCCTCAATTTACAGAATATATAACAGACGTAAAAAGTCAGGGAGGTATGTATGAATATGTTGAATTAAAAGATAATATAAACTTTAAATTTGATAAGAAAAAATTAATAAGTCGAATGAATAATAGAAATCAGATTATTTATATAGATAATCCTAATAACCCTACAGGTCAGATCATACCTCTATCAGAATTAGAGGAAATTGTAGAAGCAGCAAAAGATATGGATATATGTGTAATCGTAGATGAGGCATATGGAGAATTCATGAGTAAGAAAAATTCAGCAATTACATTATTAAATAAGAATGCCAATCTAATTGTTGCTAGAACTTTTTCTAAGGGATTCGGACTTGCTGGAATAAGAGTAGGGTATATATTGTGTAGTGAATTTCTCTTAGAATATTTTAAGAAGGTGGAACTTCCTTTTAGTATAAATACAATTAGTTATAATATTGCTAGAATGGCATTAAGAGATACTGGATTTATTAAAGAGTCAGTAGATAAAATAAAAGAAATAAAAAATAAAGTTATAAAAGAATGTTCGAAATTAAGGGTTCTGGAAACTAGTTTAGAATGTCCTATTATGCTTATGATGCATCCGAATAATGAGTTTAATTTGTATAATGCCTTTAAGAAAAATAATGTTATTACTGAATCAGGAGAATGCTTTATAGGGCTTGGAAAAAATTTTGTGAGATTAAGAGTACCTAAAGAGATAGATGATTTAATAGAAGTTATAAGAAATATTGAAAAAGATATTAAAATCTAAAACAGATGTGTAAGTATCATAGTTAAAGACAACAATTAAATTAGATATAACCATATGAAGAGTTGGTTTTGAAAATGAAGATTTATGGTTAACTATTAAGACAAAAATAAATAAATAATTATATAAACCATACTATATCTGTAAAAATCAAAAGCGGATATAGTGTGGTTTATTTCTTGCATTTAATATTTTATCCGAACTTAGATTAATTTTTACATAAATTCACCAGACTCAATTTCATGTTGAAGAATTTCATTGATACGTTTTTCAATTTTGTCTAAATCAAATTCAGCCTCTTTTTTAATACTCTTTCGTAGCATGGGGCCAATTTGTTGTATATCATCTCGAATATCATATAAGAGTTCTAAAGCTGCAGTTGCTTCTAATTCCTCACTTGGTATTTCTACCATATTTGAAAGAATAGAGTTTTCAGTTCTGGATGCGACTAAAGGTGATTTTACGTTATCGACGTATACAAGAGTTCTTCTTCCAGGACCGCGCTCGTCTTCAATGCGTTCTAAACTGATAATTTTATCTGAACGGGCAAATTTGCCGTATCCAAGTGGAACCATTTGACCTTCTCTAATTTCCATACTATGTATCACCACCTAACATATTTATTTAGAAGTATATATTCTTCGTCTAACATAATACTTTCTCGGTTAAATTCATCTAGCAGATTTAATCAATAAAAAGTGGTTTTAAATTTATTATTTGATTTCATAATCCTATTTATACTTTTCTATATCAAATTAACTTATAATTTGATGCTTATTTTAATTCAGATGAGTGAGATATAAATATAATTTTAATGATTTTGCTATTCTATATATTATCTTAGATATGAAAAGAGATGTGTACATGGGGAGATACTTTGACCTTAGCTTGAATTTTGTTGCCTATAATTAAGTGTTTTCAAATAAACTAAGTCAGGCGTATCACTATATTAAATAATGAGTATATTAAAGAATGTGTGAGAATTATAATAATCATTTGAACTGAAGGTGTGCATAGTCGGTTTTTTATATCTACATACATGATAAGATATCACTTGTCGCTTGAAGGAGCGGCAAACACAAAACAAGAATTTGTTCAATACAATATATAATGACGCGGGGTGGAGCAGCTGGTAGCTCGTCGGGCTCATAACCCGAAGGTCGTAGGTTCAAGTCCTGCCCCCGCAACCAAAAGTATTGACAACAAATTAGTTTGTATGATACTATCTAAAAGCTGTCTAATGCATAGCTTAAAATTAAGCACAGCAATTGTTAATTTGGAAATAAATTCCTAGTTGACAGATAGAGACAAGCGTGATAAGATGTAAATCCAGTCGCAAATGAGCGACATGATCCTTGAAAATTAAACAGAGGTAAAAAGCCTAAATGGCTTTTTACGGGTAAAGGTATGAACCGATAATAATCGGTGAATAGAT
>NZ_JAEEGB010000059.1 GCF_016316925.1 Clostridium aciditolerans | reverse complement strand
GTTGGTCCGAACTGAGCACAGTAGCTTAATGTTATATGAAACTCCTCTTCCTTACGTCAGAGGAGTAAGCGATTCGCATAAAATCATAGATTTTGCCTCTCTGCTTAACGTGCTGAAGCTTGGAAACATATCCCGGCGTATAAGTTAACTGACCGCCTAGTACCCCTGTATTAAAAAGTTAGTTTCAAAATCTTCAACTGAAAGAGGTTTCCCAAAATAATATCCCTGAACTTCATCACAATTAATGCTTTTTAAAAATTCCAATTGGTTCTCAGTCTCCACGCCTTCACATATTATATTTAAGTCTATGTCATGAGATAAAATAGCAACGGATTTCATTATTGCTTTTTTCTTCTTATCATATTCAATATTATCTATAAAGCTTTTATCAATTTTAATCGTATTTAGGGGCAGCTCCTTTAAGTAGCTTAGAGACGAGTAGCCGGTACCGAAATCATCTAAAGCTATCTTAACGTTAATATCTTTAAGCTTATTAAGAAGTATTACAATATTATTTATGTCTTTAATTGCTGTACTTTCAGTTATCTCTAACTCTAAGTATTTAGGGTTGAATTCTGTTTCAGTTAGAACATTAGAAACTATATCAATAAAATTCTTGTTTTCAAGCTGCTTTTCAGATATATTTACAGAAATTTTTAAGGGATAACTATATTTAGCATGCCAGAATTTGGTTTGTCTACATGCTTGCCTCAGCACAAATTCACCTAGCGGTAAAATAAGTCCGATATCCTCTGCAATTGGAATAAATTCCGAGGGCATAATCTTGGTTCCATCTGGTTTAATCCATCTAAGAAGAGCTTCCATTCCTATTAGTTTTCCTGTTTTTATATTAACTTGAGGTTGATAATAAACCTGAAATTCATTATTTATAAGGGCAAGCCTTAAGTTATTTTCAAACTTTGACTTTTCTAAAGCTTTTAAAGATATATTGTGACTATATATTATGTAAGTGCTTTTAGCAAAATTTTTGGCAAAATACATAGCGTTGCTCGAAAACCTTAGAAGTTCATAGGGAAGAGTGGAGTGCTTTGGAAAAATGCTTACACCAATTGTTGTGGTTATACCTAACTGATTATCATTTATTTGAAATGTATTGCTAGTTAAAGTCTTTTGGACTAAGTCGACAAAATGTTCTATAAGTTCTATCTTATCTACACCTTTGAGAAGGAAAACAAATTCATCACCAGATTGCCTGTATACTGAACAGTTATCGCTACAGAAGTTTTTAAGTAATTTTGATATTTTTTCTAGATATTTATCACCTACATCATGACCTAAAGTATTATTTATAGTTTTAAAATCATCAATGTTCATACAAATTGTAGAAAATACAATATCACCGCTGCACAGTTTTTCCAAGTCACTTTGCAGCATATTTGAATTTGGAAGTTTTGTAAGATTATCATAATAAGCTATGCTATAAAGTTTCTTTTCCCAGGTCTTCCTATGAGTGATATCTGTAATAGAACCTAACATTTTAGTGATTTTACCATATTTATTGTAGAAAAACTTTGCTTCAATAAAAGACCAAATGCAATTTCCGTCATACCTTATTAGTCTACATTCAAAGTCAAATATGTCAATTTTGTCTTTTATATTATTATTTATAGTTGCAAAAAATTCTTTGATATCATCTTTATGGATTAGTTGGGTTAGAGAATTGTATATATTATTTTCGCTGTAGCCAAGTAATTCAAAGCATTCCCGGGAAAAATAAATTTTACTGCTTAAAATATCCCATTTCCATAGACCGTATTTTGATGAGCACAATATAGTTCTATATTCTTCTAAATCAAAATTAGAAGTTTTTTCAATACTTAATATTTCATTAATTCTAAGTTCCATATGAGAAATCTCCTTCTTGGATAAAGTGAAACTAGAGATATATATTATAATTGTAGTATTTAAGTTAAGTATATTATTAATTAAAAATATTATGATATAATCTATTATAATACATTTACTGTGCTATAATAAATATAATTTTGAAAAGTTGTAAAAATTTATAAAATTGCAAATAGTTTTTGATTTAGTAAATACTATATTAAAAACTATGATAATAGATTATTTAATTATTATATATTCCGTAGTTTTTACATTTTTTTCTCTATACAATTGACATTAAAGAAACCGCACTGATAAAATAGAAATATGTAGCATGGTTTGAAAACTATAGTAATCATCGAAAAGGTGGGAATTTAATTTGAGTAATGAAGAAAAATTATTAATAAGCCAAGAATGTATAGATAAAGTCAAATCCGGGTTAAATACAATAAAAGTTATTACTAAAGATAAAAATATAAAAAAAGAAGCAGAGGATTTATTAAGTTTATTAGAAGCTGAGACAGCTGTAAATGAACTATCTCTTGAGGAAAGAATTCTTAAAAAAATGAAAGAAACAAAAAGTGTAGATCCAGATATGAATGCTAATTTATATATATTACACCGTAAATTAGTAAATAAACAAATAACTGAACTACAGGCGCTGCAGATGTTTGAGATGTATATTAAAGATGAAGGAAATGGGCTTAGATTTTATTAAGAATAATATTAGTTTTCGAGAGGCTGTTAAAATAACCTGTTTACATATGGTTACTTTGACGGCTTTAATTATAATGCGGTAAAAATATTTGGTTAATATAACTGTTAAAAGATTAATTTTCCAATAAATATTATATAAATATTACATAAAAATGGACGATAATAATAAAAAAGTGAATTATGGATGATATAACTCTACTTAGCAAAGGTTGCAGCAGCAGAATTATATATAGGTTTAAGTTCTGGAAGATATCTTATTGGGAGTTAAAGCCTTACAGCATTATATATAGTGATTTTATAATTAACAAAAGAAGGAGTGGTTTGCCTTACATGAATAACAATAAGTTTTTATTTGTGCTTAAAAGTAAAAAGCTTGCAGCACTAGTAGCAGCGGTAGCTTTAAGTATTTCTTTTAGTTTTACTAAGGTACATGCAGCTACTACTACAGTTAGGTTTAATGGAATTGATAGATACGAAACCGCTGCTAAGGTTTGTGAAAATGGTTGGCAGGGAAATACAGATTATGCGGTTATAGTTAACGGTGAAAACTTTCCAGATGCGTTATCTGCGGCCCCATTAGCTAAAAAATATGATGCCCCTATTTTGCTTACCAATAAAGAAATATTAAATCCTTATACATCAGTACAGCTAAATAGATTAAATGTAAAAAATGTGTTTATAATAGGCGGAAAAGGGGTTGTGTCTCAGAGTGTAGAGGATTCTCTTAAGGCAAGAGGAATTAAAGTTACAAGATTTGGTGGAGCAGATAGATATGAAACAGACATCTTAGTTGCCCAAAAGCTTGGAAAGGCTACAGAAATTGCAGTAGTTAATGGTGATGATTTCCACGACGGCATGTCTATAGCATCTATTGCAGCATTAAAAGGAATGCCGATTATTTTAACTGGAAGAGATTATATGCCAGATTCAGTTAAAAAATATCTTCAGGCTAACAAGAAATTAGACCAAGCATATGTGATAGGAGGAAAAGCTCAGATAAGTGATTCTGTTTTACCATACATACCAAATGCTAAAAGAATAGCAGAGGGGGATATCTATGAAAGGAATACTGGTATAATAAATGCTTTTCAGAATGAAATAAGTACAGGCACTATATTTTTAGCATCTGCAAAAGATTTTCCAGATTCCCTTGTGGCAGCTGCAATGGCACCGAAGACTTCATCGCCGATTTTATACATAGACAGTCCAATTTCAGATGCTACAACGAATTTTCTGAGATCAAAAATAGTTAATAATATAAAAATTTTAGGTGGACAGGGTGTAGTAGACTATTATTCGCAGCAGATAGCAGAAGCACTTCCCTTAGATATAGCTTATGTTGATAACTTTACTGATACTATATGGCAGGATCAAAAATATACAGCTAGACCTACAATAGTAGTAACTGCTACTGATGGAACTATAAAAGAAGTACCTGTTACCTGGAATTTATCAAGGGTAAATACAACAAAGCCAGGAATATATACATTGTATGGAACAATAGATGGTACATATAGAACTGTATATACCACACTTATAGTAAAGCCTATTCCTACTAAGGTTGAGGATATTACAGATGAGATTAGAGTTGGAGATTCATACTCTCTTCCAAGTACTGTACAAGCTCAAATGTCAGATGGAACAGTGAGTAAAGTACCAGTAAGCTGGGAGTATGGAGATCCTCAAATTAACACTCCAGGGGTCTATACTTTTTATGGAACCGTTGAAAAGTATAATAAGAAGGCAAAACTTACATTGGTTGTAAGAGGTAGTGGAAGCAGCACAAATCCTGGTGAGCAATATGACGATACTACCATTGAAATAGTACAGGGAGATCCATATACTTTACCTAAAACTGTGTTTGATAAAATTAGTAAGAAAAATTTACCTGTAACCTGGAATACAAAAAGTATTGATACAAGCAAAACTGGAATTGTAAGACTTGAAGGAACAGTGAAGGATTCTATTTATAAGGCATATCTGACTTTAATAGTAGTTCCTAAGATTGTTGAAATACCAGAAGTTAGAGATACTGTAGTTCAAGGAACTTATTACTCTATGCCAACACAGGTTGCTGCTAAGACTTCAGATGGCAAAATAATTTATGTAGATGTTCAGTGGGACAAACCATTTATAGATTTAGGTACTCCTCAAACATACTACATAAAGGGTACAGTAAAACACTATAAGGATCCAGTTTTATTGATATTAAAGGTTGTATCAAATTAATAATTAATTAGTTATTTTAAATAGAATTAATTTTAAATGAGGTGAAATTTTAATGAAAAAAATAAAAGTGTTAGTTGCTTCTGTAGCTATGGCTACAATGCTATCAACTACTGCATTTGCTGCCTTACCAGGCTATGCTATTATAATTGGTGATAAGGCCTATGATATAGGATATATTTCAAAAAATGTGAAGCAGTTAAATGATATACTGAACAACTCTTCCCAATATACAAACATTTACTATAATGACCTTTCTAGCAATAAAATAGTAAATTTATTCGATCCAAATACGCCTGTAGATATGGCAAATTTTACACCGAAAAATATAACATATTATAATACAGATGGAAGCAAAACAAACTATAATCTTGTAGGTACAAGCTTTGAAAAAGATAGTCAGAGTTCTACTGCTTATGCTGAAGTAACTGTAAATTCTGTAGGTTCTACTATGTATTTTGTAAGTGTAAGGGTACCTAATGATAATGTAGTTGGTAAAGTTGATGTTAGACCTAATACTTTAGAGCCAAAATATTTTAAAGTTTATAATAATAACAGTAGTGATCTAATAAAGAAAATAGGAACACCAGATACATTAAAAGGAGAAAGTAATGATGACTATTTGTTAAACTTAGTTACTACAGATTTGAATATAAAATTACAAGTACTTTCTTCAGATAAAACACTTATAGCTACAGGAACGCCTGTTGGACAATTACAAGTAGGAAAAAATATTGTTGAATTTAAATTAAACAATAGTTTTATACCGCCAACTAGTAATATTTCTAACAACAATGGATTAGGAAACTTAAATAATAATGGATTAACAAGCCAACAAGGTGATTGGACTTACTATAGCAATGCAGGAGATGGCGGCGGAATATATAAGACAAATGGAATACAAAGCTATAAAATATGTGAAGATAACGCAAAATTTATAAATGTTGTTGGAGATTGGATATATTATAGTAACTACACCGATGGTCAAAAAATATATAAAATAAGAACAGATGGTACAGGAAGAAGAATTGTATGTACAGATCAGGCTTCTTATGTGGTAGTATCAGGAGAATATATATACTATAGTTATCACTCTGGAACAGGAGTTGGAAACATAAGAAAAGTTAACAGAGATGCTAATAAGTCACCAGGAACACCTATTACTAATGATGAAGCAGAATTTTTAATTGTATCAGGAGATATGATTTATTTTACAAACAAGTACCAAGGTAATGCTATATATGCAGTACATACTGATGGAACTTATAGAACTAAGGTATCCTCTGATAGTGCTAAATTTATTACTTTAGCTAATGATAAGATTTACTATATTACTGATACAGGACAATTAAAATGGACACTTAAAAATGGAGGAAGTTCAGGATCTACTGTGGTAAGTAATGGAAATACTGGATCCAATGCCGTTTTATATTCAATGAACATAACAGATGACGGAAAATGGATGTATTATGCAGATGCTTCAGATGGAAATAAAATATATAGAGCACCATTAGTAGACTATTTGAGAATATCAGGAGATAAGTACTCCGATGACTATACTAACTTTATTAATTTAGTGGGAGATAAGGTTTATTACTCCAAGGGTAATGCTATGTTTATTGCAAATCAACCAAAGATTTCACCTAACAAGGATTCTAACGGCAGAGCGATTTATCAATATTCCTCTACTGCAATAGTAAAACCAAAGCAGGATTTAAAGATAGTATCTTATGATAAGGTAGCAACACCTACTAAAAATGCAGTAGGAGCAGACTTAAATAATTTAGAAGAATATTTACCAGATAAGGTTACTGCAGTAATGAGTGACAATAGTGTACATGAATTATTAGTTGACTGGGATCTAAATCCTAAAAAAGGTAGTGGAGCTAAGGGTTCATCAATACAATATACTGGTACAATAGTAGGTTATGGAGCAAAGGTTACATTATCATTATCTATGGCAAGCGAACCAATACCAGCTAAATCTGTTAAGGTTATAAATAATGCCGGTCTGTTAGATGATAAGATATATATTAATGTAGATGATACTGGTAAGCCAATGGATGTAAAAGCTAGTCTACAAGTTGGAGATACAATAAAGGTTTATAGAGATCCTAATAAGGCAGAATTATTAGGACAAGATATCATCGTACCGTCAGTAGCTGGAAATTTACTAAGCACTACAATTACTCTTAGAAAAGAAAAGACACTAACTGATGATGCTAAGTATGTTTATGTAACAAGAACTTCACCAGGTGTTTTAGAAAGCGAACCAGTTCAAGTGGAAATAAAAGAAGCACTGTCAGGAAAACCAGGATTTGATAGCAGCAAAGTAAATATAGCAGTAACTAATTATGGTAAACTTCCTAATGGATTAACAGAAAATGATATAGTTGAAATAGCGCCAACTACTGAACTACAGCAAGGAGATATAGTAAATGTCTATAAGTTGGTAGATAACGTTAGAGTAAGAATTGCTTCACAAATGGTTGAATATGTACCAAGTCCTAATCCATTTGATCCAATTAAGTTTAAAGCTACTATATCAATTCCAGCTGGATATATTGAATATAAGGCTGGTGGAGATAATAAAATTTATGTAACAAGAAGCACACAATTTGCAGAAAGTGATGCTATAGAGGCATCCTTTGGAGATGGTATAGCATTGCCATTAGGACAATTAGTTATATCAGGAACTGCAGGAAATGTACTACTTAGAAATCAGCTAGATGCACAATATGATTACTACTATAAGGTAAATGGTCCTACACCAATTCTAGGAGAAGATGTAAGTGGATGGACGAAGATAAATGATTTAAATAATCCTGTGTTAAGTGTTACTGATGGACAGGATGTATATGTAGTTCAAGCTTATGGTGGAAAAGCATTGAAATGTAGCCATGCGAAAGCTATAGCTCCTTAAAGTAAAAATATAATGTACTTTAACCTACTCCATTAGAAAGGGGAAATAAATTTTGAAGTTAAAATATAAAAAGCTTACTGCATGTTTAGCACTTTTAGGTGTAATTCAGTTTAGCACACTAAGTATAGGTGCCATGAACATACAAAGTTCCAATACAGTTCATGCAGCAAGTTCACAGACAACTGAAAGAATACTACAACAAAAAATAACGACAGATACAAATAAAACCTGGAACATAAACTTTAACTCAGAAGTGGATTTGTATTCAATAAAAGATTGTATACAAGTTAATGAAATTAATAATAATCAGATAGGATCAACTATTCCAGTTACTATTTCTCAAGGAAGTGGATATTCTATAGCAATAAATCCTCCTTCAGGTGGATATAAAAAGGGACAGATGTACCAAGTGACTATAAAAAAAGATGCTAGAGCGAGAAATGGTAAAGGAATGGTTAGAAACAACCTTATGAAATTTTCAATAGGAGATGCTAATACTGCAATAGCAAAGGTTGAAATTTCACCAGTACTGTCTATGATTAAAGCTATAACTATAAATGATACAACAAGAACAGACATAAAGAAGTACAAAATTGAAGGTAATGATAATCTATTTAATATAGGAGAAACTTCAGTTAATGTATTAGATAATAAAAGTAGTGTTCAAGTATACTTTTATGGAGCAGATGGATATACGGTATTAGGAAAAGCAACATTAAATGTAAATAGTAGCTTAAGTGATACAATGCTTCAAATTCAATAAAATATAAGATTTCAAGGTCTAAAATTAGCTTATATCCGATGATATATTTATAGTGATTATAAAAAGGTATTTGATAAGATGTCTTATCAAATACCTTTTTTATTTCATATTTACTAAAGAGGAACTGTAATATTACGATAATAGTAAAAAGATATAGAGTTTGCTTCGATTCGTAAAGTTATTAAATTATGAATCGTAGATGAGTATAATTTTCACTTGTGGATTCTATACAACTAAAAATAGATTTGGAGTGATAATATGAGATTAAATCACAATATGGCTTCATTAAATATATATATGACACATAAAAGAGCCTTAGAAAGCCAAAGCTCTGCACTAAATAAAATATCAACAGGTTATAAGGTTAATAATGCAAAGGATGATCCTAATGCCATAGCGCAAAGTGAAAGGACGAGAATACAGATAAGAGGACTTCAGATGGCAGGAAGAAATACTCAAGATGGTGTAAGTATGCTTCAAACAGCAGAAGGTGGTCTTGATAGCATAACTCAGATGCTTCAAAGAATAAGGGAGCTTGTTGTGCAAAGTGGAAGTGGTTCTAGCACAGACGACGATAGAAAGATTATGCAAAATGAAATTAATCAGATGGTAGAAGGAATTGGGAATGTAGTAGATTGTACAGAATTTAATGGGAAAAGCCTTTTAAATAATACTAAATTGAATGAAGGTACAGTATCAGATGACGGAGAATTTGTAGAGTTGGATATGCCTGTAGGTGCCAATGCTGGAGAAAGTGTAAAGATTCCAATTTATGATTTGTCACCAGGAGAGCTTAAAGTAAAAAATGGAGCTCTTGCAGGAAAAAGTCTTAAAGATGTTAATATTGAAAGTGGCGGAAAATCTATTGATGATGCATTAAGTATCTTAGATAATGCCATTGATAAAACAATTTCTGTAAGAAGCAAATATGGAGCACTAGAAAATAGATTTGAGGACACTATGGATAATGTAAGTGAGATTTCAAATAGGATGGAAGGTGCTGACAGCAATCTTAGAGATGCAGATATAGCTGAGGAAATGATGAAATTTAGCAGAGATAACATATTACTAGAAGCTGGGAATGCAATGATGGCGCAAACAAACAAATTTCCACAGGATGTCCTTAGAATATTGGAAAATTTAAAAAGCCGATAGGTATATATTAAGTTCATAAAAAACAGTTATTAACTTTTAGATACATAAACAAAAACTAAAAGTTAGTAGCTGTTTTTATTTTAAAAAATTTAATCAATTAATTAAATTCTAAATTAAATATTCATTAAATACTTATTAAATGCTCATGACAAAATATGCTAAGCTATTGTATAATAATAAGGACAAAATTAACAATAATAAATTTATGTAATAATAAGGATAAAATTGACAATGATAAATTTATGTAAAAATATGGAGAATGCTCGCGAATTGTTAATATACTTTTAAATAGTTTTTAAAATTATATTAACAAAAGTGGTAAATATTATTATATAATTAATTATAGCCAGAATATTAACATAAAGATTGATGATAAAAGAAAAATTTAATATAAAATAAAATTATATTAAAATTTTTATTATTTAAGCAGGAATTTTATTAAAAATGTCTAATTATATATAAGGCTGAGTATAATTTAGGAAATATAGGGGTTGATGAGTTGAATATACAAAACATGTCAAAAGACCAATTAACTTATAATTTAATGAAAAAGTCTTTAGATGCTTCTTCTACAAGGAGTAAAGCTATTTCCAACAACATTTCCAATATAAATACTAAAGGGTATAAAAGACAATATGTAACCTTTGAAGAGTCACTTAATCGAAGTATAGATGACCTAGAACTTAAGACTAACGATGAAAAACATATGCAGTATGGAAGTGAGTATGGAGAAATTAAAATGGAAACAGATAAAACTTCCAGCATAAGAGAAGATGGAAATAATGTGGATATAGATAATGAGATGACAAATCAGGCAGCAAATACATTAATGTACAATGCATTAATAAGTCAGGTTAACAGCAGATTATCTATGGAGAGATACGTGATTAACGGTAAGTAATATAAAGAAGGGGGATAAAAATAAATGTTAAAAACATTTAACAATCTAAGGATAAGTTCAAGTGGACTTTCAGCAGAAAGACTTAGAATGGATACTATAGCTTCAAATATAGCTAATGTTAATACTACAAGGGGAGCTGATGGACAACCATATAAGAGGAAGGTTGCAGTTTTTCAAGAAAATTTAAATAATGAATTAAATAAGCAAACTGGAAGGTACGAGGATGTGCCAATGGGAGTAAAAGCAGTTGGAATCGAGGAGGATAATTCTCCTATGAGAAGAGTTTATGATCCCTCTAATCCAGATGCAGATACCCAAGGATATGTAACAATGCCAAATGTAAATATACTTAATGAAATGGCAGATATGATAGTAGCTACAAGAGCTTATGAAGCAAATGTTAATGCTGTCAACTCAGAAAAAAGTATGTTTTTAAAGGCACTAGAAATTGGCAGATAAGGAGAATTGAATTATGAGAGTAAATGAATTTGTACCAGATAGTAAAATTTTTGAGAAAATTGGAAATAAACAAAACAATCAAGAGGAAAATGCAGTAAGTGGATTTGGGTCTATTTTAAAAGAAAAGCTTGATAATGTTAATGATAAGCAACTTAAGGCTGAGGATACAACACAAAAGTTTATTTCAGGGGAAGATACTGATATACATAAGGTTATGCTAGACACAGAAGAAGCTAAGATGTCACTAGAATTGGCAGTGCAAATTAGAAACAAATTTGTGGAGGCCTACCAAGAATTAAGTAGAACACAGTTATAATAAGGAGTGCTAAATTAATGGGTAAGCTATCACAGTTATTTAAAAATTTATTAGAAAAATGGAAAGGACTCAGCAGAAATAAAAAAATAGCCTATGGAGTAATTATTTCAGGAATTATAGCATCATTAGTATTTTTAAGTATATCCTTAGGTAAAACAAAATATGATGTTTTATTTTCAAATATGGATCCTAATGATTCTGCTGCAGTTTATAAAAAACTTCAAGATCAAAAAATTGATGCAAAAGTCAATGGAAATTCTATTTTAGTTCCTAAGGATCAAGTTGACAAACTAAGAATGCAAATGTTGGCGGATGTACCATTAACAAATGGAAGTCAAGGCTTTGAGCTTTTAGATAAAAGTAAATTTGGATCCACAGATCAGGAGATGAAAATAAACTACCAGAGAGCCCTTCAAGGAGAGTTAGAAAGAACAATAAAGGGTTTTGATGAAGTAGAAAATGCTAGAGTTCATATTGTTTTGCCAGATGATACAGCTTTTGTTAAAGACACAGATCCTGGAAAAGCTTCTGTTACAATAAAGCTAAAATCAGGAGCGAAATTAAGTGAAGATCAAGTAAAGTCAATTGTTTCTTTAATATCTGGAAGTGTTAAAAATATACCTAAGGAAAATGTAGAAGTAATAGACGATAAGATGAATTTGCTTTCAAGAGACTTATTTAATAATAATAAAGACATATCAAGTTCTACAACGCCTACAGAAAAGCAGCAGCAGCTAAAGCAGCAGTATGAAAAAGATGTTGAAAAAAATTTACTTAGTATGCTTGAAGCAGTTTACGGAAAAGACAAGGTTAAGGTAAAGGTTAATGCAGATCTAGATTTTGATGCAGTACAACAGGATTCTGTAACCTATGATCCAAAAAGCGTTGTAGTTAGTGAGCATAATGTAAAGGACAGCTCTACAACTCCAAATACAAGAGCTTCTAGTAGTCCAGTAGATAACAATATGACTAATACAACTGCAAACAACAATAATAATAATGGAACTTCAACTCATGAAGAAAACACTAAAAATTATAATGTGCCAAAGGTTGAGCAAAAAACTATAAAGGCTCCAGGGGCAGTTAAGAGGTTAACAGCATCTATAGCATTGGATGGTAACGTAGATCCAGCAACAATAACTTCTGTAAAAAATCTTGCTGTATCTGCTATAGGCTTTGATGGTAATAGAGGAGATAGCATAAGTGTAGAGGGAATTCCTTTCGATACTACAGTTAAGGATAATGTTAAGAAAGATTTAAATGCTATGGACAAAGCTGCTCAGGATGCTGCAAAACGTAAGACTTATATAATAGCGGGAATTGTAGGAGCTATACTACTCGCAGCAGCAATAACAGGATTTATAATATGGAGAAGAAAAAAGAGAGAAGAAGAGGAACTATTTGAAGAAGAACTTCAATCTCAAGGCATCGATGTCATTATAGGTGACGAAATGGATGGAACAGGTGGACATCCTAAGTTTAAACCTATAGATTTCGAGGTAGAAGACGAAAAGTCTCATATTGAAAATGAAATAAAGAAATATGCTAAAGAAAAACCTGAACAAGTTGCAGACATTGTGAAATCATGGTTAGCAGAGGATGAGAGGTGATAGATTATGCCAAGAGATGCACAAAAGTTAACAGGAGTTCAAAAAGCGGCAATATTATTTATAACTCTTGGTCCTGAAGCTTCTGCAGATATAATTAAAAAGTTGCCGGAGTCTGAAATACAGAAAATAACTTATGAAATAGCTAATATAGCATCTGTAAAGTCGGATCAAAAACAGGAGATATTACAGGAATTTATAGAAATAAACAAGGCTAAGGACTATTTAACTGAAGGTGGTATCGAATATGCACGAAATCTGCTTTCTAAAGCTTTAGGAAGTCAAAGAGCATTTGAGATACTTGAAAAGGTTACGGAGGCTACACAGCAGTTTAGACCTTTTGCTATAGCGAGAAAAGCAGATGCTCAGCAGCTACTAAATATTATATCTAATGAGCACCCGCAGACTATAGCACTAATACTTTGCTATTTACAGGCAGATAAGGCAGGGCAGATAATATCTGCACTGCCAGAAGAGGTGCAGGCAGAAGTAGCTTTTAGAGTTGCTGCTATGAGCAATACTTCACCAATAGTAGTTAAGGAAATTGAAAAAGTATTAGACGATAAACTATCATCTGTAGTTAAGTCTGATATGAAGGCAATAGGTGGAGTTCCAACTCTTGTTGAAATACTAAATCAAGTTGATAGAACTACAGAAAGAAATATCACAGAATCGCTGGAAAAAGAAGATGCAGAACTTGCAGAAAAAATCAAAGAATCTATGTTTGTATTCGAGGATATTATTACTCTTGATGATGTTTCTATTCAGAGAGTTCTTAGAGAAGTGGAAACTAAAGAGCTTGCGTTGGCACTTAAGGGATGTTCAGAAGAAGTGGCAAATGCTATCTATAGAAACCAATCTAAGAGAGCTGCTGCAGCACTAAAAGAAGATATTGAATTCTTAGGCCCAGTAAGACTTATGGACGTAGAAAAGTCACAGCAAAGAATTGTCAGCGTTATAAGGAGACTTGATGAAGCAGGAGAAATAGTAATATCAAGAGGTGGAGAAGATGCAATCATCGTATAGAGTCATCAAGAGTTCCAGTGTAGTTAGCTATAAACCTAAAGAAATAGTTACAGAGTTTGAAGAGAAAGAAGAAGTTAAACAGAAAGAGCAAAGTGAAACTAATGCTAGAATGTTTATTGACAGCTATGAAAATTTAACAAAAACTATGGTGGAAAACGCCAGAAAGCAAAGTGATAGAATACTATCTGCTGCCTATGCAGAAGCTGAAAAAATTGAAAAAGAAGCTTACGAGAAAGGATATAGCCTGGGAAATGAAACAGGTTATAATGACGGATTTAATAAAGCTTATGAAGATGGTTATAAAAGCAATTTGGACAAGGCTTTAGCAGAGGCTGAGATTATAAAAAACAATGCTGATAATATATTAAAAAGCTGCATAGAAGAAAAAGATAGGTATTTAAAAGAAAAAGAAGCAGAAATAAAGAATTTAATTATAAATTGCATTGAAAATATTTTAAAAAGAGAAGTAAAAGATAAAGAATCATTAGATAGTTTAGTTTTTGAAACTTTATCTGAAATAAAAAACTCTAAAAATATAATAATTAAAAGTAATAAAATTTACTGTGAAGAGTTCAGCAAAAATATAGAGTTATGGAAGGAACAAATTCCTTTAAGGGGTGAGGTATTTATAATACCAGATGACTCTGTAGAGGAAGGCAGTGCTATCATAGAAAGAGATAATGGAAAAATAGTAGTTAGTGCTCAAATAGCTATGGAGAAGGTAAGGGAAATATTTAGTTCTGTAGAATAATATTCTAAACTCTTAACTGAATTCAGGGGTGTAATTAATGATTAATATAAATTTTAATCAGTTAAATAAAAAAATAAATGAAACCAACTTCACATACTCCGAAGGTATTGTAAAAAAGGTTATAGGACTTACTGTAGAAGTAGAAGGAATAAAATCCTTTGTAGGAGAGTTATGTACAGTATATAGTGAAAAGAAAAATCCTATACCCTGTGAAGTTGTTGGATTTAGAGACAATAATGTAATACTAATGCCACTGGGAGAGCTTATAGGTATAGCTCCAGGTTGTAGGGTGGTGCCAGAAGGAAAGCCACTAAGTGTAAAATGCTCGGATGAGCTATTTGGCAAGGTTTTAGATGGTCTTGGGAATCCCCTAGATGAAGAATTAATATCTGGAGGTACATTATACTCCTTAGATGCAGACCCTCCAGATCCTCTTAAAAGAAGGAGAATTAAAGATGTTATACCGACAGGTATTAGAGCTATCGATGGCTTTATAACCTGTGGTGAAGGACAAAGAATTGGTATATTTGCTGGTAGTGGTGTTGGTAAGAGTACCACCCTTGGAATGATTGCAAGGTATGCTGAAGCTGATGTTAACGTAATATCATTAATTGGTGAGAGAGGTAGGGAGGTAAAAGACTTTCTAGAAAAGGACTTAGGAGAAGAGGGCTTGAAAAAATCTATAATTGTCTGCGCTACCTCTGACAAACCGGCTTTAGTTAGACTTAAGGGAGCTTTTACAGCAACAGCAATAGCAGAATACTTTAGAGATAAAGGTAAAAAAGTAATATTAATGATGGACTCAGTTACTAGATTTGCTATGGCTCAAAGAGAAATTGGACTTGCTATAGGTGAACCACCAGCTACAAAAGGTTATACACCTTCTGTGTTTGCAAAGCTGCCAAGACTTATGGAACGTTCAGGGATGTCAGATAAAGGCTCTATCACTGCATTTTATACAGTGCTGGTAGATGGAGACGATTTTAATGAGCCTATTGCAGATGCTGTTAGAGGTATACTTGATGGTCATATTGTACTTTCCCGTGCATTAGCTACAAAAAATCACTATCCTGCTATAGATGTGCTTAACAGTGTAAGCAGACTTATGTCAGAGATAGCAGAAAGTAACCATAAAGATGTAGCTTCCTATGCTAGAGATTTACTTGCAACCTATAAAAATTCAGAGGACTTAATAAATATTGGAGCTTATGTGAGGGGAAGCAATAAGAAAGTGGACCTCTCAATACAGTATTATGATGAAATAATAAAATATTTGAGACAGGGAATGAATGAGCATTGTAGTTTTCAAGAAAGTATTGATATGTTAGGGAAAATTTTTAATTAGCTAAGAGTGGGGTGTAGCAATGCAACAATACCATTTTAGATTGCAGAAGCTTTTAGATATTAGATTACAAAAAGAAGATGAAAGCAAAAGGATCTTTAAAGAGGCACAAAGTGAAAAGCTTAAAGTAGAGAAAAAGCTTAATGAATTAAAGGATAACTATATAAAATATAGAACGATATCAAACAAAGAATCAGTTATTGAGCAAAAGATAAGGCATGTTTATTTAAATGCTATAAATTACAGTATAAATGAAGCTCATGAAGAACTTGCAAAAAAACAAAAAGTATTAGAAGAGAAAAGAGATGAGCTGAAACAAAAGCAGATAGAAAGAAAGACTGTAGAGACCTTGAAGGAAAAACAAAAAGCAACCTTTTTAAAAGAGCAAAATTTTATAGAGCAAAAAGCAAATGATGAGTTTGCTCTATATGGTTTTATAAGAAATCTTAAGAACTTGAAAGGAGGTGAGATGAATGGAGATTAACGCATTAAACTTAAAAAGAATACTTTCAAACACGACTAAACCAAGTACGAAATCTTCAAATAACGACGTTTTTAACAAAGTACTTGAAAAAGCTAGTCAACCTGCTGAAAATAGACAAAGCAATCAAACTAATCTAAATGAACAAAGAAATGTAGAAAAGACTAAAAGTAATGATGTTGATAATTCAAAAAATAAGCCTTTATCAAATGAAGAAAAGGCTGCCTTAAAAGAAGCTGGATTTAATGATAGTGAAATAGACAACATAAAATCAGAAAAGGACTTAAAAGAAGCTATAGTAAAAAAGCTTTTAGGTGGAGATGCAAAAGAAAATGAGAATATAAATTCACTTCTAGCTATGCTTATGTCTCTTATGCAGGGAAACTTTGATAACACTAACTATATGAATATAAAGAGCATTATTGACCAAAATAGTGGAAATGCTGAAAAGCTACTTAATATTCTTTCAAACCTTACATCTCAGGGTAAGTCAAATACTGATTTGCTTGGAATGCTTAAGAAAGAGCTTTCCCCGGATATGGTACAAGCTTTAAATTTGAATGGTGATAATGTCATTGAAAAGATAAAAACTGAGCTTTCAGCTATATTAGGTAATGAAGAAAAAAATGCTAATATCATTACAAACTTCAATAACAACAATGAAGAATCAGCGATAGATAAAGGTATAAATCCACTATTAAATAATGCAAAGGTTGTAGCTAAAAATATTAAGGATGACAGCAATACAAATAAAAATGATGGGCTAGAAGATATAAAGGATGCTATTAAAAACACCCAAGGTGGACAGATAGAAGCTCCTGTTAAAAATGATAAAAAATCTTCTGATACAAACTTGATGATGGAAGATGGTAACTCTAAATCAGATGAAGATTTCCTTAAAAATCTTTTGTCAAACAATAGTAATGATAAAATTTCAAAGGTTACTAATTTTATGTCACAGTTTAACAATGCAAAAGTAGAAAATGTTAATGTAGCTGAAATAGAGAACTTGGTTGTAAACAAAAATAACTTTAGTGCAGATATGATAAAATCCATAAAATATATGGAATTAAACAATATGAAGGATCTTACAGTTAAAATAAACCCAAAAGAACTTGGAGAAGTAGTTATAAGGCTTACGATGGAAGCTGGGGCTATGAAAGCAACTATAACAGCTGCTAATAAAGAAGCTTTTAATTTATTAAATTCTAATTTAGCAGATATGACTAACAAGCTTCAAAACAGTGATATAAAGGTTCAAAGTTTAGCACTAAACATTTATAACGAAGATACAACTTTCTTTAAAGATGGTTCTAAAAATCAGCAAAGTCATGAAGAAAACAAAGGAAAAAGAAATTATACAGTTGGAGCTATATCAGAAGAAGAAACTGTAGATAACACAAGTTCTATCGACAGTAATGTGAATATGCTAGCTTAAGCAGAAAAAATAGAGGAGGTGATTTTATGGCAGATGCGCTTAATAGCACACAAGACCAAAATCAAAGACTTTCAGACATGGTAAATCAAGCCAATGCTACTAAAACTGCAAGAGGTACAAAGATAGTAAAAGCAGGACAGGATATGGACAGAAATGCTTTCTTAAGAATACTTTCAGCGGAACTTTCTAACCAAGATCCTCAGAATGCAAAAGATGGTACTGAGTATGTAGCACAAATGGCACAATTTGCTGGTCTTGAGCAAATGGCTAACTTAAATAGCACTATGAGAGTTACAAGCGCAAATGGACTTATAGGGAAAATTGTATCTTTAAGAAAACTAGACAATAATGGAAAGCTTTATAG
Source organism: Clostridium aciditolerans (assembly GCF_016316925.1). Classification (GTDB taxonomy): domain Bacteria; phylum Bacillota; class Clostridia; order Clostridiales; family Clostridiaceae; genus Clostridium_AM; species Clostridium_AM aciditolerans. The sequence continues at coordinate 10,218 of NZ_JAEEGB010000059.1, read as the reverse complement.
TGGTGAGGTTAAGGATATAATTAAAGATGGAGATAGTGTTAAGGTTGATGTAGCAGTAGGAAAAGAAAAAGACAAAGATGGAAACATTGTTGATACAATTAAAGAGTTTGCTATAGAGGATGTAATTGGAATAACGAACAATAGCAAAGTGCCAGGTACAGCAAATAGTAGCATGAATCTACTAAATGCGGCAGCTTTAATAGGAAAAGGTGTAGAGCTAGATGAAAAGGACAGTAGCGGAAGCAATTATACAGGGATAGTAAAGCAGGTATCAAGAGATGCTAATGGTATAAAAGTGACTGTTCAAACTTCAAATGGAGAAACTAAAGATTTTACATTTGATAAAGTAATTAGGGTAAAAGATAACTAGCTTAGAAAGAGTGATGTTATGGGATACAGAGTTATTAATGGTAAGCTGCATTTAATTGGAGATTTTCCAACACATAGCAAACCAGAAAAGAATCAAGTAAATAATACAAAAACTTCTTTTAAAGACATACTCGATAAGCAAATAACTAGCAAAGAAAGCTTTGTTATATCCAGTCATGCTGCTGAAAGATTAAGGCAGAGAAATATAAGCTTTAATGAGGCTGATATGAAAACCATAAACGAAGGAATAAACAAAGCAGAGGAAAAAGGGGCTAAAGAATCATTAATATTATATAAAGATACTGCACTTATAACCTCAATAAGAAATAGAACAATAATCACAGCAGTAGATAAAGAAAGCAGCAAGGGAAGCGTTTTTACAAATATTGATAGTGTGGTAGTTTTATAAGCGGCAGGACCTTTAGGATGCCGAGCTTTGTGGAACGATAGAAGCAAAGCAAAAATTATAAAATGTAACAAAAATAAAATAAAATCTGGAGGTTAAAGCCCTAAATGGGCTTTAGCGAGCAATTAGCGAGCGGGAGCGAGGTTAAAGTCCTAAATGGACTTTAACGGGCTGCCTAGCCGAGGAAACTGGCTGGGAAACCCAGTGTTTAATTGCTCAGTGTGACCACAAAAGGAGGAAAAATTATGTTACCATCAATGTATTCAGGGATTAGTGGACTTAAAGCTAATCAGAAAAAACTTGATGTAGTGGGAAATAACATTGCTAACTCAAGTACAACAGCATTTAAATCACAAAGAATAAGATTTCAGGATATGATAAGTCAAAATATGGCACAAGCGACACAGGCTACTTCAACTACAGGAGGTACAAATCCAAAACAGGTAGGACTTGGTGTACAAATAGCAGGTATAGATACAGTAACATCAACAGGAAATATGCAGCCAACTAGTAGAAATTTAGATTTTGCCATAGATGGGCAGGGATACTTTGTTGTAGGTTCCGGTCCTGTTCCAACAGACAGTGCAGCTACTGATGCAGGAACAATTACAGTTGAACCTGCAGAGCATGCAATCAGTAGTAATGGAGTTCAAACTGGATTTACTAGAGATGGATCCTTTACGCTAGACTCTCAAGGCAATCTTTTAACCTCAGATGGATTGAGAGTTTATGGTTATGCTAATAGTAATGCAACAATAACTTATAGTGTAGACGATGTTAAAATGCCTCATAAAATAGAATTAGCAGGTAACGGTAAAGGTGGAGCTGATACAGCAATAGTAGATACAGGACTAGTACCGCTGGCTATACCAGATAGTGTAACCTTGGATGGTAAGGATGTTAGAATTCAGTCTGTGTCTATTAGTAAAGATGGAGTCATAACTGCAGTTTTAGATGGAGGAGCAACAGCAGCATTAGGCCAGATTGCTATGGTGTCTTTTAAAAATGATGCAGGTCTTACAAAAATGGGCAAGAATATTTATAATGCATCTGCTAACTCAGGAGCACCTACTATTAGATGTGGTGCCAACCTCAAAGAAGGAGAAGACGGTTATAATGCTAGCGGTTATGGAGAAATGCTTCAGGGAATGCTCGAAATGTCTAATGTAGACTTAGCAGAACAGTTTACAGATATGATAATAGCAAGTAGAGCCTTCCAGGCAAATGGGAAAATAATAACTACTGGAGATGAAATTCTTCAGGACCTAGTTAACTTAAAGAGATAATAATTAATTGACAGTTAACAGAGGACAGAGGACAGAGGACATAGAAGGTGAGTTTTCTTCCTTATGTCAGAAAACTAATTTGTTTTGAGCTTGTTTCTCTAATGTGAAACATCGGCTTATAATATAATTAAAGATTTTTCTTAGTGCAGCGGAGAAAAATCCTCCTTCATTGTTCTCTGTCAATTGTCCTTTGTCCTCTAAAAATAAAAAGGGTGGGATTTTATGATAAAGATTACAGGCTTAGACAAGAAGGAATTTGTTATTAACTCAGAGCATATTGAAAAACTAGAACAGATACCAGAAAGCGTTATAACGCTAACTAACGGTCATAAATATCTTGTAAAAGAATCTAATGATGAAATAATAAGAAAAGTAATCGAATATAAAAGAAAAATATTTATTGGAGATGTAAGATAAAAGTTTAATGCAGTGTAATCTTAAAAATCTAATTGTAAAAATCAAGTATGAACATAAAATTGAGGAAGAAGAATATCTTCTTTCTCAATTATAAAATAGATAACAATTATGTTTTAATTATTTATTTAAAATGGGGAGTTAACATCCTAATTTATTTAGTACATATAAATGAAAGGGAGACATGCATTATGGAAAATAACAAAGAAAAAAAAGATGGAAGTAAATTGAAAATTATTGTTATAACAGTTGTGGCAGTTATTGCTCTAGGAGCTGGAGGGTATTTTGGATATAACCACTTCCTTGCTTCAAAAGAAAATACTACTAAGAAGGTGGTTCAGCAGCAAATACCAGTGCAACAGATACAACAAGGACAACAGATGGTTCAAAATGGAAGTTATCTGCAGCAGGTAGTATCAGCAAAAACCTTTGGATTAGATGAATTTTTAGTAAATCTTGCAGATGAAGATGGAAAAAGATATTTAAAAGTAAAAGTTTTTTTAGGCTATGATAACAAGAAATTAGATACTGAATTAGAGGAGAAGAAGCCTATATTAAGAGATGCTGTTATAAGTGTTTTGAGATCAAAAAAGTCAACAGATATAAATGCTAAGGGAATAGAAAGTATTAAAATGGAAATTATTCAAAGAATAAATGCAACACTAGAAAAAGGTCAATTAAACAACATTTATTTTAATGACTTACTTGTACAGTAGGATAGCAGACTATATAAAGAGAATGGAGAATGCAGATGGATTTGCAGTTTGGTTTGATGTTTTTAAGAACAATTGCGGCATTACTTTTTATATTAATGCTAATATATATATCGATGAAATACGGTGGAAGTAAGCTGCAAAATATCCAGAACAGAAGATATATAAAAATTTTAGAGAGAGTACCTATTTCGAAAGAAAACAGCCTTTTAGTGGTAAAGATAGGACAAAAAGCTTATGTAATGGCTTCAACTAATGGGAAGGTAGAAATAATATCTGAGTTGTCGCAGGAGGAAATAATTGAAGTAGTAACTTTAAAAGATATACCTGAATATAAGGATTTAAAAGATTTTTATGAAAAAACCGGACTAAAAAAAATTAGTGAAAAAGTACCAGTTAAGAACTTTTATGAAAAACTTAGAGTTAAAAAGGAAGATAGAAATGAATAAGAGAAATAGCAAGGCCATAATACTAGTTTTAATTTTTATTACTATGGTATTTGCAGCAGCAAAGGTGCATGCAGCACCAGAGGCTTTTCCAATACCTAAAATAAATATTTCTGTGGATAATGCTAATACTCCACAGCAGTATGTAGGAAATATAAAGCTTCTAATAATGCTTACAATACTTACACTACTTCCATCTTTTGTAATGATGATGACAAGTTTTGTTAGAATCATAGTAGTTTTTGGCTTTTTAAGAAATGCCATGGGAACACAGCAATCTCCACCTAATCAGGTATTAGTTGGACTAGCCTTATTTTTAACTGTATTTATAATGCAGCCAGTTTATAGTAAAATAAATACCAATGCAATACAACCATATATTGAAAATAAAATAACACAAGAACAGGCTATAGAAGAGGGGGCCAAACCTTTAAGAGAGTTTATGCTTAAGCAAACAAGAAAAAAGGACTTAGATCTTTTTGTTAATGAAGCAAAATTAAATTATAAGGTAACAAAAGACAATGCACCTCTTAACGTTGTGGTTCCAGCTTACATTATAAGTGAACTTAAAACAGCTTTTCAAATAGGATTTTTAATATTTATACCATTTATGATAATAGATTTAGTAGTAGCCAGTGTACTTATGTCTATGGGAATGTTTATGTTGCCTCCAGTAATGGTATCACTACCATTTAAATTGTTGTTATTTGTAATGGTAGATGGATGGTATCTATTAGTGAAATCTTTAATTATGAGTTTTTCATGAGGTGAGTTAAGTGAGTGAAAATATGGTAATAGGCATCATAAAAGATGCTATACAAACGGGACTTTTAGTAGCAGCTCCTATTCTTTTGATTTCAATAATAGTTGGACTTATTATAAGTATATTTCAGGCTACAACACAGATACAGGAGCAAACTTTAACTTTTGTGCCTAAGCTTATAGCAGTGGCTTTAGTAGGCCTTATTACAGGAAGCTGGATGCTTCACCAACTTGTAAATTTTACTACAAGAATTTTTACATATATAGCACATATTACGCAGTAATATAAAAAATGCGAAGCAATTTTTTAGAGGACAGAGGACAATTGACAGAGGACAGTGAAGGCGGATTTTTCTCCGCTACACTATGAAAAATCTTTAATTTATATAAATTAGCGATGTTTTGCATTAGCAAAACAAGCCTAAAAAAATAAATTAGTTTTCTGATGTAAGGAAGAAAACTCACCATCATTGTCCTCTGTCCTCTGTCAATTGTCCTCTGATAAAAATTTTGCGAAGCAAAATTTTTATGGGGTGAAAACTTTGATAGATACCGTATACTTTACAGCATTAATATTAATAACCATTAGGATGTTTTGTTTTTTCGTTATAGTTCCTGTATTTTTCCCAAATGGTACCCCAAACGCTGTTAAGGTAGGATTAACCTTAATTATGGCATATATATTAATACCGGGAATTGACTATTCAGGAATACATACTATAAATGACAATTTACCATTTATAATTAACTGCTTAAATGAAGCAGCAGCAGGATTGACATTAGGATTTATTACAAACTTATGCTTTACGCTTATAAGATTTGCAGGCAATCTTATAGACCTGCAGGTTGGATTTGCAATGATGACTATGTTTGATCCTACATCAAGTAGTAATACTACTTTAATCGAACATTTACTATATTGGTTTAGTATTGTAGTTTTTTTTATAGTAGATGGACATCATATGCTCATTAAAGCTCTAATGGATAGCTTTAGTGTTATAAAAATAGGACAATTTTTTTTAAGTCAAAATTCAATAAATATAATTATAAAAGTATTTATCGAATATTTTGCAATAGCTTTGAAAATAGCAATACCAATAGTATTGATAATTCTCATAACGGATTTGACTATGGGACTAATTGCGAGAACTGTTCCACAGTTAAATATAATGATACTCGGTCTTCCGGTAAAAATACTTGTAGGGCTTGGAGCATTTTGTTTTGCACTGCCTATATTTTTAAGAATAATAGAAAATTCTTTTTATGGAATACCGGATGCAATAAGGGGATTTTATAAAACAATACCTATACTTATAATATTCGCATCAGATGACAAAACTGAAGAGGCCACCCCTAGAAAAAAGAGTGAGGCCAGAAAAAAAGGTCAAGTAGCTAAAAGTAAAGAAATAGCTTTATCACTGACTCTATTAGTATCTACGGTTGTGCTATTAAGTTTAGGGGGGTATGCAGGAAATCAACTTAAAGGAACTATGATTGCTTTTTTAAATAACTATATATCAACAGCCCTAACGTACGATAGCGTACAGAAAATTGCCTTTATAGTAGTATGGAGAATTGGAATAATATTTTTACCAATTGTCGTTCCTATTATGCTCATGGGAGTATTGGCAAATTTCCTTCAGACTGGAGCTTTAATTACCTCAGAGCCATTAAAACCTGATATTTCCAAATTAAATCCTTTAAATGGTTTGAAGAGAATCTTTTCTATGAGAACTGTAATGGAATTACTTAAAGACTCAGCTATAGTTATAGTGGTAGGATATGTAGGTGTTAAATACGTGATTAGTAACTATACGTACATACTTTCACTAGGAGATTTAAAGCCAGCTGCGGTAATGGAAGCTGTAGGAAATCTTACAATAGGCATTTTCTTTAGGATAACAATTATAATGATTGTTATAGCAATTATAGACTATTTATATCAAAGGTTTCAGTACAATAAGGATTTAAAAATGTCTAAACAAGAAGTAAAGGAAGAGTATAAGCAAGATGAGGGAGACCCTCAAATAAAGGGGAAGATTAGACAGAAACAAAGAGAAATGGCCATGAGAAGAATGATGCAGGAAGTACCTAAAGCTACAGTAGTTGTAACAAATCCGACACATATAGCAGTAGCCCTAGGTTACGAGGAAGGACAAAGCGCTCCTACAGTTTTAGCAAAGGGCGCTGACAAAGTGGCTATAAAAATAAAAGAAATAGCTAAAGAAAATGAAGTACCTATTATCGAAAATAAACCTTTAGCTAGATTAATTTATGAACAGGTAGATTTAGAAGAAGAAATTCCTGTTGAGATGTATCAAGCAGTAGCAGAGATACTGGCGATTGTATATAAGATTAAAAATAAGAAAAGTTAAGTTATAAAATTAATAATTATCAATTGTGAATTATCATATGAGGTGATATTTTGGAAAACAGCAGAAAAAGGTTTAGTCTAAAAAATAATATGGATATAATAATGGCCTTTGTGGTTATATCTGTAGTACTCATGATTATAATACCACTTCCACCGGAAATATTAGACATACTGTTATCTTTTAATATTACTATATCCGTAGTAATTATACTTTTAACACTGTTTACTACAGAAGTGCTGCAGTTTTCTGTATTTCCAACGTTACTACTTATAACAACCTTGTTTAGACTTGCTTTAAACATATCTTCAGCAAGGCTAATATTAAAGGACGCTTATGCAGGAGAAGTAATAAATGCCTTCGGTAGTTTCGTTGTTGGAGGAAACTATGTTGTTGGTATAATCATATTCTTAATTATAGTAATTATACAGTTTATTGTAATTACAAACGGTGCTGGTAGAGTATCAGAAGTATCTGCAAGATTTACACTTGATGCCATGCCAGGTAAACAGATGAGTATAGATGCAGATTTAAATGCAGGCTTAATTGACGAAATGGGAGCAAGGGAAAGAAGAAAAAGGTTGCAGCAGGAAGCAGATTTTTATGGAGCAATGGACGGTGCTTCTAAATTCATTAAAGGAGATGCTATAGCAGGTATTATAATTACAGCAATAAATATTATTGGAGGTATTATAATAGGAGTTGTGATGCTGAATATGGATGCTTCTACAGCTGCACAAACTTATACAAGACTTACTATAGGAGATGGTCTTGTAACACAAGTACCAGCATTATTAATATCTACAGCTTCAGGTATACTAGTTACTCGTTCAGGTAGTGATGAAAACTTTGGTACTTTAGCAATAAAACAGTTAACAGGATTTCCAAAGGTTATAGCAATAGCTTCAGTAGTACTTCTATTCTTAGCTATTATACCGGGACTTCCACACGCAGCCTTTTTTATTTTAGCAGTAGCTTGTGGAATATCTGCATATCTTCTATATAAAGAAGAAAAAGTGAAGGTTATAGAGCAAATTGAGATAGAACAACAGGAAATAACAGAAATAGAAAGTAAAGAACCAGAAAATGTTATGAGTCTAATTTCTGTTGAACCTATGGAGGTAGAAATAGGGTATGGGCTTATCCCACTGGCAGATGAGGTTTCAGGTGGAGATCTTCTTCAAAGAATAACCTCTGTAAGAAGACAGTGCGCTATAGAAATGGGAATAGTGGTACAACCTATTAGAATAAGGGACAATCTCCAGTTAAAAACCAATGAGTATGTTATAAAAATGAGAGGTACGGTAGTAGCAAAAGGAGAGCTTATGCCTAATATGCTTCTCTGTATGGACCCTACTAATGGAGAAACAGAGCTTCAAGGAATAAGAACAATTGAGCCATCCTTTGGATTACCTGCAATTTGGGTAAATAAAGACCAAAGAGAAGAAGCAGAGATAAAGGGACTTACAGTTGTAGATCCGACTACTGTTATGGTTACTCACTTAACTGAAACTATAAAAAATCATTGTTATGAGCTTCTTGGCAGACAGGAAGTTAAGTTAATTGTAGATTCTGTAAAAGAGAAGTACAATACCGTTGTAGAAGAACTTATACCAGATCTTCTAACTATAGGGGAGCTGCAGAAAGTACTTCAGAATCTTTTAAGAGAAAGAGTGCCAATTAAAGATATGGTAACAATAATGGAGTCTTTAGCAGATAATTCTAGAACTACAAAGGATATAGAAGTCTTAACTGAGTATGTGAGATTTGCACTTGGGAGAAGTATATGTAATCCTATGGTAGACGATGGTGGAGCAATTACGGTAATTACATTAAATCCAGAAATTGAAGATTTAATAAGTAATAATATACAAAAATCAATGCAGGGTTCATTCCCGGCAATAGACCCTGAAGTTACAGGAAGAATATTGAATGCATTAAAGGATACCCTAGATTCAGTGTATTTTTATGAAAATCAACCAGTGGTTTTAGTATCACCAAAAGTAAGACCTGCTTTCAGAAGGCTGATTGAGATGGTTTTCCCAGCAGTGAGTGTTTTATCGCTTAATGAAATACCTAATGATATTGAGATAAAAACCGAAGGAGTGGTTTCAATATAATGATTATAAAGAAATATACCGTAAATAACATGAATGAAGCACTAACTCGAATAAGATATGAGCTAGGAAAAGATGCAATCATAGTAAGCCAGAGAAAGATTAAAAAAGGTGGGTTTTTAGGTTTATTTTCAAAGAAAATGATTGAAGTTACTGCAGCAATAGATAATAATAAAAGTAACAGCAAGGAAAGCATGGAAGAAGGAATTGAAGCAGTAAAAAGATTGATGAAAAATAAAGTAAATGAACATAAAAATAAATATAATGAGGACACTGAAGCCTCTAAGCTTATAAAAGCTCAAAATAGTCCAAGTAAAGACAATGAAGAACTTGTAAAAGAAGTACAAGAGATGAGAAATATGCTTAAGGATATGATGAACTCATCCTCGGCGGTTAATACGCCAAAAAGCAAGCTTCACATGAAACTTGAGAGTAGTGATGTTGATAGCAAGATTATCAGTGAAATTGTAAAAATGGTAAATGAAATTAGTGATGATAGAACAGAGGAAGAAAAGCTTAAAGAAATAGTAAATAATATGGTTAAAGTATCTCAAAACAAAGAAGAGAATGTAATAGTATTAGTTGGGCCAACAGGTGTTGGAAAGACTACAACCATAGCTAAGCTTGCTGGAAGACTTTCACTAATTGAAAATAAAAAAGTTGGACTTATAACTATAGATACATATAGAATAGGAGCTGTTGAACAGCTTAAAACATATGCTGACATAATGAACATACCTTTTAACGTAGTATTTACCATTAAGGATATGCAGTCTGCACTAGAGAGTATGTCAGATTGTGATGTTATCCTTGTTGATACTACTGGAAGAAGCAGCAAAAATACCATGCAGATATCCGAACTTAGAGCCTTTATTGATAAGGTGAAAACAGAAAATATACATCTTGTTATAAGCTGTACTACAAAAAATAAAGATATTGATGTAATAGTAAATGGATATAAACCCTTAAATTATAACAATGTAATAATTACAAAACTAGACGAAACCTCTACGTATGGTTCTATATTAAACATAGTGAAAAGTGCAAAGAAGCCTATAAGCTTTATTACAACAGGTCAGAATGTACCAGATGACATAAAATTACTGACTGCTGAAGAAATAACAAAACTTATACTAGGAGAGGATAAAGTATGTTAGATCAAGCTCAGAAGTTGAGGCAGCTAGTACAGCAGCAAAATAAGGACAGCAACGAACCAAGAGAAAGCATATCGAAACCTAAAATAATTACTGTAACTTCTGGTAAAGGTGGAGTGGGAAAAAGCAATTTTGTAGTAAACTTATCTATTGCTCTTCAAAAAATGGGTAAAAAAGTA
>NZ_JAEEGB010000058.1 GCF_016316925.1 Clostridium aciditolerans | reverse complement strand
TTTTGCCTATTTCCTCTAAGGCTGTAGCAAAATCAATATTACTATTGCCCCAACCATCTATAGATACAATAGCTCCATCAGCTCTCATTCCTTCTATCCAAGCAGCTGCTCTTTGAGCAACAAAAACCTTGTCTTCATTTTCCTGCGGCGTTCCTGCCACTATGATTCCAAGGAGGTCTACATCTCCATCATTGGATACTACATTAAGTAAAGGATCTCTAAAATGATGTGAGGTAGTTTCCTTCGTAGATGGTCCAATCCCCAAATTTATCACCTCTGATTAACAGATTAGTGCATAGCTCTCAATGCACCATCTCTATACTCATTAGGACTTAATAATATAGGCATATTACCCATATCAATTATTGACCTGCATCCTAAGAAACCACCTGGCTCTTTCCCTAGAAGCCCTGTATCATACATAGCTCCTTGTCCCGCTACTTGTTTCAAAATAACGACTTTCTTTTTGCCAGGTTTTATTTTGTCAAAATATTCGTACCTTTCATTGCATAGTCTTCCATTCATTTTCTTTAGATAAACCCTTATTTCTTGGATTATTTTATCACAAGCTTCATGAGCCGCCATAGGTCCTGGTCTGCTTGTGCCTTTGCCTGAGTGTAATGTAATATCTACATGAATTATAATATCATTTTTATCAGGAGTACCTGCTCTTCCGAAGACAACCTGTTCTTTTAATATGCCTTCTGATGAACCAAATTCTGCAACTTGAATTCCATCTTCATCAACTCCTGTTAACATTACCATCACTCCTGTTAAAACATGAGTGATTCCTTCCCCCATTCTTCCAAGAACCTTTGTAGCTACTGGTGAAAAATCCATTATTGAGTTAACAAATATGTTATGATTATTTGGATTAACTATGCTTATATTTATATCTTTTATAAGTTTTTCATCTACTGAGGCATTATCAACTACATCTTTTCTTAGATATAGTATGCCATTTTCAATATATGTTTTTTCAGAAAACTCAACTTTTTCTATATGAAAAGTCTTTATTGTAAGTCTTCTCATCTCTATTTCTTTTTCCACACATATCACCACATCTTTAATTTAAATATACTTTATATAATTACAAGCCCCACCTATGGGGACTTGTAATTATACTTATATTTCATAGTAACTTTTTCTTATATTTCGAAAAAGTATGCATTAATTAAACTTTTGCTATATATTCGTATGGAAGTGGAACTATTGTTCCTGCTGTTGGTATTTTAATTAATTCTTGTAATGTTTCTTTTACTATTGCTGTTTGCATAGCAGGATCATTTGGAGCTCCTGCATTAGCACCCATTGGAACTCTTGGAGCAACTGCTCTTGGAGTACCTGTTTGTTTAACTACTGGAGGTAACGCTGCTATAACTATAGTAGGTATACCTGCCTCTTCGATTGCTCTCTGCACCAATACTGCAGAGCGGTGGCAAGTTCCTCATCCAGCAGTTAATACAACTGCATCTACGCCTTCGTCTTTTAATATCTTAGCGATAGCTGGACCTGTTTCATTTTTGAATTTTTCTTGGTTTCCGCCGCCGCCCATGAATCCTACATGAGTTGGAGCAACTTCTTTTATAAATCCTTCTGCTGCAAGTTCTCTTAATCTATCTATTGGGAACATGCAGTTAACGTCTTTATTAACGTCTCCGTTATCGTATCCACCGTGTGATACCATAAGTTCACCTGATGGAGCATCTCCTGGTATTGTTCTGTAAGTAAAGTCTCCTGCTAAGTTAAATCTCTTATCTGACTTTAAGTGTACTCCTGCTGCTGTAGCTAAAGCTACTTTCATGTCTTTAAGTTCTTTTGTTACAGGAGTCCAAACTGGTGGTGGAGTTATAGGAACAAATATTTCTGATTGTAATCCTTTAACAACTGTTAAATCCATTATATTTTTCCTTCCTTTCTATTTCTTATATCTATATTACTAACATATTTTTCATTGACTTCTTCTGAAAGAACTTCTAAGAAGCTCATTTTGAAGCCAACTTCCTGACCTACCTTTAACGGATAGTCAGTTATTAACATCCTCATAGGTACTTTTAAGTAACCTAATCTTCCTTTAAGATCTAATGCTACAGCGCCATCTTGTATTTCAACAATTACGCCTTGCATTTCGATAATCTTGTCACCGTATTTTAAATCCATATAAAACGCCTACTTTGTTGAGTATTTTTCTAATCTCTTTTGGCTCATAGGAACAACCGTTTCGTTTTCAACTCTATTAATTGATTTTCCTGCAGTTTTTTCTAATAACTCAAGATTGCTTTCCTTAACATTTGGATTCCATTTTCTTTCTGAAGCCTTAACTTCTTCTCCAGCCATAGCTGTCTTTAACATTCCTAATGCTCTTACAGCATCTTCTGGACATAAAGTGTTACATGATAAAACTTCGTTTTCTATACCAGCTTCTGACTTGTTGTTATCAACCATATATTTCATGTATGGGTTACCAACAACTAGAGCTCCTTGAACTGCACAGAATGACATACCTACGCAAGGTATTCCTCTCATACCAATTTGCTCAATGTGGCTTGCAAAGTCGATGTGGTTGTTTCCAAATCCTTCTGTTGTAACAACTGCTCCATCAACGTCCATAGCTTCTACAGTCATACCTAATCTTTCTGATACATAGAACTTTTCGCTGTTTATTTGAGGACTTCCTACAAATATAACTCCGCAAAGGTCTACTTCTGGATCATTCATAGCTTCCATTACTAATGGCTCTCTCCAGTAGTGTCTTGAACACTCTTTTGATGCAGGTCCTATACAAGTTAATGCGTGGATACCTCCATCTAATACTTCAAGTGGTGATAAAACTACTGGAACGTTTCCTAAGTCAACGTTTGGTTTTCCACCAAGTACTCCAACTGGTTCAACTGGTAGTATTAAGTTATCGTGCATAGCACCTTGACCCATTATTTCCTTAACAACTACAACCTTTTTCTTTCCTGGTCTTCTCTTTTGCTCAAATACTTCTGTTCTTGCTACTAAAGAATCATCTAATTTCTTTAATGCATCTCTGATTTCTTGAGTAATAAAGTCAGTTGCAGTATGCGCAGCAAGTGGACCTGGTCTTTCCATGTTTGTTCCAGCTGCAATTATAACTTCAGTCTTTATGAATATTTCTCCTTTGTCTGGAGCTCCTGGTCTACCAAATTGGATGTTTTCTTCTAAAATACCTTCTGATGAACCAAATTCACCTATTTGAACTCCATTTTCATCAGTACCTGTAACTACTACTATAACACCATCAATTACTCTAGTGTTTCCTACACCTATTTTGCTGTCTGCTTCTTTAGTAGCTATTGGTTGAACGTCCATTATTGTTTCACTGTATGTGTTGTACTTATCTGGAGTTATGATATCAACCTTTATAGACTTAACTAAATTACTTACTTTAACAGCATCATCGGAAACATTTTCTCTTATATAAAGAGTTGTTCCTTCGATTTTTGTCTCTGGTCCAAATTCTACTTTGTCAATTTTGAAGTATTTTCTTGTAAGACTTCTTAAAACCTTTTCTTCAAGCTTAACTTCTTTAGCTGCTGGAACCTCTGCTGCAGCAACAGCTTTTTGAGCCTTTACTGCTAATGGAGCTTGTGGTACAGCTGGTGCTGCTGGAGTTGTTCCTCCAATATTTAAAGGTACTTCGATATCAATACCTTTTCCTTCAGCTATCTTAATTCTAAGAACGCCGCCGGATACACTTGTTGTTGCTTTTGGTGCTTCTACCATTGTTATTTCCTCCTCATATCCTTCTAACATATCAGGTGTTACAGGAGTTAATGCTGGTGCATCTACTCTTAATGTTGCTCCAATAACTTCTTCTCTTGTTAAAACTGCATCATGTAATGTTAATAATAATGAGTCTTCAAGTTTTTCAAAGTTCATTGGGTTTTCTAAGTCTTCAACACTAATAGTGTCTCCTGCTTTTTTATTGTATTTTAAAACTGCTTTTTCGCTTCCCTCAGTTAACTCTTCAGCTGCTGCTTCTGTTTCTTCTTCGGAAGTCATTACACTAGCTCCTTCTACAAGATCTGGAGTTATAGGTGTAAGTGAGTCTATTGTTTTAAGTAATTTTGCTCCTAAAACCTCACCTATCTTTAAGCAGTTATCTGGTATAGTTAAAAGTCCTGAATCCACCATATCAGGGAATATGCCTGGATCCTCTAAATTGTCTGCTGATATTACTGTTCCTTCTTCAGTTCTACAACATACAACAGCTAACTCATTTTTAAGCTCCATTGCATGTTCAGCGCTCATTGACATATTGGGTTACCTCCTTTATTCTTCGTCTAGTCTTCTTGTTAATGTATGATCAACTGTCCTAAATATATGGTCTGTATGATGATATACAGGCAGACCAGCTTTTGGTGCACAGTTCATAACGGTATTTGAGCAGTCACTGCAATTAGATATTAATACTCTTTCTGCTCCTTCTTTCTTTAGCTGCAAAACTGCAGCTGTTTGGCCTGGTCATTCTCCAGGTGTCTTACATTTTGCTACACCTTTGTTTTCCACTATGTTTTTACAATTTACAACTGAAACTACATCTGATCCCATTTTGTTAGCTATGTCTCTTAATCTTGCTTCATTTGCTCCGCAAGCACATACTAAAAGTCCCATCTTTCCTTTATATTCTGGAAGAGGTATAGTTACAATAGCTCCGCCTGAAGTCTTTGTAACCATGGCTTTTTCTAATTCTTCGGACTTCCCAGTGTATGGTCCACCTACTACAAGTTCACCATATTCACCTTTAATTCCACCAGCTTTTTCTACTAAGCTTTTTATAGATGTTCCAACTGGAACTTGGAAAAATACGTGAGAGTCTTTTCCACTCTTAAGCTTTCCTGCTACAGTTATATCTTTATCTATAACTGGCTTTCTATCTTCAACAGCCCTAGTAATGTTAGCAAGAGTTTCGCCATTCATTACAACGCATTTTGCTTCTAGTGGAAGCTGATTTGGTTCAAGCCATTTCCCAAATATACCATTTATTAATGCTCTTTCTTCTCCCATTGGATAAAGGTTTTTTAACTCACTAACCTCTATATCAGTTCTTCCTTTTAATGCATCCTTAAGAGAAGCTACTGCCTTTTTGTTTTTAGCTTTTATTCCTATATAGCCTTTAGGAGCTCCTGTTGCTTTCATTGCATACTCTATGCCTCTAATGACTATTCCTGGATTCTTTTCTAGCAATTCTATGTTATGTCTAAGAACAGGTTCACACTCAACACAATTTGCAATAATATATCCATCTGGAATATTAGCTTTTATTTTAACATGAGTTGGAAATCCTGCTCCACCAGCACCAATTATGCCAGCCTCATATATGCTATCAATTATACTGTCACACTCTTTAATTTTTACATAGTCCTCTGACTGAGTATCATAAGCCTCGATAACGATTTCAGTATCAGTTATATCTGTTACTTTTCCTGATACACTCGTATGAATTCTTGCACCTAGACCTGTTGGTTCAGCAATGCATTCTCCCCTCTTAACTTCCTGACCTACCTTAACAATCGCAGCATCAGGTGCACCAATGTGCATTTTAAGGGGGAACTTATATAAAGTTGCCATATGATCCCTCCTACTTTTTTTTACATAATTTTTATAAGCAACTTTTATGCCAATAAAATTAGTTTCTCTTGAACAGCTATAAAATATGCTAATACAATGCTTTGTGGGCTATATGGATTTTTTATAGATGTAAACAATATATGATTTGTGTAGTTTTTTTTGACACATAATATCCAAAAAATCGTCACATTATGCTAAGTTTTGCTTATTATCTAAAAAAATCAGTATATTTCGTCATTTTTATAGTCAAAAAACTGACACCATTAAGCATTCATTTATATTTTGTTTTATCACACAAAATTTATGTAAAAAAATAAAGGCTATACATGGTATTTTAACCATGTATAGCCGTAAAACTTTTAATTAAACTGAAACATCTACATCTTTTTTCTTTGTTGCCGATCTAAACATCATTACAGAAGTGTAAAGAATAACTACTATAACTAGCCATGTTAGTATCTTTAAAGGAAGTGATTTTACAATATATGCAGCTATAAGAACACCTATAGCACCAAATATAGTTATTGCCATAGAAGCTTTTCTATCATATGCTCCTTCTTTAACGAATTTAGCTGATGCAACTGGCATTAAGAATGCACAGGATCCCATCATTATTGGGAATGCTACTTTAGGGCTCATTCCAAGTGCAAATACTAGTGCCATACATGGAGCATAAAGTCCTATTCCTAGTGTCATAAGTGCTCCTAATATAAAGTTAACTATTACCGCTACTATAAGCTTTCCTCCTGTAAGTCCTATAGCATCTCCGCCTACAGGCATTAATTTCAATTGACTTGCAAGCATCAATAATGCTACTACTAATAATGCTATTCCCATTCCAATTTGTACCTTTTTCTCATCAAGTTTCGAAACAATACCTGCACCTATAAATGCTCCTACAGTAGCTGAAATTAACATTGCAAACAAAGTTACTGTTTCAACTTTTATAACAGTTATGAATATTAGCGCTTCCACAACTACTGGAATTGTACACGCTACATTAAGAGTACCTGGTATTGTTCTATCTTTGCTAAGTTTAAAGAACTTAAGTAACGCTGTAGTAGGAGCAAAGCTACCAATACCAAGGGTATCTAAAAAGTTTGTTAAAAATCCTACTGCTCCAAGCGCAAAGAAATTTGTCTTTTCAAGGTTTCCCTCTTTTGATGTTTTAGCATAGTCTTTAAAGAACACAATTGCAAAATAAATTGTCAAAAGCAGAAGTAATCCAGATACTACTTTAACCATTATAAGTCCCCTCCATATTTTATAATTATTTTTGTAATACTAATTTATTTTATTTTGATACAAAATATTACTTAATTAGAAATTTTTCTAATATTATTTTAATATAAATCCATGTTTA
>NZ_JAEEGB010000057.1 GCF_016316925.1 Clostridium aciditolerans | reverse complement strand
TGAACTGCTCCCTGTCAAGTAGACAGTGGAAAAAATAAAAAGTTTTATGGCGCTAATCGTATAGTGACGGTTAGCGTCATTTTTATGCTCCTTTGGCAAAAAGATACTGTCTGTATTCTAATGGCGTCATACAGTTTAAGCGTTTCTGATATCTGCGATTATTATAATAATCTATGTATTCAACCACTGCTGATTCTAATTCACCGTATGTATTAAACTTTTTCAGATAGTACATTTCAGATTTCAACATTCCCCAAAATGCTTCCATAGGACCATTGTCGATACATCTTGAAACTCTAGACATGCTCTGTGTCATTTGGGCATCCTCAACTTTTTTCTTAAAAGTCCTAGTTGTATACTGAAATCCACGGTCACTGTGAAAAATCGGCTTTGCATAGGGATGTACCTCATGTGCAATATCGAAAGTTTTGAATACAAGTTCATTATTATTGGAATGCCCTAAAACAAAAGACACAATGCTTTTATCTCCGAGATCCAGGATTGCACTGAGATACGCCTTGCCATTAACTCCATACTTCATTTCTGTTACATCTGTAAGCCACTTCTTCCCAAATCCATCTGCTACAAACTCTCTTTTGAGAATATTTTCAGCAATAGTTTCAGGCGTTGATTTAACGTAATTCTTTCTTTTTCTGCGACATACTGACTTAAGATTCAGTATCTTCATAAGCCTATAAATCCTCTTATGATTAACGTTTAGATTATGCTCTCTATTAAGCTTAATCGTCATCTGTCTATATCCTAGAATACCATTTCTTTCTTCATATGCATCCTTTATCATTGGTAAAAGCTCTTTGTTAAGCTGCTCGTTAGCACTTTCTCTTCTATTAAGCCATTTGTAGTAAGAAGATCTTTGTATACCTGCAATCTCACATATCTTTGTTATTGGATATGCTGCAGTATCATGAAGTTCCTGAATAGCAAGATATATGATTTCATATCTTACTTGGCTTAATATCACCTTCTTTCTATCTCGTCGAGTTTTTTTAGGAAATCTATCTCCATCTGTTGTCTTCTATTTTCAGCTTCAAGAAGCTTGTTCTGTGCTCTTAACTTCTCAAGTTCAGACATCTCATCCTCAGGCTTTCTTTTGCCCCTTCTGTCCAGAAGCGCTTCTACACCATCTTTCTCATACTTCGTTGTCCACGCATAAACTTGCTGATAGGATACCTGATATTTCTGCGCTGTTTCCGAGTAGTTATTCTTGTTCTCAATACAATATTTAACTATTTCAACTCTTTCATCATAAGTTGTTTTGCGTCCCTTAGTCATGATAATTCCCCCTGTTCCGGAAGCCTTTAACTTCTCATGACCATTATACTTCATAACCCATTGCCTGACAGTATCTTGTGTTGGAATTTTATACTTTATAGCAATATCTTGAAGCGAACCTTCTCCGCTTAAGTAGGCATGAACAACCGTTTCTTTAAACAATGAAGAATACGAATTGTTTTTACCATTGTCAATAAATGCAGCTTCGCCCTGAGCCTTATATTTAGCAACCCATTTGCGAAATGGCGTATAAGTTACACCATATTTACGAGCAATCGACTCATACGAGCTATTGCCATTCATATACTCAAGTACTGCCTGTATTTTTAATTCAGGGGATATTTTATTTTTTCTTCCCATAAAAATATGCTCCTCCTTATAGTAAACAATTTTTATTATTTAAACTGTCTACCACAAGGGGAGCATATCA
>NZ_JAEEGB010000056.1 GCF_016316925.1 Clostridium aciditolerans | reverse complement strand
ATACTATACCGATAAAAAATAGACTACCGTAATAGTCTATTCTGCAAGTTCTTATATACTTGTCCTTCATACCATTTATTTACACCACAACTAAATTAGAAGAGCCATAATTATTATATGCTTCTTTTATCTTTGATGCGTCTCCTGATTTAAGAGCATCGTTTAAAGCATTTGTTATATCTACACTTTGCTTTTTCATCTGTTTGATGGCAATAGTTTCATCTTTATGTTTTTCTTCATAATCTTTCTTAGCTGCTTTTAACTTTTTAATTTCATCTGCATGCTCTTTATTGAATTCTTTTTTCTGTTCTTTAATATATTTTTTTGCATCTTCTTTTGTCATATTTCCACTTTCAACTTTTTTGTGAGTATCTTCAACTATTTTCTTAAAGTCATTCATAAAAGAAGTGTCTACTCCAAGTTTGCTGTAATACAATTCTCTAAATTGTTTCATAAGCTCTCTTCTCTCTGCAAATACTTGCTTAAGCTGAGTTTTAGAGCCTGGAACATAATTTTCTAGGGTATTTAAATCAACCATTAAATTTTTATGTTTTTTATGTTCCATTTTTTGTGATGCTGTCTTTGTCATCACATTTTTTGCAGTATTTTGTACAGGACTTGCAAATGCTGCACCGGGAATTAATATTGATGCAGCTAGCATAGTTGGTAATACTAGCTTTTTAAAATTTAACATAGTATATCTTCCTTTCTTTTGAAATTTTTACTGCATTGTTAATTCTAATTTTACAAAATGACAATTAAGTGACAATATTTTGAATAAAATATGAACAAATTATGTAATATTACTTTTTAATCCTTAACATATTCTTTAGTATGTTTCCCAATAATATTCTATTTAATAAAAAATTATATTGCTTGTACGTATATAACCATAGTTTCCTTCAAATACTATAGTATTATAAATCACAAATCTTATATTACTTTTAGCTATAGGCTGTATTCTTTTAAATACTAATAGTATGGCTCATAAAATCAAACTTAAAAGGAGGTTGATATAATGATCTGTTTGGATCTTCAGCAAAATATAGACATGATAAGTGAAGAAGTCGGA
>NZ_JAEEGB010000055.1 GCF_016316925.1 Clostridium aciditolerans | reverse complement strand
GGGATTTGTTTCCTATCTTCAGCACGTTAATAACTTTTAGTAATTCTATAGCTTGTGTTTCAAGATAACCTAAGAACTTTCGAGAACTCGCCGTGCTCAAACAACTTAAAGTTCTAAGGTTCTCTTAAAACCCTTCACTAAGACTGGCGCAAAGTTTTTAAATCTACTTCAGCTTTGGAAACATATCCCTCTGTATAAGCTAACTTTCCAGTTAGTAATCCTATAGCGGGACTACATCAAAATGGAGGTGATACTTTGAAGAAAATTCTAAACATAGCTCATAGAGGATTTAGTGGCATTTATCCTGAGAATACAATGTTAGCCTTCGAGAAAGCTGTAGAAGTACAATGTGATGGTATTGAGACAGATGTTCAGCTTACTAAAGATGGAGTAGCGGTCATATGTCATGATGAAACATTAGAGAGATCTACTGATGGAAGTGGATTTATAAAAAACTACACCTATTTAGAACTATCAAAATTAGATGCAGGTATTAAAAAAGACCATAAATTTTCAGGATGCAGAATACCTACATTAGATGAGTTCTTAGACTATATAAAAGACAAAAATATGCTCATAAATCTTGAGCTAAAAAATAGCATAATACAATATGAAAATATAGAGGAAGTAGTCATCGATAAGGTTTATAAATATGGAATACAAGCCAACTGTATAATTTCATCATTTAATCATTATTCAATGGTTAAATGCAAAGAGTTAGATAATAGTATTAAAACAGGACTATTATATGACGAAATCTTATATCATCCTGAAAAATACATAAAATATGTAGGTGCGGATGCTCTTCATCCTAATTTTCAAGCTGTATATTCTAAAGAAATCGTAGAGAATATAAAATCTAAAAATATAGATATAAATGTATATACTGTTAATGAAGAAGAAGACATGATAAATATGATTAGTTTAGGAGTAGATGGGATAATAACGAATTATCCGGACAGGTTAAAAGATATACTTCTAAGGACTAATATCTGAAATTCGGAAAATAAAAATTTTGCGTCGCAAAATTTTTATATTACGAATTAAAGTACCAACACAATTTAGTAAGGACGTGATTATATTGAAAAAAGGATATATCTATGCTGCAATCTCAGCAATTTTATTTGGTACTGCTGGAATATTTGTAAAGCTTGCTTATAAGACAGGATTAGATTCTATAAGCTTACTTATAGTTCAATATATGATAGCAGTATTTTTAATGTTTCTGATTGCATTTTTGAAGGATAGAAAGAAACTTCATGTTAGTAAAAGAGAGCTATTTAATATGGCTGTCCTTGGTGTAGTGGGAAACACCTTGATGACAGTATTTTATTATAAGGCATTTGAACACCTTCAGGTAGCAATGGTTACTATGCTTTTATTTACATATCCTATAATGGTGTTCATTTACTCTTCTATATTTCAAAAGCAAAAAATTGAGCCGAAAAAAATAATGGCTATATTTATGGCTTTTGTAGGGTGTACTCTTACCTTAAATATATTCTCAGCAGGAGGAGGATACTCAATCAAAGGATTAATTTTTGGACTTTTAAGTGCAGTATTCTATGCTTTTATGAATTTATATACAGAAAAGAGGTTGGATAATGCAGATGCATTATCAATAAATGCCTATTCTACACTATTTTCATTAATAACCTTATTCTTCATGAGAAAGCCTGGATTTTTGTTTGAAGGCAATATAAAATTTGAAAGTCTTGTGTACATAATAATTCTTGCAGTTTTGTGTGAGATAGTACCACTTACGTTACTATATAAATCTATACAGCATATTGGAGCGTTAAAGGTTTCAGTAATAGGTAACCTAGAGATACCAACGGCTGTGATAGTATCCTTTGTATTCTTAAGGGAGACTATTTCAATTACACAGATTATAGGAGCAAGTTTAATAGTATATGCTGTATATCTTATTAGAGAACAAAAATAGGGTATGGCGCTAAGGCGCCATACCCTATTGTACTGTAAGAGCTCTATTTTTAAAGTTTCCTAAGATGTTATTCACTGGTGATATAGTCACAAATGAGGTAGGATCTATTTCACTTACAATTTCTTTTAGTGTACTTAATTGATTTCTTTGTATAACTAGATATATAAACTTCTTATTAATGCTTGAGTACCCGCCAACAGCATCAAGCACAGTTACCCCTCTTGCCAATCTAGTTTGTATTTCATTAATTATAGAATCTGATTCTTCACAGATTATTACGCATTGTCTTGAAGAAGCAAGACTTTCTTGTATAGTATCCATAGTTTTTGATCTAACAAAGCTCATAATAATAGCATACATTACTGAGCGAGGACCCATTACAACTCCAACTAGTATATATACAACAATATCTTGAAGTAAAAGCAGTGTTGAGAGCTGAATTGACTTAAAATTATTATTTATAATTTTTGCAGATATATCTAGTCCACCAGTAGATCCATAGGCTATAAATATAAAGGACATTCCAACGCCAAAAAGCGCGCCGCAAAATATAGATGCAAGCAATGTGTCATTAAATTGATTAATTGAAATAAATTTATTCATATTGTCTATTAAGACAGAGGTAATAACTACCACAAAAGTGCTTCTTATTGTGAATTTTTTACCTAATAGCTTGTATCCAAAAATAAATAAAGGTGCATTTATTAGCATAGTTGTTAATCCAACCTTAGCTCCAAATATTTTATTCAAGGAAAGTGCTATACCAGTAACCCCGCCGCTTCCGATATTACAAGGTATCATAAATACAGCGGTTGTAAAAGCTAATATTATACTTCCTATTATTAATAATGAATATTCCATTATTATGCTATTCTTATCAAAAAAGTTCTTTAAGTTGTTCATTATGTAACCCTCCTTTAAGTAAAAAAATATTAAATTTGCAATTTTCAATTCACGCATAGATGATATTAGCATAAAATACTTTATTAGACAACACATATTATATTAATAATTTGTTACCTTTTAATTTTGCGTAAAATTTGCAAGTACAAGCTGTGAAAAATTTCATATATAGTATATCACATTTGAATTAGTATAGCATTTTAGAGGTTTTATGTATTTAGTAGGGTATAGTATTGCAATTTATTTATCAAAAGTAAAGCAAAAAGGCAAAAATATAAATTTTTTCTTGCATTTTTTTATTCTTGGTGTAATATAATAATATAGAGTATTTGGGAGGTTACGAAATGAGCATGAGTATAAATTTGGATTGTTTAAATATTAATGGATGTAAAAATATATATAGGAATTTATCTGTATCGGAGTTAGTAGAAGTTGCGGTTAAAAGAGGAGAGGGCGTTTTATCAGATAAAGGAGCCCTTGTTGTAAATACAGGAAAATATACAGGTAGATCACCTAAAGATAGATTTATAGTTAAACAAAGTAGTATTGAAGATAAAATCAACTGGGGTGAAGTTAATCAACCTATAGATGAAGATATATTCAATAAAATGTATGATAAGGTTGTTAATTATTTAAAAGGAAAAGATATTTTTGTATTTGACGGATTTGTAGGTGCGGATAAAGAATATACTCTTCCTATAAGAACAGTTTGTGAATGTGCTTATGAGGCTATGTTTGCAAATCAATTATTTAGAAGACCAACAGTATCTGAGCTGGTAGATTTTGAAGCTAAATTTAATATAATTGCTGCTCCAGGATTTAAGGCTAATGGAAAAGAAGATGGATTGAATTCTGAAGCATTTATATTAGTAAACTTTGATAAAAAGATTATATTGATAGGCGGAACTCAATATTCAGGAGAGATAAAGAAATCAGTATTTTCTGTTATGAACTTCCTATTACCTGAAAAAGGAGTAATGCCAATGCATTGCTCAGCAAATATAGGAAATGACGGAAGAACAGCTATATTCTTTGGATTATCTGGTACTGGAAAAACTACATTATCAACTGATCCAGAAAGAAGATTAATTGGTGATGATGAGCATGGCTGGTCCGATAAAGGTGTGTTTAACTTTGAAGGAGGATGCTATGCAAAGGCTATAAAGCTGGACAAGGATAAGGAAAAAGAGATATACAATGCTATAAAATTTGGTACAATACTTGAGAATGTAGTTCTTCACTCAAATGGTAAGCCAGATTATGATAGCAACAAGTATACTGAAAATACAAGAGCTGCTTATCCAATTGAATATATTGATAATATAGAAAAGAGTGGAATGGGTGGAAATCCAGATACTATAATATTCCTAACTGCAGATGCTTTTGGTGTAATGCCTCCAATAGCTAAATTATCTAAGGAAGCAGCTATGTATCACTTTATGTCAGGTTATACAAGTAAGGTTGCAGGAACTGAGAGAGGAATAACTGAGCCAAAAGCTACTTTCTCATCATGCTTTGGAGAACCATTTATGCTTATGAACCCAGCTGTATATGCTGAACTTCTTGGTGAAAAAATAGATAAATATGGTACAGATGTTTATCTTGTAAACACTGGATGGTTAAGTGGTGGATATGGCAAGGGAGATAGAATAAAGCTTTCTTATACAAGAACGATGGTAAAAGCAGCATTAGAAGGAAAATTAAAAGATGTGCAATATATGGAACATCCTATATTTAAGATTTCTATGCCTGTAGAATGTCCGGGAGTTCCATCAGAAATATTAAATCCTAAGAATACTTGGGAAGATAAGGGAGCATATGACACTAAAGCACTAGAACTTGCTGAAAAGTTTCAACAAAACTTTAAGAAGTTTAAAAATGTACCTGAAAGCATAGTTGAGGCAGGCCCTGCAACAAAAGAAGCTTCATGTGTATAATTAAAAAACAGTAGATAATTGTTATACTTTTAATATATAATAGATAATAAAACTTCGTTTCTATAAAGGTAATTTAGAAACGAAGTTTTTAACTTAAGACATACGAAAAGAAATAAGAGGCCAAATATGCGAGAATACTGGTCTATTATTTATTTGATTATGCCTTAAGTTAAAGTATTTGATGCGAGGGAGGTTGGGGTATGAAGACTAAGAGAATAGGGATGAGAAATATAAAAACAGCATTATCTGTAGCTTTATGTGTAGCATTATCACAGTTCTTAAATAGACAGGATATATTCTATGCAGCAATTGCGGCAGTTATGGCTATGCAAAGCTCGGTTTCAGATTCCTTTAAAGCAGGGAAAAATAGAATGCTTGGAACTATGGTTGGCGCTTTGATAGGGCTTATATTTGCTTTAATTCATCCAGAGAATGTATTGCTTTGCGGTATTGGAGTTGTTCTTGTAATATATATCTGTGATTTACTCGATTGGAATAAGTCAATAACTATATCCTGCACGGTTTTTTTAGTTATAATGTTAAATTTAAAGGGAAGAAGTCCTGTTTCATATAGTATGAGTAGAATAATAGATACATTCATAGGTATTGCTATAGCTGTACTTGTTAATTATTTCATATCACCGCCCAAACACTTAGATAAGATATATACAGAATGCATATTAGCAATAGACAAAGTGTTTGATATTGTTAGAGACAAGTTCTGTAATAATAATGAATTAGATTTAAAGACATTGGAAAAAGAAATCTCAATTCTTGAAGAGGCATTAAATATATATTTATCAGAATTTAGAATAAAACAGATAGATGCACAAATAAACAAGTTAAATGAAATCTTGGATATTTGCAAGAACATACATATGCACTTAAAGATAATCCAGTCCCTAGAAAATGATCATAGCTTAGATTATGAGAACTACTTAAGCATTAAAGAGTTGTTTAGATGTGATTTTGACCATGAAGAAAAAAATAGTGAAGCTGGAGCTGTATATAATTATCATGTTAACAAAACCTTAAAAGGTCTTTATATGCTAAAGGATTTAAATAAAGATATAATGTATTAGTAGCCTCCAATATCAATATGATGTATTTCTATTTCATATGTCTAAACTATTTGTAACTATATTGTAATAATTTATTTATAAAGTTTTGTTGTACGGATATTAACAATGATAGTATAATTATAATGTTGTATAAAACTAAATGAGAGAGTGAGTGTGAAAAATGGATTTTTTGCTTATATTTAAGGCTGTTATTATTGGTATTGTAGAAGGTATTACGGAGTTTTTACCTATATCATCTACAGGACATATGATTATTGTTGGAAATTTAATTAACTTTCAAGCACCAGCATATCGAAAAGCTTATATAGATATGTTTGAAGTAGTAATTCAGCTTGGTGCTATATTAGCTATTGTAGTATTGTATTGGAAGAAGATAAGAAACTCATTAGAAAATCTTGCTCCAGGAAAGTCAGGATTTAAACTATGGTTTAATATACTAGTAGCTTTTATACCATCTGCAGTTATTGGACTTCTTCTGCATAAAACTATAGAAGAAAAGTTATTTAATGCCGTTACTGTTTCACTTGCACTAGTAGTAGGTGGATTGCTAATGATATTTATGGAGAATAAATATAGAAGAGGAAATACCACAAGAAGTATAGATGATGTAAATGTGGTACAAGCATTTAAGATAGGGTGTTTTCAGTGTCTTGCATTATGGCCAGGTATGTCAAGATCAGCTTCTACTATAATGGGAGCATGGGTGAGTGGATTGAATACATTCGCTGCAGCTGAATTCTCATTTTTCTTAGCTATACCTACAATGGTAGCAGCTAGTGGACTTTCACTAATTAAGCTTAAGATATCAATGAATAGTGCTGAGATTGTAGCTCTTATAGTAGGCTTTGTAGTGTCATTTGTTGTTGCATTGGTAGTTGTAGAGAAGTTTATTAAATTTCTACAAAGAAAGCCTATGAGGATTTTTGCTATATATAGAATACTGGTTGGAATTATAATACTTGTATTAGCATTTACAAAGGTTATAGCTTAGATAGAATAAAAACCCGGGATTTCCTGGGTTTTATTTTTTTAGATAGATTCTTTGTAAATAGACTTTTATATAAGATAAAATATTTCTATAATACAAAAGAAGTAACATTTCATATTATCAGTTATAATATAATAGAACAAAATAAAAAAGACGAGTTATAAAAACTCGTCTTGGTGCTGAAGACCGGAATCGAACCGGTACGGGTTTTAAAGCCCGCAGGATTTTAAGTCCTGTGCGTCTGCCAGTTCCGCCACTCCAGCATGTTGCTTTCGACAAGGTTTATTATATGATAAATACGGTGCTTTGTCAACATTATTATAAAAATATTTTTTTATCCGCCTTAATTATTGTTTTGTTGTAAGTTTAAATCTAGGACCAAAAATGCCCTCCTTATGGGTAATCAATGCACTAGTAAAGAAAAAAGAAAAGCTTTTATCAGCTGCAATCTTTATGCCACTATCTACTACAACGTCATCATTAGGTTTTTGTTCATCCAGAACAATTTCTAGTTGAAGACCGCCTCAGCCAACTCCTCGTTTTGCGATTCTAATAGCTTCTTTATTTTGTTCTTTTAGCATCTCTTTTATTAAGCCAACTGATTTTTTATCAATGGATACTATCATATTGATACACCATCCTTTTTAATTAAGTTATAGGGTTGCAAGGCCGAAAATTGACTTACACCCCGGACTATGTTTCCAAGCTTCAGTCCGTTAAGCAGAGAGCCAAAATCTATGATTTTGTGCGAATCGCTTACTCCTCTGACGTAAGAAGGAGGAGTTTCATATAAAAGTTTTTAAATCTACCTTCAGCTTTGGAAACATATCCCTTTGTGTAAGTCAATTTTCTAGTTTGTAACCCTATAGTTTATTAATTTTTCTTCACTTCTTTAGTTATTGCAGCTTCTTTAACTGTTTCAACTTTATCGAAAACATTTATATACATTTGTTTAATTTCGCTTATTAATGGATATCTTGGGTTAGCTCCTGTACATTGATCGTCAAAAGCTTGTTCTGACATATCATCTAAGCTAGCAAAGAATTTCTCTTTTGTAACTCCAGCTTCATGTATAGTCATTGGTATATTTATCTTAGTTTTTAATTCGTCTATAGCTTTTATTAATAATTCAACTTTTTCATCTTCAGTGTTTCCGCCTAGGTTTAGGTAATCAGCAATTTTAGCATATCTCCACTTAGCATTTGGATACTTATATTGTGGGAATGCAGCTTGTTTTCTTGGACTATCTACTGCGTTGAATTTAATAACTTCATTGATTAACAATCCGTTAGCAACTCCGTGTGGTATGTGATGAGCAGATCCTAGTTTGTGTGCCATCGAATGACATACTCCTAAGAATGCATTAGCGAATGCCATACCAGCCATAGTTGAAGCGTGAGCCATTTTTTCTCTTGCTTTTACGTTAGTCGTACCCTCAGCATAAGCTTGTGGTAAGTATTTGAATATTAATCTCATTGCTTCTAGCGCTAATCCATTTGTAAATTCTGAAGCAAGAACTGAAACGTAAGCTTCTATAGCATGAGTTAATGCATCTATACCTGATGCAGCAGTTAACCCTTTTGGCATACCCATCATTAATTCAGCATCAACGATAGCCATATCTGGAGTTAGCTCGTAGTCAGCAAGTGGGTATTTAACGCTTGTTTTTTCGTCAGTTATAACTGCAAATGGAGTAACTTCTGAACCAGTACCAGCGGATGTTGCCACTGATATCATCATAGCTTTATCACCTAAGTGAGGAAAAGCGTATACTCTCTTTCTTATATCCATAAATCTCATAGCTAGATCTTCAAATTTTACTTCTGGGTGCTCATACATTACCCACATAATCTTAGCAGCGTCCATAGCTGAACCACCACCAACAGCTATAATAGTATCTGGATTGTAGCTCATCATTTCAGCAGCACCTTTTTTAGCTGTAGCTAGAGTTGGATCTGGCTCTACATCCGTAAATATCTTGAAGTCAACTCCGATTTCCTCAAGAACTTTAGTAACCTTATCGCAGTATCCTAATTTGTAAAGAACCTTGTCAGTTACTATAAATGCTTTCTTTTTATTCATATCCTTTAATTCTCTTAATGCAACTCCAAGTGAACCATATTTAAAGTAAACTTTTTCTGGAACTCTAAACCAAAGCATATTTTCTCTCCTCTCAGCTACACTCTTAATGTTTAGTAGGTGTTTAGGGCCAACGTTTTCTGATACAGAATTTCCACCCCATGATCCACAACCCAATGTTAGAGAAGGAGCTAATTTAAAGTTATATAAATCTCCTATAGCACCTTGCGCTGAAGGCATGTTTATTATTGTTCTTCCAGTCTTCATAGCAGCGCCGAATTTTTCTACTTTATCTTTTGCAGTCATAGTATCAGCGTATAATACTGATGTATGACCAAATCCCCCTAACTCAACAAGTCTTTCAGCCTTAGCAAGTGCTTCGTCAAAGTTCTTTGCTCTATATAAAGCGAGAACAGGGGATAGTTTTTCATGTGAGAATGCTTCTTCAAGCTCAACTGATTCTACTTCTCCAATAAGAACTTTTGCAGTCTCAGGAACTTTTACTCCAGCCATTTCAGCTATCTTGTAAGCTGACTGACCTACTATTTTAGCGTTTAAAGAACCATTTATTAATATTGTATTTCTAACTTTATCTATTTCATCTTTTTTGAGGATGTAAGCTCCTCTTTCTGCGAACTCTTTTCTTACTTCATCATATACTGAGTCTAGAGCTATTACTGATTGTTCAGAAGCACAGATAACACCATTGTCGAAAGTCTTTGAAAGAAGTATTGAGTTTACAGCCATTTTTATATGAGCAGTTTCATCAATTATAGCTGGTGTATTACCTGCGCCAACACCGATAGCTGGTTTACCTGATGAGTAGGCAGCCCTAACCATTCCTGGACCACCTGTTGCAAGAGTTATATCTGCTTGGCTCATAACAACCTGAGAAAGTTCAACTGATGGTTCATCTATCCATGCCACTATTCCTTCTGGAGCACCAGCTGCTACTGCTGCATCCAGAATTATTTTAGCTGCAGCTATAGTTGAATTTTTTGCTCTTGGGTGAGGGGAGAAGATTATAGCGTTTCTAGTTTTTAAAGCTATTAGTGCTTTAAAAATAGCAGTTGATGTTGGATTAGTTGTTGGAACAACAGCAGCAATTACTCCTATTGGTTCTGCAACTTTTTTTATACCGAAGGATGCATCTTCTTCTATAACTCCGCAAGTCTTATCATCTTTATATTTATTGTATATATATTCTGAAGCAAAGTGGTTTTTTATAACCTTGTCTTCTACAATTCCCATTCCAGATTCTTCTACAGCCATTTTAGCAAGCTTTATTCTTGCGTTATTTGCTGCCATTGCTGCTTGTCTAAAAATTTCATCAACCTGTTCTTGTGTGTAGGTAGAAAACTTTTTCTGAGCAGCTTTTACCTCTTCTAATTTTTTCATTAATTCGTCAATATTTGTTACTTTCATTGATTAGCACCTCTTTCTCAGTTTTTATTAATGAACACACTAAAGAGTTTTTAATACTCTGAATTATCGTTAAGTAAGTTAGTATTTACTGTTTTTGTTTACCACTCTTGTGATTTATAATACTATTATGTATCATTGTTTGTTAAATGTCAATCATACTTTGAGAAATTTTTATCAATATTCTTGCTAAAAATTAGTGTAAACGTTATCTAAATATAACAATATGCATAAAAATATAATGAAATTATATGAAACAGCAAAGATGAGATTGTTAAATACTTAACTTTTATAGAGTGAAACAGTTAAATAAAAAACATGTAACAGATTTTGGTAAAATAAATTGTTAATAAATATATTTTTGTTTAGTAAACAAATTACTTCTACATAGATAAATAAATTCGAAGCTTAACTTATATGTGGTAGTTTCAGTAGAATATCACAAGCTTAAATTTCATTGCTTCCTAAATCAGGGGAGACTACTACGGATAAGCTAATCAGGAAATTTGTCCACTTATCTATAGAGTTTTCTGGTCAAGCAGAGAGCTAAAATCTTGAATAGAAATCTCTAATTAATGATTTAAATAAAGTTATTTGCCTACAAGTTAATAAAATATTGTGTTCCTATAGATTACAAGTGAAGATAAATACATATTAAAGTAATGAATAGATAAATTTTAATGTACTATATAGATGTAGGAAAAAGTAAAGTAATCTAAAGTTTACAATATAGATAAAGATTTCGTCGGCAGAATAATAAAAGCCTCTAAAATAAGACTTTATAAAATTTAGCAGCAAACTTATCCTAGTGTATCAATATATGAAAAAAGAAAAAAATAGTAGGTATTATTAGAATAAAAAAGATAAAGTCGAATAAATAAGAACATATTAGATTCATGAGTAGTGTTTTGTGATAAAATAACATATGTCGTCGAGAGATGATAAAAACTTAATAAAAAATCAACAAAAGAAAAATGTTGACAAGAATTAAGTTGTATGATATTCTAATAAAACCAAAATATTTGGTCTTTGAAAATTAAACAGAGGTTAAAAGTTATTTAAACTTTTATTAAGTAAACTAAACCAGCAATTCTTTTGAACTACTTTTATAAGTAGAAAAGGAAGTTAAACACTGACGTGTTTAACTAAGCGACCATCACAAAATCAGAGATTTTGGATGTCTGCTTAACTAATGAGCATTCAAACTTTTAAATTGAGAGTTTGATCCTGGCTCAGGACGAACGCTGGCGGCGTGCCTAACACATGCAAGTCGAGCGATGAAGCCCTTCGGGGTGGATTAGCGGCGGACGGGTGA
>NZ_JAEEGB010000054.1:1596-2929 GCF_016316925.1 Clostridium aciditolerans | reverse complement strand
GTCATAAATTATTTGGTCAAGCCCTCGACCTATTAGTATCAGTCAGCTGAACATGTTACCATGCTTACACCTCTGACCTATCAACCTTGTGTTCTTCAAGGGGTCTTACTAGCTTACGCTATGGGAAATCTAATCTTGAGGTGGGCTTCACGCTTAGATGCTTTCAGCGTTTATCCCGTCCCGACATAGCTACCCAGCTGTGCTCCTGGCGGAACAACTGGTGCACCAGAGGTCAGTCCATCCCGGTCCTCTCGTACTAAGGACAGCTCCTCTCAAATTTCCTACGCCCGCGACGGATAGGGACCGAACTGTCTCACGACGTTCTGAACCCAGCTCGCGTGCCGCTTTAATGGGCGAACAGCCCAACCCTTGGGACCTACTTCAGCCCCAGGATGCGACGAGCCGACATCGAGGTGCCAAACCTCCCCGTCGATGTGGACTCTTGGGGGAGATCAGCCTGTTATCCCCGAGGTAGCTTTTATCCGTTGAGCGATGGCCCTCCCACGAGGAACCACCGGATCACTAAGCCCGACTTTCGTCCCTGCTCCACTTGTATGTGTCGCAGTCAGGCTCCCTTCTGCCTTTGCACTCTACGAACGATTTCCAACCGTTCTGAGGGAACCTTTGGGCGCCTCCGTTACTTTTTAGGAGGCGACCGCCCCAGTCAAACTGCCCACCTAACAATGTCCCGTGACCAGATTCATGGCCGCCGGTTAGAATCCCAATACTGTCAGGGTGGTATCCCAAGGATGACTCCACAAAGGCTGACGCCCTTGTTTCTCAGTCTCCCACCTATCCTGTACAGACAATATCGAAACTCAATGCTAAGCTACAGTAAAGCTCTACGGGGTCTTTCCGTCCAATCGCGGGTAGCAAGCATCTTCACTTGCACTACAATTTCGCCGGATTTGTTGTCGAGACAGTGCCCAAGTCATTACGCCATTCGTGCGGGTCGGAACTTACCCGACAAGGAATTTCGCTACCTTAGGACCGTTATAGTTACGGCCGCCGTTTACTGGGGCTTAAGTTCACACCTTCGCTTGCGCTAAGTGTTCCCCTTAACCTTCCAGCACCGGGCAGGCGTCAGCCCCTATACATCAGCTTTCGCTTTAGCAGAGACCTGTGTTTTTGCTAAACAGTTGCTTGGGCCTATTCTCTGCGACCTACTTGCGTAGGCACCCCTTATCGCTAACTTACGGGGTCAATTTGCCGAGTTCCTTGACAACAATTCTTCCGCTGGTCTTAGGATTCTCTCCTCACCTACCTGTGTCGGTTTGCGGTACGGGCACCAACTTCCTCCATAGAGACTTTTCTTGGCAGCGTGGAATCAGAT
>NZ_JAEEGB010000054.1:0-1547 GCF_016316925.1 Clostridium aciditolerans | reverse complement strand
GCACATCTTATCCTCCTGCGTCATCCCATTTGTAATAACGTCAGTTGGCGGTATCGGAATATCAACCGATTGTCCATCACCTACGCCTTTCGGCCTCGGCTTAGGTCCCGACTAACCCTGAGCGGACGAGCCTTCCTCAGGAAACCTTAGGTTTTCGACCAATAAGATTCTCACTTATTTCTCGCTACTTATGCCAGCATACTCACTCCTGTACAGTCCACCGCTCCTTTCGGTACGACTTCAATCCATACAGGAAGCTCCTCTACCGCTCTTTCGAGCCCATAGCTTCGGTGGTAAGTTTTAGCCCCGGACATCTTCGGCGCAGGATCTCTCGACTAGTGAGCTATTACGCACTCTTTGAATGAGTGGCTGCTTCTAAGCCAACATCCTAGTTGTCTTAGAAATCCCACATCCTTTTCCACTTAACTTACACTTTGGGACCTTAGCTGATGATCTGGGCTGTTTCCCTTTTGACCACGGATCTTATCATTCGTAGTCTGACTGCTGAGATTCAAGTATATGGCATTCGGAGTTTGATAGGGTTCAGTAACTGTTGTCAGCCCCTAGCCCATTCAGTGCTCTACCTCCATTACTCATTCTCAACGCTAGCCCTAAAGCTATTTCGAGGAGAACCAGCTATCTCCGAGTTCGATTGGAATTTCTCCGCTATCCACAGCTCATCCCATGGTTTTTCAACACCAACGTGGTTCGGTCCTCCACGGAATTTTACTTCCGCTTCAACCTGTCCATGGATAGGTCACCCGGTTTCGGGTCTACGACATGCAACTTATTGCCCTATTCAGACTCGGTTTCCCTTCGGCTGCGCACCTTAAGTGCTTAACCTTGCTACATATCGTAACTCGCTGGCTCGTTCTACAAAAAGCACGTCATCGCACGTAAAAGTGCTTTGACCGGTTGTGGACACACGGTTTCAGGTTCTATTTCACTCCCCTCCCGGGGTTCTTTTCACCTTTCCCTCACGGTACTGCTTCACTATCGGTCACCAGTTAGTATTTAGCCTTGGGAGGTGGTCCTCCCTGCTTCCCACAAGGTTTCACGTGTCTCGTGGTACTCTGGAGCAGATCTAGAGTTTTCTCTTTTCACTTACAGGGCTGTTACCTTCTACGGCGGAGCCTTCCAGCTCTCTTCAATTAAGATACCTCTCCGTTTATGATCTGTCCGCAACCCCAGGAACAAGTTCCTGGTTTGGGCTCTTTCCCTTTCGCTCGCCGCTACTTAGGAAATCGATTTTTCTTTCTCTTCCTCCGGGTACTTAGATGTTTCAGTTCCCCGGGTATATCCCTATAAACCTATGAATTCAGTTTATAGTACACTACGTTAGTAGTGTGGGTTGCCCCATTCGGAAATCTTCGGATCACAGGCTATTTGCGCCTACCCGAAGCTTATCGCAGCTTATCACGTCCTTCTTCGACTACTGGTGCCAAGGCATTCACCATGCGCCCTTTGTAGCTTGACCATCTAAATTAATATTACCTTCGCATTACTGCGTCAGCTTCCTTCATTGCGGTGCTCATTTACCTTAAAGT
>NZ_JAEEGB010000053.1 GCF_016316925.1 Clostridium aciditolerans | reverse complement strand
TCTTTATCTCCACCATAAAAATACCTGTAACAGAAGTTACAGGTATTTTTTTATTTTGTAAAATAAAAAAATATTCTATAATGAGAGTAAGGGTTCAGATTGAGAGGTGTATATCAATGAATTTCTATAGAGTAAAACAATTTTATTGGTCCATAAGTTCTAAAGTTGAAGATAAGGATAAGGAATTCATAAATAAACATTTAAATCATAGTGAATTAAAATTGTTTTACAAGTTGTCTAAATCAGAACAAAAACACTCTATTAAAGTTGCATATGATGTAGAATATACTTGTAAACAACAAAACATAAATTCAAGCTTACTTATAAAGGCAGCGCTATTGCATGATATAGGGAAAATCATAAAAAAACTAAGTGTCATAGACAAATCGATAATAGTTATGGCAGATAATATAACAAAAGGAAGTATAAAAAGATTATCCAAAATAGAAAAGGTAAATGTTTATTACAATCATGGCAAGTTAGGTTGCAATATATTGGAGAAATATAGTTATGATAAGAACTTACTATACTTGATTGAAAATCATCATAACTTTGAAATAAAGGGTAATAAGGAATTAGATATACTGAGAGAATGTGATGATAAAAATTAATAAAATTAAATATTGTTTTATTTTTATCTGAATAATGGTAATATATAGATATGGTTATATTTAGTAATTCTAAAGATTGAGATAACTTTATATGTTCTAATGGAGGTAAATATGAATTCAAAAGAAAGAAGAAACTATATAGAGGAATTATTAAGAAAAGGCGATAATCCTCAAAAAGGACATATACTAGCGGAAGAGTTAGGGGTAACAAGGCAGGTTATAGTAAAAGATATTGCTATTTTAAGAGCAGAAGGTAAAAAAATTATAGCAACCCCAGAAGGATATTTAATACATAAAGAAGAAAAGAGTGTAGTAAAGAAAGTAATTGCAGTATCACATATAGCCGCTAACATTGAAGAGGAATTAAAAATAATAGTTAAGTTTGGAGGCGTTGTAGAAGACGTTATAGTTGAACATCCTTTATATGGTGAAATAAGAGGGATGATTATGGCCAAAACATTTT
This sequence comes from Clostridium aciditolerans, assembly GCF_016316925.1. Classification (GTDB taxonomy): domain Bacteria; phylum Bacillota; class Clostridia; order Clostridiales; family Clostridiaceae; genus Clostridium_AM; species Clostridium_AM aciditolerans. Next base: position 29,544 of record NZ_JAEEGB010000053.1, on the reverse strand, counting down.
ATGACATAGAAAATTTCGTGAAAAGAATTAATGAATATAAGGCAGAACCTCTTCTGATTCTAACTGGTGGAGTACATCTTCATACTATTGCAGCAGAAAACAATGATATAATACAAAATATAATTGAAGAATTAAAAGTTAAAAACTATTTAGTATCTGATTAAATAATTATAAAAGTCATAGAATGGAGAAGTGCTATGGAAAAGGTTGTACTATTAAAATGTGAAGAATATAATACTAAGCTTATAGAAGAAAAGTTAAGAGAAGGATTTGATTTGTTAGGTGGAGATAAATTTTTGAGAGAACTTATACCATATAACAGCAAAGTTTTATTAAAGCCTAATATGTTAGCAATAGAGGAAGCAGGTTCCCCTGTAATTACAAATTTTAATGTATTTGAAGCCGTTATAAAAATTATAAAGGACTATTCAAGTAACATATCATTTGGGGATTCACCTGGATTCGGAGAAGCAAAAAAAGCAGCAGAAAAGTCAGGGCTTTTGAAAGTAGCAGAAAAATACGATGTAAAATTTGAGGATTTTAAGGAATCTACTCATGTAAAGCTTGATGAATCAATATTATGTAAGTCATGGACCGTAGCAAAAGCACCTTACGAAGCAGATGTTCTCATAACTCTCCCTAAGCTTAAAACTCATGCTATGGCTTATTTTACGGGAGCTGTAAAGAATCAGTTTGGATGTATTCCAGGAACATTAAAAGCAACTTGGCATACAAGGATGCCTAAAGCAAATAACTTTTGTAAAATGTTATTAGATCTTAACTCTTTGGTTAATACAAGTTTTGCCATACTTGATGGCATTGTAGCCATGGAGGGAAATGGCCCTAAGAGTGGAAAACCTAAAAAAATGAATACGATGATTATGGGTAAAAGTTTAACTGCAGTAGACTCAACGGCAGTAAGACTTATAGGTTATGATAATCCATTAGATATACCAGTACTTAAAGAAGCATATGATCATAATTGGGGAACAGTACTTACTAAAGACATACAAGTTCTAGGTGAAGATATTGAAAGTATGAAATCAAAGGATTTTGAGCTTTGTAGAAAAGGAGGAAATTTTTACTTCATAAGCCCTGGAGTAACTAATTTTTTAAGAGATCTAATAGCACCAGATCCATCGCTTATAGCAGAAAAGTGCATAAGTTGTAAAAGGTGTCAAGAGGTTTGTCCTGAAAAACCACGAGTTATAAAGATGGTAAATAATAAAGGAAAACTTCAACCCACATGGAATATGAAGGAATGCATTAGATGTTTTTGTTGTCAAGAATTATGTCCTTGTGGAGCAATAGAAACCAAATATTCTATACTAGGAAAAATGCTAAAAATGAATAAGAGGTGATTTATATGAGGAAGAAAATAGCCCTAGGTACTACAGTCTTTACTATAATACTATGTTTAATATTTTTAGATAGGATAGTTAATTTTATAGTAAATATAGAGTGGTACAAAGAGGTAGGTTATTTATCTGTTTATTTTACTAAACTTATAGCAGTTGCTAAATTAATGATTCCTATTTTTGCTATAAGCTTTATTGGAATATGGCTTTATTATAAAAGCTTAAGATTAAGTATTATTAAGTATAAGAAAGTTGTTGAGGTAAACAGCCATAAAAATAGTATTGAAAAAAAGTTATTTATTACGGCTAATTTAATATTTTCTTTGTTTATTTCTTATGTATTTTCGGTAACATACTGGTACAGGATACTTCAATTTAGTAATTCAATTAACTTTAACTTTAAGGACCCTATTTTCAATTTAGATGTATCATTTTATGTTTTTAAACTTCCACTAATACAATCTTTATATAATGCTATTGTATCTTTACTAATTTTTCTAATATTAATCACGATAGCAACTTATTTTGTCTTAAGTGCAAAGGATAGAATATATTCAGCACGAGGAATAAGAAGAAGTTTTCCAAAAGTAACTTTTCTAAATAGTGGACTTACAAGATTTGCAGGAAGACAATTAGCTATTGTATCTTCGCTACTAATGGTATTTGTTTCGATAGGGTATCTATTAAAGGCTTTAGGACTCGTATATAGCAGTAGAGGGGTTGCCTTTGGGGCAAGTTACACAGATGCCCATATAAGCTTGCTATTTTATAAGATAATCATAGTAGTGTCACTTATTGCAGCTATCATTATGTTTTATAGTATACTCAAATCCAAGCCAAAACCAATTATTATATCTATAGCAACAATAATAACCCTAGCAGTGGCCGAACAGGCAATATCATTAGGAGTACAAAACTTTCTTGTTAAATCAAATGAAAAAACCTTAGAGCAGCCTTATATAAAGTATAATATAGATTATACGAGAAAGGCTTTTAATATAGAAAAAATAGATGCAAGACCTTTCGAGGTAAAAGATAACTTAACTAAGGAGGATTTAGAAAATAATAAAGATACTATAGGTAATATAAGAATAAATTCCTTTAAGCCAGCACTAGAATTTTATAATCAAGTTCAAATTATAAGATATTATTATGGATTCAATGGTATAGATATAGATAGATACAATATCAATGGTAACTTTAGTCAAGTTTTTGTAGCACCAAGAGAAGTTAACACTCAATCTATAGATCCAAGTACATGGCAGAACAAACACTTGGTATATACTCATGGCTATGGTGTAGTAATGAGCAAAGTAAATTCGGTAACACCAGAAGGACAACCTGACTTTGTTATTAAGGATATACCTCCAGAAAATAAAACAGATATAAAGCTTGATAATCCAAGGATATATTTTGGAGAAAAGACAAATGACTATGCAATTGTTAATACCAAATTAAGTGAATTTGATTATCCAAAAGGTGGAGAAAACCAGACAAATAAATATGAAGGTCCAGCGGGTATAAAGATGAACTTTGCAAATAAAATACTCTTTGCTGCAAATAAAAAAGATTTAAACTTTCTTTTATCAAGGGATATAACAAGTGAAAGTAAAATACTGATAAATAGAAATATTGTAGATAGAGTAAAGAAAATAGCTCCATTTTTAACTTATGATTCGGACCCTTATATAGTAATAAGTGGTGGTAAGTTATACTGGATAATAGATGCATATACTACTTCTGATAGATATCCTTTTTCACAACCATATAATGATGTAAATTATATAAGAAATTCTGTTAAGGTTGTAGTAAGTGCAGTAGATGGAACTACAGATTTTTATTTAGTGGACAAGAATGATCCTATTGCTATGAGCTATTCAAAAATATTTCCTGGGCTATTTAAAGATACATCAAAGTTGTCAGAAGACTTAAAGCAACATTTTAAGTACCCAGAAGATTTATTTAAGATTCAGTGCAATGTTCTTGGTAAATATCATATGACAGATCCAGGGGTATTCTATAATGGAGAAGATTTATGGGAAGTTTCAAGAAATCAAAAACAGGTAGATGGAGAAAAGGATAGCATGGAAGCTCCGTATGTAGTAATGAAATTACCAGGAGAAAAGGAAGAAGAAATGATACTTCTCCAATATTTTAATATGAGAAATAAGGACAATATGGTTGCTCTATTTGGAGCAAGGATGGATAAAAATAATTATGGTAAAATGATATTATATAAATTCCCTCCTCAAAAAACTATCTATAGTCCATATTTATTTAAACAAATGTTAAATCAAGATACAACCATATCAAAGGAGCTGTCATTATGGAATAAAGCTGGATCTCAAGTACAATTTGGAGATACTATAATAGTTCCTATAAACAATTCTCTGCTATATGTAGAGCCTATGTACTTAAGGGCTAGTGGTAAAAATAGTATTCCTGAGATGAAGAGGGTTATAGTTTCTTATGGAGATAAAATTATTTTAGCCGAAAATATAGAAAGTGCCCTTCAACAGTTATTTAACTATAAAGACAATAGTCAAACAAATAATGCTGCTGGTCAGACTCAGTATTCTGATAGTGATCAAAAGCTAGATAAAGTAAAGAAAGCTAAAGAACTATATGAAAAGGCTGTAGAGGCGCAAAAAAATGGTGATTGGGCAAAATACGGTGAATATATTAAGACGCTTGGAGAAACGATTAATGAACTAAATAAATAGGTTTAAAAAAGAACGGGAATTACTCCCGTTCTTTTTTTGAATATAATTATATGCATATGTTTAAAGTTTATTTATTTGTAGATAATGTCAATATAGCACTATATTGGAGGAAACTACAATGAAAAAGACAGTAATTTATAGTATTATACTTACTTGTATATTTATATTTGCACCAGCTTTTATGGTACAACTTGATGAAAATACGCAGCAAACAATCAATAATGATGATATAAATAAAGATAATAATGATAAAAAGATAGATATAAAAGATATAAGTATATTTTCTTCAAGAACCTGCTTTAAAAAAACATATTATATAAACAAAGAAAAAGTAAATGTATATGAGGATAGCTCAGGTAAGGATAAAATAGTATTTACATTACCAAAAGATGACGTAGTAGTAGCTTATAAAGAAAACAACGGATATCTATACTGTGAGGAAAATAAAGATGGAAAAAAAGGGTGGATTAAGAAAAATAGCGATAATTTAAAAGGTGAAATATATAAAAAAACAGAATATACTTTAGATGTAAACTTAACTAATCAAAATATAAGTGTTATAAAAAAAGATAAATTATTAAAAAGGATACAATGCTCTACAGGAATACTAGGAGATCAAGAGACAGAAACACCTCTTGGAATATTTAATGTACAATGTAAGGGTGAGTATTTTTATAGCAACAAATATCAAGAAGGTGCAAGATATTATATTAAATTTTTTTCAAATTATTTGATACATTCTATACCAGTTGATAAAAAAGGTAATATAATAGAAGATGAAAAGAAAAAGATAGGATTTCCAGCATCACATGGGTGTATAAGAATATCTATACATGACGCTGAATGGATATATAATAATATTCCAGAAGGTTCATCTGTAATTATACACTATTAAATTACTGCAGCTCTTTGAAAGGAAGGTTAATTTATGGATTACGATGTACTTATATTAGGGGGGGGCATTATAGGGTGTGCAGTTGCCTATGAGCTTTCAAAATATAGTTTAAATATAGCACTTATCGAAAAGGATTATGATATAGCAGATGATGTAGCCCTTATAAACTCTGCGGTAGTTTATGATGGATTAGAATGTGAAGATACATTAATGTCTAAGCTAGAATTGATGGGAAATGAACTTATGGAAGATATAGCTTCAAAGTTTAATGTAACCTTTAAAAAGCGAGGATCTCTAATTATTGCAGAGGACAAAAAGGGTGAAGCTAAATTAATCAATATGTATGATAGAGCTATAAGTAGAGGAATAAAAAATATACGTTTATTAGATAGTAAAGAAGTATATGAAATGGAACCAAACTTAAATGCTAATGTTAAGAGGGCAATACATTCTGAAAATACAGGAATAATATGTCCTTATGATTTAGCGATTGCCTATGGAGAAATTGCATTTGATAATGGGGTAAAGTTTAAGTTAGAAGAAGAGGTACTAGATATACAAAAAATGTCTAGAGGGTTTAGGGTAGTTACAAATAAAAATAAGTTTACCTGTAACATGGTTTTAAACACTACGCCTGTAGAATACTATGGTATAGAGAGCGAAAATAAACTTAACAAAGATAGATGTTGCTCAAAGTACTTATTATTAGAAAAAGATTTTAGGGGAAACTTCAAAAATATAGTAGTAACATTAAATGAAAGTGAAGATAAAATTTATACATTCCCTACTGTACAAGGTGGAACTATAGTTGCATTAAAAACAAATGAAACGATTAGTTATAGTGATAGTTTAAAAAAAATATCATCTTTTATGGGAAAGATAAATGATGAATATATAAATATATTCTATGAATCTCCATTTTATAATGATACACTAATAATTGATGACAGTCTTATTGATAATGGATATGTTAAAATTGAGGGTAAACATTATAGCCAAGTTACAATTACGCCTGCTATTGCAAAAATTGTATGCGAAACTATAGTTAATAATTTAAACTGTGTGCTAAAAAAGGATTTTGTAGACAAGAGAAGAGAATTTTATAGATTCAGAGACTTATCAAATGAAGAAAGAGAAAGTATTATTAAGCAAGATAAAAGATATGGTAAAATAGTATGTGTATGTCAGAAGGTTACAGAAGGCGAGATAGTAGACTCCATAAGGAGACCACTTGGAGCACGTACTATAGAAGGAATAAAAAGACGAACAGGAGCTGCCTTTGGAACTTGTAAAGGTGCGCAATGCTTGAATAAGGTCGCATCCATCTTAGCTAGAGAAATGGACAAAAGGTTAACTGATATAGTTAAGGATTCTAAAAACTCAAAAATAGTTATAAGTCGAATAAAAGAGTTTGATGAAATGTAGCTAATTGGAGGAATTCTAAGTTGATTAAGGAAATTATTTGCAATAAATGTGATAAAAGTTGCATATTAAGCATTAACCAATATGACGAAAACATAGAAATTTGCGGTAACTTATGTAATGAGGGAATAAAATATGCTAACATGGAAATGAGTAGCAATAAAGATACTCTAACTACTTTGGTAAGGATAAAAGGATCAAAGCTAAATGTTGTTCCGGTGAAAAGTAATAAACCTATAAATAAAGATTTATGGATAGAATGTTCGAAAGCTTTGAGCAGACTTTATGTGGGAGCTCCTGTAAGAATTGGAGATATCGTATGTAAAAATATTTTAAATACTGGAGTAGACATAGTTTGTACTAAAAACGTAGAAAGAATAAATGAATAAGAGAAAATATTTTATATTATTCAGAATAAAGCTAAATTGACATAAAATTATGTTTTATGTATAATTTAGGTAAAAATTAAAATCAACCTATGAAGAGGCTAGTAGCATTACAAGGGGTAAAGAGAGTCAGTAGTTGGTGTGAACTGATACCATGGTTTTGTGAATCCACCTCGGAGGTACTGCTAATAACAGTTCGGTGATACCGTTATAATCTTTGAGAGAACCAGTTTTTGGTTAACTAGGGTGGCAACGCGGAGTCCTTCGTCCCTTTACGGGATAAGGGCTTTTTTATTTATTCGATGGCTACCATCCGTAAAACTTCCATAGGAGATAACGGATGATACGTCCCTGGATAAGTTCTTCTAAGGCTCAGGCGGGGAGAGATAATCCTCATAAGAAAACTCCGCATGAGACTAAGAATCACTTGACAAAAAACATTTAGGAGGAAATTGTAATGTTAGACTTAAAAAGAATAAGAAATAATGTACAAGATATAAAAATAGCTTTAGAAAATAGAGGAGAAGATTTTGATGTATCTGTTATCGATGAAGTAGTAACATTAGATGAGAAAAGGAGACAAATATTAATTGAAGTAGAAGTTTTAAAAAATAAAAGAAATCAAGACTCTTTAGAAATAGCTAAATTAAAGAAATCAGGACAAAATGCCGACGGTCCTGTAGCTGAAATGAAAGAGCTTTCAGAGAAGATAAAGCAGTATGATGTTAATCTAGCAGAATTAGATCAAAAAATAGAATATATAATGCTTAGAATACCTAACATACCAAATCCTCAGGTTCCAGATGGAGAAACAGATGAAGATAACATAGAGATAAGAAAATGGTCGGAACCTACAAAATTCGATTTTGAACCTAAGGCTCATTGGGATTTAGGAACAAACCTTAATATATTAGAATTTGAAAGAGGAGGAAAGGTTGCAGGTTCAAGATTTACTTTTTATAGGGGGTTAGGAGCTAGACTTGAAAGAGCGCTTATATCATATTTTTTAGACTTTCATACTGAAAAACATGGCTATGAAGAGTTATTACCACCATACATGGTTAATAGAACTAGTATGATTGGAACAGGACAGCTGCCAAAGTTTGAAGAAGATGCATTTAGAGTTTCAAACAATGATTTCTACTTAATACCAACGGCAGAAGTGCCTGTAACTAATTTCTATAGAGATGAAATCTTAAAAGGCGAAGATTTGCCAATAAAACATGTGGCTTATAGCGGGTGTTTTAGAGCTGAAGCTGGTTCAGCAGGAAGAGATACAAGAGGCCTTATAAGACAGCACCAATTTAATAAGGTTGAGCTTGTTAAATTTACAAAGCCAGAGCAATCCTATGAGGAGCTTGAAAAGTTAACTAATGATGCAGAAGAAGTGCTTCAGGGATTAGAAATTCCTTATAGAGTGGTCAGAATATGTAAGGGGGATTTAGGATTTACAGCAGCGCTTAAATATGATATAGAAGTTTGGATGCCAAGCTATAATAGATATGTGGAGATATCAAGTTGCAGTAACTTTGAAGATTTTCAAGCAAGACGTGCTAATATAAAATATAAAGAAACTGAAAAAGGTAAGTTACGATATATACATACATTAAATGGTTCGGGAGTTGCTGTTGGAAGAGCTTTAGCTGCAATTCTTGAAAATTATCAACAAGCAGATGGAAGTATAGTAATTCCAGAAGTTTTAAGATCATATATGGGCGGAAGAGAAGTAATAAAATAATATAAATATTTTCAAAAAGAACTGTTGACATATGCACTTATGGTTGATATAATAATACATGTCAACAGACAAGGAAAGATGGTCGAGTTGGTTTAAGGCACCGGTCTTGAAAACCGGCGTACGGGTGACCGTACCCAGGGTTCGAATCCCTGTCTTTCCGCCAATTTTTTTTTAACTAAAATTAGGGCATGGAGAAATACTCAAGTGGCCGAAGAGGCGCCCCTGCTAAGGGCGTAGGTCGGGAAACCGGCGCGAGGGTTCAAATCCCTCTTTCTCCGCCATGTAAGCACCTATTATGGTGATTATCTAATTTAAATAATATAAAATTATATTATAGTAAAAATATTGTTGACTTTTTTAATTAAATATGTTATCATGTTTAATGTTGGATGTATGGAAAGATGGTCGAGTTGGTTTAAGGCACCGGTCTTGAAAACCGGCGTACGGGTGACCGTACCCAGGGTTCGAATCCCTGTCTTTCCGCCAATTTTTTTTTAACTAAAATTAGGGCATGGAGAAATACTCAAGTGGCCGAAGAGGCGCCCCTGCTAAGGGCGTAGGCTGGGAAACCGGTGCGAGGGTTCAAATCCCTCTTTCTCCGCCATGTAAGCACCTGAATTAAGGTGCTTTTTAATTTGTGACATAATGTGTTTTAAACTAAATATACTAATAAATTTTGATTTATAGTATATAATAGTTAATATTAATTTGATTTTTTAGATCATTTATGTTAATATAATTATGTTAAATATGCGTCGGTAGCTCAGTTGGATAGAGTAGCTGGCTACGAACCAGTTGGTCGGGGGTTCGAATCCTCTCCGACGCACCATAAAAAGCTTGTGATTATTCATCACAAGCTTTTATTTTTTCACCTATCTTTTCACCCATTAATACTCTACTTTCATATCCTTTAGAAGATTGTTCAATTATGTCTTTATCAATTTTTACTTTATTTTTTTCTAAGAATAGTATTGTTGTTGAACCACCAAATTTAAAATAACCTTTTTCATCACCTTTTCTTATATCCACTTCAGGTGTATATGTCTGTATAATAGAACCTACACAAGTGGCACCTACTTCTATGTGAAGTATATCTCCAAAGTTTTTAGAATGAAAAACACTCCATTCTCTTTTGTTTCTGCAGAAAAGTTCAGGAATTTGTTCTAAAGCAGTTGGGTTTACAGAATAGTAATCTCCAGTAATTTTTATAGTTTCCTCGCATACACCATCATCTATAAAATGAAATCTATGATAGTCAGTAGGACAAAGTCTCAATATTAAGCAAATACCCTCTGAGAATTTTTCAGATATATCAAGATTATTTATAAGTTTACCCAAACTATATGTGAAGCCTTTTACCTGAACCAACTTATTTAAATCAATATTCTCATAGGCTAAAAGTCTTCCATCACCAGGAGAAATTAAAGAGTTAATATCAGTATCTATAGGTCTTGCTTCTTTTTTTAACTTTCTTGTAAAGAAGTCATTAAATGATTCAAACTCCTCTGCACTTTTTTCACTATGAGTCATATTAATATTAAAATCTTTAATAAAAGAATGAACTTTTTTAACACTTCTCTTACTATCGCAAAACGAACCATATATTTTAGAAAAAAACTTTTTCTTAATTAATAACTCTAAAAATTTCATCCCAATAGGAGATGAATATGTCCATTGAAGATATTTATCTCCTGCCACTTTTTCTATTTCATATTGTTTTGTTTTTCTATTATAGTATTTAACCATATACAGACCTCTCTTGTGTTAATATTATTTTGAGTATAGCATAGAATACTTATTACAATTATCAGTCATTATTTATCTATTGTCAATTTATAATGAAATAACTCCTAAAAGTTATAAAATCTATTGAGTTATTTCAACAACATAGTATAATGTAAATTGGAATAATTATACTGACCGGTCAATTAATATATAAATCTGGAGTGGTATTGATGAATAAGACAAAAAGAACAATATTTGAATCTGCTATAAAAATATTTTCACAAAACGGTTATAGTGGTGCAACAATGGATTCAATTGCGTCTGATGCGGGAGTAGCAAAGGGAACATTATATTATCATTTTAAAAGCAAGGAAGAAATATTTAACTACATAATAAAAGAAGGAATGAATATAGTAAAGGAAAGAATAGAAAGTACTGCATACAAACAGCAGGATGCTTTATCAAAATTAAAAGTTCTATGCAGAATTCAGTTAGAGTTAGTTCATGAGCAGAGAGACTTTTTTATAGTACTAATGAGTCAATTGTGGGGTCAAGAATCTAGACAACTTGAACTAAGAGAGTCTATAAAGAAATATATTGACTATATACAGTCATATATTGTTGAGGCAATAGAAAATAAGATATTAAAATGTGGTGATCCTTCCTATGCGGCATATACACTATTCGGAACTCTTTGTTCTGTGGCAATATATGAACTTATAAATGAAGAAAAAAAGAATTTTGATGATTTGACTAATAATATATTAAATAATATGCTGAATGGAATACAGATAGAAAATAAAGCATGGGACTAAATTACTTAGTTTCATGCTTTATAATTTTCGAGATTTTATTATAGATATAATAAGAAGTAAAGCCATAAATGCAGATATTATAAGGCCTGCTATTCCTATTGCAGACATATCATATATTTTAGGTCCTACATTATTCGTTAATATTAAACTAGATCCTATTATCATAGAGGATAGTATAAGTGCGAAAATCAACCTATTTATCATATTATTTAAAGCACTAATGCTTTTGTTTAAGTTAGTTATATGTAGTTGAACTTTAAGTCTTCCATTTAGCATAGTATTTATAAGTTCAATAAATCTAGTAGGCATTCGAGATAAATCTTTCGTAAAATTATATGAATATATTAGTAGGTCATCGATATCTATGTTATTTAATAATGATAGTTTACTATTATTTTTTACAAAAGGCACAGCAACATCAAGTATTTGAGTATCAGGAGCTATTTTAGCAACAACACCTTCAATAATTACAAGACTTCTCACAAGGACTATTAAGTCTTTTGGGAGTCTTATATTATTGTTTTTGGCACAGTTAAATAACTCTTGAAGCAATATAGATACATGAATATTTTTTAAGGATGTATATAGATATCTAGAAAATAAATAGTCTATATCTTCATATAATTTATTTTTATTTACAAATCCTTTCTTTATGCCTATAGACATAATTATAGATATTAGCTTATCTAAATCTTTAAAGACTACAGCAACTATAGCATCATTCAATGAGGCTCTTAATGATTCAGAAAGGTTCCCCATTATTCCAAAGTCAATAAAACAAATCTTGCCTTCATTTATTAATAAGTTTCCAGGGTGTGGATCGCCATGAAAAAAACCATCGGTAAAAACTTGTTTTAAAAATGATAGTGCTAATTTTTTCCCTAAATCGTTAAGATCATACCCTCCCTCTTTAAGTTTTTCTAAATCATTTATTTTAAAGCCATATATTTTTTCCATAGTTAAAACCTTATCACTGGACAACTCATCTATAATATATGGAGTATAACAAAAGGCTATATTGTTATTTAGAATTCTAAATCTTTTTATATTTAAAGCCTCAATTTTAAAATTTAGCTCCTCTTCTGTAGATGATATTAATTCATTTAAAGCCTCTTCTGGATCAATTAAAGCATCAGAAAACTTTGTTTTAGTAAGCTTTATTATTCTATGTAAAATAGATAAATCCATTTTAATTTTTTCCATTATTTCAGGTCTTTGAATTTTTACAATGACTTCTTTTCCGTTTTTAAGTATAGCATTATGAACTTGGGCTATAGATGCAGAAGCCAATGGGTCTTTTTCAAAAGATGAAAAGCAATCCTCAATATTTTTATTAAAAACACTAAAGAAAACATTATTAATATCTTCGTATTTTTCAGGAGAAGCGTTGTCTTGAAGCTTTGAAAGTTCTTGTATATATTCAGGAGGAAGTATATCAGGTCTTGTACTTAATACCTGACCTATTTTTATAAAGGTAGGCCCTAACTCTTCAAAAGCGTTTCTTAAATTTTCTGGGAAATATTGTTTTTTTATTTTACTATCCACTATATGTCCAAAGCCATAGCGAGCTAGTACACTTATTATTTCTTTAAACCTTTGTATTGAGTTATTATGCATAATATGCCTCCATAAATATTAAAGCCCTAACAGCTGTCGGGGCTTTAGCTTTTGGTATTTACTTTTTCCTCTAGCATATCCAATCTTTGTTTTATGTTTTGTAAATCATCTTTAGTTGCAAAGTTCATTTGATTTAAAGTAGATACCAAGTCATCCTTAGTTAAAGGTTTTACATCTTCAACTTTATTTTTTATATTTCTCTTTAGTTCTTCTGAAAGTTCTTTTCCCTCATCCATAGTTAGTTTACCTTTTTGAACCATATCGTCAATTAACTTTGATGCCTTTTCATAAGTATATGCTGCAGATCCTAAACCTGCTAAAAGTAAATTTTTTAATTCATTCATCATAATAACACCTCCTAATTAGTATATTTTTATTTGCAATATAATATACCTATTATTTAAATTAATTAGTTGCTAGTATGCTAATAGATTATAATATAAAAATTTGACATTTATTATAGATTATTATAAAATATTATGGAAACAAGTTAATATGCGCTCGTAGCTCAGTAGGATAGAGCAGCGGTTTCCTAAACCGCGTGCCGGGGGTTCGATTCCTCTCGGGCGCACCAAAATTGAATCCTGTAATTTTAATTACAGGGTTTAATTTTTAAATATGTTTACAATAATTACAAATAATTATAAAATATACTAAGAGGTTTCTATGAATAATAAGTTTATGATTGAAGCCATATTTGAGGCAGAAAAATCTATACTTTTAAAAGAAGTGCCAGTTGGAGCCGTTATAGTAAAGGATAATAATATAATAGCAAGAGCACATAATTTGAGAGAAACTTTAAACAGTCCATTAGCGCATGCTGAGATTTTAGCTATAGAAAAAGCTTCAGAAGTTATTCAAAATTGGAGACTTAATGAGTGCAGCATGTATGTTACTTTAGAACCCTGTCCTATGTGTGCAGGAGCTATACTTCAATCAAGAATAAGTAATTTATATATAGGCACTTTTGATCCTACAGCTGGTGCTTGCGGTTCTGTAGTAAATGTACTTCAAAATGATGCATTAAACCATTGGACTAATATTCACTGGCTTTATGATGAGAAGTGTAGCAATATATTAATAGAATTCTTTAAATCAAGAAGGTAAGGCATCTTCAAAAAATTGATATTTTATTTCAGATGCCTAATATGGAGAGATGTCCGAGTGGTCGAAGGTGGTTGACTCGAAATCAATTGTACGGGTAATACCGTACCGGGGGTTCGAATCCCCCTCTCTCCGCCATACAATTAAGCCAATAATTACTTGCTAATAATTTTTATAAAGGTGTTGAATTATTTTAATATTAATAGTATAATAAGTCTTGTTCTAATGAAACAGGATATATAATTAAATATTGTTTCATGAGTAAATTTTGTGGAGAGATGTCCGAGTGGTTGAAGGAGCACGCCTGGAAAGCGTGTGTAGGGGAAACTCTACCAGGGGTTCGAATCCCCTTCTCTCCGCCAGTAGAACTTTGTCGTGCTAGATGGGGAGTCAGCGGTGCCCTGTAACCTGCAATCCGCTATAGCAGGGTTGAATTCCTCGCTTAGACTATAAAATGTGGGGTCTGGCCTATAAAAGTGGCGTTGAGAACTGGGTCCCACGCAACGGAAACTCATGAATCCCGTCAGGTCCGGAAGGAAGCAGCGGTAAGTGATCATTTTCGTGTGCCGTGGATAAACCTGGTTTGAGTTAACTATATGGGTAACGCTCATATTTTATTAGACGAAGCGAGGTGCACGACTTTAATACAATTTGCTTATATAAGATACCTACAAAAGGTGTCTTTTTTATTATATTTAGATTTATTTTATGAAAAAATTAAATATTAACTATAAATTATATATAAGGTATAATATTAATGGTTAAACAAGTTAAAGAAGGTGATTTAAGTGTCTTACACTGCATTATATAGAGAATGGAGACCTAGAGTTTTTGAAGATGTAGTCGGTCAGAACCACATAACTGTAACACTTAAGAATCAAATAAAAAATAGCAGAATTGCACATGCTTATCTTTTTTCTGGTACAAGAGGAACAGGTAAAACATCTACTGCAAAAATATTCTCAAAGGCAGTAAATTGTCTTGACTTGAAAGATGGAGAGCCTTGTAATGAATGTGAAATGTGCAAAAAAATAAACATGGGACTTGCTATTGACGTAATAGAAATGGATGCTGCTTCAAAAAGAAATTTGGAAGACATAAAAGATGTTATAGAAAATGTAAAATATCCTCCTCAAGAAGGAAAATATAAAGTATATATAATGGATGAAGTTCACATGCTTACTCCACAAGCGGTAAACGCATTCTTAAAAACGCTTGAAGAACCGCCTTCAAATGTAGTATTTATTCTTGCTACTACAGATCCACAGAAGCTTCCTGTTACTATTCTTTCTAGATGTCAAAAGTTTGATTTTAGAAGAATAAAGGGATTAGACATGTTTGAGAGGCTTAGAAAAATAGTTAAGGAGCAAGGAGTATTTGCAGATGATAAAAGTTTGAACTTAATATCTAGAATGTGCGATGGAGCAATGAGAGACGCATTAAGTATATTAGATCAGGCTATATCTATGGGGGGTGGAAAAGTAGAATATGATGGCGTTATAAGTATGCTTGGTTTAGTTACAAATGAAAACTTAATAAGGCTTACAAATGAGGTTATAGAAAAAGATGTAGAGGGATCCATGAGGATAGTAGATGACATAGTCCTCAGTGGAAAGGATATTTACAATTTTATAAAAGATATGATAACTCATATGAGAAACCTTTTAATGGTTAAGGTAAGTAAAAATCCAGAAGACATATTAGATATGTCTGAAGAAAATATGGAACTTCTAAAAGAGCAGGCACAAAAAATAAGAATAGAAGAAATAATGAGAGACATTAGGATATTACAGGATGCAGAAGATCAATCAAAATGGACGAAACAAAGCAGAATATATTTAGAGCTTGCAGTAATAAAAATGTGTAAGATAGAGTATGATACTTCGAAAGAAGTAATACTTTCAAGATTAAACAGATTAGAAGAAGCTTTAAAAGAAGGTGAACTAAAAGTAACCTGTGAAAGAATAGTTCCTAATGCAACTAATGTAGTAAAAAAAGAAAATAGGACTAAGGTAGAAGAAAATAAATCAAAAGAAAATATAAGACCTGTAATGAATGATAATGTATATTCAAAGCTTACATTAGATATAGTAAAAAAGAGCTGGAAAGATATATTAGAGTCTTTTAAATCAAAAAGTTATAGGGTTATACATGCAGCTCTATTTACAGGAGAAGTAATTAAATGTGAAAATGGAATAATAACAATAAGGTACGATAAGGATTATGCTTTTAATAAGCAAAGATTAGAAAAAGAAGAAAATAGAAGAATAGTTGAAGAAATATTTTCAGAAGCTTTAAAAGAGAGAGTAAGGCTTCAATATTATATAGATGGAGCTGAAACTAAAGACAATTCGAAGTCTTCCGAGCAGCTATTAAGAGATGCTTTTGGAGAAGATTTTATTGAAATAGTTGATGAATAATAACAAAAAAGTATTGATTTAAATTTATAAAAATATGGTATAATTATAACTGAATTAATTAAGTCGAGGAGGAATTAGTATGGCTAAAGGTGGATTCCCTAACTTTGGTGGGGGAAATATGAATAATATAATGAAACAAGCACAAAAATTTCAAAAGCAGATGGAAGATATGCAAAATGAACTTGAGAATAAAGAATTCTCAGCTACAGTTGGTGGTGGAGCAGTAACTGCAGTTGTAACTGGTAAAAAACAGATAGTAGATATAAAGATAAAACCAGAAGTTGTAGATCCAGATGATGTAGAAATGCTTCAAGATTTAATTCTAACTGCATGTAATGAAGCTCTAAAAATAGCTGAAGAAGAAACATCTGCAGAGATGAAAAAGTTAACAGGTGGACTAAATATTCCAGGAATGTTTTAAAACACAGTAATAGTTACCCCATCTATTGAAGATGGGGTTTTAAAATTGAGGTGATAATTATGGATTTCTATCCAATTGCAATAGAAAAGCTGATTGAGGAATTTGCTAAGCTTCCAGGGATAGGATATAAAACAGCTCAAAGACTTACTCTTCATGTACTGAATCTGCCAGGTGAAGAGGTTAGAGAGTTTGCTGAAGCACTAGTTAAAGCTAGAGGGACAATAAAATACTGCTCTGTATGTGGTAATTTCACAGACAAGGATCCTTGTGCAGTATGCTCTAATCCTAATAGAGATAAGAGTTTAATATGCGTTGTTGAGCAACCAAAAGATATAATATCCATGGAAAAAGTTAAAGAGTTTAATGGGGTCTATCATGTTCTTCATGGGAATATATCTCCTATGGCGGGTAGAGGACCTGAAGATATAAAGCTAAAAGAACTTATAAGAAGAATAAATGGAGAAATAAGAGAGGTAATAGTAGCTACAAATCCTAATATAGAAGGAGAAGCTACCGCTATGTATATATCAAAAATATTGAAACCTTTAGGTGCTAAAGTAACAAGAATAGCTCATGGAATACCTGTTGGTGGAGATTTAGAATATGCAGATGAGGTTACACTATCAAAGGCCCTAGAAGGCAGAGTAGAGATATAATGTATACTAATCCTATTTTATGTCAATTATCATAAATATGATTCAAAATAGGAGGCTCTTTATGGATAAAAGTATTATTGCTAAGTTAATAACTAGAGAATCTAGATATACAGCAGAACAAAAAAAATTATTAAATTCAATAGAGAAAGCAAGAGAGGATTTAAAGGTGGCAAGAGAATATTTTAATGCTGTTAACGATCCAAGACTTGTAGATTATGCTATATATAGAGAAGAAGCTGCAAAGGCAAGATATATGTTTTTGCTCAATGAAGCTAAAAAAAATGAACTAAAAGTTGAATGTTCAAACTCTATTGAGGATTTAAATGTAGGCTAAAATAGAAAAGGTGAAAAGCAAAAAACTTTAAGTTTTTACTTTTCATCTTTTTTATTAATACTTTTATTTTAATAGAATATAAATTTAGTAACAATAAAATTAGGAGGGATATCTTTGGAATTTGAATACATAGGTTACTTTTTAATTTCTATAATTGGTTTATATATATTAGTTAAAATTTTTGCTTGGCCTCTAAAGGTTTTGTTAAAACTAATAGCTAATGGATTAATTGGAATCCTATTATTAATTACAGTTAATTTTATTGGCCATTATTTTAATTTTTACATAGGTATTAACGCAATAACAGCTCTTATTGCCGGTTTTTTTGGAATACCAGGAGTCATATTTTTAGTTATATTTAAGTTGTTTTTGTAATGAACTTAGGCTAAATTAATAAATATATTGGTTTAGCCTTAAGCTAAATGAACATTTCATATAAGGCAAGAAGTATTATTATTAACCCGGAAATTAAATTTGCTTTACTTTCTAGTACATTAGGTATATACTTCTTACCAAGAATGTATCCAAGAGGTATAGCGGTTAAACTAAATAAAAATGTAAAAATAGAAGTTAAGATTATGCTTAACCCTGTAATACTAGCCCCTATACCCAGTCCCATGTTGTTTAGAGCTAGTACAAACCCTAAGATCACTGCTTCTTTCAAATCAATATTGCCTGAATTATTCATATCTGCTTTCTCAGGACTTGTCAGGAGCTCTTCACATTGAACTTTATAGCATTCTAATTTATTTTGCTTCTTATATTCAGTTTTTTCATCTTTATTATTTTTTTTGAAGGAATTAAGTATAAACCATAATCCTAGCAACATAAGGATGGAACTTCCTATAAAGTTTGCATTATGCCCAGAAATAAATTTACCAATAAACTTACCTAGTGCCATTGATAAAAATGTTCCTGCACAGGATATAAAGGCTATTAAGAGGTTACTCAATATAGATATTTTGAGTTTTTTGATGCCGTAAGCAATTCCAACAATAAGATTGTCAAGGCTAGCAGATACAACGAATAATATTACTGATAAAATATGCATATAATATCTCCTATTCAAAAGCGGTTCAAGTATATACTATTCACTATGCAAAACATAGGTTACAATTTATCGTCAATTGACCAAGCTAAAATATAGAAATAATAAATATTTTAGTTTAAAATAATAATCATTTATGTTTAAATAAGTATATAATTAATCCACAATGTTGATAAAAAATAATTAAAATAATAATAAATGTGTGGATAAAATATGTGAGTATGTGTATAAATTTTTAAAAAGATGGAGATGATATATTGATTATCCACAATAATGTTATAATGGCTAAGTTTATATATAGACCAAATCGCTTTCAGGCTTATGTAGATATAGATGGAATAGAAACTATAGTTCATGTTCCTAATACAGGAAGATGCAGAGAAATACTTATACCTGGTTGTACTGTAGTTTTAAGGGAAGAAGATAATCCATCAAGAAAAACTAAATATGATTTAATTGGTGGATATAAGGGAAACAGATTCATAAACATAGATTCCCATATACCTAATAAAGTTGTAGATGAAGCATTAAAAAATAAAAAAATAAGCTTACTAAGTGGTTACAGTAAAATAGAAAAAGAAAAGACTTTTGGAAATAGCAGATTTGATTTTAAATTAACAGATTCTAATAAAAGTGAATGCTATTTAGAAGTTAAGGGAGTAACTCTAGAAGATGGAGGAAAAACTATGTTTCCAGATGCTCCTACAGAAAGAGGAACTAAACATTTACTAGAACTTATAGAGGTTAAAAACACTGGTAGGGAAGCTGCTGTATTATTTTTAATTCAGATGGAAGGAGTAGAATATTTTACTCCTCATGATGAAATGGATAAAGCTTTCGGGGAAGCATTAAGATTAGCTGAGAGCAATGGGGTACATATACTTGCTTACGATTGCTTTGTAGGTGAAAAGCATATTACAATTAAAGATCAAATAGAAGTAAGGCTATAGAACTCTATTATATTGAATGTAATTGCAGGGATACCTTATAATGCACTTATATAGTTAATCTTAGTACAAGGAGGTGAAACTACTCAAATCAGAGTGGTGGTTTTATGAAATTTAAATATTGTCCAGTTTGTGGTCAAAAGTTAATAGAGAAGTATAGCTGGGATGAGGGTGGGGTTCCCTACTGTCCAGTAGATGATATTATGTATTTCGATACTCCTAAGCCATGTATAATAGTGGCTGTAATAAAAGAAGATAAAATATTGCTTCTTAAGCAAAGTTATATATTTAAAGATTCAAAGGTTCTTTTATCCGGTTATGTAACCAATGGTGAAACAGTTGAGAGCACAGTTCATAGAGAGGTATTAGAAGAGGCGGGTATTAAAGTAAAAGATATAAAATATTTAGGTAGTGAGTATTTAGAATCTAAAGAGATATTAATGCTTACATTTATGGCAATGTATGATGGAGGAACTATAAAAAAGTCATCAGAAGTAGAATGGGTGGATTGGAGTAACATTGAGGACGCCCTTTGTGAAATGAATGAGGATAAAATAGGGAAAAGAATAGTTAGAAAAGTCTTAAAGGAATTAGGGTACACCGGAAATAAGGCTTATAGATGTGAAGAAGATAATTGTGATAATGGTAATTGTAAATTAAAGGGATAGTAGTATTGAGTAGATAAAAACAAAAAAATGGATATTAAAGTAAAAGTATGTTATTATAATATAACAAAATTTAAGTTGAAGTAGTGGTGTTATATTGTTATAGAGGAGGAAAAATGTATGGTCAAACATGTACCAGAAATACAGGGTATATTAAGAAGACACATGATTCAAGTTCCAAATGTTATACGAGAAGCAAGTGGTATTAGAATATTTGGGAAGAGACTTAAATCCTTTGTGTTCAGTACTGATGTAGCGGTTATAAAAAACACAAATGCAGATGCTGTTATTGCAGTTTATCCATTTACGCCTCAGCCGCTTATAACACAGGCTATTATGCTATCTGCAGACATTCCGGTATTCTGTGGAGTTGGTGGAGGTATTACAACTGGTAAAAGAGTTGTAAATTTAGCTTTAGATGCAGAGTTTAAGGGAGCTATGGGAGTAGTAGTAAATAGCCCGACGCCTAATGAAGTTATAGAACAAATGAGGGACACTATTGACATACCTATAGTTGTTTCGGTTGTATCAGAATATGAAAATATTAAGGAAAGAATAGAAGCAGGGGCTACTATAATAAATGTATCAGGCGCTAAAAGAACTTCCCATATAGTTAAAAAAATAAGAGAAATGTATCCTGAGTTTCCTATAATGGCCACAGGAGGACCTAATGAAGAAACTATAAGAGCTACAATAGAAGCAGGGGCAAACGCTATAACATTTACTCCGCCAACGGCATCAGAAATATTAAGCGAAATAATGATTGCATATAGAGAGAAATATGCCCAAGAATATTATAGTGAATAAGTTTTTAAATTATTATGCATAATACAAGATAGTGTATTATGCATTTTTATATTATAATTTTATTTGTAAGTTTATAATACAAAAGTTATATCTTTGTTATAGAGCGCCTTAATCATATAGTTCAAAAGCCTTAAAATTCAAGTAATAGATAATAAAGTGTTTATTTAAGTACATAAAAGAAGGGATTGGCCAATCTAATATAGAAAATATAAATGTTATAAGCTTAAATCTAAAAGAGAATTTTTTAATATCGGCTTGTAGGGCCGAATTTCATATAGATGAATAAATAATGGGAGATGGGATTTTGATGAAAGGTGTTTTATATTATTTTAGTGGCACCGGAAACACAAAATGGGTAGCTGATAGGTTTAAAGAGAATTTTAAATCCTATGGTATAGATATAAAATTGATAAATATGGAATCAGAAGAACCAATTAATATAAAGTGTTATGATTTTATAATAATAGGTTCTGTAGTACATTCTAATATGGAACCTAAAATAGTAAGTGATTTTTTAAAAAAATTGCCTGATACTAAGAAAAAAATGAAAACTATTATATATTCAACGCAAGGAGGCAAGTCGTCAGTAGCGGTTTTATCTATGGCAAAAAAAATATCACAAAAAGGATATGATATAGTTGTCCAATCTGCCATAAGAATGCCTAATAACTGTTATTTTATTTCTGGCAAAAAACCTACTAAAAAAGAAGAAAATGAAATTTTGAAGGATGCGTCGGAAAAGGTTAAAGAATTAATTAAAATTTTTATAGACAATAAAAGATTAAAAGAAAACAATTCAATTTTTAAGATGGGAATAGGAAAGATTTCTAGTAAGCTTTTTAAGAATTCATTACCTAAGCTATCTAAAAATTTGACAGCAATAGAGGAATGTAAAAAATGTGGTCTATGCCTTAGAAATTGTCCTAAAAATAACATAACATTTGAAGATGGTCATGCTGTTTTTCATAGTAAATGCATGCTATGTTTGCGATGCATGAACATATGCCCTATAAATGGCATAAGATATAAAAATAAGAAGATAGAGCAAGTGCAAAGAGATAGAATTAATGTTTTAAATTTAAACAAGTAATATTTATACTAGAGAGGAAGGAAAGTTGTGATTTTAAATAATAATTGTAAAGTTTGTCCTGAGTTTTCTAATGGCTGTGATGGAAAGGCAGAAAATTGCATGTGCAAGTCCTGTCCTAGAAGTCTTGGAAAATGCATTATTACAAGATATTGCACAGAAACAGAATCAGTTTTAGACTAGTAGGTGAGAAAGATATTTTTTGCTATTTTAGAATTATATTTTTATTTGCGGTAATAATACTTACATAAAGTAAATAAAATATTGAACATTTAGCTTTAAGGCATTTGAAATTAAGATTATAATAAGACTACTATTTAGGAGTGGTTATATGATTTCAATTCAGGAAAAAATGTTGGTAGCAGAAAATTGTGCAGAATATAAGCCTAAGGTCTATACTTTTAATGCAAATAGAAGTGCTATTTCACAAGGATGTAATACATGTGTAAATTACATAAATGATAAATGTAATAAGGAATTATTTGAGCAAATTGAAGAAAAAATAAGAATAAACTAAGAAAGAAATTTTAAGAGAATGTCATATCTATTTTTAGATAATTATAAAAATTTTTAAAAAAGTATTGACATATATATTTTATCACTCTATAATAAAAAACAAGTTAAAAAATAATATATTTTATCTGATGAAGAGAATAGTAACATGAGCAGAGGTTAAGAGAGTCAGTGGTTGGTGAAAACTGATACCTAGGTCTTTTGTGAATCCACCTCCGAGGATATTACGATGAGTAATACGGAAAAAACCGTTATTTATAATGAGAGGACTATGTATATGTTTATTATGTGTAGTCAATGAGGGTGGCAACGCGAGTCAATCGTCCCTATACGGGAGGTTGGCTTTTTTATTTTATAAAAATTTATAGTGCTATAATTATTTATATTAAAATTTAATAGTTCCGATGAAAAGAATAGTAACATGAGTAAAGGTTAAGAGAGTCAGTGGTTGGTGAAAACTGATACCTATATCTTTTGTGAATCCGCCTTTGAGGATATTGCGATGAGTAATACGGAAAAAACCGTTATTTGTAATGAGAGGACTATATGTATATTTATTATGTGTAGTCAATGAGGGTGGCAACGCGAGTCAATCGTCCCTATGTGGACGGCTGGCTCTTTTATTTTTTATAAAATTCACTTTATTAAAGTATAACTGTATAATGATATAACTTTACAGTTAAAAAATAAAATGCACAAAAATTTCAGGGGGTACTAAATATGCATAAAAAATTATTTATTCCAGGACCAATAGAGGTTAAAGAAGATGTTTTAGCAAAGATGGCTATGCCAATGATAGGCCATAGAAGCAAAGAAGCATCAGAACTTCAAAGAAGAATTAGTGAAAAACTTAGAAAGGTGTTTTATACAAAAGAAGAGATACTGTTATCAACTACATCTGGAAGTGGTCTTATGGAAGGGGCAATAAGATCTTGTACAGTTAAAAGAGCTGCAGTATTTTCTATCGGAGCCTTTGGTAAGAGATGGTATGAAATGGGGATAAACAATAATGTACCAGCAGATTTATTTGAGGTTGAATGGGGTAAAGCTGTAGATTTTAATGAAGTAGATAAAGTTTTAGCTACAGGCAAATATGATTTAATTTGTATAACCCACAATGAAACATCTACAGGAGTTATGAATCCAGTAGAAGAACTTGGAGAAGTAATAAGAAAATATCCAGAGGTTGTATGGTGCTTAGATGCAGTAAGTTCTATGGCAGGAACAAAGATAGAAGTAGATAAGCTTGGTGTAGATATATGTATAACTTCAAGTCAAAAGGCACTTGCACTTCCTCCAGGAATGGCAGTATGTTCTTTCTCACAAAAGGCCATAGAAAGAGCTAAAAATGTTAAATTTAGGGGATATTATTTAGATTTATTAGCACTTTATGAATATATTCAGAAAAAAGATTATCAATACCCGTCAACTCCTTCTCTTTCACACATGTTTGCAATGGACTATCAGTTAGACAAAATATTAGAAGAAGGATTAGATAATAGATACAAAAGGCATATAGAAATGGCTGAGTATGTAAGAGCATGGGGAAAAGAACACTTTGAATTGTTTGCAGATGAAAGATATTTATCAAATACTCTTACAAATATTAAAAACACCAGAGGAATAAGTGTTGCAGAGTTAAATAAGGAATTAGGAAAAAGAGGTTTCCAAATCTCAAATGGATATGGCAAGTTAAAAGAGCAGACATTTAGAATAGCTCATATGGGTGAATGTACTTTAGATGATGTAAAAGAATTATTAGTAAATATAGATGAAATATTGAATTTTTAAAAGTATGTAATTGGGGCAAATACTATACAGCATTTAATTGGGGCAAATGTTGTATAGTATCAAACAAAATTAAAGTTCATAAAAATAAAAAGGAGGCTATTAATTATGATAAAAATATTAGTTTGTGATGGAATGGAAAAGGAGGCAATAAAAAAGCTTATAGATGGTGGATTTGAGGTAGTTGACAAACATTATGAAGAGGAAGAACTTAAAAAAAATGTTATGGATTTTGATATTATGATAGTAAGATCAGCTACAAAGGTTAGAAAGCCAATAATTGATGCAGCTAAAGGTGGAAAACTTAAACTTATAATTCGTGGAGGAGTAGGAGTAGATAATATTGATGTAGATTATGCTAGAAAAAACGGAATAGAAGTTAGAAATACACCTAATGCTAGCAGTGCTTCTGTAGCAGAACTTACTATAGGTCACTTATTTGCACTAACAAGATATATACACTTGGCAAATGTAACAATGAGAGATGGAAAGTGGGAAAAGAAAAAATATGAGGGTATAGAACTCTTTGGGAAAACTTTAGGGCTTATTGGATTTGGTAGAATAGCAAGAGAGGTTGCTACAAGAGCAGAAGCTTTAGGAATTAGGGTAATATATACTGATAAATTGGGAAAGGCAAGAGGTTATGAGAGATTTGAGTTTTGTACAATAGAAAAACTTTTAAAAAATGCTGATTTTGTATCACTTCATGTTCCTTTTAATAAAGAAGAAGGGGCTATTATAGGAAAAGATCAATTTGCTATTATGAAAGATGGTGCTTATATAATAAATTGTGCAAGAGGTGGAGTAATTGATGAAGAAGCACTAATGGAGGCTTTAAATTCAGGTAAAATTAATGGTGCAGGTCTTGATGTATTTGAAAATGAACCTAAGCCTAATCTTGAATTAGTAAATCACCCTAAAGTATGTGTTACACCACATATAGGCGGTTCTACTGAAGAGGCACAGGAAAGAATAGGTGAAGAAATAGTAGAAACAATAGAAGAGTTTTTTCAATATAACAACGAATTAGCTGTTAATGCTTAGGAAAGAGGGGGATGGATGTGGCTATTTTAAAACCATTTGCGGCAGTAAGGCCTAGAAAGGATATAGCTCATAAAGTTGCAGCATTACCTTATGATGTTATGAATAGTGAAGAAGCAAGAGAAATTGTTGGTGATAATGAATATTCTTTTTTACATGTAGATAAGGCAGAAATAGATTTAGATAGAAATATAAATATATATGATAAGATTGTATATGAGAAAGCAAGAAACAATTTATATGAAATGATTAATAGAGGTGTCTTAGCAAAAGATAATAAAAAATGTTTATATATTTATAGATTGATAATGGATGGAATAGAACAAACAGGAATAGTTGGATGTGCTTCCATAGATGATTATTTAAATAATGAGATAAAAAAGCATGAGCATACTAGAGAAGAGAAAGAACAGGATAGAATAAACCATGTCGATATTTGCGATGCAAATACAGGACCAATTTTCTTAACTTATAAGTATAATAATGAAATTAATGGTATAATAAAATCATGGACTGAAAAAGAAGCTATATATGATTTTTTAGCAGAAGATAATATAAGACATATGGTATGGATTATAGATGATGAGCATATTATATGTAATATATGCAATATATTTAAAAATATAGATAGCGTATATATAGCAGACGGACATCACAGATCAGCTTCAGCCGTAAAAGTTGGTTTGAAAAGGAGAAAGGAAAATCCTAATTATACAGGAGAGGAAGAATTTAATTTTTTTCTATCAGTACTTTTCCCACATTCAGACCTAAGAATTATGGATTATAACAGGATTGTCAAGGACTTGAATGGGCTTTCTACCGAGGAATATATGTTTAGGGTTTCGGAAAAATTTAATGTAAATATATATGAAGGAGATGAACCATATAAGCCTTCTTGTAAGCATACTTACGGTATGTATTTAGGCGGAAAATGGTATGAACTTACGGCAAAAAAGGGGACTTATGATCCTTGTAATCTTGTTGATAGATTAGATGCATCTATTCTTCAAAACAATCTACTAAAACCAATTTTGGGAATTGAAGACCCAAGAACGGACAATAGAGTGGATTTTGTAGGTGGTATAAGAGGTCTTAAAGAACTCGAATTGAGAATAGATAATCAAAAAGATGGGGCAGCCTTCTCTATGTATCCAACTGATATAGAAGACTTAATGCTTATAGCGGATGCTGGAGAAGTGATGCCTCCAAAATCTACTTGGTTTGAACCAAAGTTAAGAAGTGGATTATTTATTCACACATTAAGGTAAAAATAAAGATTTAACTAGGGATATTTATTCTAGTTAAATCTTTTTTATTTAAGTTATTCCCATTGATTTATATAATTATATAATGCAGGAAATACATTTAAGCTAGACATAAGACTAAAATACTCAGACATTGCGTCTTCGTTTTCCTCTTTTATTTTAACAGCCCTTATCATAAGGTTTTTTGGAGTCTCTAAGGGAGATATATATTCCACAACAGAAACATCGTAACCTTTTGCTTCAAGTAACAATGATCTCATTCCATCAGTTAAAATGTCAGCCATTCTAGCCTTAAATACGCCATGTTTTAATATAGTTTTAAAAGGCTCATATGAATACTGACTTAGTAATTCTCTGTGACAGCAAGGTACTGCAACAATAGCATCAGAACTTAACTTTATTCCAAGTGCTAAAGCCATATCTGTAGCTGTATCGCAGGCATGAAGAGACATAACAACATTTATTTTGTTTTTTGGAATATAGTTTTTAATATCTACTGCATGAAATTCCATATTTCTATAGCCTAAATTCTCAGCAATTTTTTGCGAAGTCTCTATAACACTTTCCTTATAGTCAAGTCCTATAAAATGACATCTGATTTTTTTTACTTCTCTCAAATAGTAGTTTAATACAAAGCTTAAATATGACTTACCACAGCCGCAATCCAATATATTTAAAGTTTGATTTTTAGGAAGTTTATTTAACATTTCATCGAAAAGTTCAACATAGTGATCTATCTGATTATATTTTCGTATCTTATCATTTTTAATTTTACCTTCTTTGCTCATAATGCCTATTTCTTTTAACAGTTTATCAGCCTTACCTACTTTTATAAGATAGTTTCTATTTAATAATGTAGAAGTTTCATTAGTACTATCATTATCATTTTCTTCTTCTTTAATATCTATATTTTTCATCTTTACATTTTTATTATCTGCTTCAATTAATATATCAGTGCCTCTTTCACTATAAGTTAAAGTTACACTGTCATAATTTATTGCATCACTACATAATTTATCTACTAACTCATCTATGGATAAAGACTCTGTTTTCCCATTAAAATTAAATTTTATTTTGCCAGAATCATATGTACCAATACCTTTGAAATTCTTTAGGCCAGCCTTATAAATAACTGTAATGCCTTTAAAAATATCTAAATTTTCTTCAAATCTATTTTTCAAACCTATAAGAAATAGGTTTAGTTTAGATATACTCTGTTTATTCATTTATAACACATCCTCATATTATATTTAAAATCATATAAATAATATAAACATATACTTTTATATTATCAATATTTTTTATGCTATAATGTTACAGAGGTTAAGTTTTTATTAAAAATTTTAAAAGTCTATTAACGGGAGAGGTTAGAATGTTAAAAGAACATCATGTAACTATAAGCTTGGCAAATGGTAGCAATAGTGAATATATAGTTAGAGATAATGCAGGAATTACTATAGGACGGGTTTTTATTATTGAGTTATCAAAAGAAAATAGGTATTGCAGTTTTAGAATTAAGTTTTATAAGGATGGAGAATCGGGATATGAGCTGCTAAAAGAAGCTCTAAACCTATTTTTGATTTCTCTGTTTAAAAACATGGATATTAATAAAGTTAGCGTAGTTGCAGATGAAGAGATAAATATTATGGCTTTTACTGATCTTGGTTTCAAGCTTGAAGGCATAATCTCTAGTAGTATAATTTTTAATAAAGTATTTAAGGATGAATTAATATTTGGATTAAATTTCGATAGCTTTAGAGATGAAAAAAGATATAAGGAAATAGAGATAAGCGGAATAAATGTAGAACTTGCAGTTTTAACTCCTGATGACGCTGAAGATGTTTTAAACTACTATCTTAAAAATAAGTTATATCTTGCTCCTTTTGAACCTGATAGAGATGAGAGTTTTTATACGTTAATGGGACAAAGAAGAATACTTGTAGAGGGGTATAAGCAATTTTTAAATGGGGATAGTGTTAACTTTGGAATATATAAAAATAAGAAGTTAATTGGGAAAATACAAATATCTAATATAGTGATGGGAGTATTTAGAAGTGCTTTCGTCGGATATTCTATAGATGAAGATGAACAAGGTAAGGGATATATGAAAGAAGCCTTAGGTCTTGTAATAAAATATGCCTTTGAAGATATTGGGTTACATAGAGTAGAAGCATCAACACTTGTGGAGAACATAAAGTCCCAAAGAGTCCTAAAGGCCTGTGGTTTTAAAGAGATTGGCATAAATGAGAAGTACTTGTTCGTTAATGGTAAATGGAGAGATCATATAACATTTTGTAAAACTAAATAGGAAAATAAATACTTAATAGAGCGTGTATATTTACATGCTCTATGCTTTTCTTAAAGCTTAGAAGCTTGTTTATAGATTATATGTTGATATAGGTCAAATACTTAATTTATTAGCAATATTCAGTATATAAAAACAAACACCTCCAGGTGTATCAACATGTAAAAAAGCTAAGAATATTGAGTAAAAGTTAATAATTTTAAAATAAACTCCAAAAACAGAACATATAATGCATATTGAATAGATATAATGTGATAGAATAACACATGTCGCTTGAAGAAACGACAAAGCTTAACAAAACAACTTAAAAAAAGTTATTGACAAGGTTAAGCGGATGTGATAAACTACAATAGTCGCTGAGAGAGCGGCATGATCCTTGAAAATTAAACAGAGGTTAAAAGTTATTTAAACTTTTATTAAGTAAACTAAACCAGCAATTCTTTTGAACTACTTGTTAGTAGTCA
>NZ_JAEEGB010000052.1 GCF_016316925.1 Clostridium aciditolerans | reverse complement strand
AATTTTTGTTCTTTATATTTAATACCACCTACAAAAATTGATATTCCAAGTACCAATAGCATATTACTAATTATAGAACCTATCAAGGATGCCTTGACCATAGGAATCATCCCAAATTGTATTGACCAAATTCCCATTGTAAGCTCTGGTATATTCCCTATTGCTGCAGTTAATAGTCCTCCTTTTTTTTCTCCTATATACTCTGATATTATAGATGTAAGTTCCCCTAGTGTAATAGCTAAAGGGACTATAACAATGGAGTACAGGACGGTATTTACTAATGGATAAGTGGTCTGAAAAAATATTAGTGATATAGCTACAACTAAGTAAATATATTTCTTATTCATTGCAACACCATCATTCCTTATAATTTATTTTTAAATATTAGTCTGATGTGTGCTCTTTTATATATTCTTCATCTATTTCTTCAAGAACTTTATTGTAGTAATCTTCATTACTCTTAGTCTTCTTTATATCGATATCTTCTTGGAATCCTCTATATGGAAAACTACTGTCATATTCCACCTCTCTTACTATAGGGAGCATTTGGCGATTTGAATATACTACGAACATAATTACTCCCTCCTATTTATAATCTTCACAGGCAATTTTAAAATAGGCTCTTGGATATTTGCACAGAGGACATACATTCGGAGCTTCTTTTCCTATATGAATATATCCACAATTCATACACTGCCATTTTACTTCTTCATTTCTTTTAAACTCCATGCCATTCTCTAAATTTTTAAGTATGGCTATAAACCTCTTCATGTGACTTTCTTCAACCTCTGCAAGTTCCTTATAAAAATCTGCAATTTGCACAAAGCCCTCTTCTCTTGCTGTTCTTTCAAATTCCTTATAAAGCTTTGAGCTTTCTAAAGCCTCTCCCTCTGCTGCATCTTTTAAGTTGTGTTCAGTACTCTTTATCATCTCTAAGTATCTACCGAAGGCCTCTCTTGCATGAGCTTTTTCATTATGCGCAGTTTCTTCAAATATGCTTGCTATATACTCATAACCTTCTCTTCTAGCTTTTTCTGCGTAAAAATCATATTTATTTCTAGCTCTTGATTCACCGGCAAAAGTTCTTAAAAGATTTTTCTCAGTCTTGCTTCCTTTTAGCTCCATTTATAAACCTCCAAAAGTTACTCTCCTTTAGTCAGTTTATTCATGCTTAAAGAGATTTGTTACAAAGGAACTTTTTTTAGAGGACAGAGGACAGAGTAAGAGGACAATTGACAGAGGACAGAGGACAGAGAAGGTGAGTTTTCTTCCTTACGTCAGAAAACTAATTTATTTTTGAGCTCGTTTCACTAATGTGAAACATCGACTTATAATATAATTAAAGATTTTTCGTAGTGTAACGTAGAAAAATCCTCCTTCATTGTCCTCTGTCAATTGTCCTCTGTCCTCTAAATTTTGCGTTGCAAAATTTTAGTTATATAAAAAAATGAGCTATACGCACGTTACTACGTATAACTCATTAATCTAATTATTCTCCAAAAACTTGTCTTTGTAATTTAAGTCCTGTTTCTGTAACAGCTAATCCACCAAGAGCTGTTTCTCTAAGCTCTGCTGGCATCTGCTTTCCTATTTTATACATTGCTTCAACTGTATCATCAAAAGGAATTTTACTCATTACACCTGCCATAACCATATCTGCTGTAGTTAATGCACTAACTGCACCAGCTGCATTTCTCTTAGCGCAAGGAACTTCAACAAGTCCTGCTATCGGATCGCATACTAATCCTAATATATTTT
>NZ_JAEEGB010000051.1 GCF_016316925.1 Clostridium aciditolerans | reverse complement strand
TAAATTTAATAAAGAACTGGTAAAATTTATCGAAGAGTAAAGTTTTTGCAATGTAGAGTGTCTTAATAAAAATGGAGCTGTTTCAAAATAGAAAGTAATTTCTAGGGCGAGACAGCTATATTATTTTAAATATATTGAAACAAGAATAATTAATTTTTATGGAAATATGGCACTATGTTACCACAATTTTCTGGTAATTTTTTTCAATGTTTTTAGTTCATTTACAAAATAGAGGCATTATGTTCATATTTATTATTTATACTCTAAAATAAGTTTTTTAAATATAGCAAAAAACTGAACATGAACTTATATTAAGTGTTTCTCTCAAAGGACTTTAATATAATTTCTTGGAAAACAAAAAATTTTAGGAGGTTTTACTTTATGAATAAAAGTGTTAAATCAATAATTGCAACACTAGTTATCGCAGGAAGTATAACAACTACTATACCTACTATGGCAAAAGCAGCTGAAACTAATTGTACTACTTCAGTAACTCAACAAATTTGGTTGAAAGACATTTTAAATAAATATCCTCAATTTAAAAACTGGACAGTTGTTACTTTAGAAAAACCAACTACAACAACAACTACTACTAATTCGTCGACAAAGGCTACCCAGCCTACAACTAGTACAAAACCAAATACTACACCTACGCAACCAACACAAAATAATGGACAAGCTTCTACTGTAAGTCAGGAAGCAAGTGAAGTAATCAGATTAGTTAATGTAGAGAGAAGTAAAAATGGACTAGCTCCACTTAAGGCTAATGCTGAATTATCTAAAGTAGCAACAGTCAAAGCTCAAGATATGATTGATAAAAACTATTTCAGCCATACCTCACCTACTTATGGTTCACCTTTTGATATGATGAAAAAATTTGGTATCAACTATACGGCAGCAGGTGAAAATATTGCATATGGTCAGAAAACTCCTGATGAAGTAATGAATGGATGGATGAATTCTTCAGGTCATAGAGCAAACATATTAAATTCTAACTTTACAGAAATTGGAGTTGGAGTTGCTAAAGATAAAAATGGAACTCCATATTGGGTTCAGATGTTTATAACACCTACTAAATAACTACATTTAATACTATTAGTGGTTTGTAATATAGAATTAGATAATATTTAAAAAGGTGCTGTTTCAAAAGCCAAAATCTATGAAAAATTTATATTAAGACTTTCGATAATTGATGTAAAAATAGGGTTTAACACTGAAATCAATTCTATTTTCGGTGTTAAACCCCTTATTTTGTAAGTTACTAAAAAATACTTAAATTGAAATGCAGTAGGAGTGAAAATGTTATGGAATTAAAAGATACAATTAAGCAGGAAATCATAAACATCTATAAATTATTTGTATTTAAAGGCTATGAAACATTAAAAAGAAGATATTTATCTGATGATAAACAAATTGAAGATTTTATTAGAGCCCTTCATGAATACTGGGAGTTTTGGGAAGAAGAAGGTACAGTTACTATGCCCTCAATAGACGAATTTAATAGTATTGAAATTATAGAAATTGATACCCCAAAAAGTGCTTTAAGGGAGTTTAATGTAACTTTTGATTTTTGGATAAATGGTAAAAAGAGTAATTTAACTCTTGAATGTTATATAGAGTATTATAATCAAGAGGATATGAGAGTTTATTTATATGATTTACATGCAATGTAATTTGGAGTATTTCGAGAATACTTATGTTATTCTAATAAGTTTACAGTATTTTTATTTAATCCGGCGACAACAGATTAGTCATTAAAAAGTAGCTAATTTGATAATTACACTATTATTGGACATTACAGAAAAAAACAGTAAAAATACTCAAACTTATGTTTGAGCTATTTTTTTTCTAAATTTACATTCTACTAATTCCCTAGGCACTCCAAAGAAAGAAACTACTTGGTCAATACTCATATTTTCTGGTGAATTCTTGTCTATATCCTTTTCATTAATTAGTAATTCAGCTACAAATTTATTAGTCTTATTTTGATATCGTATTCATGAAGATAATTGAGTTAGTTTACTTATTTCTTCTTAGTCACAGTATAAGTATTAAAACCACCTTTAGGTGCATCGTTAAAATAAGTCTCTTTTGTCTCATCTACATACAGTGCATATGTTATACCGCCACCGCCATCCTTTATGCCCTTTATTTCTATTTTACCTTCAGCTGGCACTCTAAAAATTTTATAATCACTTGTTAGCATAAATGGTTGTGATAACTCTTTATCATTGTGAAATACCTGAACATAATCACCATCAACTGCTGCAAAATCCCATATATTTAAAGTAAGTTCTTTTATATTTGAGTTAACGGTTATCGATTGATCTTTTCGTTCAAGTTGCTTATCTTTAGATGCTACAGCAGTTCCAGGAGGAACATTTTTTGAAATACCTGTCTTTGGTATTGACGTAGTTGAGGATATACCATTAAATACTCCTGTTAAAAGAATGATAGAACCAATAATCCCCAAAGATAGAGATAATATCGATATCTTAGTTATAGTTTTAAAGATTGTATTTGGATTTTTTGTAATTATTAATAATGCTGAGGTTGATACACCTAGAGCACCTATTCCTAAAAATACTTTTACAAAACAAAAAATTAAATCATCAATATTAAGCACTTAATGTCACTCCAACATGTATAATTACTATTTTCTACATAAATTTTGTAATTCCTTCATAATTATGAAATTACGTGTTAAAAAATAAAAATATAGAAGTATTAGCTACGACGTAACTATCGAAATTGGAAGAATGAAAAATGATCTTTGAAAATTGAATAATGCGGTGTTGAAAATCACCTTATTTTACATAAATGGTTACATATAACATAAAGGTATGATATAGTTAGAATCGTAAGATATCAAGTTGTAACTATAAAAATTTACACTTATTAGATTGGAGTGGAGATAAAGATGTCTAGAATTTTATTATTTATGATTAACTTTATAGTTGTAATGGGGCTAATAAAGTTAAGTATAAGTACATATAGTAAGTATAAAATTAATAAATTTACTTTTAGCAAAGGTTTGAAAGAAAGACAGATTGAATACAATAATATAGTTATTGGTTTAAACTTAACATTTTTATTGCTACTTAGTTATTTAGAATTAAATTCATTAATTATGATGATCTCAACATCTATAATTGCTATCATAGATATTATAACTGTAATCCGTGCAGGGGTTTTTTCAAGATTAAAAAATAGTTTGAACAAATAGAGTTATTTCTTAATGTTCTTAAAATATAACTTAATTTATTAGTTTAAATATCTCATAAATAATTAGAAGTATGATTAATAGGACTAAGAAAGTCTATTAGCTACTTCACATTATTCATATATCGTTTGTTAACCATAATCCTATAGAATTTAAATGATAGTCTGTCTTGTATTGTGAAGAAAAATGAGGAAAAATATGATTTACAGAGTAGATATACTTTTATTTGATGAATATGTTCCATTTTCTAAGATGTATGAATAATTAATTTACATATGGGGGTAATTAAAAATTGAAAAAGAAGGGTACTGTAATTATAGTAATATCTATTGTTTTTATAGTATTTAATATTGGATTTGATATTTTTACTCATTCAACAGTTGAAAGAGTTATAAGAACTGACTTGTTCTTTCAAGGTTATTTTGTAAAGGCATTTAAAACAGAAATTTCTGAAAGAGCAATTCCGGACTCACAATATGGCACTATGTACATTTGTAGAAATCCTGCTATTGGTCCAGATTCATATGACGTTGATAGTAAATATCAGTATTTTGGTAAATTAAAATATTGGTATATTAATCCGTCTGGAACTGGTGGGGGTTAAATATAATGATAAAAAATACTTCTGAAAAGATGAACAATTTACCTGAATACCGTATTATTCAAGTTTAAATTTTGAGGTACTGTATATCGCATTTCATATGGTTGAATCACAGTTGTAATTTATGACAAAACATAACACAAAAAGTCGGGAACAACCGCTTGAAAAGAGATAAGATATATGTACAGACAGGGGTGATGATTATGGGGTGGATTGAAGGAATCGGTGAAGCTATCAACTATATTGAGGAGAACATCACTGAAGAAATAGCAATAGATAATATTGCAAAAAAAGCATTTATGTCAACCTTCTATTTCCAAAAAGGCTTTGCAATGCTTTGTGGTTTTACGGTCGGAGAGTACATCAGACAACGCAGGCTTACCCTTGCCGGCAGTGAGCTTGTTTCCAATGATGAAAAAATCATTGATATTGCACTGAAATATGGCTACGCCTCACCGGATAGTTTCACAAAAGCTTTTACTCGATTTCATGGTGTCACACCTACTGCTGTTCGAAAGGATGGAGCAATGATTAAATCCTTTGCTCCGCTGAAAATCAAATTTTCATTGGAAGGCGGTTATATTATGGATTACAAAATTGTTGAAAAAGATTCGTTTACTGTCATGGGCGTATCAAAGGTGTTTAAATATGATAGTGCAACTACAGAAATTCCACAGCTTTGGACAGAGCATTATCAAACAGGAAAAGAGAAGTTTGTATGCGGAATGTATGGAGTATGCATAGATGAGAGCATGGGTTCAGATGAGTTTGAATATTTGATTGCAGACAATTATAATCCGTCTATAGAAATACCTAATGGCTTTGTTACAAAGATTATTCCTAAACACACGTGGGCTGTTTTTGCTTGCAAGGGTGCAATGCCGAAATCTCTGCAAGATGGAAACAGAATAATCTTCTCAGAATGGCTGCCTAATTGCAAGGATTATGAAATTGCAGCAGGTTACAATATTGAAATGTACACCAATACGGCTGATTATCCGCAAGGTAATCAAGATGAAAACTACTACAGCGAAATTTGGATTCCTGTTAAGAAGAAATAACTACGTAAAAGAGCATAATTCGGAGTTCATCAAATTCCAAGTTATCAGCAGCAACAAAAAAGATTAGCCTATATCTTCAATTACTATGTAAAGCATGATATAGGCTTTGATTTATATGCTAAATATCTGTCTATATATTTTTAATGCGCAAGATTCCTTTAAAGGTTACTCACATATAGCTATATATCTCTTAAACTTACCTTTAGAAATATGGCATCTATCAACAATATTAAAACCAGACGACAGAATATGATTATCCATATTTTCAAATGTAATAATAACCATCTTATCGGATATTCTGCGAGCAGTTTTCATAATATCTACTTGCTCTTTAAGTGTAGTGGGAGAAAATAGACCATAAGGAATATCTACAATTGATACCTGGAACTTGTCCTCTATATCATGCATATTACCATTGGTAATTACGTCGTTGTAGTCGAAATATTTAAGATTTGTCTTTGCATTTTCAGCAATTAAAGGATTTAATTCAAAACCTTTAATATTAATTCCAAGTGAAAGAGCTTCCATAACAACTGTTCCAATACCGCAGCAGGGATCTACTACTGTACACTTT
Organism: Clostridium aciditolerans; assembly: GCF_016316925.1. Taxonomy (GTDB): domain Bacteria; phylum Bacillota; class Clostridia; order Clostridiales; family Clostridiaceae; genus Clostridium_AM; species Clostridium_AM aciditolerans. The sequence continues at coordinate 11,894 of NZ_JAEEGB010000051.1, read as the reverse complement.
AAATCGTTACATACAGCAATATTTACTAGTGCTCTTGCAGCTCTCGAAGTAATCGCATTAGAGTATGAATAAGGCTTTCTGTTATGAATTATCCATTCCGGTTCATTTCTTTTATATTCACCTAATATCCATTTTTCATTAACTTTTGTTATACCTAAAAGCAGCTCTGGGTTTTTCAATTCAGCTTCACCATTTATATTTTGTCCAATTTCATATTCAATTTTACGTCGTTCTTTATGACCTAAGGTTTCATCACCGTAATTTATATAAGAAACTTTAAACTTTTCAAGAGAAACTTTATCTATAAGAAGTTGATTAATTATATCCTCTAGACTGTTACCAGTATACATTATAGAGATACAGTGTTTTATAAAGGGACTTCTAGATGGATCAACATAATGATAGGAGAAGAAGTGTTTTTGTTTTGGAACCTTATTAAAAACACACTTCATTTCCATTTTGCATAAAGACTCTTCATCTGCAGCAAAATTGATTACATAAAAATGCGGTTTAATTTTGCCATTAATATTTACTTTTGGTTTAACACCTTCAGGTATCAATTCTAACATAAGCTCACCCTCTTTTTCTGGGTTCAGAAAATAAAAAGCATATTAAGCAATAATCACAAATATTACTTAATATGCTTAATCTATTACTAAACAATTATTTATAATATTATAAGTTCAATTTAATATAGAATAGTTATAAAGTCAATAAAAGAACATTAATTTTCTATACAAATATCTGCCATGATTACTCCAGTTATGTTTCCACTTGAATCCTTAAAAGGTTGTGAAATTGTAATGCAATAATTAAAAGTTGTATTAGAAATATAAGGTTCAGTATGATATTCTTTTCCCTCTAGAGCTATTTTAAAATAAGGCCTATACGTAAAATCATTGCCTATATTAGTGTCAACATTTGCAGATATCATTATGCCTTCTTTATTAATGATTGATACTAGTTCAAATTGTGGATAAATTTTAGCCTTCTCTCTAAAGAAGTTTGAAGCATTTTCAATATTTATGTTTTGTTTATTAATATCTTGATTTAAACCTTTAAGTATTTTTAATCCTTCATTTATTAAAACCTTTTCTTTTTCACCAACACTAATATTTTTAATAAAGGAGTTTAAGGTTTTATCAATATCGTCCGCTGTAGTATTCATTTTTTCAACAAGTCTGTTCATCTCTTGCATTGAGCCAAGCTGTTCTTCACAAGCAGCGGAAACTTCCTCGGTAAATGCTCCAGCTTCCTGTGTTGAGCAAGCTATTTCTTCAACTAACTTAGTTACAGTAGAGGTTATTTCCATAGAGTTTACTGACAGTTCATTAATTTGCTTTATTGCATCAAAGGTAGATTGTGTTGATTCTACAATTTTAGAAAAAGATTTTTTTGATTCATCTGCAAATTTTATATCTTTATCTATCTCTTTCACTTGATTGTTTGTTTCTGATGTAATATTTTCAATTGTTAATGTAATGTTTTCAATTAATTTTTTTATTTCACCAGCGGAGTCAGAAGATTGTTCTGCAAGCTTTCTAACTTCATCAGCTACAACTGAGAAGCCCCTTCCTTGTTCACCTGCACGAGCAGCTTCAATTGCTGCATTAAGAGCAAGTAAATTAGTTCTCTCACTGATTTCGGTTACAACATTAGTAATGTTTTTAATTTTATCTGCTTCTGTTTGAAGTTGATAAACATTTGCAGCAAGTTTCGTTGTCATATCGCCAGTATTTTTTATGTTACTGATTAAATTGCCGAAGAGTTCATCATTTGATTTTACAATTTCTATCATTTCACCGGCAACAACTTTAGTTTTCTCTGCTTGTTCCATAATTATATTATTATTCTCAGCCATTTTTTTTACATTCTCGTCTGATAAAATAGCAGCATGTGATTGCTGATTTGTTCCTTCTGCAATAGACTGAACTGAATTTGCTATCTCATTTGAAGCTTTCTCTGTGCTTTCTGAATTGTCCTTAATTGTTAATGCAAGGCCTCTATTTTTGTCAGATACTTCACCAACTTCGCACAATACTCTTTTAGTATTATTTATAACTTTATTAATATCTACAGCAATTGCCTTTAAAACTCCATCTTCCTTTATTCTAATTGAAAGTTGTCCATCTGCTATACTTGAAAGTTTTTCTTTAAATACATCAATATTCGTAAATATATTATTCATGTATATTGATAGCATTATTGCAGCTATAATAGTGCAAGCAACAGCAGTTCCTATAACGGCTAATATAATACTGGGACTAAATATAGATAAGGTTCCACTATCAGCAGTGCTCTTTATAAGCAAGCTTAGTACATAAGAAAGAGCCGTACCTGATACTAAGAATACGACAAAGAATATAGTGGCAAGCGACAATATTATTTTGTTTTTCATTAGTGCTTTCCCTCCTTATATAATGTGATACTTTGGTGATATGCTAGCTTATTAAGTTCTGTATTCCTTAACTTTTTTTAATATAGTAGCATAAAACCCATTTATAATATAACATAAATCAGGAAAATAATTAATGCATTTAGTAAATTTTTATAGAAATCTATCTATCATATATGAGCAAAAAAAGACAGGATTTACACAAAGAGCTAAGATATAATATAGAAAAAAGACTAAATGAGGTAGGTATACTAAAATGAATTATGATGCTTGTATTAAGAAATCTATTGAATACATCGAACATAATCTAGATAAAAAAATAGAGCTTAAAGAACTTGCAGATAAGGTATTTCTATCGAAGTACTATTTTCACAAGGTTTTTCATACTGTCGTTGGTGAGCCTGTAGGTGAATATATAAGAAAGAGAAGACTTATGAAAGCAGCCAATGAGCTGATCTGCACAGAAGATAAAATTGTGGATATAGCATTAAAATATCAGTTTAGCTCTCAGGAAGCTTTTACAAAGGCTTTTAAGAAACTTTATGGGATGCCTCCAAGACAATTTAGAAGAAATAGGATGAATGCAATTCAGCCTTCTATGGCTGCCTAATATCTATGTAAAATAAAACTTTAAGAGGTGATTTTAATGAGTTATGTACCGGTAGTTGTTGAGCAATCAAATTTAGGAGAACGTTCTTACGATATCTATTCAAGATTACTTAAGGATAGAATAATTATGTTAAATGGTGAAGTGACTAATGAGAGTGCAAGTGTTATTGTGGCACAGATGCTTTTTCTTGAATCGGTAAGTCCTGATATGGATATTAGTTTTTATATAAATAGCCCAGGAGGCTCTGTTACTGCTGGAATGGCGATATACGATACAATGCAATATATAAAACCGGATGTATCCACAATATGTTTGGGTGTGGCTGCAAGTATGGGCTCATTTTTGCTGGCTGCAGGTGCTCCAGGAAAGAGATATGCTCTTCCTAATAGTGAAATTTTAATACATCAGCCATCAGTTTATGGAGGTTTTCAAGGGCAGGCCACAGATATAAAGATTCACACAGAGTGGCTTCTTAGAACTAAGGGCAAGTTGAATAAAATATACAGTGAAAAAACAGGTCAGCCAATTGAAATAATAGAAAGAGATATGGAAAGGGACTTTTACATGTCTGCAGATGAAGCTAAAAACTACGGAATAATAGACAAAGTTCTTTTAAAATAAGACTGACATAAAGTTTTTAAATCTACTTCAGCTTTGGAAACATATCCCTTTGCATAAGTTAACTTTCTGGTTAGTTTGCCTATATAAGTTACTGTATGGAGAAGGTGAGGACACTGAGTAATGATTTGAAATGTGGGCTTTCCTATAGCTATATCTGTGTATCTACTTGTCAGGTTAGAGGCGAAGCTTGAAGTGTTGACGGTCAGCATAAATAATCTATCTAATGCTATAAAGAATTCTTAAAAATACATGCGGGATATTTTTCCTGCATGTATTTTTTTGTATATATAACTTTAAGCGTAAAGTATGATAGAATAAAGGTGTATGAAATAAATTGTAAAGAAGGTATATACTGTGAAAGATGTAATAAAAATAATTTTAGGCAATATCTTAATAACATTTTCTTATGCTTTTTTTACTGTACCAATGGAAATAATAAATGGAGGGGTAACAAGTTCTGCTTTAATAGTACATTCTTTAATAGGGGCAAGTGTGACAACAGTAGCTAACATACTTACAATTGCATTAGTGATTAGCTGTTTTATTTTCTTAGGAAAAGAGTATTTTATTAAAACTATATTTAGCAGCATATGTTACATGTCCTTCTTCTATTTATTCTATTCATTAAAATTTACAATTAATATAAATATAGTATTGGCAATAATTATTTCCGCTGTTTTAGTAGCAGTAGGATATTATTTATGTGTATCTTCAAATGCTTCTACAGCAGGCTTTGATGTTATAGCCTTGATAATTAATAAGAGAAATCCTAAGGTAAATATAGCTTCAGCATTGAGAGTTATAAATATCATAATATTACTTTTCGGATTATTAGCACTGGGGTACGAATCAATAATTAAGGGACTAGTTTTTACTATCCTATACTCAGGTATACTAAAAGTATTATTTAATAATGGATTTAAGTTTTTGTTGAATTCAGCTTCATGGAAAAAAGTAACACGTTAGAAAATAATTACAAATTAGAATTTTCAGATAATATGTTGAATTGTGAAAAAATAAATGATATAATATATTCAAGAAGAAAGTTAAAACTTCTTCTAGTAGATTCTAACTCATTAAAGAAGTAGTGAATCAGGTATTTAGTAAGTGTATAAGTAAATTGTTTAAAATGTCTGTCTGTCTGTCAGTCGGAGTTGCGAATATTTGGCTAAGGTATATCTCTATAGTATGAGGCTTACAGTGGCAGCAGCGTATAGTAAGTTTGGTTTAACTTATGGTACAAGCGCCTAAAAAGTGTTAATGTGTAGAATATAGTTAGTGCAAATAAACGGTATGTCTGTATTAAGATTGTTAAAGTTAATTAGTTGATATTAAAAAGGTTTAAAATCTTTAACATGTGTCATTTAGCCGGGAAGTTTAAAAAGAATAGGTGATAGAAATTCAAGTAAGACCAAATAATTTTTCTGATGAGTTAGGATCTGCTTAACCACCAATTAGTGTCATTTAACTAATTGGTGGTTTTTATTGTTATTAGAAAAATATAAACACAGATTATATAAAAAGTGTTAATGATGGGCATAATAAAAAAGCCCTCCAATAATTATTTAAAAAGTGCATGCAAGAAATGATCTTGTATGCACTTTTTTTGTTTATAAAATGGTTGTAAAAAATAATGTAAGCAGAATTTATGATTAATTTTATTTCATATGAGAGTTAATTTTAAGAAAAACAATAAGACATAATTCTATCAACTATATCTAAAAACATATCAAAAAAGATATCCAACGAATTGGATATCTTTATGCTTCTTAAGTTATTGATTTTACTTACTTTATACCATCTATTTAAACTATGATACTAATTGTACTATTTATTTATAACTTAATACCTTTATATTTTTCGTTTATATATATTTTATTCCTCGCACCTGCTCACGATTCTTGCACTTGCAGACAATCCAAAATTCTACTGCTGCTTTAGTTTCTGCTAGTACATCTATTACGTCTTTTATCTTTGTTTTCCTTGTACGGTTATATATATCAACTTCCAATATTATTATTTTACCCATTTTTAAGATAAATATACAATCAACTTTATTATTTTTTATTCTCACTATTTTTATCCGATGACTACCCGCTCTAATACTCCCCCTTCCCAAAGTGGGAGTAAAGAGCGGCTACGCCCCTGGATAACGATTTCTAAGCATCAGGTGGAATTAAAACTCCATCTGATGCCAAGAACTCTGTTTATAGATATAAGTAATTCCTATTAATAAAAATATATATCCAAGGAGGCATCTAGACTATTTTACACTATGTTTATTTCTATATTCAGAAGGTGTACAATTCATATATTTTTTAAATACTTTTCCAAAATAACTTATTCCATTAAAACCTACATCAAAAGCAATGATAGAAATAGATTTTTTACTTTTTAAAAGTAGTTCTGATGCCTTTAAAGCTCTATATTCCATTAAATATTCAAAAGGTGTTACTCTTAAAATCCTCTTAAAACTACGACAGCATTCACTTTTACTTATATTTGCTGACATTGCAATATTATTTAATGAAATATTCTCCGCATAATGTTCGTGTATATACTGTAATGCTAGCTTTACACGTTCTTTATCGTGGGAAACTGCTGATACAGAATCTTTAATTTCTTCTTTCACCGCTCTGATTATATTTAACCAAAGAATACCTAGGTAATTTTTTATTTCTAGTTCATATCCATAGGGTTTTTCATTCCACAAGGAAAAGACTTTTTTCATATATTTTAATATGATTTTCTGCCACTGAACATCGGGCTTTAAACAGATAAATTTTAAATTGCTGCTTTCAAGGATTGGATTCAAATATTTCTTTTTGATAAGCGAATGCGTATTACCTCCAATTAAGGCTGGGTCTAGGTCAATGGAAAACACCAGACAATTATTATTATATGGCTTAATTTGATGAAGTACATTTGAATTCACCATAATTCCTTCCCCAGCTTCTAAGGTGATTTTTTGATTTTCAATGAAAAAAGTTACCTTATCATAAAGACAATAGGAAAACTGTAGTTCTTTGTGCCAATGCCACTTGATATACCCATCTTCAAACAGATTAAATTTATTCGTATAAATTGCTATTGGAAAATCATAAGAACCATGTTTTGTTGTCTCCTGTAAATTGTCATCTACTACTATTTTTAATGTCTGCATTTTTATCATCTCGCTAATATAGTTTTAATTTTTGATAATATATTAATTGTTATATATTGAAAATAATAATAAAATTATTACAGATCTATTTAAATTAATCAATATGTTTGCAATGGATTTATAACTTGTTCAAAATAATTGCAAAGAAAGGAAGTATACATGTTTAAGAAATATGCAGCATTTTTAAAAAATATAGCACTGATTTTGCTAGGAAACACTATTTATGCTTTGGCAGTTACTATGTTTATTATTCCAAATGGATTTATTACTGGAGGATCTACAGGATTATCCTTAGTATTTTATCATAAGCTCGGTATTCCTATTACAGTCTTTGTTACAGTTTTCAATATACTTATGTTTATTTTAGGCGCATTAATACTTGGTAGAACTTTTGCATTGACTACACTAATTAGTACTTTCTACTATCCATTAATTTTTAGTATTTTTCAGAAAATCTCTTTTTTGAAGCATATGACTTCCGATAATCTACTTTCTGCAATTTATGCTGGAATAATGATTGGAGTTAGTATCGGAATGGTAATTAAAGCAGGTGCGTCTACTGGAGGTATGGATGTACCACCACTAGTATTAAATAAAAAGTTTGGTTTTCCTGTTGCTGTAGTAATGTATGGATTTGATTTTACTATTTTGCTGGCACAAATGCTTTTTGCTAATAAAGAGCAAGTACTGTATGGGATTTTGTTAGTGATGATCTATACTGTTGTTCTAGATAAAGTACTGCTACTTGGACAGTCTCGTACTCAAGTAAAAATCATAAGTGAAAAGTATAATGAAATTAACCAAATGATTATTCAGCATATAGATAGGAGCTCTACATTATTGCATGCTGAGACAGGCTATTGTCACAATGAAAATCTAGTTGTACTAACTGTAGTTTCAAATCGTGAATTGCCTAAGTTAAATAATCTTATTCTTTCTGTTGATCCAAAAGCTTTTATGATTATTAACCGAGTTAATGAGGTTAAAGGTCATGGCTTTACTATAGGTAAAATATACAGATAGATATTGATAATAGTGAATTTTATATACAGTGCTTCGTCTCTAACAATCATATCCTCGACAATAATCAATGTAATTGTTGTCGGGGATTTTTTATTTGTTGGTAGTTTAGAATTAGTTAAAGAGAATCATATCATACAATATATGCCCATTTGCATTTATATTTTTTATAGTATTGCCTAAAAAAGTGTGATACTGTTTAATTATAATGTGAAATATAACCAATTAGAGCGGTATAATAGGCGGTGAAATAATGAGTAAATTCTCAAATATCCTAAAGATGATAATACTTCTAAAAAGTCGTGGAAAAATGAAAGCTAAAGAGTTATCAGAGGTATTAGAAGTAGATGAAAGACAGATAAGAAAATATAGGGATGACTTGGAGATGGCTGGAGTGCACATTGAATCCTTAAGAGGTATAGATGGAGGCTATGTCATTAAAGGATTTGACCATTTAATGAATTTAGATATAAGTGAAGATGAGTTGTTTGCGTTAAACCTTGCAAATACGCAGCTAAAAGATGCTGGATTTATATACTATAACGAACTAAGTTTTTTAATAGATAAACTTAACTCTCTTAAAAAAGAATACAAAACAGAAGAAAATCAAATCCAGTATTTTGTTAAGTCTACTCCTGAAATAAATAGTGACAATGAAAGAAAAAAAGGGTTAGATATTAACTACTCAATAATAACTAGAAGTAAAATAAGAATTAAATATTTTTCTTTAAGCTCAGGAGAAAAAATTAGAATCATACACCCATATGCGGTAATAAGTTATAAAAACTCATTATATACTGTAGCTTATTGTGAGAACAGAAAAGAAATTTTAGATTTTAAAATATCTAGAATTAAAGGATATGAAGTTTTAAGCGATAAGTTTGTCTTTGAAAAAGATTTTTCTTTGAAGAAATATATGAAGGATAACTTTGGAATATATAGAGATGGCATGATGAATGTTAAGCTTTTGATTTACAAACCTATGTCCTATATTGTAAGTGAGAAGGTATGGGTTACAAATCAAAAGATTACTTGGAATAAGGATGAATCTATAATATTCGAGGCAGTTATGTCAGGAAAAACAGAAATTGTTAGCTGGATATTAAGTATGGGAAGTAAGGTAAAAGTAATAGAACCTCAAGAGTTAAAAGAAGAAGTAAAAAAAGAGGCTGAAAAATTAATTAAATATTATTAGATTGTTTCTAATGCAAAAATCTGAAGAAATCATTCGAAGAGATGTCACTTAACAATGGCATCTTTTTTTCTTTACGAAAAAAAGAAAAGATTTATTATATTTTATAATATAGAGTGCTTAAGTGACATTAAATTCTCATAAATACAATTTTATGATAAAATTAAATGGAGTCAATTGTAAAAATATAAATAAAATAGATAATTTTACTTATAAAAGTAAATTAAAATTGGTAAAATTTTTGTTCTTACATATATAGGTCCACATTACCATTTATAATTAAATTTAGGAGGTGACAAATATTGAGAATAAGCGTAGATTTTAAAACATCAAGGTTTCCGCAAGCAAACGGAATGATGATCTGTTCATTATTAAAAGAATCATTAAAGAAAACAAATGAGGAATATTTTAGAAAATTATATATTTATGAAGACAAAAAGAGCAAAAGGACAAAGAATTTTACCTTTTCTATCTATGTAAAAGACTATGAGCTTCAAGATGGAATTTTTACAGTTAAGGATAAGATTACATTAAACATTTCAACACCAGATTATGAATGTGGGATTAATTTATACAATGCTCTTCTAAATGCTAAAGAGTTTAATTATAAAAATTATACTTTATATAAACAAAGTATAAAGCTTATAAGAGAAAAGCAAATAACAGAGGAAGAAGTAAATTTCAAAACACTATCCCCAATATACATTAAAGATAAAAATAATAACTCATTAGAACCTGATTATGAAGACTTTGAAAAAGAACTTAACTATATTTCAGATATTGTATTAAAACAGTATAGAGGATATGGTCTAAAAAAAGATATTCATTTTACAAAAGTAGATATGAAAAGAAGAGTTGTTAAGATGGATATAACTGATTTTAAAGATAAGACCAACAAAGATATTATGTATCTAAATGCATATAATGGAGTATTTAAACTGTGTGGGGACATAGAAGATTTAAGAGATTTGTACATGCTTGGTATAGGTTTCAGAAGAAATGAAGGACTAGGAATGATAGAAGTCTTTTAATGGGAGGTGATGGAGTGTGAAAATTAAATTGGAACTTAGTGAATGGTTCTATAACATGGGATTAGTCGGATTTAATAGAATACTTAAAAAAGCTGAAGAAGATGATTTGATAAAGCTTAATGATTACAATTATAATTCTGAAGAGAATTTCTTAGAATTCGAAAATACCCTTTTAGAAAACTTTCACGAATACTATTTTAATTACTTTTTTAATAGATATGATGTGCATGAAAGAACTTCTAAACAGCTGCACCAATGGTTTATTATAAGTAAAAAAGAGGAAAAATTTGAAAGTGCTCTTAAAGTTATAAAAGATACAATCAAAAAAATAAACGATAAAATTAAAAAATATGATGAAGAAGCTTTTATGAAAAGCGATGAAATATATAAAACATTGTCCAAAGTAAAAAAGTATGACAATTTAAACGAAGTAGAAAAATGTATAGAAGATTTTTTAAATGTTTTATCCAAAGAGAATATAAATAAAAAACTTACATTAAACATGTTTAAATTTATACTATCAAGCAGCTTTTTTGGTCAGGTTAGTTTTTTGAACGTTGTAAGTACTAATAAAAGTCTACAAGAACAAAAAGATATTATGTTTAAAGACTACATTAAACCGATATTAGAAGAAATAAATTTAAATGAAAACATACAAGGTAATGCAGAAGAGGTATTTTTAAACATAAAGGAAGCTCTAAAAACAGTCTTGTCAAAGGATATTGAGAAAGTATACAAAACTATAGAAAAAAACTTTATAAAGAAGAAAAAGAATGCAGACGAAATTAGGAACTTTATAGATGGTAATGAGTATCATACCTGTTCACTATGCTGTAATAATAAAAGTTTTGGAGGAACTTATGCAGAAGGAAGTTTTACACCACTTGCAGTAAGTGCAGATAACTCTAAAAATATGTTTTGGGAGTTTAATACGGAATATCCTATATGCAATCTATGTAAGTTAGTTTTGTTTTGTACACCTGCAGGGTGCATAGATATATACAAAAACTATATGGGTAAAGATGTAGATATTGAAAATAAACATTACTTTGCTTTTGTAAATATGGATACGAATTTTGATGAGTTATGCAAGTATAATAACAATTTAGAAGGCAAAAAGGATAAAGAAAATCCATATAAAGAATTTATTATAGATATTGTAGAAGAATTACAACAAAAGAGTGCATGGCAGCTTCAAAATATTTTATTTGTGGAATTTAATGCAGATTATAGTTCTAAAAAGAGTAAAATGAATTATTTTAATATGCCTAAGTATGTTGCTTTGTATTTTGCAAAATCATCTAAGAGCATATCAGCAGTAAAAGATGAACTATTCAAGTCTGAGCTAATAGATAATATACTTTCAGGAAAAGATATAAAATTTATAATTGATAAAAAGCTTAGAGATTGTATAAAGAAAAATAACAATTATGCTTATGATTGTTTTAATGGCGTTATTATTAGGAATACCTTAAGTAATTTTAGAGGAGGGTATGAAAATATGGAAGGTAAAACTGTGGAAAACAAGAACGAGCAGGACGCTAAAAGACTTTATGTTATTTATGCAAGAGGACAGGAATTAAATGAGTACTTTAAGGAAAGTAATGCTGAAAATAAAATATCTTCTATTGCATATAGACTATTAAATTCAGCAAAGGCAAACAACAAAAATGAATTTATGGATACCTTAATAAGAGTTCATATAAGTGCCCAAAAAGAAATACCTGCTATTTTTTTTGGCTCTTCTAATTTAGTTGTGGTGTAAATAAATGGTATGAAGGACAAGTATATAAGAACTTGCAGAATAGACTATTACGGTAGTCTATTTTTTATCGGTATAGTATTGACAAGTACGGTTATAT
>NZ_JAEEGB010000050.1 GCF_016316925.1 Clostridium aciditolerans | reverse complement strand
CGGAGGAGTACCAAAGGCTGAGTTAAATAATGAAAACTTAGAAGCTCTTGAAAAAGGACTTCCAAACTTATTGAAACACGTTGAGAATATAACTAAAGTATTCAAACTACCAGCAGTAGTAGCAATAAATGCATTCCCAACTGATACTCAAGCAGAGTTAAAGTTAGTTGAAACAAAATGTAAGGAATTAGGAGTTAACGTTAAACTTTCAGAAGTTTGGGCAAAAGGAGGAGAAGGTGGAGTTGAAGTAGCTAAAGAAGTAGTTAGATTAATAGAAGCAGGGGAAAATGAATTCCAATTCTCGTATGATGTTGAACTTCCAATAAGAGATAAAATAAGAGCTATATCTCAAAAGATATATGGAGCTGATGGTGTAATATTTACAGATCAAGCTAACAAAGAAATTGATGAATTAGAGAAGAATGGATTTGGAAAAACTCCAATATGTATGGCAAAAACTCAGTACTCCTTAACTGATGACCAAACTAAACTTGGAAGACCTACAGGATTTAATATAACTGTAAGACAAGTAACAATTTCAGCAGGTGCAGGTTTTGTTGTTGCAGTAACTGGAGCAATAATGAAAATGCCAGGACTTCCTAAAGTTCCAGCGGCTGAAAAAATAGATGTTAATGAAAATGGAGTAATAAGCGGATTATTCTAAAGTATTTTTATATAACTGCTGTCTCGTATAAGAGGAGACAGTAGTTTTTTATAATTTCTGTAAGCTGCTTAACTGATAATATAATCAATAAAAAGATGCTGCCTCAGCCATAAAGTGAAACTTGAATCAGATGGAGTTTCAACTCCACCTGATTCTTAGTTGAACGAATCCAGGGACGTAGCCGCTCTTTACTCCCACTTTGAAGAAAAGCAGAGAACCAAAATCTCTGATTTTGTGTGAATCGCTTTCACAGAGTGCGATGGGAGTATTAGAGCGGGTAGTCATCGGATAAATTTAAGTCTTGTGGCTAAGACAACATCTTTTCAGTCTATGATGAAGAGTCTAATTTAAACATTTCTACTATTTCATCCATCTTAACGGATAGCTCATTAAGCTCTTTAGCTGTTTCCGAAATAGAATGCATAGCACTGGTTTGTTCTTTAACCATTGCTGCTACTTCTTCAGTAGAACTAGCTGATTCCTCTGATATAGCAGATATTTTTTCAATAGAAACTATAGCTTTTTCTTTATTTTCATCTACATTTTTAACATTTTCTGACAAGTTATCTATATGATTTAAGCTATTTTGTATAGAATCCATAATTAAATCAAAGGATTTTTCTGTTTCAATTATAGAAGAGTTAGCTTTATCTACAGCATCCATACCAGTGTCCATAGTACTTTTTGCAAGACTTATTTCACGTTGTATTTCGCTTACAATAATAGCTATTTCCTTTGTATGTTCTGTACTTTGTTCTGCTAAGTGTCGTACTTCTTCAGCAACTACAGCAAAGCCCTTACCATATTCTCCTGCTCGAGCTGCTTCAATGGCTGCATTAAGCGCTAATAGATTTGTTTGTTCTGCAACGCTATTAATAGTACTTACTATATTATCTATAGAACCGGATTTACTGTCTAGATTATCAACAATAGTAGATAGCTTATTTGTTACATCACTATTTATTTTAAATTTATCTGTAAGGATATTTAAAGATTGAGAACCATTGCTGCTCATTTCTTTGGCATTATTATGAGATTCTTTTACTATTTCAGAGCTTCGCAGGGCAATTTGTATGTCCTCAGCTAAACTCTTGATTTTTTCCAAGCTATCCTGAGAAAATGAAGTATGTTCCGTTGCATTACTTGCTAATTCAGACATTGCATCAGAAACATTATTAATATATGTTAAAGTATCATTAGTATTTGTAGATAAGCTTTTAGAATGCTTAAAAATCTGAGTAGAACTGTTTTGTAAATTAATAACTACATTAATTAGATTTTTCTTTAAGTTAAGTACAGCCCTAATCATAGTGCCCAGTTCATCTTTATTTTTAGAAAATTTCTCTACTTCTTTATCTATACTTGAGGAAAGATCACACTGGGATATAGCATTTACAAGTTCAGTAGTTGCTTTAATTGGTTCTGAAATTTTTTTGCCTAAATACAATGCTGCAGCTATGGATAAAACAATTCCTATTATAATAATAGCAGAAATTATTAGGATTAATCTATTAATGCCGCTAAGGACCTCAGATATAGGCGGAGCAACAGTTAGAACCCATCCATTTGAAAGCTTTGAATAAGCTAGCAGTTTGTATTGTCCATTTTTACTTTTATATTTAATAAAGCCATCTTGATTTGCTTTCATTTGATCATAAAGATCTTTATATACCCCATTTTTAACTGTAGCTAAGTTATCTTTATATGTAAAATCGGGATGTACTAAGTAATCATATTTCTCATTGTATAGAGAAGCATAGCCTGTGTTATATACTTTAATACTATTTACTAGATTTTTAATATAACTTAGTTTTAAATCAACACCAACTACACCTATAAGTACATCGTTCTTGTATATAGGTTTTGAATATGTAATTACATCTGAGTTAATAATGGAAGAAGTATGTGGAATGGACCAGGTTCCATTTTTATTTTTTATGCTTTCATAGTACCACTGCATGTTTTTATTTTTAGAGTCATATTTTTCTTTTGTTAGTTCAGGCTGTGTTTCGAAATCACCAGTGCTTTTAACATCAGCAAGATTAACATCAGCTACTTGACCGGTTAAGTCAGGATTAAGAAGAAAATACATAGATGAATAGGATTTAGAGTCTTTCGAATAATTTTTTATGGTTGATGCTAAGGTGTTTTTATATTCTTCCATGTATTTTGGATCTGATTTTAGTCGCTCTACATCAAAGGTATTTAAGACATCAGAGTATAAATAGTCCAATTTGCCTTCTGCTAATCTAAGCTTTTCATTTAAATCTGCCGCAGTGCTTTTAGACATATATACAAGTTTGTCCATAGCTTCCTCATTAATAAGTGTTTTTCCTGCAATTATTGAAACGGCTCCTAAAATTGAAGATAAGGTAACGCAGCAAGCTATAATGGTTATTATGATTTTAGTGCTTATTTTTTTCATGTTAGTAATCCTTTCAAAAATTATAAGTTTTATATTTTTATGGACAACAAATACTATTTTACCATCTGTTCTATAAATAGTCAAAAATTTGGATAGGTATTGAACACTTAGTGAAGACGAGTGTAGCGAAGTCTGAACTTAGTGTGAAAGCCCACATTACGGAGGGAAGCGGAGTAAGGTGTTCCTTAAAAGAACACTTAGTGAAGACGAGTGCGGCGAAGTCTGAACTTAGTGTGAAAGCCCACATTACGGAGGGAAGCGGAGTAAGGTGTTCCTTAAAAGAACACTTAGTGAAGACGAGTAAGGCGTTCCTTAAAATTCACTTATCAATAATGCTTATCATATAATGAAGGGAAAGTTGGGCTACAAAGTGTCAAAGCTATATCCTATGAAAGGAGTTACAGCTATTATGGAAGAAAATTTACCAAAGGTAACGATCATAACACTTGCCTATAATGTAGAAAAATATATACATCAATGTATCAAAAGCGTTTTAGATCAAAGCTTTACAGAATTTCAGTGGGTAATTTTAGATAATGGATGTACAGATGGGACAAGTGAGATTTTAGAAGAATATGCAAAAAAGGATAAAAGAATAAAACTTTTTAAAAATAAACGGAATAGTCTTATATATGACGAACCTAATGTTAATGAATTTACTCAATATATTGAAAATCTAGATACAGAATACTACTGCACTCTTGATAGTGATGATTATATTCATAAAGATTTCTTAAAAGAATTATATGAAATTGCAAAATTAAATAATGCAGATATTTCAGTTTGTGCTGTTCATATATTTGAGGATGAAAACCCACAAGCAGTAACTATAAGGTATTGTCCTGATTTTTGTACTAAGGATATAACAAAGATAGGAGACATATTCCCTCAAATCTACAACTGCTTTAGACCTATGTGGGGGAAGTTAGTTAAAACTGAAATAATAAAGAAGACTGCTAAGTATATAGCTGAAAATAATATAAAAGTCACTAATGGAGCAGATACCATAAATTGTATCCAATATTTAAGATTTTCTAATACTTTGGTTGCAGTAAATAAAGAACTTTATTACTACAGAACAAGAAATGATTCTCTTTATAATTCTAATATAGGAAAGGATAGATATATGGCGTACCTTAAAATATACACTGAAAGTAAAAGCTTGCTGGAGAGTTGGAACAAGTTAGACAATAACAACCTAAACTTCATTGCCAGTATGCTTAATTATTCTTTAATATATTGTGTATATTTAGCAGCTAATGTAACAAGAGGATCTATAAAAGAAAGGATAGAAGTAATCACTGCTATTTTATCTGATAAGAGCGTTAGAGAAATTCTTAATGACAGCGGTTTATTATTTGATTTAATTGATGAATGTATAAAATCACTAAATAGGATTGCTAAAAGAAGCGCTAATTAGAACAATTTAATTTTGCAAATAAAGCGCAAAAGGAAGTGATCAAATCATGAAAGTTGTAATTTTGGCCGGTGGATTTGGAACAAGAATAAGTGAAGAGAGCCATTTAAGGCCCAAACCTATGATTGAAATAGGAGGTAAGCCTATTTTATGGCATATAATGAAAAGCTATAGTCACTATGGATTTAATGATTTCATAATATGTCTCGGATATAAGGGTTATATGATTAAAGAGTTTTTTTCGGATTACTATTTGAATACCTCAGATGTAACCTTTGATTTTACAAAGGGTAATAAAATGACAGTTCATAATAATGCATCAGAACCTTGGAAGGTTACATTGGTAGATACAGGCCTATATACAATGACTGGTGGAAGAGTAAACAGAATAAAAGAATATTTAGGTAAAGAGACATTTATGCTTACCTATGGCGACGGAGTATGTAATGTAGATATTAACAAACTAAAGCAACACCATTTGAATTCCAATGCTTATCTTACTATGACTGCTATTCAACTAGGAGGAAGATTTGGCGTACTTGACATTAATGAAGATACAAATGAGATAGAGAAATTTATAGAAAAGCCTAAAGAAGATGGGGGATGGATTAATGGTGGCTATATGGTAGTGGAACCGGAAGTAATTGACTATATAGATGATGATAGTACAGTTTTCGAAAGAACTCCACTGGAGAGGCTAGCTAAAGAAGGTAAACTAGTCGCTTATAAGCACCAGGGTTTTTGGCAGTGTATGGATACTCAGCGGGATAAGAATTTACTTGAAAGGCTGTGGAATGAAAATAAAGCACCTTGGAAGGTATGGAAGTGAAAAAATTAATAAAGGATGATTAGCTATGAGTTATACAATTACAGTATTTGGTCTAGGTTTTGTTGGACTTACCACGGCTCTGGCTTTTGCTGAAAAAGATAATAAAGTATATGGTTTTGATATGGATGCTGAAAGAGTAAAAATGATTAAAGCTGGTAAACTTCCTTTTGCTGAGACGGAATTAGATACTGCTCTACTTAGACATATTAATAAAAACTTTACTGTGACAGAGGAACCAGAATATGCAGTAAAAAAGAGCGACTTTATATTTTTATGTGTTGGAACTCCCTGTGGAGAAAAGGGGGAAGCAGATTTAAAATATCTTTACTCTGCAATAGATATGATGGCGTCGGTATTAAATGATAATAAATACCGAGTATTGGTTATTAAATCTACAGTACCTCCATCAACGACTTTAGAAGGAGTTATTCCGTATTTAGAAGAAAAACAATTATCTGTTGGAGATAAATTTACGATTGCTAATAATCCAGAATTTTTACGAGAAGGTCACTGCTGGGAGGACATGATAAATGCAGATAGAATAGTTTGTGGTGTTTACGATGAAAAAGGAGAAAAGATGCTTCAAAGTCTATATGAGAATTTTCATATTCCTTTTTTTGCAGTATCACTTAATACTGGTGAGTTCATAAAGTATTTATCAAATACCCTTCTTGCAACCATGATAAGCTATTCGAATGAAATGACAAAAATAGCAGATGCTATAGGTGGTATACAAATAAAGAAAGCCTTCAATATACTACATTTAGATAAACGATGGGGTGGGTGCAATATGACATCCTATGTTTTTCCTGGCTGCGGTTATGGAGGATATTGTTTGCCTAAGGATACACAGGCTATGTACGAAAAGGCAGTTTCAAAGGGATATGAACCTAAGATACTTGAGAATGTTATTAGAGTAAACAATATCATGCCTAAGTTTATGGCAGATAAGATAATAAAGATTGCAAATAAAACAGATACTATAGGAATGCTTGGACTGTCATTTAAACCAGGCTCCGATGATGTTAGAGATAGCTCTACAGCTAAAATAATTAGAATTTTGCTAGATGAAGGATATAATAATATAGTTGCCTATGATCCAATAGCAAATAAGCCTTTTGCAAAGGAATATAAATTTAATGAAGTTAACTATTGTAATAGCATAAAAAGTTTATGTGATAAAGCGGATATATTAGTTTTAGCTACCGCTTGGGATGAATTTAGAGATATTGATAAAAAATATCCATCAAAAAAAATTATTGATTGCAGATATTTTTTAGGATGGCAGTCTGATGATTCATCCGATGACTACCCGCTCTAATACTCCACCTTCCCAAAGTTGGAGTAAAGAGCGGCTACGCCCCTGGATAACGATTTCTAAGTATCAGGTGGAGTTAAAACTCCATCTGATGCCAAGAACTCTGTTTATAAAGTATTGCTTTTCTAAAGGTGAATGAGAACTTAAAATAAAAAAATGATAGATTTTGCCTTTGAGGATCAAAAAAGTCTATAAGCCTTAAAGTGGTAAGGTTTATGGGCTTTTTTCTTGTTTAAACTAAAAAATACAAGAAGATTATACTAAGGATATAAATATGAAGTCTAATTTACTTTAATGCATAATTAAGCAAAGATACTGGGACAGGCCTTTGTTAAAAGGACTTGTAATTCCACAGATGGGAGACTAATAAAAGTAATAGGGAGGTGGAGAAGTTATGGAAATTCCATTAAGTATATTAAATTCTAATCAAGTACATAATAAAAATAAAAAATTAAAATTAACAAATTCATGCTGTCTTCACTAGGGAATAATAAGCATAGTGAATTTGTTAACATTTAAAAATTCAAGGAAATGATAATCATTATTAATAATAATACATGAAATTTTTAATTAAAAAGAGTTATTCACAGTTTGTTAACTATTTTTTTGCCTTGAAAACTAAAATTTAATATAGGATCTGAGTATATTTTATTATTATTATTGTAAATCATACTATTTATTATTATTCTTACAAATTGTCCTATATCATTTAAAGGGAAATTGTATAATTCTAATTAGTGACACTATTGCAATTCTCATAACAAATAGACTTTTTTATTTATAAAATTACAAAAATCTTTATTTAGCAATAATTGTGTTATAATTGTTTTCATAAAATATAAAAGGAGGTACGTCTTATGGATAATAAATTATCTAAAGATGCATATGGTGGCGTAGCTGGTAAAGACTATGTTCCTTACATTTCCAGTGGTTCTAAATCTGGTGGAAACGTTGCCGTATTAATTATTGGTATTATTTTAGCTAGTTTATTTGCAGCATCAACTGCCTATTCAGGTATGAAATCAGGTCTTACAGTTGCGGCTGGTATACCTGGTTCTATAATAGGTTCCGCATTTATAGCTGCATTTGCTAAGCAAAAAGGTATCCTTGGCAAAAATTTAGTTCAAGGTATGGCAAGTGGTGGAGAATCTGTTGCTAGTGGTATAATATTCGTTTTACCAGCAATTCTTCTAATAGGTGCTAAAGTTACTTTCCTAGAAGGTTTTGTTGTTGGTGTAGGCGGAGTTTTATTCGGTATAGGAATAGCTTCTCTTGTTCACAATTACTTAATGGTTGAAGAACACGGTAAATTAATGTACCCTGAGTCAATGGCTATATCTGAAACACTTGTTGCTTCAGAAGGTGCTGGAGATTCAATGAAGTACATGGGAATCGGTTTCGGAATAGGTGGTATTATAACTGTTATAACTAGCTCATTTTTAAATGTAGCTAACAACGTTATAAGCTATGTAAATGAAACTTTCTACAAGTGGAAATTTGAAGTTGAAGTTAACCCTCTATTATTAGGTATAGGATTCATAGTTGGCTTAGATGTTTCTTTAACTATGTTCGCTGGTTCTATATTATCTAACTTCGGTATTATGCCTTTAATAGGTTATTTTGCTGCTCTTGGAAAAGACGGTGCAACTGTATGGAATAATCCTAATGTTGCTATAAACGCAATGCAGGTTAAACATATAGCTGGTAGTTATGTAAAATATATCGGCGCTGGTATGATGCTTTCTGGTGGTTTAATAGGTGCTATAAAGCTTATACCTACAATAGTATCTTCCATAAAAGAAACCCTTAACGCTAAGTCTTCAAATGGTGCTGGCAGTTCATCTGTTGGAAACATAATATTACTTGGTGGTATAGTAATAGGTTTCATAGGAGGTTTCGTGGTATCTGGTGGTAATATAGTAATGGCAATAGTTGCTGCTATTTTATCATTATTCTTATCATTACTATTTGTTATAGTTGCTGGTCGTTTAACTGGTACTATAGGAACTTCGAACCTTCCTGTATCTGGTATGACTATAGCTTCTATAGTTATTGTAACATTATTATTCGTTGTAATGGGATGGAAAAATCCTCAAAACAATAAATCTTTACTTTTATTTGGTACATTTATAGTTACTGCTATATCTATAGCTGGTGGTTACTGTCAATCACAAAAAGTTACTTTCATAGTAGGTGGCGACAAAAATGAAATGCAAAAATACTTTGCTATAGCTGGTGTAGTTGGTGTTATAGTAGTTGTTGGTACTATATTAGTACTTTCTAGCCAACTTGCAATGACTGGTGATAACGTTCCATTTGCACTACCTCAAGCTAACTTAATGTCAACATTAACTGCTGGTATAATGTCAGGTAAATTACCTTGGGTTATGATAATTGTTGGTGCTGTTATGGGAGTTGTTTTATTCTTATTAAACCTTCCTGTAATGACAATTGCTATAGGATTCTACTTACCAATATCTACAACTTCTATAATATTAATAGGTGCATTAGTTCGTCTATTTATAGAAAAAACTTGTAAATCTGAAACAGAAAAAGAAGTTAAAGTTTCTAATGGTATAAGTTTATCTTCTGGACTTGTTGCCGGTGGTTCTATATTAGGACTTGTAGGTATAATACTTCAAGTATCAGGTGTTATAAAAGGAGCTGGCCCAAGTGGATTCACTGCTTCTAATGGAATGGCTGTTATAATATTAGTAGGTTTAATAGTAGCTACTACAATACCTATAATGAACAGTAAGGTAAAAAATGCTAAACAATAACGAAGATGTTTTAAATATAGTGTTTAAAATCTCTGATAATCTAGAATATGAAGTAGATAAAGAAGGTATTGTGACTATACTTGAAAAGCAAGATCATAAGGTCCAAAAGTTCTTTAGAAAACTTAAATTCAGAATTCCAGAATATAAAAAAACTTCTTTAGATGAATATGGAAGTTATATATTTTTACAAATAGATGGCAGGAAAACGGTAAAAGATATTGGAGAAAATCTAGAAGCAAAGTACGGTGACGAAGCTCACCCACTTTATGAAAGATTATTGTTATTCTTAAACCATATTGACGTTAATTGTCACTATATAGAAAAAACAAATTTCTAATAAAAAAGATGGCGCTGATTAGCAGCTGCCATCTTTTTTATTATCTAAGCTATGAGAAAGTAATAGAAAAGCCTATAAGCCTTAAATTGATAAGGATTATGGGCTTTTGTTGTTTATTACAATAAGTAAGTTGGAGTTTGCAATAAATAAGAATTTAAAAAATTCACAAATTATTAATAATTTTATGAAATGATGATTATAATGAATTTTCTGATATTTAGAAATTCAAGATGGCAATAATCCCTTTTTAATGATTATATATCTGATTATACATTGTTTTTTATTAAAAGGGATTATTTACAGTTTTTAACTTGTATGCTTGTTCTGAAAACTAAAATTTCATATAGAATCTAAATGTATTTTATCATTATTGTAACATTAAATTCAATTTAATATTATATTTACAATATGACCCATATTGTTACAAAAATCTTTATGCCCTTTAAATTTAAATTGTATAATTCTAATTAGTAGAAATATTGTGTTTTTATTAACGAATAAATTTCTTTATTTTCAAAATTGGGAAAATTCTTTCTAATAATAATTGTGTTATAATTGTGTCTATTAAATATAAAAGGAGGCATGTATTATGGATCATAAGTTATCTAAAGATGCATATGGGGGAGTAGCTGGTAAAGACTACGTTCCTTACATTTCTAGTGGTTCTAAATCTGGTGGAAACACTGCTGTATTAATTATTGGTATTATTTTAGCTAGTTTATTTGCAGCATCAACTGCCTATTCAGGTATGAAATCAGGTCTTACAGTTGCTGCTGGTATACCTGGTTCTATAATAGGTTCAGCATTTATAGCTGCATTTGCCAAGCAAAAAGGTATTCTTGGCAAAAACTTACTTCAAGGTATGTCAAGTGGTGGAGAATCAGTCGCAAGTGGTATAATATTCGTTTTACCAGCAGTTCTTCTAATAGGTTCTAAAGTTACTTTTTTAGAAGGTTTTGTTGTTGGTGTAGGTGGAGTTTTATTCGGTATAGGAATAGCTTCTCTTGTTTACAATTACTTAATCGTTGAAGAACACGGTAAATTAATGTACCCTGAGTCAATGGCTATATCTGAAACACTTGTTGCTTCAGAAGGTGCTGGAGAATCAATGAAGTACATGGGAATAGGCTTTGGAATAGGCGGTATTATAACTGTTGTAACTAGCTCATTTTTAAATGTAGCTAACAATGTTATAAGCTATGTAAATGAAACTTTCTACAAGTGGAAATTTGAAGTTGAAGTTAACCCTCTATTATTAGGTATAGGATTCATAGTTGGCTTAGATGTTTCTTTAACTATGTTTGCTGGTTCTATATTATCTAACTTCGCTATTATGCCTTTAATAGGTTATTTCGCTGCTCTTGGACAAGATGGTGCAACTGTATGGAATAATCCTAATGTTGCTATAAACGCAATGCAGGTTAAACATATAGCTGGTAGTTATGTAAAATATATCGGCGCTGGTATGATGCTTTCTGGTGGTTTAATAGGTGCTATTAAGCTTATACCTACAATAGTATCTTCCATAAAAGAAACTATTAATGCTAAGTCTTCAAATGGTGCTGGCAGTTCATCTGCTGGAAACATAATAATAATCGGTGGTATAGTAATAGGTTTCATAGGCGGTTTCTTGATATCTGGTGGTAATATAGTAATGGCAATAGCCGCTTCTATTTTATCATTATTCTTATCACTACTATTTGTTATAGTTTCTGGTCGTTTAACTGGTACTATAGGAACTTCGAACCTTCCTGTATCTGGTATGACTATAGCTTCTATAGTTGTTGTAACATTATTATTCGTTGCAATGGGATGGAAAAATCCTGAAAGTAACAGATCATTACTTTTATTTGGTACCTTTATAGTTACTGCTATAGCTATGGCTGGTGGTTATTCTCAATCACAAAAAGTTACTTTCATAATAGGCGGCGACAAAAATGAAATGCAAAAATACTTTGCTATAGCTGGTATAGCTGGTGTTGCAGTAGTTGTTGGTACTATATTATTACTTTCTAGTCAACTTGCAATGACTGGCGATAACGTTCCATTTGCACTACCTCAAGCTAACTTAATGTCAACATTAACTGCTGGTATAATGTCAGGTAAATTACCTTGGGTTATGATAATTGTTGGTGCTGTTATGGGAGTTGTTTTATTCTTATTAAATCTTCCTGTAATGACAGTTGCTATAGGATTCTATTTACCAATATCTACAACTTCTATAATATTAATAGGTGCATTAGTTCGTCTATTTATAGAAAGAACTTGTAAATCTGAAATAGAAAAAGAAGCTAAAGTTTCTAATGGTATAAGTTTATCTTCTGGACTTGTTGCTGGTGGTTCTATAATAGGACTTATAGGTATAATACTTCAAGTGTCAGGTGTTATAAAAGGAGCTGGACCAAGTGGATTTACTGCTTCTAATGGAATGGCAGTTATAATATTAATAGGTCTAATAATAGCTACTATAATACCTATAATGAACAGTAAGGTAAAAAATGCCAAACAATAACGAAGAGGTTTTGAATATAATATTTAAAATTTCTGACAATTTAGAATATGAAGTAGATAAAGAAGGTATTGTGACTATACTTGAAAAGCAAGATCATAAGGTCCAAAAGTTCTTTAGAAAACTTAAATTCAGAATTCCAGAATATAAAAAAATTACTCTGGATGAATACGGAAGTTATGTATTTTTACAAATAGATGGCAGGAAAACGGTAAAAGATATTGGAGAGAATCTAGAAGCAAAGTATGGTGACAAAGCTCACCCACTTTATGAAAGATTATTGTTATTCTTAAACCACATCGACGTTAATTGTCACTATATAGTAAAAACAAATTTCTAAAATATAGAAGATGGCACTGCTTTCAGCTGCCATCTTTTATATTAGCCAATTCTCTATTTTAATTAGTACTTCCGAGGTATGTAAACAAATTGTTAATAATATTCAAAAACATTAATTATTTCAGAAAAATTTATTAATAAAGTAAGTAAAAAATCCCATAAGGCTTAAAATGATAAGGCTTATAGGATTTTTTTGTTTTCTAAACTAAAAAATACAAGAAAATTGAACCAAATATGTAATTTTGAAGTTTAATTTACTTTAATATATAATTATGTATGGATACTGGGACAAGCTTTTGTTAAGGAGGTTTGCAATTCCACAGATGAAAGACTAATAAAAGTAATATGGAGGTGGAGAAGCTGTGGGAATTTCAGTAAACATATTAGATTTTGACCAAGTATATAATGCACAAACCTATTTTAGGAAATCTCGTTATAAGAGGATTAATCTTTCAGACATTAGAAATACAAACAGATATTGTGAAAGAAAATCTTTAATTTCTATTAGTAAGAGATTGAAAAAGTATAAAGATAGGGGAATAACCTTTATAGGAAGTGGAAACTACCATTATGTAACCTATCTACTTATGTCAGAAATTCAATCACCATTCACGCTAGTTTTATTCGATCATCATACAGATATGATGGAGGCGCCCTGTGAATCTTTAGTGACCTGTGGGTCATGGGTATTGAACTCTTTAGAGAATCTACCAATGCTTAAAAAGGTTGTTATTATAGGCACCAGGGAAGATTTGCTTAAATCTATACCGAAAGATTTAAATAAAAAAGTTTTGGTATTTTCAGAAGAAGATGCAGGACAAACAGATATAAAAAAATATTTAAAATTAGGAGTTTCTACTGAAAATGTATACGTTAGTATCGATAAAGATGTTCTTGAAGAATCAGAAGCGGTAACAAATTGGGATCAAGGAAATATGAAACTTATGCAGTTACTTAATTTAATTAAATTTATTGCTGCGGATAAGCGAATCTGTGGCATAGATGTTTGTGGAGAATATCCATACAGTCCAATAGCAAGCTTTGGTGGACAGACTTTGGAAGCAATACAAAAGAATGATAGGGCTAATTTCAAAATTTTAAACACAATAAGTAAGTTGGACTACGTAATAAATTAGTAATAAGCAAGAGAAGCTAATATGCATATATAGATAACAAAGTAAAAGTAAATAAGAAAGCCTATAAGCCTTAAAGTGATAAGGCTTATAGGCTTTTGTAGTTTAAAGGTAAAACATAAGGAAATTATACCAAAGATGTAATTTTGCAGTTTAATTTACTTTAATGTATAATTATGTGTGGATACTGGAATAAGAGCTTTGTTATAAGGCTTTAAATCCCACAGATGAAAGACTAGTAAGAGAATACGGAGGAAGATTTTTATGGAAATTACTAAAGAACCTATTATAAACATAAGAGACTTAAGAATAAACTTTGGCGAAAAACAGGTGTTAAATGGAATAAATTTAGATGTATACAGAGGTCAGATTATAGGATATATAGGACCAAATGGAGCAGGCAAAAGTACTACGATAAAGATATTACTAGGGCTTATAGAAGGGTATACCGGGGAAGTCAGGATTTTAGGACAGGACATATCAGATGGCAATACAGAATATAAGAAAAAAATAGGATATGTTCCTGAAACTGCAGAAATATATGATAGTCTTACAGCAAGGGAATACTTGACCTTTATAGGTGAGCTGTATGGTTTAGATTATGAGGATGAGGATGTTGATCAAAAAGCACAGAAGCTCATGAAAATCTTTGGGATAGAAGGGGTATATGATTCTAGAATGACATCATATTCTAAAGGTATGAGACAAAAGGTGCTTATAATATCAAGTTTGCTGCATAATCCTGATATATTATTTTGGGACGAGCCTTTAAGCGGATTAGATGCCAACAGTGTTATGATTGTAAAGGAAATACTAAGCGAATTAATGGCACAAGAGAAAACTATATTTTACTCATCCCATATAATGGACGTAGTTGAAAAGATAAGTAATAGAATAATACTAATTAAAAATGGACAAGTTGCAGTTGACGGAAGCTTTGATGAATTAAAGCATAGATGTAAGGACGGGTCCTTGGAAGATATATTTAATGAGCTAACCGGATTTAAAGAATACAAATCAATAGCTGAGGAGTTTGTATCCATAGTTAGAGGTGAAAAATAATGAAGGACTTTAAGGTGTTGAAGTTTTTAGACAGATTTAAAGGCTTTTTCGAAAAAATTGGCGTAGATTACAATGTTATGAGAAAGATATTACAGGTAAAGTTCATTATGGATAAAAGAAGGGTTTCTACCGTAATGAATAATTCATCAAAAAATGAAAGTGAGAATGAAAATAGCTTTAAGAAATCTTTATTGTTTTATGGATTTGTCGGTTTAATTATATGCCCTATAATTTGGGCAAAAGAAAATTTTATATTTCAAATGAGTTTTGTTTTTGGAATATTAATGTTTATGATTACAACTACTTTAATTTCTGATTTTTCTTCAGTACTTTTAGATGTAAGAGATAAGAATATTATATTTTCAAAACCAGTGAATAGTAAAACCTTAAGTATGGCAAAGGTTTTGCATGTATTAACTTATATGGTTCTTATCACTTTTTCATTATCAGGTGCAGGACTTGCTATAGCATTATATAGACATGGGATTTTATTCTTTATAATGTTCTTATTAGAAATAATTCTTATGGATTTATTTATAGTGGTTCTAACAGCTTTGTTATATTTACTTATACTAAAGTTTTTTGATGGAGAAAAGCTAAAGGACATAATAAACTCTGTTCAAATAGTTTTATCTATAACTATAACTGTAGGTTATCAATTTATAGGAAGATTATTTGATTTTACTAATATACATATGGCCTTTACTCCAAAATGGTGGCAGTATTTTATAATGCCTATATGGTTTGGAGCTCCTTTTGAATTAATGTTACGTGGTAATCATAATATTTATTTTATAATACTTTCAATACTTGCAGTGCTAGTACCTGTAGCTTCAATAATCATATATATAAAACTAATACCGACTTTTGAAAGAAGCTTACAAAAACTAAATAATAATAGTGGTAAAACTAAAAAAGAAAACATAAAAATATTTGACAGATTATTAAAGATAATTTGTTTAAGCAGAGAGGAAAGGATATTTTTTAGATTTGCATCTAATATTATGAGAAACGAAAGGGAGTTTAAGCTTAAGGTATACCCTTCTCTAGGATTTGCTATAATTTTTCCTTTTATATTCATATTCAATGAATTAAAAAGTATAGGCTGGAATGATATAGTTTCCAGTAGGCTGTATTTAAATATATATTTTTGTGCAATAGTAATGCCAACAATAGTTATGATGATCAAACATTCAGCAGGATACAAAGGAGCTTGGGTTTATAAAGCTATTCCTATTAAAAGCGTTGCGGACATATTTAGAGGAACATTAAAAGCCTTTATTTCTAGACTGCTGTTTCCTATATATATTGTTGAATGCATAATATTTATGTGTATATTTGGAGTAAGGATATTCCCAGATTTAATTGCGGTATTTCTAAATATATTATTGTTTACAGTGATTTGTTTTAAAACACTGAAAAAGTCATTACCTTTTTCGGAAAGTTTTGGGATTTCTAGTCAGGGTGAGGGGTTAGTAGTAATTCCACTTATGCTTTTACTTGGAGTTTTAGCAGCAGTACATTATTTTTGTACTTCCGTTAATTATGCAGTGTATGTATACATTGTAGTGATGATTATTGTAGATATATTTGCATGGAAAAAAGCATTTAATATATCATTAGAGAAGCTAGGGTAAGATGAATAATGGATTGATAGAAAAGAAAAGGCTTTTGAATATTTTAAATTTAATTAAAATTTGGGGAACAGTAAAAGATATTGAATAATTTTTGGAAGATATATATAATTGTTTAAGTAAAACAGGACTAGAAAGGATAACTGAATAAAGATGGATGCAAATAATGATAAGAGTCTAAATATTCCTGCCATAGCATTTATATTTTTAATAATGGTGGTTATGGCTATAACAGACAACCTAAAAGGAGCCTTTATACCTACTTATAAAAGGATTTTTTCAGTGAATGACATAAATGTAGGGTATATGATTACAGCGGCTTCTATAGGATATATAATATTTACATATATAGGCGGATTTCTTTGTGAAAAAATCGGACAAAAGAAAGTAGTTATTTTAGGAACGATAGCTATGTTATCAGGTCTTACAATATTATCTCAGGCTAACTCTTTCACTATGGTTATAATGGGAACTGTAGTTAACTCTATTGGAGTTTCGCTAATAAGTATAGGAGCTAATACTATTGCACCGGTTTTATTTATTAGTTATCAGGCTATTTTAATGAATTTAACACATTTCTGTTATGGGTTAGGTTCAGCAGCAGGTCAGAGATTTGTTGGAATAATGATAGGCAGAGGAATGGATTGGAGAAAAATATTTGTACTTGTAGCAGCAGCTGTTTTAGTAGTGTTAATTGCCTTTTTATTTGTAAAAGTCCCTAGTGTTCATGAAGAAAATAAAAATAGCAAAATAAATACAAGAGAAATATTCAGTAATAAACTTATATATTTATACACTATAGCTTTAGGATTTTATATTGGAGCAGAATGGTGTACAGGAAACTGGTTTATGAATTACACGAATAAAGTATTTAATTTTGACCAGAGTTCAGGTTCATATTATGCAGCACTTTTCTTTACTACTTTTGCTATAGGAAGATTTATAGGTGGATTTATAGTAGAGAAGACAGGATACTTAAGATCAGTTATGGTTTCATTAATAGCTGCGTTGGTTGTTTATTTCTTTGGTATTTCAATGGGAATAGGTGGAGTAATGTTTATATCCTTATCAGGAATATTCTTTGCTATTGTGTTCCCTACAGTAATACTTACTGTAAATAAGGTGTTTAAAGAAAATACAGCCTATATAACAGGAACTATAATAACTCTTGCATCAATATTAAGTACAGTTATAAATCTATTGATGGGATATTTGAATAAATTTATAGGAGTTAAAAATGCTTTTTATGCTGTTCCAGTATGTTTAGCGGTAGCCTTAGTCTTTGTATTTATAATACATAACAATACAAAAGAATATCTATATGATGCTACTTATGATAATATAAAAAAAACTAAATTTGATATTAATATAGTTTAAGATATAAAAGCATCTATACAATTTCATCTGTAATTGTATAGATGCTTTTGTTAACTATAATAAAGCAAATAAACAATTGTAAAATTATATTAAGTAAGCACAACAACTACTCTTAATTAAATGAAAATAGGGAACTATAACTTCGGATCGTTTCCTATTTTTCTGAATTTATATTCAAAATTTTATATGCCATTTTTGGTATAATTGCTCTTTTCCCTTAGCTGTTAATTTAATAGCTCTACTATTTCCTGTACGCTCTATCCATTGATTATTAAAAAATACATTCATTAGGGCTTTTCCTACACTACCAGCTACATGATGCTTTCTCTCACTCCAATCTAAACACATTCGGCAGTAGCATCTTTTTTCTTTCTTTAATAGTTCAATGTTCACTCCATTAGACTCAAAAAAATTTTCTCCTTCTATACTTAAGTTTCAACCATACTCTGATTTTATGATATAATTCTTTTCAAGTAACCAGTCAGTAAGTTGTACTCCTATTTTTCCTGCTAAATGATCATAACAGATTCTACCTGAATATAGCATCTGGTTTTCAATACTTTGATTTAAGGACCTTGAAGGTTTTAAAGGAGAAATTTGAAGACAGCTCTCAAGCATTTGAGCCAATTCTTTATTACTTATTTGATAGTAATGAAATCGTCCGTGTTTTTCCATAGCTACCCATTGCAATTCAGTAAGCTTTGCTAAATGATAAGAAGCAGTATGCGATTTAATTCCAGCAGCCCTAGCTAACTCATTAACAGTGTGAAATTCACCATCCATCATTACCATAAGAATAGTAGATCGTGATTTATCAGCTAAAGCTTCTGCTAGTTGTGATATTTGTGGAGTTCCAGTCATAAATATCCTCCTTATAATTTCATATATCGATGAACATTGATATATCCATAGTATATAATAATTTATATTACTTGTACAAGGAATAAGTTCATTAATCATAAAATTGTAAATTCTATAGATAACAAGAATGTTTATGAAATGAGGTAAAATATGAATAACACAAAGCAATTACACTTAGCAAAGCAATTTCAAGAGCTTCACCATCGCAATAAAATGTTTATACTTCCTAATGCGTGGGATGTTGGTAGTGCAGTTATATATGAAAAAACCGGCTTTCCAGCAATTGGAACAACAAGCGCTGGATTTGCTTATAGTCTAGGTTATCCTGATGGAGAAAAAATTGATTTTGAATATATTGTTCAAACAGTAAAGCTAATAACTGAAAGGGTATCTATCCCTGTAAGTGTAGATATTGAATTGGGTTATGCTAACACAATCGATGGAATAGTAGAAAATGTAACTAAGATTATTGAAGCTGGTGCAGTTGGAATCAACATTGAAGATGGTTATTCTGCTCCAACTCCTTACCTAGAAAATCTAGATATTCAAATAAAAAAAATTCAGGCTATATCTAATCTTAAAGAGAAGTTGGGAATTCCTTTTGTTATTAATGCCAGAACTTGTGTATTTTTTATTAAAGCAGGAAAAGAGGATGAAAGGTTATCTATTGCCGTTGAAAGAGGCAATGCTTTTCATAAATCAGGTGCTGACTGCGTTTTTGTGCCTGGTGCAATTGAAGAAGGTATCATTTCAAAATTAATAGAAAATATTTCTGCACCTATTAATATTCTTGCCACACCTATGACAAGCAATTTGGAAAGTTTAGAACAGTTAGGAGCTAGACGGTTAAGCCTTGGTTCTGCTCCAGTTAGAGCGGTTTATTCTAACCTGATAGAATCTGTACAGCAAATACAGAATGAAAATAAAATTTCAAAATTACTTAATCATGATTTTTCTTACGAAATAGCTAATAGAATATTTTCATAATTAGATTTAGCAACAGGAGGTACGCATGAGAAAAAAAGAAATATATTCTGAAAAACTCTATTATGGTTTTCCAATTTTTCTAATTGGGTATAAAGATTCAACCTATGGATATAACTTTACAACCGTAAGCTCGTCATATTCTTTAGGTGATATGCTTGTCGTGGGCATTTATAAATTTGGTAATGCAATTAAGCAGATTAAGAATGTCAACTGTTTTACAGTTAACATTCCAGACAATAATTTAATGCAGGAAATTGAAATTGGCGGTACTAACTCTGGAAAAGATAAGTTTAAACTTGCTTCGAAACTTAATTATCATATCTCAAATAAAATAGACGCACCAATAATCAATAATTGTATTTTAAACATTGAATGTGAAGTTGTTCAAATAGTTGAATCAGATGAATTTGAAAATTATAGTAATATTATTGCTAAAATCAAAGGTAGATTTATTAACGAGGAACTACAAAAGGATGAAATTATTATACGAGAATGTTTAAATCCAGTCTTATATGTTGGCGATGGATATAAGCGTTCATATAGATATTTAGGTAATAAAATCCATGACTTTGGAGACTTTAGTTAATTTGAAGAAAGTAATCACAATTTACAGTTGAGCTAATTAGCAACATTCTTAAAACACGAACTAAAGGAACTCCCTTTGGAGTTTCTTTAAAAAATCTTATATTATTAACATTATTCTTAAACAGAGCCATAATTTAAAAAAAAGCATTTTTTCATAAAGCTAAACATGAAGGTAGGGGGAATTTTAATTGAATAAATATTACATAGCTTACGGATCAAATATGAATCTTGAACATATGTCACATAGATGTCAAACAGCAAAGGTGAAAGGAGTAGGCAGCATACTTGGCTGGAAGCTTGTCTTTAGAAAAGATGATGATGAGGCCTTTGCAACCATAGAACCCTTTGAAAATGGAAGAGTACCAGTTGTTATATGGGATATAAAGCCCTCTGACGAAGAAGCATTGGATGTGTATGAAGAATATCCTCTGCTTTACCGTAAAGAAGTTATAAAAGCAGTGCTTAAAGGTGAAGAACTAGAGGCTATGGTTTATATAATGAATGGAGATAGAGCTTTAGGAAAACCAAGTCAAAGATATTATGAAACTATAAGACAAGGATATATTGACAATGGTATTGATGTAAAAATTCTTGATGATTTTTTATTTGTATAGAGAAACTAACTTTCGGACTTATAACCCTACACAGATAAGTACAGCCCCAAATTGACTTATACACTAAAGCAGCGCCAATATTTTTGCGGTTGACTTTGTCCTTACGGTAAGGTGTACAGTAGAATTGTACAATGTATCGATATTTAGTGCATTTAGTTCGTATAAGAATATGAAGAATGGAGGTGACTTCTTGCTATCGATTGGAGAATTCTCAAAGATATGTGAAGTATCTACGAAAACGCTTCGATATTATGATGAAATTGGATTAATTAATCCTGATGAGATTAATCCTGAAAACGGTTATAGATATTATTCCATCAGGCAACTAAAAAAGATGCTCTTTATCAACCGTTTAAAATCTTACCATTTTTCTTTGGAAGAAATCAAAGCCATTCTGGAATTGGAAGAGGATGAATCAGAAGAGAAGCTTTGTTCTGCCCTTAATCTCAAGCGGAGGGAAATACAGAAAAAGCTAAATGCTTTTGAATATACCCTAAAACAAATGAGTAATGATATTCTAAATTTAGAAAAGGGCATACCAATTATGTCATACCTTTACGATATTGAAGTACAACTTGTTGAAACCCAGCCAATGAATATCCTTTATATTCGTCGAATGATGAGTAGTGACGACTATGCTGCAGGATATGGAAAATATTTTAATAGGATATATAAAAAGATTGCTACTGAAAAACTCACCTTGCTTGGTACGCCAATGACTATTTATCACAGCTCTGAATACAATCCTGCCGGTAATGATACAGAGTTTGCTATCCCGATAGAAGAGCCTGTAAAGGGAACGAGAGATTTACCTGGAGGCCTTTGTGCGAAGTCTGTTTTAAAGGGTTCATATCCAGAATTAACATCGGTATATACTAAGCTGAGGGAATGGATAGAAAATGAAGGATATGAATTGGTGAAATCACCATATGAAGTATATGTAACCGACCCCAATCAAGTCACTGTTCCCGAGGAGCTTATTACCGAGGTGTATTTTCCTGTAAAGAAAAAATAGTAGCAAGACCTGACTTTTTCTTTAAGGTTCACTAAACAAAATAAAAAACGTCTTTTAGGAGGTGTCTATAATGCAAAGAAACTACTGGCCAACTACAAAATGGCAAGCCTTAGACTCGTCAACCTTGAGAATGAATTCTGAAAAGCTTTCAGAGCTTGAACCTATGATAAAATCCAAGTACAGCAATATAAACGGTATTGTTGTTGTGAGAAATGGATATATTGCTTATGAAAGATATTATAATGGCTATGGCCCAAATGATGCGCACCATGTGGCATCTGTAACGAAAAGTATAATATCTGCCCTCATTGGCATTGCCATAGATACAGGATATATTAAAAATGTGGATCAGAAAGTGCTGGATTTTTTCCCCGAATATATTCCCGATGCTGCTGATAGGCAGAAACGAGAAATCACCATACGCCATCTTCTCACTATGACGGCTCCCTATACATTTGAGGACTGGAAGGAACCGCTGGACAAGATGTGTATACAACCTGACTGGGTGAAGTATACTTTGGATATGATTGGCCAAAAAGGAAGTGTTGGAACTTTTAAGTATTCCACCGCAGGGGCGCACCTACTTTCAGCCATAATCACTCGCAGCACAGGAAAAAGTGCCCGTGAGTTTGCCAACGAACGCTTATTTAAACCCATCGGCATGAAAGAAATTCCGAATTATGAAATGAAATCATTTGGTTTTGAAGATTTATTCGGAAAAAACGTAAAAGGGTGGGTTAAAGACCCAAACAGTAACTCCACAGGAGGATGGGGGCTTACACTAATTCCACGTGATATGGCACGTTTTGGTTTTCTATATCTGAACCGTGGCATTTGGGACAATAACCAGGTTGTTTCCAAAACATGGATTGACGAGTCTACAGCTCCTCATTCTGAGACACAGATTGAGGAGGCAATAGCCAAGTATGGATATCTGTGGTGGTTACGTGAAGAGGAGGCCGCTTTTGCATACTTAGCACTAGGCGATGGCGGTAATGTCATTTGTTGTATTCCAGAAAAAGACCTAGTCGTAGCAATTGCATCAGAATTCATCATGAATCCTCGTGATAGGTGGACACTGATTAAGGAACAAATTATCCCAGCTGTAATAGACTAAACTTATTACCACCAAGTCTGGCAAAGATGAAAGTAGAAAAAATAAGAAAACCGTTGTAGTGGCAGTGCTTTGGTATTGCTAATATTTGTCTCACGGCGTTTTTGAAAAGCCAACCTTTTCTATTACTATTGTAATAGGTCTAGGTGCTTATTTAGCAAAGGATGAATTTAAGAAAAGTTATTCAGCTATGAAAGCAGCTAACTAAAATTAAGAAGAATATT
>NZ_JAEEGB010000005.1 GCF_016316925.1 Clostridium aciditolerans | reverse complement strand
ACATTTTCAAGTATATTAACAGCGTCATCGCTTATAGCTCCTGTTCCTCCGATTACATAGAAATTACTTATATTATTAACATTTATGTACTCCTTAACATTAGATGGAAGAAATTTTGAAGTAGAAAACAGTATAGGCATTTGCTTCGAAGCAGCTATAGATGCTGCTGACAACGCATCAGGAAAGTTTTCTCCAGAACAAATAAATGCTCCATTCTTTGAGCCAACAACTTCAGCTACCTTAATACTAGTTTCATATCGATCTTGTCCATATAATCTAGTACAGGATATGTTAAGAGAGGTAAGCGTATCTTCAACATTTTTAGATATTACCCCTGGACCACCAATTATAAAAACATTTTTTGTTTGTAGACGCTTTATTTCTTGTAGTATTTCATTATTTAAGTTTTCTTTTTCTGTTAGCAAAATCGGAGCATTATATTTTTTAGCTAAAGGTGCAGCGCTAAGTCCATCAGGAAAGTTTTCTCCAGAAACTAATACTACATAATCTGATTGACTCCAGCTATCATGAGATATTTTTACGGAAGTTCCGTATCTGTCAACACCGGCTAGTCTCACAGTTGAAGCCGCAGCGGATACTTTTGATGGCATTAATGATAGTGCAATAAAAAAAGAACAAGTTAGCGATAGGTATTTCTTCGTATTTAACATTGATTGCCTCCTTAATTAGTATACAAGTTGTTACATTGATTTTAAAAACTTGTCTATTATTTAAGTACGATAGAACTATTTAATTTATATAGGTATAAGCAATATATAATTTTTTTTCATAGAAAATCATATGAAGAACAAAAGTTAAGGGGCAAAAAGAAATAGCGCAGCTTATTGCTGTGCTATTTCTTTAGGGTTTGATTGTTAAATTTTATGGGGATTAAAAATGGTTTTAAGTACTTACATATATTCTATTAAGCATTTTTCATGCCAATAGGGTAAAGGGCTATTCTGCGTGGAAATATGTTGAGAAGTTTATCATAATGAGAAGTTATCTTTGTTAAAATAAAAAGATTAAAGTTAGTATTTATCAAAAAATAGTATAATTTGTTTTTATCAAAGTGATAATTAACTATTTTATCAAAGTGATAAAAATTATCAAAGTGATAAAATATTAAAGCTATGGGTTGCTTTTTAAATTAACATAGGATTTTAAGTCCTTTATAGAGGTTAACAGAGAAATAGTGAAGTATAGACACGTATTCGTAGCAAATTATGTGAAACAACAAGCTATGTTATTATGGTATAATAAAACTATATGTATGTTAAATTTACATATAGATCTTATTTATTGGAGGAATAAAAATGCAAATAGGTTTTTTTGATTCTGGTATCGGAGGTATTACTGTATTGCATGATGCGTTAAAAATGTTACCTCATGAAGATTATATATATTACGCAGATACATTAAATGTTCCATATGGACCAAAACCGAAAGATGAAGTTAAAAAACATATTTTTAATGCTATAGAGTTCATTATTGAGCAGCGAGTTAAGGCAATAGTCATTGCTTGTAATACTGCCACAAGTGTGGCAATCGAAGATCTGAGGTCTAAATATAGTATTCCGATAATAGGCATGGAACCTGCTGTAAAACCTGCTGTTGAAAAAAATAACGATGTAAATAAACGAGTTCTGGTAACTGCTACTGCTTTGACTTTAAAAGAAGAAAAACTACAAAATCTTATTACTAAATTAGATAATGAACATATTGTTGATTTATTACCACTTCCAGGATTGGTTCAATTCTCGGAAAGTTTTGAGTTCAATGAACAAATAGTATTACCTTATCTTCAAGAGCAGTTATTTAAATATGACTTAAATAAGTACGAAACTGTTGTTTTAGGGTGTACTCATTTTTCTTTCTATAAGGATATGTTTAGAAAATTACTTCCATCACATACTAATATAATTGATGGAAACATTGGTACTGTAAAGAATCTAAAAAGAATTTTAGAAGAAACAAACTCTTTAAATGAAGGTAACGGCAATATTATTTTCTATAATTCAGGATACAAGGTTGAGGATAAAGCTAAATTAGATAAATACAGTAAATTATTTAAAAGATTAGATGATATTGACGTATAAAATTCACTACCATAGAACATTACTTAATATGATTTAAGATTAAAATATAAAATTTTATGACTCATATTTCTTATGCTATATATTAAAGGAGGGCAAATTGCCATCCTTTAATTTTTATATCTTATCTATCATTAGGCTTTCCTAATACATACATATTGATTTGATCGCTAGCATCATAAGAAAAACTACCTGTGTAAACATTGAGGAGTTTCCAGCCTTGGTTGAGTAAATTATTTACTTCATTTTGACTGTGAGTTTCTTGTACTTTAACAATATCTAATAAATCCTCATTTATCATACATTTACCATCTCCTATAGCATTACCAGCATTAGTCAAGCATCTAGATTGGGTATCTATAGATAAATTTAGATTGTGTAATTAAGTAAAATATATGTTTTAAGAGGTGAACTTTATAATGAAAAAGCTAGTTGTATTTTATTCCTTTGAGGGAAACACAAGGTATATTGCTCAAAGTATTGCAAAAGCTATTAATGCGGATTTATTAGAGCTAAAACCTTCTTTTCGCAATATAGAAGAAGGCTAAGTATACCTTCTTCCTAACCTTTTAATTTAAATACAACTAAACCAATTATCATTAAAAATAACCCTGCTACCTTAGTAAAATCAAATCTAACTTGAGTTACTCCAAACCATCCAAAGGTATCAATTAGTGTACAAATTAGTAATTGACTAATTATAACCAATGATACAGATAATGTTGGACCTAGCATAGATATTCCTTTCATAACACAGAAAACT
Source organism: Clostridium aciditolerans (assembly GCF_016316925.1). Classification (GTDB taxonomy): domain Bacteria; phylum Bacillota; class Clostridia; order Clostridiales; family Clostridiaceae; genus Clostridium_AM; species Clostridium_AM aciditolerans. The sequence continues at coordinate 440,745 of NZ_JAEEGB010000005.1, read as the reverse complement.
ATAATAACACCAAAGACGCCTCCGAATAAATATATCTTGTTTACCTCACCTATTCTGCTAATATTGCCTTTAGCAAAAAAGGTTATTACTAACAAAGAAAAAAGAAGTCCAACAGCATGTACAACAGCCGTTGTTTCCCATAATCCTATTTTGTCACTTAAACGTGTATTAAAAATTCCTTGTATACCTATTAAAATTCCAGCTAGCATCGAAAGAATTGCTCCAATCATAAATACCTCCTTTAAACATTAGATTTATGTTTATTTAATACAGATGTAGTCCAAATAATTAATTTGTATAAGCATTGTTTTATAGGGTATGTGATTATTCATACATGTTACCACCAGATAGCTCTTTTAATTTATTTATATCTTTTATAACAATTACGCTGCCTTTTTTTTCTATAATATCTTTAGAGATAAAATCATTAATAATTCTATATAGATGTCTATAACTGGTACCAAGTAAAGTAGCTAGATCAGTGAATTTTGAAGTCTTAATCTCACTGATGTTAGTAGAATTATTTTCGTCAACGCTTACTGATAAAAGATAGCTAGCTAGTCTACTTTCAAGAGGGTATAAAAGGTTTATTGAAGCTGAGTTTGAAACGGCATATAGCTTTTGGCTGAGATTCTTTATTATAAATCTCAAAAATTTAGAGTCATTATATGCATGACTTAAAAGAGCATTTGTTTTTATGCCTATAATTATAGATTCATTAACAGATTCTACATTACACTGAATTTTAAAATCTGTTAAAAACTCAATATCGCCTAGTATATTTAGAGGTTTATTGAACCTGAGTAGTATGGATTTGCCATTATCATGTAATGTATATACCTTAAGTTTACCTTTTACAAGAAAGTACATATACTTCATTTCACTACTTTTGGAACAAACTAATTCACCTTTGCTAAAGCTAAAAAGTTCCATATATTGAATCATATCTTTTTCAAATATAGAATTTAAATTATATTTTTCTATATAGGAAAGAAGCATATTTAAATTGTTAATTCGCTTCATTATTGCCTCCATCTTTAAGTATTATGATGTATATTGGTACATATTTTAAGATATTGTGTATTTTAAAACAATAAAATTATCTAACATAATTAGTATAAATGAGCGATTGGAATAAAAAAAGGACATATGTCATATTAGACTTATTATATATGCATATATTATTCGTTAATAAAAAATTATTATTTGTATATTTATATCCAAACGGGTAATATAAAACCTGTAAGGACAATAAGAAATAGTTTAAATATGAGGTGCAAAGGATGAGTCAAAATAATATTATAGAAGTTGAGAATTTAAGCAAATCCTTTGGAAAAAGGAAAGTTATTAATAATATCAATTTGACTGTTGAAGAGGGAGACATATATGGCTTTTTAGGACAAAACGGTTCAGGAAAAACTACTACTATTCGTATGCTTCTAAACCTTATACATCCAGACAATGGTACTATAAGATTGAATAAATATGATTTGAAAAAAGAATTTCATAAGGCCATAGAGAAGGTTGGAGCTATTGTTGAGGTGCCCAAATTTCATTCTTATTTATCTGGGCGTAAAAATCTTGAACTTATGGCAAATTTAATACCAGATATACCTGAAGGAAAAGTAGATGAAGTTTTAGAGATGGTTGGTATGTTAAATAGAGCTGATGATAAGGTAAAGACATATTCACTGGGTATGAGGCAGCGATTAGGCATTGCTAATGCCTTGCTAAATGATCCTAAGCTTGTAATACTGGATGAGCCAACTAATGGACTTGACCCACAGGGGATGAAGGAAATAAGAGATATGATATGCAACTTAGCTTATAAAAATAATATAACTTTTTTTATATCTACACACTTACTTTATGAGGTAGAGCAAATTTGCAATAAAGTAGCTATTCTACATGGGGGAGAATTATTAACTCAGGGAAAGGTTGCAGATATGCTTAATCGTGATTTGGAGGTTATTGATGTTCATACGACTTCTTGCGATAAGATGATTAGTATAGTTCAGAGCCTCAATTATGTTAAACATTTTGAAAAAAAGCAAAAGTGTGTAAGGTTAAAAATGGAGAAAGGCTTTAGTTCTGAGTTAAATCGGTATTTAATAGCAAATGATATAGATGTTGAGTATTTGATTCCACAAAGCCAATCTTTAGAAGCATTCTTTATAGAGCTTACAGGAGGAAAACAAATTGAGTAATATTATAGTTAATGAAGTTTATAAGGTATTATCCCGCAAAAAGATATACATATTTATGGTTATATTATTTTTATTAGTTCTAATCATGGCAATAAGTACCTCTATAACAAATAAGGCTTTTGGTTCTAGTAATTTAAATGCAAATCAAGGAATTTCTCCTATGCAAATTAATGGTCAATCATTTCCTATTACATTATTGGATGGTATTATTAGTTTTGCATTACCTATTATGGTGATTATATTAGTTGCTGATATAGTTACTGGAGAATACGCAGAGGGTTCCTTGAAATTACCTCTCTTAAGGCAGATTTCTCGTAGACAACTGTTATTATCAAAGGTATGTGCCTTAGCTGTTGCAATTATAATATTACTACTTTTTACTGCAGTATTAGGTTATATATTAGGAATAGTTGTTTTGGGGTGGGGGGATAAGTTTTTATTAAAGAGTATAGTACTACCGCCAAGCTATGGTATATTATTTACACTGTCCATTTATGTATTTTCGGTGTTACCTTTGCTTTCTTTTGGAATGATTATACTATTATTTTCAGTTATGCTATCAAATGAAGGGGCTGTAATAAGTACGGGTATGGGAATACTTATTACCCTTATGGTGATTAACGAAATGTTTTATAAAATTTCTCCCTATTTGATCAATAATTATTTTAATGCTTATAATTTAATAACTTCTGATTCTGGAATGGAAAATATATTAATGGCTTTAATAATTATATTAATATATGGAGTATTATTTTATATTTTAAGTATAAGCATTTTTAAAAAGAGAGATATTTTAATTTAATAAATTTTAGTGAGGATAAATTTATGGAAATATTAAATTCAGTAGAAGAAATTAAAAAATTTATAAAAGATAATAGAATATCTATGCTTTATTTTTCGTCAAATAGCTGCAGTGTTTGCGTTGATCTTTTTCCAAAGATACAAGAGCTGCTTAAACAATATCCTAAAGCTAAATTTGCAAAAATAGAAATTGATAGTCTTCCAGCAGTTGCTGGAACTTTTAGCGTATTTACTTTACCTTGTATTCTTATGTTTATAGATGAGAAAGAAATTATAAGGGAGGCAAGGTTTATTAGTATTATGGAGCTGAAAGAAAAAATTGAAAGGTATTATAGCCTTATATAAGAAGATAAAATTGTATGTGAATATAATAAACGGCGAGGATGTTGTGTTATAATATTTTAAGCAAATGCTGCAATAGATTAAAACATTATAGAATGGAGAGTCAAACATGATTGAATTAAAAGTTAAAAGAATAAATGGGGAAGCTAAGATGCCAGAGTATGCTCATGCAGGAGACGCTGGATTAGATTTATTTTCAGTTGATGACCTAATGATATTACCTGGGGAATCTAAGCTTATTAAAACAGGAATACAGATAGAACTTCCTAAGGGAACAGAAGCTCAGATAAGACCAAGAAGTGGACTAGCCTTAAAAAATCAAATAACAGTGTTAAATACACCTGGAACAATAGATGAAGGCTATAGAGGTGAAATAGGTATTATATTAATAAACCATGGTAAGCAGGAATTTCATGTAGAAAAAGGCATGAAGATTGCACAAATGGTTGTTAAACCTGTGTTCACAGTTACTATAAAGGAAATAGAAGAACTTACAGATACAACAAGAGGAGAAGGTGGCTTTGGTTCTACAGGGGTTAGATAAGGTTAACTTCTATCGTTTAAATATAAAGGGTACTTTTATATTATACATTTGGATGATATATAAAGTACCTTTTTTTATTTTGAATTTTGCAATGCAAAATATAGATAACTTTGGTACAGAGTTATTTGTGAACTGGATAAATTAGGAGAGATAAAGTTATAATTTTATTAGTAAAGGGAATTGCAAATTAATTATATTAGAGGATATTGAGAGGAGAATAGAAAATGAAAAGCGATATATTAGATGATTTAATTGAATCAGTTAAAATTCAAAATCTTCACGTCCTTAGTGTTGTTGTAAGAAAGGACGGAGATATAATTGCTGAACATAACTTTGAAGAAGCAAAACCAACTCTTTTATGGTCTGTAAGCAAGACATTTACATCTATTGGGATCGGTATTGCAGAAAGTGAAGGATATTTTAGCTTAAATGACAAAGTTGTAGATTACTTTGTAGATGATATTATACAGGTAAATGATAACTTGAAGAAAATGACCATTCATGATTTGCTTTGCATGAGTACAGGACATGTAAGATGCCCTTTGGAAAAAGCGATAGAGGAAAATAAGTCCTTTGATGATATTAGTAAGCTTTTCTTTGAGGAGCCTATTATTTTTGAACCAGGTACACATTTTGTATATAATAATGCTGCAACATATATGCTTTCAAAAGTTATCAGTATTACAACTGGATGTAGTTTGAAAGCATATCTAATGCCTCGTATTTTTAAGCCGCTAGGAATACCTGAGCCGCAGTGGGATTCCGATGTAAATGGTATATCTCTTGGATGTTCAGGACTATACTTAACAGCACGAGAATTATCTAAATTTGGACAACTACTACTTAATGGCGGCCTATGGAATGAAAAACAGCTTATACCGGAGGCTTATATTGAACAGGCTACTAAATCCCAAATTGATACATCTAAATTCAATGAGTATTTTGCAACCATGGATCATAAACAAGGATATGGTTATCAAATATGGATGAATTCATATCCTAATTCCTATCGAATGGATGGATTGTATGGACAATATGTAGTAATATTGCCAGAGAAAAATGCAGTTATTACGTATGTTTCAAATGAGCAATCAAATATGACAGGAGTTTTAGAATTAACATGGAGTACAATAGTTGATAAATTATAATTTAAAAATTGTAGAAGAGAAAAGTTATTAAATAAATATCGGGTCACTATTTACTTTGAGAGCGAGGTTATGTCTGCTTGAAATTTTAAGCCAATGCTTAGTATTATTAAGCATTGGCTTTTAAGCTTTTTCATGATTGTGTACTTTCATAGTTTTATTTATATAAAATATGTATAGTCTCTAAATAGTTGAATTTATATCCAATCCATTCGCTAATATTGATAGCTGGTTTATTTTCAGGATGATGACATACAAGTACTTTTTCAAAATCAACACTTTCAAATAATCTTTTATACATAGATGCATAAAGCCATTTTCCTAAACTTCTGCCTCTATATTGCCTTTTAACTCCAATCATAAATTGATAAGGGAAACGGGGGTTGTTATTGCTTACACGTACATTTGATTTAGCGATCATTTCATTGTTTGAGTTAAAAATCATATAACAATGATGAGTAATATTATTTTCTTTATTAGAACTATTGATTTGTCTTTGTTTTTCAGGAGTTATAACAAATGGTACATAACCATCCTCATTTACATCTGTCATATCTTCCATAGTTTCCATAAATAAATCACAGTATTGCTGAATATGCTCATCTGAAATAATATTAGTATATTTAATAGAAAGATCGGCATTTCTTGCTTCAAATTCTTTTATAGATTTATTAATTAGGTCTATATCTATGTCTTCTTTTTTCAAAGTATAGTAGTTAGCCTTTAAGTTTACCTTGCTAGTATGTTTTTTTACTAGTTTTTCCAATTCGTTATTATATGTAACTACTGCAAGTTCGCCATGTCTATTTAGCTTTTCTTGAACTAATTCATCTATAGATTTAAGCATAGATTCATCAATTATTGAATCACATAAAGATACACTTAATTTATATTGTTCTTTTCCACTCCAATCAGCAGATTTAATGCAATTCAATATTCCACATATTAAAGAATCTTTTTTAAGTACAAATAACTCGTTATCAATTTCATTAAAGGTTGATAAAAATAAATCTTTATAACTATTAATATCCTTAAACAGACCTAAGAGGTTGTACTTTTTTACTATATTCTTATTGATTAAATATAGATTTCCAGCTTCCTTATCTGTCAAATTAATAGGATCAATTTTATAAATTTTGTACATTGGTATTACCCCCACGTTATATTATTTTTTAAAAATAATATTAATTATAACATTTTTATAATTAATATACATAATAGTGTTTTTATACTACAAGGATATATATAAAATTAAGCTAGAATTAAGGTTGGCTGAATAATAACTTAAACTACCTTAGTTATTATAAATACATAAGGTAGTTGAGAGGAGAAATGAAAATGAAAAAATTATTTAAAGCTTTAATAATAGTAATATTAATGGGTACAGCAATATCTACAATAGGTAGATTTACAGGAATTAATTTAGATGGTTTATATAGATCAGGGGTATTAATGTATATTTTATATTTTGCTTCAAGTGAATTTAACGCTAAGGAAGCAAAAGCTAAATAATAAGAGTGAGAGGTAGAACATTATGGATAATTATATTGTAGAAACTAAGAAATTAGCAAAAATTTTTAAGGATTTTAAAGCAGTAAAGAATATAGACTTAAAGGTTAAAGCAGGAAGTATTTATGGATTTTTAGGACCAAATGGAGCAGGTAAATCTACTACTATAAGAATGTTATTAGGATTAATTAAACCAACTTCTGGTGAGGTAAAGGTTTTTGGCAAAAGCATAGAGGATCAGAGAGAGGAAATATTGAAAAATGTTGGTGCTTTAGTTGAATCTCCTTCATATTATGGGCATTTAACTGCTTATGAAAATCTAGAAATAACTAGAAAGGTTTTAAAGCTTAATAAGTTAGAGATTGATAGAGTACTAGACTTTGTAGGGTTATCTGAAGTTAAGGATAAGAAGGTAAAAGAATTTTCCTTAGGTATGAAGCAGAGATTAGGTATAGCACAGGCTTTAATGGGAGATCCCAAATTAATAATCTTAGATGAACCAACTAATGGATTAGATCCTGCTGGTATTCAAGAGATTAGAGAGCTGATTAAATCATTGCCGAGGAAAAAAGGTATTACAGTAATAGTATCAAGCCATATTTTAAGTGAAATAGAGCTGATGTCAGATGAGGTTGGAATAATTAAAAAGGGTGAGCTTTTATATCAAGGCACTATAGAAAGCTTAAGAGGAAACAACAATTCAAAAATACTTGTAGGAGTTTCAAATAGACTAGGTACCTTAGAACTGCTTCGTAAGAGAGGATATAGAGTAAAAGAAGAAAAAGGTAAGTTATGTGTTGCTGCCGAAGGCTTATCAGCATCAAAGTTGTGTAAAGAACTTGTATTATCAGGAGTTGAGGTTAATTACTTATCAGAAGATAAAAAGTCCTTAGAGGATATATTTTTATCATTAACAATGGAGGAAGAGGTATGTTAGGGGAATTAATAATCAATGATGTATATAAACAAAAGAGAAGTATGCTAATTTTTATGATTATAGCTATACCAGTATTTACTTCAATGTTATTGCTAATTGATTTTGGTATAAGGTATGAAAGTTATCTTTACCCACTTGCAGTACAAAAAGGCATTACATCCTGGCAAATGCTATTGTTAGAACAAAAGATGGTTTTCTTTAAGGAATATTTGCCTTTGTTTGGAGCCATAATAATTTCTTCTTTGTTTGACAATGAATATAAAAATAATGGATGGACACTGTCTTTAGCTCATCCTGTTTCAAGGGAAAAAGTTGTCATATCAAAATTCATAGCAAGCTTAAGTTTTATGACAATTATGCTGCTTGTAAATATCTTATCATTAATCCTAGTAGGAAAAATCATGGATTTTCCAGAAGCTATTGATGGAATGTATTTTGTAAAAATGTTTTTTATACAGCTTATATCAGTGGCATCAGTAATGACAATACATTTATTTATTACAATAAAAAATAAAAATACCTTAAAATCAATATGGATAGCTGCTATTTTATCCATTGTTTCTTCTCAGGTATTTTATAGAGGAGAAACTTTAAGCAAATATAACCCTTATTCCTTCTCATCTTTTTCAGATGGATTAGCGCCAACAAACTTAAGACTGCAAATTATAATGTCAGTAGTTTTGATTATTATAGGACTATTGAGTACATTGATATATTTTAATAAAAAAGAAAGTTATTGATAGGAGGGCAGTATGGAATTATTAAAAGGTGAGTTATTAAAGTTAAAGAGGCTCTCGATTTTTCAAATGGCAATTTTGGCACCAGCATTGGTTCTTTTATTAGGTATAAAATTCTACAGCTTTATAAAGGTAAAGACACCGCAAGTTACTCCTTGGGAGGGGTTAGCAGTAGGTTCTGACACTATATTTGTAGGAGCGATTTTACCTATTCTAATAATGTACGTGGTAATAATGATGAGCAGGATAGAAAACTTAAATAATGGTTGGAAGCAGCTTTTAGTTATGCCTGTTAAAAGAGAAAAAATATATTTAACAAAATATTTAGTGGTACTCTTAGTTTTAGCAGCAACTTTAGCCGCATATTTAGTAGAGTATACAATAACGGCATATTTGCTTGGAGCTAAGGGAATTATTCCAGTAGAAATGTTTTTAAGCATAATATTTATCTTCATAGCTCTACAACCTTTTATAGCAATATTATTCTTTTTATCAAATAGATCTAACTCATTTGTTTTATCTCTAGGAGTGGGAATGGTATTTATTCTTTCATCAATGTTAATAGTTCAATCAAGCTATTGGAAATATGCTCCATGGGCTTATCCTTTAGCCTTAATACAAGGTGGTCTTAGTATAGTAACAGAAGTATTGCCTATTCTTATTATAAGTGCCTTTATATTTATATCTATTTTTTTCTTAGATATGTATGACTTTAGGAGAAGGGATATTATATAAGTTTATATATGGTATAATGTAGAAAAACTGGCTGATAGCGAGGTGTCTATTTTGATAAGAGAAGATGAATTGTTAAATAAAAAAATATTACTTGTAGATGATGAAGAGCAATTATTAAGTTTGTTAGAGGAAGTTTTAAGGAGAGAGGGGTTTAATAACATCTATAGAGCTGCTACAGGAATAGATGGTATATTAACTGCAAAGGAAATAGAGCCAGATTTAATAGTTCTTGACGTTAATTTGCCAGACATTGAAGGTTATATAGTGTGTGATAAAATAAGAAAGTTTTCTTTTTGTCCTATAATATTTCTGACAGCAAAAGGAGAAGATGAGGATAAGCTTAACGGATTAGAAGCTGGTGGTGATGACTATGTTACTAAACCCTTTAATATAAAAGAAGTTGTTTTAAGGATAAAAGCACAATTAAGAAGAAATAACTATGTACCTATAGAAGTGAAAAAGAAAAAATTGCAGTTTGGAAATATTACTATAAATGAAGAAAATGGAGAAGTACTAAAGGGGAAAGAGATAATAACCTTAACAGCCAAGGAATATCAACTATTATTATTTTTAGCTAAAAATCCAAATAAAATTTTTAGCAAAAATAGTTTATGCACTAATGTATGGGGGTTTGATTATGATGGCTATGATAATACCATAATGGTGCATATAAGACATCTAAGAGAAAAGATTGAGAAAGACCCGAGTAATCCAGAATATATAAGGACTTTAAAAGGGTTAGGGTATAAGTTGGTGGTTGAATAGTATGAAAAGAAAATTGACAATGCAATTTTTATTTTGGAATGTAATTATTTTATTTTTAATACAATTTGTGTTTTTTGCCGTGAATATACTGAGTGTTCATAAGGGGATGGCTTTTTCAAAGAACTTTTATAATTTTACATTTAGTACAACTGAGTTTTCACAAAAGTATAGAGACAAATTAATAAATGGACCTGAGAGTTTTAATTTAAATGAAGGTGATATAAAAGTATTAACAGAAAATAATATTTGGCTTCAAGTTCTAGATAGTTCTAATAGAGAGGTTTACAATGTAAACAAACCCAAAGAGATACCAACAGAGTATTTAGCGGGAGAACTTGTGGATTATACTGTTAATGGATGGAAAATGCCAAAACCTTCTACTATACATACAGTGGTATTTAATAAGAGTGGACAAAAATACAGCATGATATTAGGATTTCCAATAGAAAAAATATCACAGCGTGTACTGGTCTTTAGCGAAGAAAATATAAAGTTTTATTTTTCACTAATAATTTTAACTTTTGCTTTGACAATATTAATGGGGTATTTATTTAGCAGAAAGCTTGCAACACCTATAGTAGATATTATAGACAATATTAAGATCTTATCACAGGGGAAATTTAAGATTAAAAGTATCAAAAAAATAGGAGTTTATACTGAGGTAAATGAAAATATTAATAAATTGGCTAAGAAATTAGAAGAAAATGAGGAGGAAAGAAAAAGCATTGATAAGCTAAAGGAAGAGTGGATTGCAAATATTGCTCATGATTTGAAAACTCCCTTGGCATCAGTTAATGGATACGCTCAACTTTTACTAAGTGATGATTATCATTTAGAAGATAAAGATGTTAAAAGATATGGAGAAATTATTATAAATAAAACAGAGTATATTCAAGAATTGATTAATGATCTTTCCTTAATATATAAATTTAAAAATAAAGTAATTCCACTTAAGCTGGAAAGAGAAAATATAGTTAATATTGCACGAGAAACAGTAATTGATATTCTGAATAATCCAGTTTACTCTGATATTAATATTAATATTAATTACGATTCTGAGGAAATATACATATGCTGCGATAAAAAATATATAAAGAGGGCTTTATGCAACTTTTTATTCAATGCAATAGTTCATAATCCAAAGGATACAGTAGTGGATATAAATATAAGTAAAAACAATAGTGTTATAATAGAAATTAAGGATAATGGAAATGGAATTAAGGAAGAAGATTTAAAATCTCTATTTCATAGATATTATAGAGCTACAAACACAGGTGAAAGTCATAAGGGTTCAGGTCTTGGAATGGCTATAAGCAAAGAGATTATAGAAGTTCATAATGGAGAAATAGAGATATTTAGTAAGGTTTCGGAAGGAACAAAGATAGTAATAAAATTATAAGTGGATTGGGCTGTCTGTAGGTGCCTTAAATGGATGCTTACAGGCAGTTGTATTTTTTGTTAATTTATTATGCAACTATTTTCTATGATTTTTTTGTATAATAAGTGTAAAGTGAGTATATTTAAAAATTATCAAACTAAATTTAGTGCTGATATTTAAAACTTTACAAAAAGAAAACCCAATAATAATATTGACACTCTAGATTTATTTATATAAAATTATGGTGTATGAAAACGTTTGAACAATATTATAATAAAGAATAGGATGTGAATTGCATGAGTGTCACAATAAAAGATGTGGCGAGAGAAGCAAATGTTTCTCCATCAACGGTATCAAGAGTTATTGCTGAAAACCCTAGGATAAGTGAGGAAACAAAGAAAAGAGTTAATGATGCAATAAAAAAACTAAATTACCATCCTAATATAATAGCTAGAAGCTTAACCAATAAGGCGACTAAAGTTATAGGCATAGTATTACCAAGTGAAGCAGAGGACTTATCTAAGAATCCATTCTTTATACAGGTTATGACAGGCATAAGTGCTTATGCCAAAAAGTCAGGATATTATATAATGTATACTTTTTGTAAGACAGAAGAAGAGGAAGAAGAGTCTATAAGGAATTATGTTAACAGTAATTTAGTTGATGGAATAATTCTTACTGTAGCTCGTTTTAAGGACAAGTGTATAAAATATCTTCAGGAAATAGAGTTCCCTTTTGTAGTAATTGGAAGACCTGAAGATACAAAAAATGTGCTTTGGGTAGATAATGATAATTTTCATGCTATGTATGATGTAGTTAGTAAATTACTGCGTAGAGGACATAAGGAAATTGCTTTTATTGGAGCTAATAGTGAGTTAAATGTATCTAAAGATAGATTAAGTGGATATAAACAAGCACATAAAATTCATGGTGTTGATGTTGATGAAACTACTATTATAGAGGTTGGCGCTTTTAAAAAAGATTTAGGTTACGAAGCGATGAAAACAATATTAGATATAAAGATTCCTACGGCAATAGTAACTACAGATGACCTTCTCGCTTTTGGAGTTAATTCCTATTTAGTAGAGAACAATATTAAAGGCATAAGCATAGTAGGCTTTAATAACAATCCATTGGCAGAATATCAAAAGCCATCTTTAACTTCAGTGGATATTAATTCAAGGGAAATAGGATATTACGCTGCAAAGTTATTGGTTGATAGGCTACAGAATAGAATAAAAGAAACGCATTACATCATAGAAACTAATTTAATAGAACGAGAATCAACTGTAAAAAAATAAAAATTGCTTGTACTATACTGTACAAGCAATTTCTATTTTATCAGAAATAAAAAAGAAGAGTAAGTATTCATATGCCTTATTGGTGAAATTATAATTAATTTAAGCAATGTGTATTGACAACCTTTTCATTTAAAAATATAATTTAACCATAGGCAAACGTTTGCGCAAATAATATAAAAATGATGAGTAACGTTTGCATGAGTTGAAGCAATAGTTTATAATTATTTAAGATTGGGGAGGAAGAAGATGTCATTACAAAAAGCTAAGTTAGTTTCATTTGATTTTTGGCAGAAATTTGGTAAAGCGCTATTAGTAGTTGTTGCAGTAATGCCTGCTGCAGGACTTATGATTTCTTTAGGAAAGGTTTTAGGAATATTTTTTGGAGGTTCAGCAATTATTAATCTTGTTGGGCACATAGTTGAAGATATAGGTTGGGGAATAATAGTTAATCTAAACTTATTATTCGCAGTGGCGATTGGAGGTTCCTGGGCTAAGGAACGTGCTGGTGGTGCTTTTGCATCTTCAATAGCTTTTATACTTATTAATCGTATTACAGGAGCAATATTTGGGGTATCATCAGCAATGCTTGCAGATCCTAATGCAGTTGTAACAAATATTTTAGGTGGCAAGCTTTTAGTTAAGGATTACTTTATATCAGTACTTGGAGCACCAGCTCTAAATATGGGTGTGTTTGTAGGTATAATTTCAGGTTTCTTAGGAGCAGCATTATATAATAAGTATTACAATTATGACAAGCTACCTAATTCACTTTCATTCTTCAATGGAAAGCGTTTTGTACCTTTCGTAGTTATAGTACAATCACTTGTTTTTGCAGCAGTACTTGCCGTATTTTGGCCAGTTGTGCAAGCTGGAATAAATAACTTTGGAAAATGGATAGCTACATCAAAGGATAGTGCACCCTTTATATCTACCTTTGTGTATGGTTCTCTTGAACGTTTATTATTACCTTTTGGATTACATCACTTAATAACAATTCCAATAAATTATACTCCTCTTGGAGGAAATTATACTATACTAACTGGTGATAAAATAGGACAGATTGTATCTGGACAAGATCCATTATGGTTGGCTTGGGTTACTGATTTAAATAATTTAAAAGCGGCAGGAGACATGGCTGGTTATAATAATTTACTTGCAACAGTGCATCCTGCACGTTTCAAGGCGGGTCAAGTAATAACCTCTACTGCGACGCTAATAGGTGCAGCTGTAGCAATGTATAGAAATGTAGATGTGGAAAAAAGAGCAAAGTATAAATCTATGTATCTTTCAGCAGCATTAGCGGTGTTTTTAACAGGTGTTACAGAGCCTATTGAATTTATGTTCATGTTTACTTCACCTATTTTATACGGAGCTTATGCTATACTTACAGGGATTGCTTTTGCAATGGCAGATTTAATTAACTTACGTGTTCATGCCTTTGGTTTTATAGAATTATTAGCTCGTACTCCAATGATGGTAAATGCAGGGCTAACAAAGGATTTAATAAGTTTTGTTCTAGTAGCAGTAGCCTTCTTATTTGTAAGCTACTTCATGTTTAACTTTATGATTAAAAAGTTTAATATCCCTACACCAGGCCGTGCTGGTAATGATGTAGATATTGTTGAAAACAGCAATAATTCAAAGGAAAAAAATTCAGAAGTAAAGAATGAAGCTGCCTTTGCAATAAATGACGAAATAGCTTATAACGCTATAAAATTATTAGGTGGAAAAGATAATATAGTAGATGTAGATGCTTGTATGACTCGTCTACGTGTAACAGTTAAAAACATAGAGTTAGTTGGTAAAGAAAAGGAATGGAAAGATAATAAAGCTATTGGGCTAATAATAAAAGATAAAGGCGTTCAAGCTATATATGGACCAAAAGCTGATATTATAAAATCCAATATAATAGATATTTTAGGGGTCTAATATGAAACTTTTAACTTTAAATTGTCATTCTTGGATGGAAAGTAATCAAGAAGAAAAAATAAAAATTATTGCAAGAACCATATATGAAAAAGACTATGATGTAATTGCTCTTCAAGAAGTAAATCAATCTATAAAAGAAGAAAAAATTTTTGAAAATATAAAAAAGGACAATTTTGCTTTAGTTTTAATAAAAGAATTAGGTAAACTGGGATGCAATAAATATAAAATGCTTTGGGATTTTTCACATATAGGCTATGAAACCTATGAAGAAGGAGTAAGTATTCTTACTAAACATAAAATCGAAGAAGAACACTACTTCTTCGTCAGTAGGAGTAGAGACTTAAGTTTTTGGAAGACTAGAAAGGTTGTTGGTGCATCTATAAGAATTGATAAAAAGCTTATAGATTTCTATTCCTGTCACTTAGGATGGTGGAATGATGAAGAGGAGCCTTTTAAAGATCAGGTGGATAAATTGATGAGCAGAATAGAGAAGGGCAAATTGACATTTTTTATGGGAGACTTTAATAATAATGCTTTTATAAAAAGAGAAGGATATGATTATTTAATAGAAAAGGGATTATATGATACCTTTTCTATTGATAAGGAAAAGGATAGTGGAATAACGGTAAAAGGAAATATAGATGGTTGGGATCAGAATAAAAATGATTTGAGATTAGATTTAATATTAGCAAATAAAAAAGTAGATGTTAAGTACTCTAAAGTAATATTTAATGGTATTAATAGTATGGTAGTGTCAGATCATTATGGAGTAGAGGTAGAAATAAGGAGTGATTATTATGGAAAATAAATATATCATAGGAATTGATTTAGGTGGAACAAAGATAAATGGAGCTCTTGCAAATTTTAATGGAGATATAATTGCAAAGTATACACTTCCTACAAAAGCAGAAGATGGAGAAGAGGCAGTATTAGAGGGGATAATATCTGTAGGAGAAATGGTATTAGGGGAATCTAAGGTTAATAAGGATGATGTTTTAGCTATAGGAATAGGATGTCCAGGGATTTTAAACGTAAAAGAAGGAAAAATTATTACTGCTCCAAATCTTCCTTTTAGGAATTTTAATGTGGTTAAATCTTTAAAAGATAAATTCAATATTCCAGTTTACTTAGACAATGATGCTAATGTAGCAGCTATTGGTGAGTATGTTTTTGGAGCTGGAAAAGGTATAAATAATATGGTGTTTATAACAGTTTCCACTGGTATAGGTGGTGGTGCTGTACTAAATGGAAGAATATATAGGGGAAATACCTGTAATGCCATGGAAATAGGACATATGACTTTAGAAAAAGATGGTCCTCGCTGTAATTGTGGAAACTACGGTTGTGCAGAGGCTTTAGCCTCAGGTACAGCTATAGGTAAAGCTGCAAATGAAGCAATAAAAAAGGAGGAAAAAACTTCTTTAGCTCATTATGAAAAGGTAACATCCTTTGAGGTATTTAAAGAAGCGGAAAAAGGGGATGAATTAGCACAAAAGGTACTTAACAAAGCTTTAAATTACCTTGGGATATGTGTTGCTAATGTAATCACCTCCTTTGATCCAGAGGTAGTTATAATTGGTGGTGGAGTTTCAAAGGGGGGACAAATAGTCTTTGATAAGATAAATGAAGTAGTCAAGGATAGATGTTTTGAGTCTATGTGGAAAAGCACAAGTATAGTACCTGCGGCATTAGGAACTGATGCAGGAGTTATAGGGGCTATTGCTCTTGCTATAATGGAAAGGAAAGATACTATATGAAGAAAATTTGGTGGAAAGAAGCCATTGCCTATCAAATATACCCCGCGAGTTTTATGGACTCTAATGGCGATGGAATAGGTGATTTACAGGGTATAATTTCTAAGCTAGATTATCTAAAAGACTTAGGAATTGATGTAATATGGATTTGTCCAATGTATAAGTCGCCAAATGATGATAATGGCTATGATATTAGTGATTATCAAGATATTATGCAGGAATTTGGTACAATGGATGATTTTGATAAACTAATGAAGGAAGTTCATCGACGTGGTATGAAGCTTATTATTGATCTGGTTATCAACCATACTAGTGACGAACATCCATGGTTTATTGAGTCTCGATCTTCAAAAGATAATCCAAAACGTGATTGGTATATATGGCGTGATGGCAAAGGCGGAAATGAGCCAAATAACTGGGAAAGTATTTTTGGAGGTTCTGCCTGGGAATATGATGGATCATCAGAGCAGTACTATCTGCATTTGTTTTCAGCAAAGCAGCCAGATTTAAACTGGGAAAATAGAGAAATGCGTGAATCTATCTATAGTATGATTAACTGGTGGTTAGATAAGGGTATTGATGGCTTTCGTGTTGATGCAATAAGTCATATAAAAAAAGAGGATGGATTGCAAGATATGCATAATCCAGAGAGACTAGATTATGTACCATCCTTTGAAAAACATATGAATGTAAAGGGAATTCATAAATATCTTAAGGAATTAAAGGAAAGTACTTTTGATAAGTATGATATTATGACTGTTGGCGAAGCTAATGGTGTAAAGGTCGAGGATGCAGAGCTTTGGGTTGGAGATAAAAATGGAAAGTTTAATATGATATTTCAGTTTGAACATTTAGATTTATGGGATGATGGAACAACTAATAAACTTAATCTTGTAAACTTAAAAAAGATTTTATCAAAATGGCAAAAGGGATTAGAAAATAAAGGATGGAATGCATTATACATTGAAAACCACGATATACCTCGTGCTGTATCTACCTGGGGTAATGATAGAGAATACTGGCGTGAGAGTGCTACTGCATTAGCGGTAATGTATTTTATGATGCAGGGTACACCCTTTATATATCAAGGCCAAGAAATTGGTATGACAAATGTTAAATTTGAGAGAATTGAAGAGTACAATGATGTAAAGACTCAGAATATGTATGCTATTAAAAAGGAGCAAGGAATGAGTCATGAAGATATAATGGAGATTATATGGCCATCATCAAGAGATAACTCCCGGACTCCTATGCAATGGGATAAATCATTGAATGCAGGATTTTCCACGGTTAATCCCTGGATTGGAGTTAATCAAAATTACAAAGAGATTAATGTAGAAAAACAACTACAAGACCCAAATTCTATACTGAATTTTTATAAAAAAATGATTTCTATTAAAAAGCAAAATGATATATTTACATATGGCAGCTATGATTTGATTTTAGAGGAGAATGAGCAAATTTATGCATATACTCGTACTTTATGTGGAGAAAAGGTTATAGTCATATGCAATTTATCAGACTTGGAATCTATATATTATCATAAAGATATAAAGTTATCATATGGTAATTTATTATTGTGCAATTATGATGTATATAAGCATGATTATATAACAAGTTTTGTATTAAAACCATATGAGGCAAGGGTCTATAGAGTGTTGTAACTAAAAAAGCTGTATATAAAAGCAAAATAATATGCTTTTATATACAGCTTTTAGTTTATAATAAAAGATTATATACTGGATAAAATTTTGCGAAAAAACTAATAATATTAGTAGATTTGTCAATTATGGTATTATATACTAATTTGAATATTAAATTTACCGAGCGGAGGAGATAACATGATAAGAAAATTTCTAGATGTATTAATCGGTGAACCTCTGGCAAATGAACAACAGGCACATGAAAAATACAATGTCCCTTTTGGACTTGCAATCATGGCTAGCGACGCAATATCATCGGTAGCCTATGCAGCGGAGGAGATTCTTTATGTATTGATAGCTGTAATAGGCTTAATGTCCTATGTTTGGCTGGGATGGGTTTCTCTGATGATTATAGGACTTTTAATAATACTAACAGTGTCATATATACAGATTATAAGAGCATACCCACAGGGTGGAGGTGCTTATGTAGTAGCAAAGGAGAATTTAGGAGTAAAAGCAGGTTTGATTGCTGGTGCTTCGCTTCTGATTGACTATATTCTTACGGTAGCTGTTAGTGCTAGCTCAGGTGTTGCTGCAATTGTATCCGCATTTCCAAGCTTAGGAAGACACACAGTTGCTTTAGTTGTAGGACTGATAACGATATTAACCATTTTAAATTTAAGAGGGGTAAGTGAATCATCGAAAATTTTCAGTATCCCAACCTACTTATTTATATTAAGTATGATCTTTATGATTATATATGGCATGATAAAATTTTCAATACATGGAGCTCCAACTCCTATGGTAAATGAACAAATAAAGGCATCTGGAGCTGTAAGTATATTTTTGATTTTAAGAGCCTTTTCATCAGGATGTTCGGCCTTAACAGGTTTAGAAGCAGTTAGCAACTCTGTTCCAAACTTTAAGGAACCTAGACAAAAAAGTGCAATAACCGTTATGGTTTTGCTGTCTGCGTTAATATTATTTATATTTGGAGGAACTTCATTACTTGCGAGATTTTATCATGCAGTTCCAGTAGGATATCCTACTGTAATTGCACAAATTGCATATGGTGTTTTTGGTAAAACCTTTATGTTCTATGTTGTACAATTTACTACTGCTGTAATACTTCTTATGGCATGTAATACTGCTTTTACAGGATTTCCAATGCTTATGTATGTAGTAGGAAAGGATGGTTTTGCTCCTAGACAATTTACTATAAGAGGAAAAAGACTAAGCTTTTCTACAGGTATAGTAGCACTATCTTTCGTAGCATGTGTGCTTGTTATTATATTTAATGCCACAACGCATAGATTAATACCACTATACTCAGTTGGTGTTTTCCTATCCTTTACCTTAGCACAAACAGGTATGGTTATTCACTGGAGAAGTGTAAAAGAACCAGGATGGAAAAAGCGCGCATTTATTAATGGATTTGGTGCATTTATAACAATTATCACAACACTGATAATTACTTTTGAAAAATTTGCTGAAGGTGCTTGGATAGTTGCAATACTTATTCCTTTAATTGTCTTAGGTATGACAAGGGTTAAGAGACATTACAATCGTGTGGCAGACTTTTTGAGGACTAATCGTGATGAATTAGCAGAATCTCAGTTAGACAGAAAATTTACTCATATAATGATAGTGCCTATAGAAAGCATAAACAAGGCTGCGTTAAATGCATTGCAATATGCAAGAAGTATTACACCAGATGTAATAGCCTTAAATGTTTCTACAAGTAAAGAGGCAATGGAGAAACTTCAGACTAGGTGGAAGGAATTGAATACAGATATACTTTTAGTTTCAAAGTACTCACCATACAGAGCTGTAGTTACACCATTAATCAAGTATATAAGTGACATAGCAGAAGCTGCGGGAGAAAACGAAAAAATAACAGTTGTGCTACCTGAATTTATAGTTCACGAATGGTGGGGAGAATTTCTGCACAATCATACTAGTTTCTTTATTAGGGAAACCTTATTGAGAAACGAAAATGTTATAATTACAACTCATCCTTATCATTTAGGCGAAGATGAAAAATAACCATGATACTGCTGATATTCTCCTTATGAAAGATATGCGAAAATAGAAGATATTTTGCATATCTTTTTATATTTAACAAATATAAATTTATGTTTAAAAGATCAAATAAGTAATTCAAGTAACTTTAATTATTGCAAAATGTTAAAATAAGTATCGAAATTTTTACAAATTAACATTTATTTGAAGAAAAAAATAAAAAAAAATCAAATTAAGCAGGTTTTTTTTGTATGTCGTAGAATATTATAGTAAAAATGTATTCGGGAGGTGTATTATGGAATCTGCTTCGAGAAAATCTTATGATATTTTTAATTCAACTCAACCTATAAGGAAACTAAATTTTCATAAAGTCATAATTCTTATTAGTACTGTTTTACTCGTTCTTTATGCAGAAAAGAAAAATTATATCTTTTTTCATAGTACTATAGAAACGCTGAATACAGCTGTTTGTTTTGGGTTAAGCATTATTGCGATTAACACCTATAGAATATCTTGCAACAATTATTTTACCTATCTAGGAATTATGTATGGTTTCGCATCTTCCTTTAACTTTCTTCATGGTGCAGCTTTTGCCGGCATATTTAGCGGCTCAAAAGATTCAATCAACATATCTTTGCAGTTTAATATGATATATAGACTTATGGAAGGCTTTTCGCTTATTATATCGTTTATATTTTTACATAAAAAAATAAAGCCTTATTTAGTATTTTATTGTTATGCATTAAGTTCTATTTTTCTGGTATACATAATTGTTAATACAACTTTACTACCAAATTTTTTTGTATATGGCTCAGGACTAACTAGTCTTGAAAATAAGTGCGAATATATAATTATTTTTAATATGATAGTATTTATTTACTTATTGATAAAAAGTAAAAATTATTTTAGTACTAAAATTACCTTTTATATGATTATATATGCACTTATAACAATATCAATAAGATTCGTAACTATTTATACCGACTCCGTTTACAATGATTTTAGTTTTATAGCACATATCTTAAAGTTTATATCATATTATTTTTTATACAAAGCTTTAGTAGCAGAAGTATTGAATACTCCTTTTGATATGTTGTTCCGTAAACTAAATATGAGAAATCTAGAGTTGAAATTAAAAGCTTTTGATTTAGAAAAGGCAATTAATAAGTTAAATGAAGAAAAATTTAGGTTAGAAGAAATAAAGAAGGAGCTTGAGATTAGTAAAGATATGTATAAAAGACTTTTAGAGTTTTTGCCTGATGCGGTTATATTGAGAACTGATGATAGAATAATTTTTGCCAATAACTCAGCTGTTGAATTATTTGGAGCAGAAAATCAAAAAGAACTAGTAGGGAAATTGCCCATTGACTTTATCTGTGAAGAATGCTTAGAAGAGTTAAATTATAGATTAGATGGACAAAGAAGAGGAGTAAAAAATAGTTTTGATTTTGTTGAATATAGATTAACTACATTAGATGGCAGAATAATTGATGTTGAGTTAAAAAGTTGCTCAATTATGATTAAAGAGGAGAATATATTTATAACAGTTATATATGATGTTTCTGAAAGAAAAAAAGCTGAGAAAACTGCAAGATTATTAAATGAAGCCCGTGAAAATGAAAGGCTTAGAACAGAGTTTTTTGCGAACCTATCTCATGAATTTAGAACTCCTTTAAATGTAATATATAGTGCCTTACAAGTTATGGATATAAAGTTTAAAGATGAAACTATGGAAAAGTATAATTTTATAATAAAACAAAATTGTCATAGGCTATCAAGGTTAACAAATAATATAATTGATTCAACGAAAATTAGCTCTGGATTTTTGAAGTTGAATTTATCCTATAGTAATATTGTTTCTACTGTTGAAGATATTTCATTATCCGTTTCTTCATATATAGAATCAAAGGATATGACATTGATATTTGATACAGAAATTGAAGAGAAATATTTAGATTTTGATCCAGAAGCAATAGAAAAGGTTATTTTAAATCTTCTATCGAATGCGGTTAAGTTTGGAAGAGAAAATGGAACGATATTTGTTAATGTTTGTGATAGAAAAGACGCTGTAATCATATCTATAAAGGATAATGGAATAGGAATTCCAAAGGATCAGCAGCCTTTTGTATTTAATAGATTTAAACAAGTAGACAAGTCCTTCACTCGAAATAGAGAGGGAAGTGGTATTGGATTAGGATTAGTAAAGTCTCTTATTGAGCTTCACGAAGGAACTATTACATTAATAAGTGAAGAAGGATTCGGAAGTGAATTTATTATAGAGCTGCCTGCAACAGAATTTTGCAAAGACTATTCTAGCAGCACGTCAGCTTTAGAGTATAATTTAAATGAGAAAGTAAGTATTGAGTTTTCTGATATATATTCATAAGTTTAATATCATATCTTTCATAAATGAATAATAGTATATCATATAAGATATACTAATGATAACTTATAATTATATTTTAAACCATTGACTCTAGTGTATAATTATGGTAAAATATTTAAAACTAAATTATTAAAAGCTACGAAGAGAAGAAGTAAGATATATATATTTTTTACAGAGAGTTCCTGGCGCTGAGAGGGAGCAAAGAAAAGTATTCTGAATACATCTCTGAGCATCACACCAAACCTTTCATTTTTGAAAGAAGTAGGCTGTTGACGGATCCTTTCCACCGTTAAAAGGATAGAGTATCATGTGATATTGCATTGTACTCGAAAAGGTTAATACTGTGAGGTATTAATAAATGAAGGTGGTACCACGGGAATACACTCTCGTCCTTATATATTTATAAGGATGGGAGTTTTTTTATTTTTAAATATATTTTTTAAATTATATAATCGATTAAAATAAAGGAGGAGTTTATATGATAAGTGTTAAGGAACAAATTAAAATTATACAAAAAGGAGCTGCTGAGATAATTAATGTTGAGGAATTAGAACAAAAATTAATTAAATCACAAACAGAAAATAGACCTTTAGTAGTCAAATTGGGACTTGACCCAAGTGCACCAGATATTCATCTTGGGCATGCAGTAGTTTTAAGAAAAATTAAGCAGCTTCAAGATTTGGGTCACAAGGCAGTCATAATAATAGGTGACTTTACAGGAATGATAGGTGATCCTACAGGAAAGTCTAAGGCAAGAAAGCAATTAACTAAAGAACAAGTAATTGAAAATGCTAAGACTTATGAAAAACAAATATTCAAAGTTTTAGACAGAGAAAAAACTGAAGTAAGATTTAATAGTGAATGGTTAGGCAAGCTGAATTTTAGAGATGTAATTGAACTTGCTTCAAAACTAACAGTAGCAAGAATGCTTGAAAGAGAAGATTTTAAAAATAGATTTAACAATCAAATTAGTATTGGAATACATGAATTTTTTTATCCTTTAATGCAAGCCTATGATTCAATAGAATTAAAGGCGGATATTGAATTAGGAGGAACTGATCAAAGATTCAATATCTTGATGGGAAGAACTATGCAAAAAGAATACAATCAAGAAAGCCAAATAGCTATGTTTATGCCAATATTAGAAGGAATAGATGGAAAAGAAAAAATGAGTAAAAGTCTTGGAAATTACATTGGAATAAACGAAAGTGCAGAAGAAATTTACACTAAAGTTATGCAAATTCCTGATGAATTAATAATAAAATACTTTGAATTAGCTACTGATATACATCCAGATGAAATTGATAAAATAAAAGCTATGCTTGAAACTAATGAGGATAACCCAAGAGATGTTAAGATGAGATTGGCAAAGGAAATTGTAATATTATATCACGGTGATAAAGCAGCATCAGCAGCAGAAGCTAATTTTAAAAATGTTTTTCAAAATAATGAAATTCCTGAAGATATACCTAGTGTGGATATAGTAAAAGGTGAAAATATAATAGATATTATTACTAAATCAAAGCTTGCACCGTCCAAGAGTGAGGCAAAGAGATTAATGCTTCAAGGAGGAATAAGGGTAAATGGAGAAAAGGTTTCAGATTTTGAGAATACACCTCTGAAAAATGAGGATATAATTCAAGTAGGAAAGCGAAAGTTTGTTAAAGTATTAAAAGAAGCATAAACAGGATTCTTAGCTTAAGGTGGAGTTTTGTCTACGACCACTGGGCAATTCTGCCCGTTAAATGCCATTTAGGCATTTAACCTCCATCTGAAGCTTAGAAGCCGTTATCCAGGGTCGTAGCGCCACTTATCCCCAACTTTAAGAAAAGCAGAGAGCCAAAATCTTAAGTAGATATCCCAAATCTGTGATTTGGTGATAGTCACTTACACAGAGTGCTGATTTGGGGCGAATCGCTTTCACAGAGTGCGTTGGGGTATTAGTGGCGGTAGACATCGGATAAATTATATGATATACAAAATGTACAGTTGGATTAAAGATTATTATTTGAAGTTATGTTAAAAAAATACAATGTTCATATAAATATTATTAATTATAGAGGGGAGATAGTATGAACATTTTTTAAAGAAGAATAAAACTCAAGACTATCTATATAGCTCAGTTAGAAAGTTAGAAAAAATTATGGATGTATATATTAGTAGCTTGGATGCGATGAAGGATTGTATTGGTAAATGTACGATAAGAATTGAGAAAAGAAAAAGTGAAATTGACAAATCTAAAAAAGAAATTGGAATTTGTAAAAAGAAAATGTATGAAAGCATTAATAACGGAAAAAAGTAAATATTCTAAATTGACGAAAGAATATGATAATTTACAAGAATATTTAGATGAACTACAAAAAAATTATAATGCAGAAAAGTATCCTATAAAAAAATTAGAGAATAGCTGTTGCGAATTAGTTATAAAAATTGATGAAGTAAAATGGAGCAAAAACCAAATAGAAGGTAGATATATTGATGCTAAAATAGGCAGAATAACAAGAAGTTTGATGGTAAGCTAACTAGGAATATAAAATATAATGTATAATGAATTGAAATAACCTCTAATTTAATTAATTATTAAATTAGAGGTTATTTCGTTGCTATATATTAGCAGCAACATATAAATTACTTAATACCACTTATTTTACCTTTTAATGCTTTTAAGCGTCCGTTTACATAGTTAAGAAGCTCAGATTTATTATCCTTTATATCATTTGGAGCATTGGAAACTATAGTAATAATATCTAATTTATTTGCTTTTACTTCATTGCCTACTTCAAAAGCTAAGCACCTATTTTTAACTTTCCAATAGGTATTGTTAAATTCAACTGCTTGCCTCTTATTGTAGTATCCTTTTTCAACACCAAATTGAAATAAGTCTGCTGCTGCTTCTAATTCTTCTAAATCTTCAGCTTCTAAAGTTTCATTAATAAGAGTCTGAAATGTTTTCATTTTAGCCCCCCTCTTTTTATTGTATTAATAGTATTTTAAGCTTATAATATGGTTCATATACTGGAGTATATTGGTCTCAATACCATTAGTATAGACAGTAACATTTATACCTTTTTTATTTGTTTTTGTCAATATGTATTTCTAAAAGGAGGCTCAATATGATGGTTAGGGAATATTTGCTAGACGCTAATATAGTTATAACAATTTGGAGTAAATATCCAGAGTTATTTGATATTATTGAAAAATATAGCTGGGTGAATTTCAATATTTCTGAAAGCATAGCTAAGGAGCTATGTAAAAAAGAATTTAAAGAAGTAAATGGAACGCCTGTGCTTTCAAATAAATTTTTAAAATTATTAAATCATATAGTCAACGATGAAGTCCATGATATAAATAAAAATAATAAGAATCATATTAAAATAAAATATAATTATAAAAATAAATTCTATTTTATAAACGGCAGTAAGATATCTAGCAATGACTACAATCTTATATGTATTTGTGAAAAAAATGAAAAGTATACTTTGGTAACAGGAGATAAAAATATACTTAAAAGTGCGGTGAGTATATTAGGGCCCTCCAAGGTAATGAACTTTGAAAATTTTATTGAGGATTTAAAGCAGAATGAAATTTTAATAGAGGACAATTGTCCTTTGTCCTCTAAAAATAATACTTCGTATTATTAAGTCTTGTAACATCTTCCTGCATATAAGATTACTGACTGTCTTACTCCTATTTAAATGTTATAGTTATATATTCAGAGTTGTTTAATTCATCGGTATAGTATGTCCAACTATAGCTTCCTCCTTTTGACAATGAGGTATAAGCTTTATTTACTGCTGAAGCTACAGCATATACATTAGCGTCGTAATTTAAGACTCTAAGACTTAATACAGAATCACCGTTAGCAAGAGAAGTTTTTATAGATTTATAGAAATCGCTGTAGCTTTTTATTGGTATTATCACGTTCCCATTTTTATCTTTTTCAGCAATATTTAAATTTTGAAAATTGTAGGTTGTACTAAAACATTGAGGATACTCGCTTTTGTTCCATTTATGATTTTTGCTTATCTGATCATCTGTGAGATTCAAATAAGTATATCTTGAATCGTTAGACCCGTCTTCAGTTACAGGATCATCCCAGGTTGTATCTAAATGATAGTACTGTCCTCCTATTTTAACAATATTCCAAGCATGAGCTATCCAACTTTTGCCGTCATTAGCATCTCCTGATATCACAGTGGATTCAATACCGACAGCTTTTAAAAGCATGTACATTGCTTCTGAATATCCTTGACAAGCTCCAATGCCATTAATCAATACACCATAAGCGGTGTTAGAATCATTTGGCATGTTTTTGGTGAAAAATCTTTTATCATATTTAGTGTTATTTACCAAATAGTCATGGAGAACTACTTCTTTTTCATAATCCTTCATATCCGGTTTAATTACTTTTCCCACAATTTCTTGAACCTTTTGTTGAACTGCCTTTTCCTTATTTTTCAGAGTTTCTGTACTATCACTGTATTTAAAGTCAATCTTTACCTTAAAGGGTATAGATGGTTGAACAGAAATTTTTGCTTCTGTACAAACACCTTGAAGTTCAGGATTGTCCTTTAGGACTTTTTTAAATGAATCTAAATTATACACATTTTTATCGTAATGGTTTATTCTAAGAGTTAAACTGCTATCATAGCTGAGCATAGCTTTTTTTACAGCATTATAGTATTCATCGTAGTTATTGATTTTTACACTAGACTGAGAGCTAGTACTACTAAAAACGCCTTTAGAGGATTGAGAAATAAAAATAATAATTAAAACTATTAAGGAAAATATAAAGACTTTACATAGAGTCTTAGCTTGAGTGTGTCTAAACATAATTATCTCCTTTTATATAGGGTTAATATTGATGATATAATCTTCTATTCATATAAGTACCATGATTTTATTTTAAGGACAACAAGAATATAAATACACAATTGGGAATTTATTGGGAAAGATAAAAGGAATAATTAACTGAATATTAAAACATTTGGTTTTATGTGTAATTAAACTTTATTTTTTACCGATATAATGATAAAATATAGTTTAATTATGAAAGAAGGTGCTTTAATTAGGTTCAATATGGGGAGGGTTTTCTTTATGACGGATGAATTATTATACAAATATGATGAGAATAAATATAATTTAGGAGTTTTACCAGATGAAGCGGAGAAAGCCCTAATAGAAGGAAATAAAAGATTCGTAGCTGGGAGGTTTTTGAAAAAAGATTTTTCAGAAGAGATTCGTTTAAGGCTTTCTAGAGATTTACAGAGACCACTAGCGGTGGTGCTTACTTGTGCTGATTCAAGAGTTGCTCCAGAAGTAATATTTGATCAGGGGTTAGGAGATATTTTTGTAGTACGTAATGCGGGAAATGTAGTTGATAGTATTGTACTTGGCAGTATTGAATATGCAGTGGATCAATTTAAGATACCATTGATTCTTGTGCTAGGTCATGAGAAATGTGGTGCAGTTAGATGCGCAGTGGATGGAACTGAAACATCACAAAATATAAGTACAATTATGGATAAAATTATTCCTACTGTAAAATCAATAAAATCTTCTAATATGAATGATGATGTAGAAGAAATCGCCTCAAAAGTTGAATATGAAAATGCAAGACAATCTACTAAAAGAATTTTAGAGAGCTCCATAATTAGCCGTTTTGTGGAGGAGAAAAAGGTTAAAGTAATTACAGCCAAATATCATTTAAAAACAGGAAAAGTAGAGATATTAAAGTAATAATTATAACTTTATGGGTTATATTTGGACAAAATATAGGGACTAAACTCTTCTCTATGGAATATAGTAAAGAAAAAGCTATATACAAGAGAGGAGGAATGGGTTACTATGGATTTAGAACAGTTAAATATACTTGGAGCTCAGTTAACTTTTTTAGGAGATGGATTACTGGTTTTAGCGGCAGAAAAAGAAGCAAGCTTAGATCAAATAAAAGATAAAAAGGAAAAAGAGGAGCAAAGTCAGTTAGCTACTAATTTAAATACATGTGGAAATTTCATTGTTTTATTAGGAGATACAATATCTGCACTAGTGGTTCAACAAGAATCAGAAAAAACTTTTCAAAATGAAAAAGAGACTGATCCTATTACTTTGGAGGCCACTCGTGAAAACTTAATAGGAGCATGGTTAAGGGTTATTAGTGATGTTTTTAGTTATAGAGCAGCAGTTTTAATAGCTAGTGTTCGTTGAAAATTATAATAGTAAAACAAATTAATTTGTTTTAAAGGAGTACCTTGATCTATAGGTACTCTTTTACTTTGCATTAAATGCAAAATTTTAATATACTTTCTTATATTTTGGGCAAAATATAAGAAAGTATATTAAAAAGATTTCTAACCTCAGTATTTACAGTATTTTTTTATATTGTCAAATTAACACTTGATAATATAAGGAGATTATATTATAATGAATTGATTTATACGGAAAGAAGGAATGTAAATGAAAGAAATGAAGTTTAGTGATTTAGGACTTAATAGTGATATACTTAAAGCCATTGATGGAATGGGATTTGAGGAGCCTTCTAATATACAGGCTGAAGTTATACCTGTTATTTTAGAAGGTTTTGATGTTATTGGCCAGGCTCAAACTGGTACGGGAAAAACACTTGCTTTTGGTGCGCCAGTTTTGAGTAAATTTAATGGATCACAAGGAAAAATATCAAGTATTATATTAACTCCTACAAGAGAATTAGCTATACAGGTAAATGATGAATTAGTGCGTGTGTCTAAATATTCTAGAATAAAACTTTTACCTGTTTATGGCGGCCAACCTATTGAAAGACAGATTAAAGCTCTAAGAAAAGGAATAGATATGGTGGTTGGTACTCCTGGTAGAGTTTTAGATCTTATAAGAAGAAATGTAATTGATTTAAGTGGTGTTAAGTTTCTTGTGCTTGATGAAGCTGATGAGATGCTTAACATGGGCTTTATTGACGATATAGAAAGCATTATACAAGAGTGCGGAAGTGATAGACAGACATTATTATTTTCAGCTACTATGCCTAATGAAATTAAAAAACTAGCAAAAAGATATATGAAGTCTGATGCTAAACATATATCAATAGTGAAAAATGCTATGACAGTATCTACTATTAATCAGTACTACTATGAAATTAAACAAAAAGATAGATTTGAATCTTTATGCAGAATTCTTGATGTAGATGAGCCTACTACAGCAATTATTTTCTGTAAGACTAAAAGAGGTGTAGATGAATTAGTAGAATCTATGCAAGCTAGAGGATATAACGTAGAAGGTATGCATGGAGATATGAGCCAGAATCAAAGAATGAATACGCTTAGAAGGTTTAAAGAAGGAAATCTAGAATTCCTTGTGGCAACAGATGTTGCAGCAAGAGGTATTGATGTTGAGAATGTAACACATGTTATCAACTATGAATTACCACAAGATATAGAATCATATGTACATAGAATTGGTAGAACAGGAAGAGCTAATAAAGAAGGAATAGCATATACTCTTGTTACTGCTAGAGAATATATGACTCTTAAGCAAATAGAAAAGGTTACAAAGAGCAAGATAAAGAGAAAAGAAATACCATCAATTGATGATATATTCCATTCAAAATATAAAAATATATTAAATAGAGTAAAAGAAACTCTAGAGCAAGAGGATTATAAGAAGTTTGTTCCGTTAGCCGCAGAACTTGATGAGGAATTTAACCTTGTTGATGTAGCTGCAGCTTTAATGAATATAGTCTATGGTAAGGAAATAAGCTTTGATTATACAGAAGATCGTATAGGTGGAGAATCAAATTATGTTAGATTATTCCTAACTGTTGGACGTATGGATAGGGTTAATCCAAAGGAAATGCTTAGATTCTTCAGTGATAATGCAGATGTACACAAAGAAGATATAGGAAATATAGATATACTTGAAAAGTTCTCTTTTGTTGATGTAGCTGAAGGCGCAGTTAATTCATTGATAAAGAACTGCTCAGGTAAAAAGTTATGTGGAAGAAAATTAAAGATGGAAGTATCTACAGGAAGAAGATAATTTTCACTATAATATAAAAGGTCCTAATTGCTTCGGCAATCAGGACCTTTTATATTGACTAAAATACTTTTATAGATGTTTTCTTTGGAAGTGTTCCTAGAAATTTTGCATTTTCATTTGCAATTCTTAAACCGTATCCGCTGTCGTCTGCGGATGAATAAAAGACTTTTAATCCATCTATTTGTGTAAAGTTTTCCATAGGAACTCCGTTAAAATTTAAATGATTACCTTGAAGTCCTAAGGAATAAATCCCTTTATTAATTTCACCAGAAAAAACATCAAAACATCTAATTTGTTCCCATGAATTATTTACTTTTTGATATATTTTGCAGATATGACCTGAAGTATTTACCATTACATAATAATCTGTGTTTGATTTAAAGTTCTTAGTTTCGTCTGATATATAATTAATATTTTCATTTATTTTATCTATTATTTTGGTATCTATTTTACCGGTAATGGATAAATTATTTTTTTTCTGAAAGTCCTTTATAGCTGCAACTGTATCAGAACTTTTTAAGTTTCCTGTTAGCTGTATTTTATATCCTAAGTATATAAGTTTTTTTTGAATATCTGCAGATACAGGACTAAATCCATCGCTATCGTCTATGGAATAATTGGAGGAGTATTTTAACAAGGCTTTAGCTGTCTGTGGTCCAAATATTCCATCAGCTTTTAAACAAAATTTCTTTTGAATTTCTAACACTGCCTCTTTAGTATATTGTCCGTACACTCCATCTTCAGCTAGGCCAGCACCACAGTATAGGTTTAAGGCACTTTGTATGTCTTTAACTATAGAGCCCTTATCACCAGGCTTTACAACTTTGTTAGAGCATATATTATAATTATATGCTGGCTGTTTTGCGATGTTATTTGTTGCTGGCTGCTGTGCATGTACAGATTTGTTTGAAACAGATATTCCAGCAGCAATAGATGCTATAACCAATAGTTGTTTTGTATTTTTCAAGTTAGGTTCCTCCTTTGTGATAAATAAATCTAAGTGTGTAACAATAATGAATTTAATGAAAATTCATGTAGAGTAATAAGTTTTACATATGTTAAATACGAATATAGTCTCGATTATTGGGGGGTATTATGTAAAAAAATATCATAATATATGGTCAAATATCTAAAAGTTAACTTTATACGTTGCATATATGGATTATTTATCATTAAAAGGATAAAAGCATGTTATAGTTAACATGCTTTTACTCAAAATATTTCAGTCTGAGTTAGTGAATTTATGATAAGGTTTAAAGGAAATCCCAAAAAGTAGCAGGTTCCAATAGCAGCTAGTGTATCATAAACATTAGATTTATTAAAACTATTTATTTTAACTTTTTTTTCTGATCCATTAAAATCTAATATAAAATTTATACCAGATTGAGAGTACCGTATATCCTTTGCCATAAAATCTGCAGTTGCATTTATGCCATAAGTGATTGCATCAAAAGGAGCATTTTTACTTATCTTGTTTAAAAGCGGGTCATCTACATTAATCAATCCAAGTCCACATACTTTAAAAAGTTTCATTATTGAATTTTTATAGTTATCTTCCTTTTTAAAATTAGAGAAATTCTTGTTTAAATCTGTAAAAATTCTAATATCAAAATCATATAAATTAGCTCTATGATAGGTTAAAGATGAATAACTATATTCTTTTATAGATATATTTTTAGCAGTATCTACAATTTTTGAGCTTTTACCTAAATACTGAAGTATTGCTCTTATTAGACGAGTGACAGGCTCTCTATCTTCACTACCAGTGATTCCAATAAAATTAAATTTTTCTGATGTTTTATCATCGACTTGAATTACATCATATGAAATCTCATTGAATATATGACGATGCTCCATTTATATTCCTCCTCTATTATTTCAACTAAGCTTCAAGTGAGATTTTAAAACTTTATTTAAAGCAAATTTTACTTTATAGCTTATACTATTATTATAGTAATAATTTTTGCTATGTTTATTGCTAAAAATGCTTAATATATTGCAAAAGTTGTTTTATTATATAATAGAGAGAAAAATATATATGAGGAGTAAATTATGAATGGTAACAATCATGTCTTAAATATAAAAAGAGGATACCTAAAGGAAGATTTTATTTTCTTTCACTTAAAAGAGAAAAAACAAATAGAATTTGAGTTTCATTATCATGATTTTAATAAAATTGTAATATTTATATCAGGCAAAGTTACGTATTTAATTGAAGGTAAAGCTTATGAGTTAAAACCCTGGGATATACTTTTTGTAAGCAACAATGAAGTTCATAAACCACTTATTGATCCTGAGGAAACTTATGAACGTATAGTTATATGGATTAATTCAAAATTTTTAGAGAAGCATAATACGAAAGGTAACAATTTAATGACATGTTTTGAATTGGCTTCTAGCCAAAAGTGCAGCCTTTTGAGATTAAGTCCTGAATTATTAATCAGTATAAAGAATACAATGTCTCAACTTGAAGCAGCATACAAAGGTACTGAATTTGGTAATTATGTATTAAAAAATGCTTTGTTTTTACAGGTGATGGTATACTTGAATAGGCTGGCATTAAGAAGTGAAAATAATAGTAGAAATAGTGACATTAAGTATGATGAAAATATAGATGCTATTTTAAATTATATAAATACAAATCTTAATAGTGATTTATCTTTAGATAAACTTTCAGACAAGTTTTACATGAGTAAATACTATTTAATGCATAAGTTTAAGAAATATACAGGATACACAATATATAATTATATAATGCAAAAAAGAATTATAATGGCCAATAATTTAATAAAAGGCGGGAAACCAATAACAGAAGCTTGTTTTGAATGTGGATTTGGTGATTATTCAAGTTTTTTAAAAGCTTTTAAGAAAATTTTCGGAGCATCTCCGAAACAGTATTATAAAGCTTTAAAAGAGCTTGAATAATCACAATAAGAACTTCCTCGATTATTATATTAGACGTAGATTATTTGAAATCCGCTTCAAAAGTTATAAAATTTATAAGTATAGTACGTATTTAAACATAAGCCAGTAGTGGCAGAAGCTTCCTGCCAAAACAAATATGTGGAATATTTCATGAAAACCGAAGTATTTTAAATTAATTTTAGGCCATTTAGTTGCATAAATTACGCCTCCGATAGTATAGGCAATTCCACCGGCAAATAGCCATGCCATTGCTCCAGGAGAAAAAACCTTATTTAGAGGATATATAGCTATAATCACTAACCATCCCATAAAAATATAGAAAAGAGTGGATAACCATCGTGGAGCGTTAAACCAAAAGTTCTTTATTATTATGCCTATAATTGTAAGACCCCATATAGTACCAAAAATACTCCATCCCCAGGCACCTCTTAGGGCAATTAAGCAAATAGGAGTATAACTTCCAGCAATTAAAAGATAAATCATAGAGTGATCAACTCTTCTAAGTATATTAATTGCCTTTTGAGAAACAGATGCCAGGTGATATATTGAGCTAGCAGAATAAAGTAATATTAAACTGGCTCCAAAGATAGAAAAGGTTACAATATGCCAGATACTATTCTGTGTAGCGGAGTAGACAATTAAAATAACTAACCCTACAATTGAGGCAAAGACACCAAATAAATGTGTTAATCCGCTAATTGGTTCACGAAGCTTTGCAAACATAACATCATTCCTTTTAAATTATTAATGTTTATATTCCAACATGTAGTTTTGAGAACTACATGTTGTTATGTTTAAATCATATATCTGTGTTAGCTATATAGCAAGTTGAATTTTAGTTATGATTCCTAAGTTATGGATGATTTGAAGGATATAACTCTTCATACATATATCTTTCACGGCTTTTTACAACTATACATTATTAGAAGATAAAATAGGTTTTATGACAATAATAACTACAACCTTAGATATTTATATTTGTATTTTACTACAAATAATAGCGAAATTACACCAGGAAATGAAAAAGATTTCAATAGCGAATAAACACTGTAAGTTTAAGGTATAATGCTTTCTTCATAAAATCTACACAGATACTTGTTATTCTGATAATATAAGTGTTATTGAGGTGAGTGATATGAACAATATATTAATTATAGAAGATGAGAAAAAAGTATATGATGTATTAAAGGCTTACTTAGAAAAAGAAGGATACAAGGTTTATTGTGCAGACAGTGGAACAGAAGGGTTAAAACTCTTTGATTCTATCAAATTTAAACTGGTTATATTAGATTTAATGCTTCCAGATATCCAAGGAGAAGAAATATGTGAAATTATGAGGGCTAAATCAGATGTATACATTTATATGTTAACAGCTAAGTCTTCCCTAGAAGATAAGATAGAAGGGCTTAATATAGGAGCAGATGAATACTTAGTAAAGCCTTTTAGCCCAAGAGAACTTACTGCTCGTGTAAACGCATTATTTAGAAGAATAGATACAGAAGATTCTAATGTTTTATCTTTTAATAATAATGAGTTAGAAATATATAAAGACAGCAGAATAGTAAAGTTAAAAGGAGAGGAAGTAGCATTAACCCCTAATGAATTTGACATATTATATTTACTTGCAGTGAATAAAGGTAGAGTATTTAGTAGAGAGCAATTAATAGAAAAAGTATTTGGAATAGATTTTGAAGGATTCGATAGAACAGTAGATGTTCATATAAAAAATATAAGAAAGAAAATAGAGGCTGATAGTAAAAATCCTAAATATATTTTAACTGTTACAAGAGTGGGATATAAGTTTGGTGGTGAAAGCTGATGTATAGCATAAGAAAAAAACTGAGTATTATATTATTAGTTTGCTCAGTACTCGCAACAGTACTTACTGCTATTTTCGTGAATTTTACAATAAATAATAAGTTTAATCAGTACATGGTTGATATTCAAAATAAAAGAAACGAAAGAATAGTACAATATTTTCAAGAAGTTTATAAAAGAGATAAACAGTGGACAAAAGAATCAGGAAAAGAGATGGAACATGAGGCCTTTATGAGTAATTACTGTTTAACTTTATTAGATGCAAATAAAAAGCTAGTTTGGACAATGGATCCAAATGATATTAGAGAAAAAAATCATCTGACAATGATTAATGATAAAGAAAAGGGAGTGTATAATACAATTAATCTTCCCATTAGATACAATGAGAAGATTGTGGGATATGTGGGCATAGGTCAATATTCTTCGGTTTTATTATCTTCAGAAGATATAAATTTCAAACTGTCAATTAATAAAGGAATTGCAGCAAGTATTATCTTTACTTTAATTATTGTTATTTTTACAAGCTTATATTTTTCAAAACAATTTTCTGTACCTATTAGAGAGGTATCTAATATATCTGTTAATCTTTCACATGGTGATTATAATACTAGGTCAAATGCTAAGACTGATATACTAGAGCTTGAAAATCTTAAAGATAGCATAAACACATTAGGAGAGAAGCTTAAACAACAGGATTTATTAAGAAGAAGATTGGTATCTGATATTTCTCATGAAATTAGAACTCCTTTAAATATACTTCAAAATAATTTAGAAGCTATGATTGATGGTATTTTCCCTGTGAATACTGAACAGTTAACAGCTCTTAATGATGAGGTTATTAGGTTTGGAAAGCTTTTAAATAACCTAAATGTTTTAAAAGAATCTGAAGCAGAAGGCATTTTACTAAACAAAGAAAAGGTTTCAATAGACGAGCTTATAGCAGCTGTATGCGATGATTTTATGATTGTATCAAAAGAAAAAAATATAGAGTTAACTTATAATCTTAAGCATAATGAAGATTATATAATTTTAGGTGATAGAGATAAATTAAAACAAGTATTTATAAATATCTTATCTAATGCAGTAAAATTTACAAATGAGAATGGTAACATATGGGTTAATCTTGCAAAAAATAAGAATGAGATTATTGTTAGTATAAGAGATACTGGTATAGGAATTAGTAAAGAAGATTTGCCATTTATATTTGAAAGACTCTATAGAGGAGATAAAAGTAGAAATAAGATTGATGGAAGCGGTATAGGTTTAACTATAGTAAAAAATATATTGACTTTTCATTCTGCTTCTATTAATGTAGAAAGTGAAGTTAATAAAGGTTCTACATTTACTATACATTTTAAATCTTTATCTTCATAATTTCTTCATAAAGTTAATGTATTATGTATATAAAGACAAAAGAATTGAAAAACTTAATTATATATTTAGTTGCTATTGAATAATTGATTCAATAGCAATTAAAAAAATTTTTTACCACCCCACAGGGGTGAGGGAGGCGCTGCATGAACGAGGAAAGAAAAAAAGCTTTACAAGCATTAAAAACTTCAAAGGGACAAATTGAAGGAATAATAAAAATGATTGAGGAAGGCAGATACTGTATTGATATATCTAACCAAATAGCTGCATCACAGTCATTGTTAAAAAAGGCTAATTTACTAATTTTAAAACAACATTTAAATCATTGTGTAAAAGATGCTTTCATGAACAATAGTGGAGATAAAAAAGTAGATGAGGTAATAGATTTGCTTTCAAAATTATTAAAAGATTAAACAAAGGGGGATGAGGTAATGACAAGTAGAACCTTAAAAATAGAAGGCATGACCTGTGCAGCTTGTGCCAAAGCTGTAGAAAGAGTGTCAAAAAAGCTAGATGGTGTTACTAAGGCTAGTGTAAATCTTGCAACAGAAAAGTTAAGTATTAATTTTGATGAATCAAAAGTTAATATTCAAGATATACAAGCAGCAATAGAGAAAGCAGGATATAAGGCTTTAATGGAAGCTACAAATAAAACCCTAAAAATAGAAGGCATGACCTGCGCAGCTTGTGCTAAGGCTGTAGAAAGGGCATCGAAAAAATTAGATGGAGTGTATGAAGCTAATGTGAATTTTGCAACAGAAAAGCTGAATGTAAGCTTTGATGCTTCAAAAGTCAGTGTTGCAGATATACGAAAAGCAATAGAGAAAGCAGGATACAAAGCTCAAGCAGAGGCAGTAAACAAAACCTTAAAAATAGAAGGCATGACTTGTGCTGCTTGTTCTAAAGCTGTAGAAAGAGTTACTAAAAAATTAGATGGTGTTTTAGAGGCAAATGTAAATCTTGCTACAGAAAAACTAAATGTAAGTTTTGAGCCTTCTAAAGTAAAGTTATCAGATATAAAAAAAGCAATTGAAAAGGCAGGATATAAAGCACTAGAAGAAGAGACTACTGTAGATACAGATAAGGAAAAGAAAGAAAAGGAAATAAAAGCACTATGGAATAGATTTTTAGTGTCCGCTATATTCGCAGTTCCGCTGCTTATAATAGCTATGGGGCCAATGATTGGTGAGAAATTAGGATATATGCCGCCGCCAACTATTGATCCAATGCATCATCCTCAAGTATTTTCTATAATACAATTACTTTTAGTATTACCTATAATGGTTGCTGGAAGAAAGTATTTTACTATCGGTTTTAAAGCATTATTTAAAAGAAGTCCAAATATGGATTCTCTTATAGCGATAGGTTCATCAGCTGCCTTTATTTATAGTGTTTTTGCAGTATATCAAATACTTCTAGGTAATTTAAATTATCACTTATATTTTGAATCAGCAGGTACCATACTTGCCCTTATTACCTTAGGTAAATATCTGGAATCTGTTGCTAAGGGAAAAACCTCAGAAGCTATAAAGAAGCTTATGGGACTTGCACCAAAGACTGCTACAGTAATTAGAGAAGATAAAGAATTAGAGATACCTATAGATGAAGTTGAGGTTGGAGACATAATTGTAGTAAAACCTGGTGAAAAAATTCCTGTAGATGGAGAGGTAACAGAAGGAATTACCGCAGTAGATGAATCCATGCTTACAGGTGAAAGTATACCTGTAGAAAAAAATGTTGGAGACAAAGTTATTGGAGCAAGCATAAATAAAAATGGTTCTATTAGATATAAAGCTACTAGAGTTGGTAAGGATACAGCATTGGCTCAAATTATTAGATTAGTAGAAGATGCTCAAGGGTCTAAGGCTCCAATTGCAAAATTAGCAGATGTTATATCAGGATATTTTGTACCGGTAGTAATAAGCTTAGCTACAATTGCTGCTTTAGCTTGGTATCTATACGGTGAAACTGGAGTATTTTCACTTACAATATTTATATCAGTATTAGTTATTGCCTGCCCTTGTGCCTTAGGATTAGCAACACCAACTGCTATTATGGTAGGTACCGGAAAAGGTGCTGAGTACGGTGTGCTTATAAAAAGTGGTACTGCGCTAGAAACAGCACATAGAATTCAAACTATAGTATTTGATAAAACTGGAACTATAACTGAAGGCAAACCTAAGGTTACGGATATAATTACAACTGAAGGTACAGATGAAAGCTATTTGCTTCAATTGGCAGCTTCAGCAGAAAAGGGGTCAGAACACCCCTTAGGAGAAGCAATAGTTAAGGAGGCCGAAAATAGGGAAGTTGAACTGAAAAAACTTGGTCTATTTAAGGCTATACCAGGACATGGAATAGAAGTTACTATAGATAATAATAGAATTCTGCTTGGAAACAAAAAGCTTATGGATGAAAGTAATATTTCCTTGGAAAACTTAGAAGAAAAATCACAGGTTCTAGCTGGGGAAGGTAAAACCCCTATGTATATAGCCCTTGAAGGAAAACTCATCGGTATAATTGCCGTAGCAGATACAGTTAAAGAACACAGCAAGAGAGCTATAGAGAAACTTCACTCTATGGGAATTGAAGTAGCGATGATAACTGGAGACAACAAGAAAACCGCAGAAGCAATAGCAAAGCAGGTTGGAATAGATAGAATACTTGCAGAGGTTTTACCGCAGGATAAGGCAAAGGAAGTTAAGAAGCTTCAGAGTGAAAACAAAAAAGTTGCTATGGTTGGAGACGGCATAAATGATGCACCAGCATTAGCTCAAGCTGATATAGGTATAGCTATAGGGTCTGGTACAGATGTAGCAATGGAATCTGCAGATATAGTCTTAATGAGAAGTGACCTAATGGATGTAGTTACAGCTATAGATTTAAGTAAGAAAACTATAAAAAATATAAAGCAAAATTTATTCTGGGCTTTTGGTTATAACACCTTAGGCATCCCAG
The DNA here is from genome assembly GCF_016316925.1 of Clostridium aciditolerans. Classification (GTDB taxonomy): domain Bacteria; phylum Bacillota; class Clostridia; order Clostridiales; family Clostridiaceae; genus Clostridium_AM; species Clostridium_AM aciditolerans. The sequence goes on along the minus strand of NZ_JAEEGB010000005.1, from coordinate 401,510 downwards.
TAGCTATGGGAATATTGCATATATTTGGAGGACCACTTTTGAATCCAATGATAGCAGCTTTAGCCATGAGTTTAAGTTCAGTATCTGTGTTAACAAATGCTCTAAGATTGAAAGGATTTAAACCATCAATATAGTTAAAATAGCGAATAGAGAATCATATATTCACTATTCACTACTAAATATAATTTAAATTATATAAATGAAAGGAGAAATTAAAATGAAAAAAAGAATAATAGTTGAAGGCATGAGTTGTGGACACTGCGTTAATCATGTTAAAACAGCTTTAGAAGATCTTAATGGAGTAACTAATGTATCCGTTGATTTAGCTTCTAAAACAGCTGTAGTTGAAGCAGGCAGTGACATTCAAGATGCTGATATTAAATTTGCTATTGAAGATGCAGGTTATGAAGTTGTAAGTATTGAAGAAGCATAGTAAATAGAAGTTTATAAGAAGAGGGTTTCATAAAAGGTAGCTTTTATGAAGCCCTCTTCTTATAAAATGCAAGCTTCAACATATCTTTGTATATACAAAAATATATGGTTTTAAAGAATAAATGACAATAGTATGATATTAAGGATGATGTTACCTAATAATAATAATAATAATAAAAGTAACTTTGAGTAAATTTATTTAAACTACATATAATATTTTAAGTAATGATATGAGAATATGTAGAAAGGAATATGATTAATGGAGAATGAAAAATAAAAGCATTGTGAGTATAATTCTTGTTTTAATATTAGCTATAGTTTTTATTTTTAACTTTACAAATGAAAAGAATAATAATCAAGTACAGATAGATAATGCTTCGAAGGCAAGGTCTATAGAATCACATAAATTAGAAAATGATAAAAAGAGTACGGTTAAAGAAGAAACTGATAAAAAAGATTTTAGTGATAAAAATGCAGTTAACAAAAATACAAAGGATACTAACAGAAATGAAGCTATTGCCAAGGAACAGGATAGTATTAACATATCTTCTAGTACAGTAACATCAGTTCCATGGGAGAATGATGAGAATTTCAAAAAGGCTCAAGAGAAATATGGAACACATATAATGATGTGTGCATATTGTGCTGTATTAAATGATCCTCTTCCTGGAGAAGAAGAGAATGTACATGTTGGAGCTAAACTATTATGTGGAACCCTAGTAGAGCCAAGTAAAGTGTTTTCACAGAATAGAACTATAGGACCCTATATACAGTCAAGGGGATATAAGAAAGGTCCTACCTACGAAGGTTCACATTTGACAGAAACCATTGGAGGAGGGGTGTGCAAGATTGCATCTACGCTTTATAACGTAGCTATAATGGGTAATTTACCAATTGTCGAAAGACATGCACATTGTATGCCAGTTTCTTATGTACCATATGGGCAGGATGCTACGGTTTGCTATGGAAGCTTGGACTTTAGATTTAAGAATAATACTGATTCTTCTATACTTATATGGTCTCAAGGCATAGATAACAGACTATATATTGGTTTTTATGGTAAGAGCAAACCTCCAAAAGTGGAATGGCATCACCAAGTACTAAGTTCAAAAAAAACTTCAAAAGTCTATAAAACAAACAAGTCTTTGTCATCAAATGAAGAAAAACTTGTTGTGACAGGAATGGACGGTGCAATCATAAAGTCATGGATAACAATAGAAAATCCAGATGGAACTATACAAACTAAACAATTAGGTGAAAGTAGGTATTTACCATTGCCATATATTTATGAAAGACGAAGCTAATGTATAAATTTACTAACTACAAGAGGCTAATGACAGAACTGATTATAAATGGTCAGATTATGAATTCTTATTTAAAGATAAGATAAATTGAATATAATTTTTGATTACGTCAATAATTAATGTTGTATTAATTATAAAGGAAGGTGAAAATATGGAAAAGACTGTTCTACATAAATTTTGTAAAAAAATTAATGATTATTCTTTTTCTATTGATTACTGGGATGGATCAAGTGAAAATTATGGTCAAGGTGATCCTGCCTTTAAAGTTATATTTAAGGATAAAATTTCTGGGATAAAGATATTAAAAGATCCTTCATTGGCCTTTGGAGAAGCTTATATGGATGGAATTATTGATTTTAAAGGCAATCTTCAGCAAATTGTTGAAACAGCCTATAGAATTAATATTCCTTTTTTTGAAAAGAAGAGTTTTGGAAGATTGAAAAAGTTTTTCTACAGTGAAAATAGATCAACTTCTTTAATAAAACAGCAAAAAGATATTGAGCATCATTATGATTTAGGAAACGATTTTTATGAACTGTGGTTGGACGAAACTATGAGCTATTCATGTGCTTATTTTTGTTCACCAGAGGATTCCCTTTATCAAGCTCAATTACAAAAAATTGATTACATATTAAAAAAGCTGCAGCTTCATCCAGGAGAATCCTTACTAGACATAGGATGTGGATGGGGTTGGTTGATTATTCGTGCTGCACAGCAATATGGAGTAAAAGCTTTAGGTGTAACCTTGAGTGAGGAACAATATACCAAAACAAAGCAGCGTATTGCTGAACTTGGCTTATCAGGACAGGTAGATGTAAAATTGATGGATTACCGAACTCTTGCAGAAAGTGATGGTGGTAAATTTAATAAAGTAGTCAGTGTTGGAATGGTAGAGCATGTGGGAGAAGCAAACTTACCTAAGTATATGCAAGCGGTAGATAAACTTCTTATTCCTGGAGGTATATCTGTTTTACACTGTATTACAGGACAAATTGAAGGGCCTTGTAATCGATGGATTCGCAAATACATATTTCCAGGGGGATATATCCCTTCAATTCGTGAGTTGATTTGGCTTTTACCTGAAAACGACTTTCACTTGCTAGATGCAGAAAGTCTGCGATTACATTATGCAAAAACTTTAGATCATTGGGCAAAAAACTTTGAAGAGAATATAGATCATGTTCGAGAAAAATATGGTGAACGTTTTATCAAAATGTGGAGACTGTACCTAAATTCTTGTGCTGCATCCTTCCGTGCTAGTGATTTAGACATTCATCAAATTATTTTCTCTAAAGGACTTAATAATAATTTGTCAATGACAAGACATCATTTGTATCGATAAATTATGATATCATATTTAAGTTCTCAAAAAAAAACTCCTTGTGGTTTAATGGATTTTGAGAGAAACCATACACAAGGAGTTTTTCATATAAATAACAAACTAGTTTTTTATAAATTAATAGAGAAAATCTTAAAACTTATAGTATATATTGCATTATTTATACAGTAAATACTTTTTGTTGAATATAGGGTCTCAAGCTACTGAATATATCTCTGTCTGATTTTTTCTAAATCAGCAGTCTTAATATTATCAACTACCTCAACAATACCAATAACTGTACTGTCCTTTACAATTCCGTATCCGCCAACTTTGTCAAAGGTAATGTTTAAATCAACAACAGCTTTCTTGCCGTCAAAGGATTTAAAGACATCTCCATTTTCCGCATTAACTAATTCAAATTTTCCCTCTGGATTATCGAATGAGGTTAAATCAAATGTTAATTTAGTGCTTAGATTTTTAGCTACAACAACTATAAGTGGTTTAAATTCATAGCCTACTCCCTTAATTTCAACATTTTGATTTTTCCCAGCAATAATTGCAGTTTTGATTATGGTTTCAGTTGGAACTTTGCTCAAATCACTACCATATATGCTAGGAGCCTGTGAGGGGCTAGATGAACTACCGCTAGGTGGAACAGCACCTCCGCAGCAGCTTCCACCTCCAGCAGGAGGTAATGATGGATCAGCCTTAGAGGTATCTACAGTATCTAAGTTATCTACTACTTTAATAACTCCTCTTATCATACCCATCCAACAACTAAAATTTAAATCTTTGTCCGTCGGTGTAAACTCTAGTACATTTTCGCCATTATTTAATTGTTGCTTTATGTTTAAGGATGGCACTACTATTGCGTTATTACAGGAGGTTATTTGCTTTCCATCTATAATCCACTTAACAGGAACTCCTTTTTTTACATATAGTACATTTGGGGTGTAGCCTCTTCCATCTGCAGTCATATTTATTGTTTGAATATCGTCTTTTAAGGTAGCTTTACTAATATTGGCACCAGAGGAACCTACAGCTTGGCTATTACTAGGCAAAAGAGAAGCTATAGAAGGAATAAAATTTACTCCGGCTAAAGATAAACCTCTGTTACCCATTATAAGTCCTAAAATAATTACAAGAACTCCACTAAATTTCAAAATCTTTTTTGTATACCCTTTACTTAAAAGACCAGATACTGCGCCAAAGGTAAGCATTAAAGGAACTGTACCTAAAGCAAACATGAACATTGAAAGAGCACCTTTAGCAGCACTGCCTGTACCAAGAGCGTATAGCTGCATTGTTTGAAGAGGTCCGCAGGGCATTAAACCATTTAAAATACCCACCATAAAAGGTGTTTTAGGTTTATTTTTCACTGAACAAAAGGACCAAGGAAGCTTTATTTGAAGCTTTCTAAATAGGCCGAAGCCTGCCATATTCAATCCCATAATAATCATAAATAAGCCAGCAAAAATCTGAAGAGATGCCTGAGTCTTTATAGATAATGAAAGTATTGAGCCTAGTGCACCTACAACTCCACCAAGAACAGTATATGATATTACTCTTCCAGTATTATATAATAAGGCAGGTTTAATAGCTTGAAACTTACTCCTGTTTCCATTGGATAAACTTTGTGAAAGCATTATGCCGCCACACATACCTACACAGTGTATGGATGTAAGAATTCCTACAACAAAGAGAACAAAATAAGTTGCTCCTTTAAGCATGTTGTTCATGTCAAAGCCGCCTGTAGAATTCCCTATAAGAATAATGGCCAGAGCTACTATTAATATACCAGCAAAACCAAAATTAGAATCTTTTTCAGTACTATAGCCAGCAGCTTTTATAGTATTTTTTATTTCTTTTAAACTGCAGATATTCGAATCAAATTCTACTTCTACAAGCTGTTTACTATAGCTGGCTGTAACATTAAAAACACCTACTAGCCCTTTTAGCGACCTTTCAATAGTTTTTTCACATGACGTACAAGTCATATCATATACTTCTATTTTTACAAATTTAACATTCATAAATTCACCTCATAAATTATTGCCACAATTTAATTTTATACTAATAGAATATCTGCAGCATATATTAAAAAATATATGCTGCAGCCCTATTAACCATAGTGTATAAAAAAGTTATGTAGAATTTATGAAGATAGATTAAATGAAATGATTGAAATTTTAACTTTCTATATAATTAGAGTTTTCCTTAATATTTGAAGCGGGTTTTAATTTTGATGTTTGTACTAAAATTACTCCACCTAAAATTGTTATCGTGGCTAAAATTATTTTTATGGATATAACTTCTTTTAGAAAAATAGCACCTAATATTACTGCCACCGGTGGATTTACATATGCATAGGTACCAGCTTTTGCGGCAGGCCATTTTTGTAAAATATAAATATAACAGCTATAACCAACCATAGAACCAAAGACCACCAAGTACAGTAATGCACCTAATCCTTTAGTAGTAAAGTGTACTCTTGAGAATTCACCTAAAAAAGTTCCAATTGCTGACAAGCAGATTCCTCCTGAAAGCATTTGTATGGCAATATTAGATATTGTTGATGCAGAAGAAGTAAAGCTTTTAGAATACACTGACCCTGATGCCCAGGACAATGATGATACAATCAGTAGTGACATACCTATAGTATCTACTGAAGTTTTATTCCAATCTGAAAGCACCAAAAAAGATACTCCTATAAAACCAATGAATAATCCTAACCATCCTTTTCCGTTGAGTTTTGTCTTGGAAGGTAATAAGGATTCTATAAGTGCCATGAAAAGGGGCACTGTTGCTACCATTAAAGATGCTATACCTGAGCTAACTCTAGTCTCAGCCCACACAACTGCACCGTTTCCTCCAACTAAAAGAAATATACCTACAATAGAAATTTTAAATACTTCAGATAAATTTTTAGGCATAGATAAGCCTTTTAATGCAGCATATCCAAACATCAAAGTACCTGCAATTATAAACCTAATACCTGCAAAAATTGTTGGTGGTAACTCACTTACGCCAATTCTTATTGCAAGGTAGGTTGAACCCCAAAAAATACAAACGGCGATATATGCTAATATCACTTTTTTGTTTTCATTCTTAACAGTCAATTCCATTTCTGATCCTCCATTCAATACTTATATGTTTACTCTCTACGTATGCCATTTTCCAATATAGTTGATAAAATGAGAGTAGTTGATGTTTCCTTGATACCTTGTATTTTCCATAAGGTATCAATAAAATTAGAAATATCCATTGGAGTGCTTGCTCTTATTTTTAGCACTATGCACCATTCACCAGCTAATCTGTGACATTCTTCAATAAATACGTTATTAACTTGCAATAATAAAATTTGATTTACAGTTTCTTTAAAATCTTCACAACTAATTTTAAGATATAGAAGAGTTTTAATTGGCTCTCCAAGCATTTCCCAATCAACTATTGCTTTATAACCTTTTATAATGCCATCTGCTTCTAATTTACTTACTCTTTGATGGATTGCAGGTCTTGAAATGTGGAGTGACTTGCTAATCTCTTCATGAGACATTCTTCCATTATCCTCTAGTGACTTTATAATACTTTTATCTATGTTATCCATCTTATTCATAATATCCCTCCTAATTACTAAGTATAATTTAAAGCTTCGATATGTCAACTATTAGTAACATAAAAGTAAAAAAATATTACTAATAGTATGTTATTAAAATTTAAAGTTAAGAATTTAATAGTTTCATAAATTATAAAAAATCAGCATCAATTACTATTCGTAACTAACTCAGCGAGTACTCATTCGGCAATAGGAGAAGGAGTTTCATATTTAAATTGAAATAATAGTCAATTTAAGAATTCCAGAAATTGAAAAATAAAAAAAAATAAATAACTACTTGATTAATTTTTATTTATATAGTAATATAATCACATAAAACATAGTGGATTACTAATAAATGCAATGACGAGAAGAGTAAGTTAAAGGAAACTGGCAGAGAGAAGTCTCCATTGGGTGTAAGAGACTTTGAGTTGAAATTAACAGAAGTGCATCTCTGAGCACTGAATTGAAGCCTAGTAGACTTCAGCGGGTACGCCCGTTAAAGCGTTGAGGTATTGTTGTACCAAAAGAGTTGTTATGTACTTATGATTACTTATTTGTACATAATAAACAGAGTGGAACCGTGGAAGTTATGCTTCTGCCTCTGTAATAGAGGCAGGAGTTTTTTGTTTTTTGTAATCCGGATACAAAGAACAAGAATTATAACTTATAATTTAGCATTTATATAAATTTTTTACTTAAGCAGACATACAAAATCTGCGATTTTGATATGGTCGGTTAAGTAGCGAACCCAAATCTTAAGCAGGCATCCAAAATCTATGATTTTGAGATGATCGCTTACACAGCGTGTTGATTTGGAGTGAGTCACTTACTCAGCGAGTACTCATTCGACAATAGGAGAAGGAGTTTCATATTAATAGTTTATAGTAATAGTTTAATAAAATTAATGGAGGTAACAATTATGATAAAAAATAAAAAAATAAAAGCAATAATGGCATTAGGAATATTAGCAGTTATGGCCTTTACAGGATGTTCATCAACAACTTCTAATCAATCACAAAAAAGCGAGCAAGCTAAGGTTATAAAAATAGGTATGTCTGGTGGATATTATCCTTATACCTTTAAAAATAAAGATAACAAAATTGATGGTTTTGAAGTAGATGTTTGGAATGAAATAAGTAAGAGAACAGGATATAAAACAGAATTTGTAACTTCATCTTTCAGTGGACTGTTTGGAATGCTCGATGCTGGGAAAATAGATACTATAGCAAATGAAATAACAATAACAGATAAAAGAAAAGATAAATATTTATTTACTGATGCATATGTATATTCAGGTGCACAAATGGTGGTTAAAAAAGGCAACGATTCAATTAAAACTCTTGAAGACTTAAAGGGCAAAAAGATAGGCGTAAGTTTGGGAAGTAACTATGAGCAGATAATAAAGGAATTTGATAAAAATAATGAAATTAAGGTAGTAACCTATGACAATGACGGTGGAATGAGACAAGATGTTGTATTAGGAAGAACTGATGCTATGATGGATGATAAGGTATCGGCACTAGCTGTAGTTCAAGAAAATAAGCTGCCACTTCAATTAGCTGGTAAAGATGTTCAGCCATTAGAAAATGCTTTTCCTTTTGTAAAAAATGATGAGAATAAAGTTGTAGTTGAAAAAGTTAACAAAGCTCTTGCTGATATGAGAGCTGATGGAACTCTAGAAAAGTTATCTAAAAAGTGGGTTAACTTAGATATAACTAAAAAATAATGTTAGGTGGTTATGCTAATGAAACCAGACTTTGATATAAATTATATGATACAATCATTTCCAGTACTTGCTAAGTATATTTATCTAACAGTTAGCTTAGCAGTAATATCAATGATAATTGGATTAATCATAGCTTTAGTATTAGTAGCTATTGGAACTTATAAAATAAAGATTTTAAATCCTTTATCTAAAATATATATATCATTCTTCAGGGGGACGCCTTTGCTAGTACAGCTTTTTCTGCTGTACTATGGTTTACCTCAGATTATACCTGTATTCAAAAGTCTTGATGCTTATACTGCAACTGTAATTGGTTTAAGTATGAATGCTTCAGCTTATATGGTAGAGACGTTACGGGGAGCCATAAGTTCTGTAGATAAAGGACAGATGGAAGCAGCTTTGTCAATAGGAATGTCTCATTGGCAGGGAATGAAAAGAGTGGTGCTTCCACAGGCAGCTAGGGTAGCTATACCTTCCTTAGGAAATACTTTTGTAGACTTGTTAAAGAGTTCTTCTTTAGCATTTACCCTTGGTGTGGCGGAAATTTTAGCACAAGCTCAGATGTCTGCAGCGGCCACTTATAAGTTTTTTGAAAATTATTTAGCGGTGGCATTAATTTATTGGGGTATCATAATATTCTTTAATTATATTCAGAGGATACTAGAAAATAAAATGGGTCATGCATACTAATAGGAAGTGATAAAGTGATAGATATAAAGAATTTGAAAAAGAGCTTTAATAATTTAGATGTATTAAAGGGCATAAATTTGAGTGTAGAAAAAGGAGAGGTCGTAGTAATTATAGGACCTTCCGGATCAGGTAAATCAACATTTTTGAGGTGTATAAATTATTTGGAGACACCTGATGATGGAGTTATTCAAATTGGAAAAGTCTCTGTTGATGCTTCAGCAGCTAAAAAAGAAGATATAAAGAACTTAAGAAAATCAACTGCCATGGTTTTTCAAAATTATAATTTATTTAAAAATAAAACAGCGCTTGAAAATATAGCAGAGCCTTTAATTATAAATAAAAAAATAAGCAAAAATGAAGCAATAGAAAAAGCAGAAGAGTTGTTAAAGATAGTTGGCTTGCATGATAAGAGAAACAATTATCCATCTACATTATCAGGAGGACAACAACAGAGAATAGGTATTGCTAGAGCTATGGCTGTAAATCCAGAAGTTATACTATTTGATGAGCCAACTTCTGCATTAGATCCAGAACTAGTGGGAGAAGTGCTAAATGTTATAAGAGATTTAGCTAAAAAGCATATGACTATGATTATAGTCACTCACGAAATGGCTTTTGCTAGAGATGTAGCAGATAGAGTTATATTTATGGATAAAGGAGATATCATTGAAGAGGGCACTCCACAAGATATTTTTACAAATCCTAAAGAAGAAAGAACAAAAAAATTCTTAAATCAAATAATAACTAAATAATAAATGAAAGGCAAGTGATTTTTACAAGAGTAAAATTACTTGTTTTTTATTTATAGATATCTAATTCATTTAGAGTTTTTTAATCATCGTTTCTATATAATGTCAAAGCCTCAAATATGGTGATTTTGAAAGTTATAATTCGCAACATTAAGATATAAATATGTAAAATAAAAATAACATATGCTATGCTATAAATTATGCCTTTTTATGTCAAATAATTAATTTGAGTTTTTTATATATAAGTAATATAATATTACATAAAGTGAAGTTAATTACTACTTATTACATAACTTATAAGAGTAATAATTATTTATCAAAAATATACATTAACATATTAACAATTTTGGGGTAGGTTATAAATTATTTGAAATGTGGTAAAGACTTCTATTTAAATATTAAGAAAAGGGGGATATGATATGGAATTTTTAAAGACTATTATTAATTCACCTGCATTTATGATAATAGGAGGAATTTTTTTCATCTTACTTTCAGGATATGTGATGATTAATTATAATGACGCTTATTGGGGAAACAAAGATAGTGATGGAAATTACAAGAAAAGTGATAAGCTTACTAATAAAGAATAACAAAGTCCCTGACTGTATAGCAGTTAGGGACCATTTGATGCTTATAATTAAGGTTATTTGCTTTGGTATGTACTTAACATGCGTTTAATAAAATTTCTCATAGCTTCTCTGACATTATATGCACCATCATGAAGACACCAATCATATACAACACCTCTTGCTACTACAAATAATTGTTTGGTAATTTCTGTAGCAGGTATATCTAGATTGAGATATCCATTTTTCTGGGCATCTATTATTATTTCATTTAAGAGACCTTGCATATATCTGCCCTCAGTGATAAACATCTTATTATCAAAAGTATACAGTTGTTTTGCCATATCAATACCTAAGGATTCATCATATTTCGCATAAAAGTCAAAGTAATCTATAATTTTATCAAATATAGATTTGTCTCCTAAAGACTTTGAAACTTCTTCTCTAAAGTAGTCATCAGCTTTTTTAAATATCTCAACTAAAATATCATTCTTTGAGTTAAAGTGAGTATAAAATGAGCCTACAGAAACCCCAGCTTGCTTACAGATATCCTCTATTCTAATATTTTGATAGCCGTTGTTCTCCAACAATTCAACTGCAGCATTATATATCTTATTTTTTGTATTTATTGCTTGAATTTGTCTATTAGTTAACTTTTCTTCCATTCCACTCATTCTCCTATTTGAATATGTACTAATCTTAGCTTATATATAAAAAAATCTATTGTCAATTATATACTATTATTTTGAAAATTCTTAAAGTGTATATTGACAATAAAATAACAAAATTATATAATGAATTTATTCGGTGAATTGATTCGATGAATAAATTCATTTATAAGTTTACAAATAAAAATAATCTATAATAAATTTACGGAGGGTTTTAGATGAAAACAAAATATCAAAATCTCTTTGAACCAATAAAGATTGGGAAATTAGAAATTAAAAATCGATTTGTTATGGCACCAATGGGACCAGGTGGCCTTTGTGATGCAGATGGAACCTTCAATGAGCGTGGAGTAGAGTATTATGTAGAAAGAGCAAAAGGTGGTACTGGACTTATTATGACCGGTGTTACTATGGTAGAAAATGATATTGAAAAATGTAATTTACCATCAATGCCATGTCCAACACTTAATCCATTAAACTTTATTAATACAGGAAAAAAGATGACAGAAAGAATACATGCCTATGGAGCAAAAATATTTCTTCAACTTTCAGGTGGATTTGGACGAGTTAGCATACCTTCAATAGTAGGAAGAACAGCTGTAGCACCGTCACCTATACCACATAGATGGCTCCAAGATGTGACTTGTAGAGAGTTAACTGTTGAAGAAATAAAAACTTATGTCAAAAAATTTGCAGAGTCAGCACTTATAGCAAAAAAAGCAGGCTTTGACGGAATTGAAATACACGCTGTACATGAAGGATATCTTTTAGACCAATTTGCGATTTCCTTCTTTAATAATAGGACAGATGAATATGGTGGAAGTTTAAGAAATAGATTAAGATTTGCTATAGAAATAGTACAAGCTATTAAAGAAGCTTGTGGACAAGATTATCCTGTTTCACTTCGTTATAGTATTAAAAGCTTTATTAAGGACTGGAAAGAAGGTGGACTTCCAGGAGAAGAGTTTATTGAAAAAGGAAGAGACATTGAGGAAGGTATAGAAGCAGCAAAAATCTTAGAAGAAGCTGGTTATGATGCTTTCAATGGTGATGTAGGTTCTTATGATTCATGGTATTGGAGCCACCCACCTATGTATCAAGAAAAAGGATTATATCTTCCTTACAATGAAATATTAAAAAAGGTGCTTAAAGTACCAGTAATTACAGCAGGAAGAATGGAAGACCCAGACCTTGCAAGTGAAGCTATAGCACAAGGAAAAACAGACATGATTGCGCTAGGAAGACCATTACTTGCAGATTCGGAAATACCTAACAAGATAATGATGGATAAATATGATAAAGTACGTCCATGTCTCTCATGTCAAGAAGGCTGTATGGGTAGGTTGCAAAATTATGCTAGCATCTCCTGCGCAGTAAATCCTGCTTGTGGAAGAGAAGCAGAATATGGATTAGATCCTGCTAGAAAAGTTAAAAATGTAATGATAATTGGCGGTGGTGTAGCAGGGCTAGAAGCTGCAAGAGTAGCTGCAATAAGAGGACACAAAGTAACGCTATTTGAAAAGGGAGAGAGACTTGGAGGAAATGTTATTCCAGGTGGTGCACCTGACTTCAAAGAGGACGATATAGCACTTGCGAATTGGTATACTAATGAACTTAAGGATTTAAATGTAGAGGTTCGCTATAATACAGAAGTTACAAAAGAAATGGTTAAAGATTTTAATGCAGATGAAGTTATAGTTGCAACAGGTTCAAAACCAAGAAAGTTAACTATTCCAGGCGCTGATAGGGTATATACAGCAGAAGAAGTTCTTCTTGGTAAAAAAGATGCAGGAAGGTCAACTATTATAATTGGCGGTGGATTAGTTGGCTGTGAAACTGCTTTATGGCTTGTTGATCAAGGTAAAAAAGTTACTATTGTTGAACTACAAGAGGACATCTTAAAAGTTGGTGGACCACTTTGTCACGCTAATGAAGATATGCTTAAAGATTTAGTTAAATTCAAGAAGATAGATCTTAAAGTAAATACTTCTGTTGCTAGTGCATCTGAAGATGGCTTTATTCTAAAATCTGGTGACAAAGAAGAAGTTATTGATGCTGATTCTGCAATCATAGCAATTGGATATACCTCAGAAAAATCTTTATATGATGAAATAAAATTTGAAATACCAAATGTTCATTTATTAGGTGACGCAAATCAAGTTTCAAATATAATGTATGCAATATGGAATGCATATGAAGTTGCTAGAAATATTTAATATAGATAAGCAACCTATGGATAGTCAAGCATCAAAGTTTTTTACCTGTATTTAATTGAATGAATTGATGTTATTAATAAGTCTAATATGGCTTAAAAGTAGGTACAAGAATTAAATGATTCTTGTGCCTGCTTTTTTATTTAGATTTAATATAAAAAGTTTACGACAAATATATCAATCTCAGTATAAAAAATAATGACTAAATGTTCTTTTATGCCATGATTTACTAGTATTATATGATATTTTATCACAATAATGTAAGTTTGCATGTTAAATTTAGTGAGATATAGAATTGAATAACTTACAAAGATTAGGAAAAAATAAATTTATATTTTAAATTACGCAGATTAACTTATTAAGATATATTTTTTAGAAGGAGGTAGAAATAGTTGAGCAATGTAATTGGAGTTGGAGTAAGCGTACCAAGAAAAGAAGCTTTTGATAAAGTTACGGGAGCAGCAAAATATACTGATGACATAATCCTTCCTGGTACTTTACATGCCAAAATGCTCACAAGCCGCTTTGCACATGCAAAGATTAAATCTATTGATGTATCTGAAGCTGAGAGATCACCAGGTGTTCAGGCAGTAATAACAGGAGATTATTTTCCCATACTCTCTGGATCAGTAATAGAGGATAGACCTCCAATAGCAAGAGATAAAGTACGTTACTTTGGTGAACCTGTTGCAGTGGTTGTTGCAAATAGTGAGCAGGATGCGATGAAGGCTCTAAAGCTAATAAATATAGAATATGAGCCTTTGCCTGTTGTTAATTCAATAAGCGAAGCTCTGAAGCCAGGTGCCACTCTTATACATGAAGATATGGGGCAGTACAAACATGCAGTGGAGGATGTGCATCCTGAACTAAACACTAATATTTCAGACCGAATTCAAATAAGAAAAGGTGATGCGGTAAAGGGCTGGTCAGAAAGTGAAGTTATAGTATCGGGAAGCTTTTCACTTCCACAATCAGACCACATTGCAATGGAAACTCGAAATGTGAGGGCCCAAATTATGCCTGATGGAAGGATAATAATTTATACTTCTTCGCAAGCTCCCTTTTCTGTTAAGAGGCGTCTAAGTAAGATTTATAATATACCAGAAGGAAATATAATTGTTAAAGTACCATTTGTAGGTGGAGGATTTGGCGGTAAGGCAGCTGCTCAGCTAGAATTTATCGCATATCTTGCTTCAAAGGCTGTTAATGGTAGACCGGTTAGGATAGCCAACTCAAGAGAAGAGGATATTAAAACCTCGCCCTCTAGAATTGGAGTTGAGGCAAATTTAAAAATAGGTGCAACAAGAGATGGAATTATTAAAGTTCTTGAAGCTAGATACATGGTTGATAATGGGGCTTATGCAGATACTGGGCCACGTATGGCTAAGGCTATAGCGGTAGATTGTTCGGGGCCCTATAATATTGAAAATATATGGTGTGATTCAATAAGTATTTATACTAATCATACATATGTTACTTCTTACCGTGGATTCGGACATACAGAGTATACCTTCTGTATGGAGAGAATGATGGATAAGTTGGCGGCAAAGCTTGGCATTAATCCCTTAGAATTAAGGGTTAAGAATGCTATAAGACCTGGTCAATACTCACCTACACAAGTAAAAACAACTTTAAGTAATGTAGGCAAATTAGAAGAATGTTTGACAAAATTAAAGGAATTAGCCAAATGGGATGAAGGTCAGGTGATAAAGACAGAAGAAGGTATGATAAGGGCAAAAGGAATAGGATGTTTTTGGAAAACATCTGATTCACCTACCGATGCCGTTTCAGGAACCTTTCTCACTTTCAATACAGATGGAAGCATAAATATTAATAACGGTGCAGTTGAAATTGGACCCGCTACAAAGACTACTTTAGCTCAAATACTTGCTGAAAAACTAAAGATGGATGTAAGTAGAATTCATGTATTTATGGGAGTGGATACTCAAGTTTCACCAGAACATTGGAAAACCGTTGCAAGCATGACAACATTTATGGCAGGCAGGTCAGTTCTTAGAGCTGCTGAGGATCTTATAAGGCAGCTGAAAAGCTTAGCTGCTGTTGTCATGAAATCTCCACCAGAAGATCTAGAGGTTGCAGAAGAAAAAGTGTATTTGAAGCAAGATCCAGAAATATATGTTTCATTTAAGGATTTAGCCCGAGGATATAAACATCCCAATGGTCTTGCAATTGACGGCCAGATACTTGGACGTGGAAGCTTTATAATGAGTCATATTACAGATATAGACGAAGAAACAGGAAAAGGCAAACCTGGACCGGCATGGACGGTAGGTGCTCAAGCAGTTGAAATTGAGTATGATCCTAATAAGTTTACATATAGACTTTTAAAAGCAATTACTGTGCTAGATGCAGGAAAAGTAATCAATCACAAAACCTCCAGAGGATTGATAATGGGAGGAGTAAATATGGGGTTTGGGATATCTACTAGGGAGGCTTTCGAATATGATAAGGATGCCATATTACAAACTACTACACTGCGAACTTATAAACCTATGAGGTTTGGTGAAAATCCAGAATATGTAGTTGATTTTATTGAAACACCTCAAATTGATGCACCTTTTGGAGCACGTGGATTTGCTGAACATGGCATAATAGCAATTCCAGCTGCATTCGCAAATGCTATGTCACATGCAGCTGATTATGAATTTAATAAACTGCCTATCACGCCTGAAGCAATTTGGAAGGCTAAGACTGGAGGAAGATATGATACCCTTTGATTTTGAATATTATAAACCTGAAACTTTTGAGGAAGCTGTTCAATTATATATTGAATTAAATAGCAAAGGAAAGAAGCCTTTGTATTACGGCGGCGGAACTGAGATTATAAGTATGGCAAGGGCTCATAATGTATATACTGAAGCGATAATTGACATAAAAGGAATACCTGAATGCAATGTGCAAGAATTAAGAGATAATAAACTTATTATTGGTTCTTCTGTGACACTTACACAAATTGCTGAAGCGAATTTATTTCCGTTACTTGGGTTAACGGTGCAAAGAATTGCAGACCATACTATACAAGATAAAATCACACTTGGAGGAAATATAGCAGGGACAATTATATATAGGGAAGCTGTGCTGCCTCTTTTAATATCAAATAGTGAAGTGGTTATAGCAAATTCCAGCGGCATAAAACAAATATTATTAAGTGATATATTTGATAAAAGAATACAGCTTAGTGATGAAGAATTTATAGTAAGTGTATTAATAGATAGCCGATTTCTTTCTCTGCCATATTTACATGTAAAAAGAACTAAAAGTGATAAGATAGACTATCCCTTAATTACTCTTACTGCACTTAAAGATAATAATAGAATAAACATTGCCTTTAGCGGGGTTTGTGATTACCCATTTAGATCTTCTTTAATTGAAGATTATTTAAACGATGATAGCTTACAAAATAATATGCGTATTAACAATATCATAGATAACATACCAGATTCAATATTAAGTGATTTAGCCGGATCAGCTGATTTTAGAAAGTTTATGTTGCAAAAAATGCTTATAGAAGTTTTAGAGAAGCTGGAGGTATGATTAAATGTTAAAGATCTCTGGTAAATCAATAATAACCTTAAATGTTAATGGAGAAGATAAAGAAGTTGCTGCAAAGCCCTCAGACATTCTATTAAATACTCTCCGTAATGAGCTAGGGCTTACAGGGATTAAAGCAAGTTGCGAAAATGGAGACTGTGGTTCATGCACCATTCTTATAGATGGATGGCCTATAAAATCTTGTTTGATGCTGACAGTTGAGGCAATAGGTAAAAAAATAGTCACTGTTGAAGGTTTGGAAAATGCACCAATACAAAAGGCCTTTGTAGATAACTGGGGCTTTCAATGTGGGTATTGTACATCGGGATTTTTGATGGTTTGTCACGCTTTAGCAAGTATACACCCTGATGCAAATGATCATGTGATAGAGCAATGGCTGCAATCCAATATTTGTAGATGTACTGGTTATGAGGAGATAAAGAATGCTATCAAATCCATTATGGCAGCTAAATAAATTTAACAGTCTAGAAATATTAATATAATAAATTAAAAAGCTTAGTTAAAAATTGGGTTTATCTTATCAAAGTTTAGCTAAGCTTTATTATCCTGTTGAATCTGGGGAACTAGCTCAATTCATTCATGAATTTATTTAAGTTCTTCATTTCATTAAAAAATATATTTTTATGAAAATTAATAACTATATCAATATTATTTATATCAAGTTTAGTGTCACCATTAACATTTTTATCTTTATTGCCATTAATATAATTAATTATTTTTACTTGTTCAAAAATAACAGAAATGACATATATCATATTCTCCAGTTTACTTTTTGAAAGAGAAAACTTTGGTGTACGTTTAAATTCTTCAGTATATATTTTTAACTTCTCTTTCATATCCTTTAATTCTAATTCAATGTTGTTCAATTCGGCTTTGCTTTCAAAAAAATCCTTGGTATTAGCTATATTTAGCAAATGATCTTGCATATTTTTGGCTTGATTCTTAAGTAACTGCTTTACATCTGGATTGAAAATATAGTGGTTTACAAGTGTGGTGATGCCTATACCTATAAATGTGTCAAGAAGTCTATGAGCACTATATACTATAGCTGAGGATCCTTTTACTCCAACCATAATGGATGCAAATACTAAGCAGGCAATAGATGTAGTGCTATTCCATTTAAGATAGTTACATACATAAATAATTAATATGACTCCTAGACCAATTAGGAATATATTCTGTTCTTGAATAGTTATAAATATAACACCAATAAGAGCGCCAATGGAACTACCAATAATTCTATTTACTCCAAATTTAATTGTCTCTCCAAAGAAAGTTGATATTGGCATAACAGCAGGGAGTAAAACAAAAAAAGGAAATTTCAGTTTTAATAAGTTTGATACTAGCATACATAAAGAAGCAGCAATTCCAACTCTAATTGCCTTTCTTTTTAAATCCATTACGTCACCTTCCTAAATATATTAATTATTTTTTCGTAATAACCATATAATCTCCACAGGTAAGTTGAACCACTTCCGCTTTCAAGGCTTTTGAGATATCCTCGGTTAATTGCTTTTGTTCTTCCTGGCTACTGGCAACTAAAATTAAAGGATTACCATTTTGTGCTCTGTCTTTAGTTAAAGTTATATATGCTATTATCTCATAACCTGCATTGTATGAATCTGCGCCCATAATATCAATCCTTTCTATTTATTAAAATTAGAGTTCATTATTCTGTAACTCTTTTTTATACTCTCTAGAAGAGGAGTCTTTTTTATAGTTTCAATAAATGCTTCTTCGTCATAAATAATTGGAACCAGCACAACTGCTATTCTTCCAGTTTCATAATCACGTTTAGTATAGTGATATCTTCTGAGTCCCAATATTCTACAGGCTTCAAATATTATTGCCTGTCTTTGGCCATTATGATCAAGTATTCTATTAAAGTGCTTTTCTTTAGGATATATTACCGCTGCTATACCACTATTTTTTACTAATTCTCTAGATCTGTCTGTTCCTAAATGATTTGTTACAAAGATATCATCTACATATAACTCAGAGTTTTTTACAGTTATTTTAGCTAGTTTTATATCAGCAATATCTCCAACAGCTTTACCTTTTGAAAAAGCTTTAAGTATATAAAGTGCAATTATTCCAACTATTACTCCACATATAATATTTATCCACATAATTTTATGAGGTAGAATATGCATAGTTAAACTAGTTATAAAGGCGACTAATAGTGAAAAATAATTTCTTGCTTCAAAGGTTTTAGCTATACCATCAATGTATGCCTCTCCTCTAAAAACATGTTCAACATCATCAAGGTCTTGAAGGCTTTCTTTTTCTATTCTTCTTACATCCCGAAACTGTTCAGCTGCAAGAAAAAGAAATGTAATTGCCTCGAAATTTCTTTCGAGGAATGCAGGAATTGCAACAGCACCTATTCCAGAAGATATAAATCCAGTTACTAAATGAATAAGATAACCATTAGGGTAACTAGGATATTGTCTGTAGTCAATAATAAGAGTAAGATATCTTGCTATAGTTCCACATAATACTGGTATTAATATTAAAAAAATATAATACTGTGAAAGTGCCTCTTTTTCCATAGAATCCTCCCAACATTTATTACTTAATATGTAATTACAAAGTAATAATATATAATGGTTTTCCGCATATGATGTAAATTAGTAATGAGCTAAATATAGTTAATATTGCAAAAACTTCTGTAAAAAATACAGGTAATGTTTGGAGTAATGCGGCTATACAAACAATAAACCTAACCTATGTGTTGGTTGTGAAGATATAAAAATTTGTTGATTTAAATTAAAAGCTATTGAAGTAGGAATGAGTTTATATAAAAATAGATGTGACACTAAAATTAAAGTGCCACATCTATTTTTTTAAATAAAAGAGCCGGAGTTATCTGACTTGTATTTTTCGGTATATCTATATGTCTTATTTGCATTATCACCTACATATAAAACTGGATTAAGTAATGAGTATATTAAATGCTCTTCATCATCTAACAAATCTGTAGAAACACATCTGCCTTTTATAGCTGCAAATATAGTAGTAATGCCTTTAAAATCTTCTAGTTCAGTAACATTAGTTAAGCTACACTCTATAGAAATAGGACATTCCTTAATCATAGGTGCTTTAATTATGCTTGATTGAACTGGTGTTAAGCCAGTCAATTCAAATTTTCTGCTTTTATTACCGGACAAGTATCCACAAATGTCCATTTCCTTCATAAGATTTCTATCAGGAATATTAACAACAAAATCTTTTACTTTTTTTATCTGATTTAGCGCATAGCTGTTATTTCCAATTCCAAGGCATATCATATTTGTTAATGTAAAAGAAGATGATAGGGTTGTGATGTTAGGAACATCATTTTCATCATAGTAGCTTATTAATATAACAGGGAACCCATAATATAGTTTTTTAAAATTAACACTTTTTTTATCCATTGTTATCACCTCCTAATTAATTGTAATTTTAATCGGAAATGAAGACTGTGATATAAATCACAAAATCCACATAAAAAATAAAAGTACTGAACTATAATTTTGTAGTAAATTATGACTAATATCGAACATAGTATAAAGTAGGAGTAATTATTTTAATATTTAGAAAATTACAAGAAAATACTGCTGTAAGATGAATTTTGTAATTAATGGAGACAGGCATGACTTAAGTTTCGTAGTTAAAGCCTTATAAAGAGGAGGGAGTTATATGAAACTAATCATAGCCATTGTTCAGGACAGAGATGCCAACAAGCTGATGAAAGCATTAATTAAAGAAAATTTTAAAATGACAAAGCTGGCATCTAGTGGAGGCTTCTTAAAGTCCGGAAATACTACGCTTATGATAGGTGTAAATGAAGAATACGTTGATAAGGTAATTACAATAATAGGAAATACCTGTAAGACAAGAGAAGAAACAGTGGTATCATATTCTACCACAGAAGCAACAGGTATATATATGCCTTATCTTAGTGATTCTAAAGTTGAAGTAGGTGGAGCAACTATATTTACAGTAGATGTTGAAAAATATTTAAAGGTTTAAAATTGTGCAGTTATAGGGTTTTTAGGTGTATAGGGTTTTAAAGCTATACACCTGTTATTTTTATGTAATTTATTAGTAATCTCCTCTACCTTCATTATCAATCTTAACTTTAACATTTACTTCTATGATAGATTCGCTTATTACTTTATCCCAATCTATACCTTTTCCTCTTCCATACTTTCCAGCAGCAAATTTTCCTAAGCCTAAAACATCAATTTTATATTTTTCTTTAATTTTGTTGTTAACAAAATCCTCACAGGTTTCTTTTAAATTTTTTTCAATATCTTTTGCAACTTCTTTTAGAAGCTTTGGGTCATTTTTTAAGTTTGCATATAAGGTATTGCTTACAATTGGTCCATTTAAAGATAGGTCTATAACAAATCTAAATTTATCATCTTCTTTATAGCATTTAACTTTTTTCTTAGATTCTGCATAAAAGTTTATATATTTTTTAGAGCTATCTTGTATGGTTAACATACCTTTTACGTTACTGTACTTCAATATATTTATAATTTTAGTTTCTTCAATATTAGCTTTTGCTACCATTTTATCAACTTTAAAAAGGGCGATACCTGTTAACTTGATATTTCCATCTATTAATTCTATATAAGGTAGTAAGAGAGTTCTCCCTTCAGCATCTATTCTTACAAGTGTATCCATAAGAGTGTATTCATGCTCAGGAAAAAAATTAAATTGTTTAGCGTTTTTTATTAGACCTTGAATAAATTCTGATGAGCTTGAATAACCTTTAACCTTATGTTTAAAAATATCCTCTGATCTTTCTTTACATATAACAACAAATGCCATATCGTTTATTTGAGGATTATTTAGCAATATATCAATCTCGTTTCTTATACCATATTCAGCATATTCTTCACTTAATAAAACAATTGCTTCTAGCCCTAATAAAAAGGATTTAGGGGACCTTAATTGCCGTTTTTCTCTGGTTTCTCCTATATTTTTAGCAACACCAGTCAATACAGTACTATCTATCTTACGCTCTTGAAATAAATATGATGAAATGTGAGAACTATAAGATATATCATTTTCACTTTTTTTTTCTAAGTCAATTCCCACACCAATGGGAATTTCTAAGTTTTCTACTAATTCACCTTTTGGGCCTATAAAAGAATATAAAAGAATTGATGATATAACTAAATATAGAATAATTACTTTATTGCGTTTGTTGGTCATTTTTATCACCTTTTTTAATATATAATATTAGTGATATTATAGAGACATAGATTAAGTTAAATATTACATAAATAGGTACTGCTCTATCCACAAAGTCTCTTCTAAGGGTTGGGTTACCATATAGTGAAGAAATATAAAAAAGCATAGGATATACCAAAAAGACAAAGGTTTTTCTTTTAGCCATACTTATTAATTTACTTAAGCCATAAGTTATTGAATAATAATGATTAGATAGGCTTTTTAGCATTATAAGAGACCATAAAACCATAAATATATATCTAAAATTATTTAGTATAGGAATTTTTATGGCTTCACTTATCACAACTGTGGGCCATAAGAATTTCGGAATAATATCTACTCCTAAATAATATATAACTGCAAAAGTGAACCAAGTGTAAATAATCATTATTATAATTATACTTTTTAAAGCTGCTTTTTTAAGGCATTTACTATCTTGCAAATATGGATATATTAAAAATAACATTTCCATTCCAGAATAAGCATAGGCTGTTTCTTTAGTAGACTTTATTATGTTTAACACTCCAGAACCAAATACAGGCATTATATTGACTATTAGGCCATATTTTAGTACAGCTATTGGAATAAAGTAGAGCATAATAGTTAAATAAAAAATTAATTCGTTTATCTTCCCCAATGTCTTAATTCCCTTATAAGCAATAAAGGCTGGTGCTAAAAATAATACTGACAAGAGTTTATAATTTGTTATAAAGGTAACCATGTATATCCTAAGAACGTTGCTAACTCCAGAGGCTATTTCTGTAGCAAGAAAAACAAAAAAAGATATAAATACTATATTTAAGATAGTTCCTAAAAGTTTTCCAAAACATTTTTTGCTTAATTTTAATATATTGTCTTTAGGAAATTTTTTACACATATAGTCAGCTATAAAAATCATATATATAGGATATACTGCACCTAGTATACAGGCTATCCACCCATCTTGTTTAGCATATTTTATAGCACTATTAGGCAGAGTTAATAATGATATACCCATTAGATTACTCAGCAATGTAAATGTTAATTGTGATGGACTTAAAAGACTATCAGTATCCTTATCCATTTCATTCCTCCTTTTGGTCGGAACACTGAGCAACTAAGATTACTCGCTCCCGCTCGCTAAGTGCTTGTTAAAGCCCATTTAGGGCTTTAACCTCCTTTTAGTCGGAATACTGGGTAATTTTGCTTGTTTCCCCTCAGGTACTGGGTAACTTAAGATTTTCGCTTCCGCTCACAAGTTACCCGTAAAAGTTCATTTAGAACTTTAACCTCCATAATTTATGGACTAAATTGCTTTGTTTCACAGCTATATTATGTAGTTTGATTCAGTACTATGATTTAAATATCAGTTATAAGAAGGATAAAATTAAACTATTTCTTGGTAGGTAATTGATAATTTCCTCTACCTTCAGTATCAACCTTAACTTTAACATTTACTTCTATAATGGATTGAGGTATTACTTTATTCCAATCTATGTTTTTTCCTCTTCCATATTTAGCAGCAGCTACTCTTCCTAAATCTAAAACATCAACTTTATATTCGCCTTTAATCTTATTGTTAATAAAGTTCTCACAGGTTTCCTTTAAATTTTCTTCCATATCTTTTGTAAACTTCTTTAGAACTTTCGGATCATTTATAAGGTTTAGATACAAAGTATTGTTTATAATTGAACCATTTAGAGATAAATCTATTACAAATTTCAATTTATCATTTTCCTTATAACATTTAACTTTTCTTTTAGATTCTGCATAGTAATTTATATAGTTTTTAGAGTTATCCTGTATAGTTAGGATACCTTTAACCTTATTTTCTTTTAATATATTTATAATTTTAGCTTCTTCTATGTTAGTTTTTAACACCATTTTATCACCTTTAAAAATAGCATAACCTGTAAGCTCAATATTTTTATCTTTTAATTCTATATAAGGCAATAAGGTATTTCTACCTTCTGCATCTACTCTTACAAATACATCCATAAGGCTACTTTGATGCTCAGGGAAAAAATTAAACTGCTTGGAATTTTTCATTAGACCTTCAATAAATTCTGCAGAATTTGCATAACCTTTAATTTTATGACTTAAAATATCTTCTGCTTTCTCCTTACATACTAATGTAAAGGCTCTATCATTAATTTGCGGATTGTTAAGTAGTATATCGATAGCGGTTCCTATACCATATTCAGCATATTGTTCACTAAATAAAAAAATTCTTTCAATTCCTAGCAAAAAGCTTTTGCTAGATTCTAACTGACGGGTTTCTCTAGTTTCTCCTATGCTGCTAGCTTTACCAACCATAATTTCACTATCCACTTCTTCAGTTTCAAATAAGTATGCTGCAATAGGAGTACTATAGGTCACGTCATTTTCTCCCTCTGTCTTTAAGTCATATCCTATGCCAATAGGAATTTCTAAGTTTTCTACTAGCTCACCCTTTGATCCTAAAAAAGCATACAGAAAAATTACAACTATAATTAAATATATGAAAATTTTATTGTTAAGCTTTTTGTTCATTTTTATCACCTTTTTTTATGTATAATACTAGTGATATTATAGAAACATATGCTAAATTAAAGATTAAATACACGGGAAGAGTTTTACTTAAAAAGTTTGCTCTTGTGTTTGGATCACCATATTTAGAAGAAATATAAAAAAGTAGAGGAAATATTAAATAAACGAAGGTCTTTCTTTTAGCAATGCTTGTTAACTGACTCATTCCATATGCTACTGCGTAATAATCGTTGGACATAGTTTTTAGCATTATAAGCGACCACAAAACCATAAATATGTATCTAAAATTATTTATTACAGGTATTACTATAGCTTCACTCATTACAACTGTGGACCAGGTAAATTTAGGAACAATATCTGCTCCTAAATAATATATAACTGAGAAAACCACCCAAGTATAAATAGTCATTGTAATAAGTATACTTTTTAAAGTGGATTTTTTTAGATCTTTACTGCTTTGTAAATATGGATATATTAAAAATAAAATTTCTATACCAGAATAAGCAAAAGCTGTTTCTTTGCTGGCTTTTACTATGTTTATCAAACCTGAACTAAATACTGGCATCACATTTAAAAAACTTCCAGATTTTAATACTGCTATCGGGATAAAGAACATTAAAATAGATAAATAAAAAATTAACTCGTTTACTCTTCTTAATGTTTTAATTCCCTTATAAGCAATAAAAGCTGGAGCTAAAAAGGCTACCAATAAAAGCTGATTATTTTTTAAAAAGGAAACCATGTATACTTTAAGTACGTTGCTTATTCCAGAAGCAATTTCTGTAATCAATAAAATAAAATATGATAAAAATGTTATATTTGATATAGTTCCTAAAAATTTTCCAAGAAACTTTTTACTTAATTTTAATATATTATATTTAGGAAATTTCTTGCACATATAGTTAGCTATGAAAGTCATATATAGAGGATAGGCTGCGCCTAATATACAGGATATCCATCCATCTTGCTTAGCGTATTTTACAACATCATTAGCTAGATTTAATATTCCTATTCCAAGCATACTGCCTACTAGGATTAATGTTAACTGAGATGGACTTATAAGGCTATCAGTATCTTTATCCATTTTTCTCCTCCTCTTAGTCGGAACACTGAGCAATTAAATCACTGGGATGCCTAGCCAGTTTCCTCTGCTAGGTATCCCGTTAAAGTCCATTTAGGGCTTTAACCTCCTGAATTTCCACTTGAAATTACTTTGTCTAACAGGATTATTATTTGGTGTAGTTTCAGGATTATTGTTTAACATCCAAATAGGAGCTCTTATAATAGCAGATTTTAAATTGCTCTTTTTAAACGATAAATAAGGTACTCCGTAGCTATCCAAGGAGCAAAGGTAAGCTAATAAAAAAAATATAGATACTGTTAATCCGAGCATTCCAAGCCAATTGGCCATTATTAGATTTACAAAGCCTATGAGCCTTATTGAAAGTGCCATTTCGTAGTTAGGTATTAAAAAGGTAGCTACCGTTGTAGTTCCTACTATAAGTAGTGTAAGAGAACTTACTATCTTAGCTTTAAGGGCTGCGTCTCCTATGATGATACCGCCTACTACACTTAGAGTCTGACCTATTTTACCAGGAAGTCTAAGTCCACCTTCTCTTAAAAATTCAACTATTAGATTCATTGAGAGTATTGACATAAATGGAGTTAATGCTATACCCTTTCTTGATTCAACAATAGATTTTATAAATTCTGAAGGTATTAGCGTGGCATTAAATTTTATTAGTGTAATATAAACAGAAGGTAAAATTAGTACAATAAAAGCAGCCAAATATCTTATTATTCTGGCAAAACTTGATACTATGGTTCTAAAATAATAATCTTCTACCGCTTGGAAAAACTCAAAAAAAGTAGTAGGAAAAGTTACAACAAAAGGAGTTTCTTCTAACATTAGAGCTATTTTTCCTTCAGCTAATTTTCCCTGTACTTTATCTGGTCTCTCTGTAGCAATAGTTTGAGGGAAAATACTAAAAGTATGTTTCTCTATGAGTTGATCAATAATAGAAGTACCTATAGCATTATCTATGTCAATAGCATATATTCTAGTTTTTATTTCTTTTAGCAGTTCTTTATCTACTATATCGTCCACGTAAATAAGTGCTGCATCTGTCTGGGATCTTCTTCCTAAAACAAATTTTTCTATTGTCAAGTTTTTATCTTTAAGTCTTCTTTGTATTATACTTATGTTTACTTCTAAGTTTTCCACAAAACAATCTCTAGGCCCTTTTATAGAAGTTTCATTTTCAGGGTCAGATATGCTTCTATATACCCCTCCAGTAGTATCAACTATTATAAAATTATTACAATCTTGAATTAATATTAAAGATTTACCTCTTTTGACGGCAGCTGAAGCTTTATTTATATCTGTTTCAATATAGCTGTTGCTTATAGTTATGTATTTTTTGTTTAGAAAGTAATCTAAATTTTGTATAGTTGATAAATCTTCTTCTACATGAAGCATAAGAGGTTTTAATACATCTCTATCTATTGTATCTTTATTGGATAATCCATTTATATAAATAATTGCTGCTTCTATAGAAGATTTTTTTCCTATGTCAAAGTTTTTTATAATTAACTCACTTTTGCTTCCTACTAGATTTGTTATTTCATCTATTTTTTGTTGCATAATATTGTTGTTATTATTCATAAAAATCACCTAATACATTTTTATCTTATTATTCCTCTAATAGCCTAAATTATTAGACAAAGTGGAACTTATTCCATAGATGATTTTTCAATTATGGTCATATTATGGTAATTAGTGATTTATACGACATATTTCATATGCCCAAAAATGATAGATAAGAGCTTAATCATAAGATTATATTACTTTTGTGATATTAATCACATTTTTTTATTAACTAGTTTTATAAAATATGATTGTATAACTTATCTATAATATTATTATTGAAGAAGGAAGTGCAGAAAGATGAATGAAAGATTTAAAACAAATAGAGAATTTCTAAAGGCTAATTTTCAAGTTTTAGATGATATTAAAACCGATATACAAAAAGGCATACCTGGTATACCACCTCAGAAGAAATATGATAAAGATTTAAAAGTTATAGAATTGCCAGAAATAAAGAAAGATATAATTTCAAAACATAATGTATTTGATTGCTTAAAAGACAGAAGGAGTGTAAGAAAATATTCCTGCGAAAACTTAACCTTGGAAGAACTTTCATTTTTACTTTGGTCTACTCAAGGCGTGCATAAGATTATAGGAAATGGGCCAGCTTCGCTAAGAACTGTTCCTTCTGGAGGAGCTTCACATCCATTTGAAACATATTTATTTATAAATAGAGTAGATTCTTTAGAGCAAGGTGTTTATAGGTATCTTCCTTTTGAACATAAACTTATATTTATAGATAAACTTAATGATATGGAAAACAAAGTTGATCTAGCTACACCAAGACAACCTTTTGTTCCTAATTTTGCATCAAAAGGAGCTGTAATTTTTGCCTGGAGTGCTATACCTTATAGAGCAGAATGGAAATTTGATATTACTGCCCATAAAAAGATATTGATAGATATAGGTCATGTTTGCCAAAATCTTTATATAGCTTGTGAAGCAATAAAGTGTGGAACTTGTGCTATTGGAATCTATAATCAAGAATTTATAGATAAATTGTTAGGTTTGGATGGAGAAAACGAATTTGTAGTTTATATGGCTTCAGTTGGAAAATAGGAGGCCTTGAAATTTTTTATAAATTAATATATAATTATTATAATATTCAGAATATTTTTGAGCATTTATAGTTAAATTTAGAGTCTGTTATCACCAAATCTCAAATTTAAAGGAGATGGTTTGAATGAAATTAATTATTGCAATTGTTCAGTATAAAGATTCTAGCGGACTGGTAAATGCATTAACGGAAAAGGATTTTAGGGTTACAAAACTTGCATCAACGGGAGGGTTTTTGAGATCAGGAAACGTAACTCTTTTAGTAGGAGTTGAAGAAGAAAAAGTAGACAATGTTATAGAAATAATAAAGGATACCTGTAAAAAAAGAGAAAAAACTATAATATCCCCTTATCCAGTGACAGAATCAACAGGTATGTATATTCCTTATACCTATGAAATTGAAGTGGAAGTAGGAGGAGCAACTATATTTGTTGTTGATGTGGATAACTTTATGAAAGTTTAATTTTTATAAGCATATTAGGTAATATTCCACCAATTAGTCATAAACATGACTATTGGTGGTTTTTTGTTGCAAAAAAAGTGGTCTAAATTGTTAAAATAAATTTTTTTAAGGATACAAATAATAAAAATATCAAAATGGTACTAGGAGCTGAAAACTATGGGGAGAAATGAGAAAGGTAGAGGAATAATTAAAAAAATACTACTTTGCATCTTAGTTATCATATTTATTTCAGGAATAAGCTTTATATACTATATAAATAAGCAGCTTAATAATGTCACAATAACTCCATTACCAAAAACAGATACAGAACTAGGTATTAAACCTAAATTAAGTGAAAACAGGGCAATTGAAAATGAAACAATACAAGGTGAAGTAAAGCAAGAAGATAATATATTGAATATCGCACTTTTTGGAATAGACAGTAGAAACTCTAAAGTTGATATACCTCATTCAGATTGCATAATTGTAGCTACTGTAGATAACAAACATAATAAAATAAAGTTATCATCTGTAATGAGAGACACATATGTAGAAGTTAAAGATCATGGTAAAACAAAAATTACAGAAGCTTACTTTTATGGTGGTCCAAAGTTGGCGGTTAGAACTCTTAATGAAAATTTTAATCTAGATATTAAAGATTATGTAACAGTAGACTTTGCTGGGCTTGCAAAGATTGTTGATAGTTTAGGTGGAATAACTATTAATATAAAAGAATATGAAATAAAAGAGATTAATAAGTGGATAGCAGAATTAGCAGAATTGCAGCACGTAAAATATACCCCTATTTATAGACCAGGAGATCAAAAACTAAATGGAATTCAAGCTGTTGCCTACTGTAGAATAAGGAAAGTTGGAGATGGAGATTTTGAACGTACTAGCAGACAGAGAGTGGTTTTAAGTGAAATTTTAAATAAGCTTAAAAACGTAGACATTACAAAATACCCTTATTTAGCAGCAGAGATTTTGCCTTATGTTGAAACTAGTATATCCAAATCTAATATTATTACACTAGGTGGCAAGATTATGATGTCTGGTATTTCAAATTTGGATCAGCAGAGATTTCCTGTTGATGGCTACTGCAAAGGAGAGATTATAAATAGAATATGGTATCTGGTACCTGAACCAGATATAGATACCCTTTCAGAACAAATTCATAGATATATATATGATGATATAAAACCTGTTTCAAAAGAGCCACTGTTTTAAAGATATTAGTTTAGGAAGTAGTTAATAGAGACTACTTCTATTTTTTAAAATTAGAGGTAAATAAATGATTGCATATCTTGAAATATAAGTATTTTAATCCATGTATATACTTTGGGGATGGGATATAGAAAATTATTCAAATGTTAATAGATTACAAACATAAAAATGGTGGTAAAAGGGGGTTACTGCTATTTTTTGTTTTTTGAATTGAATCAAACTTAAAGGAAAAGTTGCAAAAAAACATTTTAAAATAAAAAAGTGTAGGAAATTATGCAAAATCTATTGCATTTATTTTATGCTGGTAATATAATAAAGAAAATAAATGATTCCATTCATTTTTGTAAAGAAAAACTACACATAAAGAAATTTTTATTTCAATAGGGGGAAAATTATGAATTTTAGAATTGAAAGTGATTCAATAGGTACTAAGGAGGTTCCAAAGGAGGCCTACTATGGTGTACAAACATTAAGAGCAGCAGAGAATTTTAAAATAACAAGACTTAAGATGCATGAAGATTTTATTAAAAGTCTTGCACAAATAAAAAAAGCATCCGCTATAACTAATTGTGAAATCGGTTTATTAGAAAAAAATATAGAAAGAGCAATTGTACAAGCATGTAATGAGATAATATGTGGCAAACTACATGAAGAGTTTATCATAGATCCTATTCAAGGAGGAGCAGGTACATCTGCTAATATGAATGCTAATGAAGTAATCTCTAATAGAGCTATAGAAATTTTAGGTGGCGAAAAGGGAGATTACAGCATTGTGCATCCTAATGACCATGTAAATATGGGACAGTCAACTAATGATGTTATTCCAACAGCAGGTAAAATGACTATATTAAAGCTTATCCCAAAAGCATTAAAGCAATTAAAGAGATTATATGATGCTCTACAAGAAAAAGCTATAGAGTTTGATGATATTATAAAAATGGGAAGGACTCAAATGCAGGATGCAGTACCTATAAGATTAGGTCAAGAATTTAAAGCATATAGTTCTGTAATAAAAAGAGATATATTAAGGCTTGAAAAAGTACAAGAGGAAGTAAGAGTTGTAAATATGGGCGGTACTGCAGTAGGAACAGGAATAAATGCAGATGAGCAGTATCTAAATAAAATAGTATGTAATTTATCTAATGTTGCAGAGATAGAATTAAGACAGGCTGAAGATTTAATAGATTCAACACAAAATTTAGATGGGTTTGTAGCAGTATCTGCAGCTGTTAAAACTTGTGCTGTTAACCTATCAAAGATTTCAAATGACTTAAGACTTATGTCATCAGGACCAAGAACAGGTTTTGGAGAAATAAATCTTCCTCCAAAACAAAATGGTTCTTCAATAATGCCAGGTAAAATTAATCCTGTAATACCTGAAGTAATGAGTCAAGTAGCATTTAACATCATAGGAAATGATATGACAATAACTATGGCTGCAGAAGCTGGACAATTAGAATTAAATGCATTTGAACCGGTTATTTTCTACAATTTATTTGAGTCTATAGAGACATTAGGTAATGGTGTGGAAACTTTTGTTGATAACTGTATTTGTGGAATAACTGCAAATAGAGAAAGATGTAAGAACCTAGTAGAGAATAGTGTAGGTATTATAACCGCTATATGCCCACATGTAGGATATAAAAAAGCAGCAGGAGTAGCAAAAACAGCTATAAAAACTGGTGAATCCGTAAGAGAGCTTATATTAAAACAAGGGCTTTTGAAAGAAGCTGAACTTAATGATATACTAGATACTGTAGCAATGACAGAGCCTGGCATATCAGGGAAACAGATGCTAGTTAAATAATACTTAGGAGGTTTACAAATGAGCGATTTAAGAGAAAGAGCATTAAAATTTCACAAAGACAATGAAGGTAAGATTGCACTACACTGCAAAGTACCAGTAAAAAACAAAGAAGATTTAACTATGGCATACACTCCAGGTGTTGCAGAACCATGCCTAGAAATCAACAAAAACTTTGATACAATCTATGACTACACTTCAAGAGGAAACTGGGTAGCTGTAGTAACAAATGGTACAGCAGTGTTAGGTCTTGGAGATATAGGAGCAGGAGCAGGTCTTCCAGTTATGGAAGGTAAAGCAGTTTTATTTAAGGCTTTTGGTGGAGTAGACGCTTTTCCAATATGTTTAGATACAAAAGATGTAGATAAAATAGTTGAGACAGTAAAGCTTATGGAGCCAACTTTTGGAGGAATAAACTTAGAAGATATAAAAGCTCCAGAGTGTTTTGAAATTGAGAAAAAGCTTAAAGAAATTAGCAACATACCAATATTCCATGATGATCAACATGGAACAGCTGTAGTATCAACAGCTTGCTTAATAAATGCATTAAAGCTTACTAATAAGAAGTTTGAAGGTATAAGAGTAGTTGTTAATGGAGCAGGTGCAGCGGGAATAGCTATAACTAAACTTTTATTAAAAATGGGTGCAAAAGATATAATTCTTTGTGATACTAAAGGAGCTATCTATAAGGGAAGAACAGCTGGTATGAATAAGTACAAAGAAGAAATAGCAGAAATAACAAATCCTAACTTGTTACAAGGAGACCTTGCTACTGTACTAAAGGGAGCAGATGTATTCTTAGGAGTTTCTGTTGCTAATTGTGTAACTCAAGAGATGGTAAAATCCATGAATAAGGATGCAATAATAATGGCAATGGCAAATCCAAATCCAGAAATACTTCCACACTTAGCTGTAGAAGCTGGAGCAAAAGTAGTATGTACAGGAAGATCAGACTTCCCAAATCAAGTTAATAACGTTGTTGCATTCCCAGGAATATTCAGAGGGGCTTTAGATGTTCAGGCAAAAGATATAAATGATGAAATGAAAATGGCTGCAGCTTATGCTATAGCAGAGCTTGTAAGTGAAGAGGAGTTAAATCCAGAGTATGTTATACCTCAAGCCTTTGATTTAAGAATAGCACCAAAAGTAGCTGCATACGTGGCAAAAGCAGCTATAGATACTGGGGTTGCTAGAAGAACTGATGTTACACCAGAAATGGTTGCAGAGCATACAAAAAAATTATTAGGAATTTAAACTATACAAAACCGCAGAACTAGATAATAGTTCTGCGGTTTTTTTGCACTTATATTGATTTTTTATCATAAAATATATAGATATCAATAATACGGAGTGGGTTTTGTGAATTTAAAAAATTCAAAGATAGAAAAGTTTTTTTCTATACTTTTACCTTTAGAGGCAGAGATTATCACATATTTAAAGCAATCAGTGAGACTTGGAGATTTAGATGGGGACGGCAGACTTGAAGCTGTAGTGGCATATAAGTTTATGGGAAAACAGTATTTAGGAGTCTTCAAAAAACGAGGTTATAATTGGTATAACCTTGGACATATTCCAGGTAAAAGTCAGGATATATATGATTTTTATTTAGAAGATTATACTGGCGATGGGAGAAAAGATATTTTTGTAAAATGGAAACTAGACGATACATGGTGTGAGTTAAATGTATGGACATGGAGCAATGGAACCTTAATAAAAATTGTAAAAGAAAGAAAGCCGCTAAATTCCTTAAGAAAAAAAATAGAACTATATCCAGTATCCCGTCGAGAATTAGAAGGAGTAAAATATGGATATATCGATTCAAGTGGAAAATTAATAATTCCAATTAAATTCGATAATGCAGAAGGCTTTCAAGAAAATGGATTAGCTATCATAAGAATAGGTGACAAAGAGGGAATAATAGATGAAAATGGTAATTATGTTATACAGCCTAAATACTCATATATAAATGGATTTAAAGAAGGAAGAGCTATTGTTGCAGAAGATCAAAAGAACAAGGTTATCAATGAGAGTGGGAAAGAGTTGTTTGAAAATGGTACTTATATAGGTGAGTTTAGTAATGGAAGGGCACCCTTTGCAATAGTACCACAAGATGGCCTATGGAGGTATGGATATATTAATCTACAGGGAAAAGTAGTAGTTCCTCCACAGTTTTTGTCTGCTGAAAGCTTTAATAACGGGAAAGCATTAGTAAAACTAGGTGATAAAAGATATGCAAATATCGATTTAAAAGGAAATGTTTTAAATACCTTCCCCTATGAACTTGTAGGTGATATGAACGAAGGAATGTTATTTTTTAAAGAGAAGTTAGATGGAAAATTTGGATTAATAGATGAAAGTGGAAATGTAATAGTTGCTCCTAAATATGAAACTGTAGAAAGCTTTAGAAATGGAACTGCTATAGTAGGTGAAGGAGAAGACGGCATAATAAAGGTTGGTGTCATTGATAAGAGGGGAAACTATGTTATTGATCCTAAATATCATGATATTCAGTTTTTAGGAGAAGACAGACTTGCTGTTGGAACTCCTATTATTGGTGAGGCAGCCTACCTACCATCTAAGTATGCAATTTCAGATAGCAAAGGCAATGTTTTAACGGACGTCATATATTATGGCGTATCAGAATATAAGAATACATTAGCCTCTGCTTATGATGATAAGCATACTTATTTTATCGACAAACAGGGAAAAAGAGTAGATAGCTTGCCAAAGGTTGAGGGTTCAGGAACATTAACTATGTTAGATAATATAATTCGAGCTAATGTAGACTCTAGGATTTCATACTATGATAAATCAGGTAAGCTTATTTGGAGTCAAAATACTGAAGTTCCACTTGAAAATGGCTATGTTGTAAAGGAGAAAAAATATAAACCGAATAGAAACTATATTGTATATTATCCACAGCTTGGAGGAGTTAAGGATAAAAATAAAGAGAAAATGATAAATGAAAAGCTAGCTCAGTTATCTCAATTAAAAGAAGTTGGTAGCGGTGAACTAGAATACTCGTATACTGGAGATTTTAACATTACTCTTTTTAAAAAAGATTTATTAGTATTAGAACTTCTCGGATACAATTATCCTCTTGGTGCAGCTCATGGTATGCCTAGCAGAGTTTTTACACATATCAATTTGAAAAATGGAAGTTTTTATGATCTAAAGGATTTGTTTAAAAAGAACAGTGACTATGTGAAGAGGTTAAGTGATATAATTCAGAAACAGATAGATGAGAAGGGAGAAAAATTGGGAGTTTGGAAAGATCAGTACAAAGGAATTAAGGCAGATCAGCCATTTTATGTGACTGAAGATGCCCTGCATATTTATTTTGAGCCTTATGAAATTGCTCCATATGCATCAGGTTTTGTTACCTTTGATATTCCTTTTGCTGAAATCATGGATATAGTAGATACGAAGGGAGGCTTTTGGAAGGCTTTTCATTAACTCTTAATGCATTGGATTAAATAGAAAGATTAGTTAAGAGTCCTAAATATGCCATTCAACTAACTAAATAAGCTTTAATATTATTCCTTGAAGGCATTTTACATACAGTCTCTGTAGTTAGAACCGTATTATGCCTTCTAAGGAATACATATTTTTGTGGGATTAGTAAAAAATAAAATATATGCTTGAATAATGCATTTGCGAAAGGTGTGTAAGGAGGCTTATGATGGAAGATTCGAGACTACATAATTTGAATGTTTTTTCTAGTGTTCATGAACCGTACTGGATTGCATCAACAAGTAAAACAGATTATCCTGCATTAAAAGAGGATATAAATGTTGATGTTGCTATAGTTGGTGGAGGTATAGTAGGAATAACTACTGCATTTCTTTTAAAAGAAAAAGGTTTAAAGGTGGCTGTATTAGAGGCTAATAGGATTGCTCATGGTACTACAGGACATACAACTGCCAAAATAACTTCGCAGCACGGTCTAATCTACGATAAAATAATATCTAAGTTTGGGAAAGAAAAGGCAAGGCAGTATGCAGATGCTAATGAATCTGCTATTCATTTTATTGCAAATTTAGTGAAAGAAAGAAATATTGATTGCGACTTTTGTTGGCGTCCTGCCTATATATACACTCAATCTGAGGAATATATAGATAAAATTGAAGAAGAGGTAAAAGCGGCTTCGAGCTTAGGGATAAAGGCAAGTTATCAAGAGGATATTTCACT
Source organism: Clostridium aciditolerans (assembly GCF_016316925.1). Taxonomy (GTDB): domain Bacteria; phylum Bacillota; class Clostridia; order Clostridiales; family Clostridiaceae; genus Clostridium_AM; species Clostridium_AM aciditolerans. The sequence goes on along the minus strand of NZ_JAEEGB010000005.1, from coordinate 365,572 downwards.
GCCCTTTAAAATAAAAGCTGCTATCAAGTTTGATAATCAAGCTCAATTTCACCCATTAAAATACATACTTTCGTTAGCAAAGGAAATACCAGGTGATGGCAGTCATATTTTTGAATTTACTAAAGTTGTAGATATTGAAGATGAAGAAAGATGTGCAGCAGTAACAAGTGCCGGGAATAAGGTGACTGCATCTAAGATTATTATTGCATCGCACTTCCCATGCTACGATGGGCGTGGAATGTATTTTGCAAGGATGTATGCTGAGAAGTCATACGTACTTGGAGTTAAAGTTAAAGATAAGTTCCCAGAAGGTATGTTTATAACAGCTGAAGAGCCAGGCCGTTCTCTCCGTTCTCAAAAGCATGATGATGGCGAAATTATACTAGTTGGTGGCGAACATCATAAAACAGGAAGTGAAAAGCAAACTAACGTACACTATGAAAACTTAGGGAAATTTGCAAATGAAACATTCCAATTACAAGAAATATTATTTAGATGGTCTACACAAGACTGCACCACTGTGGATAGCGTTCCTTATGTTGGCTATCTTACATCTAATACATCTAACATATTAGTAGCAACAGGCTTTGCTAAATGGGGAATGACAAATAGCACAGCATCGGCAAGAATATTGACGGAGTTGATTACAGAGGGAGAAAGTCCTTGGGCACCTGTATATAATCCATCTAGGTTTGATATAGCTGCTTCAGGAGCAAAATTAGTATCTACAAATTTAGATGTAGCAGAAAAACTTTTGGGTGGAAAAATCACTCCAGCTCCAAGTGACATAGAGATTAAAAATGGTGAAGCCAAAGTAATTAATGTGGACGGAGAGAAAGTAGGAGCTTATCGTGATGAACAGGGACAGTTACATATAGTCGATATAACCTGTACTCATTTAGGTTGTGAATTAGTATGGAATGAAGCTGAAAAAACTTGGGATTGCCCTTGCCACGGCTCGAGATTTAGTTATGAAGGTGAAAATATTGAGGGGCCTGCATTTAATCCGTTGAAGCATTTAGGTGAAGGTGAAAATATAAAAGATCCAAATATATTTTAATTATAAAATATAGGCACATTATACAAATGTAGAAAATAAAGAAAATCAATTGATTTATAAAATGTATCTTATAGAGTATACCAGAAAAAAGTCTACGATATAAGATATTTTTATAGCAGAAAATGAACAAGGTAAATTACCAAATCTCTTTATAATGATGTTGTTAGCTCTAGTATATTAATATGCCTCCATAAAGTTTTACACAATATAATAATATAATTTAATCTTATTTAAGGAGTTAGAATGATTATTGACATCACAAAATGAATTTAGTATACTTTACTAAGGTAACATATAAATGTATATTTACAAAAGGGAGTAGTTTAATAGATGTTGTCAACATATTGGTGATAAACCTGGCAATGTCCACAAAAATGTGAAACGAGACTTTTGGCGTATTTTTAATACGCCAAAGGTCTTTTATTTTTGTCTAAGGAGGAGAAAAAATGATAATAACGATTTTAGTCATGATTGCTGCAGCACTTTTAATTTATTTTAGCTGTGAACTGTTTGTAAACGGAATTGAATGGGTAGGTAAAGTTTTTAATATTTCTCAAAGTGCAGTAGGTTCAATTCTAGCAGCTTTTGGTACAGCCTTGCCTGAAAGTATTGTAACATTCATAGCTGTAGTGTTTGGAGCAAATTCAAGTCAGAAGGATATTGGTGTTGGGGCAGCTTTAGGTGGACCTCTTGTTTTAAGTACACTTGCCTATGCTGTTGTTGGCATTAGCATAGTTATTTTTAGTGGTAAGAGAAAATCTGGTAGTTGTATTAATGTTGATAGTGAAAAATTAGCAAGAGACCAAGTTTGGTTTATGGGTATTTTTGTATTTAAGATTGGATTAGGTCTTATAGCTTTTGCAATAAAGTCTTGGCTTGGACTTTTATTTCTATTGGCTTATGGAATTTACTTTTATAAAGAAATGAATACTGATACAGTGGAAATTCCTGAAGAATTGGAGCCATTGAAATTTAGCCCCAAAAGTGCAAACCCTAAGAAATCATTGATTATAGCCCAAACTATATTGTCACTTATATTTATTTTTATTGGCTCACAAATGTTTGTACATAATTTGGGCACCTTAAGTATTTCGCTTGGAATGGCTCCTCATATGGTTTCTTTGCTATTGAGTCCAGTTGCAACAGAATTACCAGAAACATTAAATGCACTTATATGGGTAAGGCAGGGCAAAGAGAACTTGGCTCTTTCTAATATCAGTGGTTCTATGATGATTCAAGCTACAGTGCCGAGTGCATTAGGTATTATTTTTACTCCTTGGATGCTTGATAAGTCTCTTATGATTGCAGCAATTATAACCTTTATGGCCATTTTATTAATATGGGTAACTTTAAAAAGAAGTTGCTTATCAGCTAAAAGATTATCATTTAATGCTGTATTATATATTATCTTCATTATAGGAATACTTTACATAAAAGGTGGAGTATAATCTGAGTTTTGTTTGTAAATCTCTTATATTATCAAGTGATTCTTGGAGGAGTTGGTATAGGCTTTGCTGTAAGTATAGTGCTAGCGGTGATTGTAAAAGTCTTATTCTCATCTGGTACCTTTGGAAATAACAATTTTCTAATTTCAGGTTGGACTGGGGTATTTGCTGCAGTGATGCTTATGTATGTTAGTTACTGGTTACATAGCAAATCTAGTGTTAAGGTATGGCAATGTTATGTTAATGATAAAGGGTCTCAAGCCATAGCTACTGGTAGTTTATTCTCTTTAGGATTATTAGCTTTCTTAGCAGTATTTAGAGAAGGAACTGAAACAGTTCTATTTTATATCGGTATGGCCTCATCAATTAAGTTATCAGACTTACTTATTGGTATTGCAATAGGCATGGCTATATTAGTCATTATAGCTTTACTTATTTTAAAGGTTGGTTTACGTATTCCAATGAGACCATTCTTTATGGTGTCAAGCTTATTAGTTTTCTACTTAGGATTAAAGTTCACTAGCATGGGAGTAAATGGATTACAATTAGCAGGACTATTACCTGCAAACTCTAGCGATATTCTTCCAAGCATAGGGTGGATTGGTATGTATCCAACCTGGGAAGGCTTTATTCCACAGTTAATTCTAATTATAGTTGCAATTGTAATGGTTATATTAAATCATACAAGTTCAAAAGGTTTAAAAGCTAATTAAGATAAAATTAAATATTTTAATGTTTAGGAGGAAAGGGTATAATGATGAATTTTAAAAAATTATTTATGGTAAGTTCTCTAGGTATAGTACTAACTTTTGCAGGATGTGGCACACAAAAAAATGAACAAGCTGCAAATTCAGCGCAAAATCAAACTAAACAGGAGACTCCTGCAGAAAAACAAAAAACTCTTACTATTCAAGAGGGAAGCAATAATATGAAAGAGGTTATTAAGCAAATGAAAACAGAGCTTAATAATAAGGAAGAAGATAAAGTTATAAAAACTTCTGAAGGTTTAGAAGGAAACTGGAAGCAATTCGAGGATAACATTAAAGCAAAATCTCCTGAACTATATGAAAAGATAGAAGATCCTCTACATACCATAAATGCTGCAATAAAAGTAAAGCCGCTTGATACTAAGACGCTAAATACTAATATTGATAATTTAGATAAACAGTTAGAACAGTTGCAAAAATTACAATTCTAATAATACAGATATATATCCTGATACTATAGGATATATATCTATTTTTTTATTCCATATGTAGTAAAAAATGAGAAAGACTTAATTTAGAATAATCGCAGAGCTATTATGTTAGTTACGTAAGATCCATATAGATGGCACAATGGAATTAAAGGGGATGGATAAGAAAGTAACTGCTATAAAAAATGACGGCTCTTTCTTAGGGGAATAGGTGTACATTAAAATTAATCAGTGCTTGTATATCCACATATATAGTGTACGTGACCATCTGTACGTTTTACCATAGTTTGAAAGTAATGATAATGGCGTCCATCAGGTAGATTGATTGCTGGACCTGTATTAGTTACATAATCGTGATGATGACCATGATTGAAAGTTGTATCACCTTCCATACAATGATCATGAGGCACTCCACTTGGTGCCTTAGCAGTAACTCCGCCATAGTGATGAATGTGACCTTGATCGTATGTTGTTGTACCTGAGTAACTGTGAGAATGTTCTGCAATTACCCGAAATAATTATATTAAAACGTGTAAAGCATTAGCATCTTAAGACACGTAAAGCATCGGCTACTTTTCTTGCAAAGTTTAAAGGCTCATCAATGGATTCAAAGTGAATATACATAAGTCTTGGATTATCGAATAACCAATGGTTGTGAAGAGCAGTAACTAATATTCCGTGTTCCCTAAGGATAGTAATAAAATCATTAATTTCTTCCTGTAAAATTACTGTTTCACCTAAATTAAGAGTTCTTCCACGGCTATCCATAGATTCGAAGGAGAATAAAGCAGCTAAAGCTAATGGAGAATGAGTTGGTCTTCCTAATATAGTTGCATTTATATCTCTAAGAAATGTCACAACACATAAATCTCTCGTAGATGTTAAAATTTCTGCTCCAAGTATTCTGGCAAATTGGTTACAAAGACTACAAGTATCTTTAGTGTGGTTACAAGGATCCTGTGTGTGATTACAAGGATCATTCATTTGTCTATTACAATGTGTCATCTTAGGTCCCCCTATAATATTAATATTTTTAGAAAATCAAGGTTGTATTTTGTCTTTAGCTCTTATGCAAAACTTGATTTTCTATGTAATATAAAGGGGGCATTTCTGGTAGTATAGTATGAGATTTACCTACATTATGTGACTAATTAAATTTAACTTTTGAGTATAATATAACAAAGAAAAGTCATGCAGCACATCAAGATTTCCTGTACTTTGTGCATGACTTTTTGTTAAACTTTATAACTAAAAGATTTCACCAAAATCAAGGTACATTCTTTAAAAAACTTAGAGCGTTCTATATAGACAATTCTTTCATATTTAGATTTATTGCACCTTTATCTTCAATAATTCTCAGTAACTATTTAATAAGGTAATGAATAGGATAATAATGGAGATTTATCAATTAGTAGGAGAGAAGCTTCATGATGACTTATAAAGTTCAATATGGTGATACACTATATACTATAGCGCATCGTTTCGGAATTTGTGTTAGAATGCTTGCATTGTCCAACAATATATTTTGGCCGCATCAAATATTTGAAGGGCAAGAATTATTAGTGCCAATTGCAACATTAGATAAGAACTTAAATTTTAGAAATCATAAATCAGAATATGATTTAGAAACCATAAGAAAGATTTTCTCTCAGGAAGGCACTACTGCTGGAGGAGTTTTTAAATTTACTTTTCCACGTTTTGATTTAAAGGTTAAAATAGATGGCATTATAATAGAACCTGATCTAGCCTTGACCTCCTGGGTAGCCTTTAATCAATTAGGAAATCACAGCATGATGATGGGAGATCTTGTTTTGCTAGAAGATGAAGTAGATCCTGTTATGTCAAACCTAATTGAAAATGGAATTGAAGTAACAGGGCTTCATAACCATCTACTGCATGAATCACCACGAATTATGTATCTGCACATTAAAGGTGAAGGAGATCCAATTAAACTTGCTCAAAGTGTAAGAAATGCACTTTCTTTAACAACAACTCCCTTTAACATAAAAAAACAACAACCTCCTTCTAAAATTGATTGGAAGGTAATTGAAGATATTTTAGGACACAAAGGCTCACATAAAGGTAAAGTGCTCCAGCTATCAGTTCCAAGAACTAAAATAATCTCAGAGGATGGTCATAAGTTATCACCTGCTATGGGAATATCACATGGTATTAATTTTCAATCTGTAGGAAATAAAGTAGCTACCACAGGTGATCTTGTTTTATTAGCAAATGAAGTCAATCCAGTTATAGGCATCTTAAGGAAGAACAATATTGCTGTAACTGCTATTCACAATCATATGCTTACCGAAGTTCCTCGACTATTCTTCATGCATTTTTGGGCAGTTGACAAATCAGAAAAATTGGCACAAGCATTTAAGTCTGTTCTTGATTTAGCGAAATAACTCTCATATATAGGATATATAGCTATTTATTTTGCTTCTATATGTAGTAAAAAATATTTGATACCTATCAGCTATTATAGAATTGTAATATAATGCAACGCAACTATTAAAATTATTGGGTAACTATACCATGTTTTATATAAATATGAAAGTATATATAAAACATGGTATAATATTAATTAAGTCTCAGTCATAAGACATTAAAAAACAACATTTACAAATTGGGGGTATAAACATGGAAATTACAAAGTGTTATGATGTTAAAATTACAATATTAAAAAAATTAAAGGTTGAAGATATCCATAAAGATTACGCAAAAAGTAACATTCCTGTAGTTTGTGCAAAGGGACAAGAAGGGGATGAATACATATCAAAAAATTGTGATATGCCAAATAAATTTTGTATTGGCGCTTGGGAAGGATTGAAAAGTAAAGTTGCTCTTTTAGCGTCGGGTGGTAATAGTCCTTATGTAAGGCAAGATGGAATAGCAATACATTCATGTAACGACGGACTTCACCCAGTTATTTATAAATTGGAAAGAGTAGAAGCTTAGTTTTAGATAATCTTAAATAATTAATTTATATTTTTCTTATTAGTCACTATAAACAGGATTCTTGGCTTCAGGTGGAGTTTTAAACTCCATCTGAAGCTTAGAAGCCGTTATCCAGGGGCGTAGCGCCACTTATCCTCAACTTTAAGAAGTTGGGGTGTTAGTGGCGGTAGACATCGGATAAATATTAAAATACAAATAGTTTTCAAACACCATATTATTCAATGAATTTTATGGTGTTTTTACATCGCGCTTTAAAGATATTACGAATTGAAGTTATGAACTTTATAAGAAGGATATTCAAAATAACTTATAGAACTATTAAAGAAAAGCATGTATTAGATAAAAGAGTATCTAATAGCAAAAGATTTTAAGGTTATAGGAGAGGTTGTATGGAAAAGAGATATGTCATAGGAGTGGACTTAGGAGGAACAAAAATTAGCACTGCCCTTGCAGAATTAAATGGAAATATAATTAGTGAATATACTATCCCTACAAATGCTGCAGGAGGAGAACAAGAAGTATTAGGAAGAATACTTTCTGCCATTGAAAAAGTATTAGCGCTTGGAGATAAGAAAGTTGATGAAATAAAGTCCATAGGAATTGGATCCCCTGGACCTTTAGACTCCAAAAAAGGAATAATACTAGAAACCCCTAATCTACCATTTGAAAATTTTCATCTTGTTAAGCCTATAGAAGAAAGATTTAAAATACCTACCTATTTGGAGAATGATGCTAACGCAGCAGCTATAGGTGAATTCATGTTTGGAGCGGGCAAAAATACAAAAAATATGGTTTATATTACCGTAAGCACTGGTATTGGTGCAGGTGCTATTGTTGATGGAAGAATCTATCGAGGTAATACCTGTAATGCATTGGAATTAGGACACACTACTATATTGCCTGAGGGACCAAGATGTAACTGTGGCAACTATGGCTGTTTAGAAGCACTAGCATCAGGTACAGCTATTGCGAGAATAGCAAATGAAAAGCTTAAGGCTGGAGCGGAAAGTTCACTAAAGAGCTATGAAGTTGTAACCTCTTATGAGGTATTTGAAGAAGCAAGAAAAGGTGACAAGCTATCATCAGATATAATAGATAAAAGCCTTGAATATTTAGGTATAGGAGTATCAAATATAATTACTATTATGGACCCAGAAATAGTGGTGCTAGGAGGGGGAGTATCCTTAGCGGGCGAGATAGTTTTTGATAAGGTAAATAAAGTAATTAATAAGAGATGTTTTAAAGTACTAAGAGAAAACTGTAGGGTTGTCCCTGCAGCTTTAGTAAAACAATCTGGAGTAATAGGAGCCGTTGCTCTGGCTATTATGGAAAGCCAATAGTTTAATTATATAAAATTTTATAATTTCTATTTAAGAAATAAGGGGTGTAAGCTAAATTTTTGATTACACCCCTTTAAGTCCGACCTTACGCCCAAATGGTTACGCGGTCGCTGACTTAAGCTTTAATTTATTCATAAATTTATGAATAAAATGGGCTACTCCATTAAGATCATTTGATACTGAAATATGACTGCATATAGTTTTTATATCATCTTTGGCATTTCCCATTGCAACGCTTATTCCGGCTTTTCTAAACATAGATATATCATTATAATTGTCACCGATTGCTGCAACATCTTTTAATGGAATGCTTAAGTAATTGGCTAGATATTCTAAAGAATTACCTTTGGAGGCATCTTTATTAATCATTTCAAAGTTATATTCTGATGAGACCACCATAGATAAATTCTTATATTTGCTATAGCGATCTCTTCCATACTGAAGCCTGTTCTTATCAAAAGAAACAGCAGTTATACTGCAAAAATCTAAGTCTGAATTTAAAATATCATCCTTACAATTTATAAGTTTTATACCTTCTTGAGAGAATATTAAGCTTGTCATATCACTGATGATATTCATAGGAAGAGAGGGATCATTGGCTTTTGCTACTTTAAAGTCTTTTTCAAGTATTGTTTTTGTATCATATGGCAAAAATAAGCTTTTATCTGTACATATTTCAAAAAAATATTCATTTTCATAGAGCCAATTTAGCACATACTCAAGGGACTCTTTATCTATAGTAGAAGACTTTAATTTTTTTCCTTCCTTAGAAAATACTAAAGCACCATTATTTGAAATTATATGGGCATTAATATTTGCCTTTCTACATATGTGAATTGCATCAGAATAGGTCCTACCTGTTGCAATTGCTATTTCTACCCCTTCTTGTTGAGCTAATTTTAAAGCCTCTACATTTTCTTTACTTACTTCATGATTTGAGTTTAAAAGAGTTCCATCTAAATCTGTTGCAAAAAGTTTCATTACACACACCTCACATTACTCAACTACAATTAAATTTACATTATTTTTATCTAAAATTTTCATAAATTCTTCATTAGGATATTGATCAGTAATTATTAAATCTATTTGCGAAAGATCGCATACTTTAAAGTTTGCAGTTTTGTTAAACTTTTTATGATCTGCTAAAACTATAGATTCTTTAGACTGCTCTACCATTTTTCGCATAACTGCAGCATCCTCATCATCACCAACGGTAATTCCATTGGAGGATATAGCTAGTGCTCCTAAAAAGGCCTTGTCAGCAAAATAATATGACAACATGTTTATTGTCGCATTTCCGTATAAATATCTATGCTCATTGTTTAACTTTCCTCCAAGCAAAAAGGTGTTTACCTTAGATTTCTTGGAGAGTATATCTGCTACATTTATTGAGCTCGTAATTATATTACATTCCTTATCTTCTAATAGTTCAGCACAAGCCTGAACTGTTGTTGAAGTATCTAAAATTACAGTATCTCTTTCTTTAATGAGAGAAGCGCTTAATTTGGCAATCTTATGCTTTTCTTCCACATCAAATAGAAGTCTTTCGGAATAGCTTTTTATCTCTTCATTTGGTAATGGAAGTATTGCCCCACCGTGAGTTCTAACAATAGCACCTTGCTTTTCTAAGTTAACTAAGTCTCTACGGGCAGTATCCCTTGAAACATCGTATAATTTACATATTTCTTCTACACTTATTCTTTTATTTTTACTTAAATAATCTAGTATTAGCTGCATTCTCTCTTCTTGATACACGTAAATCACCTCTGAAATTATAATGATGTATAAGTAAATTGTAATGATTTATAAGTAATTTGTCAATGTTTTATAAGTAAATATAAGTTAGTGTAAGTTTTTTTGAGTTATAACATTGGAAACAATATAGAGTTGCAGGTGAGAATTTTGATATGCGAATTAAATATATATTTATAAAGTACAATAAAGAAAAAACCTGATGTTTGTATTTGGTTAAATCTTGTAATATGATTAGATTAAATATATTAATATGAGGGTGAAGTATATGAAAATAACTGTACTTATAGAAAATACTAAAGGTGAATTAGAAGATTTGATTAATGAACATGGACTGTCTTTATATATAGAAAAAGGCAATAAACGTATACTATTTGACACTGGTAAAACTAATAATTTTATAGTCAATGCACAGAAGTTAGGAATTAATTTAGAAAATATAGATGTTGTGGTTCTTTCACATGGACATGCCGATCACGGAGGAGGGCTCCTATCTTTTCTAAAGATAAATAACAGAGCTAAGATATATATGAAAAGAAAAGTTTTTGGAGACTATTACTCAGGAAATATACTTTTTAAGAAAAGTATCGGAATAAATAAAGAAGTATTTGAAAAGTACTCCAGTAGGATAGAATATATTGATAACTTTACTGAAATAATGGAGGATGTTTTTATAATCACAGATATACAGAGGAATCACAAGGTTCCTGAAGGCAACAAATATCTGTTTGTAAAAGAAGGAACTAAAATAGTTAACGATAAATTTGAACATGAATTAATTATGGTTATAAAAGAAAATAAGGGAATATGTATGTTTAGTGGATGTTCTCATAATGGAGCTGTGAATATGATAGAGGCTGTTAATAAGTTATTTCCAGGGACAAGTATTAAAGCACTTATAGGTGGGTTTCATTTAGCTAAAATACCAGCAATTGATATCTTCAGTACATCGCAGGATGAGATTGATTTAATTATTAATAAAATTGTCAATGAAAAGATAGAAAAAGTATATACTGGACACTGTACAGGAGAGAAAGCATATAACAAATTAAAACAGGGGTTAGGAAATAAAATTGAATACATTAGAACCGGAAGTGAAGTTCAGATTTAGAATATAGATAAACTAATTTATACGCTTAGTTTGTTTAATATTTTTATTGGGGGAAAAGGAACATGGACATAAAAACTATTGGGGATATTATATCCGAATATGTTAATGGAATAATCATATTGGACAAAGAAGAAAAGATTATATGGAGTGATGATTTATATAAAGAAATTTCTTATGAAAAAGAGATTTTAGGGAAAAAGTTTAGTGATGTATTTTCAATAGATCTAAATCAAATAAAAAACAGTACAATTAATAATTTATCAGGGAAAAAATATAAAATAAAATGCAAAACTATTAAAGACGGTGAGGAGGAATATACACTTGTTATTATAGGTGAAATAACAGACTTTAATAATAAGGATACAAAAATATATTGTCTAGAGAAAATAATCGATAGCATTAATGACGGAATCATTATAAGCAATTATGAAGGTCGTATTGTTTTATATAATAAATCACAGGAAAAATTAGAAGAATTGAGTTCAAAGGAGGTAGTAGGTAAATTCCTTTGGGAAGGTTATCAATCTAAGCCGGAACTTTCAGAGCATCAGAAAGTATTTAAGACTAATACTCCAATAATAGATAAATATCAGGCACATTCGTATAAGGGTGGTGTAGCAAAATATGTTTCTTATAGCACGTATCCTATTGTAAAAGATGGGGAAACCATAGCTGTATATTCTGTTTGCAAAAATGAAAGTAGTTTACAGGCCTTGCTTCATGAAACACTTGAGTTAAAACGTAAATTATATAGTAAATCTAAATATAATGAAAAAAATTATCAGAAAAATGGTACACAGTATATATTTACAGATATCATAGGTGATAGTAGTGTTATGGTTAATTTGATAAAAGAAAGTCAGACTATGGCTTTGGTTAATAGTCCTATATTAATTGTAGGGGAAACTGGTACGGGAAAAGAAGTTTTTGCTCAAAGCATACATAATTTTAGCAAAAATAATAAAGAGGCTTTTGTTGATATTAATTGTTCTGCTATACCAGAAAATTTATTGGAAAGTATATTGTTCGGTACTGTAAAAGGTGCATATACAGGCGCTGTAGATCAAGCAGGTTTGTTTGAAGAAGCAGGTAAAGGAACATTATTTTTAGATGAAATTAACTCCATGCCTATTTTAATGCAATCAAAACTATTAAGAGTATTGCAGGAAAAAAAGGTTAGAAGAGTAGGCGGTATAAATTCTATACCAATTTCCTGTAGAATCATTAGTGCTGTAAATGAAGATCCTCAAAAAGCAATTAAAGAGGATAAATTGAGACAAGATCTTTACTATAGGCTTGCAGGTGTTAGTTTGTATATTCCTCCACTTAGAGAAAGAAAAGAGGATATAGTAACTACAATAGAATTTTTTATTAACAAATACAATAAGATGCTTAATAAAAATATTAAATCAATCTCAAAAGAACTTAGAGAAGTAATGATAGATTACAAATGGCCTGGCAATGTAAGAGAACTGGAACATGTCATAGAGAATATAATGATTAGAACCACAGATACCCAAACTGAATTAAAAATATTAGATATTCCTCATTATATTAGAGAGGATATGATTGGTTCAATATCTATAGATAAAGTTCAAAAGAGTCAACATGGACTACCAGATATACTAAGGAGCATTGAAAAAGAATTAATATTAGAAAGCTTGAAGAAAAATAATTGGAATATAAGCAGGGCAACAAAAGACTTAGGAATAATAAGACAAAGTCTTGAGTATAGAATGAAAAAACTAAAAATAGAAAAACCAAAAGAATAGTAAAATATGATTATTAAAAAGTGCATAAAATTTAGATAATAATATAAAAATTAGTACATTGGATTTGCTGGGGTGAAGCAGTTTATTGCATAAATTTTATGCAATAAACTGAAGCTTCACTTACACAAGGGATTTAATGAAAGTTAGCTATATAATAAACTTTTCTGTGGATTTTAGCAAAAATACTAAACTTATGAAGCCTTTGAGTTAAAAGGCTTTATTTTTTTGTGAAATATATTTTCTGGCATGAAGGTTGCTTATATTACAGTGTATAAGGAATAAAAGGGGGATTTATTAATGAAACCAGAAATACTTTATTCAGTAAAAGCTCAAAGAGGATCAGAACTTCGCTGTAAGGGATGGAAGCAGGAAACAATTCTTAGAATGCTTGAGAACAATATGGAAAATGCAGAGATTCCAGAATTGCTCGTTATATATGGTGGCAATGGAAAGTGTGCACGTAACTGGGAGTCCTATCATGCTATTGTTAAGTCTCTTAAGGAATTAGAAGATAATGAAACATTAGTAGTTCAATCAGGTATGCCTGTGGCAATTTTTAAGACTCATAAATTAGCTCCTAGAGTTGTCATGGCAACAACAAATATTATGAAGGCAGACTGGCCAACTTTTTATGATTTACAGGACAAGAATCTTACTATGTTTGCACAGTATACAGCAGCCCCTTGGGAATATATAGGAACACAGGGGGTTATACAGGGAACCTTTGAAACTCTATCAGCTATTGCTATAAAAAGGTTTAACAATAGCTTATCAGGCAGAATTTATCTTACAGCAGGAGCAGGGGGAATGGGTGGTAACCAGAGCTGGGCAATGAAAATGCACGGTGGAGTTGCTATTGTAGTAGATGCAGATGAAAGAGTAATAAGAAGACGTATAGAAAAAGGCTACATGGATAAGATTGTTTATACTTTTGATGAAGCTAGAAAAATGGCAGAAGAAGCTGCAGCTAAGAAGGAGCCATTGGCAGTAGCCGTAGTAGGCAACGCAGCGGACATATACTGGGAAGGCTATGATAAAGGTTTTATGCCAGATATTATAAGTGAAATGTGCCCATGTCATGATCCAATCTCCTACATACCATCAGGGTATACTGGAGAACAGGCAGATGAATATAGAGTTAGAGCTAGAAATGCATATTTACAGGATGCAAGAGAAACTATGAAACGTCAATTAAGAGCAATGATTGCATTTTCTAAGAAGGGCGTAGAGGTATTTGAGTATGGAACAAGTATAAGAAAAGAGTGTATGGATGCTGGAATGCCTAGAGAAGAAGCATTACAAATACCAGGCTTTGTATCTGCATATATAAGACCATTATTCTGTGAAGGTAGAGGGCCTTTTAGATGGACCTGTATATCAGGAGATCCAGAGGATTTAAAGAGAACAGATGATTTAGCGCTTGAAATATGCAAAGGAGATCCATTAGTAGAAAGATGGATAAATCTTGCTCGTAAAAACCTACCAATAGAGGGATTGCCAGCAAGAATATGTTATATGGGATTTGGGCAAAGAAGAAAATTTGGTTTAGCAGTTAATGAATTAATTAAAAAGGGTGAATTAAAGGGACCAGTAGCATTTTCAAGAGACAATCTCGATTCTGGCTCAATTGTAAATCCAACCTTTGAATCGGAAAATATGAAAGATGGTGGAGATTTAATATCTGACTGGCCATATTTAAATGGCTTACTAAATTGTGCAGGCATGTGTGATTTGATTGCTATACAAGCAAACTACTCAATGGGTGAAGCTGTTCATACTGGGGTAACTATGATTGCAGATGGAACTGAAGAAGCAGATTTCAGACTAGATGTATGCTTAACCGTTGACTCTGGAATAGGTGTAGTAAGACATGCACAAGCAGGCTATGAAACAGCAAAGGCTGTAGCTAACGGCGAAGGAAAACTTACAGAGGATAGCATAAAGATACCGCTATGGTGGACACCAACAGCTACTTTTGGTCCAGAAGGAAAAGCATCACGCTAAAAACTTGAAAATAGTTTCTTTGTTGAGAAGTAAGAGTTAAGAGTTATGGAGATTTTTTCCTCCTTAACTCTTAACTAAAATTATTGATAGTACAGAAGGGATATCCTTATGAATATCGATAATAGGTCAGGCATCTAGGGTTGATATCTATATTAATTAATAAACTTAAAAATATAGCAGCATGAAGGGGGATGAGTGTAATGAATAATTTTGTGATAATAGATGGAAATAGTCTTACTATTGAAGAGGTGGTTAAGGTTGCAAGAAAAGGTGTAAAGATAAAGCTCTCAGAACAAGCTAAGGAGAATATTATTACATCGAGGAAGACTGTTGAAAAACTAATAGACAAAGGTCAAGTAATATATGGAATTAATACTGGTTTTGGTAAATTTAGTGAGGTAGCTATATCGCCTAAAGAACTTGAGCAATTACAGAAAAATTTAATTTATTCTGATGCAGTTGGTGCAGGGGATAACTTTTCTATAGAGGTAACCAGAGCAATTATGCTTCTTAGAATCAATGCTCTTGCTAAGGGGCACTCAGGAATAAGACTTGAAACCGTTGAAACATTAATCAATATGTTAAATAGCAGAGTGCATCCATTAATTAGAGAACAGGGGTCAGTAGGAGCTAGCGGTGATCTATGTCCACTTGCTCACATGGTACTTGTTATGATAGGTGAAGGTAATGCAGAATATAATGGCACAATTATGAATGGAAAAAATGCTATGGAGATGGCTAAAATTCCTATAATCAGTTTAGTAGCGAAAGAAGGCTTAGCGCTTATTAATGGAACCTGTGCTATGACGGCAGTTGCTGCCTTAGCTGTGCATGATTCCTATGTTTTATTGAAAAGTGCAGATATCGTGGCAGCTCTATCTATTGAAGCCTTAGAAGGTATTGTCGATGCTTTTGATGAAAAGATTCATAAGGTTAGGCCTCATAAAGGACAGATACTTTCTGCAAAAAACTTACGGAATCTTTTAAAGGAAAGTAAGCTCACTACAAGACAGGGAGAAAAAAGAGTTCAAGATGCTTATGCTTTGAGATGTATACCACAAATACATGGTGCAAGCCGTCCAGCAATGGAGTATGTAAAAGCAGTTGTGGAAATAGAGATAAATTCAGCGACAGATAATCCATTGATTTTTTCAGAAGAAAAAGAAGTTATTTCTGGCGGAAATTTTCATGGACAGCCTGTTGCAATAGCTATGGATACTTTGGGAATTGCAGTAGCAGAGCTTGCGGATGTTTCTGAAAGAAGAATTGAGAGGTTACTAAATCCAGCATTAAATGATTTACCTGCATTTTTAACACCAGTTGCAGGGATAAATGATGGTTATATGGTAGCACAGTATGCCGCAGCATCTCTTGTATCAGAAAATAAAATACTTGCCCATCCAGCTTCTGTTGATTCTATACCTACCTGTGCTAATCAAGAAGACCATGTAAGCTTTGGAACCATTGGTGCTAGGAAGGCAAGTCAAATAATTAAACATACTCAAAGAGTTCTTGCCACAGAGCTTGTATGTGCAGCTCAAGGCGCTGACTTTAAGGGGAAAGATAAGCTGGGAAAGGGCACTGCGACAGCATATGCAGTTGTAAGAAAAAAAGTTGATTTTTTAGAAAATGATAGAATACTTTATTTAGAGATTGATGATAGTCAAGAAATTATTAAATCTGGAGAATTACTAAAGGAAGTTGAAAAAGTAGTTGGCAAAATAGAATAATTTTTTTAATTATATTATGCCAGGAGGAAAGTATATTGGAGGATAAAGAAAGTAAAATTAAGATTGATTTGTTAATAAAAGATTGTACTCAGCTTTTAACCTGTAGAAAAAATTCTAAGGACTTAATTGGACTTGTGGAAAATGGTTATGTTGCAGTTTCAGGAGAAAACATTGTTTCAGTAGGAACTAAAGAAGAGGTTATGGCGGTTGTTGATTCTAGTGAGGCTGAAATTATAAATGGCAAGGGAAAAGTAGTTCTTCCAGGTTTCGTAGATTCCCATACTCATCTTATATTTGGAGGATCAAGAGCTAAGGAATATTCGGCAAAGATGTTAACGGATGCCCCTGAAGTTCTTAAAGCACTAGGTATAAAAACTGGAATCATGGCAACTGTTGAAATGACAAGAAAATCCTCTGAAGAAGTATTATATAATGCAGCAGCAGATAGAGTTAATCGTATGCTTCAAGCAGGTACAACCACCGTTGAAAGCAAAAGTGGATATGGGTTATCTACCATTTCAGAGATTAAAATATTAGAGATAAATAAAAAATTAAATGAAAGCATGAACATAGATGTAATCTCAACCTTTTTAGGGGCACATGGGTGGCCGGAGGATATTTCAAAGACAAAGTATATTGATATACTACTTAAGGATATGATTCCTTATGTTGCTGAGGAGAAACTTGCACAATTTTGTGATGCTTGGTGTGATGATGGCCATTATACAGCAAAAGAGTGCAAAAAAATTCTTAAGGCTGCTAGAGATTATGGATTAGAGTCTAAAATTCATACTGATGCTTATTCATATATTGGAGGATCAGATTTGGCAGCAGAGATGAAAATGGTATCTGCTGACCATTTAAACTACACTCCAAGAAATGTAATAAAAAAATTAGTAGATAAAGGTGTACCAGGAGTTTTGCTGCCTGGAATAGATTTTGCCGTAAACCATCCTAAACCCTTTGAAGTACGTCCTATGATAGAAGAGAATTTAACAATAGCGTTGGCAACCAATTGCTGCCCAGGGTGCTATATAGAATCTATGCAATTTATTATAGCTTTAGCATGCCGTCAGCATAAGATGAGCGTACAAGAAGCAATAGCAGCGGCAACTTTGGGAGGAGCCTTTACCCTTGAACTCAATAAAGATAGAGGATCTTTGGAAGTAGGTAAGCTTGCTGATATTCAGATATGGGATACTTGTCAGCATGAAGATGTAATATATCATATTGGCGGTAACTTAGTTGAGAAGGTTATAAAGAGGGGTAAGGTAGTTATTGATAAAGGTAGGAATAAATAATATGTGTAATTTTCATATTCTTAATCAAATAATTGATTCTAAGGACTTTACAACTGGCGGTGGTTCAGCATCAGCCATGGCTGGTGCTATGGCATCAGGACTAGTGGCTATGGTAGCAAGGCTATCAATAAATAAGGCATATGGTCTATTAGAGGATGAGTATGACGCAATAATAAAAGAAGCAGACAAAATTGCAAAAGAACTAGAACTTGGAGCTCAGTTAGATGCAGAAGCATACATGCTAATTAAGGCAGCTTATATACTTCCTAAAGATACAGAAAGTGATAAGAAAAGAAGAAGTCAGGCTATAGAAAAAGCAGGGATTGAAGCAGCCAAAGTTCCTATGGAGAATGCAATTAAATGCAAAAAAATATATGAATTTTGTATCATGCTAAAGGAAAAATCTAATCCCAATGCAATTTCGGATTTAATGGCAGCAGAGGGGTTAAGTAAAGCTGGAATTGAAGGTTGTGTACTAAATATTGAGGCAAATCTTCCTCTAATAAAGGATGAAAGTATAATAGCCAGATTTAAGAAAGAAGCAGTTGAATTGAGACAAGTTTAGCATGTGTGAGAGGAGATAAATTTATAATGAGAGTATTATTGAGCGAAGTCAATATCAGCGAAGGTAAAAATGATGAAGTAGTTGAAAAAGTTAAGGCTGCACTTCTAATAAATAATGATGTTAAAATGATTGACTTTAATTCAGATAAGGATCACAATCGATCAGTTTTTACCTATATAGGAGAACCAGAAAAGGTTTTAGAGGCTACAAAAAGATTAGCAGATAAAGCTATTGAATTGATTGATATGACAAAGCACGAGGGAAGTCATCCAAGAATGGGTGCTGTAGATGTTGTGCCTTTTGTTCCTGTAGAAGGAATAGAAATTTCAGAGGCTGTTGAAATAGCAAGAGAATTTGGGAAATATATGGGCAGTAAGGGAGTACCAGTTTATTTTTATGAGGATGCAGCAGTTAAGCCTAATAGAAAAAGCTTAGTTGATATAAGAAAAGGTGAGTATGAAGGCTTGGCAGAAAAAATGAAAAAAGCAGAGTGGATACCTGACGAAGGGCCAAAAGAATTTGTACCTAAGAGTGGAGCTTTAGTTACAGGAGTTAGGTTTCCGCTGATAGCCTTCAATGTAAATTTAAGAACTAATGAACTTGAAATTGCTAATCAAATTGCAAAGGCAGTTAGAAATATAAGTGGGGGTTTTAGATTTGTTAGAGCCATTGGATTGCATATTACAGAAAAGGATATGGTTCAGGTTTCAATGAATCTCATTAACTATAGCAAAACCCCTATTCCAAGAGTTATGGAAGCAATCCGATGCGAGGCAGCACGATATGGTATTTTGATATCAAGTGCAGAACTTGTTGGACCAGTTCCATTGCTGGCAATTGAAGAAGTTGTAAGACACTATTTACAGGTACATGATTTTTCTATAAAGCAAATTATAGAAACAAACTTAATATGATAAAGCATAGGGAAAGCACCTCTGTCTAATATGAATAGAGGTGCTTTGTTTTTAGGTTAAGTAATGTTAAAATATACACTATGGGTAAAAAATGGATTTGGCAAATGAATTTTAAGAAAGACCAAAGTATATTAAAGGGAAGGTGAATTACGATAAAAAAGATGGTGATAACTGGTACATAGTAGACAAATATGAACTAGCTTAAAGTATACTTAAAATTGTTAAAAGCTATGACGATATAGGGAGGTATCATAAATGGAAAATGAGAATTCACTCAGAGGCGTTGTTGCAAATGTAATTGGTGGTATTTCTTTAGGAATATCTTCAATTATGATTGTACTTATATTGAATTGGTTTTTTAAAATAACACCATACCAAAAACTAGAAGGTATGCCTTTACTCATAACACCTTTTATAACTCCAATAGGTTTTATTATGGGGGTAATATCATTAAAAATATCACGTAATACATTTGGCAAGTGGGGCGTAATTAGTAATGTCATATTATTTATACTGCCTTTTTTATACTGGTATTTAGGGACTTTAATTTTTGGACCTTAACCTATGATTAAATAAGATTTAATAGGAGCTATATGATGAGAAAAAACATTTTAATGATTACACCAGAAAACAAAGAAATCAATAACTTTAGAAAAAAACAATATAATAATTTTATTCAAATTACTATGCCATATTTAGCGGCTTTTATTGATGAATCAAAATATAATATTACTTTAGTTGATGAGTACAATCAAGACATAGAATATGATAGCAAGTATGATTTAGTTGTTATAACTGTAAATACACCAAATGCAATACATTGTTATAATATTTCTCAAAAATTTAGAGAACAAAATGTAAAAGTAGTTATGGGAGGACCACATGTAACTTTGTTACCAAATGAGGCCATAGAGCATTGTGATTATATTATAGTTGGAGAAGCTGAAGAAACTTGGCCTCAGTTTCTTAATGATTTCTATAACAATTGTGCAAAGAAGCAGTATATCTGTGAAGACGCACCTTCTTTGAAAGGGATTCCTATACCGAGAAGGGACCTTGTTAAAGGCAGATATTTTACAAAAGGAGCAGTTTTTGCTACTAGAGGTTGCCCTTATAAATGCAGCTATTGTAATTTAAAACAAATATATTGCGACTCCTTTAGAACTCGTCCTATAAATGAAGTGATAGAAGATATAAAAAGCATTAAAAGTAAATACTTTGTATTTTGGGATGATAACTTCTTTGGTGATATAGAGTATGCTAAAAAATTAATGACTGAACTTGCAAAATTGAAAAAGAAATGGGCTGCACAAGTTACATTGGAACGATGTCAAGATGAAGAACTTTTAAAAATTGCAAAAAAATCAGGATGCATATATTTCTTTGTTGGATTAGAGTCCTTTTCGCAAGATGGACTTGCAAGTGTTAATAAGGGAATAAATAATGTGAGTAAATACAAGAGCATAATAAATCTATTACATAAAAATGGAATATCAATACAAGCAGGGATAATATTCGGCTTAGATACAGATAAAAAAGATATATTTGAAAAGACACTTAATGCCTGCAACGAACTAGGCGTAGATGGCGTTACAGTAAGTATATTAACTCCCTTACCAAGAACTCCTATATATGAACAAATGAAAAGCGAGGGAAGATTAATAAGTAATAAATGGACATACTACAATGGTAAAACACGAGTAGCATTTAAACCTAAAAATATGACTGCAGGAGAATTATATGATGGTTATATGTGGTTTAGAAAAGAATTCTATTCTATAAAGTCTATTTTTAGAAGAATGTCAGTTTCCAAAACAAATCTGTTATACAATTTTGTAGTGAATCTAGGATACAAAATGTCCATATTGGATACTAATAAAAAGTGTTATAAGTAATTGTAATGGACGCATTGAGGCTATTACTGATAATCCTATAATAACAAGTAAGGTTTTTGATAGTCCTTTTGATGCAAAATATGAAAAGAAATAGAGCATTCTGTTTATAGGAATACTCTATTTGATATTGCATAGTTTTACTATGCTTCAGCTTGAACTTGTTTTACTTTTAGTAAATCTATTTTTGGCTTTGGTAAAATAAAGGCAATTATAGTTGCTATTACAGGTAAAATTGTTAAGCATGTTAATGCCTGTCTAATTCCATAATTATCTGAAATCCATCCCAGAAATGGAGCTGCTACCCCTCCTATACTTACAGCTAGACCTAAGGTAACTCCAGAAGCCAATCCCATATGATTAGGCAAGTACTTTTGCCCTAATACTACCATAGGACTAAAAGGTGCAAAAAGCGTTAATCCTATTGGTATCAAAAGTATCATAGATGTCAAAACAGTATGAACGTTAACGAATATAATTAATAATGGTATCAAAATTCCAAAGCCTACTCTTACAACATTCCTTTGACCGTAATGGTCTGCTAAACGACCAGCAATAAGAGTACCTATAGCTCCCATAACAAGTAAAATAGTTAATGCTGTACTTCCCGTTGTTTTAGATTGATTCAAAACATGTATAAAATATAATGGAAGAAAAGTATTTAGACCAAAGAAGGTTATAGAACGACAGGTGATTGGTCCTAAAAGCTTTAAAAAACAATTCCATTCATCTTTAACTTCCTCAGAGGTTACAGTTCTTTTTGTTATTTTAGAAGATTCTTCTTTTTCCTTCTGTAATAAAGATGGAATCTGAATCATGAAAATAATACTTATAATTAGCACTGGAACAATTAAAAATATGCTTCCTTTTAAACCAAAGATTAATAAAAGGGGTGTAGTAAGTATTGGACCTAATGCAAAGCCCACGTTTCCACCTGCAGTAAATATGCTAACACCAGTTGCCTTTTTTTCTCCAGATACGTTGTTAGCTAATTGAGCACCTCTGGGGTGAAATGCGGCTATACCTATACCGCTAATAGCAACTGCGGTGAAAATAAGCCAATAATTTGAGGCATAGCCAGCAGCAGCCAGTCCTAGGCCTGCTAAAAGCATTCCAAGAGGCATTATCCAGGGAGTTGAAATTTTATCTGCAAAATAACCAAACAATGGTTGTACAATTGATGAACTGAAATTTGCTGCAAATATCAAGCTAGCAGCAGCTGCATAACTAAGATGTCGTCCACTTATCAAGAATGGAAGCATAGCAGGAAGTGCACCTTGGTTTATGTCTGTTACCAAATGTCCTGCACATAATAAACCTATATGTCCACGTTTCATAGTATCACTCCTTGAGTAGTTATAAATTCCTATACCATTATAACAAAGAAAGAATCATTTAAAAAACTTGGGAATATAGGCATAGACGCCGTATAATATATTTAATAAGCAGCATTTAAAATAGGGTTGCAATTCTATATATTTTTGTAAAAACAAGGAGAGAATATCACATGAATATTAAAAATCAAAAAGAATATTTTAATAACACTTATGAGAGATGGAAAGAAATATCTAATGAAAAGGATAATATTATAAACAAGACTGTAAATGCATTAGGAATATCAAAAGGAGACTCAGTACTGGACGTGGCGTCAGGAGTAGGTATATTGTATACAGCTTTAAAATACAAACAACTAAGCAATTATATTGCTTTAGATATATCGGAAAAAATGCTAGAGGGACTAAAAACTTTATACCCTGAAGCAAAAACTATATGTACTGATTTTGATAAAGAAGTGGAATTAGGAGAAGAATTTGATTATATTATAATATTTAACAGTATTCCCCATTTTAAAAATTTAGATATAGTATTTTCTAATGCAAAGAAGCATTTAAAAAGTGGAGGAATTTTTGCAATAGTACATGCACGAACTCGTGAAGGATTAAAAGAGCATCATAAAAAAATAGGATTTAATTTAGGAAGAGAAGCAATTCCAAGTGATGATATTTTAGATAAACTCGTAAAAAAATATGATTTTAAAGAAAGTATTATAGAAGATGAAGATTTTTTCTACTTTAGTTGTATAAGATAGCAAATATGACATACTGATGTCATATAGCCTTATGTATAATTAAAGAAAAAACATGAGGTGATTGTGATGAATTATGAAATAGTAGGCTTGGAGAAAAAGGTAGTAGTTGGCCTAATGAAAAAAACTACAAATAATAACAATCAAGCGGTTATAGATATTGGCTTGTTGTGGAAAGACTTTTTAGGCAGCGGTGTTTATTCAAAGATTAAAAATAAGACAAATTATAAAACAAATTATAAAACAATAGGTCTATATACTGATTATGAAGGAGATTTTACTAAGCCTTATAAATTCTATGCTTGTTGCGAAGTAGATGAAGCTGGGGAGATTGTAGCATCTCTTGAAAAAAAGGTAATCGAGGCTGGGAAATATGCAAAATTTATCGTTAATGGACATGTCAAAAATGCAGTAGGTGAATTTTGGTCGAAGCTTTGGAAAATGGACTTGGATAGAAAATATACTAGCGATTTTGAGGAGTATCAAAATATTTCAGATGATATGAATAACCAGGAAATACATGTTTATATTTCAATAAATTAAGCTTATAGTGTAGGAATTTTGCTTGGTGTGCTATATAAAATATTAAGTATTACAGAGTCTTTATGCCTTTTCAGTATTCACAAAAAAATTTGAGCAAGAGAAAAGAGTTCAAAAAAGGGTGGTAATATATTACTAAATTGATTATAATAATATATAGGTTTAAATTTACTTAAGGAGGGTCTAGTATGAAATGCATGATGTACAGTAGTTCATTTGCAAAAAACGGAAATGTGCTTTTTTACGGGAGAAGTGCGTCCTTTTTTAGAAAAACTGTATGTATAAAATCATGCTTAATTAAATGCTAGGATCTCTTATATTTTAGCACGGATTATAGCTCTATGGTTTTATACTATAGAGCTTTTCTTATTAATAAAATAAACTTTAGTTTTTTGCCAGACAATATGGTGATAAAATTAAAGTTTTTTGGATGTACGCTCCTATAAGCCAGTAAATCAAAGTTGATGATTTATGTGGCTTATTTGTTTTTTTGTAAAAATATTTCAATAGGAGTGATAATAATGAAAAATAGCATTAAATATTTCTATAATATTTAAGCTTAAAAATATAAATGAAACAATTAAGGGAGATGAAAATTATGATAGCATTAGCTCTAAATAATATTAAAAAATACTACGGAGGAACTCAAATTATTGATAATATGAGTTTTGAAGTCCATGAAGGTGAAAAGGTTGGTATAGTTGGCAAGAATGGTTGTGGGAAAAGTACAATATTAAAGCTTATTATGGGGCTCGAAGCAGAGTACAGCGGTAATATTATTATAAAAAAAGATTCTAAACTAGGATATGTAGACCAGCTGCCAAGCTATAATGAAGATTTTAAGGTTATTGATGTGTTAAATCTAGCATTCAATACTGAAAATGAGATTCTAAAAAACATGAAAAAGCTAGAAGATATAATGGAAAATATCAAAGAAGATGAATTGGATAAAATTCTTAAAAATTATAATGACCTTCAACAAAGTTATGAACAGATAGGAGGATATGAAACAGATGAAAGATTAAGCAAGATTTGCATTGGGCTTAATATAACTGAAGACTTTAAACAAAGAAACTTCAGCACGTTAAGCGGAGGTGAAAAAACCACTGTACTTCTTGCTAAGGTGCTGCTTCAAAAGTCTGATATTCTGCTTCTGGATGAGCCATCTAATCATCTTGATTTAAAGTCAATAGAATGGCTGGAAGATTTTCTAAAAAACTATAAAGGTGCTGTGCTTATAGTATCTCATGACAGGTATTTTTTAGATAGAGTAGTAACTAAAATAATTGAAGTTGAAAATATGAAAAGTAAAACCTATTTAGGAGGTTACTCTCAATATTTAGAACAAAAAGAAAAAGATATTGAACTTCAACTTGCAGAATATAATGTTCAGCAGAAAAGAATTAATGCTATGGAGAAGTCTATTAAAGACTTAAGAGATTGGGGAATGAAAGGGGATAATGAAAAGTTCTTTAAAAGAGCTGAAAACATTAGAAAGAGGTTAGAAAAAATAGAAAGAGTAGATAAACCTAAGCTTGAAAATCGAAGCATGAATTTAAATATCAATACAGGTCAGCGTTCAGGCAAAGACGTAATTAAGTTAGAGGATGGAATTAAAAGTTTTAAAAGCAAAATTATTCTAAAAGATGCTAATCTTCATTTTAGATATGGAGAAAAGCTAGCTTTAATAGGAAATAATGGTTGTGGAAAATCTACTCTATTAAAATTACTGCTAAAAGTTTTAAATCCTCAAGAGGAGTCTGAAGATTATATATTAGATAGTGGAAAAGTACAAATTGGTACTTCTCTAGAAATTGGATATCTACCTCAGAATGTGGTATTTAGCAATGAAGAATTTTCAATATTAGAATGTTTTAGAGAAGATATAGAATTACCTGAAGGCAAAGCTAGGGAGTACCTTGCAAAGTTTTTGTTCTTCGGTGAAAATGTATTTAAAAAAGTCAAAAATCTTTCAGGCGGAGAGAGAAGCCGTCTGTTACTTTCAAAGCTCATGTTTAGAAAAGTTAATACTCTTATTTTAGATGAGCCAACAAATCATTTAGATATTGTATCTAGAGAAGTTCTTGAAGATACATTAAAAGAATTTAAAGGAAGCATTTTATTTGTTTCTCATGATAGGTATTTTATAAATGCAATCTGCAGTAGAATAGTTGAACTTAAGGATGGGGTGTTGACTTCCTATGAAGGTAACTATGAATACTACAAGTTAAAAAGTAATACAGAGCCTAAAAATGAAAAGTTAACTGTAAAAAAGAATGAAGATAGGAAAATATATAATAAAAAAATAAAGAACAAGGAAACAACTAATGAAAAAAAAGCTGCTGTTATTGAAAAGAGAATTCAGGAACTGGAAAGCAAAATCAATCTAATTGAAAAAGAAATGGGAAGTTGTAATGAATATTCTAGGCTTAATGAACTTCATATCTTAAAGGAAGATATTAATTTAGAAATTGAAGATCTAATGGAACAGTGGGTGCAAATTTCATAAAACAATTCATTAAGTAAGATTGATAAAAAGTTTTTAAATCGACCTTCGACTTTGGAAACATATTCCTCCGTGTAAATTGAGCAATAAAGTCCTATATCTATAGTAAAAAGTTGTAAAATTATTTATAATTAAAATAGCTATGAAAATTTCACCTATAAATAACTAAATTAACAAAATAATAAAATACACGGGGGAATATTTTTATTGAAAAGCTATCTTGAAGAAGTTTTTTCAAGGTACATAATTTTATGAAAGTGAGAGTATAG
The DNA here is from genome assembly GCF_016316925.1 of Clostridium aciditolerans. Classification (GTDB taxonomy): domain Bacteria; phylum Bacillota; class Clostridia; order Clostridiales; family Clostridiaceae; genus Clostridium_AM; species Clostridium_AM aciditolerans. The sequence continues at coordinate 339,132 of NZ_JAEEGB010000005.1, read as the reverse complement.
GATGTTAAAAAGGAAATATTTATTTTTTGCAAGTTTTTTAGCAAGTACTTTATTTTGCATGTCAGTTAAGGTATCCGCTGCAATGGTTCAAAACAGATTTGGAGGTATTGACAGATATGATACCAGCATCAGTATATGTGAAAATAACTGGGATAAATCTGACTATGTAATTTTAGCTTCAGGAGAAGGCTTTGCAGATGCTCTTTGTGCTGCACCTTTAGCAAAAAAATATAATGCACCAGTTATATTGACAAATGGAAAGATTTTAAGTGGAGATATAGAAAAACAGTTAACTAGATTAAATGTGAAGCAGGTATTTATAATAGGTGGCACTGGAGTTGTATCAGCGAATATAGAAAAACAGTTAGATATCATGAAAATAGGACATGAGAGAATAGCTGGCAATGATAGGTATGATACCAGCTTAAAGGTTGCACAAATTATAGGAAATGATAAAGGGATAGTTCTGGCATCAGGTGAGAACTTTGCAGATGCATTATCAATAGCACCTATAGCTGCTGTTAAGGGAATACCTATATTATTAACTAGTAAAAATGATTTACCTCAAGGTGCAAAGCAATATATACAAAATAGCACCCAAAAGTGTTATATTGTTGGTGGCGTTGGCGTAATAAGCAATAGTACTACTGATTACATTACTGATTACAAGAGATTAGGTGGCATGGATAGATATGAAACCAATCAAAAGATAATTGATGAATTTTCTAGTGATATAAACTTTAGCAGTATCTATGTAAGTTCAGGGGAAGGTTTTGCAGACGCATTATCTGGTTCAGCAGCGGCGGCAAAAACAAACTCACCTTTGATACTTACAAATGGCAAGTCCTCAATTACAAAAACTCAATTTTATTCTAAAATTTCTTCAGGAAGTGAGTTTAGGGTATTAGGAGGAGAGGCAGTTGTGCCAAATGAAGCTGTAGAAAATTTATTAATTGATAAAGTGGAAAGTAATTTTAAACTTGGAGATGATTTATTAATAAGTAAATACAGTAATTTAATAAAAGGTAAAAACATTGGACTTGTTACCAATCAAACAGGAGTAAACAGTAGGGGGACAAGTACTATTGATATATTAGCTAATTACGGCGAAGCTAAGCTTACAGCTCTCTTTGCACCAGAGCATGGAATTGATGGAAAAGCTAAGGCTGGAGATTATGTGAACTCCTATATTGATGAAAGATTAAGAATTCCCGTATATAGTCTTTATGGAGATACAAGGATGCCTACAGAAGAAATGCTATCTAAGGTAGATGTTTTAGTGTTTGATATACAGGATATAGGAGCACGTTCTTATACTTTTATGTCTACATTAAATTATTGTATGAAAGCAGCAGTTAAGTATAATAAAGAAATTATTGTCTTAGATAGACCTAATCCATTGGGAGGAGAAATTTTAGATGGTCCAGTGTTAGAAGATAAATTTAAAAGTTTTGTAGGGGTAGATAATATGCCAATGACTCATGGTATGACTGCAGGGGAATTGGCGCAATTCTTTAATAGAAACATAATGGCCAAGCTTACGGTGGTACCTATGGAAGGATATAATAGAAGTATGATATTTCAAGATACTGGATTAAGTTGGGTGCAAAGTTCTCCCTATATACCAAATATAGAATCTGTTTTTTGTTATTCAGCTACTGGACTTGGCGAGGGAACTACAGTATACCAGGATGACTATTTTACATGGGTTGGAGGAAAAGGTATTAATTCTGAAAAGTTTACACAATTTTTAAATACAGCTAATTTACCTGGAGTTAAATTCAAAGCAGCTTCACGAAATGGCTTCGGTGGAGTAAAGCTTGAAATTACAGATTATCATACATTCAATCCTGCAAGAACAGGAATATATGTATTAGCTTATGCTCACTCCTTAAACAATTTTCAAGTTCCTAAAAGTACAGATACAATCAATATGTTTGATAAGATAATGGGTACTGATAAAATTGGACAATACTTAGAAATGGGCTATACTCCTCAGCAAATTGAAGCAGAATATAAATCAGGACTTGAGCAATTTAAAGCTGAAAGAAGGAAATATTTGTTATATAATTAATTTGATATAAAAAATGATAGAGGTGGTATTTTGAATTTTCAGGGTGTTACTATAGGGTTAATTTCTTTTTTAATAATAGGAATCTTTCATCCTATTGTAATTAAAGCAGAGTACTATTTTAGTAAAAAGATTTGGCCTGTATTCTTAATTGTTGGTATAGTATTTATATTTTTATCTATTAGTATAAATACACAAACATTATCAGCTATATTAGGTATTACGGGGTTTACATGCCTTTGGAGTATTCACGAAATTTTTGAACAAGAGAAAAGAGTACAAAAAGGATGGTATCCAAAGAAAGAGTAAAAATATACTTTATAATTTAATTACAGGTTTGAATTGCAGAATATCAAGAGATATCTGCAATTAATTTCATAGGGGGAGATTGTCATGTCTAAAAAAATAATAAGTGAAGAGTGTAGGTCAAGAATTAAATTGGCAGAGGAAATTGCAAGTAAATGTCTTATGGAATACGGAAAAGAAATTATTATCACTGGATCTGTTTCAAGAGACCTTGCAGATGAGGATTCTGATATTGAAATTGAATTTTTAGTTGATAATTTAATGTCAGAATGTGATATGGTCAATTGGATTAAAGAAATTGGGGGAACAGAGATACATCCTTATGGTGCACCAATAGGGGATGGTTCTGTATGGATAATATTCAAATATAAAGAATATTGGATTGAAGCAGGTTGGCAAAAAATTGATACTATGAGAGATAACATAAAGGTAATTTTAACAGGTGAAGTTTATACTCACGATAAGCTCACTTTAGCTTCAACATTCAAAAATGCGATTTTTATAAGAAAGAATGGAATATTGGATAGCTTACAAGAAGAGTTATATTCTTATCCAGATGATCTTCAACAAAAGATTATAATGAATACTATTAGTCCTTGGACTATAGACTTAGGCTTAAATGTTAGAAGAGTGTTAGCTAAGAGAGAGGATAAAATACCACTGCTTGAGAGGATGATAGCAGATATCCACAGAGTATTAAGAATTTTATACGCACTAAATAAACAATGGGAACCAGACTGGAAGTGGACAAAACATATAGTTAAGGATTTAGATATAAAGCCTGAAAACTTAATTGATAGAATAAATTCTATTATATGTATAAAAGACTGTGAGGAGAGTTTAAAGGCTTGTTTTAAGTTAATATATGATACTCTATCTCTTATACCAGAAGACGTAGAATATAATACAGTTAGAAAAATTATGAATAATATTAATAGATAGCTAAGTTGGAATCATTTTAAAAACAAGGGATTGTTGGGAAACAATCCCTAGAGGAGTTTTTATGAATAACATTTTATTAATAGAAGATGATATAAAATTGCAAAAATACATAACAGAATATTTAAGTGCATATGACTACAGTATTTTTACCATTGACAATTATGATTGTGTTATAGAGAGAGTAGGAGAGATAAGTCCTAGACTTATTATTTTAGACATTAATTTGCCTAAGTTTGATGGTTTTTATTTTCTTAAGTTAATAAGAAAAAAATACAATATTCCTGTTATTATCCTTTCTGCAAGAAGTGAGGAAGGAGAGCAAATTAGAGGTATGAATCTTGGGGCCGATGATTATATAACTAAACCATTTAGTGTAGGAATATTACTAGCTAAAATTAATGCATTACTTAGAAGAGTGGATGAATATAGTGAAACAGCTGGCTTAACACAAGGGGATTTAATTTTAGTTGATGATAACATGAATCTTAAATATAAAGAGAAAACATTAGAACTAAGCAAAAATGAATATAGAATTTTAAAGATACTTATTAAAAATAGTGGTAAAATAGTTACTCGAGAGGAATTATTAGAAACTTTATGGGATGATACTGCATTTGTTGATGATAACACTCTAACAGTAAATATAACCAGGGTTAAAAAGAGGCTTAGTGATTTAGGGCTTGAGAATATTATTGTAACTAAAAGAGGAGTAGGCTATGTATTTAATGGAATTGATAACTGATGTATTAAAAAATAAGAGCAGAGTAATTATAGCCTATATTATAAATACTAGTATATTAATAATTTTTTATAGTCTTTTACTAGATGCTAAGGAATTTTTATACCCTATTGTTATAAGTGTATTTGTATTATTCATATATCTTTTTATTGAGATGTTAAAATACAAAAATTTTGTTAGCAGTCTTGAAGAAGCAAAGGTAAGCCCTGATTATCAGTGTAAAAGCATGAATTTACAAGAAAAAATGATATTTGATACTATTAAGAATATACATGATGGATACACCAATAAGTTTTATGAAATGTACTGTGAGCAAAGGGACAAAGACACTTTGTTTTCACAATTCATACATAACATGAAGACTTCAGTAACAGTTATTGATTTAGCCTCACAGAAAAGACCTTTAGAAATTAAAGATACTAGCTATTTGCAAGACATAAAAGAGGAGAACGATAAATTAAAAATGAATCTTGAGCAGTGCTTGAATGTTTTAAGGCTTGAGGATTTCTCGAAGGATTACATACCAGAGAAGGTTAACTTAATAAAATTAGTTAACGATGTAATTAATGCTAAGAAGAGAGACTTTATATATAGGCGAGTTTATCCTAAGGTGCAAATAGATGCAGATATAGAAGTTTACACAGATAAAAAATGGTGCTCTTACATGATGGATCAGATTTTATCTAATGCTATAAAGTATTCTGCAAGCCATGAAAACAAGAAAATTTACATAACTTCTAATACAGAAGAAAATAGTATAACTTTAAGTATAAGAGATGAAGGTATAGGCATAGACTTAGAGGATATACCAAGGGTTTTTGAAGCCTTTTTTACAGGAAATAACGGAAGAGAATATAAAAATGCAACTGGCATTGGATTATATATGGTAAAACTTATTTCAGAAAAGTTAGGGCATAGGGTACATATAAACTCAAAAAAAGGTAAAGGTACCGAAGTTAAAATTATATACCTTTCAAAAATGTAAGGTAATGTAAGGCAAATGCATTTGTTAAAATGTATTTGCCTTTTATACTAAAATCATAGAAAAGAAGGAGGGTAAATGAATGGAGATACTCAAGGTAAATAATCTAACGAAGATATATAATGCTTATAAGGGAGCTAAGGAATTAGTTGCTTTAGATGGAATCAGCCTAAGTGTAAACAAAGGTGATTTTGTTGGAATAATGGGACCAAGCGGAAGTGGAAAAACCACTCTTTTAAATATTCTTTCAGGAGTGGATAAAAGTACTTCAGGAACAGTTATTATTGATAATAAAGATATAAGTAAAATGAGTAAGGATCAACTATCTTTATTTAGAAGAAAAAATATAGGGTATATTTTTCAGGATTTTAATCTTTTAGATAGTTTAACTATTAAGGAAAACATAGCACTGCCACTTATATTGGATAAGATAGCACCATCTATAATTGAAAAGAAGGTAAGAAAACTTATGGAAGTCTTTAATATAAGCGACTTAATAGAAAAATATCCTTATCATATATCCGGTGGACAAAAGCAAAGGACCGCAGCGGCTAGAGCCTTGGTTAATAATCCTGCTGTAATATATGCAGATGAACCGACAGGCAATCTGGATTCAGTATTATGAATACCATAGCAAAGATGAATGAGGAAATGAACAGTACAGTTTTTATGGTAACTCACGATCCTTTTGCAGCCTCTTTTTGTAAGAGAATTATATTCATAAAGGATGGCAGAATTAAATTAGAAATAGCATCAGGTGGAGATAGAAAGAAATTCTTTGATAAGATATTAGAAGTACAAAGCTTTATAGGAGGGGAGGAATAATGACTTTTTCTTCTATAATATTTAAAAACCTAAAGCACAATTTAAAGAAATATATTTCATTCTTTTTCGTTAACGCTTTTATTGTGGCCATACTTTTTATGTACGGTAGTTTAATGTTTAATAATATTATAATAAAGGAAATAGGGAAAAGTATTATATTTGAAAATATGAAAATGGCATTTATCGGTATAGCAGCATTTTCAATAATCTTTATATCATATACAAACATTTCTTTTGTTAAATATAGAGGGAAGGAATTTGGAGTTTATTTAACTTTAGGAATGACAACTAAGGATTTGAGAAAAATGACTTTACTTGAAAATATAATAATAGTGATAACTTCATTATTTGCAGGAATTATAACAGGATTAGTTTTCTCAAGACTATTTTATATGATTGTTAGCAAGATATTGATGATAGAAAGATCAATTTATCAAATAAGCTATAAAACATTTTTATTGAGTTCAGGTGTATTTTTAGTAATTTTTATAATTAATACAATTTTCACTAACATTTATATATGTAAGCTATCGATTATTGAGGTTATAAAGTCCGTTTCTAAAAAGGAAATAGGCAAATCGAGATTAACCCTTGGTATATTAGCATTAATTATATTTTTGTTATCACTATACTTTTTACCTAAAACTCTTTTCAAACAAGCCTTTAATGGAAATGATAATATAGTTGTTTTTTTTGCAGTAGTCATAATAATTTGTCCTTATTTTATAATAGGTAATTTTATAGTTTTGTTTAAAAATATGATAAAGTTGTTTCCAAAGTTATACAATGATAATCTGTTAATTTTAGCAAATCTTTCTCACAGATTCTCGGCATATAAAACAGTGTTATATATAGTATCACTGCTAGTTAGTGGAGCCATATTTTTTATTGGTTTCACTTATAACTTATATAGTTCAGCTGAGGATCAAATTAATGAAACTCATCCTTATGAAATTATGTTTGTAGAAGAAAACAATTATAATAATATTTCATATGGAGAGGTGGAAAATCTAATAAAAGCAAATGGAGGAAAGCTTGAAAAGTACTCAATTTTAGAATATATGCGCCTTCCAGAGTATATGGTTATAGATGGTGAAGTAGAATTTTGGGATGACAAAGCTTCTATAATTAGTGAAAGTAATTATAACAAGCATATGAATACAAAAATAGATGTAAAATCTGGAGAATTAGTTCAGGTAAATGTCATCAAAGAAAGGATGGCAAACTCTCATAAAAATAATGATGTAATATTTACATTTGAGGATGAGAAGAAGGTAAAAGAAAGAAGCAAAATATTTGATAAAGATTTTAAACTATCAAAGGAAAAATTCTATGCCACTGTAAATAAAGATAATTTATTTGTAGTGACTAAGGACAAAAAGACATATATAAATGCACCATATACTGATGATCATGTTAATAGCATGTATTATACAGGAAGTGCATTTATCATAGATGACAATGATTATGTAAAAATTAAAAATAAAATAGGGGATAGTAGTATATCAAAGAATCACTTAATTAATCTAAAAAAAGGTGATAAATCAAAGATATTCCATGCCTTAGTAAGTGATCTGCAAAAGGTAAACAAAGGAAATGAAAAATCAATTATAGAAGATTATAAACCGATATTCAAAGGAGAAATATTAAAAGCTTCTTTAAAAGAAAATGGAGCTTACTTCTTTTCAATGATGTTTTTAGGATTAATCTTCTTAATATCATCAGGAGTAGTACTTTATTATAAGGTATTAACAGACATAGAAGAAGAACGACAGAGAATTGAAAGTATAAGTAAAATTGGAATGACAAGTAGAGAACTACAAAATATTTTATTAAGTGAGTTAAGAACTATATTCTTTGTTCCTATAATACTAGGGGGAGGATTAGGGTTATACTATCTTTCTGTAATGTTTAGCAATTCTTCCTTGATGTATATTTTAGTAAAAAAATCAATAATATTAGTATTAATTTATGCTGTATTACAAACGATATTTTATTTTATATGTAGACGAAGATACTTAAATGAGGTGCTTAGATAATTTTATGTAAGCATTTATCATGGATTTGTAGTTTAACCGAAGCTCTAATACACCATCGCTGAATGAAAATAGCATTTCTAAAAAAGAAAAACAGAATACCATTAAGGAATATTTTGTTAAAGGAAAGAAGATAATATATGTATAGGACTAATGGAAGCGTTGGAATTAGAGGAGGATATTAATGAGATGAGTGATATAATTAATAACAGAGAGTATAGGCAGAAGGTCCTAAAAGAATTGATTAGTGAGCTTCATAATGGCAAGAATGTAGAGGAAGTTCAGGAAAGGTTTCATGATCTGGTTCATAATATATCCACAAAAGAGATATCAGAGATGGAAGCTGCTTTGATTAAAGAAGGAATGCCCGTTGAGGAAATCCAAAGATTATGCGATGTCCATGCTGCTGTGTTTAAAGGTTCTATAGAAGAAATACACCATCCCGATAAGGCTGCAGGGCATCCTATTCATACATTTAAGCTGGAAAATGAGGCTGTAAGAAAATATATTTATGAAAATGTAAAAAAGAATTTAGAATACTTTGAAGAAAATGATAATAAAGATAATAGATATAAACTTATTGAAAATTTCAATATGCTGTGGGATTTAGATAAGCATTACAGCAGGAAAGAAAACTTGTTGTTCCCTTACTTGGAAAAGTACGGAGTTACTGCACCGCCGAAGGTTATGTGGGGGGTAGATGACGAGATAAGGGCAGGTATAAAAGAAACAAAGTCTATGCTTCAGAATGATTCAAGCAGTAAGGAAAACATTATATCTAAAATAGATGAGGTTACAAATAAAATACAGGAAATGATTTTTAAAGAGGAGAATATTCTTTTTCCCCTCAGCCTTGATAGTCTAACTGAAGATGAATGGTATGAAATTGAGTCAGATAGTGATAGTATAGGCTATTGTTTAACTGGTCCAGCAGATAAATGGAAACCTATCAGAGCTGATGTGGAAGCTAGAGAACAGGAAAAGAAGCTTGCTGGCGAAGATTCAGAGGGATATATAAAATTTGATACTGGAATACTAAAGGCTAAAGAAATAAGCGCAATTTTTGATCACCTACCTGTAGATATAACTTTTGTTGATAAGGATGGCGTTGTCAAATATTTCTCTAATAGCAAAGAAAGAATATTCATTAGAACAAAGGCTGTAATTGGACGAAAGGTTCAAAACTGTCATCCACCAGCTAGTGTACATGTAGTTGAACAAGTAGCTGAAGACCTTAGAACTGGCAAGAAGGAGCACGAAGACTTCTGGATTAAGATGGGAGAGTTGTATATACTCATAAGATACTTTGCCGTAAGAGATGATAATGGTGAATTCCTTGGAATACTTGAAGTTAGCCAAAACATTAAACCAATTCAAGAAATTACAGGAGAAAAGAGATTAATATCTGATTAGTGCTATATTTATAAATGATTGGGTTCAAAAGAAAATTTTTAAAAATATAAAATAATTATAGTATAATTGCGTATTAATCATAAAAATAAGCCGGTTAGGGTGATAATCATCTTACCGGCTTTTGATATTATATAATTTAATTATTGTAGTGCAGCATATGATTTGATTACAGTTATATAATAATCTATTCTGTAAGGTAAGAGTCAATAAAAGTTTTAAAATACATTTAAGTACGGCACTGATAGTTTTATGTTAAAATTATAATTAATTAGCACTATATGGATGAAGGGAAGGCTAAGAAAGAAATTATTTTTTCTGGAGACATTTACCTAGAGACATATATATTTAAGAAGTAAGGTATAGGGGGATATACTGTATATGGAAATTAAAAAAGGAAAAATTGAAGATGTGAAGGCAATAATGAATATAATTAAAGATGCTATTATTGATATGGAGTCAGGGGGAATATATCAATGGGATGACATTTATCCAAAGGAAGAAGTAATAACTAATGACATTAATAGTGAAAATCTCTATATCTATATAGATGAGTGTGTTATCAAGGGTTTTGTTGTATTAAACGAATGTCAGGACAAAGCATATGAATCAATAAATTGGAAATACAACAATGGTAAGCATTTAGTTATTCATAGACTATGCATTAGTCCCAAATATAAAGGTCAAGGTATTGCAACTACTCTTATAAGGTATGTAGAAAAGTTAGGGCAAGAGAATAAATATGAATCAATACGCTTAGATGCATTTAGCAAAAATAGCCGTGCATGTAAGCTATATGAGAAGAATGGTTATAAGGTAAAAGGAGTAGTAAACTTTAGAAAGGGTGATTTTTTCTGTTTTGAAAAAGCGCTGTAAGGAGTGATAAAATGGAATTTGTTTTACGTAAAAATATAAAGAGTGTTATAAGTCTATTGTTTATAACTATATTTATATTATTTCTACCTTCTTGCAGTAAAGAAAATAAGGATGGAAGGAAAGAGCATAAGGATGGAACAATTGTCAAAGCTAATCTTACAGATAAGGAACAACAACTGATTAGAGGGTTTGGTGCAGATAAACAATTTGTCTTTGACGTAAACCTTCAGAACAAGGATATAAATTGGGTTGAATGTTGGGTTGATTATTATGAAAACGGAAAATTTAAAAATAAAATTTTAAGATCTGGTACACAAATAAATTTTAAAAGTGAATCATCAGGTATGCTTATATTTTCTACACAAAATGGTTTTTCAAAAAGAGAAGAAGAAAAATGGACACTTTCTTATAGTACAAAAGGAGGATCAGGAACTGGAAGTATGGTTATAACAAAACCTAAAATATATACAAGCTCTTCCTTTTCAGCAAGGGAAGAAGGTGAGATTATTATTGGGGAACCAATAAATTTAGCTTTTATTGTTGAAGGAGATAATGTTTCAAGTACTCCTATAGACATATTTAATAAAAGCAATATTTCTTCTGAAGAATTAGCGCAGTGTAACAGTGTTTATATCTTTAGATGTAAATTTATTCATAAATAACTTTTCCTGGAGGTTTGTCGAAGTTACTTTAAAAGTAGCTTCTTTTTTTGTGTATTATATTCAAAACATAAGCAAATATTATTTCTAGAGGTGATAAAATGCGAAAAAATAAATTGATTTTGTTATTCTCAATTTTAATTTTAACTATATGTTTTTCTATAGGATGCAAAACAAATAAATCAGCCCCAAAGGGCAGTACTAATACTCCAAATAGTAATAGTGAGCAAGTGAAGGAAGGTAGTGAGCCACAAGAAAAGAAACAAGCACCACCTTCAAAAGCAGAATTGGTTCCAGAGCCTAAAGCTGGTACAGAATCTAAACCTGCGCCAGAACCTAAGCCTACTCCAGAATCCAAACCTGCTCCAGAGCCTAAGCCTGTTCCAAAACCTGCTCCAAAACCTACTCCAAAATCGGATCCAAAGCCCGAACAGCCTAGGAGTCAAAATAGCGAAAATAAAGTATTAGCTACCTTTAGTACAACAATTTTAGATAGTGATGAAAACAGAGTTAATAATATAAGGCTTGCGTCTCAAAAAATAAATGGATTTGTACTTAAGCCAGGGGAAACTTTTTCCTTTAATAAAATTGTTGGAAAAAGAGATTACAATAAAGGATATAAAAAAGCTAAGGTTTTGGTAAATGGAGAATCAAATGAAGGTGTTGGAGGAGGAATATGTCAATTAAGCAGCACTATATATAACGCTGCTTTAAAGTCTGGCATGCAAATTATAGAAAGGCATACTCATAGCGGCGAGGTTGGATATATTCCAAGAGGTCAGGATGCTGCAGTAAGTTATGGATATAAAGACCTAAAGTTCAAAAATCTTAATAGCTATCCTGTAAAGTTTATAGTAAATATAAAAAACGGTAAGGTATATGTTTCTACAATTAAGAGCATGTAGATATAATTAAATAAATCATACAGAGGTTAAGAGAGAGAAATATACTGTAAAGGTATCTCTCTCTTTTTCTATAAGAATCGAATTTAAATATTTGGATAGTGTAGGGTGTAACATGTATAATATTAACATAAAAACTGTTGAAGGAAGGAGGTAAGGGTTTATTATGTTCGCAAAACAATCTGTGATAATTAAACATGAAAAAGGATTGCATGCAAGGGTTATTGCGATGGTAGTTCACAAAGCCAGCGAGCTACAAAAAAAATATAATGTAGAATTATTTATTATATATAAAGATAGAAATAAAATACCTGCTACAAGTGTTATGCCTTTAGTGCTTTTAAAAGTAAAAAGAAATGAAGAAGTAATTGTTGAGGCTCATGGTGAAATGGTGGAAGCGGCAGTCAATGAATTATGTAATTTTCTTCAAGGTGACTTTGATATTTATGATAGAAACGAAATAAATCAAATAGATAGCATAATAAATACTAACACTATAACCTGGGAACAGGTTTTTGAGAGCATGGCTAATGGAATAGTGGTTAGTGATGAGAATGATGTAATAACTGTTTTTAATCCAGCGGCAGAAAATATCTTAGGAGTAAATGCTTTAGAGGCAATTGGTAAAAAGGTTTATCATGTTATACCCAACTCTAGGTTGCATATTGTAAATAAAACTAAAAAAGCAGAGCTCATGTGTAAACAATTAATAGGAGATTCATTAATATTAACTAATAGAACACCTATTTTAATTGATGGACAATCTAAAGGAGCGGTAGCAAGTTTTGAAGATATTTCTAATTTTGAAAAAATAACAGGAGAGCTTAAGGAAGTAAAGGAGCTAAAAGAAAGACTACAGCTTATATTGGAATCTGTTCAAGATGGTATATGTGTAATAAATAATGAAGGGGTAATAACTTATGTAAATCCAGCTTACTTAAAAATTTTAAATGAAGAGGAAAAAGATTTAATAAATAAGAATGTAAAAGATATATCGCCTATGGGGGCTAGAAAAAAAGTACTAGATACAGGCAGGTTTATAACAGGAGCAATAAGTTATAAGAAAAATGGAGTTACTATTGTATCAAATATCAGTCCAATAATCATTGATGGCGAGATGAGCGGTGCAGTTTCTGTTGTAAAGAATATAACTGAGGTTCAAGGTCTTTATGAGAAATTAAACAAAGTATCTGCAAAGGCAGAATATTTAGAAGAACAGCTTTTAAGAACAAGGAAGCCTCATAGAGCTTTTGAAAAATTTAAAGGCAAAAGCGGTAAGGTGCTAGATGCTTTAGCAGTAGCTACTAAAGCAGCTCAAAGTAATTCTACAGTTTTAATAAGAGGTGAAAGCGGTACTGGTAAAGAATTAATTGCTGAGGGTATTCATTTTTCAAGCAAAAGATCTTCAGGACCCTTTATAAGAATAAATTGTGCTGCAATTCCAGCTAATTTGTTGGAAAGTGAGTTGTTTGGACATGAAAAAGGAGCTTTTACTGGAGCTATAAAAAGAAAGTTAGGTAAATTTGAACTAGCACAAAATGGCACCATTTTTTTAGATGAAATAGGAGAACTGGACAAAAGTGTTCAAGCAAAAATTTTAAGAATAATACAAAATAGGGAACTACAAAGGTTAGGTGGGGAGGAGACTATAAAAGCCAATGTGAGAATTATAGCTGCTACTCACAGAGATTTAGAGCAAATGCTTAAAGAAGGAGACTTTAGAGAAGATCTATACTATAGGTTAAATGTAATACCAATAATTATTCCACCGCTTAGAGAAAGAAAAGAAGATATAGCTTTATTGGTAGAACACTTCATTGAAAAGCTGAAAGGTGAAGAGAATATAAAAGGTATAAGCAAGGATGCTATAGATGTACTTGTTGGCTATAAGTGGCCGGGAAATGTTAGAGAGTTAGAGAATCTAATAGAAAGGATTGTTGCTCTCACTGATAACGAGTACATAGAGGTAGAGGATTTGCCATCATACATAAAGGAAGAAGATACAGCTAAGGATGAAAAAGAAAAGGTAGTGGAAGCAGAGCACTTAAATGCTAGTACCGTATTAGCTAGCATAAAGGAGAATGAAGAAATACTACCTTTAGCGGAATATGAAAAGATTATTATAGAGAAAGCGCTAAAAAAATATGGTAGCTATAATGCTGCAGGAAAAGCTTTAGGTATTACACATAAAACTGTAGCAGCAAAGGCAAAATTGTATGGAATTGAAAAAGTTGTACTTTGGTTAAAATGAACATATTGGTAATAAGTATCAATAAATGACTAAAATATCAATTAATATATGCATTTTATCTATGCTTATTTTAATTGATATTTTAGTTATAAGTATATAAATATTGTAAAGCTATATATTTAGAGGTTGTGTATTGATTTCACAAAATAATGTCTTAAAACGTTTTCTTTTGGCATAGATTTTGCTAATTTAAATAAGCACAAAGTAATAGATAATAAAATAAAATTTTGGAGGAATATATTATGAAAAAATTGATAAACAACCCTAATTTAGTAGTAGAGGATATGATAAAAGGAATGATAGCAGCTCACCCAGAATATTTAAAAAAGAGTGATGCTGGAAACATATTAATAAGAAAAGATTCACCGATAAAAGGTAAAGTTGCCTTAGTAAGTGGAGGAGGAAGTGGACATGAACCAGCACATGCAGGGTATGTAGGAAAAGGAATGTTAGACGCTGCAGTTGCAGGTGCTGTATTTACATCCCCAACTCCAGATCAAGTTTATGAGGCAATTAAAGCAGTTGATGGTGGAGAGGGAGTGCTTTTAATTGTAAAGAATTATAGCGGAGACATAATGAATTTTGATATGGCAAAAGATATGGCTGATATGGATGGCATAAAGGTAGAAAGCGTAGTAGTAAATGATGATGTAGCTGTTGAGAATAGCACATATACAGCTGGAAGACGTGGAATTGCAGGAACGGTTTTTGTACACAAAATAGCTGGAGCAAAAGCAGAACAGGGTGCAAATTTAACAGAGGTAAAGAGAATTGCTGAAAAGGTAGTAGAGAATGTGCGTAGTATGGGAATGGCATTAAGCTCATGTATAGTTCCAGCAGCAGGAAAGGCAAACTTTATATTATCAGAAAATGAAGTAGAGATAGGCATGGGAATACATGGTGAACCAGGAACTCATAGAGAAGCTATAAAGACAGCAGACGAAATAACAGAGCACTTAGTTAGTAAAATATTAGAAGATATGTCAGTGGAAAAAGGGACTGAAGTTGCAGTTATGGTTAATGGATTATCAGGAACTCCATTGATGGAACTTTATATAGTTAATAAAAAAGTAAGTGAAATGTTAAGTGAAAGAGAAATTAAAATTCATAAAACTTTTGTAGGAGAATTTATGACTTCATTAGAAATGGCAGGCTGTTCGATAACTATATTGAAATTAGATGATGAGTTAAAAACATTATTGAATGAGAAAGCAGATACTCCTGCATTGAAGGTATATTAATTATTAAAGAAATACTAATATATCTATGAAAACTTAAGGAGAGATATGATATGAGCATAAATGGAATGCAGTTAATACAAATATTAAATAAAATTTGTGAAGTTATGGATGAAAATAAGGCATATTTAACAGAGTTAGATGCCGCTATTGGTGATGGTGATCATGGAATAAACATGAGTAAAGGCTTTACAGCTGTAAAGGAAAAGTTGAAGGACGATAATGGAAACAACATAGGAGATACTCTAAAGAAAGCTGGTATGGCATTAGTATCTAATGTAGGTGGAGCATCAGGCCCTTTATATGGAACAGCTTTTATGAAAGCTGCAGCTCCAGCAAGTGGCAAAGAAAAAGTGGATATAAATGATTTTATAAGGATGCTAGAAGAAGCATTGGCAGGAATTAAGATGAGGGGAAAAGGAGAGCTGGGAGATAAGACTATGATAGATGCTATAGAGCCAGCATTAGAAGCATTGAAGAGCTCCGTAGCTGACCGTTTGAGTCCAATAGAAGCTTTAGAAAAAGCTAAAAGTGCTGCCTTTGAGGGCGTTGAAAATACTAAAAAAATCATTGCAAAAAAGGGAAGGGCAAGTTATTTAGGAGAAAGAAGTATAGGACATCAAGATGCAGGGGCTACTTCAAGTTATCTAATATTTAATACCATTTATGAAGAAGTTAGCAAAATGTAAATACATCTATATAAAAGAATTGAGGTATAAAATATGGTAGGAATAGTAATTGTATCACATAGCAGTAAGATTGCAGAAGGAATAAAAGAATTAGTAAGCCAAATGGCGATAGGAGGTAAAATAGCTACTGCCGGAGGGGCTACTGACGGAAGATTAGGTACAGATGTAGACAAGATTCTTGGCGCTATAAATGAAGTTTATTCTGAGGATGGAGTGCTTATACTTTTTGATTTAGGTAGTGCATATATGAATGCGGAAATGGCTATAGAATGTTTAGATGAATGTATGAAGAATAAGGTTGAAATAGTTGATACAGCATTAATAGAAGGGGCGTTAACCGCATCTATTGAAGCTAGTATAGGAAAAAATAGAGAAGAAATAAAAGAATCCTTAAAACCAATGTGTCTTGGGAAAATGCCTTAAATCTTAAAGAGAAATTCAAAAAGAGAGAAATATGCCATAAAAGGTGTTTCTCTCTTTTTTTGTGATGATTACTTTAAAAAGTGTCTATATTAAATAGGATTAGCTATTATTACTTGTACTGTGATGGTATATATCGGATAAAATCAAGAGGGAATATATTGACAATAAGAAAAATAAGAGTTATGATTAATTCGTACTCGGACGAACTAAATTGATTAAATATAAAAATAGTAATTTAAAATCAGAATATTGTATAAAAAACAATCAAGAATAAATAAGGTTTTAAAAAGAATAAAGAGAGAAAACTAATATATTATATGATGGTTATTGGGTATAAGGGTGTGAAAATAAATTGAGAAAGGTTGATATAATGGATTTTAAAAAGCTTACATTAGAAGATAAACAGTTGTTTAATAAATATTTAAATCCGTATAAATTTTTAAGCTGTGAATATTCATTTACTACTTTATATATCTGGAAAGATGCCTGTGATATTCAGTATGCAATATATAAGGAGTCACTAATTATAAAGAAAAAAGATTTTGAAGGAAACTATTACTTTATGCAACCTTTAGGGTATAAAGAAGAAGATTTAAAAGAATTATTAAAATGTTTATCACAATATCAAAAAGAAAATAATATGAAGTATATATTTAAGGATTTAGAAGAAGATTTTGCAGAAAAAATAAGAAGTTTTTATAAAGAAGAACAGAATGTTTATATTAAAGAGGATAGGGATAACTTTGATTATTTATATGAAGCTGATAAGCTAATAAAACTTTCGGGAAAAAAACTTCATGGCAAGAAAAATCATTATAATTCTTTTGTTAAGAACTATGATTATGAAGTAAAAGAGATTATTGATGGAAAGATTACTGATGATGTAATAAATGCTGCAGAAAAATGGTTTAGAGAAAATAATAATAATGATAAGATGCTTTATTATGAAACTGCAGCTATAAAAGAAATTGTTCAAAATATTAATTTATTCAACTTAAAAGGAATAGCTGTCTATGTAGATAACCAAGTAGTGGCCTTTAGTTTAGGAGAAAAGCTTAATGATAAGCTAGCAGTCATTCATATAGAAAAAGGTGATATGAATTATAGAGGAGTTTATAGTTTTATTAATAAAACCTTTATAGATATGTGCTTTAGTGATGTGAAAATAATAAATAGAGAACAGGATCTAGGCATAGAGGGACTCAGAAAAGCCAAACTTTCTTATTACCCCTTTAAGTTAGAGAAGAAGTTTATTCTTAGCTATTAATGAATGTCTTAAAATAAGACATTCATTAATAGAACTTTTAACGAACAGTAGGTAAAGAAAAAAGATGAGTAAGATTATATTGAAAAAATTGACATAAAATTTTATAAGTGATACTATTAATTTGTTTATTAAGGAATAGGAGTTAGGAAATGAAACACAAATGTATTATTGGAAAAATAGATAAAATATGTTCAATATCTGATAGATACATGTCTAAAAGAATAAAGGAAGAAGGTTTACCAATATTAAGAAATCATATATCCTTATTCTACATACTTCCTGAAGATGGGACATCATTATTGTTTAATGAAATAGTAAATATGTGGGAGATTTCAAAGTCATCCCTATCGGATATTATTGCTAAATATGAAAATCAAGGTTTAATAAAAAAATGTTGTTGTTTTGAAGATAAGAGAAGTGTATACATAAGTTTAACTCCGAAAGCCATATATATAAAAGAAAAGTTAGACCAAATTGAAAATGAATTTTTAGATTTATTACTAAAAAATTTTGATAAAGATGAACGTAATGTATTTGAGGATAATATTGATAAGGCTTTATATAATATTGAAAAATTACTCTAATGGTATTTTTAAATAGTAAAAGTTCATTAGCGAAGGAAGGAAAATATTTTGCAAAACTAATACATATTACAAAATATTTTAATTAAAAGAGGGGGATTTGTAAAATGATAAAAGTTGTAGCAAAAAAACTTGTTAATGAAGGTAAGGTAGAAGAAGTCATAAAATTATATGAGGAACTAGTAAGAGAAACAAGGAAAGAAGAAGGATGCATAAAGTATGAGCTATATCAAGATGAAAAAGATCCTAGAGTACTAGCTGTAATTGAAGAGTGGGAAAGTAAAGACGCATTAGAGAGACATATGAACTCGGAGCATTTTACTAGAATAGTTCCAATGATAGGTGAACTAGCTGAAAAGAAAAAGGACATGAATATATACAATAAGTTAATTTAATAGTATTAAACGGTAGTTAAAATTCAACTGCCGTTTATTTTTTTATTCTGCAAATAATAAAGCTTATATCAAAATCTGTTTTTAGGTAGCTATAAATTATGTTAACAAGTAATCTTATAACCTGTGGCAATTTAATACAATTTTGTTTATAGCTATATGGTAGTTCCAATTGTTTCAGAATTAGAAGGAATAATGCGGTAATAATCGTTGTAATAATATAGGCAAAGTAATAAAATAAGACTAAAAAAGAGGTGATCGAAATGGATGAAGATATAAAAAAATCAGTTATTATGATAGTTGATGATGTTTCTGAAAATTTGATGCTGCTTGTAAATATAATGAAAAATCAAGGTTACAAGATAAAAGCATTACCTAATGGGAAAATGGCAGTAAAAGCAGCTTTAAATAATCCTCCAGATCTTATTTTACTTGATGTTATGATGCCGGATATAGATGGTTATGAAGTTTGTAAAATTCTAAAAAAAGATAAAAGATTTGAAAGCATACCTATAATATTTGTAAGTGCCTTATCAGATTCTTTTGATAAAGTTAAAGCTTTTGAAGTAGGTTGCGTTGATTATGTGTCCAAGCCTTTTGATTCAAGAGAAATTGGAGCTAGAGTAAAAGCTCATTTAACTATAAGATATTTGCAAAAGAAGGTAGAAAGATACAATTCTGAATTAGAAAAAGTTGTATCAGAACAGGTAAAGGAAATTTCCAAAGGGCATTTATCAATAATTGCAGCTATGACAAAGCTTGCAGAAGCAAGAGATGATGATACTGGAAGACACATCGAAAGAACTCAAAATTTTTGTAAGATAATTGCAGAAGAATTGCAAAAAAAAGATGAATTTAAAAATATAATTGACGATAACTTTATTATTAACATCTTTAACTCCTCTCCCCTTCATGATATAGGGAAAATAGCAATACCTGATAGAATTCTTTTAAAGCCTGGTAAGTTAACTCCTGAAGAATTTGAAATAATGAAAACTCATGCAGATATTGGTAGAGATTACCTAAAGGATGCCTATAATAAATTAACTAAAAACAGTTTTTTAAAAATGGGAGTTGAGATTGCTGGTGGACATCACGAAAAATGGGATGGTAGTGGATATCCGATGGGGCTTAGTGAAGCTGATATACCATTAAGCGCGAGGATTATGGCTGTAGCTGATGTATATGATGCTTTACGTTCTAAGAGGGTTTACAAGGATTCTTTTTCACATGAAAAAAGTGTGAAAATTATATTGGAAGGTAAAGGAAAACATTTT
The DNA here is from genome assembly GCF_016316925.1 of Clostridium aciditolerans. GTDB lineage: Bacteria > Bacillota > Clostridia > Clostridiales > Clostridiaceae > Clostridium_AM > Clostridium_AM aciditolerans. The sequence goes on along the minus strand of NZ_JAEEGB010000005.1, from coordinate 319,266 downwards.
GATCCCATTATCATAGATGCATTTTTGAACGTGGAAAAAGAGTTTAATAGAATAAGAGAAAATATGGGAGATATATAATAAAAATGAGTAAAGGTATAAGGGATGAAGTAAAAGAAAGTGAAAAGTTTTATAAAAGTATATTTGAACTATCTGGAGTAGGCATTGCAGAGGTATCACCGGATGGGGTCTTTTTAATGATTAATAAACCTTTTTGCAAAATCACCGGATACAGTGAAGAGGAATTAAAAGAAAAATCTTTTAAAGATATTACTTATTCAGAGGATATAAATGTAGATTTAAACTATGTAAATGATCTTATTACAGACAAAATTAATGGTTACAACACAGAGAAAAGATATATACGTAAAGATGGTTCTATTGTATGGGTTAACATAACTGTTTCTTTAGTTCGTAATAATGATAAAAGCCCTAAATATTTTGTAAGTGTTATTAATGATATAACCAACAATAAGAAAAATGAAATAGAGTTAAAAAAGCAAGCTCAAGCAGTATTTTATTGTCCCGTAAGTATAGTAGTCACAGATAAGAATGGAATTATTGAGTATGTAAATCCCGCCTTTGAAATAATATCTGGTTATAAAAAAGAGGAGGCTTTAGGTAAAAATCCAAAGATTCAAAGTTCCGGTGAAGGAACTAGAGAGTTCTATAAAAACCTATGGGGTACTATTCTGAAAGGTGAAATATGGAAGGGAACTTTTAAAAATAAGAAAAAAAATGGAGAAATATATTGGGAAGAATCTTCAATTTCGCCAATTATCAATTCACAGGGAAAAATAACACACTTTGTAGCTGTTAAAGAAGATATAACTAAAAGAAAACTCATAGAAGAAGAGTTAATAAAGTCTAAAATAGAAGCAGAAAGTGCTAATAGAGCAAAAAGCACTTTTCTTGCAAATATGAGTCACGAAATAAGAACACCTTTAAATGCTATTCTTGGTTTTTCAGAATTATTATTAAATGACAGCAATTTATCAGAAGGACAAAAGAGTAAGGTTGAAACTATAAATCGCACTGGTGAGCATTTATTAAAAATGATAAATGAAATACTTGAAATATCAAAGATAGAAGCGGGTAAAGCATCTATAAATCTTAGTGAATTCAATATATATAGGTTAATAGAAGATTTGAAAAATATATTCTATTTAAAAGCTAAGGATAAGAACATTAATTTGAATTTTTTTATTGATGATGATGTTCCAGAGATCATAATTACTGATGAACTAAAGCTCCGACAAATATTGATTAATTTAATTGGGAATGCCATAAAATTTACAGACAAAGGCAGTGTATCTGTAGTAATAAATAGTAAGAATGAGCAAAATAATAGCTTATTGTACGTAGCTGTGAAGGACACTGGCATAGGAATAGCAGAGGAAAATCTCAATAAAATTTTTGATGATTTTACTCAAGTATATGATACAAAATACTCTAAAGGTGGTACTGGATTAGGGTTAACTATAACAAAAGAATTTGTTGAACTTTTAAAGGGCATCATCACTTTAAAAAGTACATACGGAAAAGGTTCAGAGTTTAACTTTTTTATACCAGTTACTGTTGCAAATAACAGTAAAGAGAAAAGTTATATAAAGCTTGGACAAAATAAAAATAATGACATTCATTCTAATGAAAAAGAAGCATGCTCTTTAGATAAAGAAACTAAGCTAAAATTAAAAGAAGCAATATTAGATGGAGATGTTGATGAAATAAATGAACTAATAAGCAATATAAATGAAATTAACATCAAAGAAATTGAAAACTTAAAAAAATTGGCAGGGGAGTTTAAATACGAAAAGATTCTTGAGCTATTGTAATTTGTACTAATGTAGTGGGTAATTAGATTTTACAGGTTTTGTAAGCATATGTTAGAGAGAAAGGAGGACTGTAATTATGACTAAACAAATTTGTTTAGCTATAATAAGTATCATAATTCTAGTTTCTAGTTTAACTAGTTGCAGCAATAAGCCTATTAAAATAGGATATGTAGGTGGACTTACAGGAAGAAACTCGGAACTGGGCGTAAATGGAATGTATGGTGCGGCTCTTGCTGTTGAAGAAATCAATGAAAGCGGTGGAATTAATGGCAGAAAGTTAGAGTTAGTGTCGAAGGATGATAAAAATGATAAGAATACAGCACTTCAAGTGGATAAGGATTTAGCAAAAGAAGGCTGCACAGCAATTATTGGACATATGACAAGTTCTATGGCAGAGTTAACGGTTCCCTATATTAATGAAAATAAAATACTAATGATTAGTCCTACTATAGCAGTAGATGAACTTTCTAATAGAGATGATTATTTTATTAGAATGATTCCAGAAAACAAGCAGCAGGCAGACTCTATTGCAAAAACAATGATTAATAAAAATATTTCTAAGGTTGCAATACTATATGAAGAGGATAATAGAGTATTTACAGAGAATTGGAAGAAGGATTTTGAAGTTGCGTATGGAAAGTTAAATGGTCGAGTTTCTTATGCTTCACAGTTCAGCATTAATAAACAAGATCAATTTCCGTATTTTATAAGAGAGATAGCTTCTTCAGGAGCACAGGGAATTTTAATTTTAGGGTCTGCAGATGAGGTTGCACTTTGGTGCCAGAAGATAAAAAAAGAAGATGTAAAATTACAGGTATTTATTCCAACCTGGGCAATGACAAATGACTTGCTAGAGCAAGGAGGACAAACAGTAGAAGGAGCTTATGGTGTAAATTTTGTTGACTATAACTCTAACTCTGAAGATTACTTAAGATTTAAAAAAAGATATGTAGACAAGTTTGGAAGTCAACCTACATTTTCATCAATATTTTCTTATGAAGCTATAAAAGTATTAGAAGATGCAATAAAAAACTCTTCTAATTTAAAATCAGATACATTAAAATCTGCAATTATTAAAAAATCAAGGTATAAAGGCATTCAGGGAGAAATTTATATTAGTGCCTATGGAGATGCAGAGCGAACAGAGTACATTTATCATATTATAAATGGCGAATTTACTAAGGTGGTAGAAAAATGAAAATTAAGAAAAGGAAACGACTGTGGCTCTCAATAGTTGAAGGTAATCTTATAGCTATTGTGTTTCCTATTATGCTTTTGGGATATTTTATTAGCTTAAATATAATAAATTATTTTTATAAGGATACTATAGAGAAAAATTCTATTATAGTAAATACTTTTACAAACTATATGGATAAGACTTTAGATGAACCACTTGAGATACTTAAGAATATAGAGTTAATATTAAAAGATAATAATGGAGATTATAAAAATATTACTTTAGAAAAGATAGATGCTAGCCATCATTTTTTTCAAAGAATTGAAGTTGTAAATAATAAAGGTAAAGTGGTACATGCTACTCCGTTAACGCCAAATACTATAGGAGAGGATAGACTTGGACAAGATTTTTTAAAATATGTAAATAAAAATAATAAAGTATATTGGTCTCAACCGAGCATTTCTATAATTACAAATCAGCCAACTATCACATTAGCCTTATCAAGTGAAGATAAGATAATTGTTGGCTACTTAAACTTGAATAGAATAAGAGAACTATCGAGTGATTTTATCAAGGATTTTGGCAATAAAATAACTATTGCAATAACAGATGAACATGGTATTTTTATTTCAAACAAAAATCCTAATTTGGCTAATGAAAGAAAACTGGAAGCAAATTTTAATGAAATTAAAGATATGATTGCAAAAAATATTAATCATGCTACTCTAAATTATGATGGTAATAAAGTCTTTGTAAATGCCTCTAGAATAGAGGCAACTGGTTGGTATGTTATAGTATATGAACCTTCAAATGAGGTTTGGATATTAGTTAAATATTTAATTTTATTATTGATTATTTTATTAGTATTATGTTTAGTTATTTCTACAATTCTTACTTTTGTAAGAGCAAATGAAATTGTTTATGCTATTCAAGAGTTAAACGATCAAACAAAGAGAATTGCATCAGGAGAACACTATGATAACATTGAAAAGCAAAGCTACAATGAATTTGATGAGTTAATTGATAACTTTAACCTTATGGCCAAAGAGATTAAAGAAAGAGATAGGAAATTAAAAAAAATAGCATACACAGATAATTTAACAGGGCTTCCCAATAGAGCTTTTATGTTTAAAGAACTTAAAAGACTAATAAAGAAAAATCCAAATAATTATCTAGGCATTATATACTTCGATATGGATAACTTTAAAAGAATAAATGATACTTATGGACATCTATTAGGTGATGAACTGTTATATCAATTTAGTAAAAGACTTAAAAAAAATATTTCACACGATAACATTTTTATACGTTTAGGTGGAGATGAATTTATTTTAGTTGTTCCTGACAATAGAATTAAGGAAAAAATAAATTTATGCATAAAAGAAATTATGGAAAGTGTTGTTGAACCTTTTGAATGTACGAGTAAGCTTATTAATATTACAGTAAGTATAGGTATTGGGGTTTATCCGGAAAATGGAAATAGAATTTCTGAACTAATACAGTGCGCTGATACGGCAATGTATGCAGCTAAGGAAAGTGGTAAAAACACATATAGATTTTTTGATTCAAAAATGAAAAATAAACTTCAAAAAGAAGTGAGCATAGAGCAAGCACTAAGAAAAGCATTATTAAATAATGAATTTATGCTTTTGTTTCAGCCGCAGGTTGATGCAGGTAAGCAAATAAGAGGTTTTGAAGCATTAGTAAGGTGGAATAGCAAGGATATCGGCAATGTAAGTCCTTTGGATTTTATACTTATTGCTGAGGAAAATGGAATGATTATCGAAATAGGAAAGTGGATTTTAAAAACATCCTGCGAATTTATTAAAATAGTAAATGAAAAGTACAAACGTGATTTTATTATTTCAGTAAACATTTCTCCAATTGAATTAAAAGATTCAAATTTTTTAAATACATTAATTGATATAATAGACTCTACTAAGATTAAGTCGGAATGGTTAGAAATTGAAATAACTGAAAATGTTATGATTGATTCATTAGAGGAAGTACTTATTAAACTGAAACAAATTAAAGAATTAAAAATCAAAATTTCTCTTGATGATTTTGGCACTGGATTTTCTTCATTATCCTATTTAGGTAAGTTACCGGTTGATACACTTAAAATTGATAAAGGATTTATTAAGGATATAAGTAGTAACATACACAATCAAAAAATGGTAGAATCAATTATTGTAATGTCTCATAAACTTGGTATTGATGTTGTTGCAGAAGGCATTGAAGAAGAAACTCAGTTTCAGATTCTAAAGAAAATGAATTGTGATAATATACAAGGATATTATATAAAGAAACCAAGTTCTTTTAAGGATATATTAGATTTTATTAATGAGAAGAATATCTAAAGGTGATTTCAAGGGGCTATGTGTAAGCTAAAATTCTAATTATTTAATCAATAATTGTGTATGCTTTGGGGGATATTAACAATGAGGTGGTGGCGATGTTCAAAAGATTAATTATTAGCCTAATTGTTATAGTATCCCTTTCAACAAATGTTCATGCTGAAGTACATAAAAATATTGAAATCTTCAATATAAATCAAGGTAAGGTGGAAAGAATTATTCAATCAAATTCCAAGATTCAGGAAACGGTTGTAAGTTATCTTCAAGGAATAGATGGATTATACAGCAAATTTAATCCAATTCCAGACAGAGGATATGCAGTTAGAATTCCTTTGAGTCCTTCTGTAAAAATAGAAGACAGATGGTTAAATGCTCTTGTAGATGAGGTTATTATTATGTTTCCAGAAAATGAACAATCATTTTTAATGGTTTTTGAAGATGGCGGCAGGTTGATGTGCTTTCAATTTAAAGGTAATAGAAATAAATTATTAAAGGAACTTTCGCTTTAACAGTATAAAAATTTTGCGATACAAAATTTTTATCAGAGGACAATTGACAGAGGACAGAGGACAGTGAAGGTGAGTTTTCTTCCTTGCGTCAGAAAACTAATTTATTTTTTAGGCTTGTTTTGCTAATGCAAAACATCGCTAAATTAAGCAGACATCCAAAATCTTAAGTAGATATCCCAAATCTTTGATTTGGTGATAGTCACTTACACAGAGTGTTGATTTTGAGATGATCGCTTACTCCTGCGAAACAAAAGAGCAGGAGTTTCTTATAAATTAAAGATTTTTCGTAGTGTATCGAAGAAAAATCCTCCTTCACTGTCCTCTGTCAATTGTCCTCTGTCCTCTAAAAAATAATACGCTGTATTATTTTAAAATTACGTTTTAAACTTATTTATCAGCTCTTCTAAGGCGGTTGAGATATTCTTTAGATTAATAGCTGAATTAGATATTTGTTCTATAGAAGAGGCTTCTTCTTGAATTGAAGCAGAAATTTCCTCCGTTGCAGAAGCTGATTGTTCTGCTATTGCAGATATTTCACTAATGGCAACTACAACTTTATTTTTGTTTTCATCGATATTGCAGATATTTTGTATTAGTAAAGTAATTTGAGATATTATATCTTCAATGGCAGCATCAATTGATTCAAAAGCTTTTTCCGTTTCTTTCGATGCGTTTGTTGTTTTAGATATTACCTGGCTTGTCTCAATCATTTGATTTTCTACTATAATAACTTCACTTCTAACTTCATTAATTATTTCTTCAATTTCTTTAGTTGAAAGTGCAGTTTCATTAGCAAGCTTTCTTATTTCATCAGAAACCACTGCAAAACCTCGCCCTTGTGCACCAGCTCTAGCAGCTTCTATTGCAGCATTTAAAGATAAAAGATTTATTTGACTTGTAATTGATTTAATCGTCTCTGTTATTTTGCCTATTGATTCTGATTTATTAGATAGTAATTTAATTTGATGTGCTATTTTTTCACTCACCATAATGTTATCATTAACAGCTTCTTTTAATTTATGCACACATTCTAAGCCTTCTTTATTAGCGCTAGATGTTATATTGATACAATTTTTCATTATATCTGTACTGGTTGCTACTTTGTCAATTTCCTCTGATAGCTTATTTAATTTTTCTGAACCATTTTGAACATTTTTAGCCAACTCAGTAGAACCTTGGGCAATTTCATTAGTAGCCTTTGCCACACCTTCTAATACTTGAGCAGTGTCACTAATTATGATGGATATGCTTTCAGTATTTTCAACTGTTTCCTTTGAGCTTTGCTTAATGTTGTTTATCAAAGTTCTTAATTCCAACCTCATATTCGTTAATACCTCTAGCATTAATGAGATGTCATCTTGACTCTTATAATTCTTAAATTTTTCATAAGCCTCTTGATCATAGATTAGATCATATTTGCCTGTCTTATCTAACAAGCCGTTAGCTATTTTTAAACCTTTAGCTATCCCGGTACCTATTATATAAGAAACTATAACACTTAGAAGAATTATTATTATAAGCGTTGATAGAAGAATTAATTTAGCTCTATTATATACCATTACATTTAAACTATATGCTTTTTGGGCGTTATCTTGGTTAAATTTAATAAGATCCATCTCTGCTTTGCTAAGCTTGTTGTACTCAACTAATCCATCTCCAACAGTTAATGCTTCTGCTTCTTTGGTGTAACCATTATTACTTAATTCAAGGGTTTTATTGTGTATACTAAGATATGCTTCCCATTCCTTTTTAACTTCATTGTATAATCTAATATCCTCATCTAATACAGCAGTTTTTTTATATTCTTCTAATTTACTGTTGATTATATTTTTGTAATTTTCCATGCTTTTTTGAACATCTGCTTTATTACTAATATCGCTGGTCAGTATATGCTTGTACTCTCTACCTCTTAAATCTGATGCTGCTGAAGTTATTGCATATGCTGTATCCAATCCTTTAAACCATACTATATTAATTTCATTAGATTTGTTTTTTACTGATTTAATTGCAAATATAGAATATACACCTAAGGTAAGAGTTAAAATAATAATTATCCCAAAGGATAAAAAGAGTTTACCTTTGACTGATACTTTCAATTTTATTACCTCCATTTTGTTATCTTGTGTATATAGCTGTGTTTATGCAGTATATAATATGTACTTAATTTATTTATTGTTACAGAATATAAAAGCAACAGAAATTTAGGAAAATAAAAAAAGAGTCACTTTAGGGCGTGACTCCTGCTTAAGTATTTTTATATAATATATGAATTATAAATGCTTTTCAGATCCATTATAAATAACTGCAGCATCACCAGTAGTTTCAACATGTAATTTTTCTTTTTTTAAAGTCTCTTCAACAGGTTTAATGTCTTGGTATTGGCGTTTGAAAACTTCTACGTTTTCTAGAACTATTGGATGCTTGGTAATCTCAACCCGTTCTTCACTAATCGGTATCCTTATAGCTTCAGAATTTCCATCTGATCCTTTTTTCTCAATGACAAGTTCTTTACGATTGACAGGTACAGTAATATTTTTTTCCTCTGTTAAAACCTCTTCGTGTATGTTTACTTCTCCAGTTTGTACCCACTTTTTTGCAATATCTAATTTCTCCTCGTGCAGTTGAATTTTTGTGTTAGAAATTCCATCATTATTAAATGATAATTTGTTTGACATATTAATCCCTCCAAATTTATCTTTTGTAGAATTTACATTATAAGTTAAGCAATTAATATATTTTTTAAAAAACACCTTTCAAATCATTTTTGCGATTTGAAAGGTGCTCTTGCGCCTAGCCTTATTATTCTTTACTGCATATTATTCTCACTATTAGATACTATGTTAGGGTTGCCTTCTGTATCAATACGAGCCTCTTCTCTTTTTAAAGTTTCTTCCACTTTTTTTGTTTCCTCAACTTCACGCTTATGAGCTGAAACTTCTCCTGTTACTACTGTATGTTTGCCAACTTCAACTTTTTCTTCACTTACAGGAATATGAATGCTCTCTGTTGAGCCAATAGGTGAGTCAGTGGCTTCATTATTAATAGATCTTCTTTCAATAACAACTTCTTCATGAGTAACGGGAACATCAACTGTTTTTTGTTCTTCTACAACGTCTTTGCTCAAAATTACCTCGCCCGCTTGAACCTTATTTTTATTGATATCTAACTGCTCTTGGCGAAGACTAAGTTTTTCATTTTCAGCATTTTCTGTCCTATTCTCAGTTTTGTTGTTATTGTTATCTTTATCTTCATCGCCCCAAATTCCAAATATATTAGCCATAATTACCTCCAATAAACATTAAATTTTATTTACGTTGCTATGTTTCCCTTTTTAGGCGAAGATTATCCAATACAAATACTTACAATGGAGTTTAAAATTTGGTATTATCAAATTTATAGATAAGTACTTTGAATGATATTGTAAAAAACAAAATTTTTATCATCCTAAAAAATAATATAATAAAAAGATGTACCAGCTGGTTAAAAATTAAAATACTAAAAATTTATAAAATATAAATATTAATACTGACAGGTTTGTGTCAGTATTGCTATGTTACTATTAGTATAAGCTAGTTAAGATAGTAAATGATTAAGAGTCACTCGTAACTTAAAAGAAATATGAGGAGGTCTATTATGGAAGCTATGCAAGCAATTTTAGAAAGAAGAAGCATAAGAAAATATGAGGAAAAGGAAGTTTCTGATGAATTGGTAAAGGAACTTTTAAGAGCTGCAATGGCTGCTCCTTCATCAAATAACATGCAACCTTGGGAGTTCTTAGTTATAAGAAGCAAAGAGAAAATGAATAAAATAATCGAAGAAAAGCAGGCTGCAGCTCCACTTAAAGGCGCTTCAGTAGCTATAGCAGTTTGTGAAGATTTAGATGTTTATAAGGGAAGCCCTAACCTTTGGGTTCAGGATTGTTCTGCTGCAACTCAGAATATACTGCTAGCTGCTCATTCAAAAGGACTCGGTGCAGTTTGGATCAGTATATATCCTGTAGAACCAAGAACTAAAAATGTTCAAGATATATTAGGACTGCCAGAAGAAATAATTCCTGTTTCCATTATATCCATCGGATATCCTGCAGAAAAAAAAGCATCAGCAAATAGATATAATGAAGCAAAAGTACACTTTCATACATGGTGATTCGACATGCAGAAAATAGAAAGATTAATGGCTATAATTTTAGCCTTAAAGAACAAGAAAAAAATGACTGCAAAAGAGTTATCAGAAACTTTTGAAGTTGATATTAGGACTATCTATAGAGATATGCAGGCTCTAAGTGAAATGAATGTACCTGTGGTATCTTATCCAGGCAGTGAAGGAGGCTATGAATTATTAGATGATTATTTTATACCACCAATAATGTTTAATAAGGATGAAGTTTTTGCTCTGCTTCTAGCTAAAAAAATAGTGGACATAATTAATATTCCAGGCTATACTGCTTTTGCTAATTCTGCATTTTTAAAGATTGAGAATATTGTAAATGAATGCTTTAAAAAAGATTTTGAGGATGTCCAAAAGAAAATAGTTTTTGATATAAAATCTAATGATATTAATATTGAAAACTCTTATGTATTTGATATTGTAAAAAAAGCCTTAAAATATAACTTTAAAATAAAGGTAAGTTATGATGAAGGTATTTCTTCAAGTTTAGTAGAGCAGATAATAAGACCTTATGGAATTGTGTTTGAAGATGGCATATGGTATATTGTTGCATTTTCAGAGTTGAGCAATTCAAAAGTTCATTTAAATATTGAGAGAATAGATAGCATTTCTTTATTAAATGAAGTCTTCGATTCACCTGAGGATTTCAATATGAGAAATTATTACAGCACTTGCTGTTTTAAAAAAGCCTATGAAGATAAAGATAGCATACTCATAAAGTTAAGAATAAAGAAGAATCTATATCCTAGCATAAAAGACTATGTGTTTTTTAAATATGGTGAAGTTAAAGAAGAGACTGACAGTTATATGATTGATGTGAAAACAACTAAGCCGGATTTTTATATTTCTCTTGCCTTTAGATTTTTTAATAGCATGGAAATTATAGAACCTTTATGGGTTCGAGAAAAATTTAAAGATGAACTAAAGGAATTAAATAAAACTTATGAAATTAAATATTAATAAACTTTAATATTAAATATAAAATTGCAAAATCATAGGAGGCTAATATTATGATTAAAGAAATTGAAACCCGTAGAAGTATAAGAAAGTATAGTAATAAACCAGTAGAAGATGAAAAAATTCTTCAATTAATCGAAAGCGCAAGAATTGCCCCATCAGGCAGCAACACGCAACCTTGGCATTTTATTATAGTCAAATCAGATTTGACTAGAGAAAAATTAGGAAAGGCGTCTCACGATCAAAAATGGATGAGTAATGCTCCAATTCATATAGTATGTGTGGCAGATATACGCGCAAGAATAAATGATGATATAGACATAACACTAGATGAAGATAGTCCGCAGCCAGAGCTTAAGCTTATAATTAGAGATGCAACCATTGCAATAGAGCATATAGTGCTTGAAGCTGAAAATTTAGGATTAGGTACTTGCTGGGTTGCGTGGTTTGTACAGGAAGATATCAGACCAATATTAAATATACCTTCGGACAAATATGTAGTAGGTATTATTCCTGTTGGCTATGCAGATGAAACACCAAAAGCCCGCCCACGTAAGAAACTTGAAGATATAATACATTATGAAAATTGGTAAAAGAAACCCTTATCAGTTTAGGTTAAAGTTTTAATTGCTGAAGGAAATGAAAAAAATGAAGTAGACTTTAAGATTGTTGAGCATAAGATATGTAAATGATATAATGTAAATAAAAATTAGCAGCTTTGAGATAAAAACACGATTCGGTTGGTAGTCCGAATGCGGATAAATCCGTCAGTAACCTGCCCTCCTGGGGTTGTCCCTTCTCTATTTAAGCTAAATAACAGGAGGATAAACATGATTAAACTTACAGTTTTTTTTGATGATCCATTTTGGGTAGGAGTTTTTGAAAGGCTTGAGGAAGATAAGCTTGAAATTTGCAGAGTAGTTTTTGGGCAGGAACCTAAAGACAATGAGATATATGAGTTTATCCTGAAAAACTTCTATAAACTTCAATTTAGCAATTCCATATCAGTTGATGTAAAAGCAGAGACTAAAGTTAATCCTAAAAGAATGCAAAGAAAAATTAGACGAGCTTTACAGGAGAAAGGTATTGGAACGAAGGCACAGCAGGCATTAAAGCTTGATTGTGAAACTAGAAAAATTGAACGCAAGGTGTTATCAAAAGAAAAACGTGAGAGAGAAGAAGAAATTAAATTTCAAAAGAAACAAGAAAAGAAAAAGCAGAAGAAAAAAGGTCACTAATAAAGAGAAAAACACTTAGGGAATAAAACATCCTTAGGTGTTTTTATCTATAATACGGAAATTCTTATGAGGAAATTATAACTTTCTTAATAAACCTTAAGATTTATTTGTACAGATATTTAAGAATTCACATCTACAATAGTAATTAGAAATTACATATGAGGTGAATTTGATATGAAAAAAATTAGCAAGTTTTTAGTAATAGCAGTTTGGGCCACATTGATATATATTTTTTACAAACTTAATCTATTGAATGGAGATATGGGTAATTTAAATAAGTTTCTTGACAGTTTTGGCAGCTATAAAATAATACTATTTATTACGTTATCTACTGTACGGGTAGCCGCTTTAATCCCTAGTGTAGCATTCATGATTTTGGGTGGTAGTATGTTTAATCCGCTAGAAGCTTTTGCTCTTACCTTAATTTCAGTTATGCTTAGTGAAAGCATTATATATGCAGCATCAAGGGCTCTAGTTAGCTCAAGTATTCAAAGCTATTTAGTTAACAAATATCCTAAACTATACAACCAATTACTTAAAAATAGTACGAGAATTTTAGCAATTGGTATAGTGTGTCCAGTAGCACCCTCCGAGGTAGCTTGCTTTTTAGCTAGTTCTGCAGGATTAAGCTATAGAAAGTTTATCTTCACAGTGGTACTGGCAAATATGCCACTGATGTTATTGTATAGTTTTCTTGGAAGCAGTATTTTATCTCCTAACAATAACACCATAGTAACTGGGGTAATTATTTTAATTATAACTATATACTCAATGTGGCTGTGGAATAAGGAGCAAAAACAATATAAATCAGTCTAGATAGAAGGTCCAGATTTCGGATCTTCTATTTAGTTCTAGAAATATTAGAAAAACTTTAAATAAACTTAAGAATTCTTAAGGAATTTTCTAATGGAAATTTAATATTCGTATTTTATACTAAGCCTGTAAGTGAGATTTAAGCAGATAAGCAGTTATAAATTGCTTATCTGCTAAAGAATACAGGAGGGTTAGTATGAAGTGGATAAAATTTTTAATGGAGTATGTTAAATCACCAAGAACTGTAGGAGCTGTGGCTCCTAGCTCAGAAAAGCTTGCGGATAGAATGGTTAATGACATAGACTTTAAAAATGCAAAATGTATTGTGGAATATGGTCCAGGCACGGGAGCTTTTACAGACAAGCTTGTAAAGAATAAAGGAAAAAACACAATATTAATATTACTTGAATATAACCAAGAATTTTGTAAAGAACTAAAGGATAAGTATAATAAGTATGATAATATATTAATAATAAATGATTCAGCACAAAATATAGATAAATATCTGAGAGAATATGATATTGAAAAAGTAGACTATGTAGTTTCAGGATTACCTTTTGCAAGCTTGCCTAAAGATGTGTCTAGTGAAATATTGAAGAAAACAAGAACTGTATTAAGAAATGGTGGATTATTTATTACATTTCAGTATACTTTACTAAAGAAAGAGTATATTGCCAGTTATTTTAAGGATATAGATTATGAAAGGGTTCTACTTAATGTTCCACCAGCATATGTCTTAAAGTGCCAAAACGTTTAATTTGAAAGGGGTCTGATTATGCCTAATAAAATACTTATAGTAGATGATGATGCGGAAATAAGAAAGGTTATAAGTATATATCTGGAGAATGAAGGCTTTGAAATATATAAGGCAGAAAATGGACAGGAAGCGCTAAAAATAATTGAAGAAAATGAAGTGGATTTAGTACTTCTAGATATAATGATGCCTGGAATGAATGGCTTAGAAGTATGCATGAAAATTAGAGAAAATAATGTAATGCCAATAATATTTTTATCAGCAAAATCTGAAGATATGGATAAAATACAAGGATTGACTTCTGGAGCGGACGATTACATTACAAAACCTTTTAGTGCAATGGAACTTATAGCTAGAATTAAGTCTAATCTTAGAAGATATAAGAAATATACTGCTGCTGCACATGTGCGTAAGAATGTTATAGAAATTGGCAACTTGACTATAAACACAGATTCCAGACAAGTATCTATTGGGAACAAAGAAGCTAGGCTTACTCCAAAAGAGTTTGATATTTTAGAGCTTTTAGCGAGGAATAAAGGAATAGTTTTCAGTATAGAAAAGATTTATGAAAGAGTATGGGGAGAGGAGTTTTATAAATCCGATGGTACGGTTATGGTCCATATAACAAAGATAAGGGAAAAAATAGAGGAAGATCCCAAAAAGCCTATTTATATTAAAACGGTTTGGGGTGTCGGATATAAGATATGAAAAGAGTAACAGTTACAAAAAGCTTAAGTATCAATCTTTTAATTAAAATATCATTTTGTTTTTCACTTTCATTTGCTGCTGTAATCTTGTTTGCTAGCTATATTTCTAAAACTTATATATATAGTAACAGAAATAATTTGAATCCTTTTATGTATAATATGATACTTCTTGGAGTTTTCATGACAGGTATTATAGTATTTATCATAAGCTTTCTAATAGTCACAAAGAATGAAATAAAATATATCAAATATATTTCGGAAAATGTTGAAATAGTTGCCAATAAGGAATTAGGCTCTACTTTAAAAGTTGCAGGCAATGACGAGCTAGCGGAACTTAGTAGAAATATAAACTCTATGTCTAGACAATTAAAAGAAAAGTTTGAACGTGAAAGAGAAATAGAAAATACTAAGACGGAATTAATAACCAATGTTTCTCATGATTTACGAACGCCGCTTACTGCTATTATAGGCTATTTAGACTTTTTGAAAAACGAAAAATTTAAAAATGAGGAAGAGGAAAAAGAGTATTTAAACTCTGCTTATAATTTATCTATTAAGCTAAAAAGGCTTATAGATGAATTATTTGAATATACAAAGCTATCAAGTAGTGAAGTTCAATTAGAATTTGTGAATGTGAATATATGTGCTATTTTGAACCAACTTTTAGGTGAATATGGTACTATATTAGAGAAAAAAGAGTTAAGGATTATAAATAATGTGCCCGATAATAATATAAATGTAAAAATAGATATTGAAAAGATCGTTAGAGTATTTGAAAATATATTGAATAATGCAGAGAAATATAGTTATAAACCTTCGGATATCGTGGTAAATGTAGAAAAGGAAGAAGGGCATGTTATAATATCTTTTTCCAATAGAGGTGAGCATATTCCTCAAGAAAAGATAGATAAGATGTTTGAAAAGTTCTATAGAATTGATCCTTCACGCTCTAATAATGTGCCCGGATCTGGGTTAGGATTAGCTATATCTAAAAAAATAATTGAATTACATAATGGACACATATGTGCTGAAAGTAGTGGAGACATAATTACTTTTAAAGTTAAATTGCAATCAAATGAGTAGAGATAATAAGCAATAATATTCCCAAAGGATTAATGAGGATAAATAAGTGGCACAGTGTGCAGAAACTAAAAGAGTTAATTGGAGAAGAAGGCATGGATATCGATATAAGAATGTTAGATAAAAATGAAAGAGCACCTTATGATTTGCTTTTATTAGCAGACCCATCAGAAGAAGCGGTTAGAGATTATATAGCTCGAGGGATCTGCTATATAGCTTGTTATAAAGAACAAATTGTTGGAGAATATGTTCTAATAAAAACAAGACCTTTAACAATGGAGCTTGTAAATATTGCAGTAGATGAAAAATACCAAGGGAAAGGTATAGGTAAAAAACTTATACTACATGCAATAAATAAAGCAAAACAGGACAATATAAAAGTTTTAGAGGTAGGAACAGGAAACTCAAGTATAGATCAATTAGCATTATATCAAAAATGTGGATTTCGCATTACTGGAATAGATAGAGATTTTTTTAAAATTCACT
Organism: Clostridium aciditolerans; assembly: GCF_016316925.1. Classification (GTDB taxonomy): domain Bacteria; phylum Bacillota; class Clostridia; order Clostridiales; family Clostridiaceae; genus Clostridium_AM; species Clostridium_AM aciditolerans. The sequence goes on along the minus strand of NZ_JAEEGB010000005.1, from coordinate 303,189 downwards.
ACAACAAAAAAATTATAGAAAACGGTATTGAATGCACAGATATGATTAGATTAAGTATTGAATTACCTGGAAAAGAAAAAGTAGAAGAAAAAAAGATCACTAGTAAAGTGAAAAACACTTAGGGAATAAAATATCCTTAGGTGTTTTTCGTTTTAAAACTAATACCTGATGCTTAGAACTATGTTTATCAGTTACTATTGATAATTGTAATATTAAAAATATATGTCCATTTTTTACAAAATTTGATATAATGAAATTTAAAATATAAAAAGGGGTGATGGATTATGGTTAAACATATTATTGACAAGGAATTAGAACTAAAGATTTTAGATAACTGTGATAGGGATGAACTATTTGCATTAATAGATTCTAACAGACCTCACCTAAAGCAGTGGCTTCCGTGGGTAGATGGAACTAAAAGTAGCAATGATTTAAAGGGTTTTATAGATTCAACTAAACAACAGTACATAAACAACAATGGATTTCAGGTGTCCATATGGTATAAGGGGAAGATAGCAGGTGTAATTGGATTCCATAATGTCAATTGGTCACATAAATCTACAAGCATTGGTTACTGGCTTGGTAAAGAATTTGAAGGAAAGGGTATTATGACAAGAGCATGTACATCTCTTGTAGATTATGCATTCAGAGAATTGAAACTGAATAGAGTAGAAATTAGATGTGCCGAGAATAATCATAAGAGCAGAGCTATTCCAGAGAGACTAGGATTTAAAAATGAAGGAACATTAAGAGAATGCGAATGGCTATATGATCATTTTGTTAGTCATATTGCTTATGGTATGCTTAAAGGTGAATGGAAGTTCTAATATGAAAAAGAGTATTTTAATTATAGATGATGATATTGAACTATGCAGATTGCTTAAAAAATGCATGGAAACGGAAGGATATGAGGCAGAAGTTTGCCACACTGGAATAGAAGGTCTGAAGTTAATTAATAATCATGACTACCATTTGATTATATTAGATGTTATGATGCCAGAGATGGACGGTATTTCTACTCTAACAAACATTCGAAAAAACAAAAATACTCCAGTATTAATGCTTACTGCAAAAGGAAACGAAATGGATAAAGTTTTAGGATTGAAATCAGGAGCAGATGACTATATAACAAAGCCTTTTAGTTTATCTGAATTAACCGCCAGAGTGCAATCTTTAATTCGTAGATATGTAGTACTTGGTGCTGCGCCTGAAAAGCCTAATTGCATGACCTTTGGCTCTCTTGTTATTGATCCTGCACATATGCGTGTGACTTATAATGGTGAGGATCTTGGTCTTACTGGAAAAGAATATGACTTACTATACTTTTTGTCCTCTAATCCTGGACAAATTTTCACCAAGAAACAGATATATCAAAATGTATGGCAAGATGAGTATGCCTATGATGATAACAATATTATGGTTCATATTAGAAGGTTGCGTAAAAAAATTGAGCCAGACCCAGAAAATCCAATATATATTATAACAGCTTGGGGTATGGGTTATAAGTTTAATGGAGATGCAGGAAATGAGTAGTGAGAACATATGGCTTATCATTATATTGATTATAGTTTTAACTTTTTTTCTTTATCGTGAATATAAGTACCGCTGCCGCATTCGAGAGACTTTGAGTGTTCTAGAAGATATTATTGCAGGTAATGAAAACTGTAAAATTCATGTTGGAGCAAAGGAGCCAATTGCTCCTTTGGTATTTACAATTAATCAACTGGTAGATTCCTATCAAAAGGATAAAATAAATTCACTGAGGGCAGAGCAGGCAAGAAAGCAAATGTTGTCTAATCTATCCCATGATGTGCGTACGCCTTTGACATCGGTTCTAGGATATTTAGATGCATTATGTGATGGAATGGCTGGTGAAGAATCTGAGGAATACTTAAATATTGCCAAAAATAAGGCTTATGCACTAAATGAGTATATTGATGAGCTCTTTACGATTGCTCAAATAGATGCTGATGAAGTACAGCTTGCTTTTGAACAAATTGATTTACTTGAGCTGCTCCGAAGTGAGCTTATAGGTTGGGTACCAAGGTTGCAAAAAGAAAAGGTGACTCTTGAGATACAAATTCCCGATGAGGAGTATTTTGTAATAGGAGATCAACATGCATTAATCAGGATTTTTAGCAACTTGCTTCAAAATGCTTTTCGTTATGGAATGTGTAATAACTTTGTGGGAGTATCTGCATGGGCAGATGACAATAATGTCTATTTTGAAGTGTGGGATAAGGGACCTGGACTTTCTCAAGATGAAATAGCAAGAGTGTTCGAGCGCCTTTATAAGGGCGATTCTTCAAGATCGACGAAAGGTCATGGCCTGGGACTTGCTATAGCAAAGGAACTTGTACAGAAAATGAAAGGAACTATTTATATGGAAAGTACTCCATATACTAAAACCCTTGTTCGAGTTTCTCTACCAAAAAGTAAGAAAAAGTAAGAAATACGTAAGCTGTATGTCAGAACTATTAGGTAGAATAAAAATATGGTTAGGCATATTCAGAAAATAACTAGACTGCATGCTAGCCTGCTTGGCTAGTTGTTTTATTTGTATGTCTTAAATAGTAAGTAGAACAAGGAGCGATAGGGATGCAGAAGTGGATTTTAGAAACCAAAGAACTTACTCGAAAATTTGGTAATCAAGCAGCAGTAAATGCTATAAATCTTCATGTTCCTAAAGGACGTATCTATGGTCTTTTAGGTCGTAATGGTGCAGGTAAAACTACCACATTACGTATGATTATGGGATTAGTGAAGCCTACATCAGGAGAAATTGAAATCTTTGGAAAGAATGCACAGCAAAGTGCAAAACAAGTTTATACTCGTATTGGATCAATTATTGAAACACCAGGATTTTATCAGAATCTCACAGGTAGTGAGAATCTCGAAATATTAGCTAGGCTTAGAGGAATTCACCGATCAGATGCGGTGCAGTATGCTCTTTCAAGAGTTGGCCTTGATAAAGAGCCACGTAAAATAGTATCTCAATATTCTTTAGGAATGAAACAGCGCCTAGGAATTGCTGCTGCTATTATGCATGAACCGGAATTATTAATTTTAGACGAACCAACAAACGGTCTTGATCCAATTGGAATACAGGAAATGCGAAACTTTCTTGTCAGCTTATGTGAGGAAAAACATGTGACTATTATTATTTCAAGCCATATCTTAAGTGAAATTGAACAGTTGGCAAACAACATCGGGATCATTCATGAAGGGAAGCTTCTGGAAGAGATCACATTAGAAGAACTTAGAAAGAGAAATCGTAAGCATGTAGAGTTTCAAGTTACTAACGATAAGAAGGCAGTTATGCTTATGGAGAGACATTTTGGCATTAGTGATTATGAAGTTCATGAAAAAGGAACTATTCGTGTATATTCACACCTAGGAGAGCAGGGAAAGCTTAACAAAGTGTTTGTGGAGAATGATATCGAGGTATTAAAGATAAATACCAGTGAAGATAAATTAGAAGATTACTTTGTAAAATTGATAGGAGGTGGCACTATTGGTTAATTTACTATATACAGAAATATTAAAGCTTAAGAGATCCAATATGTTTTTAATCAGCATTGTTGGAGCAGTAGTAGCCCCTTTTATGTGTTTTATAGGTTATTTAATGAAGAAAACTGAAAGACCAGATATACCTATTAAGTTTAATGAGTTTTTTGTAGATACTAATTTGTATGTTGTGCTTTTAATTGGAGTCCTTCTATATGGAGTAATTACTTCTTATCTCTTTAATAGAGAATATGTAGAAAATACATTGAAAAATGTATTAACTATACCTATATCAAAAATAAGCATTATTATAAGTAAGTTGACTCTATTGTTGATTTGGATTATCACATTAACTGTAGTTTCTTGGGTACTGACTTTAATTTTGGGTTTAATGGGATCCTTTGAGGGTTTGAATACTATAATTTTGATAAGATCCTTTAAAGAATATATTATAGGGGGCAGTCTGCTTTTCTTATTGTCAACCCCAACTATATTTGTAACACTAGTATTTAAGGATTACGTACCAGCTATTGTATTTACTATTGCTGTAACCATGGTAAATGTACTGATTGCAAATTCGAAATATAGTGTTTTATATCCTTGGTCAGCAGCACTTGTTATAGCAAACAATGGTTTTCGGCCAGAATATCCTCCAATATATTCTTATATTTCTATTGTAGCTACATCTATTATTGGATTTGTAGCAACTATAATCTACTTTAAAAATGTAGATGTAAAATAATAAATTTAGAAAAGGTGATTAAATGGAAACAATATTTTTAATAATAAAATCTATAGTACTAGGAATCGTGGAAGGTATAACAGAATTCCTACCAGTGTCTTCAACAGGACATTTGGTTATTTTTGAAAATTTAATGGGTTTTAAAGGAACAAATCCGAGCTATGTTGAAATGTATACATATGTTATACAGCTTGGAGCAATACTTGCAGTGGTTATACTTTATTGGAGCAAAATAAAAGATACTCTTATAAATTTCTTTCCACAAAAGGTTGGGTATGAAAAGTCAGGTTTTAAATTTTGGTTTATGATATTCATTGCATGCATTCCAGGCGGTATCTTTGGAATACTACTCAATGACTTAGCTGATAAGTACTTATTTACACCAATATGCGTAGCCATAACTTTGTTTCTAGGCGGTATATGGATGATATATGCTGAAAAGAAATTTAGAAATAATAATTCAAATAGCCAAGAATTAAATGTTACAATAAAGCAAGCTTTGATAGTTGGATTATTTCAATGTTTAGCTATAATCCCAGGAATGTCACGTTCTGCTTCAACAATTATAGGCGGATGGGTATCAGGGCTTTCTACCGTTGCAGCTGCCGAATTCTCCTTCTTTTTAGCAATTCCAGTTATGGTAGGAATGAGCTTTTTAAAGATCTTAAAGGTTGGGGGGATAGCTACTCTTACATCTCCAGAAATAATCTCTCTTGCTGTAGGTTTTTTGGTTTCATTCATAGTAGCTTTAGTAGTAATTGATAAGTTTATTTCATATTTAAAGAAAAAACCAATGAAGATATTTGCGATATATAGAATGATATTTGCAATTATAGTTTTAGCAGCTGGAGTTAAAGGTGTGTTTTAGTAAAAACACACCTAATTAACTTTAGTTGAAGGATATTAAGAACTGTTATGGAATATAAATAGAATAACGTGTTCTGAATATTGGTTCTATTTAGAATTCTTATGGGGGGTATGCAAAAGTGAATAGAAGAAAAGTATTCCTGACAGTCAACGAATTAAAGCCAAAGATGATAATTGCAGAGGAAATTAAATCTAATGGTATAGTTTTATTAAACGAAAGAACTGAACTGACTGAAGCCATGATTAATAAACTACAGAAAATATATTTTTATAGCAGAGTTGCAGTGTATAGCGATCAAGAAGAAGTACTTGAATTCTATAAAAACAAGACTGTAGAAGAAATAGAGGAGAGTTTTAATGATCTTTCAATTGATGTGAAAGCAGTACTGAGCAATATAGAAGATACTATAAAAACTAATTTTCAAGAAATAGAGGAATTTACTCGAAAAATTAAAGATGAGTTAAGATCAACAAGGTCTGTTATAAAAAATATAGTACTTGTAGGTAGTGGAGAAGATGCTATATATAGACACTCTGTAAATGTAACAGCTTTAAGCGCTGTTCTGGGAAAATGGCTTGGATTTAGCGAAAGAGATATAAATTTATTAAGCCATGCTGCAATTTTACATGATTTCGGAAAAACAAAGATAAGCAGAGAAATATTAGATAAAGTTACTCCTTTAACTGCAGAGGATTGGAAGAAAATAAAATCTCATCCAGGCTTAGTATATAATTATTTAAAAGCTGTACCTTCTTTAGATATCTCTATACTTTATGGAGTACTTATGCATCACGAAAGATTAGATGGCAGCGGATATCCCTTAGGAATTAAAGAAGATAGAATTCATCCCTTTGCCAAAATAATTGCAATTGCAGATACCTTTGATGCAATTAACTCCAACAGGGTATATAGAGAGAGCCAAGGACCTTTCGAAGCACTGGAAACACTTCAAAAAGAAAGCTTAGGAAAATTAGACTATGTGTATTGTAAAGTATTTATAGAACATGTAATAAATTTTCTTATGGGAGAAAGTGTTTTATTAAATACAAATAAGATATGTACGGTAATAGGAGTTAATGTAAATGATATTTCACGTCCGCTCTTAGTAGATGGAACAGACTTTATAGATTTAAAACAACGAAAGGATATTTATATAAAGAAACTAATAATATAGTTGTATATAGAATAGATATGAGCTGATGATATTTACTAAATCATTGGCTCTTTTTATATAGAAGTATGTAAAATTATGGTTTATAATCTATATATAGATTAAACAATAAGGGGGATATTTTTATGGGAGAAAATAAAATAAATAATTACAGTCTTTGCTATGAAAATTTATGTGCAGAATTTCACAAATATCATCCAGAAGAAATGGCTAGGAGAAGCGGTGCTTATTATGATTCTGAAAAACAACAACTTACTTTAACCTACTTCAATAGAGAATACTTAATTTTATATCCAAAGGGAACTGTTACATTAAAAGAGGACGTACAAGAAAATTTCTCTAAAGGTGATAATAGAAAGATAATTGACAAAACGGTAATTCTCAGCTATCTTTACCGATGTACTAAAAGCAATTTGACAAACAAATGGGTACCTTTCAGAGAATTAGAAGGAGTTGGTCATGCTTATGATGGCTTTGCTCTTCAAGGAATAAATAGATTAGTAAAGTTTTTTGGAAACAAAGGAGATCTTTTTTTAAAAGCCGGTCTTAAACTAGGCGGAAAAGAATTCACCTCTGGAGATGTAGGCTTAGAAATTAAAGTATTACCTAACGTTCCTATGGCTTTTATTTTATGGCTAGCAGATGAGGAATTTGAAGCGGAGGCTGCTATTCTTTATGATTATTCAGCTACGAAAGAACTTCATGTAGAAGACTTAGCTGGATTATGTTCTATGGCAGCCGATGAGTTAATTGGAGCCGCTAAGAAAATACTTGAAATAGGGGAGTTATAAATAGATATGAATTCAGAAGAAAATTATATTTAAAGTTATTATAAGGAGTTATTTATGAAAAAGAAGGTGACTTTTATTGTTTTTACAATAATGATTATTTTATTATTTTTAGTGGTTAAATTTAATCATGGTGCGAAAACAATAGAAGAAGCAATTACCACTCCTGGGTCAAAACCAATAAGTATTATCTATGAAGAAAAAACGGATAAAGGAAGCATAGTATTCTTTAGTCATTTAGGAGAGGATAGTTTATCAACTGCTTTTGTAAAAAAAGGTATAGGCGGTTATAAGACTATTTATAGTGGTGTTGAAGGAGATATAAAATATGTATCAAATAAATTTGGAGTATCTCATCAGTACTTTCCTAACATAGAAAAGACTTCGCTTCCAATATACTTTGGAGTAATTGGGAATCAAGACATTACTCAAGTAAAAATTGTAGAAAAGAAAAGGAATATTGAAGCGCAAGCAAAAATTATTAATGCTACCGACATAAGAATATGGCTTGCATTTATGAATAAATTTGAGGGATCAGACTTTGAAATTATTGGACTTTCAGCAGATGGTAAGGAATTAAGCAAAATAGATGGTAATATTTCACCCTATTATGCAGAACAAAAACCATTTAAAAGTCCTTATAAATAATTGCTATGATTAAGTTCAAAATATTCTTATAGGACGAATTATAAATAAATCATAGGCTGCATATGTTACATGTAGCCTATGTACATAATGAGCAAAATAAATAGGTGTATAAGCATATACACTAGATATAGAAAGGAAGTGAGTATTTAGTGTTTTTGTGTACTTGTAGTACACTCCCTCACTAAAGATAATACATGGATATAAAAAAGATAAAAGGAAATACATTTTGTATTGATACTGGAATGACATACATACCCTTTTATAAAATTAATGATGAAGAAATTATTATGTTGGATTCGGGATGGGCAAAAGGAGAAAGAAAAGGGATAGATGAGCTTTTAAAAACAAACAACTTCAAAGTAGTTGGTATAATATGCAGTCATGCTCATATAGACCATATAGGAAATAATACATATTTAAAGGAAAAATATAACTGTGTTGTTGCTATGCCAGCCTATGAAGCTTTCGTTTGCAGTTCCACAGTAAATCTAAAGCTTTATTACAGTAGCCAAACATTATCGGAGGTTACAGAGCATTTTGGACATATGGTTTGTGAAACAGATATTAAGATTTTGCCAAATCAAGATCAAATATATCTGTGTGGTATCAAATTTAAAATTCTTCACACACCGGGACATAGTCCTGCGCATATATGCATTACTACTCCTGATGATGTTGCATATTTAGGAGATGCTCTCATAAGCTATGAAGTTATGGAAGGGGCTAAAATGCCTTACGCTTATATACTGAGAGAGGATTTAAAAAGTAAGATGAAGCTTTACGATTTAAAATGCAGTAAATACATAGTAGCACACAAAGGTATGTATGATGATATTATAAAACTTATAAATGATAATATAGAGTTCTATAAGAATAGAGCGGCAAGAGTATATGATGTAATAGATGGAGCTATGACAATGGAAGATATTTTTAAGGCTGTTATTAAAAAATTCAATATTCATGTAAAAAACAGATATAGATATACGGTTATAGAGAGAATGCTAAGGTCCTATGTTGAATATTTGAATGAAGTAGGAGCTATAGAATTAAATATAGATGATGGATTTCTTAAATATTCAATACAAAGGAGAAATTAAATGATTTTAGAGGTAAGTTTGTTTGAAAAATTAATTGTTCTAACAATAATTATTCATATAATTGATACTTTAGCTTATTCCGTTAGATTAAGTTCTGTAAAAAGTGGGAACTTTGCATTATCACTTTCATTATTTAATCTGATAGTGTTAATTTCAAGAACAGCTAACATGTTTCAAGGACCGTTAATTGGAAAAATGATTGATAAGAGTATAAATATTAAATATGATCCCATTAATGAGGTTAGATATGTCATTTTAGCAACAACAGTAGGAACATTAATAGGTATTGTACTTATACCTACATTTTTAAGGGTATTTTCAAAGTCAGTTTCAAGGCTTGAGGAAACCGGTTCTATACCTAATTTAGTTGTGCAATCTTTAAGCATAGCTAATATAAAACGTGTTGCAAAGAATACAGTAATGCCACGGAAAAATATGATTAGTGATTTAAGGTACAAAAATATACCTAAGAAACTACTATTATTGAATGCATTAATTACAGGTATATATACAATTGGTGTATTGGCTGCGTATTATGCCTCAATTTATGATCCAGGTGATAGATTAGCTATAGCAGCGTCCTCGGGAATGATTAATGGGATTGCAAGTATATTATTAACTATTTTTATTGATCCAAAAGCAGCAATAATAACAGATGAAGCATTTAGAGGAAAAAGAGAATATGGAGATGTAAAAACCTTAGTTATAATGCTAATAGGAACGAAGCTAATAGGAACATTGATAGGTCAGTTATTACTAATTCCATCTGCAAAATTTATAGTTCATTTCTACAGATAAAGGAATATATATACGTAAAAGTAGATGTTACATCATGTATTTAGTTAGTTCATGTCTAGCTTAGATTTTGGAAGATTTAATTTATAAAATACCGAATTATTCAAGTGAATTTTTCGGTATTTTTAATTACAAACAAATGCAGATAATTTATTTACTAAATAAGAAATACAGGATTATTTTAAAAGAAAATATAAAATAAAAGCATTTACTATGTTAGTAAAATAATATAATTCAAAAATGAACAGATTATTTGAAAAATGTGGGTACAAACTTGTTGGAGAGATGAGTTTTTTAGGAAAAGAAAAACCATTCTATTGTTATGAAAAAATGCTAAATGAATCTAAATAGTTTATAGCTTAATAAGCTTGTATTTGGAAAGGCGCTCATAAATTGAATAGTTATTAATTTTAAGCGGAGCAATGGGAATGCCTTTAGTATACGGATTGTATGGCAAAATAGGAGTCCTTTATTTATCAATCTTTTTAATTCCTTATCAGATACTGTTTTGGACCTATGGTGAAGGTCTCTTCTCTAATGAAAAAGAAAATATTAATATAAGAAAATATTTAAATAATCCTAATATAATTGCTGTAATAATTGGTTTATTTATATTTATTTTCGCTATAAAGATTCCTTTTATAGCGAAAGAAGCACTTGGAGACATAGGCGCCATTACTATGCCTTTATCTATGATGATAATTGGGGAAAAAATCGGTTCTTTAGAGTTTAAAGAGATTATATTGGATAAGGATGTTTATTTTTGCTCATTTATTAGGCTTATAGTTGCTCCGATTTTAATGTTTATCATAATAAGTTTTTTTAATGGAATACCTTTAATCAAAAATATCTGTATAGCAGCAGAGGTAATTCCAACAGCTACAGTTTCAGTGTTATTTTGTGAAAAGTATAATGGGAATGCTAATTTAGCATCAAAGTGTATTTTGGCAACTCATATTCTATCAATAGTTACTATACCAGTGATGCTTATGTTTCTTCGATTTAGCTAAATACTAATGTAAATGCTCTCTATAGGAGGGCATTTATTTTTTATTTAGTAGGAATTTTAAAAAAATCTCCATAAAAAAATAGCCCGTTAGGGTTTGGAAATACTAATGTTATAAGTTTGTGTAAAATATTTCAGGGGATAAAATGTAAGTGGATTTATGATAAGATTTATATAAAAAACTATATAGAGTGATGAAAAGATGGTAGGGGTTATAAAAAATATATTTGTAGACAATTGGGATGGGTTTGAAGAATTGAATAGAGGTAACATAAGAAGCATTGTTTATAAGGAAATAAAGAAGATGCTTAATTGTGGTTCTTTGGATATAGGATATATCGAATTTAAATGCGAAGCATGTGGAGAAATAAAAAAAGTTGGATTTAGATGTAAAAATAGATTTTGTACATCCTGCGGAAAAAAGAAATCAGAAGATTGGTCAGACGAAATGGTTTTAAGATTAGTGAGAACAAAGCATAGACATATGGTATTTACTATACCTAAGGAAATCAGAAATTACTTTGGTAGAAACAGAAAATTACTTGCATTGCTACCGCAATGTGCTGCACAAGCAATCATGAGTTGGTTTAAAGATTTAAATAAAAAAGAAGGCTTTACGCCAGGAATAGTAGCAGTTATACATACATTTGGTAGAGATTTAAAGTGGAATCCACATGTGCACTTATTAGTTACGGAAGGTGGCGCAGGAAACTTTACAGTTTGGAGAAAAGTTACGCATATACATTATGAGTCATTAAGAAAAAGATGACAAAAATTATTATTGGATGCTTTGGAAGTGAATCTTATAAATGTAAAAAAGCAATTTAGAAAGTTAAAAGATGAATTATATAAAAAACTAAAAAATGGCTTTTATGTATATGGTAAAGGTGAAGTAAAAACGGCAAAACAAGCTACTAAATATGTAGGCAGATACACCTCTAGACCTGTGATAGCAGAATCAAGAATATTGAAGTATGATGGTAGAAAAGTAGTATTTTATTATGAAAGACATGAAGATGGAGTAAGAGTTGAAGAAGAATTAGATGCAATTGATTTCATAGGAAAAGTTATAAGACATATACCAGAAAAGAATTTTAAAATGATAAGATATTATGGCATATATGCTAAAAATACTAAGCACAAAAATAAGTTTTTCAAGCTTATAGATGAAAAAGTAGCTGAATTCAGAAAGAAGATGAAAAATTGGCAAACAAGAATATTGTTAACCTTTGGAGTGAATCCGTTAAGCTGCACAAGTTGTGGAAGACAAATGAAATTTAACGATATAGTCTATTACGGAGTAAGTGTTAAGGAGCGAATGAAGAAACAAATTCTATTAAGTAATGAGAAGAAGATAGAAAAGCTAATACATGATTATGGCGTGATAAAAGGGTTAATTCGTGATAAAATGGAGCTAGTATTTACATAAGGAAAGGTAGATGTAAAGATGGCTAATAAGAAAAAGAAAGTAAAAGATAAGCAGAGAGAGAAAAATAAAATAAGAAAGGCTAAAGTTTTAGTAAAGGCATTTTTTGAAGAAAAAAAGAAGGAAACTATAACATATATCTTAAAGAAGCAGATTTTGATGAAGTATTTGAGGAGTTTAAAAACAAAAATTTCTAAATTTCTAATGCTACCGCATAAATTGCAGCTGTAAAAAAATTAAAGATAATCAATAAAAAGGATGAAAATAAAGGCTACCGCCTATTTTTAGGAGCGATAGCGATAACGAGGCCCAAAGGCCTCTTTTTTTATTATTGTTTTAACATGTTGAGGGCGCGATAGTGCCCGAAACTAAAAACCGCCCGCTATGCGGGTGAGATTAAAGTCTTAAGAAAAATAGAACATCACTTTTTTGATATTCTGATATAATGATGATTGTTCAAGCCATCAAAAAAAAGAAAGAGAAGTGATGTCCTATGGCACAAAGTTTAGCACATACTAAGTGGATGTGCAAGTATCATATAGTGTTTACGCCCAAGTGTAGAAGAAAAATAGTATATTGCAAACTAAGAGAAGATATAAAAGAAATAATAAAAGATTTATGCAAATGGAAAGGTATAGAAATTTTAGAAGGACACATGATGCCAGATCACATACATCTTTTAGTATCAATTCCACCCAAGATAAGTGTATCAAGTTTTATGGGGTATCTAAAAGGGAAAAGTGCAATGATGATATTTGATAGACATTCAAATTTAAAATACAAGTTTGGAAATAGATACTTTTGGGCAGATGGATACTATGTGAGTACAGTTGGATTAAATGAAGCAACAATAGCAAAATATATTAGAGAACAAGAGAAACATGATCAAATGATGGATAAGATTACAACAAAAGAATTGGAAAACCCTTTTAAGGGTGTAGCTAAGTAATCAGTCCACAATGGCTTGAATGTAGTGAAAGCTAGCACCATTTAGGCGCTGGAAGTATTACGTCCTTATAGGGCTTGAGCAAGCCACCCCTTTTAGGGGTGGTCATGACTTTGTTTCAAACTTTAAATGGAGGTGCAACTTGGAAAGCAAAGTATTAGATTTAGCAATGCAGCAGGGAATATGGGCGGTGCTTTTCTTCATACTAAATGAAAATTCAAAAAGAGAGTCAAAATATCAAGAGATTATATCTAAGTTAACAGAGAAATTTGAGTGCATAGAACAAGGCCTTAATGGCATTAAAGATGACGTAAAAGAGGTTAAAGATAAAATATTTAAATAAAATAGGAGATGTTAGAATGAGTAAATTTGCAATAGATTCTGGACATGGGTGTTATCCAGATATAGGAGCAGAAGGATATTTAAATGAACAGAACTGTGCTTTGTATATAGCCAATAGAGTTATAAACAAGCTTCAAACGTTAGGACATCAAGCATGGAATGTAAGACCCTCAAGTGCTTGGAGTGTTTCAAATTCGCTGCAGCAAAGGTGTTATAACGCAGCGAATTCAGACTATTTAGTTTCTATACACTTAAATGCTGGCGGTGGAAAAGGTACAGAAGTATTTGCTATGAGTGAAGCAGGTAATGCGTTAGCTTCTAACGTTGTAAAGGCTTTAGTGGCTCTAGGATTTGCGAATCGTGGTGTAAAAGATGGCAGCAGCTTATATGTAATAAGACATAGTAAACCTGCAACAATTCTTATAGAGGTATGTTTTGTAGACACTCAAAGTGATGCAGATTTATATAACAAATTAGGTGCTGAATCAATAGCCAATGCAATAGTTCAAGGACTTACTGGACAGACAGCAAATGTATCAAATTTAAAGTCTGCAGAGCAAGTGCATTATGTGGTATGCTACAACAACGATGTAGATAAAAGAAGTGCTCTATATTTATCTGAATATCTGGGTTGCGAAGCTATAGACAACTCTAAAACACCATTCAATTATGAGGGGTATTACCCTATAAAAATTGGTGAAGGCAATTTTATGAGTTATGCAAAACTCAATCTCAAAGGTGAAGATAGATATAAAACTATGCTTAAAGTAGCTCAATATATAGAAGGAAGAAGGTAAATTAATGATGAAAGAATTACTACAAATTAAAAAGATTATAGCTTTATTACTTACTATAGTATTTTGTTACTTAGCTATTATGGGAAAGGTAACAGCTGAGCAATACTTAACTGTATTCAGTTTGGTTATTGCTTTTTATTTTGGACAGTCTACTGCAAGACAAGCTGTTAAAGAAAAAGTAACACAAAACCTTTAATATGCAAATTACTCCGGAAAACCGGAGTAGTTTTTTTAAAACTTCAAAAAGAACTGATATTCGATTGTAAGGAGGCAGAAATGAATAAAAAACACCTTAAAGAAATTACAGATAAAGATTTAATAGTTTTTTAGTAGCTTGTGGCTTAAATATACAGGAAATAGAGAAAGATAAAAAGTTTAATAGAAGTATTGTATACTTTGAAGACAATGAGATATTAAAAGAATGCATACTCAAGTATGCAAACAGAACTGTTGATATTAATATATGCGATTATATGGCAGCCGAAAGAAGAGTGAAAACTCTTTTATGCATGCAAAAAAATAACTAACTTCTATCAGCTTTCATCTTTCAACTTATTTTTTAAAGTTGAAAGGATGATGTAAAATGTTAAAACCACTAATTAGTAGAATGGGCGGAAAATCAAAATTAAGAAAGACTATTATAGGAATGATTCCAGAGCATAGCTGTTATGTAGAATTATTTTTTGGTGCAGGATGGGTTTACTTTGGGAAAGAAAAAAGCAAGGTTGAAGTAATAAATGATATAGACAGAGAACTTGTAAATTTATTTAAAATGTTAAAATATCATGCTGAAGAAGTAAGACGATTAATGACATATGAAATATGCAGCAGAGACATATTTTCTGAATATAAAAATATAGATATAAATTCTCTTACTGATATTCAAAGAGCCATAAGATTTATATATCTACTCTCTCAAAGTTTTGCTAGTAAAGGAGACAACTTTGGATATGGAACTACTGGAATGCCTGGTCCACAAATTTTTAATACAGAGAATTTATTAAAGATTAAAGAAAGGCTTAGAAATACTTATATAGAAAATTTAAATTTTGAAGAAATAATTAAAAAGTATGATAGGCCACATACTTTTTTCTTTTGTGATCCTCCATACTTTGAAACAAAAGGTTATAAGGATAAATTTACTGAGGAATATCATATAAAATTAAGGGACTTGCTAAGAAATGTAGAAGGAAAGTTTATTTTAACAATAAATGATCATAAGCAAGTAAGAGAGTGGTATAAAGGTTTCAATATAATAGAAGCAGAGGTCGGATATTCTGTTTGTAAGGACAATAAAGGAAGAAGAAAGTTTAAAGAATTAATTATAACTAATTATTAGTTTACCAAATGAAATAAATGATGTATTAACTTTTGAAAGTGAAAATACAAACGACTCTCATTGAAAATTGAATAATACAGTGTTGAAAACTCTTATGTTTCTTTAGGAGTATGAAATGTATGGATATCATGTTATAGTTTTTATATAAATTCAAATAAACTTTTTCTTAATAATGAAGTAATTCACAAGGGTGTTATTAATATCCATACATAGAGTTGAAGATATTATAAAACAAGAAAATTGTTATACTATAGTTATGAGGATTAGAACCAAAATTTTAGCATTAAGAAGTTGATGCTTGGAATTTTTTTAAAAAAGATAAAAACAAATTTTTATGATATGTGGGGTAACAAAAAACCCTATGTGCTATAAAACATAGGGTTTTCATTTTTTAATCATACAATCAATCAAATTTTAAAGCATTATATTACCTTTTAAAATAAACACTACTTTGTACTGATGATGTTGATGTTGTTGGTGTTACACTTAATCCAATTTTACCATCAGAACATGAGAATGAATAGCTTAATGCTGCGTTAGTTGTAACATAACTAGAGTAAAAATTATTTCCTCCACTTGATCCATTTGCTAATGAGGCACCAAGGTATGCTCCAGCTACATTGTATCGTCTAAATGAATAAGCTAAAGAAGTATTAGTACCTCCTGTTCTGGTTTGGTCATTATAATTCAAGTTAAGTCCTGCTGGATCCTTAAGTGTCAATGAATAACTATTGGTTAACTTCCAAGGTGAGTCCCAACCCAAACTTACAGCAGATTTATAGTTTATTGCCAAACCTGCAGTTGTCGGTACTTTAACATATGCATTACTTTGTCCCCAAGCTGTTGTTCCATCTCCAGAAGCTGAAGTATATAACCTGACATAATTATCAGATTCTGTTGGTCCGTCTACGCCTAATGCTTTTACAGTTTCTGTTGTACTTGAAGTATTAACTGTTTCTTTTAAGCCTATTACAGGATTTTGTCCAGTTTTATTTTGATGCTGTTGAATTATTTCACTAATTTCTTTATGGGTTTTTGGATCACTTAAGTCAGTATCTAATATTGTTTGAACATTCGTAGCATTTTCTGATAGATTACTTTCTTGTATAGCTGTAAGCTTTTTAGATTTTGATACCTTGCCTATTTTTTCTTTATCAACTTCTGTTACTAATTTATTATTTTTCATGCTTACTTTTAGACAAGAAAAATCCAAATTATATTGCTTTTCTCCTTTAACAAAATTTACTTGTTGGATAGGCTTATCACTATCAACAGTACCGACAAGAATATCATATGCATTACTATTCTCATAAGCGGATACTTTTAGTGAGCTTCCACCAAGCAACATAGTTGCAGCTAGTACACTAATAAATACTTTTTTCATTCTAAATACATCCCCCTTTATTGTATTTCCTTATATTATGAAATTATACATATTAATTCCATTATTGTAAAGTATTATATAAAAATAAAATTTAATAATATTTTATATTTATTTGAATTTTATTTATAAACTTTAAAGATAATGATATATTTATAGTAAAATATTGGGTTTAATAAAATGAAAGAGGGGTTTTTATGATACATAAATTATTAAATACTATAAAATCTATTATGTTATTTGGGGCTATTGGAGCCTTTACATCATATTGGTTATTTGTTATTATGCAAAATATTTGTAAAGCTACTGATATTCAAGGATTTATTTTAATTTCTACTATTACAATCTGTACTACAATTTGTTGTTGTACAGCACTTCTTGTAACAAAGAAATGAATTTCAATGAAATAGATTCTTTTTCCAAAGAATTAAAAAACGGATAAAAAATTGGTATTTATTAAGCTAATTTCTTATCCGTTGCTATTTGTGACCTTATAAAATAGTACTAAAATAATTATTAAAAAAATTTTTAAATAAATAGTTTTGTGTATTGGAATATTAGAAGTATTACAATTCAATCTACTAATAGTGTATCAAAGCTTAGTGAAGATTTGGACAAACTTATATATAAATATTATTTTAAGTAAAAAGTCAGTATGAAAATGTTTTAATTTATATTCAACTAAGAAATAAACTAAAAAGAATTATCTTATTAAAGCATATATTATATATAATTAAATAACTTATAACATTATGGTACATATTCTTCAGTACCTACATCATTTAATGTTGCTATAGCTTGAGGTGTAATCATAGAGAATCTTTGGCTCAAATATCTTAATGATGCACCTAGTTCTCCATCAGGACCACCATATTGTGTAATGATTATGGTTGCCATTTTGGAATTAGGGTTTTTTGTAAGAACAAGGTTAAACTCATAATAATTCATAATAATAAATATATTATAAAAGTAAATAAATATTATTCCAAGGAGTAGTCCATGCATAATTTAAATGTGATTGGAAAAAGTGTGCCAAGGAAAGAGTCCTTAGATAAAGTAACAGGTGCTGCAAGATATACTGATGATTATGATATTCCAGGACTTTTACATGCTAGGATGGTAACAAGTCCTTATGCTCATGCAAAAATAAAGTCTATTGAATATGCAAATGCACTAAAAGCTTCTGGGGTTAGGGCAGTGTTAACGGGTCAATATTTTCCTCAGCTTATAGGATCTACTATTGTTGATAGACCTCCAATTGCAATAGATAAAGTGAGATATAATGGTGAACCTGTGGCGGTAGTGGTAGCTGATAGCGAAGCAGAAGCTGAAAAAGCAGCTCAATTGATAAAAGTAGAATACGAAGCTTTACCAGTGGTGAACTCTCCTCGTGAGGCGATCAGAAAAGATGCACCCTTGGTTCATGAAAAACTTGGCGAATATAAGATTATAGATGAAGCCTTTCCAGAGGCCAATACAAACATTGCCAATCGAACTAAGATAAGAAAAGGTGATATTAAAAAGGGCTGGTCTAAAAGTGAAGTAACAGTTGAGGCAAGCTTTTCTTTTCCACCTTCTGATCATGCTGCTATGGAAACAAGGTCTGTAAGAGCGGAAATATTACCGGATGGGAAAGTTATCATCTATTCTGCTTCTCAAGCACCCTTTGTTATAAAAAAGCTCATAAGTTACTTCTTTAAAGTTGACCCTGGCAAGGTTATTGTTAATGTGCCTTTAGTAGGTGGAGCTTATGGAGGCAAAACAGCTATACAGCTGGAGTTTATTGCTTATTTATGTTCAAAGGCTGTAGGAGGAAGACAAGTTAAGCTTACCAATACGAGAGAAGAAGATCTGATTACATCTCCAGTTCATATAGGTCTTGATGCAAAAATTAAGCTGGGATGTACAAAAGCTGGTAAACTCACTGCAGCAGAAATAACCTATTTATTTGATGGAGGTGCATACTCGGACAGAGCAGTAATTATAAGCAGGGCAGCAGGTGTAGACTGTACAGGACCTTACAATATCGAAAATATATGGTGCGATTCCTTGTGCTTATATACAAATCATCCTTATGCTTCAGCCTTTAGAGGATTTGGACATCCAGAGCTCACCTTTCCAATAGAAAGAACAATGGATATACTAGCTAATAAGCTTGGAATGGATCCTTTAGAATTAAGGTTGAGAAATGCGATTATACCAGGGGATACTAGCCCTACTCAAACTTTATTGAATAAGAGTAATCTAGGGAATCTACCAAAGTGTATACAAAGGCTGGCTGAACTAATACATTGGGAAGAAGGAAAACTAGTTGAAACCCAGGATGGTAAAGTAAGAGCTAAAGGTATAAGCTGCTTCTGGAAAAACTCAAATACAGCTTTAAATGCAGGAGGAGGGGCTATTCTTACATTTAATCCGGATGGAAGCATTAATCTTATTTGTGGTGCAGTTGAACTAGGACAGGGAACTAAAACAGCTTTAGCACAGATATTAGCAGAAAAAATGAAAATGAATGTAGATCAAATTCATGTAGTGATGGAAGTTAATACTCAGACAGCCCCAGACCACTGGAAGACAGCTGCAAGCAGGAGTATTTTGCTGGTTGGCAGAGCTATTTTGAGAGCAGCTGAGGATGCCATTAATCAACTATCTAGAATTGGAGCTATTGCTTTAAGATGTTCGCCAGATGAATTAGATGTTGGTGGAGGAAGAGTATTTTTAAGCGATAATCCCGAAATGGGAATAGAAATAAGTAAAATTGCATTTGGTTATACCTATCCTAACGGGAATTCAGTTGGAGGACAGGTTATTGGAAGAGGAAGCTACGTTTTAAAGCATTTAACAATTTTAGATCCCGAAACTGGCAAAGGTAATCCTGGTCCAGAATGGACTGTTGGTGCAGCGGCTGTAGAAGTAGAGTTCGATAAAAAAGAATATACCTACAAAATTATAAAGGCAGCTTGCGTCGTAGATGCAGGTAAAGTTATTAATGCTGAAGCCGCAAAAGGACAAATTTCTGGTGGTATGAATCTAGGGTTGAGTTTTGCTAGTAGAGAATCATTTTTATTTACAGATAAAGGCATTATTCAAAATAAGCAGTTAAGAACATATAAAATACTGAGGTTTGGAGAAAATCCAGAGTATCTTGTAGCTTTTATAGAAACTCCACAAATAGATGCACCCTATGGTGCAAGAGGAATTGGAGAATATGGTGTAATTGGAATGCCAGCAGCACTTGCAAATAGTTTATCCAATGCGGCGCAGGTATCTCTTAACCAATTACCGTTGATTCCTGAGCTTATATGGAAAGCAAAAGGGGGAGGCAAATAATGATTCCAATTAATTTTGAATATTATAAACCTGATTCATTAGATGAGGCTGTGAAGCTATATGGAAAGCTCAGTGAGAGTAATAAGAACCCTTTATATTATTCAGGTGGTACGGAAATAATCACTATGGCAAGAAGAAATGATATATCTACAAATGCAGTGATAGACATTAAAGGAATTCCTGAATGTAATGTATTTGAAACAAAAAATAACCAGATGATAATTGGAGCTGCAGTTACACTTACTCGTATTTCTGAGAATAAGTCAGTTCCAGTTCTAAGCAAGACAGCAAATTTTCCAGCAGATCATACAGCACGTAATACGATAACTGTAGGCGGAAATATTTGTGGAAGAATTATATACAAGGAGGCAATTTTAGGTCATTTAATCGCAGATAGCAATGTAATTATTTACGGAGAAAAAGGTAAAAGAATAGTTCCAATAAATAAAGCTTTTAACCAGAGGCTTCAACTGGAAAAAGGAGAATTTCTTTTTCAATTAGTAACAAACATGAGCTATGCCAAATTGCCTTATATATCTGTAAAGAAGACTAAAATGGAAAAAATAGATTATCCTTTAATTAGTATGGCTGCACTTAAAAAAAATAATAATATACAAATGGCATTTAGCGGAGTTTGTGCTTTTCCATTTAGATCTATTAAAATGGAGGAGGATATAAATAACAAAAATGTCTCAAGGGAGAAAAGAATAGAACAGGCAATAAGCCATGTACCTGCACCTATATTTGGCAATATTCAGGGGTCTTCTGAATATAAAAAGTTCGTACTCAGAAATTTACTAAATTATACTCTGGAGGAATTGGAAGGTGAAGGAAGATGATATCATATGTTGAAGCAGCAAGAATAGAACTTGATATTAATGGCGAAAAGAAAAGCGTGATTGTAAGGCCGGCAGATACTTTACTTAGAGTGCTTAGAGAACAATTGGGTCTAACTGGAGCAAAAGCTGGATGTGAAAATGGTGATTGTGGTACATGTACTGTGCTGTTAGATGGATTACCTGTTAAATCATGTATCATGCTAGCTGTTGAAGCTGTTGGACATAAAATAATCACCATTGAAGGTTTAAAGGAAGATCCTATTCAAAAAGCTTTTATAAATAAATGGGGATTTCAATGTGGATATTGTACTCCAGGTTTCATAATGAACTGTTATGGGCTTGCAACTAATCATCCCAATGCAGATGATGAAACTATTGAGGAATGGCTTCAATCTAATATTTGCAGATGTACTAGTTATGAAGAAATTAGAGAAGCTGTAAAATCAGTACTGTTATTAAAGAAAAAATGAGAGCTATGCATGATTTTAATTTATAAAAAGCAGACTGTGGTTAATGCCCTTTATAATAGGGCATTTATTTTTTGTATTATAAGCATTAAATAATAATATTATATTACAATAATTTGATGACTAATTTTGAAGGATGAGTATTAAATTTATGAATAAGTATCATATGAGAAGGCAAGATAGACAACCCAATATGAATTGTCTATTATTTATTAAAGTATAGATTTAAAGCAATTTCTAATGACATCTCCACGGCTGATTATTCCAATTAATACTCCGTTATGTTCAACTGGTAGCTTTTTTATATGTCTTTTAGCTAAAATAGCAGCAATATTTTCAATCTCCTCATCTTCAGAAACTTTAATAACCTTCTTTTGTGCGATGCTAAGAATATTTAAATCCAAAATTTTTTGTACCCTATCCTCAAATTCTTCATCGTCACCTTTTATAACGGCAACATAATAGAAAAAATCAGCTACCAAATTTTCATGTTTGCCAATATATCGCATAATATCTCCATCGCTTACATAGGCGATGATTTCATTTTTTTCATTTACCACAGGAAGTCCGCTAATGCGATGATCAATAAAGTTTTTAATGACAGCTCGCACTGTGTCACTTTCTCTCACCGTATAGACTTGAGTGATCATAATTTCATGAGCTTTCATAATTACTCTCCTATCAAATATAATTAAAAAATAAACTAGTGTTATAAGATATCAATTAGTTTTTGATTATTTTGAACAAGTTGTATAATACAACTATATAATTTAATTATACAACTTACTATAACAATGTCAATAATATTCCGAATTATCAAACTATTGATATTGGATGCTTCTACAATAAGCAGTTGCGATTGGAAAAGGTGGCAGAACTTCTAAGAAATTGGTCTGATGAAGAATGTAAAATATTTGCGAAACTTTTAAAGAAATATAAGCACTCTCTTATTGGTGTATTAGATTAGTAACCTAATTATTAGCCCTATGTCTTTTTTATTCTTTTGAGACTTATTAAAAAAGCTCTTGACTTTGTATATACTCAAAGGTGTAATATTATGAATATATTGGAAAATAAGACAATATTAATACTATGAACTATAAACAAATTTTACTATTCATCTAATGGAGGGGTTATTATGTTATATAGAAAATTTGGAAAAACTAATGAGATGGTTTCAATCTTGGGATTTGGATGCATGAGACTACCCATTCTTCCAGGAGGGGATCCATCTAAAATTGATGAGGAAAAAGCGATAAAGTTAGTACGCAGCGCAATTAATAAAGGGGTAAACTATATAGATACTGCCTATCCTTATCATGGAACAGGTATGGATAAGGCTGGGGAAAGTGAACCTTTTGTAGCGAAAGTATTAAAAAATGGCTATAGAGAAAAAGTGAAAATAGCTACAAAACTTCCTAGTTGGCTGATAAAGTCAAAGGAAGATATGAATAAATACTTAAATGAGCAACTAAAGAGACTTGAAATAGATTCGATAGATTTTTACTTAGTTCATGCTCTTGATAGTAAAGTGTGGGCTACATTAAAAGAAGCTGGCGTTGACAAGTTTTTAGATGAAGCTATAAAGGACGGAAGGATAAAACATGCAGGTTTTTCCTTCCATGATAATCTAGAAGTGTTTAAAGAAATAGTAGATTATTACGACTGGTCATTTTGTCAAATACAATATAATTATTTAGATGATAATTATCAAGCTGGAAGTGAAGGGTTAAAGTATGCTGCAGCAAAAGGTTTAGGGATTGCAATTATGGAACCTCTTAGAGGAGGAAAGCTTGTTAATAATCTTCCAGAGGAAGCTAAAGCGGCTTTCAAGCAGGAAAATTCAAAAAGATCAGCAGCAGAGTGGGCTTTAAAATGGGTGTGGAACCACCCGGAAGTATCTGTGCTTCTAAGCGGTATGAATACAATGGAACAAGTTATAGAAAATATAAAAACAGCAAGTGAAACGAAAGCAAATTCCTTGACAAAGAAGGAATTAGATATGATTGATCAAGTTAAAAATATTATTAAAAGAAAAATAAAAGTTAATTGTACAGCTTGTAAATATTGTATGCCATGTTCATCAGGTGTAAATATTCCTATGTGCTTCGAAATTTATAATAATTACCATATGTTTGGTGAAAAAGAACTTTACAACTGGCTTGAACCTAAAGAAAAAGCATCAAGCTGCGTAGAGTGTGGCAAATGTGAAAGTCATTGCCCTCAAGGTATTTCAATTCGAAAAGAATTAAAAAATGTTAAAGAATTGTTTGAATAGAATACGAAGCATAGTCATTATTAAACATTGTTTTCAACGTCGTATCAAGAATAATTTCTTATGAATAAGAAAAAGCTAGTAATTAATATAAAAGGCAAAGTGGTACTAGTAATGGTATCACTTTTACTTTTTATAAGTATGATGATAAAATGTAAGTTAAAGACAAAAGGTATTACTTGTTAAAACCTAAGTTGTAAAAGATGTTTATTAGTCAATTGTAACGGGATGGGAAGCAAAAATGAATAGCTTGGATATTGATATTAAAGAACACTTTATCAAAAGAAGCTTATCAATTGTTGAGCTTGTAGATTTGTATAAATAAATTAGATTAAGGAGAGTATTAAATGAGTTTAAATAGAAATGATGAATGTTGGTGTGGAAGTGGATTAAAATATAAGAAGTGCCATTTAGGTTTTGACGAAAAGCTAGAGAAATTAAAACAACAAGGATATAAAGTACCATCAAGAAATATTATTAAAAATAAAAAGCAAATCGAAGGAATAAGAAAAAGCGCTGAAATCAATAATGGTGTTCTGGATTTAATTAGTAACAATATTAGAGAGGGTATGAGTACAGAGAAAATTAATAAGTTAGCTCACGATTATACAGTGGCTAGAGGAGGAGTACCAGCTACTCTTAATTATAATGGTTTTCCAAAGAGCATTTGTACATCAATTAATGATGAGGTGTGCCATGGTATACCAAGTGAGAATGTAATTCTTAAGAGTGGGGATATCATAAATGTTGATGCATCTACTATATTTAATGGATACTACTCAGATGCATCTAGAATGTTTACAATTGGCAATGTAAGTGAAGACGCTAGAAAATTAGTAGATGTAACTAAAGAATGTCTATATAAGGGAGTAGAAGCAGTTAGACCTTGGGGATTTTTAGGTGATATAGGAGCAGCTATACAAGAACATGCAGAAACTAATGGGTACTCAGTAGTCAGGGACCTTGGAGGGCATGGAACAGGACTCAAGTTTCAGGAGGAGCCTTTTGTTTATCACTATGGAAATAGGGGAGAGGGAATGATATTAGTACCAGGTATGGTGATTACTATCGAACCTATGATAAATGCAGGCAGTCATAAAGTATTTGTAGATGCTGATGATGACTGGACAGTACTTACAGAAGATGGGTCACTTTCAGCGCAATGGGAACATACAATTTTAGTAACTGAAGATGGTATAGAAATAATATCAAGGTAACATAGGGCTGCAAGTTCGGTAACTGGCTTGCAGCCCTAAATAACTTAACTTTCAAAATTATATATTCTTTTAAACAAATCAGGATAATCTATAACAAATCCTTCTATATCTACCCAAAATTCTGCCATAAAACCGCTATCTATATTTTCATATCTATATTTATAGCCATCTATTTTTGATTCCAAACAAGTATAACGCTGTTTCACAGGCCTTAAGTTGAAATTATAAACATCAACATAAA
Organism: Clostridium aciditolerans; assembly: GCF_016316925.1. GTDB lineage: Bacteria > Bacillota > Clostridia > Clostridiales > Clostridiaceae > Clostridium_AM > Clostridium_AM aciditolerans. The sequence continues at coordinate 277,967 of NZ_JAEEGB010000005.1, read as the reverse complement.
CTACTTTTATTTCTTTTGATTCTCCTGGTTTTAAGGATAAACGTTTAATAGGAATTGTATTTGTAAAAGGCGTAGCTGAGATATCAATATCTGTACAGCCTCTTAAATCTTTTACAGGTTCACCTGTACTAGTTGCCCAATTTCCTTTGACATCGGATACTAACATAATATTTTTATAATTATCATCAAACATATGAATGTCAAATTTGTTAACATTCCAGTCTAAATCACAATATACTTTATACCAAACACGAATTGGAGCATTTCCTCTCATTGTTAGAATAATTGAATTTGCTGTAATACAATGATTATCTTTTAGTAAAAATAGGTGTTCTAATCCTGTTTCATTACAGTTCTCCCACATCAAATCAATCTTAGTTTTGTTTCCCGTTGTTATTCTTTCCATGCTATCACTCCTTATACGAACATTTGTTCTATTAAAGAATACCAAATATGAGTTTGAATGTCAATATAAGAACATAGCAAACATTTCCATGTTATTCGTATTATTTAATGTGATCTTATTTTATTATCTGAAGTTTAATTTGTAATAGTTATTTAAAGAAAATAATCATTGACAAAGTCTTGGATTAATGATAGATTTAAGATATAAATTAGTTTTATACAATTTAATTTTATATAATTAAATTTAAGGGAGGAATATAATATGTCAATTTATGATTTTAAATTAAAAGGAATAGATGGTGAAGAAATATCTCTTGAGAACTATAAAGGAAAAGTATTAATAATTGCAAACACTGCAAGTAAATGTGGTTTTACACCTCAATATGCAGATTTAGAAAAGATATATGAAAAGTATAACAGTAAAGGCCTTGAAATATTAGGATTCCCTTGCAACCAATTTGCAGAACAAGAGCCTGGAAATAATAATGAAGTTAAGAAGTTCTGTGAAATAAATTATGGAGTAACATTCCCTCTATTTGAAAAAATAGATGTAAGAGGTGCTTCAGCACATCCACTATTTAAATATTTAAGCGAAGCAGTTCCTTTTAAAGGACTGGATTTAAATCATCCAAGTGGGAAAATATTAAATAGCTTCTTAGAAGAAAAATTTCCTGAATACTTAATAGGCAACTCTATAAAATGGAATTTTACTAAGTTCTTAATTGACAGAGAAGGTAATATAGTTGGTAGATTTGAGCCTACAACAGAACCATTAGATATGATTCCTGAAATAGAAAAATTATTATAAGGTAATTTTAAAATATGAATTATGAATCACTAAAACTAGATAATCAATTATGTTTTGCCTTGTATGCTTGTGCTAAAGAAGTGACTAGAATCTATAAGCCTTTTTTAGATAAGTTTGGCATAACCTATACTCAATATATTACTCTCTTAGCACTTTGGGAAGAGGATAATATAACTGTAAAAGAACTTGGTAAAAAACTTCATTTAGATTCTGGCACTCTTACTCCTTTGCTAAAAAAACTTGAAAACATGGAGATACTTAAGAGAATAAGAGATACAGAAGATGAAAGAAATGTGTATGTAAAGCTGTCTGAAAAGGGAATGAAGATGAAGGATGAGGCTCTAGAAATACCAGGTAAAGTATTTTGTAGCACTGGAATGTCTATGGAAGAAGCTTTAGATTTAAGGGAAAAACTTAAACTCTTATTGAATAATTTACAATAGTAGAAAAGACTCTCTCAAAATTTTATTTTGAGAGAGTCTCTTCTATTTACTTGATTTTTAAAAAGGAATTACTTACCGTTTTTTTAACCTAGTTTTTAGAAGTTGAATCACCTTTACTAAAGTCGTCACCAAATACTTTGTTAGCTTTTATGTTATAGAAAGCTTTTGTGTTTTTATCGGAGTCGGAAATAATTATATAATTAATTTTCCAAGTACCTTTTCCTGCTGCAAAGCTTATATCTCCTTCATAAGCTTTTTTATCTTCGTTGTAGCTTAGCTTAATCTTATTTTCTGTTTGTCCATCTGAAGATAGATAGCTTACATAGGCAGTATCGGAATATTTTTTATCAGTAGTGATATAAACTTTGTTATCTTTTACCTTTATATGCTTAATTTCTTTAGCATCTTGGTAAGTTGGATTTTTTACATTTTTAGTAGTTATGTGAACTTTGTTGCTGCTGATATTTGAATTCTCTTCTGTTACAAAGACCATTACTCCATTGTTTGGTAATATTAATCCACCTTGAGGAGTAGCTTTATTTGAGTAATCTTTAGAATCATCAAATATCGGATTCATCATTAAAGAAGTATCTTCTGTAACAGTTCCATTTGACCAATTGAGTTTTAATGGAGTTTGTTTCCTTAAGCCAAAGGCAGCATCTCTAAGTTGATACATTATTTTATCTTTAATTTTAGAATTATCAACTTTAGTAGCCATAACTGTATTTTGATCAGCGTCTATAACACCAGCCATTGCATAACCAGGATGTTTGCTAACATTCTGTTCGTTATATTCTCCATTTGCATACCACATTAATAAACCAGCATCATATACCACATCTCCAGGTATAGATTTTCTAAGTGGTCCACCAAGAGACTTGTCTACATTTGAATTAGTATGATTTCTTAATTCTAAAATATAAGAGTGAGTTCCACTATTAGTTCCATCAGTAATTACAAAATCATTAAAGTTAAATGCTGAGTTCGCCTTATCTTCTGCATCATCAAAAACAACAGTTTTATTGTCTACAGTTATGTTTACATCATCTATATAAATGCCAGGATGTGTTGACATATCAAAGGTCCAGTTGAATATTCTAAGTTCTATTTCTTTTCCTATAAAATCTTTTAGGTTAAAGCTGGCATCTACCCATTTACCATTAGAAGAACCAGTTATACCGTGACCTGGGTTTCTATCTAGTGGATCATTTGGAGTAGTGTCATTAGGATTTTCTGTAGTAGTTATATTACCTTTTACTGCAACCCAATTGTTAGTACCTTTTACTCTAACTTGTACAGATGCAAAGTCATCATTAGGCGCTAAATCATATAAAGTTTTAAAGTTTATTGATGCACTTGTAGTGTTAGTTAAATCTAAAGGCTTTTTAAGTTCCATAGAGTTACGCATATCATAAACAGGTTTTCCACTAAAGAAAACATTCTTTCCGCTTGGAGGAGTAACAAGTCTAGTTTCATTAGCAGGTAATTTTATATTAATTAAATTTAAGTTTTTACCATTTACTGATTCTTCATCTAAGGTGAAGGTTTGGCCTTTTTGCTTTAACTCGTCTAAAGTGACAGTTTTATCTTTAGCCCAATTTAGCGCTACATTTTTGTTTTTTCCAATTTGCTGCAACATATTACGGCCATAACCACCATAGCTTAATGGATATACTCCACAAATAGGACCAGTATAGCTTCCTCCCATTTGAGACCAATATTGCACAGGAGGTTCACTTCCATCGTAACCATATAAGTCTGGTAAACCTAGGTAATGTCCATATTCATGAACCATTAAATCAGGCGGAAGATTTTGTTCCATACAAATAAACTTGTTAGCCCTTATTTTACGACCTTTACTGTCTGTTACCTCAGGCATAGTATTACCAGCGGCACCATATTCATAGAACTTTCCTTGGAAAGGCCAAATAGCATCTGCACCTAGAGAACCGCCACCGTACTCTTCCCCAATACCAGGATGAATAACAATTAAAGTATCGATAACGCCATCTGGCTCAAAGTAGTTTCCGTCACCATCTTTATCCATTGGATCTTCAACATCATATTGAGATAAATCAATTTTAGGATCTTTTGACGCTTTTTCAAGAGCTTCTAAAGCTAGTTTTGCTGCATTATTCTGATCTGATCCTCCATTAGTATAAAGAGGGTCCAATGCACCATAATATTTTGCCTCATGATCTGCTTGGTACCAACCAGCAACTCCACCATTAAAGTCGAAGCTTCCGCCAGATTCTTCAAAAAGATGTCTTCTCATGGAAACATAATCTTTTCCATCAGCACCTTTATAACTGTTTTCTCCAAAGAACATATTTTGATAATGTTCTGGAGTATAGTCTTCAGCTTTGTAGTTAGCGAAATTAAAATCCTTTATGCTTTTTGCATCTTTTTCATTAATTTCAGTATGATTATAATCTTTATAATCCATTAATACTACTAATGGCTTTGCCTTATAAACAGTTCCTTTCCAAGGTTGCCTTTCATATTTAGGCATAGAGTCTTTAAAAACAGTATTTGCTTCTTTTGCACTAACTTTAAATGAAGGTACGATAAGTGTTGCAACAAAGGCTAGTGACAAAAGTTTGCACATAGTTTTTTTGCTTAACATAATATAAACCACCTTTCAAAATATTAATACAATAGCTAGTTTTTAAAAGTTAAATCACCTTTACCAAAGTCGTCACCAAATACTTTGTTAGCTTTTATGTTATAGAAAGCTTTTGTGTTTTTATCGGAGTCGGAAATAATTATATAATTAATTTTCCAAGTACCTTTTCCTGCTGCAAAGCTTATATCTCCTTCATAAGCCTTTTTATCTTCGTTGTAACTTAACTTAAGCTTATTTTCTGTTTGTCCATCTGGAGATAGATAGCTTACATAAGCAGTATCTGAATATTTTCTATCAGTAGTAATATAAACTTTGTTATCTTTTACCTTTATATGTTTAATTTCCTTAGCATCTTGATAAGTTGGATTTTTTACATTTTTAGTAGTTATGTGAACTTTGTTGCTGCTGATATTTGAATTCTCTTCTGTTACAAAGACCATTACTCCATTGTTTGGTAATATTAATCCAGCTTCAAGCTTAGCGTCTTTACTTGAGTAATCCTTAGAATCATCAAATATTGGATTCATCATTAAGGAAGTATCTTCTGTAACATCACCATTATTTGGATTTGTAAATTTGAATGGAGTCTGCTCTCTTAAGCCAAAAGCAGCATCTCTCATTTGGTATGTTGCAACATCTGAAGATTTAGTGCCATCAGTTTTAGTAGCCGCAATTGGATTTTGGTCAGCATCTACAATGCCAGTCATTGCATAACCAAGATGATCTTTAGTTTCCTGTTCTTTGTATTCACCATTTTCATACCATACTAATAGACCAGGATCATGAACCAAATCATAAACCGGTGCTTTAGCAGCTGGTAAATATCTAAATAGTCCACCACCAAGGGCATTATCTATATGGGAATTGTGATGATTTCTTAATTCTAACATATAAGTGTGAGTACCAGTGTTGGTTCCATCAGTAACTACAAAATCATTTAAGTTAAAAGCAGTTGTTGCTTTATCTTCTGCACCATCAGAAATAACAATTTTATTGTCTACAGTTATGTTTACATCATCAATGTAGATACCAGGATATTTTGACATATCAAAAGTCCAGTTGAATATTCTAAGCTCTATTTCTTTTCCTAAAAAGTCTTTTAAGTCAAAATTAGCATCTACCCATTTACCATTAGAAGAACCGGTGATACCATTACCAGGATTTCTATCCATTGGGTCATCTGGTGTTGTATCATTAGGGTTTGCAGTAGTAGTTATATTACCTTTTACAGAAGTCCATTTGCCATTACTGCCTTTTTCTCTAACTTGTACAGATGCAAAATCATCATTAGGTGCTAAATCATATAAAGTCTTAAAGCTAATGGATGCACCCTTAGCCGTAGTTAAATCTAAAGGTTTTTTTAGATCCATGGAATTACGCATATCGTAAACAGCTTTTCCACTAAAGAATACATTCTTTCCACTTGGAGGATTAACAAATTTTGTTTCGTTATTAGGTAATGTTATTTTAATTAGATTTGGGTTTGTACCATTTAGAGCCTCTTGATCTAAAGTTACAGTTTGTCCCTTCTGCTTTAATTCATTTAAGGAAATAGTCTTATTATTAGTCCAATTTAAGTCTACCCCTTTGTCTTTGCCAATTTGCTCTAGGCGATTACGGCCATAAGCACCATAGCTTATTGGAGATGCTCCAAGGAAAGGACCAAGATAGCTACCACCATGTTCAGACCAATATTGTACAGGAGGTGTACTTCCACGGTAAGCATATAAATCCGGTAAACCTAAATAATGTCCATATTCGTGAAGCATTAAATCAGGTGGAAGATTCTGTTCCATACATATAAATTTACAAGCTTTTATCTTATTGCCTTTACTATCTTTCACTTCAGGCATACTGTTATTAGCAGCAGCATATTCGTAGAACTTTCCCTGGAAAGGCCAAATAGCATCTTCACCTAGACTTCCACCGGTAAAATTTTCTCCAATACCAGGATGAATAACAATTAAAGTATCGATAACTCCATCTGGTTCAAAATAATTTCCATCATTGTCCACATCCATTGGATCTTCTACGTCATAATCAGATAGATTAATGCTAGGATCGTTTGCTACCTTTTGGAAAGCTTCTAAAGCTAATTTTGCTGCATTATTTTGATCTGTTCCTCCATTAGTATAAAGAGGATCTGATGCACCATAATATTTTGCTTCATGATCTGCTTGATACCAACCAGCAACACCACCATTAAAGTCAAAGCTTCCGCCAGACTCTTCAGCAAAATATCCTCTCATGGAAACATAATCTTTTCCATCAGCACTTTTGTAGGTGCTTGGTGCAAAGAATATATTCTTGTAGTGTTCTGGAGTAAAGTCTTCAGCTTTGTATTTAGCATAAAATCTTTGATCTAGGATTGCTTTGTCTTTGTCCACAAGCTGAGTGTGGTTGTAATCTTTGTAGTCCATTAATACTACTAATGGTTTAGCTTTATGAACATTCCCTTTCCAAGCTTGTCTTTCTACTTTAGGCATAGTATTTTTAAAGACACTACTTGATTCTTTAGCGCTAACCTTTGCTGAAGGCGCAATAAGTGTTGCAATAAAAGCTAGTGACAAAAGTTTGCACATAGTTTTTTTGCTTAACATAATATGAACCACCTTTCAAAAGAATATTATAGAGATTTATTTGAAAAATAGGTTAAATTTGGTTGTTGAATATAAAATGTTTTGCGAGGGTTTTTACACATGTGTATAAAGTATTATAGTGCTTTTTTTGTTTTGAATAAAATTTTATAGTATAACTATAAAATTTATATTTATTCTATATTTTTTTATAGTTATACTATAAAAAATATTCTTATACTATAATTCTTTAGATTAATTATAGTATAATAGTAAAATAGTGTAAATGGATTTTAGTAAAAAATTTAAAATATTTAAATTTTTCTCAATATAATTATTTTTTGAGAAAAATTTATTTTGTAAGTACAGTTTATTAAAAATGCACCCCTAGGCTTCACACAATACCTTAGGGGTGCATTTCTATGGCTTTCTTACAGTCTCTAAAAATAGTTTTTCTTTAAAGCCGCCATTAATATTCTTTTTTTGTAATCTTATTTTTTCGAATTCTGTTATATCTATATTTTTATGTTCTAAAATAGCATAAATGACTTCTACTATATCAGCTAATTCCTCTGTGCTGCCATTATTTAAGGAGTACTCCATCATTTCTTCATGAAGTTTTTCATCTAATGCCTCTAAATATTCCTCATCTTCTAACCTTCTAAATTTAAGTTCTTTACCATCAGCTTCAATTATTTTTGGTATGTTATCTCTTACAAGCTTGTTATAATTTCTAATATATATTCCCTCTGCTTGTTTTAGTTCCATCTCTCTCATGATTCCAAAGGTTCCTTTGTATTCTATTTTACCAAGTTGAATCATTTCAAGTATTCGCCAGAATATAAAGGTATCACTTACATGAATTTTACTGTATCCAAGAGCTTCCCCGACAATTCTAGCTGCTTTTCTAAACTTTTCATTGGTGTATCCTAATATAAATTCATCAAGATAATCTTCAGAAACACTGATAACTTTCCCATTTTCACAAATTCTAAAAAGTGTATTTTCCTCTTGTAATTTACTCCAAAGCTCTTTTATGTTATTAAAAGTTTCTTCATCAATTTTAGTCTTAGATTTTATAAAATCTATAAATTTTTCAGGTACAATTTCCCCCGAGTATCTTGGTTTATATTCATTTTTAAGACCTTTATTATATGTAATATTTGATACATTAATAATGTATAAATTTTTAATGTTACATTCTACAGATAAAATGGCATACATTAATCCACAAAGTTCATAGGCGTTTTCACCATACCACATATAAACAGTTTCATTTTTTATCTCACAAATCTTTTGAAAAAAATCCTTATAGTTTTGTTTTACATCTTCGATATAATCAAATTCATCTTTGGGTAGTACCTTATTCCACCATATAGCTCTGTTGTGCATTTCTACATTAGCTATAGGTCCATGTGATAAATCATCACAAAAGCTTATAACCATACTTCCTTCAAGTAAATTTTCTGATAAGGCATGCCTAATAGATCCCCTTGTACTTTCCGAAAAACATATATGTATTATTTTATTCATTGGTGTTCCCCCTTGTATAAAGTAAAACTTTAGCAATACTAGTTATAAGTATATCAATAGCCTGTATATCTTGCCATAACTAAAAGAAAAGGATTAACCAAGCGCGTAACAAAAATTGGTATATTTTTAATGTGAAATTTTAGTGACACTAAATATACAGTATGATATTATAATAAAATAAAAGATATTTGCAGAATTTTGTTGTTTATAAAGAGTATTTATTGTCATAAAATGTAGTTGGTGATGGGGATGATATATTGATAAAAGAGCTATTAAAATTAAATATAGGAAAGTATTTTATTATTTCCTGTTTGGCAAGTGTTATAGATTTTGCTATATCTTATTTGCTGTATGATGTGACTAACCTGAACTATCTTCTTGCTTGTAATGTGGGAATAGTATCAGGTTTTATATTTCAGTGTGTAACCTGTATGAAGTATATTTTCGATAGTAAGAATCTGTCAAGTTCATTATTGATTTATGTGGCTACATTTGCTTTAGGTATTGCAGTGGCAGATGCGACTATGTGGTTAAGCTTTGATATATCTCATTTATCTTTTCTTATATCAAAGTTTTTTTCTATGGCAATTCCATTTTTTGTAACATATTTTATAAGAAGAAAACTTCTTGGAGTAAAAAATAATAAGGAGAAATAAGTCATGAAAACTTACTATAAATTTAAGTTTTACCTTAATGCAAAGCATTCTGTAATTTTTAATGAAAAATCTTCAAATATTCATCCACATACCTGGGAGATTGTAGTTTTATTTGGATCTCAGGAGAGTGATACAGTAAACTTCACTAATTTTGAAAATGAGCTTGAAAATTATTTCTTAAATTATGAAAATAAGTATTTAAATGAACATCAGTCTTTTAAAGAGATTAACCCTACTATGGAGAATATAGGAAAGGTGCTTTATGTAGATATAAAGAGCCTTATAAATGATAAAAATCTGTATTTTAAAAAAATGGAGATTAGTGAAAATCCAACAAGAACATATATAATCGAAGAATAAGAGCTTTATGTAGAAATGAGGTGAGGATGCAGTGCAGGTGGATAAAGAAAAGCTCAGCAATTCGGAGCTTACAGAGCAGTTAGTAGAGATGAGAAGACAGTTTAATAAACTTAATAAAAAGTTTGATAAATTAGTGTTCTTAAGGAATCTTATGATATTAAGCATCGCTTCTCTATTTGTATTGGTTTTAATAAATAGAACAGGACATTATCCCTGGGGATCAGATACCTATGGACATCTGTTTAAGGGGAATATTTTATATGATAGTTTTAAAAAGGGCAACTTTTTTTTGAACTATAATGAGAGTTGGTATAACGGGGTACAACCTTACAGGTATTGGGCACCTCTACCTTATTACATTTTAGCAATTATTAATTTACTTACTAATAATATTATTACTACCTTTAATGTTTTTGTAGCTTTTGTATTTATACTGGGAGGACTTGGATGGCTGTGCTTTGGATATTACACGAAGAGGCAGAACCTTGCATTGGTACTTGCTATCCTTTGGTTCTTTGTGCCTTATAATTTAAGAATTATTTTTTCTGAAGGGAACATACCTTATGTTATTGTTAATTCGTTAATTCCCTTCGTATTTTTTTTCTATTATAAAGCATTGAAAGAGAATAAAATCAAAGACTATCTAGCATTGGCATTTTTAATGAGCACAATAACTTTAGCACATGCGATGTTAGCGGCAATGACGGGAATATCTTTGTTTATACTTGCAGCAGTGGATTCAGTTATAAATAAAAGAATATTTACAAATATAGTAGTGCTTACCTATGCTTTCTTAGGAATAATGTTATCTTCCTTTTGGCTGTATCCAGCTTTAAAGGGAGGAATAATGGCAATAGATAAAGGAGCTAATTCAGAAGTGATGAGGTCACTTAGTTATCCACTTACTATTTCTCTTAATCCATTTTTGAGATTTTCTGATATTGAAACCTATTATTTCGGATTAGCATTTGCTATTGTAGCAGTTTTTGGACTTCTAATGTCTACGAAAAATGAAAGGCCATCCTTCATTGCATCACTGATTATACTTATTGGAACTACAAAAGCTGTACTACCGATTTTGGAAAAGCTCCCTATGAATCAGCTCTTATGGATGAGGAGGTTTACCGCTATTTCCATGGCAATGATCATTATGGGGATTATAATATGGAAAAGCTTAAGGAAAAGTGTTTTAGTAATGCTTATTTCTATATTAGTAATAGATTCCGCCTGCTCCTTTTACACATTAGGCTTTAATAGACAGTTTCCATTAGATATAGCAAAAACTATGGATGATGCATCAAAAATAGCTTCTCAAAGAGTAGGGGTCTTAGACAACTCAACTTATGGTTCTTTTCCAAGCTACTATATTGGATATAACAGTGTTCAAGGGGTAAGAGACCAGGTGTATGGATGGGCATGGCAAGGAGCAACAACTTCTAACAATATTGTTATGTTAAACACTGCCCTTGAAAATGGCTACTATGGATTAATGTTTGACAGATCATTAGAACTTGGAGCTGATACTCTTGTTGTAAAGAAAAGCTTAATAATCGATTTTAATAAGCTTCAAAATGATGCAGAGGCTGTAGGGTATAAAAAGTATAAAGAAGATAGCGGAAATATTATTTATAAATATCCTGTGATGAGCAGGTTTGGTACAACTGTAAACTATGAAGGAATAGCAATTGGTTCATACGCCTCTAACATAGCGTACATTTTTCCAAAGTTTCAGATAGGAGATAAAGAATTTTTAGATGACTACAGCTTCGATGAGCTAAAAAGTAAAAAGGCTATATTTTTATCAGGCTTTAAGTATAAGGATAAAAAAACAGCAGAGAATTTAGTTTTAAAACTATCGAGAAGTGGAATAAAGGTAGTAATTGATACTGCAGGACTTGAAGAAAGTTTTTTAGGGGTAAATGGAGAACCAATTACGCTTAAGAATAACTATGGTGAAATTTATTATAAAAAAGAAAGCCTTAAAACGAAAAACTTTCCTGAGGAATATAGCGAGTGGAAAACTTATTTTCTAAAAGGAATAGAAAATAGTGAAAGTTATGAGGTTTTAAATTCAAGGTTGTTCAACTATGTTGGGAAAAAAGATAATGATAATTTAACTTTTATGGGACTTAATATACCTTATTACAGTTTTTTAACTAAAGATGGAGGCACAGTGAAAATTTTAGAAGATGCATTGAATTTAAAAGCAGATGAACTTCCTAAAAGAGAAGTTCACAAAATAGATGTTAAAAGAGAAAATAATGTACTAAGTATAGTAAGTGATATTCCTAATGTGATTGTTCCGATAGCAGCTCTAGACAGCTTTGTGAAATTAAATGGGAGCTATGAAGTTTTGGACAATCTAATTTACTTAAAGACACCAAAACTTGAAATTAAGATAATATATCCTTATTTAAATACTGGTATAACCTTATCTATAGTATTTTTAGTTTTAATAGCAGCCTTATCAACACTTATTAAGGTTGATAGGGATAGAAATATAAAAAGAAGAATGCGTAGAAGAGAAAAAAGACAAGTAGCAGTGAAAAGTACAGCATGATTATATTTAAAGGTCTTAGAGTAATTGAAAACCCATGGTTTGTAAATATTAACACAAAAAGGATTATAAAGATAAATATGGAGAGAGATTATGCAGAAAATTAGTTTATTGTTGATAGTAGTTTTACTATGGATTTTAGCTTTAATTTTATTTAAAAATACAAAAATGAATTTTTTTAAGTTTTTAGCTGGAAGCATAGGAGCATTTACAATAAGTATGATATTTTTTCTTCCATACCTAGAAAAGAACTTAAACATTTTAATATCAAATACATTGAACATCATAGGAAGCAGTACAAAGTATTTTCAAGTTTTTAAAGAAAATTCAATAGTTTCTATGGATACAAAAAGTGGAATAGTATCTATGTTAATAAATTATGAATGTTCAGGTGTAATTGAGATGCTTGTATTCACTTCTTTAGCATTGTTTTTTCCTTTTGGGGGGAATATTAGAAAGCTTTTATTAACTATTGTAGGTAATGCGTATATATTTATTGCAAATATAATAAGAGTATTATTTATTGTTTTGATAACAAAAGTCTTTGGAGCTTCAGCATTTTACATGGCTCATACGTTGTTTGCAAGGCTCCTATTCTTTGGGCTTATGATTATACTTTACTATTTTGTATTTACATCTACACAGCTTAAGTATCAAAAGGTTGGGGATATAAGGTGAAAAATAATTTAATAAGAGAATTTGTATTTTGGGGAATATGGCTTGTAATTCCTTTAGTTGTAGATATAATATCCGGTCTTATAAGTGGTTTTGTTGTTCTTGTCGGTTATTTTAAAAGAAAAAAAGAGGATATAGAATATCTTCCTCATGTAACTTTATTAATACCTTTGTATAATTCAGAAAAAACTCTAGCAAGCTGCCTTAAATCAATTGTAGAGCAGAATTATCCGCTTAAAAATATAATGGTTTTGCTCATAAATAATGGACAAAAGGATAAGGCATATGAAGTCTTTTGTTCCTTTCAAGAACAAAATCCAGGATTAAGATTATGGTGGATAGACTCATCACAGGGAAAGGCAAAGGCATTAAATAAAGGACTTTATATGGCAGAAGGTAAGTATATTATAAATATAGATTCCGATGGAATCTTAGACAAAAATGCTGTAAGAAGAGTTGTAGAAAAGTTTGAAAGTAATACTGATATATATGCAATGACAGGAGTTGTGCTAATAGACAATAATTTGATTGAAAAAACAAAAAAACTTTCACTTAGACTTGTTCAACGTTGTGAGCTTTTTGAATATACGGAAGCTTTTTTAGTGGGAAGAGGATTTCAATCCTACAGTAATACCATGTTTACGTTAGCAGGTGCTTTTTCTTGCTATAGAAAGGATGTTGTTTTAAAAACTCAGCTTTATAACAATGAAACCCTTGGAGAAGACACTCACATGACATCTCAAATAAGAGAATTCTTGAAGGGGAAGGTTGCATTATGTGAGGATGCTTTCTTTTATGTTGACCCAATTGATAACTTAGACAAGCTGTATATACAAAGACAAAGATGGCAGAGGGGGCAGGTGGAGGTTTCTTCTCTTTTTAAGGATATTGGTAGTAATAGAGGTTTTAGAAATGTTTTGAAATACACAATGATTAAGGATCATACCTTTGTATTTCCAAGATTCATATGGATATTTGCCATGATATATCTAATATTCCTTGATTATCCGCTAAAGCTTATTGTAGGCGCAAATATAATAATGTATATGGTTTATGTTTTTAACTCCTTTATATATTTTCTAATTACTAAGCTATATTTAAATGAACTAAAGCAAGTCATAAATTACATGAATAAACATTGGTATACTATACTCCTATTGCCTATGTATAGGTTTATAGTGTTCTTTATGAGAGTAGCTGGAATAATTAACTCTGTTGAAAAATACGCTGCATGGAATAGTAGAACATTTACAGAGGAGAAGAAAGTTGTGACAGAAAAACTAGGCAAAAGATTAAAACTATATTATAAAATAAAGGATTGGATAAATAATGAATAAAGATACGCTGTATGTAGTTTTGCCTTGTTATAATGAAGAAGATAATATAGAAAATTTAATTAAAGCATGGAATATGGAAGAAAGAAAACTGTTTGAAAAGGGACTTTTATTAAAATTTGTGATTGTCGACGATGGGAGCGGTGATAACACTTTAAATATCGCTGAAAGATTAAAGAAGTCCTATAGTAATATTACTATATTGAAACATAAAGAAAATAAAGGACTAGGAGAAGCAATAAATACTGGAATAAGCTATGCTGTATCGCAAGAAGAAAAAGGATATCTTTGTATTATGGATAGTGATATGACTCATGAACCCTATTATATTTTTTCTATGGTAAACAAGCTAAAAAAGGAAAAACTTCATTGTGTAATAGCCTCAAGATATAGAAAGGGTTCAAAAATTGAAGGATTATCACTTTATAGAAAGCTTTTATCCTATGGGGCGAGGATAGTTTATACATTAACGCTGAGAATACCTAATGTTAGAGACTATACCTGCGGATATAGGCTGTATACTTTAGAGTCACTTAGGACTTTGTCAGAGAAGCATGGAGGAAAACTTGTGGCTGAAAAAGGCTTTGCATGTATGATGGAACTTCTTGTAAGGATTAACAATGAAGGGTTTAAAATAGCAGAAGTACCTTTTGTACTGAAATATCAGCTAAAAGGTGGGGCAAGCAAAATGAATGTTTGGAGAACTGTAAGCAGAAGTTTAATTCTGCTTGCAAGGCTATAGGGTTTCTAACTCATAAGTTGACTTATGCTGTAATCTAATTTGGTAATTTTTATAGGAGAAGATAAATAGTTGAGAGTTGAGAGTGGAAAGTTGAGAGTGCAGGATGATTTTTCGCCGTTACACTACGAAAAATCTTTAATTTATAAATCGACGTTTCACATTAGTGAAACAAGTCTAAAAAATAAATTAGTTTTCCGACGCAAGGAAGAAAACTCACCTTAACTCTCAATTCTCAATTGTCAACTCTCAACTAAAAATATTACTAATAAATTTTAGTGTATAAGTTAACCTTGGATTTAGAAACCCTATAGTAAGTATAAGGCTTTGGGAGGTGCGGTTTTATTGAAAAATGTATTTAGAATTGTATTTGTACTGCTGTTAGTTATGGTTGTACCATCTGCGAGGGTGCTAGCGGCTGATTCTACTAATATTGTAATTGACGGTAACTTTCAGGATTGGATCGGTAAGCCTTATGTAGAAGATCCTAAACATGATATAAAAAGTCCCTGGTTAGATTTTCTAGGGGTAGGATATTATGCAGATGACAAATATCTATATTTGCATGTTATAAGGCAGGCAGCAAATAAATCAGAACCTTGGCATTTTAATGTAGTTATGTTGAATGGAACAAAAGGACCAACACTGCCACAGTATCTTTTTGGTTCAACGAAACCTGTATATGCACCTCAATTTGATGTAACTACCTACTATGCAAGTAATAGCAGCCACAACGGCATTGTGGTAAAGGTAAGTTTTAATGGACAACAATTAGAAAGCACTTTTTCTTCAAATAATAATGCCAAGGAAATAGAATTTAGAGTTCCCCTAGCTTCTGTAGGACTTGATGGAGTAAATAAGGAAGTGAAGTTTGTTCTTAAGTCTGATGTAAAGGATGTAGTTGACTGGGCTCCGGAACGTCCTATAATTATCACAACAGGTCCAACTTTATGGCAGATATCATCTGTATTCTTCTTTATAATAGTTTCTGCTGCTGCTTATAGAGTTTATAAAAATAAAGCTTCTGTATAAGAGAGAATGTCTACAAGGTGGATATTCTTTTAACTTATTTTTTAATTGTTAGATTTAACGGCAATGATGACAATAAACATATATTAATGTTATAATTTCATAGAGAAAATTTATTAAATGAAAAATAACATTTAAGTTTGCTTAATATAGAGAAGAGAGTGATAAAATGGATATTAATGAAGCTAAAAAAATACTTAGTGAAAAATCAATAGACCCATTATTACTAGTGATAGCAAATAAGGGCTACAAATGGATTGTAGCAGACAACTTTACTGAAGAAGATGCTGCCAAATTTGAACAATATGTATTAAATAACACCACTGATGAGGAACTTGAAGAGATTAGAAGTAAAAAGAAGTCCCTAAAGGACTTTATTATATGGAAATATGTAAATCATCTAGACAGATAATATAGGAAAAACAGCTATAAAGTTAATTTATACTATAAACTAATTTGGTAATTTTTATAGAAAAAATAACCATAAATAGTTAAAAATTGACAGTGGACAATGGACAGTTTAAGTGGATGTTTCTCTTTAGAGAAACAAGTCCTAAGAATAAATTAGTTTTCTGACGTAAGGAAGAAAACTCACCTTCACTGTCAACTGTCAATTGTCAACTCTCAACTAAAAATATTACCAATAAGTTTTAGTGTATAAGTTACCTTTCGGCCTAGAAACCCTATACTTAAAATGAACCATGTGCATTTTTAAGATTATCGTAAAAATTAGCAAAGGATATATTCATATAAGGAACTAGCCATAAAAAACCTATTCCTAAAGTCAAGATACACAATATTCCCCAGCCTAAAAAACTCAATTGAAGCATAAAAAACTTTCCTCTATATCCTTTCATCATTTCCTTGCTGCGATTTAGTGCTTCTGTTGCGGTGAGTCCAGGATTATCGTTTAGTATATAAAAAGCCTGGGAATACCCTAGATATGCTATAACTCCTGGAATAATTAATAGTAATGACCATAAAAATACAAATAGTGATATGAGAAACTGTAGTACAAATGCTGTGCTAAAGCGCTTAAAACCGTCAAATATATTTTCTATAAAAACCTGTTCTCCCCGTTTAAATTTTATTGAATAAATAGTTTGACCAAGTGCAAAAGGGCCTGCTATTAGTAGACTGATTATAAAGCCTACATCAGGTATTGTTCCAGGTAAACCTACAATTATAGTAATTATAAAATAAGCTAAAATTGCAGGGCCCCATCTTCCTACTAATTGCTTTCGGGCTGATTCTCTTATTTCAGCGTTGCTTTTAATTATACCTAGTTGTTCCATTGTGCCAACCTCCATTTTTAACGTTACAGAATATTATATTAATCACGTCGCTGATTGATGAATGTTTTATTATATAGATTTTGAAAGACATTCAATTAGTTTTGGATTGTATTTCTTTAATAAGAAAAGTATGCTATGATTTTTATAGGAATAATTTGTAACTTTACAAGACTTAGTGCATTAAGGAGGGGAATAGGGTAAGATGATTAGTACAAATACTAAAGATAACCGCCAAATGATTTCTAAGTACATTTTTATATTGCTTTCGAGCTTAGCTGTATCGTTTATAGCTTCGCAGACACTATGGAAAAGAGATATGTATTTATTCCACACTATACTTGAATTGACATGCATATTTATATCTCTAGCAACATTTATGCTTATTTGGAATACTTATGAAAAGACTCTAAACTTAAATCATTTTATAGGATTTGGATTTCTTTCAGTTGCAATTTTTAATCTGTTTCATACCTACTATTTCTTGAATGCTCAAACATCTAATCAAGTTTGTTCTGATTTAACTGCAAGATATTGGATGATAGGAAGGCTAATTGAAGCAATTGTTCTAGCAATAGTATCATTGAAAATTAAAATAACTAAGATTGATAAATGGATTGGATTTATATTTACTATTTTTCTTTCTTTTGGCACATCTATAATCATAATGTATTTTCCAGATGTTTTGCCTGTTATGATGTCAAAAGAGGGGGCAACTCCTAGCAAGATTGCACTAGAATACGTTATAATTATTTTAACGATTGTTAGCGTTTACAATTTAAAAGATAACTTAAGCAATAAGAATATCATTTCATATAGGAATATATTCATGGCACTTCTTATAATCATTCCTTCTGAATTAATTTTTGCATCATTTAAAGTATTAACACCATTCTACAGCGCCTATGGTCATGTTTTAAAAATATTATTCTATTACTATTTTTATAAGGCAGTTTTTGTAAGCACTATAACATATCCTTATGAGAGATTAGAAGACAATAAGAATAAGTTGAAACATTTAAGTGAAAATTTAAGTGATTTGCTTGATGCATCGCCTATAGCCATATTAATGTATGATGATACCGGTAGGCTTGAGTATGTAAATAAAAAATTTGAAGAGATTTTTCTTTGTAACAGAGATAAATTATATGGCTGTTTTTCAAAAGAAATTCAAAGGATGTTTTTAAATAAAAAACATTATGGAAAGACAGTTTATGAAAAGACATTAGAAAATCAAAAGGGTATAAATAGAATTATAAAAACCTACAAAATCTCAAATGGTGATTATATTAAGCTTGCGGTTACTTCACATAAGATACATAATGGAGTTTTAATACTGCTTAGTGATATAAAAAAAGAACAGGAGCTTGAAAACTTACAATTTCAAACCCAAACAATATTAAACTCCATAGAAAAGTTAATAATAATGGTAGATAGAGATAATAAAATAATTATGTGTAATAAAGAATATGAAAATATAGTTGGATTACCTGCAAAGAATATAGTCGGTATGGATATTAATGATCATATATCAACGCTTCAAATACATATAGATAAGGAATACAGGCAAGAAGATATTAAAAATATAAAATATAAAAATTATGAAATAGAAATTACTACTATTAATAAAGTAAAAAAACGATTACTTTGCAACTCATCTAAAATATATAATATAGATGGTGAATTAATAGGTTTAATAATAGTTGCTTCTGACATAACGGAATTAAAAGAACAACAGGAAAAGATGATGCAGCAGGAAAAACTCGCGCTTTTAGGTCAAATGGGAGCAGGAATTGTACATGAAACAAGGAACTATTTAACAACTATAAAGGGAAGTTGTCAATTAATAGATACATTAACAGAAGAAGATAAGATAAAAAAATATACTAAGAAAATGAATAAAGGAATTGATGAAGTAAATAGAATAATTGGTGAGTTTTTATCCCTATCAAAGCCAAAAGAGACCGAATTGGAAGAGGTGTCAATGTATGATATAGTTTATTCTATAAAAAGCTTAATTATTACATCCTCCCTTATAAGGGGTATAAATATAGACTTTAAATTATCCAAAGAAGAAAGATATCTTCGTTGTGATGAAGCACAAGTAAAGCAGGTTGTACTAAATATTTGCAAAAATGCAGTTGAAGCAATGACTGAAGTTAAAAATGCTGAGCTAAAAATTGAAGCTGGATATAATGAAAAGGCAAATGAAATGTTTATTAAAATAACCGATAATGGACATGGTATGTCTAAAGAGACCTTAGAGAAAATAGGTACACCTTTCTACACAACCAAAAGCAATGGCACAGGTTTAGGATTAAATTTTTGTTATAAAGTTATTAAGGAGCATGAAGGTAGAATAGAAGTAGAAAGTGAATTAGAAAAAGGAACAAAATTTACAGTGGTACTGCCTTGTATAGAGGATGATGAGGAGTGCGATAAGGTAATATAAAATAAATAAATTAAATATTCTGAATATATATTGAATTTTAGAAAAACAAGTGATATAATATAATCAAGAAGAAGGATAAACCTACTTCTAGTAGATTCTAACTCATCAAGAAGTAATAACTCAGGTAGTTAGTAGTCTTTATGTAAATTGTACAAAGCGTCTAGTAGTATCAGACTATAGGGCGTACGTAGTACAAATAGAAAGTATTTGGCTAATGTAATCTATACGATGATACTCATGCGATAGCGTTGTATAATGAGTTTGTTGTACATGCATCTAAAGGTATCGATATAGAATATGTTTAGTACAAATAAGAATTAGCTTTATAATAATTTGTTAAAAATCAGTTAATATTTAAAGGTTGTAATACCCTCGACATATAGTTATTAGTCGGGAAATCTAAAGAGAAAGGGTGATGAAAATTCAAATAGAACCAAATAGTTTTTCCGATGAGTTAGGATCTACTTAACCACCAATTAGTGTCATTTAACTAATTGGTGGTTTTTACTTTTTGTTATTTCGTATATGGCGGTTTATATCAAAGAATATGAAGCGGGAAATTAGAGGTTTTGTTGAAAAAAATATTATATATGGTACAATATGTAGTTGAGTGTGTAAAATATAATTTAAAAATAAACTAAATATCATATATTTAATCGGTTTAATTTTTTATTTATGGGGGGAGTAAAATGAAAAAACTAAAGATTCAACACAAACTGATATTAAGCTTTATTGTAGTGGCGCTATTTATTGGTATAGTTGGGTTCGCTGGAGATTTGAGCATGAAAAAAATTAATAATAATGCTATCTCTATGTATAAAAACAATCTGATACCAGTAAGTGATATTAAAAGTATTCAAAAAAATTTACAAGAAATACGTTCAAATATTTTGCTTCTTGTATATGAGAAGGACAGGAATAAGGTTAACGAATATGTGAATAAAATTAATAAATTAACAGAAGAAAATGATAAAATATTAAAAGAGTATGAGCAAACAGATATGTCAGATAAAGAAAAACAGCAGTACTCTCAATTTAAGCAGGTCTTTACAGAATATAGAACTGGCCGAAGCAAGTTAATTCAAGATGTAGTTGATAATAAATATGACGAGGTAGCAGCGGACTTGCAAAATATCGAAAAGCTAAGAGAAAATACTGAAAGTGCAATTCAAGAACTTGTTGATATTAATGTAAATTTAGCTAAAGCTTCAAACGAGGAAAATATACTAGAGTATAGTGCAGCACGTAGAACAAGTTTAAGTATTACATTTATAGGATTGCTTATTTCAGTTATATTAGGATATGGAATATCTCAAATGATTACGAAAAGATTGAATAAAATCTTAATTTTTGCAGAAGCACTTGGCAGTGGAGACTTAACACAGGAAATAAATATAAGTGTTCATGATGAAATAGGAAGTTTGGCATTAGCTTTAAATAAAGCGGGAGAGAATACAAGAGAACTAATAGCTGAATTAAATAACAGTTCAAACAGTATTGCAGCTTCAAGCGAAGAATTATCTAGTACAATAGAAGAAATTACATCAAAGATGGAAAATATAACTGAATCTACTCGACAAATTTCTGCTGGTATTGAAGAATTGAGTTCATCTATCGAGGAAAGCAGTACAGCTATAGAAGAAGTAAGCTCAAACACAGAACTACTTGCAAACAATGCAAAACAATCTAATTTATATTCTATAGATGTAGAAAAAAGAGCTATTACTGTAAAAAATAAAGGTATGGAATCGATTGGAAATTCAAGACAGATTTATGAAAAACAGCAGGATAGTATACTTAAAGCAATTGAAGAAGGCAAGATAGTTGAAGAAATCAAGGTAATGGCAGAAGAAATAGGTGATATTGCTTCGCAAACAAACTTGTTAGCTTTAAATGCTGCAATCGAAGCTGCAAGAGCGGGAGAACATGGAAAAGGATTTGCTGTAGTAGCAGATGAGGTAAGAAAACTTGCGGAACAATCTGCTCATAGCGTCTCGAGTATAGATAACATTGTAATTCAAGTTAGAAATTCATTTTTTAATCTTTCCACAAATGCCCAAGAATTACTAAGATATATAGAAGATACTGTAAATCCTGATTATCAGTTTTTAGTAGATACTGCGGCAAAATATGAACAAGATGCCTTAAATATGGTTAAAAGCTGGAAGGAAGTATCTGCTTCATCTCAAACCATATCAGACTCTGTAGAACAAGTAAGTCAGTCTTCTCAAAGTGTGTCAGCAACTGCACAGCAGTCAGCAGCAAGCTCAGAAGAAATATTAGGAAGTATAAATGATTCAACAGCATCTTTAGAAGGAGTAGCAAAGACTGCTCAAAGCCAAGCTGAGCTGGCAGAAAAGCTAAACAATCTAGTTAAAAAATTTAAAATATAATATTTTTATATGCTATCTAGTATCAGATGATTAATTATAAGGAACTTGTGATAATGTAACAAGTTCCTTTTTTGCGTGTATAAAACAATTTGAAAAAATTGCTAATTTCTTAAGAAAAAAAGTATAAATAATAAAAGGTTATTTATAAGTACTACAAAATACGCAATAGATAATGAATATAAATTTATTAAATACTAAAAATATAAGGAATATCATAGATAGACAATCTAGGAATTTGGATTATAAAAATATATATATAAATTAAACTTTTAGGCTATTTATACTAGAGAGGAGTAGTGCCATGAAAAAAAAGGTAGTGATAATAACGTCAATAGTAATTATAGGTGCAATTGCAGCTCTTGGAATATACACCAAAAATAAAGCGGAGATAAAACAAGTTAAGACAGCTGTTGCAAAGAAAGGCGACATACAATCGTATTTGTCTACCACAGCTACAATAAAATCGAAGAACTCTAAGGAATACTATGGAGCACAGTTAAAAATACAAAAAATAAATGTAGCAGTGGGAGACAAGGTAAAAAGTGGTCAAAGCTTAATAAGCTATGATATTTCGGACTTAAGTACTCAACTTAGGCAGGCTGAGCTTCAGTATAACAATGCTGTTTTGCAGAAGCAAGAACTAGAGAATCAAGTTGGAAATATAAATTCAAAAATTAGTGATTTAGATGAAAAAATACGGGAAGCGGAAAATAGTAAAGACCCATCAGTGAAAGCTTTACTTCCAGGTTTAAAACAGCAAAGAGATGCAATACAACCAATTTCGAATGTAAAAGTAGAAGAGGCAAATAATGCTATTGAGCTTGCAAAGACCTCTTTAGATGCTGCGAATTCAAGACTGAGTAGTGTAAAAAATGGTGTTGTATCACAGATAGATGGTGTAGTGACAGCACTAAATGCAGTAGAGGGAACTACTGCAAATCCTGCTCAGCCCTTAGCTGTTGTTCAGGACTTAAACAATTTAAAGGCGCAGGTATCCCTTGGGAAATATGATGCGGATAAGGTAAAAATAGGACAGGAGGCAGTAATAAAAGCGCCAGGTAAATCTTACAAAGGAAAAGTTGCTTTTATAAATCCAGCTCCTACTAAAACACAATCTCCAACAGGGGGAGAAACTACTCTTTTAGCAGATATAGATATATTAAATGGTTCTGAAAACTTAAAGGTAGATTTTGATACAGATATAGATATTCTGACGGCATTTAAAGCAAACGTACTAAAGGTACCTGCTGAAGCTATAAAAACAGATAAGTATGGAAAAAGTTATATTTTTATAAATAATAACGGAATAGCACAAAAGAAGGATATAAAAACAGGAATTAAGTCAGATGTAGAGGCGGAGGTTACTGAGGGTTTGGCACAAGGAGATAAAGTTATTTTAAATCCAAGCAGTAACATTACTGATGGAACTAAAGTAAGAGAAGTGGCATAGGAGGGAAGAGCTATGCTTGAGGTAGAAGATATAGTGAAAATATATAGAACTGGAGAGCTAAGTTTTAAAGCATTAAAAGGAGTAAGTCTCAAAGTAGAAAGAGGAGAATTTACATCTATAATGGGACCTTCTGGCTCTGGAAAATCAACATTTATGAATATTTTAGGTTGCTTGGATAGAATGGATGAAGGAAGATATATGTTAAATAATAATGACGTATCCAACTTAAAAGAGGAAGAACTTGCTGCAATAAGAAACAAGGAACTAGGTTTTGTTTTCCAAGCTTTTAACCTACTGCCACGTATGACAGTTTTAGAAAATGTGGAGCTGCCTATGATATATGCCGGGCTTTCAGAAAAGGAAAGAAAAGAAAAGGCTATGATTGCTCTTGAAAAGGTTGGCCTTAAGGAAAGAGTAAAGCACAGACCAAATGAAATTTCTGGAGGTCAAAAGCAAAGAGTAGCTATAGCTCGGGCGATAGTAAATAACCCAGCGGTAATTATGGCAGATGAGCCCACTGGAAACTTAGACAGCAAATCTACAATGGAAATATTAAAAATATTTCAGGATTTAAATAGTGAAGGTGCAACTATAATAATGGTAACTCATGAGCCAGATGTAGCAAAATATACAAAGAGAATTGTAAGATTTAAAGATGGTGAAATAGTAAGTGATGAAGCAGTAAAGGATAGGATTGAAGTGGTGAGTATATGAATATTAAAGAAAACTTTAAAATAGCTATAGAAAGTGTAAAGGCAAATAAAATGAGATCTTTTCTAACTATGCTTGGAATTATTATAGGAATAAGTTCTGTTATCACAATAGTTTCTCTAGGCCAAGGTGGGCAAAGTGCCATCACAGGGGAATTTGAAAAAATAGGAGCAGCATCAGTAAATATAAAGGTAAATCCTCAAAAAGCTTCTCAAAGTGATTATATAGATTTAAATGATGTAAGGCAGGTTAAGGAAAGAATTCCATCAGTAAAATATTCATCACCTGTTATGCAAAAGCAGGGCATAATAGGTTCGGATATTAAGTCTAAAAGAGCATTTATAAATGGAGTTAACGATGATTATGCAAATATAGATAATACGGAAATGTTGTTTGGAAGATATTTTAATACAGAAGAATATCTAGAAGGAAAGCCTGTAATCGTAATAGATGAAACCTCTGCTAAAGCTTTATTTGGATACGATGATGCAGTAGGGCAAAGTGTAAATGTTGGTCCAAAAATTTCACCTAAAAAAGCTGTTATTGTTGGGATAGCGAAAAGCCAAATGGGGATATTCGGAGGAGGCTCCGATGAGAACATTCCTGCAATGGTATCAGCACCGGCAACTTTAGTTCAGGAATTATACCCAAATGACAAACTTATTGACTCAATGATTGTAGTGGCAACTTCTAAGGAGGAAAGTGAAAATGCAGGTAATGGTGCTATAAGTGTATTAGAAAGCAGACATAACAATGCTGGCAGAGAGGTTTATAAAGCAGAGAGTATGATGAAACAGCTCAGTCAAGTCAATAAGGTACTAGGAATTTTCACAGCATTTATAGGAGCAGTTGCAGCTATATCACTGCTTGTAGGCGGGATTGGAGTTATGAATATTATGCTTGTTTCTGTAACAGAAAGAACAAGGGAAATAGGTATAAGGAAGGCGATAGGTGCTACTACACGAAATATACTTCTTCAATTTTTAACGGAATCCGTTATTATATCTGTTATTGGCGGAATAATCGGAATGATTTTAGGTATTGTAGGAGCTTACTTAATAGGGATCTTTGCAGGCATAACTCCAGTGGTCTCACCGCTGGTAATAGTAGGAGTTATAATGTTTTCATCAGCAGTAGGCATATTTTTCGGAATATACCCTGCCAAAAAAGCAGCAGACCTTGATCCTATAGATGCCTTAAGATACGAATAGATAAGGTGCAGGCAATTTTTTGCTTGCACCTTATCTACATTTCTAAAATTATGTTTTAGTACATAAAGAAATTCTTAGCTTCAGAGGAACTTAGACTTTATTTTACAAATTCTATATTTAAAGCGGTAGTGTGAGGTGGAAGGCTCATTGTCATTACAGGTCCATAAACTACCTTGACTTTAGCGCCTTTCTTCAAATCTAAAAGACTACCATTGTTGAAAGATGTTTTATCGCTTATATTAAATATTATTTTATCAAAATTAGAGTTTTTACTATCAGATACTACAGATATTGATTTACCATATTTATTGTCTATTACTTCCTCTATTTGTCCTTCATACACACAATCTTCTTTTAACTGGTTTATAGCAATTGCAGTAGCTTGCCCAGGTATACTTCTTGTGACAGCACCAGAGAAAAATACGTTTACTCTGTCTCCTATTTTTAAAGTTTCCTTAGCTACATTAAGTTTTGTATCATTATTTACATGAAAAATTAATGAGTTAAGGGGAGAATCACTTTCTCCAAGCTTTGACACCATTACATCCAATCCATCCTTTGTTTTCTTTACATCAGTTATTTTACCATCATACATGGATGCATCCGCCACTGTAATATAGCTTAAATCACCTCCTGTACTTTTTTTAATTTCAGTGTTTGTCCCAGAATATGCTGTACTGGATGTCATTACAGAAGTTGCTATGACCCCTGCCAATATTAAATCTTTTAGCATTTTTATTGCCTCCTTTATTGTCTTTTCATTATATTAGACGATAAATAAAGAAAATTGTTCCATAAAAAATATAAAAAGATTATGTAATGTTTTTAAAACTTTAAAGGAAATTATTGTATTTTGTAGAATTAATGATTAAAGATGAATTTTTTATAAACTTATGTTAATGATTTTTAACATTTATTAAAATGCATAATAAATTAACTTCACTGGATGAGAGGTATATAGAATATGAAATTAAAAAAAGTTTCTATGAGAATTCATGAGCTGAAATCTGGAATGATAGTAGCGGAAGAAATAAAGTCTGGAAATATAGTGTTAGTTTCTGAAGGGGTGGAGCTCACTGATGATTTAATAAAGAGATTAAAAGATAGATATTTTGAATATAAGATAATGGTTTATAGTGAAGATGATTATGAAGATGAGAATATTATAATAAATAGAATAAAAACCGTAGAAGAAGTTAAAAGAAGTTTTGACGAATTCTCAAATAATGTAGAAGAAATATTTGAAAGTATGGATGGAAGAATAAAAGTTGGTATAACTGAAATTAGGAATTTCGCAAACAGGGTTGAGAAAGAATTAAACTCACCTAGTGCTGTTATAAAGAATATAGTGCTTTATGGAAGCGATAATGATTGTATATTTAAACATTCTGTTAATGTAGCAGCGCTAAGTTCTATACTTGGCAAGTGGATAGGCTTTGACGAAAAAGAAATCAAATTTTTAACCTATGCAGCAATTTTACATGATTTTGGTAAGACAAAAATTGATAAGAACATATTGTATAAGCCAGGGTTTTTAACAACAAAAGAAAAAGAAATTATAAGAGAACACCCTGTTATTAGTTATAATTTTGTAAAGGAAATACCATACTTACACAATTCAGTGACTTATGGCATACTTATGCACCATGAAAGATTAGATGGCTCTGGCTATCCTTTAGGGGTAAAAGGAGATAAAATACATCCTTTTGCTAAAATAATCGCTATTGCAGACACCTTTGATGCAGTTAACTCAAACAGGACATATAAAAAGAGAGAAGATCCTTTTGCAGCTTTAGAGACAATTCAAAAAGAGAGCTTAGGAAGATTGGATTATGAATATTGTAAGATATTCATAGAACATATAATAAACTATTATGTAGGGGAAAATATATTATTAGATACAGATAAAGTATGTAAAATAATACAAATACATATAAACGATTTGTCAAGACCGCTACTATTAGATGAAGGAGAATTTATAGACCTGAGAAAAGAAAGAGACCTGCAAATAAAAAATTTGGTTTTATAGAGAAATTAACTAGAAAGTTGACTTATACAGAGGGATATGTTTCCAAAGCTGAAGTAGATTTAAAAACTTTGTGCCAGTCTTAGTGAAGGGTTTTAAAAGAACCTTAGAACTTTAGAGTTGTTTGAGCACAGCGAGTTCTCGAAAGTTCTTAGGTTATCTTGGAACACAAGCTTTAGACTGGCTAAAAGTTTTTAACGTGCTGAAGCTTGGAAACATATACCGGCGTATAAGTTAACTTTCGGACTAGTACCTTTATAAAAAACTAAGAAATAATTTTATTTTGAATAAGAAACTGCTTTACTTTTGCAGTATATTCAGCTTTATTGATGAAGTAGGACATGGCATGTTCAGCATCTGGCGAAATATATATGGTTTTAGGACCTGGCTTTTCTAGATACAATTCTAAAGACATTGATGCCGGTATAAAGGTATCATTACTGCCATGAATAAACATTATGGGAGTTTTAATATTTTTTATTGCTTTTATAGGAGACACTGCGTATAATGAAAATCCAGATTTATTAAGTGCTATCATGTTTGCATAGAAAAGAATAAATCCAGAAGCAAGTCCTAAATGAGGTTTTTCATCTCCGGCCAGTTTCATACTTAATAGTTCCGAAATATCAGAATAGGGACAATCTACTACGTAGAAGCTTACATTTTTTTTCGTCTGGTCTAAGTTTGCCTGCAGCAAAGCAGTGACTGCACCAAGGGACTCACCATGTACACCCAGTATAGCATTAGGGTTCACCCACCTCACCCATTTGACTATGTTATCAAGGTCAGTTTTTTCAAAGAAACCTAAAGATATATCATTACCTCCACTTTTGCCATGATATCTTGAATCATATACAACTACATTGAAGCCCATGTCAAGATACATGTCAGCATATTTCATCGATTCCCAACGGCTTGCGGTAATACCATGAACTATAATAACAGTATTATTTGTAGGCTTAGGATTGAATATATATGTACCAGCAAGTTTGTATCCAAAGCTGGACTCTATAGATATATCATAGGATTCAAGAGTTTCAAAACGTTTAAAATTAAAGCTGTTTTTGTAGTATCCAATATCTGTGTTGGCTCTATTAATAGATATCTTACATATATTTTGATAGTACATATTACCAAAATATAAGCCTATTAGATTTACAATAGATAATAATACTATTGCTACTGATAATATTAATTTATATTTCTTTTTGGGCTTAGGTACTTTTACTTCTAAGTTGTTCATTAAAACCATCTCCAGAAAGTAACTATGTTATTTTAACTTTAATCCATTATCCATTTCTCTGGTATAGCTATCTACAGAGAGAAGACCGGTCATAAATGCCGAAGAATCCTCAATTACTGCCTTTGATGCATTAACATTTATGTTACCTTGTAGTAAGGCGGCGGTAATATTTTTATTAACAGATAAATCTTTCGTAAATTGCTGCAGGGATACAGGAGCACTACTAGCTAATTTCCAGCTTTGCTTACTAGGAATATAAATGATTGAAGGATTACCTTGTTTTTCATATAAATACTTATTATAATACTTGGACATTTCTATAGCTAGCTTCACTGCTTCTTTTGGATGCTCCGAGGTTGATGAAATAAGCAAGCCTGAATTTTTTCGTAAGCCGCCTACAAGATTATTCGAGACAATTGACTTTGATTTTCCTATATAAGGGTAATAAAGTAATCTGCACTTTCCATTAAGTTTTTGATTAGATATCTTAAAATCTGAGGAACTTGCACAATACATAGCGGCTTTACCTGAATAAAAAAGGTTAGCAGCATCTGCATCTGTAAGGGACTTAGGATTATCTCCAAAGGCACCCATGTCTATTAAATCTTTTACGCTGGATGCAGCCTCTTTAAAAGATTCATCAGAAAACTTTTCTTTGCCATTCATAATTTTTTTGGTAACTTGTGGATCAATGGTGCATGCAAATCCTTCAACCATATTATATACAGCTCTTCCATCTTTCCCAGCGAGGGCTATAGGCACAAGTCCTTTGGACTTAAATGTAGAAACAGCAATTTTAAGTTCCTCAAAATTAGTAGGAGGTTTAATATTGTTTTGTTCAAATAAAGCAGTGTTTATTTCAATCATTTGATAATATACTTCCTCGAAAGGCACTGCATATATATGACTATCGGAGCCATCGACTTTTGCTGAAGGAATAACCATATCCCAGAATTTTAATTCATTTAAATATTTATCTACAGGTTGTACTACATTCGCAGATAAAAGCTCATCAGAAAAACCATCTCCATTTGAGAAAAAAATATCAGGTTTATCATTTGAGGATAAAAGTACCTTTATTTTTGTTTGATAGTTCTGTATATCACCCTTTATGAAGCTGAAGCTTATATCATAGTCTGGAAATTGAGTTTTTATATCTGCCGCAAAAGTTTTGAATGCCTCTAACTTGATGTTATCTTCCGAGGACATAACACATCTAAGTTTTACTTTTCTTTCGCTCTTGGGGGAGATTACCTGTGGTGAGGATTTAGAACAGGCTGTGAGCGCAGAAAGAAATAGAAGTATGACAATTAGCATAAAATATTTAAAATTTACCAATCTCATTAACGTTAACACCTCCAAGTTATTATAGAGTTTAAACTCTATAATCTGGATTTAGGCATCTGAAATAAAAAAATAAGCCCAATATAATACTGACTGGTTATTTTTTCAAGATACCTTAGCTCATAAATAAAATTATAAATCTAATTTATGGAAATGTAAATCTATGCTTTTAGTTCTAAAAAATGCAAAAATATTAAAGAATATCGTATAATAATATACATAACTGGAGAGAAAATTAATAAGATAACATATAAAATAATATGGGGGTGTATGTGTGGCTATTCCTATATACGTTGTGTGCAAAGCAAAAGCAAAAACTATTACGAATATTGGCTGTGAGGTTCCGAGAAAAGAGGGGAGATTGAAATTAGAAGGAGATGTCCAATGCCGATATGAGAAATTAGGAGGAGTATTTCATTATTATTTTAGGATACATGCTGAAACATTATATATGGAAGAGAGTAAATTTCCTTTTAATAATGGCAATATTGAGGTTCAAGTTAATGTTAGATCTCATGAAGGAAGAAAAACCCCAAAATTGGAATACCTGTTTAAAGAAGATATAAGGGTGAAGGATGAGAAAAAGTTCTCATTAAAGGAACTATCAAGACTGGACTATGGAATAAAGATATTTAATTATGATCAGGAAGAAAATAAGGAAAATAGAATAGCCTTAGATTATATAAGAAGCAACTTATTTGATATGAATGAATTTAAAACTGTTCCTACAACTAGTGATTTGAATCACGAACTGCATGAGCATATTATCCAAGCTAAAAAGAAGGATGCAGATATTTATATATTTGGAGATTTATATTCCTTCGAAACAAAAGAAGGAGAAACAAGAGAAGAACGATTTATGAATTTAAAGAAAAGTGGGCCAAGAGGCATCCATGATGTGCATATGAATCAAGGAAGTTCTCATAAAAAAGAATGGATATCTAATAATGGTGAATATCAAGACGGAGGAATTCTTATTCATTTTAAATCAAAAGAAGAAGATAGATGGGTAGGTATTTTCTTGAGATTTGAAGGGCAGTATAAATAGAATTATTATCAAAAAAATTCAAGCACTACCAGTGCTAAGGCTAGATTTATTGTAGCCTTAGCACTGGTTTGTGTTTTTTTATTTAAGTAAAAACAAGCAGATTAAATTTAGATTAAAAATTCTAAGAATGATTGATTAGATAGATATAGTAATGCATAATTATTTTAAATTAAGTCTTCGACTTTTTACGGAGGATTTTTACATGAATAAATTTTTGATTAGTAAGAAGCTTTTAAAACAATTAGATTTTACTATGCTTATCACGGGTATTTTAATTACTATATTTGGAATTGTAAATATATATAGTGTAACCCATTCAAAACAAGGTTTTTATTATGGTAAACTTCAAATTATGTGGTTGCTTCTTGGAATAATTGCTGTGTACTTGCTATTAATTCTTGATTATAATCTTATAGGAGTATACTCAAAACCCATCTATTGGGCTGGTGAAATATTTCTGTTATTTAACGATGTAACAAGTAGAGCAGTAAAAGGGGCTGCATCCTGGATAAGGATAGGGAACAGAGCCATTGAACCAGGAGAGTTTGTAAAATTTGGACTAATTTTATTGCTTGCAAAAACCCTAGATGAAATGGATGGAGATATTAACAATCCTAAGAATTTTTTTAAGTTATCCATCTATGCGTTAGTTCCAATGATATTAATAATTATTCAACCTAATATAGGAATGACATTAATTTGTTTTTTTATTACCCTGGGTATATTTTTTATTTCTGGTCTAAATTTAAAGGTTATTATATGGGGATTTATAAGCTTAATTCCATTTAGCTTGCTTATATGGTTTGGAGGATTTTTAAAGACATATCAAAAAGATAGAATACTTGTTTTCTTAAATCCAGAAGCATATCAACTAGATTCAGGATTTCAATTAATGCAGTCTATGATAGGTATTGGAGCTGGTGGGGTACTTGGAGCTGGTTTTTTAAAAG
Source organism: Clostridium aciditolerans (assembly GCF_016316925.1). GTDB lineage: Bacteria > Bacillota > Clostridia > Clostridiales > Clostridiaceae > Clostridium_AM > Clostridium_AM aciditolerans. Next base: position 246,106 of record NZ_JAEEGB010000005.1, on the reverse strand, counting down.
GAACTCAGATAGCTGGAGGGTTTATTCCAGAAGCTCATACGGATTTTATCTTTGCTGCAGTAGGAGAAGAATGGGGACTGATAGGTGCAATTCTTCTATTGACTTTATATGGTATATTAATTTATAGAATGATTAAACTAGCTAAAGAATCCAAAGACCTTATGGGACGACTTATATGTGTAGGTACAGCATCTTCGTTTTTGTTTTCAATATTACAGAATATAGGAATGACAATTGGTATTATGCCAGTAGCTGGTATTACATTGCCTTTCATGAGTTATGGAGGTAGCTCTATACTAGCTAATTTTATGGCACTAGGATTGGTGCTGAATGTATCTATGAGAAAAAATAAAATTAATTTCTAGACAAGGTTACCTTATAGGTAGTAGATACTAGATAAAGAATTAAATTTTCAAATTTAGTAATATATCTATAGGACACTTGAAGGGAGAGCATTATGAATAACTATAAAATTTTAGTAATTGAGGATGAGGAAAGTATTGCTAGCTTTATTCAATTAGAATTAAATCATGAGGGCTATATAGCTGATGTTGCCTTTGATGGTATAGAAGGTTTGAATAAAGTTAAGAAAAATACCTATGATTTAATAATACTAGATATTATGCTTCCAGGAATAAATGGCATCGAAGTTTGCAGGAAAGTTAGACAGTTTTCAGATATTCCAATCATTATGCTTACTGCAAAAGACGATGTATCAGATAAAATAACAGGACTTGATATGGGTGCAGATGATTATATGACTAAACCTTTTATAATAGATGAACTATTTGCCAGAATTAGAGCAAATTTAAGAAGAAAAAATGATGAGAATAGTAAATCTATATTAAAAGCAAAAGATTTAATTATGGATTTAGATAAGCATCAAGTTACAAGAAGCGGTAGACATATAGAACTTAGGAAAAAAGAATATGACTTGCTGGAGTATCTTCTAATAAACAAAGAAATTGTAATAAACAGAGATCAAATATTGGAAAAGGTATGGGGATATGAGTATTTTGGCGATACAAATGTTGTTGATGTAAACATTAGATATTTACGAAGTAAAGTTGATGACCCTTTTGAGGATAAGCTGATTCAAACTGTAAGAGGAGTTGGTTATACAATAAGGGAGCATGGTAATGAAAAATAAAATTTTAAGATTAAAAAAAATATCATTAAAAATAACTTTGGTGTATGCAGTAGTATTTTCTATAGTGCTTATAGCACTTAATGGGTCTGTTTTATATGGAGTCAAGTATTTTCTTGTTAAACAGTCTATTAGACAAGTTAACGATACCAGCAAGGGTGTTAGTGATAAAATTGAAGAATTAGAAAAGAATAACCTAGACTTACAAGGTAAAGATTTGTTACAGGGGATAAGCCCTAAAGAAAACATATACGTAAAGATAATTGATGATAAAGGGAATACAGTTAATGTATCTCCTGGATGGAATATAAGTATGCCAAAACAAAATTCCTCAGGAAAGGCATTAAGATTAGAAAAAGGCGAAAGACATTTGGTTTATAAAAATAATTCTATAGATATAAAAAATAAGGGAACAGCTCAACTACTAGTTGTCAAAGATATGGAGCATGAATACCATTTCTTGAAACTTCTTTTTATTATGATGGCTATATCAGATGCCATTGGTATAGTTGTAGCATTGTTTTCAGGAATGTTTGTAAGTAAAAGAATCCTAAGGCCTATAGATAAAATTACAAAAACAGCTCAGAGTATAAGCATACAGGGATTAAATAAAAGAATTGAGGTTAACACTGCTGAAGATGAGTTAGCAAGACTTGCAAAAACCTTTAACGAAATGATTGAAAGGCTTGAGAAGTCTTTTGAAAGTCAAAATAAGTTTGTATCTGATGCTTCTCATGAACTTAGGACGCCTATTTCAGTAATACAGGGTTATATTAATTTGCTAGATAGATGGGGAAAAGAAGATAGGGAAGTCCTTCAAAAAGCGATTGATATTATAAAAAATGAAACAGCGAACATGACGAATCTGATTGAGAAATTGCTTTTTCTTGCTAGAGGAGATAATAACTCTGTAAAGCTTGAAAAAGAGAAGTTTGACTTGGAAAACTTAATTGATGAAATAGTTAGAGAAAGTAATATTATTGCTCAAAATTACAATATATTAAGTGAGAAAAATGATTCAGTAACAATTTGTGCTGATTTTAGGCTAATAAAACAAGCGTTGAGAGCAGTAATTGATAATAGTATAAAGTACACACAGGAAGATGGAAAAATAATAATAAATTCTAGTGTAAAAGCAGATAGTGTTAAGATCACTATTGAAGATACTGGAATAGGTATACCGGAAGAGGAAATACCCAATCTATTTAATAGATTTTATAGAGTAGATAAAGCTCGTTCCAAAAAAACCGGTGGAAGTGGTTTAGGTTTAGCTATTGTGAAACAGATAATAGATATACATAACGGAACTATATCTATTAACAGTAAATTGGGAAAGGGAACAAAAATAACTATTAGTCTGCCTCTAAAATAATCTAATCTAAGTTTAATTTACGTTTAATCTAGTTTTAATGTTATATTGAGAGAATATATCTGTTAAATAAATGAATTAGATTAGAAAATTACTTAAGATAATAAGAGGTGGAATACAGAATGAACATGTATATATTTAATCTTATAAATGGATTAGCTCACAAAAATATGATCTTAGATAAAATTATGATTATATTTTCAAAATATGTTCCTATAGCTTTTATGGCGGTATTAGCAGGAGTCTATATACTGGGAATAATAAAAAAAGATATAAGAATTAGATGTATTGCAGTGGATATCTTTGCACTAACAGCAATAAATCTTCTTATAAGCTTTTCTATAGGGCTCGTATACTATGTAAATAGACCCTTTGTTCATAATAAGGTAAACTTATTATATTCACATGTGGCAGACGCATCTTTTCCAAGTGATCATGCAATAGGTACTATGAGTATAGCACTAGGTATAAACAATTGGTTTAAAGTATGTGGTCGTATTTTAATTGCTTTATCATGCATAGTAAGTTTTTCTAGGGTTTATGTAGGACATCATTTCCCTATAGATGTAATTGGAGGTATTGTAATTGCTGCCTTTGTAAATTATCTTTACAAAATACTTGTTAAAGATAAAATTGCTATGTTCTATGAAACAATAGAAGGAAAACTTCTTAAGATTTTATATCCTAATATGGCTTAAGAAACACAAGATTAAAGAGGTATCTCATATATAGGTGAGATACCTTTTTATATTGCCTTAAAGTCTTATTTGACCAGAAAAATAACTGTTACATTGCAGTAAATTAGATGTGGTGGTAAAATAATAGAAATATTGTGAAGAGAAAGAGGTAATGGGCATAGATGGAAAAAAAGCAATAAGATTTGGGGTTATAGGCACAAATAGTATTACAGATTTATTTTTAAAAGGTGCAGCAAATGCTAAGGATTTCGTCTTAAATGCAGTTTATTCGAGAACTGAGGAAAAAGCAAAAGCTTTTGCTGAAAAGTATGGTGTAAAGCATATCTTTACAAGTTTAAAAGAAATGGCAGAAAGTGATTTAATTGATGCGGTTTATATTGCATCACCTAATGCTTTCCATGGGGAGTATACTATATTATTTTTAAAGCACAAAAAGCATGTATTATGTGAAAAAGCCTTTGCATCAAATTCAAGGGAAACTTTTGAGATGATAGAGGCAGCTAGAAAGAACAATGTGGTTTTGATGGAAGCTATAAAGACAATATATCTTCCTAACTTTAAGATAGTCAAAGACAACTTGCATAGAATAGGAAAGGTAAGAAGATACTTTGCGAATTTTTGTCAATACTCATCAAGGTATGATAAATATAAAGAGGGGATAGTCCTAAATGCTTTTAAGCCTGAGTTATCTAATGGAGCTTTAATGGACATAGGAGTTTATTGCATACATCCTATGATAAATCTATTTGGCAAACCAAAGGAAATAAAAGCAAATGCTGTAATGTTAGAGTCTGGTGTTGATGGAGAAGGTAGTATACTGTTTAAATATGATGATATGGATTCTGTAGTCTTTTATTCGAAAATTAATAATTCATATTTACCATCAGAAATTCAAGGTGAAGATGGCAGCATAATAATTGAAGGTATCAATAGCTTTCAAAGGATAAAAAGAGTATTTAGGAATGGAGAAGAAGAGGATTTAACAGAATTTCATATTAAGGATGATATGTACTATGAAACACAAGAGTTTATAAATTTAATAAATCGAGGAAGCTTAGAATCCACTGCTAATTATCTTCAAGCTTCACAAGCGGTGATGGAAATAATGGATGAAGCAAGAAGACAGATAGGGTTAGTTTTTCCAGCGGACAAAGTCAATTCTAATTATTAATATATTTTTAGTTGTAATTTATAAGAGCGAAAAAATTTCGCTCTATTTTCATTATTGTGCTTATGTTACATTATTTACAAAATTTAAAGCTTAGTATATACTATAACTGTATTAATATTATTAATACAGTTATAACGGAAGGAGGGAGCATATGTTTCAATTAGATATTAGAAGTAGATTGCCTATATATGAACAATTGGTGGAAAAATTTAAAGAACTTATAATAAGTGAGGTATTAAAAACAGATGAACAGCTTCCCTCAGTGAGGGCTCTTTCAAATGAAATTACTATAAATCCAAACACTATACAAAAGGCATATAGAGAACTAGAAAGACAGGGCTACATTTATTCTATACCGGGAAAAGGAAGCTTTGTAGCGCCTATGATGCCAAATGAAAATGCTGAAAAAATAAATAAATTAAAAGAAGAATTGATTAAAATTTTATCAGAAGCTATGTATTTGGGGATGAAAAAAGAGGAGATTATGAGGATAGTTTCTGAGGTTGATGACATGATTAGGGGGGGGAAAAAACATGATTGAAGCAAAAAATATAAGTAAACATTTTGAGGATTTAGATGCACTAAAAAATGTAGACATTCATGTAAATAAGGGCTCTATTTATGGGTTAGTGGGCTCAAATGGAGCAGGTAAAACGACTCTTATAAAAACCTTAGTTGGTGTATATAAACAGGACAAAGGTGAAGTGTTTATTGATGGCGAAGAAGTATTTGAAAATACAGAGTTAAAATCAAGAGTTATATTCATACCAGATGCTCTTTATTTTTTTTCACAATACAGCATAAAAAATATGGCTAAATTTTATAAAAGGATATATGAAAGCTGGAATAATGAAAGATATGAAAAGTTAAAAGAGGCTTTTAATATTGATGAAAACAAGAAAGTACATAGACTTTCTAAAGGAATGCAGAGACAAGTTGCTTTTTGGCTTGCACTATCAGCTATGCCGGATGTACTTATTTTAGATGAGCCTCTAGATGGACTAGACCCTGTTATGAGACAAAAGGTGAAAAACTTAATAATACAAGATGTAGCAGAAAGAGAAATGACGGTGCTTATATCCTCTCATAACCTAAGAGAGCTGGAGGATTTATGTGATCATATTGGAATACTGCATAAAGGTTCTTTAATACTTGAAAAGGAATTAGACGATCTAAAATCAGATATTCATAAAATTCAGGTAGCCTTTAAAGGAGAGATATCAGATGAAATACTGCAGAATGTTAACGTACTTTATGAGGAACAAAGAGGCAGTATAAGACTTATTATTGTTAGAGGTAAAAAAGAAAACATATTAAATCAGATTAACAAATATAACCCTGTAATTTTAGACATTTTGCCTTTAACATTAGAGGAAATTTTCATCTATGAAATGGGGGATGTAGGATATGAAATCAAAAACATCATTTTTTAATAAGGGAATATTTTTCGATGATTTAAGGAGATTCGGATGGATTGGTGTTGCATACTTACTAGTCTTATTTTTCGTTGTACCTCTCCAAATATTAATGACCTATAGTGCAGATAAACTATATAAAGATTTATTTAAAAGTTTATTTCATTTTACAAATTCGGAAATTCAAGGGATGCTTATAGTAGCAGTTCCAGTTTTTATTGCTATTTTTCTTTTCAGATATATTCAAGTAAAAATATCCTCAGATATGATTCATAGTCTTCCCATAAAAAGAAGTGCCTTGTATATAAGTCATGTCATTATTGGAGTTATGTTATTAATAGTACCTGTATTAATTATTGCGGCAATATGCATAATCATGAAAAGTACGCTTGACTTAGGACAATACTATAGAATTTATGATGTTATACAGTGGTGTGGAATCACAATTTTAATGGACATGGTATTTTTCTTTAGCTGTGTATTTGCAGGAATGATTGTAGGACTTTCAGTAATGCAGGGAGCATTAACTTATATTTTTCTATTTCTACCAGCAGGCTTAATGGCTTTACTGACCTTTAATCTTGAAGTGTTCTTGTATGGGTTTATTTACAATTTAGATGATGGAATAAATAAACTGTCACCTATAGTAAGGATTCTTTACGGATTTAATGGGGTTAATGAGTTTGATAAAGGTATGAGTACAACAGAAATAACAGTTTATATTGCTTTGTGTATTATTTTATTTTTTTCTGCTATCTTTATATACAGCAAAAGAAAGTTAGAAGCTGCAACACAACCAATTGCTTTTAAAACTTTGCAATATGTTTTTAAATATGGAGCAACATTCTGTATGATGCTGGTTGGAGGGTTATATTTTTTACAAACACAGAAAAAATTAAGCTGGGTTTACTTCGGGTTTTTAATTGGTTCCTTAATAGGTTATTTTGCAGCAGAAATGATATTGAAAAAATCTATATGGGTATTTAGAAGTGTAAAAGGTTACATTATTTATGCCATCGCTATGGTGGTCATGATAACTGGAATCAATCTTGATATTGTTGGATATGAAAAAAAGCTTCCAGTTTTAAATGATGTTAACAAAATATATTTTAGCGAAGGCTATTATAATGAGAAATTTCAAAAATACGATATGAATACATACTATGATAAAAACAATTTGAAGTATATTTATGATTTTCACAAAAAGATTATAGAAGATAAAAACAAAAATAAATATAAAGATGATAAAGACTTGAGAAGCATTTTTTTTATGTACCAATTAAAGGATGGAAGCAAAATTCAAAGAGCTTATAGAATAGATTATGATGAGTATAAAAAGTATTTAAAACCTATATATCAATGCTCAGAATTTAAGAAAAATAGATATGATATTTTAAAGGCTGATGCTTCTGACATAGAAAAAATCACTATTCATCCTTCTTTTGGTGTTAACAAGCAGTCGGTAATAGTAAAACCAGAAGATATAAAAGAAGCATTAGATGTACTAAAGCAGGATATTAGTAATGAAACCTATGAAGATATGGATAATAAAAAAACAGGATGGGCAGATATAAGCTTTATGGTTGCATCAGATAAACTAGATAAGTATCGAAAATTAAAAGATAAAGAACTTCATGGTGATGATAAACAAATTCACACTACATGGAGAAAATCTTATAAGTTATTTGAAGAATGGTTGAAAAAGAAAGGTTATATTGAGAATGCAAGAGTTCTGCCAGCGGATATACAGTATGCTGTAGTAGAAAAGATTACTAGCACTCAGCAGTTAGAAGAAAAACGTAAAACTGGTCAATATATAAATAACAACAATGTAAAAAGACTAGAAATTAAAGACAAAAATCAAATAGAAGCTTGTTTAAGAAATTATGATTATCCTCATAATAACGGTAATGCAAAATATATTATAGGATTTTATAACAACGAAAAGAAAAATGTAGATAATGGAAGCTTTGATGAAAATGATGCTCCAGACTTTGTAAAAGATTATTTCAATAAATAAGAAAATCAGCTTACACCTTGGGTAGATTGCTATCCCTAAGGTGTAAGCTGATTTTTTTGCTGTATTTGTGTATATTACTTATTAACTTTTTTATCATAAATTTTCTCAAGCAAAGTTGTAACTCCAACAAATATAATAATGCATAATCCTAAATCCATCATAACATCTGGATTAAAAACTCCACCTTTAAAAGAGTAACTAAAATTAGTAAGCTTGTAGATTATACGAGTAATTAATAAAGTTAAAACAATTCCTGCTGCATTAATCTTCAGTGCCTTAGCTTTCATTTCATCACCTCTAAATTTTGTGTACATATCATTATAATCCTGTAACGACTAAAGAATCAAGAAAATTACAAGAAAGTTATCAAAAAATTTAAGATTTTAAATTTAATGTTGAAATTTTTGATAAAGTATTCATTTAATAGTAGAAAATTTTAATAACAAATATTGATATATATATAATAAAATTGTTGATTTATATTAATATTGGAGTTATTGTTTAATATATATAGATAATTTTGTAATATTAAAATTATTTTAAACTTGCAAGAACCTATTTAGAAGATATCGATGAGGTGGTAATATGAAAAAAAGCGATATTTTTAATGAACAAGGTAAGCGTAAGTGTGAATGTACTTTTAGTAAGATATTTAGGTTAAATCCTAATCTAACAGCTATCTCTGCATATGAAGATGGAAGAATTTTGGAGTGCAATGAGGCGTTTTTGGATAGCTTTGGATATAAAAAAGTAGATATTATAGGAAAAACAGCCTTGGAATTAGGCATATGGATTAACAAAGAAGATAGGTTAAGATATATTGATGCTCTTAGAGAAAGCGGAAGTATAAAAGATTTAGAACTAAATATTAGAGTTAAATCAGGTGAGATAAGAAATTATTCAGTTGTATCACATATCATTGAGGCAGATGGAATGAAGTGTATACTTGATTTTTTCAAAGATATTACAGAAAAAAATGCTGCTGAAAAAGAGCTTTTAAAAAGTGAAAGAGAGTTTAGGGGAATATTTGAACAAGCAGCTGTTGGTATTTGCTACTTATCATTAGAAGGTAGGTTTATCAAAACCAACAATAAGTTTTGCCAGATAGTAGGATATACAAAAGAAGAACTCATAGATATGAACTTTAAACAAATTACTCATCCAGAGGATTTAGAAAAGGACTTAAAACTTTATTATAAAACATTAAATAATGAGCTGAAGACTTATGCTGTAGAAAAAAGATATATAAGAAAAGATTCTTCAATAGTATGGACAAGCTTAACGGTATCATTATCCCTTGATGAAAACTTAAAGCCTCAATATCGTATTGCAGCTGTTATAGATATTACAGAAAAAAAATTACAGGATGAAGCAATAAAAAAGATGAATGAGGAGTTGGAAAAGAGGGTAGAGGAAAGAACAAAAGCGCTTCAATATGCTCTTGATAAATTACAGAAAAGAGATAGACAAAGAAAGATTGCGGAGGATCATCTCAGAGAGGCGTATATATTTAACAGAAAAGTTATCGAATGTTCTCCAATAGGTATAATGACTTATAATTCAGAAGGGCAATGTGTATCAGTAAATGATGAAGTTGTAAGAATATCCGGTGGTACCAGAGAAGAACTGCTTAAACAAAATTTTAAGTATAATGAAACTTGGAAAGAATATAATCTCTATGATGCTGCTATGAAAGCCTTAAGTACTGGAAAAGAAGAAAGAGTAACTGTTAACATGGTCACTACCTTTGGAAATAAAGTATGGCTTGAATGCAAGTTTGTTCAATTTAGCATGAAAGAAGAACCACATCTACTATTTTTATCTAATGATATAAGCAATCAAAAGATTATGGAAAATGAAATTGCATTATTTTTCGATACAGCATTAGATATGCTATGTATATATGATTTTGATGGATATTTTAGAAGAATTAGCCCTACATGGAGCAAAACTCTAGGATGGAGTGAAGAAGAGTTATATTCAAAACCATTTATAGAATTTGTTAATGAAGAAGATAGAACTAAAACCATTGATGTTTTAAAGAGTTTAAGTGCTGGAGGACAAGTAGTAAGATTTGAAAATCGATATCTGTGTAAAGATGGAACCTATAGATGGCTTGCTTGGAACTCTTATGGATATCTAGAAAGAAAAATTATCATAGCAACAGCAAGGGATATCACAGAAAGCAAGCATACAGAAGAGATACTTAGAAATGCAAAAGAAATGGCGGAAAAAGCGGATAAGGCAAAAAGTGAATTTTTAGCAAATATGAGTCATGAAATTAGAACACCGTTAAATGCTATTATCGGTTTTAGTGAAATACTTTATTCAGAAGAAAATAATGAAAAGCACAAAAACTATTTGGAATCCATAAATATTGCTGGAAATAGTCTATTAAATATTATAAATGATATTTTAGATCTATCTAAAATTGAAGCTGGAATGATGAAGCTCCAGGTAATTCCTATTAATCCACGGAGAATGCTTGAGGAAATTGAGAGGATATTTCGTATGAAGATCTCTCAAAAGGGGCTGCAGTTTTGCATTGAGGTTGATAGTGAAATTCCGGACACACTTCTTCTTGATGAAGCAAGGATAAGGCAGGTACTTTTAAATTTAGTTGGAAATGCTGTTAAATTTACTGATAAGGGATATATTCGACTATCCCTGAAAAAACATTTTTCAAGTCCTGTTTATCAAGATAAGATTAATTTAGCTATTTCTGTTGAGGATACTGGTATAGGAATACAGGAAAGTGATTTGGAAAGTATATTTGAGTCCTTTAAACAACAACATGGACAGAATAACAGGAAATATGGAGGCACAGGCCTTGGCCTTTCAATAAGTAAAAGATTAGCAGAGATGATGAATGGAAGGTTAACTGTTGAAAGTGTAGTTGGTAAAGGAAGTGTATTTACATTAATAATTCAGGATGTAAATGTATCAAATCTAAAGCCTGTCAGTGAAAATAACAATGAAAGCCAAATTACAAAAATATTGTTTGAAAATAAAAAGGTTCTTATTGCCGATGATGTAGATTCAAATAGAATTCTTTTAAAAGAAATACTTGAAAAAGTAGGGTTACAAGTTGTAATGGCACAAAATGGATTCGAGGCATTAGATATATTATCTAAAGAAAAACCAGATTTAATTATTATGGATATTATGATGCCTGAGATGGATGGTATAGAAGCCACAAAAAAAATTAAAAGTTCAAAAGATACTTCGTCTATACCGATTATTGCATTAACTGCTACTTTAAAGTTTGAGGATGATAGAAGTATCGACAGTGTGCAATTTGATGGTGCTATATATAAACCGGTTACTATCTCCAGGTTGCTAGAGGAAATTAAAAAGTTTATTCCAAGTATTAAAGAAAAAAGCACAGAAAATAGAGAATTGGTTATTAAAAATGAGAGTACACTCTCTCCGTTATTAGCAAAACAGTTGATGGATAGCATTTATCCATATGTTTCAAAGCTTAAAATAGCAGTAAAAGGAACTGTTGCAGAAGAGCTTGCTGAGTTACTAATTACATTGGGAGAAAAGCATAATATAAAGTATTTATATGAAAAAGGTGTAGAATTAAAGAAGGCTGTTGGATACTTTGATATAATAAAAATTAATGAATGTGTTGTACATCTTGGATACTGGCTGAATAAATTAATACATGCAGGAGGTGATATGTAATGGAAAGTTTAGATAATGGACTTGTAATGATTATAGATGATAATCCTGAAAATCTTAAATATCTTGCAAGCATAGTTAAAAAGAGTGGTTACGAATATGTAATGTCCTTAAATGGAAAACAAGCTTTTGAATATTTAAAAAGTGAAAAACCGGATATCATTTTGTTAGATATAATGATGCCGGAGATGGATGGATATGAGATATGTCAAAAGTTAAAGAGTGATGAAAACACAAAAGATATACCGGTTATTTTTGTAACTGCAAAGACAGAAATAGATGAAATTGTTAAAGGCTTTGAGGTAGGAGGAGTTGACTATGTAACAAAGCCCTTTAATTCTATCATTTTGGAATCCAGAATACGAACCCATATTGAACTTAAACGATCAAAGGATAAATTAAAGAAATATATTGCTAAACTTGAAGAGACTAATACAATACTAGAAGAAGAAAAGGAGCGCTCAGACTATCTTGCCAATAGAGATTATCTTACTGGAATTTTTAACAGACGTTATATGGTTGAGAGAATGAAGGAAGAATATGCTAGATTTTTGAGATATAAAGAGATATTTGCTATAGGGATATTTGATATAGATAATTTTAAGAAGATTAATGATACTTATGGGCATGAATGCGGCGATTTTATACTGGTGTCATTAACAAAATCAATAAGTGAATCTATAAGAAAAATGGACTGCTTTGCAAGGTGGGGAGGGGAAGAATTTATTGTTATGCTTCCTAAAACTGATTTAGAAGGTGCAGCAGTTTTATTTGAAAAGATTAGGGAAAAGGTAGAGAAAACAAAATACAGCTACAATGATTTTAATTTAAATATAACTTTTACCTGTGGAATTGCAGAGATTTCTAATGAAGAAACTATAGATAACTGTATAGTTCGTGCAGATAAGGCATTGTATAAAGGAAAAATTAGCGGGAAAAATCAAATAGTAAAGGGATAGGTATATAATTATATACCTATCTTTTTCTATTAAAGTTAGGACTCTTATTTGCTCTAAAGGATGGTCTACTTGCTTTTGGGTCCATAATTATTCCTCTATGTATTTCCTTTGGTTCAATTGTTATCTCAAAGTTCTTTTCATATCTTTTAATTATTGACTTTTCCTTTATTGTAACTAGTGAAATGGCAGTTCCAGTTTTTCCAGCTCTTCCAGTTCTTCCTACTCTATGAAGGTATTCTTTTGGATCTTCAGGTAAATCTAAATTAAATATATGAGTTACATCTTTTACATCTAATCCTCTGGCTGCTAAGTCTGAGGCCACAAGAATTTGAATCTTTCCGTTTCTAAAGCCCTCTAAAGCTTTCTTTCTTTCTTCTTTTGAAGCGTTACCAAATATTCCATATGCCTTAATATGGTGATGTTGAAGTTTTAGTGCAGCAAGCTGAGTTTCTTCATTTTTGTTTATAAATACAATAGCTCTTTCAGGATTTATAGAAGCTATAAGCTTTCTCAATAACTCAATCTTATCTCTTTGCTCCACAGTAAAATATACATGGTAAATGTTGGGGTTAACTAAAGATTCTTCTTCAATTTTTATGATTTTAGGTTCTTTCATTAAATCTTTTGCTATTTTAAGTGTTTCATCATTTATAGTTGCTGAAAATATCATAAGCTGTCTATCTCTCATTGTAGTCTTAATAACATCTTTTACTGAAGATAGGTTGTTTTGAGATAGCAGTCTGTCGCCTTCATCAATAACAATAGTCTTTATGGTATGAGCACTTATTTTTCTCATCTTAATAAGCTCAAGTATCCTTCCTGTAGAGCCTACAATTATATGAGGTTTTTCTTTTAATTTTTCCACTTGCCTTTTTATGTTAACTTCTCCTATTATAGCAACAGAAGTTACTGGAATATTGGAGTTCTCAGATAATAACTTTATTTGGTTATTTATCTGCATAGCTAACTCATGGGTTGGAGCTAATATAATAGCTTGCATTTCTCTTTTTGTATTATCTATCTTTTCAAATATAGGCAACAGATAAGCAAGAGTTTTTCCGCTTCCAGTCTGCGATTGACCTATTACATCGATATTTTCAAGTGCAACAGGTATTATTTTTTCCTGTATATCAGTAGGTTTAGTTATTCCTTCTTTTTCTAGTCCTTCTATTAAATTTTCATTTAATCCTAATTTATCAAAAGGGGTCATGCTATTTATCTCCTTCAGATTTAAATTTTGCCTTGTTAAAAACTCCTATAATTTTATACTTACTACCCTTATTTGTCAAATGAATTTAATTTGGTGAAAAGCCTAAATGATTTTTCATGAGAAACTTATCAATGCCAATTGATAAGTTAGTATGACGACTAGGATATTAAGTTTATCAAAGGTTTTTAGATATTAAACAATAAGGTTCTAATGCTAAATTCTCAGCACTAGAACCTTATATCTCCATATATAATTAATCGTTATCTATTTCATTAAGTAATTTTGTAAAATAATCTATATGAGCTTTTTCTTCATCTATTAATTTAAATAATACTTCTTTAACTTCACCTTCTGCAATGCCCTTATACATTTTTGTATAAACTTCTACAGTAAGCTTTTCAGACTTAACAGCATACTCTATAGCAGATTTTAAATCTTTGAAAGCATCTTCAGAAGGTTCTTTTTTATCAAATACCTTGTCTTCTATTAAAGCCTTTAGATAAGATGTTACTTCAGCATCAAAGAGATAATCATAATCTACATCTTTTTTACTTGATAAATCATTATATAGCTTTGTAAATTGCTCTTTGTGAAGGAATTCTTGTCCTGCAGCTGCTAGTAGAAAGTCTTTTATTTTTCCAGTTGTGTATTTAGCTCCGTTGGTATAGAAGCTTCTTCCTTCTTCCTCCATTAGTATTGCAATTTTTAGTATTTCTAAACCGTTAAATGTATTTGATGACATTATACCCCACCCCTTATTATAAATATGTAATATTTACGAATATCGTAAATATTGAGTATATGATGTAAATAATATAACATACAAACTTTAGATAATACAAGTATAAATTTAAAATTTATTTTAAAATATTAATTATTATTTAATAAAATATACTTGATATGCAACAATCAAAGGAATTAAATATATAAGTCAACAAATTGAGTATTTATAATGTTGTTATCATTATAAATAAAAAAGCTATCAATAGTTTTTCACATTGATAGCTTTTAGTTAGTTATTACTAATCTAGACATTCTATTAGACACTCTTCAATAACATCTTCTGTAATTATAAATACATCTAAAAAGTTCATTTTAATACCTCCTAATACTACGACTTAATAGAATTGCCGCAACAAATACTATAATGGTAGTATTGTTAGTACAAAAACCAACGAAATTTTTAAAATTAGGGATTAAATTAGAAGACGGAGTTTTGAAGATTATCAGAATTGCCAGTCAGGATATTCGTTCATTTTTCTAATTTTATATAACTCTAATATTTGAAAAAAATTTGATTTTGCAAATGTACCTTGCAACTATTCTATAACATAAATTAATTTTACCGCGGATATATAATTATAACATATCCTAAAAAAAATACAAGCTAATTATTAATTTCTTTCGTGGGAAATCATTTCCTTTATAATATTTAGGTATGATTGAGATACATCAGGAAATACTGTCAGCATAGTATCTATAACGTAATCGATATTATTGTCATCTATTTTTTTAGCCCTGTTATCATTGTCTAAAATCATACCTTCGCTATCTAGGTCGTCATATATAACAGCTACAATTGGAGATTGCATAACCGTATCATTTTCTATACAACTTTCTGAGTAGTATAGTGCTCCATCCATAACTATAAGTTGTCCATACACATATTCTTTTTGGGAAGTGCTATTATTATGGTCATTATCAAAAGCATATTGCGTATGCTCTACGTGCTTAATATCAAGTCTATAGCTATCTTCTTTTCTTGTTAAAACACATCTTACCTCTAGCTCAAGCAGTCTTTTTTTCATATGTTTAGAGAAGCTTTCACCAAATTCATTAATAAACATCTTCATGGATATTGTTTTTTTCATTTTATAATTTTTTTTCACTATAAATAATCTCCTTTATAATGTAATATTTTAAAAACTACAAATATTACCGTTGAATAAAAAGCCACCTTTGGAAAGGTGGCAGAACTATCACTGTTTATATATTAAAGCTTAATATAATACAAAACTAAATCTATAGTTTTACAACGTTAGTTGCTTGAAGACCTCTAGGACCTTTTTCAACATCGAACTGAACTTTTTCGCCTTCTTCAAGACTTTTTCTAGGAGCGTTTCCTTGAATTGCTGAGAAGTGAACAAAAACATCACTTTCACCTTCAATTTCAATAAATCCAAATCCTTTTTCTGAGTTAAACCATTTTACTGTTCCAATTTTCATTAATTATCCTCCTAAGACAAAACATTTTAAATTAACACATTACATTATGTAATAATTATGTTTTATCGACAATTATTATATTATATCATTAAGTTTTCCAAAAATCAAGAAAATTATTACGATTCCCTTGATTAAGCTTCAAAAACAATTAATATTTAGTTCAAAACTATATAGTTTACAACTAGAAAGCCTATATGAAATAATCTTATACATGGAGTTATTTTGTGCTAATATTAGAATATATATTAAATATAATAGCGAGGGAAAAGTATATGGTTTTAAGTAGAAATGACAAATGGATAGAAGATATTGATTTGCTGGCTTTAGAACTTCCTAATAGGCATAAAAATTTATTTTTCAATAAATCAAAGGAAGAGTTTTTTAAAGAAATAAAAGAATTAAAGAGAAAAATTAGAAATTTAGATGAATACGAAATCAGAGTAAATTTAGCTAAAATAGTTGCAGCAATAAGGGATGCTCATACCGGAATTATACTGCCCGTTAATTTTCTTTGCCCTATAGAATTATATTGGTTTAAAGATGGAATATATATAATATCAACAATTGAAAGATATAAGCACATAGAAAATTGTAAGATACTTAAAGTTAATGGTATGGATATAAAAGAAGTCATTAAAGTTTTAAGTACTATTGTTTCCTATGAAAATGAGGCTTTGTGTAAAGCTCAACTTCCTAAATATTTTCCTGCTATTGAGTTTTTATACGGATTAGAAATTCTTGATACCATTGAAAGCTTGGAGTTGACTATTGAGGATAGAAAGAAAAAAATAAAAAACATAGAAATTGAGTCCTTACCAATAAGAGAAGTAAGAAAGAAGCTTAAAGAAAGCCAAAAGTCTATGTTAAAGGATAATATAGTGCCTCTTTATAGAAAGAACTTTGATAAATATTATTGGTATGAATACATGAAAGAGTTCAAGGTTCTTTACTTTAAATATAATGCCTGCAAAGAGATGGAAGATAAAAGTGTTTTTGATTTTGGTAAAGAACTAATAAAATTTATTAATAAAAATCAAGTTGATAAGCTTGTTATAGACTTACGTAACAATTCTGGAGGCAACTCTACCTTATTAGAGCCATTTATTGAGGACCTAAAAGCTTGTGATAAAATAAATAAAAAGGGTAATCTCTTTGTAATAGTAGGCCGTGAAACTTTTTCTTCCGCTTTATTAAATGTATTATTACTAAAGGAAGATACTAATGCGATATTTTTAGGAGAGGCTACAGGGGGAAAACCTAATTGCTATGGAGAGGTAGAGAGATTTACACTAAAAAATTCTGGCTTAACAGTGTGCTATTCTACTAAATACTATAAAATTATTAAAGACGATAGTTTACCAAGCTTTTATCCAGAGGTGAGTTTAGCTTTAACTATAGAAAATTATATTAAGAATGAAGACCCTTTTTTAGATTATGTTTTAAAGTTCAAATAAAAAGGCAAGGAAAGTGGATGTTATACGTCTCACTGGCCTTGCCTTAAATTTTGTATAAATATAATGTAATTAAGTGGATACCCTATTAGTATGTAAACTTATAGGGAGTGAAATACATGAGTAAATTTCTTACAAACAGGCAAATTTCTCTCATGATATACTGTATAACAGTCGGGTACGGAGTCATTGACCTACCTAGTGAGGCAGCACAGAATGCTGGAGCAGGCTCTTGGTTTTCACTGCTTATTTTAACAATTATAATTATGGTAATTACTTATATGATTACATATCTTCAATATACTTTTGAAGGCAAAACACTTTATGAATATGGTCAGCAGTTAGTAGGCAAAACAATAACATATATTTTTTTAATTGTATACATAATATACTTTTTTCTAAACTTTACTATGATAACAAGAATATACGCTGAAACTTTAAAAATGATTATTCTTAACAAAACCCCTATAATAGCCATATGTGCTCTATTTTATATAGTTGTATTTTATGCCTTAGTCAAAGGAATAAATGTTATCGCAAGAGTATGCGAACTATATGGGATTTTGAATATTATTGGATTTATGTTTATAAACACACTTTTACTTACAAAGGGAAGGTTTGTTCATATACGTCCGTTATTTGTTGTGCAAGATTTAGGAATTTATTTTAGTGCAATATTTAAAATTGTTATTGCTTTTTTAGGGGCGGAAATACTTTTTGTTCTGCCCCTCAGTAGACAACATAATAAAAAAGCATTAAAATACACAACTTTTATTGTAGGTTTTATTGGTATTATATACATTTACATAGTAGAGTCAGTAATATCAGTAGTTGGAGTAGAAGCGGTAGTTCATTATCAGGTATCCTTACTTGATGTTATAAGAGGTACTGATATATACTACCTTGAATTTTTTAGAAGGCTTGATGGTATATATATGGTATATTGGTCGATGAATATAATTTGTGCCATATGTCTATGGGGGTATGGAGTAATTACTTTTGCAAATAAAATAACCAGAAATATAAAATATAAATATATTGTAGCAGGTGTAACTATTATAGGGTTTATAGCAGCTCAAATTCCAAAAACAAAAGATCAAATAGAATCAATCATTAAATATAATTCTTATTTTGCAGCCATAGCGACAATAGTAATATTAATTATTCTACTTACAATTATAAAGGTGAAAAAATATGATAAGAAGATATAATAAAACAATAATTATGTTACTATTGACATTATTTTTAACAGGATGTTGGGATTATAGGGACATTAATAGAAGGAGTATTGACCTTTCTATAGGAGTAGACGATGTAGAAAATCAATTGGAGTTTACTGGTGAAATAGCAAAGCTTACCGCAAGTAATACCCAGGGAAGGGGGATGTTGCAAGTTGTAGATGTATATAAGTATAGATCTCTAGGAAAGCATTTTGAAGAGTCAAACGCTGACCATAATGTTAAAGTTCCTTTTCAGGATTTTGCAGGAGCAGTAAGAGTAATAGCATTTAGTAAAAAGTATGCTGAAAAAAAGGGTATAGAAGCTTATATAAATAGAGCGTACTTTACTATATGGCTTAGAAATTCTGTACCCGTAGTAATATGTAAAGAGCCAGCAAAGGAACTGTTTACAGGGAGAATTGAAAACGACATATTTATAGGCTATGGAATAGAAGATACAATTAGATATTTAGATGAAACTGGAGCAGCGTTACATAAAACAGTACAAGATATACAAACAGATATCCAATTCGGAGACATAGGGTTGTTGCTGCCTTATATTACTAAGGAGGATAACAAAAATATTAAGTATTTAGGTTTTGCAGTAATGAAAGATTCAAAGTTAATTGACATTATAGACTATAAAGAAAGTACAGGATTTTTATATCTAGTAGCAAAAAAAACAACTGTAGAACGTGTTATTCCACATCCCAAAAATGAAAAAAATTTAGTTTCTGTTAAGCCTGTTCTAGAAAAAAGAACTATAAGAACAAAGTATGAAGATAATAAAATTAATATATACATAGATTTAAAATTAAATGCACAAATTCAATATGAATATAGCATAGAGCCTTTAAGTAAAGCTGAAACAAAAAAAATAGAAGACATAGTTTCCAATATGACAAAAGAAGAGGTTATGCGTGCAATAAATCGTTCACAAAATGAAATGCAGTGCGATGTATTCGGATTTGCCAAATATTTTAGGGCTGAACATGCAATAGAATACAAAAAGATGAACTGGAAAGAGGAGTATCCAAAGGCAAATTTTCATGTAAATGTAAAAACTACTATAAAAGATACTAGTATATTAGATCCAAATGGGAAAAAACCAGACTAAAGGAAGGGTAATATGGTTGAACAAGATAACTACAGCAGTAAAGTTGAAGAGCTAACAAGAAATATAACTGGATTGATTTCAAGAAAATTAGTTATTAAAGAGAAAGAAATTTACATTTTATATATTCCACAAATAACAAACAGAGATGGCTTATCTGAAAATATTATAAAGCCGTTATTGCAATATGATGGGGCACAAACGTTAACAGCAGAATTAATAATAAATTCGGTTATTTATATAGATGATGTTTTTTCTGAAAATGATGAAAACAAAATAATTAATTATATTGTATCAGGGAAATCAATTGTTTTTATATCTGGAGACAGCAGATATATAGTGGCAAATACTTTAAAGATAGAAAAGAGAAATATTCAATCACCAGAAATTGAATCGGGAATTAGGTCTCCTAAGGATGCTTTTAATGAGAATTTAGATTCAAATTTGTCTCTAATACGTTACAGGATAAAAGATCCCTCGCTAAAAATAGATTATTATATAGTTGGGAGAAGAACAAAAACCCCAGTTGCTGTAATTTATCTAGAGGATGTTGCAAATTCAAATTATGTTACTGAAATTAAAAAAGTATTGGGAGAAATAGATATCGACGGTGTCTTAGAATCAGGATATATACAAAAGTTTATATCCAATAAAAGTGGATTATTGTTTCCTCAAGTAGGTATTAGTGAAAGATCGGATACTGCTTGTGCTAATATATTAGAGGGGAAAGTATGCATCATAGTAGAGGGAAGTAATTTATCATTAATAGCGCCTAAAAACTTTATTGAATTTTTAGATGCTGGTGATGATCATTATGGTAACTCTTATGCAGGAATACTTTTTAAATTTTTGAGGTTTTCATCTCTAATGGTAGCACTAACTCTATCATCTATATATGTTGTTGTAGTTGCTTTTCATCCTGATATTCTTCCTGCACACTATATTTTAACACTTGCAGCTTCTAGAGTTGGAGTACCTGTAAATGCTCTAATAGAATCTATAATGATGGAATCAATATTAGAACTGTTAAGAGAAGCAAATCTAAGGCTTCCAAAACAAATAGGTTCTTCTATAAGTATAGTAGGAACCATTGTTATTGGTCAGGCAGCAGTTTTTGCAGGACTTGTGAGTCCTCTTATGGTAATAATTGTGGCATTATCTTCTATGGCATCCTTCGCCGTTACAGATTATACGCTGATGAATCCTATAAGAATATTAAAATTTCTTATGATTATACTTTCTGGAATATTTGGAATATTTGGATTCGTAATGGGACTAACTATTATAGTGATAAAGGTATCATCAATTGAAAACTTTGGAATACCATATACTGCACCTGTAGCATCTTTCGGTTTTAAGGATTTAAAAGATTATGTTATGAGTGAACCAACAAAAGATAATGATAGACCAAGGTTTTTGTATCTAAAGAATAAAAAGAGAAAGTAAATTATAGGGTTACCTTTATTGTATGGGAATTATATGATAAAGTGATATAATTATCCACGTAGACTCTATATATTAAGTATTAAGGGGGATGAATTGTGAGCTTTAGAGTACTTGTTATTGAAGATGAATTTTCTATAAATGATATATTAACTTTTTCCTTAAAAGGAGAAGGTTACGAAGTGAAAGGGGCTTTTTCTTCAAAGGAAGCACGAAAGCTTCTAGAGGAGTTTAAGCCTCATATAGTATTGTTGGATATTAATTTACCAGATGAAAGCGGCTTTGAACTTTGCAAGTTTATTAATGCTAATTATAGAATTCCAATAATAATGCTTACAGCAAGAAATGATGTTATAGATAAAATACTTGGGTTAGAACTTGGAGCAGATGATTATATAACAAAACCATTTCATATAAAAGAAGTTTTAGCACGGGTGAAAGTAGCTTTAAGAAGGGTTGATAAATATAAGAACTATGATGAAGAGGGTAATTTCATACAGTTAAATACAAATGTGAAAATTAATTTAGAGAAAAGAATGATAATTAAAAATGAAGAAGAGATCAAGCTCAAGCCTAAAGAATATGATTTACTGACATTCTTTATAAAAAATAAAAATAGAGTTTTTTCAAGGGAAGAAATTTTAGATAGAGTTTGGGGAATGGATTATGATGGTGAGATTAGAACTGTTGATATTCATGTAAGAAGATTGAGGGCAAAGTTAAATCTAGAAAGTGGACAATCATTTATTGAGACAGTTTTTGGCGTAGGATATGTTATGAGGTAATGTTATGAGAAATAGTGTAAGATTCAAATTTATACTGGGATTATCAATGATATTTATAATTTCTGCTGTTGCTTTAAATCTTTTAATTAGACAAGTCTTTGAAACTAATTTAGAAAATATTATAAAAAACTCTATGAAGGATACAATGAAAAATTCAAGAGAGTACCTTCGTTATAATATGAAATCTAAGGATTCATATGAGAATGAAAAAAGTTTTTATACTAGCATGAGGAATTTACTTAACAACTCTGTGCTTACCTACAATTATGAGTTTGAAATAAGAAATCCTAGTGGAAAGGTTATGGAAAGCAATATGAGTTTAGATTCTAATGAATTAACAGAGAAAGGAGCAAAGTCAGCACTTAAGGGAGAAGCTGTAATAAATCTAAAATACAATAGTGATAATGTTCAGGCAGTTTTATCCTATCCTTTATATTATGAAGACAAGTGTTTGGGGATAATTAATATAAGCCAAAATTATAATAATATGTATTTAGAAAACAAAAGGATTGTAGATGTTATTACAGTAATTGAATTTGCAGTTTTTATAGTTATATTTATACTATCATATTTATTTACATCTAAAATAATAAGACCCATTATAGTTTTAACAAAACAAATAAAGAAAATTGAAGATGGAGACTATGAAATAGATTTAGATATTAAAAGTAAGGATGAAATAGGAATACTACTGAACGAGTTCATGAATATGAAGGACAAAATAAAAAATCAAATTCAAACAATAAGTATGGAAAAAGATAAGGTGCTAAAGCTGGAAAAGGGAAGAAGGGAATTTTTCAATAATGTAACACATGAACTAAAAACTCCACTGACAGCTATTTCTGGTTATGCTCAAATACTTTTAGATAAAGATGTAGAAGATAAGGAGTTTAAGGATAGAGCAGTACAGCGAATTTATTTAGAGAGCGAAAGACTTCATAGCTTAGTTTTGGATTTGATTAATGTTTCTAAAGGATTAAGTTTTTTAGAAGAAGATAAGAAAAATATTAAAATGAAAAGTCTCTTAGAGGATATATGTAATGATATGAGTATTAAGGCAAAAAAATATTCAATTGATATACGGGTAAATATCGAAGAGGGATTTATAATTGGGCAAGAAAATAAGATAAAGCAACTCATAATAAATTTATTAGATAATGCTATTAAATATTCTTTCTCAGAAGAAAGTATCAATATAAATGCATTTAATGAGGATAAAACTTATACAATACAAATTTTAAATAGAAGTAATCCAATACCCTGTGATATTTATAATTCTATTTTTGAGCCTTTTGTAAAGGGAAACAATACAATTGAAGCTGGAAGTAGTGGATTGGGGTTATACATATGTAGTGAAATAGTTAAGGAGCATAATGGACAAATATTTATTGAAAATGGCAATGAAGTAAAGGTAACAGTAAAAATCCCTTCTCTTTGAATTATGGAGTTTAAATTTTTTCTTTGGAAACAAGTTGGAAATAAGTTGTGCAAATTTGGAAAATATTAAGTGATATTATTTAGTTAAGGAAAATTTAAATTTCAGATATATGATTTAGGAAGGGGAAGAGAGTATGATAAAAACAAACATGAAAAGAATAGCCTTAATATTAGCTTTGATAGTTTCAATACTAGTAACTTTTACAGCTTGTGGTGAAAAACAAAAAGAAATTAAGTTAGCTTCTGATGTTAAACAAGAAGTGAAAGATGAAGAAAAAAATGCCAATAAATTGGTGAAAATAAAAGATTTAGATTTAGGTAACATGATGTATGTGCCTATATGTTGGAAAGATGATGAAAATATTGTAGTTACAGAAGGCAGCGGAAAAAATAAAAATGTAGTAGACTTTAAAAGTGTCCATATAGATGATATAAATGTCTATAATATTAATATTAAAACTTCAAAAGTAGACAAAATTAATACAATAAAAGATGCACTTTGTGGAGAAGTAGGGGAAAAGGACATGTATGGAAGTTTTCTCTATATAAAAGATAAGAAACTTTGGATGTATAATGCAATAGAAAACACTCAAAAATCAATATACGACTTATCAGATATAATGGCAAAACAAAAAGAAAGCTTAAAAATTACAGAGGATAAAGAGTTATTAAAAAGAATACACTGTGGTTTTGTATTTGGAAGTGATAAATATGTATATGTTATGGCATATATAAGTGGCAGTGATTGCAGCATGAGGGTTATTGATATAAAAACAGGAGCTGTAATTAAAGGATTTGCTAACTCAGGATATTTTCCACATTTAGATAATGTCCGTGGAAATTATTCATGGGTATACAATAAAAACAAGGATAGTTTTTATATAAGCTCAATTTATTATGATGTTATATACGAATGTAAGTTAGGAGAACAAAACGGCTTAAAAAAGATTAAAACTGTAGGAGGACAAATATTTGATATATCAGAAGACGGAAATGAAATATATCTAAATAGCATATATAAAAAAGGTAACAGAAGTATTGTAAAATACGATATACAGAAGGATAAGGTTACAGTAATAGCAAATGAAAATATGAACAGTGGCGGCAAAAATCATTTCAGTTTATTTGAAGATGTTAATGTTAATAATAGCAAACATTCTATAGGCTATAGTATACAAAATGCTATATGTGAATCAGATAACAAGACCATATCTAAAATCCAGACAACATCATTTATAGGTGATTTTGATGGTAAAGAAATAAAAAATGCTAGGATGCTTCCTGTAGAGCAGCTAGATAATAAAAACAATGGTAATTCAATTATGTTCAATAAAAAAGGAGATGGATTTATTTACACTGTTCACTATTTTGATTACAATTCTAAGGATGATGTTACTACATTGTATAAGACAAAAAGTTATATCTATCAAATAAAGTAAAATTTAAATCCTATGGAGATTGTACACTGTTAGCTGTAGAATCCCCATAGGATAAATGTTAATTATCAATAAAATATCTATAGAATTTTTTCATAATATGATTTGTGACTTAAGAAGATAATTCTGTTGATTGGCAGACCTTTTTTTCTAGCCAATTTTTACCCTCTACCAACCTTGCTACCAGCATAGCACATACTGTATTTCCTGTAGAATTTAACAGTGTAGCTGGAGCATCTATAATTGTACTTATGACAGCTATTATAGGTAAAACCTCAGGAGAAAAACCATAAATACTTATAATAAGCATTTCTCCAATCATGCCGCCACCTGGAATAGCCCCCATAACAGCACCTACTAAGAAAGAGATGACTATTATACCTAATATTGATGATATACTGCTCATATCCTTTCCGAATAATCCAAGTAGAAATACAATTTTCATAACACCACCAAACACAGAACCATCTTTATGAGTATTAGCTCCAAGTGGAACTACGGTTTCAGCTATATCCTTTGGAACTCCCATTTTTTTTGTGTATTCAAGATTAATCGGTATACAAGCAGCGCTTGAACAAGTAGCAAGAGCTGTTACTGATGGAGCTATAGCATTTCGCCAGAAAGTGGTTACACCTTTCTTTCTACCGGAGATAAAGGCATATATAGTAAAGAAGCCAAAGTAGTAAATAGCAGCTAGAGTTAAATATAAAATGAACACTCTGAGATAGCCTTTAAGTATTTGAGTACCAAGCTGACCGATCATGGATGCAAAATAACAACCAAGACCTATAGGTGCATAATACATTATAATGCTAACAAATTTCATCATTACATTTGTGCCGGACTCTAGGAGCATAGCAATAGGTTTTCCCTTTTCGCCAATGATCGCTGTTGATGTACCAAATAGTACTGAGAATACTATAAGTTGAAGCATACTTTTTCTTGAAAATAAAGCTGGGAAGTCAGAGACTGTAATAGTATTTACAAGCTGTTGAAGTATTCCAGGGTATTCAGAGGATTTAGGAGCATCTGCTGATTTAGCCATAATGCTTTGAATTGCGGCAGGATCTACTCCCTTAGTAGGATTGACAATTAATGCTCCAATCAATCCAATAATTGCAGCAACAAATGCTGTACAGGTAAAAACTATAACTACACTAGCCATAATTTTTCCAAGTCTTTTCATTCCATTCATATTAGCAATGGCGGAAGAAACACTGAAAAATACTAATGGAACTATAATCATGAACATTAAGTTTATGAATAAAGTACCAAAAGGTTCAAGTAGCGATGCCTTTGGTCCCATAGATATTCCTATAATTCCACCTAAGATTATAGAACATAATAATATAATAGAAGATTTGTAAGAATTAAAAAATGATTTCATTGATAAACTCCCCCTAAAAGTAAATTATTACGAGCTTTGTTTAAATATATTATTTTCTTATGTATATATGAAACTCCTTCTCCTGTCTGCTTATATTATACTATAAATTTTTGCATAGTCTATTGCTAAAAATGCTTATTCTATTGCAAAAGATGCTTTGTTAAAATTAAGCAATATTTTGGAGAAATGATTATAATCATAGAATATTTGAATTTAATTTGATAAAATATTAATTAAAAAATATCTATACTTTTAGATTAGGAGAGATTAGTATGAGTAGCCATTTTGGTAATTTGCAAAAAATAAGGAACGGTAAAAGAAAGTTTTCAATAACTCCATATATTCCAGGAGGATTCATAACTCCTGAAGCCCTCGAAAAAATAGCTCAAGTAACTAAAAAGTTTAATGGAGTTTTAAAAATAACTTCTGGTCAGAGGATTATGATAACAAATTTAGAAGAAAGTGATTTACCAGCTATATGGGAAGAGTTAGGTATGGAACCTGCTGTAAGAAAGCAAAACTCTGTTAAAAATGTGGAGATGTGTCCAGCTGGATTCTGTAAGAGGTCAAAATACAATACTATAGGCACAGGTATGAAATTAGCAAGAAAATATCAATGGATGGATATGCCTTGTAGAAGTAAAATAGGTGTTGCAGGATGCAGAAATGCCTGTGGAAGTGTATATAGCAAAGATGTAGGCGTAATAGCAGATATTACAGGCTTTATGGTAGTTGTAGGGGGGTCTGCAGGATACAATCCTAGAATGGCAGATATCATAGCAGTTGATTTAAGTGAAGAGAAAGCATTAAGATTAGTAGATAGAATTTTTGACTATTATAAAGAAACAGCAGAGGATGGAGAGAAACTAGGATTTTTTATTGATAGAATAGGAATAGAAAATTTTAAAACAGAAGTTTTAAAGAGAGCAGAACTTTTATAAATTTATCCGATCGCTACCATTGCTAACACCCCATCTTTGCATGAAACTCCTTCTCCTATTGTCGAAGGAGTAAGCGATTCGCACTAAATCACAGATTTAGGCTCTCTGCTTAACTGGGGGATAAGCACTGCTACACGCCTGGATAAGTTCTTCTAAGGTTCAGATGGAGAAAGTCATCCTTATAAGCAAGCTCCATCTGAACCTAAGAATCACTTGATAACGGAGCAAATTTTGCTTCGTTATTTTAGCTTTATCTGATAAACTAGCCTTTATTAAATTTGCTCTGAAACATCCAATGTATATCATATATAACGTATTAATTCAAAGTTAAAGCCTAATGCAACAACGAGTATTAGAATAAAATTTTTATATATGTAAATTATATAATAAGTAAAGCATTTTAATTTGGAATGGAGAATAAGAATGAAAATAGGTCTTATAAGACATTTTAAAGTGAATCTAAAAAAGAGTAGATTTATGTCATCAAAAGAATATAATAAGTATATTTCAGATTATGATATATCAGAGGTAATACCTAATGAGATTGTTGTTGATAAGGAATGGGATAAATGTTATTGTAGTAGTCTTAGCAGAGCGGTTACCACTGCTAAAACTGTATATGATGGTGAATTAATTATAACTGATAAACTGGTAGAAATTCCATCAGCAGCATGGAGAAACATTAGATTCAAAATACCTTATACTGTATGGACCTTGTTGAATAGGCTTGCGTGGATTAGAAACCACGTTTCCCAGCCAGAGGGCAGAAAAACCACATTAAAAAGAGTTAATGAAATTTTAGATACGATATTAAAGGAAAAAGATAAAAATATATTAATTGTAAGCCATGCTGGCACTCTTTATGAAGTACAAAAGATATTAATAAAAAAAGGATTCAGAGGCAACTATTTTTTAAAGCCTAGAAATGGCAAATTATATGTTTTTGAAAACAAAAGATATTAATAAAATGAATGATAAGTTGCAAAAATTGATAAATCATAATGGTTTATCAATTTTTTTTAGTAAAGTTGTCATATAATGATCTAAATAGAAGGATTTTCAAGTAATATGGCGAATAAATACATAGCTGGAGCTTAAAGTTAAACTAAAATTAAATGAAACTAAACAGGGGGAGTTTATATGGGGAAAATAAAAAGTAAAATTACTGCAGCAATATTATTCTGCACCTTTGCAATAGCTGTGGTGATAAGTATTGTAACCGGATATCAATCAGGCAATGCAATAGAAAAAGAATCTAGGGATAAGCTTTTAGCTGTAACAGAAAGCAATGCAAAGGATTTTACTACTCTAACTAATGAGATAGAAAGAACTGTAGACTTTATATCTAATTCAGTATTATCAGACTTTGATTTATCAAAAGCTAAGGGTGATGAAGGATATTTAAAGCAATATGAAGATAAAATTGAGCCTATTATAAAAAAGATGGGTGAAACTACACCGGGAGTTGTTGGATCTTATATATACTTAAATCCAGAACTTAGAAACTCACTGCATTATGTATCTTATGACGATGCGGATAGAGATGGAACTTTTAAAAGAAAGACTTCATATGTTTTAGAAAATTTTAAAGAAGATAATAAGGATATGGCATGGTACTATGGATCAGTAAAAGCTAAAAAAGGTGCATGGAGTGATATTTATGTTGATATGCATTCAAAGATTGAGATGATTTCCTATACTAAACCGGTATACATAGACGGTACACTAGTAGCAGTTGTAGGAATGGATATTTCCTTTGACCTTTTCCGCAATGCAATCAATAAAATTAAGCTCTATGATACAGGCTATGCATATCTTTTATCAGCAGATTATAACTTTTTAGTTCATTCTAAGTTCACTAGAAAAGATAACATGGCAACAGTAGAAAACGGAAATTTTAAGAATATAATAGAAACGATTAAGAAAAACAAATCAGGAGTAGTTGAATATAACTATGGTGGTAAAAGAATGGTTGGATACTACACTATTCCTAATGGATATATTTTAGCTGTTAGCGTTCCTCTTAATGAGGTATTAAAAAGCTTAAATCAAATGAGAATTTTTGTACCTATTATAGTAGTTATAGGTATGATTGTAGCAGCGTTTATAGCTATGATGATTGCAAGTAGAATATCTAAGCCTCTTATGGAGGTAGTGCAATTGCTAAATAAGATGTCTAATTTAGATTTATCTGATGATAAAAGGTATGAACACCTGTTAAAAAATAAAGATGAAATTGGAGTCATGGTTAACTCCATGCATAATATGCAAAAATCTCTAAGAGAAATAGTAGAGAATATTAAGTTAGAATCTAAGGAAGTAGCTTTAAGTGCTGAGAATTTGTCCAGCGTATCAGAGGAGAATGTAAGTTCTATAGAATCAGTAGTAAAAGCTACAGATGAGATTGCAAAAGGTTCAGCTGACTTAGCTGTGAATATTGAGTCAGGTGCAGAAAAATTAGATTTTTTAGCAAATGAAATAAATAGTGTAGTTGAAGGTTCAAATATAATTAAAAAACACGTTGATGAAACTAGCAGTGTAAGTAGAGATGGATTAGATTATGTCAAAGAGTTAGAAATTGCAGTAAAAGGTAATGTAGAGGTATCAGATAAACTAGCTAATCAAGTTAATGATTTATACAATAAATCTGAAATAATTAGCAGAATAACAGATACAATTAAAGCTGTTACAGATCAAGTTAATCTTCTTGCTTTAAATGCAGCTATTGAAGCAGCTAGAGCTGGAGAACAGGGAAAAGGTTTTGCAGTTGTTGCAGAGGAGATTAGAAAGCTTGCAAGCGAGACTGCAGCTTCTACAGAAGAAATTGATAATATAATACAAGAGTTTAAAGCTAATATTAGTGACACTAATGTTAAAGTAGGTGAAGCAAAGGCAGCAATCCATCAGACGACTAATGTTTCAAAAAATACAGAAAAGGCTTTCGAGATGATTGAGAAGTCAGTTTCAACGGTAACACATCAAATTGATAACTTGATAGAGAATATAAATACTATAGGTAAAAATAAAAATGAAGTAATAGCAGCAATGGATAGCATATCAGCTATTTCACAACAAGTAGCTGCAACTAGCCAAGAAATTTCAAGTTCTTCACAAGAGCAATCAAGCAGTATGGAAAATATAGCTCAATCTTCAAATGAGCTGAGCATTATATCTTCAAACTTAGAAGAATTAGTAGGTAAGTTCAGAACATAATTGAAGAAAAAGATAAAATGCAGAGAATGTTACTCTGCATTTTTATTTTTTCGCTCTTTACCACCGTGAGTATATCCTATTACTTCAAAATTTTTAGAAAGTGTACTTAAAAATTCGTCATACCAAGGACACTTAGATCTTATGCATGATGATAAATGAATTGTATCTACACCAATTTCTTTCATTCTTTCAGCTCTGCTTATAACCTGATCTATTGAATTTTCACTGCATCCGTTACAGTGAACGAAGCTTAACATTTGAGACTCCTTGTCATAGTTCTCAAATGAAGCAGCTCTGTTATTAAAAGCTTTAAAACACCCCGATCCAGAGCATCTTTTAGATACTTCAAAACAATTTATAATACCTATTTTTTTCATCTAGCTTCTCCTTTGTTGAGTGATATGTCTATATGAGAATAATATCATAGAAATAACTATTTTCCTGTGACAGTCATCACAAAGGGAATAGGATTTTATGTATCAATTAAATCTATCTCATTATTACATAAAGCATTTTACCTGCTACAGCAAGAGACATTGTTACGAATATAGGTTTTATAACTTTAGCTCCTTTATTTAATGCAACTTTAGTTCCAAGTCTTGCACCTAATATCATAAATATTGCTATTGGTATACCTAATTTTAAATTAATTTGTCCTCGCATAGCAAACATTATCACTGCAGCAACGTTTCCTATAAAATTTAAAGCTTTGCAGTTGCCACCTGCCCTGACAAAGTCAAATCCAAATATGTTTATTAGACCAAATATTAAAAAAGAGCCTACGCCAGCGCCTAAAAATCCATCATAGAATCCTAAACATAGAGCAAGAATAATACCTAGTGCCATATTTTTTCTTGAAAAGCCAGTAAATCTATCTTCCATGCCAGCAGTTTTTGAAAATAGGCTATATATACCTACAAATAGTAAAAGTATAAGAACTATGGTATTAAGATAATTTCCATTTATTTTAAGTACGGTATTTACTCCTAAGATAGCTCCTAAAAAACTAAAAGGAGCTAAAATTTTTAAGAGATAAAAATCCACTTTATCAGATTGAGCAAATTTTATAGAGCTAATAAGTGTAGAACAGCAAGAGCAAAATTTATTTGTTCCAAGTACCAAATGAGGTGGAAGGCCTGAAAGTAAAAAAGCTGACAAGCTAATAATTCCTCCCCCTCCTGATATGCAATCTATAAAACCAGCAAGAAATCCAGCGATACATAGAAATATTAAAGTATTAATAAAAATCCCCTCCCCAAGAAATTATTATGTGTAAGATTTTTGCGTATAATGCAAATCTAAGTCTAGATTAATTTAGTATATATGAAACTTCACTCTATTTATAATTGTAGCAGAGGGGAAACCATATAAAAAATATTTAATATGTATTATATATATATGAGAAAGATATGGATTTAACAAATTTGACCAGTATTGTTGACAGAAAAGTATGAATATGGTATATTATGAACAAAGTTCATTAATAGGAGGATAAAATGCCAAAGTTAATTGAAAATGCTAAGGAAAAGATAATAATTCAAGGAAGAAAAACTCTTTTAGAAGAGGGATATAAAGGTCTGAATATAAGAGAAATTGCTAAACAATGTGATATAGGAACAGGAACCTTTTATAATTACTTTAGAAATAAAATAGAGCTTGTAATAGAAATTTTCCAAGATGATTGGAACAAAACCTTGAATATTATAGAAAGTTTAGAACTAACTGATGAACCTTTTAAAGAAAAAATAAGAAAAATATATGAATCCTTACAGGGATTTGTAGATGATTATATTTCAATTTTTTATGAAATTGCAAATGAGGAAAAGCAAGGGTATCACTGTAGAGAAAAAGATAGTTTTACAAAGTTATATAAAAAAATAGGAGAATTAATTGAACTTGAGAGAAAAAAAGGAAATATAACATCTAAACTTGATTCTGAAAAACTCTCTTATTTTATTATTTCTAATCTTACATATTTAAGCAAAAATAAATATATGTCCTTTGATGAACTTTATGATCATTTAAAAATATAATTTTTTTAAACTTACATGAATAAAGTTAACCTAATCTATTGACTACCTTATGTTTAATACTATTATAATTATAAGAAATGGCGAAAGAACTTCTCACATTAAAATATTAAAAAACTGTTTACTAATTATAAATATTACTGTATAATAATTTACATAAGTGAATAACTGAGGTAGAGGCGCGGAATTTAAGAGTAAAACTGCAGAGGTAAGCACAATGAAGCAGTTTAAAAGGAAATTTCGCCGAAGCGTACAGTAAATGCTTTAGTACTGTATAGCTGGGATTGCATAGAATATATGCAAGACTGTCACAAAGAGGATTTTGTGGTGAGCTATCATTCGTTGTATATTAATATGTATGTTTTAGTAATTAATGTAAATTCATATTAAATGCCTTGAGTGTATGCTCAAGGCATTTTTTACGTTTCTGATCTTAGTTATTTCACTTATCGGAATAAATAAAAGCCGGTAAGGAGGAAAAATTTATGCAAAATGCAGTAGAACAAAATGTTCAGACTTCTAATGAACTTAAAAGAAGTTTAACAGCAAGACATCTTAATATGATTGCAATGGGAGGTGCCATTGGGACAGGAATATTCCTAGCTCTTGGAGCTACAATTAAACAAGCTGGACCAGGAGGCGCACTAGTTGCATATGGTTGTATAGGTGTTATGGTTTATTTCTTAATGACTAGTTTAGGAGAAATGGCAACATTCATGCCGGATTCAGGTTCCTTTGGAATATATGCATCAAAATTTGTTGATCCCGCTTTTGGATTTGCAATGGGATGGAACTATTGGTATAACTGGGCTATTACAGTTGCAGCTGAAATGGTTGCAGGTGCCCTACTTATGAAATACTGGTTCCCTGGCGTGCCAGCCCTTGTATGGAGTGTTTTATTCCTTACAATAATAGTTGCACTTAATCTTTTATCAGCAAGAGCTTATGGTGAATCAGAATATTGGTTTGCAAGTATTAAAGTTATTACCGTTATTATATTTTTATTAGTAGGTGTTGCAACAATAGTTGGAATAATAGGTGGACATGCTGTGGGATTAAAAAACTTTAGCGTTGGTGAAGCACCATTTGTTGGTGGAGCTAAATCAATTTTCATGGTATTCTTAATTGCTGGTTTCTCATTCCAAGGAACAGAGCTTGTTGGTATAGCTGCTGGAGAAAGTGAAGATCCAGAAAAAAATATACCTAAAGCAATAAATACGATCTTCTGGAGAATTTTAATATTCTATTTAGGAACAATATTTATTGTTGGTGCATTAATTCCTTATATGGATGCTGGGGTTGATACTAGTCCATTTACATTAGTATTCCAAAAGGCTGGTATAGCAGCTGCTGCATCATTAATGAATGCAGTTATCTTAACTTCAGTACTATCAGCAGGAAACTCAGGAATGTATGCTTCAAGCAGAATGCTATATGCAATGGCTAAGGATGGTAAAGCACCAGCATGGCTTGGAAAGGTTAACTCAAGAGGAGTTCCTGTTAACTCATTAATATTGACTACAGTAGTAGCATCTCTTTGTTTCTTAACAGGACTTTATGCAGAGACTACAGTTTATGTATGGCTTGTAGCAGCATCAGGACTTGCAGGCTTTGTTGCATGGTTAGGTATAGCACTATGCCACTATCGTTTCCGTAAAGCTTATGTTGCTCAAGGACTTGACTTGAAAAAATTGAAATATGTTGCAAAGTTATTTCCATTAGGACCAGTAATAGCAATGGTATTATGTATAGTTGTTACTTTAGGACAAGGTCTTAGCTACTTTGAAGCTGATAAAATAGACTGGAATGGAGTAATTTCATCATATATTGGATTGCCGTTATTTATAGGATTATGGTGGGGTTACAAAAAGAAACACAATACAAAAGTTGTTGATTTAATGGAAGTTGATTTTAGCACTGTTGAAAAATAATATAAAAAGAGTCGTATTGATTGCGGCTCTTTTTTTATAGCATATTTTAAATATAGTGTAAATGTGGTAAAATATTGTTGTAACGATTATTTTAAATGATATTGGAGGACCTATAATGAGAACGATTTGATGCATCTGCACAACCATATATTAAAAAAATCCTTTTCAAAAGGCTTTTTTGTTGTGCAAAATTTTGGAGGTGTATCAAATTGAATAAAAAAATAAATGTTTATTTAATGTATATTATTACATTTCTTCAAGGACTTGTTTTTTATGGGCCTGTAGCTACTTTATATAGACAATCAAGAGGTTTGTCTATGTATAATATATTTTTAATTGAGTCCATATTCATGATTTTAATGCTGCTCTTTGAGATTCCTTGGGGATGGTTTGCAGATAAATATGGATATAAAATAACCTTGTTGATAGGAAACTTTCTACTTTTTATATCAAAAATTGTTTTCTATGAAGCGAATTCCTTTTTGTTATTTCTAGTAGAAGGAATATTAGTAGCTTTAGCCACTTCTGCAATTTCAGGTTGTGATATAGCATTATTATACTCATCAGCAGACAAAGATAATACAGAAAAGGTATTTGGCATGTATACTGCTATGAGTGTCGCAGGTTTTCTATTGGCATGTTTAATTTCTACAAAAATGGTTGAGAGATCAATGGATTTAACAGCCTTTGGAACAATAATTCCTTATGGTTTAGCTGTAATCTTAACATTTTTTATTAAAGATGTGTCTCATAATTTAGAAAAAAAGACAAGTATTAAAAACAGTATAAGAGATGTATTAAATAATAAACAAATTATAATAATTGTAGTAGTCTTTGCTCTCATCAGTGAAACAACTCATTCAATTGGTGTTTTTTTAAATCAACCTCAATATTTGAAAAGCGGAATAAGTATCAGATATTTTGGATTTTTAACAGCACTAATGCAGATAGTATGTCTAGTGTCAGCTAAATCCTATAAGTTTACTGAAAGATTCGGTCAAAACAAAACCTCAAAAGTTCTATTAATAAATATTTTATTGGGATGCACAGTATTAATATATACTAGAAATCCAATTATAAGTGTAGTTGCAATTGCTGTCACTCAAGGATGTTTTTCAATTATAAGACCTATTATTTTAGATATAGAAAATAAATCAATAAACACCAGCAATAGAGCAACAATACTTTCTATCTACGCTATGGCTGGCGATATACTTTCTTCTGTAGTTAACATTTCTATAGGTAAATTTGCTGACATATCTATTGAAGCAGCCTTTAAAGCATGTACATTTATTAGCATTGCTGCATTTGCTTTGGCATTAATATACTTTAATAAAGCCAAAACTAAACAAGAACTAAATAGGGAAACTAACTAGAAAGTTAACTTATACGCTAAAGTTTATTGGTAATATTTTCAGTATACAGAGGACAGAGTACAGAGGACAATTGACAATGAAGGTGAGTTTTCTTCCTTCATTGTCCTCTGTACACTGTCAATTGTCAATTATTCATCCTCTCTCATACTATAAAAATTACCAAATTAAATTACAGCATAAGTCAACTTATGAGTTAGAAACCCTATAGTTGACTTTGTTTATTATAGTCAGTATAGTCGGGTGCAAACCACTTCACAGATATGCTGTACTTTCCTGTTTCATCTTTAGGATTTATTTTCAGTTCTTCGCTGCTAACTTTGGTTTTATTTAGTAGTAATACAGTATTCTGAGGGTCATCGCAATAAAAAGTAATTCCCCTTACGTTATCAAGAGTAGGAACATGTTTACCGAAAATAGGATCGTTTATATTCGTTATGTTAATATAAGTTTTATTGTTATCATTTACTTTATTATACATTATATATTTATGGATATTGGCGTAATCCAGAAGCCGTGAGGTTCTGGCAACGAGTATTTTTCCATCTGTTTCATACTGTTTTAGCAGCCTCAAAGATTTTATATTTTCATCATGAAATAAATCTTCAGCATCTACACCAAAGTGTTGTCCAACTATAGAATATTGCTTATTGCTTACAATACTATCTAAATTTACTTGAGTAAGTTGTTTATGAAGGTGTTTAGGGACCCATGTCCATTCAATTCTTCCATTTACCATGTTATTGGTATATCTATAAAAGCCCCATACCTTTTTGCCATCCCTTAGAGAAATTTCATAAAGAGGATAATCATGTCCAAAGTTATAATCCGATATAGAGTTCCAAACATATTTAATACCATTAGGAATAGTTAAATCTGTGTGATAATATGAAGAATTAGGGTTGTCTCCTTGTTGATAATTCATAAAATTAGAGGTACCATAAGCACCAAAATTTTGTTTGTTTGATTTATTGCCGTGATTTATCCATACTACTGGTTTGAAATTAATAGTTTTTAGTGTTTCCCAGCCAGCTACAGCTAAACCTCTATTAAAGGAGGAGTTTCTTTCATTTTTAGTTGAAAAATCTCCAAAAGAGTGGAGGGAATCTATCCATCCGCATTTGGTGAAATTAATAATTTCATCAGAGTTGTGTCGTGAAGATTTATCTATACCTTTAAAGAAAGTCATTATATTATCAACACCATTGCCGTATTTATCTACTTTATATCCTGCATTATCAGCCATGTATAACCACATAGAGTCACTAATATCTAGACCTATACCTTCACCGTTAGCAGTCTGCTCTTTAGTGTTTAAAAATCTATGATAGTTTTTAAATTCCTCTAAGGTTGCATCATCTATATCAGAACATATAGCAAGCATAGCGTTGTAGGGGTAAGGAAATTTCCTTAAATCCTTATTTTGAGAATCTGAAATCTCATTATTGGAATTCAGTATAGCTGCAGGTATTCCATCATGGGTTTTGTCTTTTTCATGTTTTTGTTCTTGATTAACTACATTAGAAGCTAACTTTGCAGTGGTTTTCGTTTTGTTAGGGTTAAATATTTTTAATGCTGCAAAGGCGGCCATCAAGATAAATAATAGTAAAAATAATAATTTAAATTTTTTCATAGTTTTCAGTCCTTTATATAATTAATTTATGTAATATAAGTAAGGATACTTGAATATTGTAACATATTTTCCATGGGAATTAAAAGAAGTAAAGATAATTAAAGTATAATTAATAATATTTATAATCAATATAAATTGTGCGATGATTCTAAATAACTAGAGCTGATGTACTATTAGTAAAAAAGTTATAAGAGTAATAAGGAACAACAGATAAATACTGCATTTGTAATTTGTGAATTTTACTATAAATTCCTTTACTTCTACTATGCCATAAGTTACTAGTAAAATTTTAAAATAAGATATGTTAGAATCAGTAGTGTCAATTAGAGACCGGATAAAGTAAAACCTATGGGAAATAAGATATTAGGATAAGGCAAAAGGTTTTGTTTGTAAAAATATTAATTTTGGAGGTAAGGTTCTTGAACAAAAAAGGCGGTAGGGTAAAGATTTCAGTTATTATTTTTGCCATTGTATTTCTTTTTATTGGAGCAGATCAATTCATTGAGGGGGCAGACCTGGGAAGTAGATTTTACTACTATGATAATATATTTGTCAAAGTGATGGGATGCCTATTTATTACCATTAGTGTTGCATTAGCCTTTAGAAAAAGATTTGCTCGTAAAGGTATAATATTGCTTTGTTTAATATCAATAATAGAGCTAGTATTAACGCTTGATTTTAATTCTTTAAGTGGAGGAGAGATAGTAGTTCTTATATTCTTTATAGGATTTATATATGTTCTACCTATAATCTTTTTTTCAACGTCTAAGGTCAAAGGGTATTTTAAAGCATTAAATTATGAAGATGATTTAGTTGAGAGTGAAAGGATTAAACAAAGTTTTGAAGAAGAGGAAGGAGAAGAACAAAGTTCTGAGAAAACTGCTGAATTTAAAAAACAAGACAGAAATATACTTATAATTTCACTTGTTAATATAATTATGTTTGTAGCAATGCTAATAATGATAAAAATTGAACTATACAATGAAAATATGTCAGAATTAACGACAACAGGTGCATTGATAGGTGTTACTGTTATTGTTAACGCAATATGCAGTATTATAGGTACTAGCATTGGAATATCAGGTATCCGTTCAAAAAACAGCAAAAAAACTGCCTCTATTTGGGGAACTGTTATAAACTCAGTGATAGTTTCTATATATGTTCTATTTGGAATAATAGGGTTATTATTCTAAGGGTAAAATAAGGAGTAAGGAAATCGTGGTTTCCTTACTCCTTACTTAATTAACACTCCATAAAGCATTTTAATTGCCACTGCTAGAGACATAGTTACAAAAATAGGCTTCATCAGCTTAGCACCTTTATCTAAGGCAACCTTTGTACCAAATTTAGCTCCTAGTGCCATAAATATTGCAACTGGTATACCTAGTTTATAATTAATTTGTCCTCTCATAGCAAACATACCTAGAGCGGCAATGTTGCTTATAAAGTTTAAAACTCTTCCATTTCCACCAGCTCTTACAAAATCAAATTTCAATATTTTTATAAGGCCAAAGATTAAAAAAGAGCCTGTCCCAGGGCCGAAAAAACCATCATAAAATCCTAAGGAAAATGCAAGCAATATTCCGAAGAGCTTATTCTCCTTTGTTAGCCCTTCGAATTTATCCTCAATTCCTGCAGTTTTTGAAAAGAGGCTGTATGTGCCAACAAATAGTAAAAGTATAAGTACTATTGTATTAAGATAACTTGCATTTATGCTGAGAACCGTATTGACACCTAAAATAGCTCCTATAAGGGTAAACGGACCTAAGATTTTCAGAATTCCAAAGTCCACCTTGCCAGATTTAGCAAATTTAAGGGAACTAGTAAAAGATGCACAAGAAGAAGAAAATTTATTGGTTCCTAGTGCAAGATGAGGTGGAACACCTGCTAACAAATAAGCTGGAACGCTAATAATTCCTCCACCACCAGCTATGGAATCTATAAAAGCGGCACAAAAGCCAGCTGTGCATAAGAATATTAAATTATTAAGCATAAATACCTCCGTAAAATTAAACTGAAATAAGACTTATTTTGACAGCATCTATTCTTTACTGTATCATTATAGCAAAGAAAAATATATACAAAAAATATTTAATAGCTATAAAATATATATGAAAAACATATGGTTACAATTAAGAGGGGATATTCTTATGGATATTAGACAATTAAGATATTTTATCACAATTGCAGAAGAAGGAAATATAACTAAAGCAGCAAGAAGGCTGCATATAGCGCAGCCGCCTCTTAGTCAGCAACTAAAGCTTTTAGAAGAGGAACTTGGAGTTAAATTAGTTGAAAGAGGAAGCAGAAAAATACAACTGACGGATGCAGGCAAAATATTAAGACATAGAGCAGAGCAGGTAGTGGAGCTAGTTGATTCTACTGTTAAAGAGCTAAAAGATTTTAATGAAGGACTTCAAGGAACATTATCCGTTGGTACAGTACCGTCCTCAGGATCTACGCTTTTACCGGAGAGGATATATAACTTTCATGAGAGTTATCCAGGAGTAACTTTTCAGATATGGGAGGGAGATACTTATAGGATACTAGATTTATTAAATAATGGAGTTATAGAAATAGGAATTGTACGAACACCAATAAACTCAGAGTTTTTTGAGATAATATATTTGCCGGATGAGCCAATGGTAGTAGCGACAAGAGGAGATATGTATTGGGGAGAAGAGCAAAAATCAATATGTCTTAAAGAACTTAAGGACAAACCTCTGATAATAGACCGCAGGTTTGAAAAAATGGTAGTAGATTCCTGTGAAAAGTCAGGATTTGAACCTAAAATACTGTGCAAAAGTGATGATGCGAGATCAATATTATTATGGGCAGATACAGGAATTGGTGTAGCTATTGTGCCAAAAGCAGCAATGGGACTTATACCAAGTACGAATCTAAAATATAGGGAGATTAATGAATCATCTTTAGAAACTCAAACTGCTATAATATGGATAAAAAATAGATACTTATCCTCAGCAGCAAAACACTTTTTAGAAACCTTCTTAGTTTAGAACTTACTTATATAGAGAAACTAACTAGAAAATTAACTTTCTAGTTAGTTTCTCTATAACTTTAATGCGTTTGAATAATATACACGCCTGCTATTAGCAAGATAATACCAACAGCTCTTAAAGGATTTATTGCATGTACCTGCATATTAAATGCACCAAAGTGATCAAAAATTACTGCAAGAATTATTTGCCCTG
This sequence comes from Clostridium aciditolerans, assembly GCF_016316925.1. Classification (GTDB taxonomy): domain Bacteria; phylum Bacillota; class Clostridia; order Clostridiales; family Clostridiaceae; genus Clostridium_AM; species Clostridium_AM aciditolerans. Next base: position 205,598 of record NZ_JAEEGB010000005.1, on the reverse strand, counting down.
CAATAACTAAGCTAAACATATTAGCAAAGCCTATTTTCGGCGATGCAAAAATAGTTGTGAATATGTAAAAGGCACCAAAGAGACCTCCTGTCCACATCCACCAATTAGTGTTTTTAAAGTTTGCTAAATCCGGCCTAGCTTGTACACCTAACCAGATAGAAGCAAAGAAGGCAATCGCCAAACCTATAGCACCAACAGCAAAGCTAATAAAAGAGGTTAGTATGGGATCACCAAGATTAGAGCGTAGTTTTCCGTTAACTGCAACCTGGGTTGCTATAGCCAGGCCTGAAATTAAGGAAAGTGCATAATAAATTCCCTTCATTTTTTTCTCTCCTTCTAAGTACTTTCCATATTATGTGTGTTTTTTATATCTTTTAGATAATTATAACATATTTGCTAGGTGAATCAGATAAAAATGTCAGTAGTTTTACAATTTTAAGATTATTGCGTGATTTTTGCGGTATAAGATAATTACAAGTAAAAGTTTGTCATCAATAGTTAACAATAAGGATTGCCTGTGTTAAAATGTAGTAAAGAATTAGCAATTAAAAATTTATAGCAATTTTTTTATTTATGTTTTAAGAATAGTATTATTATATTAAACTAAAGGAAACAGGAGGAAAATGAAATTGTCACATAATGAATTGCTGCTAGGATTAGGGTTTATTGTAATCATTCTTATTATAATTAGTTTTATAAAAAAAGTAGCTAAGATTGTCATTTATGCACTAATAGGATTACTTGTATTTTTTGTAATAAACGCTATAAGTTCAAATAAAAGCCCAGAAGCAGTATTTAACTCTACAAAAAGTGATGCTGTTTATACAAAAGAGATATACAGTTACACTGGAAAAATAAAAACCGCGGTAGATAATACAATGAAGGGAATTGAAAATAGAGCACTGCCGCAATTAAAAGAAGAAAATAAAAATCTTCACAAATATTTGGATGAAGTGACTAAGCTTCCTCATGGCAAAGAGTTAGATTCTTTTCATGAGAAGTATTGCAATTATTTAGAAAACATAGTAGTCACTTCTGATACTGTCGTTAAAAGCGGAGATTTTATAAATGGAACAACAAAAAGTGCGGAAGAGGCAAAAGACAAGATCAATAAAGCCTTAGATGGCTTGACAAATATGAAAGTGAATCCTTGATAAGTGAGTTTTTTCCTTACGTCAAAAAATAAAAATTATGCGACACATTCTTTAGAGGACAGTTGACAGAGGACAGTGATGGTGAGTTTTCTTCATTACGTCAGAAAATTATTATATTTTTTTAGGCTTGTTTTGCTAATGCAAAACATCGCTTAAGCAGAGAGTACTCCTGCGAAACAAAAGGGCAGGAGTTTCTATATAAATTAAAGATTTTTCGTAGTGAAGCGGAGAAAAATACTCCTTCACTGTCCTCTGTCCTCTCAAAAAAATTGCGTTGCATAATTTTTATATAACCTCACGATTTTCACAAGGAATATTTGATTGCTCTGCTTTGTAATCTTTACACAATAAAGCTCTAATATAGCCTTGATCTTTAGTGGTTGACTCAATATAAAAACCTCTGCCATAATAAAATCTAACAAGTGATAGCATCCTAGAAGCAGTATGAAGATATATATTAGTTACACCTAAATCTATCATTGCATTATCTACTGCATTTATTAATATTTTACCTACACCATTATTTTGATAATCCAATTTAACTCCAAACCTGCTCAAGTAGGCAGTTTTATCAGGCTTCACTTCAATTCTAACACTTCCAACTACTTCCTCATTTAAGAGGGCTACAAAAACTTCCTTTGTTTCTATATCTTTCTCTATATCTTCATAGGTTTCCTTCAATGCACTAAGTGTACCTTTAACACCTGCATTTTCAGCGTAGATTTTAAAAACTATTTCGGTTATTTCATGTATTTTTGGTATATCTGCTTTTTCAGCTTTTCTAACCACAAAGACCATTTTTTCCATCAATCTACCCCCAGTACTAAATCTAATTTATTTTTGATATGAATAATTATACAAAATATATAATAAAAATTCAATATAAAATAAACAAAAATCCCGAACTTTAAATAAGTCCGGGATTTTTATTAATTTATTTTAAATGTCCTTATAGAATCATGAAGTTTTGATGACATACTATTTAACTCATCAGCCAGACTAGATATTTCCTCTACAGCAGCGCTTTGTTCTTCTGTTATAGCTGAAACTTGCTCTGAAGACTTAGCTAAAGTTTCGGACACTTTTGATGCAGCATTCATAACGTTAATAAGCTGATCTCTAGTAACAATAACGCCATTAAGACTAGAGGCAGTTATATTTATTTTATTTACTACGTCTTGTATACTAGAGGATATTTCACCAAAGGTTTCTCTAGCATGTTTTACAGCATCACTTTGTTTATAAATTACAACTTCTGCTTGATTTATAGTATCCTTAGCTGTAATAATGTCTTTTTGAACATTAAATATAATTTCCTTAACATTATTACTTGAAGCGGCGGTGTCTTCAGATAGCTTTCTAACTTCCTCAGCAACTACGGAAAAACCTTTGCCTGCCTCGCCTGCTCTTGCAGCTTCTATAGCAGCATTTAGAGCAAGAAGATTAGTCTGTTCGGAAATCGAGGTTATAGTATCAGCTATATTTCCAACTACATTTGCCTTATCACTTAGTGAATTTATAACTAATGCTACATTATTTATAGATTGATTACTTTCCTTTGCGGCACTTTCTAATGTGTGAATAGCCTCGATGCCTTTAGTGCTAACCTTACATATGTTATCTGCAGATGTTTTACCGTCATTCATGTAATCTGTCATAGTAGTAATTTTATCTGATAACTCTTTAGTTGTATTAAGTCCGGTTTCAGCATTGGATGCCTGTCCATCAGCCGCTACTGTAACATCTGAAATATTAATGGCTATCTGTTCTATAGATTTAGAGGTAGATTCAGTAGTAATAGACAGAGTTTTAGATGAATTAGTCACAAGTACAGATGCTTCATTTATATTAGTAATAAGTTCTTTTATTTGAGACATCATTAAATTGAAGTTATTACTTAGACTTCCAAGTTCATTTTGGCTTTTATATTGAGATTGAACTGTTAAATCTCCCTCAGATGCTTTTTGCATCAGTATAACTAAATCAGATATTGGTTGTGTAAATTTTTTCGCAAGAAAATATATTAATATAATTACTAACAAGAGTAGAAATAATGCTATAACTGTGTTTTTTATTTGAGTAGTTTTTATTACTGCCATAGCAGATGCTTTATCTTGTACTGTTATTACCGCCCAGTTTTGAGACTGTCCTGGGAGCTTTATTGTAGTATAAGAACTTGATATTTCTTTTTTATCATTATCTGTATACTCAACAGTGCCAGACTCCCCCTTTAATGCCTTCTCGGTAATGTTCTTAAGAGTTTGGTGAAGTTTTATATCTTGAAGCTGAGTTTGCTGATTTCCATTAGTATCTTTAACTACATTACCTGAAGAATCTTTAACTAAAACCGTTTTCTTAAAGGTTTTATAATTGTAAAGCTCTGAAACTTGGTTTTTATCAGGATGAGCAATAACTACTCCATCGCTGTCTAGAATAAATGAGTACCTGTTTTTACCATCAGAGTACTTGTCTACAAGTTTTTGCAATTCGTTTAATTTAAGGTCAGCGCCGAATATTCCTGTCATATTGGAGTTTTTGTCAAAAATAGGATGAAATATTGAAGTTACGGCACTATTACCAGTTACAGAGTAATAAGATTTGCTAACGAATGACTTTTTTTCATTCATAACTTGTGTAAACCACCATCTATTAGCTCTATTGGCTAGTTCGCCAGAAGAGCGAGCGGTCTGATTTCCATCATTCTTTACTATGTACAGCAGATCAAAATAAGGATTTTTAGATACAGACTTGGTAAGCATCTCTTTTTGATCTTCTGGATTAAAGTCAATAATAGTCTTATTTTCAGCCATTGCCTCTGTAAGGGTGTACGCCTTATCAATAAAACCTTTAACTTCGTCAGCTATTGTAGATGAAAGACGTTTATTATTATCTACTATGGTGGATTCAATGCTATTGGAAAAATAATAAGAACAGATAAAATTAGTAATTGCTACTGGAATTATTACTAGCAAGACTGCAACAGAAATTAATTGACGTTTTATAGATTTCATCATTTGTCCCCCTATAAATGTTAATAATATGTTTACATTTTAACATAACAATATAAATATTTCAAAATGTAGTTTTTATTTAAAAAATATGAAAATTAATGTAAAATGAATCAAAATTATAGAACTTATACCACATTTAGGTTAAGTGTAGATTATTAAAAATATATAAATGAAATAATAATTGCAAAAAAATGGGCAACCTAAAATACAATTTTTAGGATGTCCATTTAAATTTTTTAATAATAAAGCATATCTATCCCTGTGATCCCCAAATAGCTACATTTTGATTGTCCAAAACAAATCTATTTCCCTTCCATTTTAAAGTATTTAAAATATAGCCTAGAGAATCTGCATTATATCTACCAGCTATTTTTTGGTATGCCAACAATTCATATACTCCATTTGAATCAAAATCTACAGGGTACAATCCGCTTAGGGGATTTACAAATCCACTAATTGGCCTTTTCAGCTTGCCATTTTCATCGTATATTTCCTTTAAATAATCCTCTCCTTTAAGGGATATATCTATAATGTACTTTATATTATTTGCCTTACTAGTAACTTCAACCTTGTAGTTATCCTTATAAATAACATCATAGTTATATTCCGCGTTGTATGAATTAAAATTAAATATTAGTTGAGGGGTATTATTAGTAAAGGAATAAATATAATGATACATTATTGCTCCACTTCCACCTGAATCAATACTAATTAATATATCATTTATACCATCCCCAGTAAAATCCCCTAGAAACAGCCTAGGGTTATACCCAGCGTTTTCATTTAGTGGTACACTAACGACTCTGCCTGTTCTTCCATCCAGTACTAAAAGGGTAATGTTTTGAATAAAGGGACTAGACGGGCTTTTTACTCCAACTAAGTATATATTATCAGGAATTCTATCACCATTTACGTCCCCTCTGACATAAGCAACAATATTTGAGCCTATGTTAGCCCTAAAATAGTAATTGTACATAATAACTCCTCTGTATATAAGCTTTACATATATATTATGAATTTGATGTAAAAGCTGTTACAGAGATTTTTATCTAATTTATCCGATGGCGTACCCGCTCTAATACTTCCATCGCACTCTGTGAAAGGGTTCCTTTAAGCAAATTTGAGATGGGATCTAAAACCCCATCTCAAGTAAGCTTTGCTTTATTAATTATAATTTACTCGTTAACCTTAAATTGCATTATCATATTAAGTAATTCAGAGGATAATACTTTCAATTTGCTGACACTTCCATTAATTTCTTCGAATGACACTGCTTGTTCTTCTGTAGCAGCAGATATCTCTTCTGTTGTAGCAGCGGTTTCTTGAGAAACAGATGCAATATTGTTAACAGATACAACCACTTTCTCTGTATTTTCACTTAAAATCTTACAAATGCTATTTAAATTTTCTACAAGGGCAACTAATGAATCATTTGAATCTTTAAGTAGATAAAAAGCTTCGACGGTGTTATCAAGCTTTTCATTTGATTCGCCTACGGATTTTCCTGCTATATTTATGGATCTTACAGCATCTGATACATCATTTTTGATTTCATTAATAAGAGAATCAATATTAAAAGCTGCATCTGCAGACTGTTCAGCTAGCTTTCTGACCTCTTCTGCTACAACTGCAAAACCTCGTCCGGCTTCGCCAGCTCTTGCAGCTTCAATAGATGCATTTAATGCTAGTAGATTAGTCTGGCTGCTTATTGCAGAAATGGATTCTGTGATTGCTCCTATTTTGTTTGATCTATCAGCAAGTAAGGTTATTTTATCACTTACACTTTCTGTAGCTTCTTTATTTTCAGCAAATTTATTTTTTAAGATATTTATTGATTCAAGGCTATTTTTATTTTGATGGTCTATTTCACCTATCTTTTCAGAAATTATACTTGTATTTGCTACGATATCCTCAATATTCTTAGATACCTCAAATAATTGATCAGCACTTGTTTGAGCTTCCTGTGCTTGATTAGTTGTACCTCCGGCTATTTCAGAAACACTTTTTGCAATCTCTTGTCCCGCAGCTGAGGTTTGTTCCGTTGCTTGTGCTACTGCATCAGAAGTTTGTGTTACATTTGAGGCAGTAGTATTTATACTTAAAACTAATCCTTTTAGATGATTTATAGTATTATTAAATCCAGATGCTAATTGTCCAAGTTCATCATTGTCAGAATCTTTAATGGAAACATTAAGATTTCCATTGCCAACATCTTCTACTACCTTTAATATATTTTTAATTCTTTTAATAATATATTTGTTACTTACTACAAAAATAATAAATGAAGCTAAAATTAAATTAAGTACTATGGACAAAATAATATTATTTCTTAAAGTTGATAACTGACCATAGTATTCTGATGTAGGTATTGTAGCCATAATAATATATTTATCTGTCTTTTCAAAGGCCATTAAATTTTCAATACCATTCATTTTATACTTGAAACTTCCCTTGTTTGAGGATGCTACCTTTTGCCCCCAATCGAAATCCTTTAAGCTTTTTCCAATAAGCTTATCATCGGGATAGCTAACAAATTTACCATCTTTATCAAGTATAGCTACATATCCACCTTTACCAACCTTGGTTGATTTAGAAATATTTTTTACATTAACTCGGTCTAATAAATCCTGTAACTCTTTTGGAATTACTCCTATTTGCACAAGACCAGGTTTATCTAGCCTTGATACGGTAATATACTGAAAGAGTTCCTTATTACTTCCTCTTGGCTGAGGGTCTTGAGCTAGTGCAAAGCTTTTATCAGTGAGACCTGGAAGAAAAGGTTTAGTTTGATCAGAGGTTCTAAAGTCAAAACCATAAAAGTCTGGAACAGATCCCCATCTTAACACTCCATCACCGTCAGTGATGTGTATTTCTGTAATTCCTAAAGACTGAGCCAATCTTTTAGACTCATCATTTAATTTATCTTCAGGAATTGTCTTTAAAATCTCGGCGATGCTTTTTGTAACTGAAATTAGATATTTATCGAGAGCTTGTTTTAAGGATTTGACGTTATCTTCTCTTTCTGCAATCAATCCCTTTGTTTCCTCTACTTTAAGTGCAGTCATATTTTCCATAATTCTAGTCAGCGCATTTTTTTCACCTATATAGGACAATATACCAATGCTGCTTGTAGCTAGAAAAGTAATTATAAGTATTGGCATTAAAAATTTAATTCCTATTCCCCTATAATTTGTATTCTTCCCCATAAGTATTCCTCCTTAACATATATTGTTTAGTTTCAATTACAAAAGCCCTCAAATAATAATATCGTTGTATTAATACACTTACTTTATATAATTAATGGATAATGTGTAGAAATAATGTATTTTGTCAAAATATTTGTCTAAAGAAAAGGTTATTTTTAAATTCTTGGCAAGTTGATATATTAATGATAAAATAAAATTTGCTATGTTTTTTGAGGTGTTAATTTTTATTATATAAGGAAGTGATATTTAGAATGGATTCTAAAAAAAGAAGTATAGTTATTGCGGTAATGGTTGCCATGTTCCTTGGAGCTGTTGAGGGAACAGTTGTAACTACTGCAGTACCTACTATAGTTAAAGAATTAAATGGATTTGAACTTATAAGTTGGGTTTTTTCATTATATTTACTTACATCAGCTATTTCAACGCCTATATATGGCAAGCTATCAGATTTATATGGGAGAAAAAATGTATTAACTGTAGGAATAATAATTTTTCTAATTGGGAGTTCACTTTGTGGTATATCTCAAACTATGTATCAACTCATAGCTTTTCGAGCAGTTCAAGGATTGGGAGCTGGATCAATATTTACAGTAACTTATACAATAGTAGGAGATGTATTTTCTCTTTCAGAGAGAGCAAAAGTTCAAGGGTGGTTAAGTACAGTATGGGGAATAGCCAGCTTAGCAGGTCCCTTTTTAGGAGGGTTCCTTATAGACTATCTTTCATGGCATTGGATATTCTTTATAAACATACCTTTTGGAATAATGTCTATAATATTAATTCAGAAGAATCTTAAGGAAAACTTTGAAAGGAAAAAACATAAGATTGACTATGCGGGGACAGCGGCCTTATCCGCATCAATAATAGCTCTTTTATATGGTGTGTTAGTAGGCGGAGAAAGTCAAAGCTTTTATTCGCTTACGATGGTAGTCTGCTTAGTAATTACTATGATATTTTTAATAGCATTTTATTTTATAGAAAAAAAAGCAGAAGAACCAATTATACCTTTTGATATTTTTACTAAAACTAATATAATAGTTAACATAATCAGCTTTTTAGCATCAGCTGTTTTAATAGGTGCAGATGTTTACATGCCTATATATATGCAGAATGTTTTAGGATTTGGAGCAACAATTTCAGGAGTTTCTATGGCCCCTATGTCCGTTGCATGGCTTATTTCTGCAGTTATTTTGGGAAAAGCTATACCTAAATATGGAGAAAGGGTAGTTATTGCATTATCCTCAACTATTTTAGTCATAAGTTGTGCGCTTTTACCGACACTAACAGTTAGTTCGCCATTGCTGTTAGTTATAATATATATTACTATAATGGGATTCGGTTTTGGTGGAAGTTTTACAACATTAACAATAGTAGTACAGTCCTCTGTGGATTATAGCAAAAGAGGAGCTGCAACAGCATCTAATTCGCTAGTTCGTACTTTAGGTCAGACCATTGGAGTAAGTATTTTTGGAAGCATGTTTAATTTAAGTATAGTAAAATATTTTAGTAAGCTAGGTGTTCAAGGAGTAGAACCAAACAATCTATATTCTGCTGCCAGCGTAAACTATGGAGTTTCCATTGACCAGATAAAGGCATCCTTACATTCTGGATTATACTCAGTATTTATATTATTAATTATACTTACTGTAGTATGCTTAACATTATCCTTTATACTTCCCAATGCCCTTAAGGAGAAAAGAGCTTAATAACCTATTAATATTTTTATAGGGCATTTTTTAATCTTAAGATAAAAGCCTTTCTAAAAGTATTTTTGTTATGTTCTTTTACAAAAATAATCATAAAATATCAATATAATATTGATTATTTAGAAGAACTGTGGAAAAATATATGAAAATACTATTAAAGGGGACAGGGATAATGGAAATATACGAAGTTGTAATAAGGTTACTGCTTGCTATACTAATTGGTGGTTTAATAGGATATGAAAGAGAGTTTAAAAATAGGCCAGCAGGCTTTAGAACTCACATACTTGTGTGTATAGGTGCCTGCGTAATATCTATGATACAATTATATGATGTGCAAAAAACTGTACAACTAATATTAGCTCAGCCACAGCTAGCTAGTGCATTAAAAGCGGATATAGGAAGAATAGGTGCGCAGGTTGTAAGTGGGGTAGGCTTCTTGGGTGCAGGAACAATAATTCATGAGAAAGGTTCGATAAAAGGACTTACTACAGCTGCAAGTTTATGGGTGGTTGCTTGTATTGGGCTTGCCATAGGCCTTGGATATTACTATCTAAGTATTTTAGCAGCTATTGCCGTAGCTATATGTCTTGTAACATTAAAGAAGTTTGAATCTAGATTTTTAGAGAAGGCCAGCGTAATAAAAATTCAAATTGAATATTTAGATAAAAAAGAAATGGTTCAAAAAGTTGATAGCTACTTTGAAGATAAAAATGTAAAGATTAAAAATATTGAGTTTTTACTTGAAGAGGAGCTTGAGGGCGAATTCGCATATATGAAAAGTTTATACACTATTTTAGTTCCAAGATATGTGAGAAGAGAAGAGTTAATTAAGGATTTAGCATCATTTAATGAGGTTTTAGGGGTATCGATTATATAAGATTGTATATACTTATAAATATATGGTTTGTAAAAGCATAGAGGTTTTTCCTTCTATGCTTTTTAATTTAACAAAATTCCATTGTGTGTAATATGATGATGATTTAGAAAAGGATATCAATAAACATAAATTTTGCAAATTTACTTTTACAAAAGTTAAAATTTTTGTCGCATAAAGCTATGTTACAATAAAGCCAAAGCTTAAGAGGAGGAATAAATTATGCTAAAGTTTAAAAAAGCATTTTCTATGATTATAGCTACAACTTTAACTGTAACTTTATTTGCAGGCTGTGGATCTAAAAATACACAAGCTACAAATAAAGCAAAAGATGAAAAGGTAACAGTTTACTGTGGACTTATGGAAGACCATATGGTAGCAGCAGCAAAACAATTCCAAAGTGAAACTGGAATTAAAGTGGAAGCAGTTAGAATGAGTTCTGGTGAAATAATGGGTAGAATAAAGGCAGAAAAAGAAAATCCAAAGGCTTCTGTATGGTTTGGAGGACCGGCAGATGGTTTTGTACAAGCACAAAAAGAGGGACTTCTTGAAAAGTATGTATCACCAAATGCAAAAGACATACCAGATCAGTTTAAGGATAAAGATGGATATTGGACAGGAATTTATAAAGGTTATTTAGGACTTGTAGGAAATCAAAAGTTGCTTAAAGAAAAAGGAGTACAAATGCCAACAAGTTGGGAGGAGTTGTTAAAACCTGAATTTAAAGGACAAATTGTACTTGCAAATCCAGGTTCATCAGGAACAGCATATACTTTCCTTGCAACAATGGTTCAAATAATGGGCGAAGAAAAAGCTATGGATTACATGAAAAAATTAAATGGACAAGTTAAATCATACCAAAAATCAGGAACAGCTCCTGGAAGAATGGTTGGTCAAGGAGAAGCAATGATTGGAATCACTTTCCTTCATGACGCTATAAAATATAGAGAAGAAGGAATGAAAGATATAGTAATATCTGCACCAAAAGAGGGAACAGGATATGAAATTGGGGCTGTAGGTATTATAAAAGGTGGTCCAAATCAAGAAGCTGCTAAAAAATTCGTTGATTGGTGTTTAACTAAGAAGGCACAAGAGCTTGGACAAACTGTAGGCTCATATCAGTTCCTAACAAATCCACAAGCAACTGCACCAAAACAAGTTGAAGAATTAAAAGATGCAAAACTTATAGATTATAAGCTTGAATGGGCAGGAAGCCACAAGAATGAATTAATAGAAAAATGGAACAATGCAATAAAGTAATAAAGAGGCAGTTATAAAATTGGTATGGGTTAAATGCCTAAATGGCATTTAACGGGCGAAGCCCAGGGTCGTAGACAAATGCCTAAATGGCATTTAACGGGCAAAGCCCCGGATTGTAGACAACCCCCATACCAAAAGTTCATCTAAATAAAGAGGTGATAGTATGAAAAATAGCTTTAGAACAGAACTAGACGATGCAAAAAAGATATTTAGAGATCCAATACTTTTATCAACCATAATTTTAGTTATTTTATCACTTTTAATTTTTATAGTATGGCCATTATATGACGTGTTTAAGGAAAGTTTCTTAACTCAGGACGGTTCAATTACGCTTAAATATTATAAAGAAGTGTTATCTCAAACAGAGACAAGAAAAGTACTTGGAAATACATTGATACTTGGAATTTTTGTAAGTTTGATATCAACAGTTATAGGCTTTTTATTTGCTTATGCTGATGCATATATAAACATAAAATTTAAGAAATTATTTAATATACTTACTATTTTACCGATAGTATCCCCTCCTTTTGCACTAGCAATGTCTTTTATAATGCTTTTTGGACAAAGGGGATTTGTAACTTATAATTTATTACATATCAAAGATGCTAACGTATATGGATTTTGGGGACTTGCTATAGTTCAAATATTAACCTTTTTCCCAGTAGCATATCTTGTACTGGCAGGATTACTGCATCAAATAGATCCTTCCTATGAAGAAGCAGCAAGGAATCTAGGAGCAACAAGAGGTTATATATTTAGAACAGTAGTACTTCCATTAGTAAAGCCAGGAATAGCAAATGCATTTTTACTTGTATTTATACAGAGTGTAGCAGACTTTGGAAATGCTATGGTTATAGGTGGCAATTTTACTACACTAGCAGCTAAAACCTACCTTCAAGCTATGGGTAATTACGATCTAAAGGGCGGTACAGCATTAGCTACTATACTTCTTACCATATCTATTGTAATGTTTGTACTTCAAAAATATTGGGTAGGAAATAAATCTTATGTAACTGTGACAGGAAAGCCTTCAAGACAGAGAGACTATATAACAGAAAAATCTATAATCATTCCTGTACAGATAGCTTGTCTACTTATCTGCGTATTTATAATGATATTATATATATTAATACCTTATGGTTCCTTTGTTAACCTTTGGGGTATAGACTATACTCCGACTTTGAAACATTACAATTACATTATGGGATTAGGATTAAAACCAATAATAGACACAACTATTCTTTCGTTAATTTCAATGCCTATAACAGGGGTTTTAGGTATGGTAATAGCCTTCTTAATAGTAAGAAAGAAATTTTTAGGAAGAAGAGCAGTAGAATTTATATCTATGCTTTCTATGGCAGTACCAGGTACAGCTATAGGTATGGGGTATATACTTGCATATAATAAAGAGCCTCTTATTTTAACTGGAACTTCCATTATAATAATTTTGGCTTTTGTATTTAGAAGTATGCCAGTAGGAATAAGATCCGGTGTTGCATCACTTCAGCAAATTGATCCTGCTATTGAAGAAGCAGCACAAGACCTAGGAGCTAATTCATTCAAAGTCTTTACTTCAGTTACAATACCTCTTATAAAATCAGCATTCTTTAGTGGTCTTGTATACAGTTTTGTAAGAAGCATGACTGCTGTAAGTGCAGTTATATTCCTTGTGTCTGCTCAGTATAACCTTTTAACTGTAACAATTATGTCTCAGGTTGATGTAGGAAGGTTAGGGGTTGCAGCAGGATATTCTACAATACTTATAGTTATAGTACTTGTAGTTGTAGGAGTAATGAAGTTCTTACTTAGCAAAATTGGAATAACTACTTCAACAAGAGAAGCATAGGAGGGTTAGCATGAGTTCAAAATATGTTAAATTAAAAAATATAGTTAAAATATATAGAGGTGACGATAAAAAAACTTTCACAGCTGTAGATAATATATCCATAGATATAGAACCAGGTGAATTTGTAACACTGTTAGGACCTTCAGGCTGTGGTAAAACTACTACCTTGAGAATGATAGCAGGCTTTGAAGTACCTACAAGTGGAGATATATACATAGGTGAGGAAAGGGTAAACAGCTTGACACCAGACAAAAGAGATACAGCTATGGTTTTCCAAACTTATGCGCTGTTTCCACATCTAAATATCTTTGATAATGTGGCTTATGGGCTTAAAATAAAGAAGCTTCCAGAAGCAGATATTAAAAGAAATGTAGAAAATATTTTGAGTCTAGTAGGACTTGAAGGATTAGCAAAAAGAGCACCAAATCAACTTTCAGGTGGTCAGCAGCAAAGGGTTGCTCTAGCTAGAGCACTTGTTATGCAGCCAGCGGTGCTTCTGTTTGATGAACCTCTTTCAAACTTAGATGCAAAGCTTAGAGTATATATGAGAACAGAGATAAGAAAAATACAGAAGAAGATAGGAATTACTAGCGTATATGTAACTCATGATCAGGCTGAGGCTATGAGCATGTCAGACAGAGTTATTATAATGAATAAAGGTATTATAGAACAGATAGGAACTCCACAGGAAATTTATAAAAAACCTGCATCAGAGTTTGTTGCAGATTTTATAGGAGTTGCAAACATATTTGATGCTGAAGTCAAAGAAGTTAACTCAAATGGAGTTGTTATAGAATTATTTGATGCTATATTTAACGTAAAGACAGAGGCAAAGGTAAAGGCAAAGGACAAAGTTAAAGTTGTAATACGACCTGAAGCAATCAAGCTTTCAGATACAGGAAATGTAAAGGTGCAAGTTCTTTCATCTGTATTTATGGGAGCATATCAGGATTATGTAGTTAAACATGGTAGTACAAAGGTAACAGTTTTAGATTACAATCCATCAAATAAAAAAGTTTACAACGAAGATGAAAATGCTTATTTGGATATAGATCCAAATAGCCTTCATATAATCCCAAATAAAAAATAACTATATATTTCGACGAACAGATTGCTGCTATAATTCTTAATATAGCAGCAATCTGTTTTTTTATTTATCCGATCGCTACCATTGCTAACACCCCCATCTTCTATCAAAGTGGGGGATAAGCACCGCTACGCGCCTGGATAAGTTCTTCTAAGGTTCAGATGGAGAAAGTCATCCTTATAAGCAAACTCCATCTGAACCTAAGAATCACTTGATATAAACTATTACTAAATATTACATACTTTGTTCAACTTCGACATATATGCAGGCTAAATTAGTGTTTAGTTTTGAAAAATATTGTATAATTAGAATAGTAGGTGATAGTGTGATAAAGGATGTAGAATATGAAATACTAAAATATTTGGTACATGTAGATGATTTTTTAACAGTTAAGGATATTTCAAAAAAGATAGGTTTTAGTGAGAGAATGGTAAGATATGCAGTAGATAACATTGAGTATGTTCTCAAAAAGCACAATATGCCGAAGATTCAACGGAAGTATAGTTTAGGCATCAAAATCTATTTAACGGAAAATCAACTAGATATGATTGCCCGAAAAGAGTCTATTTATAAAAATTACTTAGGTTTTAGCAATAAAAATAGGCTTATCTTATATCTTTTAAAAAGCCATTATTCTAAAACACTACAGGAGCTTTCAGATTTTATAGGTAGTAGTAAGGTTACTATATCTAAATATCTAGGAGAAGCTGAAGAATATCTTAAAGAGAGAAATATTGAGCTTGTAAAAAAGAGAAATAAAGGTATTTACCTAGTTGGTAATGAAATATCAAAGAGAAGAATTATATATGATATTATACTAGAAAATTATGATTATTCGAAAATACAGGGATTGTTAATTCCTAAAAATATAGATGATTTAATTATAAAAAATTATTTTTATGGTATAAATATAAAGCACATATGGGAGCTTTTAAAGGATTTTTTATTGGGAAGAAAAATAACATTTTCAGACGTAGCCTTTTACAATATAGTTATAAATACTTGCATAATGATAAAAAGAATTCAGCAGGGATTCTTAGTGGATATGGAATGCGAAAAAATAGATTATCTATCTGAAACCTTTGAATATGAAGAGGCTAAAAAATATTGCAAGGAGCTTTCTAAGAATTTCAATTTATCAGTATCAAAAACAGAAGTTGTTTGGCTTACAATGCACTTTTTAGGTGCAAATCCTATGAAATTCCTTGAAAATGATATTTTTGATAGTGCAAATGAAAGAAACAAGCTTATAAATTGTACTCGTAGGATGGTAGAGCAGTTCGAAAAGGAAACATTAATTAAGTTTAATAATCATGAGGAGATTATTAATGGATTGTTTGTTCATCTTATGCCTACTGTAAATAGAATGAAATACAATATATTTATCAAAAACAGCCTTAAAGAAGATATAAAAAAACATTATTCATCCATATTTAATTCTACAGTTAATGTGTGTAGATGTGTGGAAGAAGAATTTAATATAGAGCTTACAGAAGATGAAATATCATACATATGCCTGCATTTTGGAGCTGCTGTGGAAAAAATGAATAAAAGCTTTGCTGCAAAAAAAAGAATTATAGTAGTATGTTCTACAGGAATTGGCACATCAAAGCTTTTGGCCAGTAAACTTAAAAATAGTTATGAGGATATAGAGATTACAGATATACTTTCCTATAATGAATTTATTTCTCGAAATACCTTTGATATAGACTATGTTATAAGCACTATAGCTATGAAAGAAGCAAATGTCCCTATTATTGTTGTAAATCCTTTATTAAATGATGAAGATAAACTTAAGCTTTCAAAGATATTTAATCCTAAGGTTACAAGAAAAGAAGAGGATCTAGAAAAAATAATAGAGATAGTAGAGAGAAATACTATAGTGAAAAATAAGGATAAGCTTATGGAAGAACTAGGTGAATATTTATCAGGAAACACAAGGGAAAAAGTGCCTCATATATATGATTTGCTTGAAGAAAGTCTTATTGTAACAAATGGTAACTTTGAATCACCGCAAGAAGCATTAAGCTGTGCTGGAAAATTACTTTTAGATAAAGGTATTGTAAATGAAAGATATGTAGATAGTCTTGTAAAGTGCATAGATAAAAAAGGCAAAAATGGACCTTATATAGTTATATCTAATGGTATAGCCCTTCCTCATGCAAGGCCAGAAGATGGGGCAATTGGTACAGGATTTTCTATTATTATATTAAAGGAGCCATTAATTTTCGGGCACAAAAAACATGATCCTGTTAGACTTATTATAGCTTTTGCATCTAAGGATAATAAAAATCATTTAAAGGCATTAGAAGAAATAACATCCGTAATTATTAACAAAGAAAATTTAAAAGCCTTGCTTCAATGTGAAAATGCCAGTCAGGCTATGAAGTTGATTTTTAACAGATGCCTAAAAGCAAGGGAGGGTAACGTATAATGGACATACTTGTAGTATGCAGTCTTGGACTTGGAAGCAGCTTTATAATAGAATCTAATGTAATAAAATATTTTAAAGATAAGAATATAAAATATAATGTGATGAGATGTGATATTACTACCGCTGAATTTTATAATCCAGATCTATATATTTGCTCAGAAGATATAAATTTTAATGTAGATAAAAGAGATATAGACAAAATAGAGCTTGAAGATATTTTAGATGAAGAAGAATTCAAAAATAAGCTAGACAGTTTTTTGAAGAGTAGAGGTTTCTAAATATGAGTCTTTTTATAAAAAGTGATGTACTTTTGGTATTTATTGTTATTCTGGGGCTTTTAGTTCAAAGGAAAAATATTAAAACCATAGCTGTATCTGTGGTAAAAGTAAGCATGGGATACAGTATAATAGTTTTAGGTTCAGATACCGCTGTTAAGACATTAAGCGTTCTCAGCCTTATTATAAGAAGATCAGTACATGTATTTGATATCATTCCTAATAATGAAACTATGGTAAGCATAATAGGTAATTCCGGTGGAAGGAATATATTTTTTATAATGCTTATAGCCATGTGTGTTAATATTTTAATCTCAAAATTCACTAGAATAAAATATATTTTTCTAAATGGATACTACATATTCTATATGGCTGGTATGATGGCCATGCTTATAAATGAAAATACTACTAAAACCAGCATTTTGTTTTCAGGAATTTATTTAGGATTTTTTATGAGTATTGTTCCCTTTATTACTGCCCCTTTTATTAAGAAAATATCTAAGAGAGAAGATATTGGACTTGCCCATTTTGGGAGCTTTGCTTGTGTTATTGGAGGACTAGCTGCTGGGATTTTTAAAAGAACAGATCAAAAGGATGAGGATAAAAAGAAAATATCCTTTATGAGAGATAGCAATGTACTTATGGCTGGAAGCATGTTTATAATATACCTTCTTGCAATATTAAATGTAGATTCTGGTTTTTTAAATGACTTTACTGGAGAAACAAACAAACTTTACATAGCCTTTAAATACAGCATAAGTTTTACAGTATCCTTTTACTTAATAGTTCTTGGTGTAAGAATGATGACGGACGAAATTCTATACGCCTTTAAAGGTATTGCTGAAAAACTAATACCTGATGCAAAGCCAGCCATGGATGCTGCTGTATTTTTTACGTACAAGCCAGATGCGGTTATGCTCGGTTTCATATGCAGCCTAGTAGGAGGGATTATTACATTTTTAATACAAATGAAACTTAAAACAGCTATAGTTGTACCTGCAATAACTGCTCATTTATTTTCAGGTGGTACAGCAGGGATTTTTGGATATTCTGTTTCAGGTAGAAAAGGAGCCATATTATCATCTCTTATTCATGGAATAATTATTACCATAATACCTATTTTTTTATTGCCAATATTAAAGCCTCATATGGGACTTATGAGAACATGCTATGCGGATTCGGACTTTGGAATTATAGCAATTACATTTAATTTTATAAGATCTATTTTTTAGATATTAAAATTTTTATTGTATATGTTTGATAGATTTTGGCTGATAAAGTAAGAAAAGGACAAGGAGTAGGTGTGGGACTATCTATAGCAAATTTAAGAAGGCCGCGCTAATTTAAATAGCAGCGGCCTTAAGTTTTTTTAATTACTATGCTAATTTTAATTCTGGTTCTGATTCTGTATCCCACTTTGGCTCTGGTCCTCTTAAATAAGATAAAATAGCAGCTAGTACACTAAAACCAAAGGAGATACTAAAGGCTAATCTAAGAGCACCAATAAATTTACCTATTGCAATTCCTTGAGAACCAACTTGGGTTCCTACAAATAAAGCTTGCATTGCTTCGGGAGTAACACTGGAAGATATTATAGCCATAGAAAGTGCTATACTTATTACACTTCCGCCGGTATTTAACATAGTTCTAAGGCCTGCAGCAACACCTCTTTTATCCGCTGGTACAGATCCCATAATTGCATTAGTATTAGGTGAAAAGAAAAGTCCTGAACCAAATCCCATAATTAGCATGTATATTACAAGCATTGTAATGGAGGTAGTTGTAGTTATAGTCATAAATCCTAAAAGTCCTATAGCAGAAATAATCAATCCTATGGAGCTTAAAGTTCTTGAACCATATTTATCTGAAAGTGCTCCACTTATTGGAGAAATAATTACCATAGAAATAGCCAGTGGTGTTAAGTACATTCCCGCAATAATTGGATCCATAGCTTTAATTCCCTGAAGATAAAATACAAGTAAGAAGGTAACAGCACCTCTTGCTACACCATTAAAGAAATTACTTGCATTTGCAAAAGCTAATATTCTGGTATTTAAAAGTCTTAAATCGATCATTGGGTATTCTGCTTTTCTTTCAATTTTAACGAATATCACCATAAGGACTATGGAAGCTATTAATAGACCTATTACTATAATATTTAACCATCCTAATAAGCTACCTAATGTTAGAGAAATTAACATTGACATTATACCAATAGTAAAGACAAAGGTACCCATCCAATCAAATTTTTGTTTTTCAGGTAATGAAGTTAATTCTTTTAGTTGAGTTGCTGCCCATATGGTTCCAAAAATTCCAAATGGAATATTTATATAGAATATGCTTCTCCAACCAAAGTTAACTAAGAAACCACCTAAAATAGGTCCGATGACATTAGCTACACTGATAGCCATACTGTTTATACCAAGAGCTTTTCCTAATTCTTTTTTTGGAAATGCATCTGTAACTATGGCAGTACTGTTTGCCACCATTAATGAACCACCAATACCTTGAATTAATCTATAAATTAATAATTGCATTCCTGTATGTGATAAAGAACATAAAAAAGAAGTTATAGTAAAAATAGCAAAGCCACTAACATACAATTTCTTTCTTCCCACCATATCTGCAACTCTGCCTATTGATGGTACAAGTATAGTAAGTACTAATAGATAACCCATAAGAATCCATGTAACTACTCCCATACCTGGATTTAAATCTTTCATCATAACCGGTAGTGCTATAACTAGGGTGCTACCACTCATAACGGACAGCAAAGCACCTAAAGTAGTGCAGGCCAATGCAATCCATTTATAATTATCATTTTTCATTCTTGTTCCTCCTGTATTTTGCTAAATATAATTGCTAGTTATTTTTCTTGAATATTGCTTAGCATTGAATTTAATTTTACTAAATGATCTTCGCATTTTTTTTCAACTCTTTTTAATATTTCTTCTCTTTCTCTTACAAGATTAACTAGTTCGGTTACTTTTGATATAGAAGCTTTTATATCATCAATGTCATTATCTTCACCTTGAAAAATGGAATTTAAAGCTTTTTTTAATCCTATTATCTTTTTAACTTCAATTAAAGTTAATCCTAGTTTAACTCGTAGGTCTTTTATTTCCTTTATGGTATTGATATCTTCTTCAGTGTATAATCTATAACCTGAATCAGTTCTTATAGTAGTATATAACTCCATATCCTCATAATATCTTATAGTTCTTTTTGTAAGTTCAGTTATTTTTGCCACTTCATCAATTTGATAATACTTTACGTCCATTACTTCACCTCCATAGTTATATTTCAATATTAATTAACATTAACGTTAATGTCAATGTTAGAAAGTTATAGTAAAATCGATTTCATTTTTCATCATTTGTATCAAATCTTAAATTTTATGAACTATATCACCTCTATCAAAAAACTTCAATACAATCTATAAAATATTCAAATGAACTTAGAAGAATATGAGGATAAGGCTGTTTTAAAAATTTTATCAGCACCCTTTACAAAATAAGTGGTTCCCATGCAAATGCTAATAGCATGTTTCCTTTAAAGTAGTTAGTCTCTAATTGAATTTGCTATTGTAAAAAGTTTCATAAATAGGTTATAATGTATCTTAAAACAAATTATAACCACAATAGTAAAGTAATATAGTGATGATAGCTAAGGTGGTAAGTTTATATATAAAACGAGGGGTGAAAAATATGAAATTCATAGTTTCAGAAAAAGTATTTGATGAACTTGGAGATGTTTGTTTTGGAGTTGTAGTAGCAAAAGGTATAAATAATAACGATAATAATATATGGATAAATGAACTTCTCAAAGAAAGTATAAGTTCTGTAGAGCAAAAATTTCAGGATAAGAAAGTAAAAGAGTCAGAGGAGATTCTGCCATACAGAGAAGCCTTTAAAAAAATAGGAATTAATCCTAATCAAAATATGAGTTCTATTGAAGCGATGACTACAAGGATATCAAAGAAAAAAGGCCTTCCAAGTATAAATCCTATAGTAGATTTAGGGAATGCCATATCTTTAAAGTACCTTGTTCCACTAGGGGCACATGATATGGATAGTGCTTCAAAGGATATTTAAGTTAGATTTTCTAATAAAGGAGACTTGTTTGTTCCTTTTGGAGAGACAGAAGCAGAGGTATTAGAAGATGGAGAGCTTATTTACTCTGTTGGTGATAAGGTAAAAACAAGAAGATGGATTTGGAGACAGAGTGAAGAAGGAAAAATAACGAAAGAAAGTAAAAATATATTTTTTCCTATAGATGGTTTTAAAGATAGAAACTATGATAAAGTAATTGGAGCTAGAGACGAGCTTGCGCAATTACTAAAACAACTTCTAGGTGCTGAAGTAAAGGTAGGATTTATTGATAAAGACAATATGGAATTAGAATTATAATTTAAAGGATTTTTTTACTTTATGTAGAATTTAATATTTAGGTAAGTATGTAACTATATCAGATAGAATTTTAGTCTATCTGATATTTTCTTGTATAAATCCGAAGAGTTAGCATCACTTAAGGGCTGTATAAGGTAGATACGAGATTTATGGCTCTATTATGATAACTAGTCACCGGATAATTTAAATGATTTGGAGGAAGAATAAATGGGATTGTTTGATGGACTTATGGGAAATGCTTCAGAGGTTAATATTCAAGAGGTGCAAAAAGAATTTTCCAACATATTATCTTCTACAGAGAGTATTGAAAAGGCATACAAGCTAATTCGTGACATGTTTATTTTTACAAATAAAAGACTTATATTAGTAGATAGACAAGGAGTAACAGGAAAGAAAGTGGAATACCACTCAATTCCATATAAAAGTATTACTCACTTTAGCATTGAAACAGCAGGAAACTTTGACTTAGACGCAGAGCTAAAAATATGGATATCAGGAACTCAACTTCCAGTACAAAAGCAATTTAACAAGAGTTTAAATATATACGAACTTCAAAGTGTATTAGCTGAATACGTGTTGAAATAAAAGCAAAAAGTTGTAAGACCGAAAGTTAACTTTCGGTCTTACAACTTTATAACCATTTTCTTTATTTTACTTTTCTCAACGTCAGCACCTAGCACATCTTCAAGCTTTCTGTTTACAAACTTTAAAGAAAGAACTGCCTCTTTAAAAGGACAGTCTCTGTATCAAACTAAAATCTTCTTTTGCGGTTTGAAAAATAAACTATTGCACAAATAATCATAATAACAAATAGTGGTCCACCAAATACAAATTTGAAAATAATAGAAATAACAGAGAAAACTAAACCAACTGCAATAACAACTGCTATTATAGGAAGAGCTGCAACGCTAAGGGCAAATACAACAACTCCAAATATCAACATTGAAATTAAAAATAATAGGTGTAACATAATTTATACCTCCAACTTATATAATTATATCTATGAATTATTAGTTATAAGTATTAATCTAATATAATTTAAAAATACATAGTTAATACTTGTTTATGTAGTATATAATACTATATAATTGGTTAAAAATAAATACTTGTTTTATTTAGCTATTGCTTATTTTGGTTTAAATAAGCTTGTTTATTAAGAACTAGTCTATCGCTCTTTGTAAATCTAAGAATTACTCATATTATATTAAAGGATTTGCTTTAAGGATATATATAATGTGTTATAATTGCAATAAATATAGTAAGGGTGCAGTAAGGAGGGCGTTTATGATTCAATTACAACAGTTAATATTCTTTGAAAAAATTGCTGAGAAAAATAGTATGAATAAGGCTGCTGAAGAGCTTTACATTAGCCAACCTAATCTGAGTAAGGCTATCCGAAATCTAGAGAGTGAATTAAAAATTAAGATATTTGAACGAACTAATAAAGGAGTGAAATTGACAGAAGACGGATATAAGTTGTATAAATATGTAAAAACAATTCATAAACAGGTGGATATGATTCAGAGTATTGCGCTTAAAGAAATACCTAATAGTATAAGTGTGGCTGCCTACCCATGTCCCATATTATATAAGGTTTTGGGAGAATTTCATAATAGAAATAAGGAACAATATATTGAGGTGACGTTAAAGGAAGAAAGAGTACAAAATATCATTGAAAGTGTGGCAAACCTTCAATCAGATATTGGCATAATAGAGATTAATGATGTTCAAAAAAAAGAGGTTCGGCATCTATTGGAGTCGAAGAATCTTGAATACCATGAGCTTGCAAAGAATACATGGTATGCACATGTTGGGAAAAGTAGTCCTTTGTATAATCAGGAAACCATAGAAATGTCTCAGCTTGTTGACTGCACTATTATGCGTTCTCCAGATGATTATTTCTCTAACTTATCTTATTTATTCGAAGTTGATGGAATACATTTCACCCAATTTGAAAAAACAATGTTTGTCAATGACTATTTTACACGATTAAGACTTTTGAACATGACAGATATGGTTTGTATAGAAACTGCATGGGATAAAGAACTTGAAAAAGAAATTGGTGTGAGAGCTATACCAATTGCGAATTGTAATATACAGATAAGCATGGGGTGGATTAAGCGAAAAAAAGAAAATCTTCCAGTGAAAGTGTTGGATTTTATTGAAATATTGGAGCAACTATTTTAGTAAATATAGAGGGCCAGGTTGAAAGTTAGTTTTCTATACAGTTGTTATAAATAATAGTAATAACTGAAATATAAATAGAATATCTTATTCAAATTGACAGAAAAGTGTTACTATTACCTTATCAGTAAGAAGAGTTTAAACAAAAAAACATAAAATGTTGAGAAGACATATTATTGTGGAAAATTAAAGGAGGTAATAGTAAATGGGCGTAAAATATATTCCAGAACCATTTAGAATCAAAATGGTAGAAACTATAAAAGTTCTTTCAAGAGAAGAAAGGGAAGAAGCACTTAAAAGAGCAAAGTATAATATGTTTTATTTAGCAGGAGAAGAATGTTATATTGACCTTTTAACAGATAGCGGAACCAATGCTATGAGCCAGGAACAATGGGCAGGAGTAATGAGAGGCGACGAAGCTTATGCAGGTTCAAGCAGTTACTATAAACTGGTTGACGCAGGTAAAGATATTTTTGGATATGAATATATTCAACCTGTACATCAAGGTCGTGCTGCTGAAAAAGTACTTTTTCCAATTTTATTAGGCGAGGGAAAATACTCAATTTCTAATATGCACTTTGATACAACAAGAGCGCATGTAGAACTATCAGGAGCTAGAGCTATTGATTGTACTGTAGAGGAAGCTTCAGACCCATCTTTAAGAGTACCTTTTAAAGGAAATATGGATACAGAGAAGTTAGAAAAACTTATTCTTCAATATGGTCCTGAAAATATTGGCGTTGTTGTTATGACAATTACTAATAATTCTGCAGGGGGACAACCTGTTTCTTTAGCAAATGTAAGAGAGACAGCAGCTATTTGTAAAAAATATGGTATTCTCTTTAATATTGATGCTGCTAGATACGCAGAAAATGCTTTCTTTGTTAAACAGCGTGAGGAAGAATGCAAGAATATGTCTATCAAAGAAATCATTAAGACAATGTTTAGTTATGCAGATACTTTTACAATGAGTGCTAAAAAAGATACAATTGTTAATATGGGTGGCTTACTTGGTGTCAAAGAAGATACGGAATTATTCCAAAAAATTAAAGGTAGAACCATTTCTTTTGAAGGATTTATTTCCTATGGTGGTTTATCCGGACGTGACCTTGAAGCTTTAGCAATTGGTTTGTATGAAGGGTTAGATGAGAATTATTTAAGATATAGAATTGGCCAAATGGAATACCTTGCAGGGCGTTTAGATGATGCAGGTATTGCATATCAAGCACCTGTAGGTGGTCATGGTGTATTCATAGATGCAAAGGCAATGTTCCCACATATTCCATATTACGAATTCCCAGGCCAAGCATTGGCAATTGAGTTGTACAGAGAAGCGGGAATACGTACATGTGATATAGGTTCTTACATGTTGGGTAATGATCCTGATACGAAGAAGCAATTAAAAGCTGACTTTGAATTTACAAGACTTGCAATTCCACGTCGTGTATATACTCAAGCGCATATTGATATTATGGCAGATGCTTTGATTGCAATTAAAGAAAGAGCAGCATCCGTTAAAGGCTATAAGATTACATGGGAGCCACCGATTCTTCGTCACTTCCAAGCATATTTAGAGTCAATTGAATAAAGATAAACTTATGAAGGCATAAATACCGATTGTGCATTTAAAATAGGTAGTCTCTTTTGGGGCTACCTATTTATTTTATTGTTTGGAGCTGTGCCTCGATGTATATCTAAAAGAATTGTATTAGAATAATTCTTTACATTTTTGTAATTGGTATTACTTAAAGAAAAAGAAGGAATGCATGGCATAGAGTAGATAAAATTCCTATAAATTATTTTAATATTGTAACATAGTTGTCACAAAGAGTCTGTATAATAAAATATGTAAAAGAATATAGAATAGATTAAAACATTCCTAGTCTTGTGGAGACATATATTAAGTTGTATGTCTCTATTTTTTTTCGTTGTAGTGAGTCAGAGAATTTGTTAAAATAAAGTGAAGCTACCAATTAAACGATATTAATAATAGCACATATATTAAAGCACAAAGGAGCTTAAGATGAAAAATAAAAAAAATAATTTAAAACATAGATTTATGATCATTTTCATATTTTTATTCTTTATATTTTTTTCATTAGTAGGACGACTTTTTTATGTAATGGCAGTAACAGCGGACAAGTATAAAAGTAAAGCCTATGAACAACAAAAAAGTGAAATACAAATTAATGCCAAAAGAGGAAGAATATTAGATAGAAGCAATAATGAGTTAGCTATAAGCGTTAATGTTTATCAGATAGATTTAGATTTAATAACATTGAAAGATACTTTGAAAAATAAAAACATGACCTTTGATGAACTGGCAGATAAGCTTGTTCCAATAGTCAACATGAAAAAGGAAGATATAATTAAAATATTTAATACTACATTACCAAGTGGTTTGCCAGCTAGTTCTGCCATATTAAAAAGGCAAGTTGAAAAGGCGGAGGTAGATAAAATTAAGGCACTAAATATTAGAGGTATTGTTATTTCACCAGATACAAAAAGATATTATGCAAATAACAATTTTTTAACTAATGTGTTAGGTCGTATTAATTATGAAGGTAAAGGTATCTCAGGAGTTGAGCTAAGTTACAATAAAGAACTTTCCGGAACTCCGGGAACTCTAACTTATGAAAAAGATGTAAAAAACAATCAGCTTCCTTATGAAGATCAACAGTATGTAAAGCCTGTAGATGGCAAAGATGTTATTTTAACCATAGACGAAACAATTCAAGACTATGTAGAGAAGGCAGCAGAAAAAGCTGTAGTTGATAATAAAGCAAAAGCTGTAAATATTATGGTTATGAATCCTAAAAATGGTGAAATACTAGCAATGACAAGTAAACCAAGTTATGATCCTAGTAAGCCACAAAAGGATTCGGAAGGTTCTAAAGGGGAAAGCAACATCTGGAAAAACCCTTCCGTTCAGGATACTTTTGAACCGGGGTCTATTTTTAAGGTTATAACTGCTGCTGATGCTTTAGAAAATAATATAGGCATAAATGATGGATATGCCTGCGGTGGAAGCATAAAAATAGGAACTACAGTAATTCACTGCTGGAATCTAGATGGTCATGGTAATGAAAGTTTTGTAGATATAATAAAGAACTCTTGCAATGTAGGCTTTGCTCAGTTGGGAAACAAATTGGGTAAGGACAAGCTTCTAGCTTTTGCACAAAAAATGGGATTTGGACAGAAGACCGGTATTGACTTGCCAGGAGAATCACCAGGAATTTTGAGAAAAGCAAGCCAAGTAAACGCAGTAGATTTAGCATCAATAGCTTTTGGACAAGGCTTAGGAGTTACTCAGGTCCAATATATGGCAGCTTTCAACGCAATTGCAAATGGAGGCACATGGGTAAAACCTCACGTTATGAAGAGCATTGCTCATCTTGATGATAGTAATAAGATGACTATTGATAAAGAGTTTAGCGATTATAATAAAAAGAAGGTTTTTGATACAAATTTAGCTGCTAATTTGAGAGGAGATTTAGAAAAGGTTGTTACTGAAGGTGTAGGTAAAAACGCTTTTGTAGAAGGATTAAACATTGGAGGAAAAACAGGTACTGCCCAAGTAGCAGATCCTGCCACTGGTAGATATGCTCCAGGAGTATACATGTCATCTTTTGCAGGCATGGCTCCAGTAAGTGATCCTAAAATAACAATTTTAGTAAGTGTTGATGAACCAGATAGTTCAAATTACTATGCCGGAGATGTTTCTGCTCCTGTAGCAAGAGAATTATTTAAGCAGATATTTAACTATATGGCGATTAAAGGCGAGGAAAATGTTTTAGGAAAATAGTAAGGCATACAACAACAGGCTGGTAGATATACTATCAGCCTGCCTATATTAGCACACCAAAATCTACTCCATGGATTAACGAAATAGGCGTATATAAAGAAACAAGGTTCGGTGGAACCATATTAGCGGCTACTGCATATAATGATAATGGATTAAAAACTGGAGGTAAAACATGAATGCTGTAGCTCAAATACGAGGAGGGAATCTGGCTCCAAGCCTTAATGGTGTTGTATATTTTAGAGATGTTCCTGGCGGTGTGGAAGTACAGGTAGAAGTAAAAGGACTTCCTAAATATAGACCAGGTACAGCTAGAACGCCACAGGTTGGTCCTCATGGATTCCATATACATGAAGGTGGAAGCTGCAATATAGGAGACCCTAAGAATCCATTTGCTTCTGCTGGAGAACACTGGAATCCTACAAAACAACCTCATGGGAACCATGCTGGAGATTTTCCAGTACTTTTCTCTAATAATGGATATGCTAGAATGACATTTTTTACAGACAAGTTTAGAGTTAGAGACATAATAGGTAAAACAGTAATAATACATGAGAGTCCAGATGATTATCGTACACAGCCAGCAGGTGCATCTGGTAAACGCATTGCATGCGGAGTAATTAGAGTCTATCAAAATGTTCCCCAACCAATGCCTCGTATGTATTTCTAACTAAAAATATAAAAAAGCTGGAATTAGATTTCCGGCTTTTTTATATTTTTATTTTTAGTACCCCCCTAAAATTAGCACAATAATCGTACATTTAATATATTTGCTAGAAAGTGAGGACATTATGTTAATTATGGAAGAATTATTATCAAAGATAGAAGAATTGAGAGGCTTAATATGTCAAATGATTCAGGAAAAAGAATTTTTAACGGATGGAGAGTTAATTTCACTTAGTCAAGAATTGGACAAGTATTTAAATGAGTACAATAAACTTTTAAATATTAAAAGATAAAGTGAGGATAATGAAAATAGGAGAAGTAATAAGTAAATATAGAAAGTGTAAGTCTAATTAAGCTACCATAATAAATAATATTTAAAATCAAGGTGCAATATCAGCTCTTGACAGTTTTGAAAATATGAATTAAAATTAGCTGTGAAAATAAAGTAAAAAATACACTTTAATTTGGTCCTGTGAGGCCAGGAAGAGGTATAATTATGATGATATTTTTTTGTTGTGTGAAAAAAAAGGTGAATACTATAACTATAACGGGTAATGGGAAGATTAATTTTTAAAATTTAATCTTCTTATTACCCTTTTCTTTTGAATAAAGAAAGGCCTTCAACAAAAAGTGTATTTTTACTATAGCAAATTGAGGAGGTCTATTTATGAAAGCAAAACTTATATTAGAAAATGGAATAACATTTCAAGGAAATGCATTTGGCTACCTAAAGGACAGTGTTGGAGAGGTTGTATTCAATACTGGAATGACAGGGTATCAAGAGATTCTTACAGACCCATCCTACTATGGTCAGATTGTCACAATGACTTATCCGCTTATAGGAAACTATGGTATAAATTTAGAAGATATGGAATCAAAATCTCCTAAGGTTAAAGGATTCATTGTCAGAGAAAAATGCAATGCGTCAAGTAATTTTAGATCTGAATTAGAATTAGAAGATTACCTAAAACAAAATAAGGTTATAGGATTAGAAGGAATAGATACAAGAGCTTTAACTAAAATACTGAGAAACAATGGAACTATGAAAGGAATAATAACTTTAGAAGATGTTTCTCATGAAGAAGTTAAGAATAAAATAGAAGCCTTCTCTAATAGAGAAGCGGTGCAAAATGTAACTGTTAAAGAAAAGTATGTAGTAGAGGGAAGTGGAAAACACGTTGCTATTATGGACTTTGGCATAAAGCAGAATATAGTTAGATCCTTCCTAAATAGAAAATGTAAAGTAACA
This sequence comes from Clostridium aciditolerans, assembly GCF_016316925.1. Lineage (GTDB taxonomy): Bacteria > Bacillota > Clostridia > Clostridiales > Clostridiaceae > Clostridium_AM > Clostridium_AM aciditolerans. Next base: position 176,435 of record NZ_JAEEGB010000005.1, on the reverse strand, counting down.
GTTTTCTCAGCAGATACAAAGGCTGAAGATGTTTTAAGTGTAAACCCAGATTTGATATTCTTATCTAATGGTCCAGGAGACCCAGAGGATTTAACGGATGTTATAGAAAATATAAAGAAGTTAGTAGGTAAAAAACCGATTGTTGGAATATGCTTAGGACATCAACTTTTGGCTTTAAGCCTTGGAGGAAAAACAACAAAGCTTAAGTTTGGACATAGAGGATGTAATCACCCTGTTAAAGATTTGGAAGCAAACAGAGTTCATATAACTTCTCAAAACCATGGATATTACGTAAATATACTGCCAGATAATATGAAGGTAACCCATGTAAGTATGAATGATGAAACTATAGAAGGAATGAAGCACAATAGTTTACCTATTTTCTCAGTGCAGTTCCATCCAGAAGCATGCCCAGGCCCAAAGGACAGCGACTATATATTTGATAGATTTATGGAATACGCAGAATAAAAATTTTGTGTCACAAAATTTTTACAAGTTGACAATTGACAGTGGACAGAGGACAGTGAATGAGGATTTTTCTCCGCTGTGCTTCGAAAAATCTTTAATATATATAATGCAATGTTTCGCATTAGCGAAACGAGCTTAAACTTAGAAATATAATAGTTTTCTGACGCAAGGAAGAAAACTTACCTTCACTGTCAATTGTCCACTGTCAACTGTCCTCTAAAAAATAATACGTCGTATTATTTTTATAAGTTGCTATAAATTTAAAATTCAGGAGGTAGCCAATATGCCATTAAATAGAGATATAAAGAAAGTTTTAGTTATAGGATCAGGTCCAATAGTTATAGGTCAAGCAGCGGAGTTTGATTACTCAGGAACGCAAGCTTGCCAAGCTTTAAAGGAAGAGGGAGTAGAGGTTGTACTTATAAACAGCAATCCAGCTACAATAATGACGGATAAAGAAGTAGCAGATAAGATTTATCTAGAACCTTTAACAGTAGAATTTGTAGAGAAAGTTATGGCAAAAGAAAGACCAGACAGCCTTCTTGCAGGAATGGGAGGACAGACAGGCTTAAACTTAGCTGTAGAGCTTTATGATAAAGGTATACTAGAAAAATACAATGTAAGAGTTATAGGCACATCTATTGAATCCATAAAAGAAGGAGAAGATAGAGAGCTTTTCAGAAATATGATGAATAGAATAAACCAACCTGTTATACAAAGCGAAATAATTACTGACATGGAAAGTGGAAAAGCCTTTGCAAATAAAATAGGCTATCCAGTTATAGTTAGACCAGCTTATACCCTAGGGGGAACTGGCGGTGGAATAGCTAACGACGAAGAAGAATTAGAGCAGACTTTAGCACTAGGACTTCAATTAAGTACTATAGGTCAAGTACTTCTTGAAAAGAGTGTCAAGGGATGGAAGGAAATTGAGTATGAAGTAATGAGAGATAGCTTTGGAAACTGCATTACTGTATGTAATATGGAGAATATAGATCCAGTAGGTATTCATACAGGAGACAGTATAGTTGTAGCACCAAGCCAAACCTTATCAGATAAAGAATATCAGATGCTTAGAAGTGCATCGATAGATATAATAAATGCTGTAGGAATAGAAGGAGGATGTAATGTACAGTTTGCACTAAATCCACATTCCTTCGAGTATGCAGTAATAGAAATAAATCCAAGAGTAAGCCGTTCTTCTGCACTAGCATCAAAGGCTACAGGATATCCAATAGCTAAATTAGCTGCAAAAATTGCACTAGGTTATGGATTAGATGAAATTAAAAATGCAGTTACGCAAAAGACCTATGCATGTTTTGAACCATCATTAGATTATGTAGTAGTTAAAATTCCAAAATGGCCTTTTGATAAATTCCATGGAGCAGACAGAGCTTTGGGAACTAAAATGATGGCAACAGGAGAGATAATGTCCATAGGAAGCAATTTTGAGGCTGCTTTCCTAAAGGGAATAAGATCCTTAGAAATAGGAAAATACTCACTGGAGCATAAAAAGTTTAGAGAATTAAGTATGGCAGAATTAAAAGAAAGAGTAATCACTCCAGATGATGAAAGAATATTTGCCCTAGCTGAAATGCTAAGACGTGATTATAGAATAGATAAGGTTGCAGAAATAACAGGAATAGACAAATTCTTTATTGAGAAGTTTAAGTGGATTGTGGAAGAAGAGCAGAGATTAAGACTTAGCAAAATAGGTGATTTAGATAAAGAATGGCTATATAAATTAAAGAGAAAAGGCTTTTCCGATAAAGGAATAGCAGATATGCTAAGAGTTTGCCCAGAAGATGTATATAGACTTAGAAACATATGGGGAATAACTCCAGTATACAAAATGGTTGATACCTGTGGAGGAGAGTTTGAAGCACTTTCGCCATATTACTACTCAACTTATGAAACTTACGATGAAGTAGAGGTTTCAGATAAGAAGAAAGTTATAGTTATAGGATCAGGTCCAATTAGAATAGGTCAAGGTATAGAGTTTGACTATGCTTCAGTACACTGTGTAATAGCTCTTAGAAAATTAGGAATAGAAACAATAATAGTAAATAATAATCCTGAAACAGTAAGTACCGACTTTAATATATCAGATAAATTATATTTTGAGCCTCTTACAGAAGAAGATGTATTAAACATAATAGAAAAAGAAAAACCTAATGGTGTAATTCTTCAGTTCGGGGGACAAACAGCTATTAAGCTTGCCGAGTTCCTAAAGGAAAAGAATATACCTACGCTCGGAACTACTGCAGATCAGATAGATATGGCAGAAGATAGAGAAAAGTTTGATGCTCTGCTTGAGAAACTAGGAATATCAAGACCTAAAGGAAAGGGAATCTGGAGTGTAGAAGATGGCTTAGAAGAGGCTAGAAAGTTAGGATTCCCAGTACTTGTAAGACCTTCTTACGTAATTGGGGGCCAGGGTATGGAAATAACCTACGATGAAAAGGAGCTTATATACTATCTATCAAATGCCTTCCAAAAGGATAAGAAGAATCCAATACTAATAGACAAGTATCTTATGGGTAGAGAAATAGAAGTAGATGCTATATCCGATGGAGAAGATATATTGATACCAGGAATAATGGAACATCTTGAAAGAGCAGGAGTACACTCAGGGGACAGTATAACCATGTATCCAAGTCAAAATATATGTTCTAATATAAAAGAAAAAATACTAGAGTTTACTAAAAAGCTTGCTTTAGGAATAGGAATAAAGGGAATGATAAATATTCAGTTCATAGAGTTTAAAGGGGAGCTTTACGTTATAGAAGTTAACCCAAGAGCATCAAGAACTGTACCATATATAAGCAAGGTAAGTAAGGTGCCTATAGTAGATATAGCAACTAGAGTTATGCTTGGAGAGAAATTAAGAGACTTAGGTTATGGTGTAGATATATACAAAGAACCAGAATTAGTATCTGTAAAGGTACCTGTATTCTCTACACAAAAACTTCCAAAGGTTGAAGTTTCACTAGGACCTGAAATGAAGTCTACAGGAGAGGTTTTAGGAGTTGGAAAGACAATAGAAGAAGCTTTATATAAAGGATTTGTAGCAGCTAACATGTTCACCAACAAAGCAGGATCAACTATACTTGCTACAATAAATGATCACGATAAGCAAGAGTTCTTGCCAATAGCAAAAGAACTTCATAAGCTAGGATTCAAGTTTGCAGCAACTTCAAAAACAGCACAGCTTTTAAGAGATGCTGATGTAGAAGTAAGAGAAGTTAGAAAACTTAGTGAAGAGCATCCTAATATAATAGATGTAATTAAAAATGGAGAAGTAGATTTAGTAGTTAACACTCCAACTAAAGGTAACGATTCAAAGAGAGATGGCTTCCATATAAGAAGGGCAGCTATTGAAAGAAATATAGGAGTCATAACAGCTTTAGACACTTTCAAGGCTATGGTAGATGTTAGGATTAAAGGAATAAAAGATGAAGAGCTAGATGTATTTGATCTAGCTAACTAGAAAGAAGAGGAGAATTCCAACTTGTTGGGATTCTCCTTTTAAATAATTTAAATTATAAGTATATACTAAATAATTGATATTTAGATGCGATAACATTATAGTATTAAATGTAGAACTAAATTGTTCTTTATTAATTAAGTATATAATTAAGCTAGTTAGTAGAAAAAAAGGGGCGATGAGTTATGAAAGAAAAAATTTTAGAATCCTTTATGGATGTGTTACCACATTTAAAAGAAATAATTCAGGAAGATATAATGACTTCAGTAACTGATACTGAAAAGTTTTTAGGGTACTATCCTGGTGATAAAATGAGAGTAAACATAAAAATTGGAGATCCAATACCAGATAACGATCCTTTGAAACAGACTATGAGGGAAAATAAAATAATATCTTCAATAGTACCAAAGGAAGTCTATGGATTCCCATTTAAAGGGGTTACTTATCCTATAAGAGATGAAAAAGGAACTGTTATAGGAGCAGTAGGCTATGCAATAAATATTGAAAATGAAGTTAAAATAAGTGAATCATCGGAAAGTATGTTTAGTGCTATTGAGGAAACAAGTGCAAGCATTAATGAAGCCTCTGTAGATATTGAAAAACTAACTAGTATGATTAATAACATAGACGAATCTGCCAAGGCTACGGAAAAAAAGATTGCAGATTCAGATAAAATAATAAACATGATTAAAAATGTAGCACAACAGACTAATTTATTAGCCTTAAATGCTGCAATTGAAGCTGCAAGGGCTGGTGAACATGGAAGAGGCTTTTCTATTGTAGCATCAGAAATGAGAAAACTTTCTCTAACCAGTAAAGAATCCAGTGAAAGCGTATATAGAGAATTAAGTGAAATGAAAAAATCTATAGAATTTATTAAGAAGCAAATAGATAGCATTTTAGAGATAGCAGATAATCAGTCTGTAAAATTTAAAGAAATTACAACGGCTACAGAGGAGATAGCTTCAAGCGCAGAAACCCTTGTTCACTTTACCAGAATAAAGGATTAAAATGTTATTTGTGTTATCTTTAAAGGTAGTGATTCAAAGATATATATTTCGTATAATTAAGAATCTAACTAGAAAAATGCTAAGTAAAAGGAGAATTCTAATTCAGATGAATTCTCCTTTCGTTATTTAATGTAAGTTTTCCTAACCTTGTTTTTATAAAAAATATGAAATATTTACAAGTGCATTACTTTATTTTTCCAATAGATATATTAACCCGATAGTTGCCATATTTCAAAATTTCATCTAATAAATTCATAAGTTCTTCTTCATTTGACACATTTACTTTTAGCAAATAACATCCATCACCACTAATTTGATTTGCTTCTAGTACTTCTGATTTTTCTTTAACGAAAGCCTGGAAAGATAGATGATCAGTAGTTTTCATAAATATAGTGATAAAAGCAATTAGAGTCTTACCTAGTTTACTTTGATCTAATTTAACGGTGTAACTCTGGATAACTCCAAGCTCCTCCATTTTGCGAATACGATTTGCAACGGATTGTCCTGTTAAATGGACTAATTCTCCAATTTCTCTCCACTGTATTCTAGAATTTTTCTTTAATAAAGAAAGTATTTCAAAATCAGTTTGATCAAGCATAATTTTTAAATTCCTTTCATCATTCAATCCATAGAGTAACTTTGCTTTCTCCAATCAATAGCATTATCACCTATAATAAGTATATCATATACTTTGGAGGTATAAATAATGAGAATTCAATTAATTAGACATGCAACTTTACTTTTAAAGATTAATAACAAAAGGATTATAGTTGACCCAATACTAAGTCCTGCAGGAACTATGGACGCTATACCAAATGTTTATAATGCCAATAAAAACCCTCTTGTAGATTTGCATGTTGATTTTGAAAGCCTTATTAATGTTGATGCGATTCTATTAACACATACCCATAGAGATCATTTTGATGAAGCAGCAGCTCAATTAATTTCAAAGCATATACCAGTATTTTGTCAGCCAGTGGATAAAGAAAAAATAGAAGCTAAAGGATTTCTTGAGGTTATTTCTATAGAAGAGTCTTATATATGGGAAGGTATCACATTTAATCGCACTCAGGGGCAGCATGGCACAGGAAAGATTGGGAAAGAAATGGGATTAGTTTCAGGCTTTGTTATTACTGCTCACAATGAGCCTTCCTTGTATATTGCAGGAGACACTATCTGGTGTCCAGAAGTAGAAGAAGCATTGGAAAGCTATAAACCTCAGATAACTGTTGTTTTTGCTGGAGCAGCTAAGTTTAGTGAGGGAGATCCAATTACCATGACAACACAAGACATTTATGATGTTTGCAGGAAAGTACCTAATTCAAAGGTTATTGTTGTTCATATGGAGACATGGAATCATTGTACCCTTACAAGATCAGAACTAAAAGATTTCTTGCAAAAGCACTCATTAGTTGAACAGGTATATGTGCCTGATGATGGAGAAAGTATAAACTGTGATAGTTTTTTAGAGGAAGTTTAAATAATATTATATTAAAATATGTGTTTTCCCAACCTTGTTTTAATAAAAAGTCCCTGTTAGGCATTAAGAATCAATGCGCTAAGGGATTTTTTATTAGATTTTCTAAAGATGATAAAACGGTTGGGAAAATTTTTGAAGAAGTCTTTGTTTTCAATGGCTTAAAGGTTATAATAAAAATAGAGAATGGCTGTTTTACAGTGGTTGAACCATAACATAAGATGTATTTAAATACAAAAGATATAGAAGTATCTACTGAAGCTATTAAAGTTGAACCATAACATAAGATGTATTTAAATTCTAAAAACTCTTCTGTTACATTTAAAGAGTCAGCGTTGAACCATAACATAAGATGTATTTAAATGGAGTAATTATACTTTCTTCTTGCTCCAAATATTTGTTGAACCATAACATAAGATGTATTTAAATTGAATTAAAGTTTTTGATGTCTGATCTAATGACATAGTTGAACCATAACATAAGATGTATTTAAATACATTAATTTCAAATGTATTATTGTAACCACTCTTAGTTGAACCATAACATAAGATGTATTTAAATAGAAAAAACCTCATAAATATTTATGAAAAGTATTGGGTTGAACCATAACATAAGATGTATTTAAATTTAAACATATAAGATAATCTATTTGAGCTATAAAGTTGAACCATAACATAAGATGTATTTAAATAACATTAAGAACTTTCTTCAGATTATACCTTAAGGAGTTGAACCATAACATAAGATGTATTTAAATTTAGAATTTAATTTTTTTTCTTTCCCTTCATTAAGTTGAACCATAACATAAGATGTATTTAAATACAAATTATTTAAATGGTATTATGTTACTTTCTATGTTGAACCATAACATAAGATGTATTTAAATAGTAATAGCTTGGTCTTTAATCCTTCTTTATCCTTTTGTTGAACCATAACATAAGATGTATTTAAATTAGCTGTACTAAAAGAGAAGGGACAGTATATAAGAGGTTGAACCATAACATAAGATGTATTTAAATATCATGCGTTCTTGTGTTGTAGCCATTGTATTACCCGTTGAACCATAACATAAGATGTATTTAAATCTAACTAATGGGAAAGTATATCTTAAAATCAATTCTGTTGAACCATAACATAAGATGTATTTAAATGTAGAGATGATATAAAGGAGTATGATATATATATAGTTGAACCATAACATAAGATGTATTTAAATATTTTTCCTGCAGCAACTAATATTTTCATCACATAACGTTGAACCATAACATAAGATGTATTTAAATTGAAACAGATCCCTAGCCTGAGAATAGTAAATTTTCAGTTGAACCATAACATAAGATGTATTTAAATCAGTTTGAACGCAGGGATGCCATTACCAGCATTACGTTGAACCATAACATAAGATGTATTTAAATTTATTAAAAGTTAAATAAAAGCTAGTCTGTGGCCTAGTTGAACCATAACATAAGATGTATTTAAATGCATCTACTATAGTAATTGCTTTTTCGTCGATAGCCGTTGAACCATAACATAAGATGTATTTAAATCAATCAGAAGCTTTACCAGGAGATTTAGTATTTTGGGTTGAACCATAACATAAGATGTATTTAAATTGTTTTAACCTCCTTTACTGATATTGTACTAAGATTGTTGAACCATAACATAAGATGTATTTAAATATTGAAATTAATAATTGAAGCTGGATTAAATGCAATGTTGAACCATAACATAAGATGTATTTAAATATATAGAAGATATTTTGATTTGTAGCATAGTTTCTGTTGAACCATAACATAAGATGTATTTAAATCAGTTAATGCAACTACCAACTAAGTACTACCAGCAGGTTGAACCATAACATAAGATGTATTTAAATTTCCACCAACTCCAGCAACTTGAACTTGTTGTTGGTTGAACCATAACATAAGATGTATTTAAATGGTGTATTAGCAGTTGGTTTAAAGTAATCCTTGTTTGTTGAACCATAACATAAGATGTATTTAAATGCAGTATCAACGAGAATTGCAACAACGTGACGAGTGGTTGAACCATAACATAAGATGTATTTAAATACATCTTCGCATAAACATTCAGCTTTTAGATTGCTAGTTGAACCATAACATAAGATGTATTTAAATGCTATTCCAAACTGCTGTTATAGAATTCCAAATAGTTGAACCATAACATAAGATGTATTTAAATAGCAGTTAATTATACTATTAAGAAAGCTACGCTTATGTTGAACCATAACATAAGATGTATTTAAATGTATAATGGTTTAAATCAACCTCTAACAATATAAAGTTGAACCATAACATAAGATGTATTTAAATATATTTTCAGTTGAAGCTTGTTTGAAGTCCAACTCGAAAGTTGAACCATAACATAAGATGTATTTAAATCGGTTCCAGCGGGTTATAATATACAACCTCTTAACTGTTGAACCATAACATAAGATGTATTTAAATTAACCAGCATACGTAATTTTACCAGCTTATTTACTAGTTGAACCATAACATAAGATGTATTTAAATGCAGGGGATGTTGAGGTGGGGACTGTCGATTCTAATGTTGAACCATAACATAAGATGTATTTAAATATAATATCACCTCAGTAATAAGTCTAGACACAAAAGGTTGAACCATAACATAAGATGTATTTAAATACATTGTAAGTTATCTCTAATACCTTTAAAGCTCCTTGTTGAACCATAACATAAGATGTATTTAAATAAATGTCGTTGATACCACATTTGGTGATGGTGCAAAGTTGAACCATAACATAAGATGTATTTAAATAAGTATAGGAGCGAAGTTATTAAATATAATTTTTGGGTTGAACCATACCATAAGATGTATTTAAATTCCATATATGATTTAAATGTTAGCAAAGTAAATGATGTTGAACCATAACATAAGATGTATTTAAATTATAATTGGAAGCTTAAAGTGTCCAATTTTGATAAAAGTTGAACCATAACATAAGATGTATTTAAATTTAATTGGCGCAAACGGAAATAATATGATATTGTAGGTTGAACCATAACATAAGATGTATTTAAATTTTTTAAAGCTGTACATTGGCAAGCCTCCCTTTTACGTTGAACCTTAACATGCGATGTATTTAAATATGAGTTGAATTATATAATTTAACTTATGATTAACCATAACATGAGATGTAAATATTTAAAAACAAAATTCTTCTAAATTATGCGAATATGTTATTATAGTGTAAGATATAATAATTTCAATGAGTTGAATAATATATTTATTTAAAAATACTTGACCTGATAAAAATTTACATAGAGCTAAGGAAATAGAAGAAAAAATAGCAATTCCTCAGAGCGTTGTAAGATGGCATATAAATGAACCTATAAGTAAATGTATTCATATTAAGTCTACAAATAAAAGAAAAGGAGGATATATGTTGAGAAAGGAACTTTTAGTAAATTTCGTTTACAAATTATTACATAAGAGTTAAAATGATGACAAGGAGGGGATTATGTGAAGGTATATGAAATATCTATTCTGGTATTCTTACTAGAAGAGATCAATTCAACAGATGTTTCTTCAAAAATATCCGGTTTTATAGACAGTGGCATGGCAAAAGTGCCAGAACTACTAGAGTTTCATAACGAAAATGTATATAAAAATTATTGCTATAATTCGTTTTACCCTTTAGAAGAGGACAAGAAATATAAACAAGGAAAAACATACACGATACAATTAAGAACAATAAATAAAAATTTAGCAGACTTTTTTTATACAGAACTAGTAAACCATTTCAATGATTCGATAAAGGGACTAACAGCAAAAGTTAGAATAATACCTCAAAGGCATATAGAAAAAATATATTCTATTACTCCAGTAATGTTAAAGAATGAAGAAGGATACTGGAAAGGAAAGCTTTCTCTAATGGATTTCGAAAGAAGACTAAAAGAGAACCTAATAAAGAAATATAACTTAGCTATGAAAACAAAAATAGATGAAGATTTCCAGTTGTATACAAATATTGAATTTATGAATCAAAAACCAGTAGCGATGAACTATAAGGGAAGAAAGCTCCTAGGAGATAAAATATCCATAAACATAAGTGATGATGAAGCAGCTCAGGATTTAGCGTATATGGCTCTCGGGACCGGAATATTAGAAATGAATGCTAGAGGAGCAGGGTACGTGAACTTTAAATGGTTATAGGGAGGTGAAAAAGTGTTAGGCCAAGCGTTAGAAGTTTTCAAAAAACAGTATGAAATGCAAAAGGACTCAATGATTTTAGGGGAATATATACCTGCAGATGGAGCCTATGCTATAGTTGATCCTGTTGAAAATGGATTTGAGCTAAAAGAAATAGTTAACATAAAGCTAGATAAGAAGACTAAAAAAGTTGATAGAACCATCGAATTTTTTGATTTCATATGTAGGGCTGATTATAACAGTAAGTTAATAGATATGAATAAGCCAATAGATGGTAAAAAAATAATACAAAGCAATAACTACCTTTCTTTTATAATAAAAAAAGAAAGTTTAACTAATGGTAAATTAACTAATGAAATAATAGATAACTATTATAAAGTATTAGAAGATCCTTTATTAAAATATTCAAAACCTAAAGCAATAGAGTTATATAAAGCTGTTGAAGAAGAAATAGGTAAACCAGATAATGAGAAGATTATAAAAATAAAAGAATGGATAAAGGATAATACTTTTAACCTTTTAGAAGATAATTCAGGAAAAGATTACTTAAAAGTGTTTTTTCACTACTCAGATAAAGAGTTTGAAAGAGAAGGTAAGAGATATTTAGTACCTAATATTTATAATAGCAACGATTTTAATATAAAAGTAGGGGAAGAAATATATGGATTACCTAACGATAATATGGGGTTAAATGCCAAGAAGCCATATTTAGAGCATAAGACTAGAAAAGTTAATGTACCATATTTGATTAATCAAGATGAAGTGATATATCAAAAGAAATTTTTCGATTATCTAATGAATCAAGTAGCAGCAGGCAAAACCAATATTTATATTGGAGATAACATAGTAGCATTAAAAAATGGTGAAACACCAGAAAAAGATTTTAGAGGAATGTACTTTAGAATAAAAAAAGGAAAAGAAGTTGAAATACATGATTTTGATATAATCCCTAGATATAGTCCAAAACTTGGAGACCCTTTTCAATATAAAAATGTTTTAAATGCGGATAACAAAATATTAAAGCAGGAGTACGATATCTTCTCAACTATAGGAAAAATGCAAAGTATAATCAATGAAGTTTTCTTTAGTAATTTTTTAATAGGAAATTACTTTACAGAAGCAAAGGATTTATCTATTACAGATGATTCTTTGAAAAGCAATTTGCTGATTAGTAGAACGGCACTATTCAATTGGATTCATAAAGGAAATGAAAATAATATAGGTTATATACTAGATAAAGTTTCTTTGAGTTTAATTAAGGGCTCTATCAGGAATGGTTATGGTATTAAGGCTATAAAACAGTTTAATTTGAGAGCATCTTTAAATAAGTATTTTCAAGGAGGGGAAGACATGGCAGATGTTATTTTGGACGTAAAAGAAAATTTAAGAAACAAAATATCAGTGGGCGGAGACCAAGAAATTGAAAACGATAAAGAATACTTTTTTGCAGTAGGTCAATTGGTAAGCTTTTTCTTATCTCAAAGTAAGTCAAAGAAGAAACCTCTATCTTTAGCAAATCCTTTTATAAATGCTAAAAAGGATGAAATGATAAAGGAAAAGCTTAAAGCGTTATTTAAAAAATATAACTATGATTTAAAAGGTAATATATTTAGGTTTAGAAATTTGTATTCTATGGTTGCTGGATATGAAGTTAATAACAAAATTAATGACGATATGATTATTGCAGGTTATTTACATAGCAACTTATTATTTGAGAAGTCAAATAAAGAAAATCAAGATAACAATGGAGAGGGTGAAGAATAATGAATAAGAGAGTTTACGGAATTTTAGGTATATCATCAATAATGGCTAACTGGAATGCAGATTTTACTGGTTATCCAAAGACAACTTCTAGTGGAGATATATTTGGAAGTGATAAGGCATTTAAATATCCAATGAAAAAAATGTGGGAGAATTCTGGTGAGAAGGTTCTTTATATAAAATCTATGAAATTGTCACAAGGTAAAAGTGGAGAAGTAGACCTTGTTCCTAGATCATTAAAGGAAAGATATGAGTACATATTTAATGAAGAGGACTTAAAGAAAAATAAGGATAATAAAAAGGTTTTAACTAATTTATTTTCAGCTATAGATGTTAAGAATTTTGGAGCAACCTTTGCAGAAGAAGGAAATAATATTTCAATCACTGGTGCTGTTCAAATAGGTCAAGGTTTTAACAAATATGAGGATTCATATGCTGAAGAGCAACAAATATTATCTCCTTTTAGAGATGCGTCAGTGAAGGATAATAAAAAAGACCAAGAAGAGGCTAAAAGTTCAACACTAGGAACAAAAATAGTAAGTAATGAAGCCCATTATTTTTATCCATTTACGGTAAATCCATTAGCATATAAAGAATTTGTTGAATTAGGAGTAACTGATGGATATACAGAAGAAGATTACCTTAAGTTTAAGAAAGCAGCTATAAGTGCAGCAACGTCATTTGCAACAAATGCTAAAGTTGGTTGTGAAAATGAGTTTGCTTTATTTGTTGAGACTGAAAGTGATTTATATTTGCCTAATCTTACTCAATATATTAAGTTTGAGAAAGGTGAAGATAAAAATGCTATGACGTTAACTTGTGATAAGCTATTAAATGATTTAAAAGAAAGAATTTTAAACATTGAAGTTTACTATAATCCATACACTACAAAAATTGATGTTAATATAGAAGGAGCAAAGTTCTATAATATATTTACTAACGAAGAGGTATAGGCTATGGAAGTTATAAAGTTTACATTAAAGGGAGAAACGGCATTTTTTAAGAAGCCTGATGTTAACACATATCTATATTTTACATATGGAACCATTCATAAGGTGGCTTTGCTTGGGATGTTTGGAGCTATATTAGGATATAGTGGATATAACCAGATGAGTTTTTTAAATGATTATAAAAAAGAATTTGGCAAGGCGCTACAAAAAGATGATAAGTACAAAGATAGAAGTTATCCAGAGTTTTATTCAAGACTAAAGGATTTACGGGTAGCAATAGTTAGGAACAGTACTAATATATCTAAGAAGGTTCAGACATTTAATAATTCCGTTGGATATGCATCTAAAGAAGCAGGTGGAAACTTAATTGTTAAAGAACAGTGGCTGGAAAATCCAAACTGGGATATTTATTTTGTTATAGATAGTGAAGAAAGTAAAGCATTAGCTAAAGCCTTAAAAGAAAATAGATTTGTTTATGTACCTTACTTAGGAAAAAATGACCACTTAGCAGATATATGTGATGTACAGGTTATAGAGGGGGTTACAGAGGTAATCGAACCTGATAATGTTGATAGTCTATTTATAAAACAAGATTTTGAATTGGATGAGGTAGATGATTTAGAGGACTTATTTGAGGAAAAAGTACTTACATATAAATACGAAGAAAGGTTACCAGTTGCTCTAGAAGAAACAAATAATAAATATGAATTTAAAACTTTTATATCAACAAATTCAAAAGTTAAAGCAAAAGGTGAAGTAAAAGTTTTTAATGAGGGTGAAAGAAATTTAGTATTTTTTTAGAGGAGGGTATGCCCTCCTTTAACTTTAATTAAGAGGTGAAATATGCACTTTGATTTTATAAATAAGTTTAATGTTAAGGAAAGTATAAATAAAAAATATAATATATATGCTCATAAAAATGAAGAGAGATATGAATACTTATATGAGCATGTAGTCTTATGTGAAAAATATTTTTTCAAGATAATAAATGAAAAAGGTATCGATGAAGTATTTAGTAAGTTAGAAGATGAATTTCTATCTCAATGCTCTAGGGAAGGAAAAGAACTTTTTAGAGAAATGATAGTAAATACAATAACTATGCACGATATGGGGAAGATAAATCCACTATTTCAAGAAGATAGATTGGGCAATAATTTAGGTATAAAAGATATAAATGACTTTGGGAATTCTCATCATTCTATACTATCTGTAATTATATATTTTGACTATTACTTTGAAAAATTTAGAGTATTACCTAAGACAGATGTTGAAGTCTTAATAGACTTTATGATTATGAATGGATATATAATATCTAGGCATCACAGTGAGTTTAATTCTTTAGAAGAGTTTAAAGAAAAGTTAGATGAATATAGAGATGGTGAAGGTGCAAAACTATTGACCACACAACAAAAGCTGTATAAAGGTATTTATAATAAGGAGCTTACTTTAACTTTAGGTAATATAGAAAAAATATTTAAAGTAAATGATAAATATACTAAAAGATTAATTAATGAAAGTAAAATTTACAGATATATGTATGAAAGATTATTATTTTCTATTTTAGTTGCTTGTGATTTTTACTCCACATCAGAATTTATGGATGGCGTAGAAACTGATGATATAGGAAATATCAATGAGATAAATAAATTTTATGATGTTTATAAACAAGGAAAGATATATAACTTTACAAAAGAATATAAAATGAACAGAGACGAAAAGAAAACAGATTTTTCAAAGGTAAAAGACATTAATATCTTAAGAAATGAATTGTTTTTAGAAGCAGAAGAGAATTTAAAGGAAAATATAGAGTCAAACATATTTTATTTAGAAGCCCCTACTGGAAGTGGGAAGAGTAATGTTGCTACTAATTTAAGCTTTAAGCTTTTAGAAGAAGATAAAAAGAAAAATAAAATATTCTATGTATATCCATTTAATACTTTAGTGGAGCAAAATATAAATACATTAAAGAAAATTTTTGATAAAGAAGATGAGATCTTTAATAAGATATCAGTTATTAATTCAGTCTTTCCTATAAAAGAAATTGATGAACATAGGAAGAATAAGGGAGAGGATTGCGATTTCCGTTACTATAAAAAAGCATTGCTTAATAGACAATTTCTAAATTATCCTATTGTATTAACTACTCATGTAACTATCTTTAAGTATTTATTTGGAACAGCAAAAGAAGATATATTTCCACTACATCAAATTGTTAATAGTGTAATTGTATTAGATGAAATCCAAAGCTACAGAAATATAATTTGGGGAGAAATAATAACCTTTTTAAATGCTTATGCAAAGCTGTTAAATATAAAGGTTATCATAATGTCTGCAACCTTGCCAGATTTAAACTGCTTAACTGGAAGTACTTATAAAACTACAATGCTTATAAAAAATAGGGACAAATACTTTAAGAATACTATTTTTAAGGAAAGAGTTAAATTAGACTTTGAATTATTAAAGTCTGAAAACATACTAGAAGATTTATATAGTCATGTTAAGAAACAAAGTAAAAATGAAAAGAAGATTTTAGTAGAGTTTATAAGTAAAAGCAGTGCCTATAATTTTTATAGAAGATTAAAAGAAGATGAAGATATAGTTTCAGATATTCAGTTAATGACTGGAG
Source organism: Clostridium aciditolerans (assembly GCF_016316925.1). Classification (GTDB taxonomy): domain Bacteria; phylum Bacillota; class Clostridia; order Clostridiales; family Clostridiaceae; genus Clostridium_AM; species Clostridium_AM aciditolerans. The sequence continues at coordinate 160,462 of NZ_JAEEGB010000005.1, read as the reverse complement.
ATGATAGTCCTATAGAAAGAGAAAGAATATTAGACTTAGTTTTAGCTAGCAAAGATATTATCTTGGTTGCAACGCAGGTTATTGAAGCAGGAGTAGATATTGATATGGACATAGGGTATAAGGATATTTCAATGCTAGATAGTGAGGAACAATTTTTAGGAAGAATAAATAGATCATGTGTAAAGCCAGAAAAGGGAAGAGTTTTCTTTTTCAATTTAGATAAGGCGAGTAGCATTTACAAGCAAGATAAGCGAATGGATCAAGATCTTACATTAATTAATGAAGAAATGATAGAGATATTAAAGGAAAAAGATTTTAATAAATTTTATAAACTTGTTATTGAGAGATTAAAAATGTTAACAAGCAACCCAAATGAGTATAACATTGATAATTTCTTTAGTGAAGAAGTTGGAAATTTGGATTTTAAAACTGTAGAAGATAAGATGAAATTGATTGATGAAGATAAAAATGAAATAGCTATTTATTTAAGTAGTACAATAACGAAGAAAGATGGAGAAATACTTGACGGATTGCATATATGGAATGAATATAAAGAGTTATTAATGAATGCTAATATGGAATATGCAGAAAAGAAAGTGAAGTTATCAAAGGTGAGAGCTAAGATGAACAATTTTATATATAAAATAAAGTGCAAAAAACATTTTACATACAATGATAGAGCCGGAGAGTTATATTTTATTGAAAATGGAAATTTTTATTTTGAAGATGGAAAGTTGAACAAAGAAAAATTTGTTGAAGGAATAGGTGAGTTTCTCTAAAGTAGTAGGTTTTACTTTATTTGAAGATATTAGAAACAAAAGTTACTGATACTATGATAAAAGCTATATAGTCATTAAAATCGAAGGTATTAGTAAAAGTTCTTTGAAAACGTAATAATACAGCGATAATAAAATGTAGGAAACTACCACAAAATATAAAATAATTACATGAAAAAATGGTATAATTTTTATAAAAGTTAAGGTAAGTTTATAGAACATCATAACTTTAAAATTAGTTTCAGTAAATCTATAGCTTAATTAAAAAATAAAAAGGGGGTATATAACAAATGTACAGTTTTAAGAATGATTACAGTGAAGGAGCACATCCAAGAATAATAAATGCTTTAGTTGAATCAAATCTAGAGCAGACTCCAGGATATGGAGAAGATAGTTATACAGAAAAAGCAGTGGAAATTCTAAAACAAAAAATTAAACGAGATGATGTTGATATTCACCTATTTGTTGGAGGTACACAAACAAACCTTACTGCAATTTCAGCTTTTCTAAGACCTCATGAAGCGGCTATTGCTGCCAACACAGGCCATATACTAGTTCATGAGACAGGAGCAATCGAGGCTACAGGACACAAAGTCATCTCTATAGATGTAAGTGACGGTAAATTAAGACCTGAAGATATCAAGCCAGCTTTAGATGCACATACTGACGAACATATGGTAAAGCCTAAGCTGGTGTATATTTCCAACTCTACAGAAATCGGTTCCATATATACGAAGAATGAATTGGAACAACTAAGTAAGTTTTGTAAAGAAAATAAATTGTTTTTATATATGGACGGTGCAAGATTAGGTTCAGCACTATGTTCAGAAGAAAATGATATGGAGCTTTCTGATTTAGGAAGATTAGTAGATGCCTTCTATATAGGTGGAACCAAAAATGGTGCATTAATAGGTGAGGCTATGGTTATATGTCATGATTCACTTAAGGAAGATTTCCGATTCCACATTAAACAAAAGGGAGCACTGCTTGCAAAAGGAAGACTTCTTGGCATACAGTTTTTAGAACTTTTTAGAGATGACTTGTATTTTGATTTAGCAAGACATGCCAATAAAATGGCTGACTTACTAAAAAATGAAATCAGTAGAGCTGGATATAAGTTTTTGATAAACTCACCTTCTAATCAGATATTTCCAATTCTACCAGATAGATTGATAGAAAAGCTTGAAGAGAATTATTCTTTTTATATTTGGGAAAAAGTTGATCCGGATAATTCTGCTATTCGTCTAGTAACCTCTTGGGCTACAAAAGAGGAGAATGTGCTAGCTTTTATTAAAGAATTGAAAAGTGTTATAGATTCAGAGCAGTAAGCCATAATGAATAATTGAAAATGATTTATTAAAATGCCGTATTATTCATTTATTTAAAATGAATTTTGCGGTGTTTTTGTATCTCAATATATAAATTGGTAGGTGAAGTTATGAAAATAACAGGAACAATAATAAACTACTACTTCCACTGTAAACGTCAGTGCTGGCTTCATGCTAACAGAATAAACTTAGAAGATAACAGTGAAGAAGTAAGAATAGGAAAAGTTTTACATGAATTAAAAGCAGAAGGAAAGAAAAATACAGAAATATCTATAGATAATATAAAAATAGATAAAATTACGGATGAATACTTGGTTGAAATTAAAAAGTCTGATGCGGATATAGAAGCGGTAAAATGGCAGGTCTTACTTTATTTAAAAAAGCTAAAAGAAAAAGGAATAGTGAGAAAAGGCAAAATTGAATTTGGAGAAAGAAATAAACAGGACAAAAAAATTATCTATATTGAACTTACAGAGGAAAATGAAAAAGAGTTGGATGAATTTTTAGGTAGCATAAATAATTTATTAGAAGAAAAGAGTTCTCCAAATGCAGAATTTAAACCTAAATGTAAGAAATGCGCTTACTATGAATATTGTTTTATTTAAAAAAATTATTAAAATAATAATATACCGAGGAGACTAGTAAATGTTTGAAAATGAGAATTCAGCTGAGTTTGAAAAAAGAAAATATAAATTAATTATTACATCTATAGATATATTTAAAAATTTATATAATAGAGGTCCAATATCTTTAGAAAATTATTTTAGGGATAATAGTAAATTTACAGACACAGTTTATAGTTATTACAAAGTAGGACTAGAGCTAATAATAAATGGAAGACCTCCGGAACAGGCTGTTTTTATGCTGGAATATGAGAAAATGAAATGGATTAGAAAAAGTAATATTACCGAAGAGGATTTGCTGCTAATAACGATTGTTCAAGGAATAGTTCCTTATTTGCAAAAACTAGATTTTGATGGATTTTATGATTTATGTAGTAACTTTTTTTCAGCAAAAGAAATAGGGAAAATTGCTGAACTCCTTTTAGAAATAAATCCGCATATATGGGAAAAATACTTGAATAGTGAAGTTAATAGTGTAGGGGCATATGTGGAAATAAATCCGCATATGTAGGAAAAGTACTAGTAATAATTAATTACATACTAATTTGTGAAATATATTAATGATTCATAATAATTAGTTAATATATTGTTTGCTATTGAAAAGAGGTGTTTTTATGGGAAAGGGCACAAGATTTATAATGTCCCAGGGAGAGATAAGTAGAAAAGATAATTCCCTTTGCTTTAGAAAGGATGGCAAAAACACATACATACCAATAGAAGCAACGAGGGAACTTTATTTGTTAAATGAAGTAAGTCTAAACACTAAATTCTTAGATTTTGCAGCTAAAGCAGGAGTTGTTATACACTTCTTTAATTACTATGGATATTATAGTGGAACCTTTTATCCAAAAGAGTATTTAATAAGTGGTAATATGACAATAAAGCAGTCTGAAGCTTTTATAAAAAATAGAATAGAAATTGCAAAAGCTTTTGTAAATGGAATAGCAGTTAATATTTATGAAGTGGTATATCATTATTATAAACATGACAAAAAAGAGACTAAGGTCTTTTTAAATTGGCTTAAACATGATTTTGTTGAGCTATTAGTTAAGACTAATGATATAAAACAAGTTCTCTTTCTCGAAGGTCAGATTTGGATGAAGTTTTATGATAATTTTAAATACTTTTTACCAGAAGATTTTTTGATGAACAAAAGAGTAAAAAGACCACCAGATAATCCTATGAATTCAATGGTTTCCTTTGGGAATTCAATACTTTATGCCAGAACCATCTCTCAAATATATCACACACATTTAAATCAAAGTATAAGCTTTTTACATGAACCAAGTGAAGGAAGATTTTCGTTAAGTCTTGATTTATCGGAAGCATTTAAGCCTGTAATTGTATATAAAACTATTTTTGAACTAGTTAATAATAAAAGAATACAGGTGTCCAAGCATTTTGACAAAAAGCTTAACTATTGCCTATTGAATGAAGCAGGAAAGAAAGTATTTATTGAAGCCTTAGAAAATAGATTTAATACTGTTTTTGAACATCCTAAATTAAAAAGGAAAGTTAGTTACGAGACAGCTATTAAACTTGATGGATATAAGCTTATGAAGCATATAGGAGAAGGGAAGCTTTTTTCACCATTTAGTCTAAAGGAGATGATGTAAAGTGGGAAAGATAGAAAATCATAATTATGCTTTTGTGTTTTATGATATAAATGAAAAAAGAGTACAAAGAGTTTTTAAGGTTTGTAAAAAATATTTTAAGCATCATCAGAAGTCAGTATTTAGAGGCACTATAACACCATCTAATCTAATAAAACTAAGAGCGGAATTAAAGAAAGTTATAGATGAAAAAGAGGACTTTATTTCTATAGTTAAACTAATAAATGAAAAAAGTTTTGATGAAGAAACTTTGGGTGTAAATTTTAGTAATAGCGAATCATTAATACTTTAAGCTTTTCCCAGCTGACTAAAAAATATAAATCTCTTTTAGACTTTCAAATTAAAGGGATTGGAGAGATTTTTTTATTGAGTTTTTTAAAATGATAAAACGGTTGGGAAAATTTTTGAAGAAGTCTTTGTTTTCAATGGTTTAAAGGTTATAATAAAAATAGAGAATGGCTATTTTACAGTGGTTGAACCATAACATAGGATGTATTTAAATATAAACAAGTAAAGGAGAGTGGTAAATAGATGTTACGGTTGAACCATAACATAGGATGTATTTAAATAATATCCTGCGCGGAGGTTATTTAGGAGGTATAAAGGTTGAACCATAACATAGGATGTATTTAAATAGAGAGTCTACAAGTTCTTTTGTTTCTTCGCTCAAACGTTGAACCATAACATAGGATGTATTTAAATCCATTATGATAGTTCAAAGTAATAACTAGCTGCTTGTTGAACCATAACATAGGATGTATTTAAATGCAATTTTAATTTGTTCTAAAACATCTAATTTTACGTTGAACCATAACATAGGATGTATTTAAATTGCTAATTCAGTTTTAAATGATAGCGAAGGTAATACGTTGAACCATAACATAGGATGTATTTAAATATAGTAGTTAAAGATTCGAGTGATAACCAAGTTAGCGTTGAACCATAACATAGGATGTATTTAAATTGTGATAGTATCCACATTTCTTTTTATTATAAGTAGTTGAACCATAACATAGGATGTATTTAAATCCTCAACATAATATTTTACGACAATATTTAGAAAATGTTGAACCATAACATAGGATGTATTTAAATACGAATGCTTCAATTAAGCTAAATGATTTAGAACTAGTTGAACCATAACATAGGATGTATTTAAATTATAAGCATTCATATTCTTACTATGAATTTCTGTTAGTTGAACCATAACATAGGATGTATTTAAATTAAGGACTGATAAACACTTTGGAAAATCCTTCTTTTGTTGAACCATAACATAGGATGTATTTAAATCTAATGCATCCGACTTTATAAGTTTCTTAAATCGTGTTGAACCATAACATAGGATGTATTTAAATGCGTTGTGGGTAAGTCTATGCATTTTGCATAGGCTTAGTTGAACCATAACATAGGATGTATTTAAATTTTAACTCGAACACGAAAGTACCGCTGGTTATAACTGTTGAACCATAACATAGGATGTATTTAAATGTATTATTAAAATAAGTATTATTTATATCAGTATTGTTGAACCATAACATAGGATGTATTTAAATCTTATATAAAATTTTTCACTTGACAAATTATGTGTAGTTGAACCATAACATAGGATGTATTTAAATGAAGGTTGGGGGATATGTTAAAGGAGCTACAGCTAGTTGAACCATAACATAGGATGTATTTAAATAACTCAAGAGCAACTTCAACAAAAGATTTATCAAGGTTGAACCATAACATAGGATGTATTTAAATATGTATTTTTCTATTATTTCCAATACATCATTTGTTGTTGAACCATAACATAGGATGTATTTAAATTGTCATTGTATAATACTAGCATTTGCTCAACTACTGAAGTTGAACCATAACATAGGATGTATTTAAATAGGCCAACGTTAAGGCTGTGTGTAGCAAAGGTATGAGTTGAACCATAACATAGGATGTATTTAAATAGCTAGTACAGCACAAGAGGAAGCAACAAAATTTGCGTTGAACCATAACATAGGATGTATTTAAATAAGTTAACACCATTTTTAGTACAGAATTCATAACGTTGAACCATAACATAGGATGTATTTAAATATTGAAAGGGGCTACGCTATTGAATTGCAAGGATTGGTTGAACCATAACATAGGATGTATTTAAATTTTAATCCTAGAACTTTTGCGACCTCTGGATAAAGTTGAACCATAACATAGGATGTATTTAAATCCAAAATCGGTAGCACTATATTCAGAACTTAGATGTGTTGAACCATAACATAGGATGTATTTAAATTGGGATAAAATAATTCCTTTTAATGAGTTATGGAGTTGAACCATAACATAGGATGTATTTAAATAGAGTCAATGCACGTTTTTCATCACTGGCTTTCTGTTGAACCATAACATAGGATGTATTTAAATAGTGATCCTTGGGCTAGTAAATAGTAGGGAGGAATGTTGAACCATAACATAGGATGTATTTAAATACAATATCCTACATGCCACTCAAACAAGTCGTTACCTGTTGAACCATAACATAGGATGTATTTAAATGGGAATGATTATACTGAAATTAACATAATGAAAATAGTTGAACCATAACATAGGATGTATTTAAATTGAGTGCGAAGAATGTGGAAGTGAAGATTACGGAATTGTTGAACCATAACATAGGATGTATTTAAATTACTTTTATATATGGCATAACCTGTCCCTGCTACTGGTTGAACCATAACATAGGATGTATTTAAATTGCCAAACCGTTAAACCATTATTAAACATACTGTTTGTTGAACCATAACATAGGATGTATTTAAATACATTAGGAGGTATTAAAGAAAGTGTATTTGAAAGTTGAACCATAACATAGGATGTATTTAAATTTTGTTAACCACCTCAATTTCTTTTTCAAGAAAGTGTTGAACCATAACATAGGATGTATTTAAATAAGCTTTAATCCATTGTACTAACTCAATATTATTCGTTGAACCATAACATAGGATGTATTTAAATTGACATAACGCGGCCTCTTGCCTCTGCTCTGCTGCGGTTGAACCATAACATAGGATGTATTTAAATAATAACTCCTGTTTTAGATGTCGAACAAGATAGTTGTTGAACCATAACATAGGATGTATTTAAATAGAATTTATTAGCATTACTATTCATAATCTCTCGGTTGAACCATAACATAGGATGTATTTAAATGTTTATGTATATATTCTGCAAAGTGTTTATAATTTCGTTGAACCATAACATAGGATGTGTTTAAATAGTGCTTCTTGTTCAGAAATACTAAAGTTTTTATCATTTGCACCTTAACATGACTTAGATGCTTTTTACATATTCAAAATAAAACCTGGCATCCTATGATAGCCAGGTTTTGCTTATTTAATCTAATTGTAACTCATCAAATCCATTTCCTTTTCCCCATGCATAGATTACAGGAACAAGATTGACAAATGCAGATTTATCTACTTTTGCAACAAAATTTTTAACAACCATTGCTTCTCTGGTAGAGCAAATCAAGATAACTTTTCTTTTAGGCTTATTAGAATAAGCACCTAAAATTTGGCCAATACTAACTCCTCGGTTAATTGTATTCATGATAAAATCAGAAATTTCATCTGTTTCGCTACTAAGGATAACCATTTTTACCAAGGATGATCCAAATCCAAACAGGATGGTATCAACTGCTTTTGTATATATCATCTGCATAATAATAGCATATAATATTGCAGTATGTCCAAAAACAAATCCAGACAAGACAAGAACGCATATATCGATAATAAGTAGAATTTGTCCAATGCTTATATAGGGAAATATCTTCTTATGAATTATTTTAGCAAGAGTATCTGAGCTCCCTTGTGAAAAGCCTTTTTTTAGTACTAAGCCCATACCGATGCCTGCAATAATCCCATAGTATATGCAGTATAATAATTTGTCGTTAGGAGTAAGATCAATAAAGCTCAAATTAAGGTTATCAAAGAAGATTAGTATAATTGGATATGTGACAGATAAAAGAATAATCTTTAAAGCTTCTTTTTTACCTAGAATAATCCAAGCTGCTGCCAAAACTAAAATACATAAAGAATAATAAATAAAGGTATATTTAATATTTATAATTTTAGCTAATATAAGTGAAATACCTGTAAACCCCCCTACTACTAGTCCACATGGTTTTAAGATTGATGTAACTGCAAAGGCTTGAAGAATACATCCGCAATATACAATAATATAGTCTATAATGCTTTTGCTATTTTTTTCTTTCATATATTTCTTTCCTCCTTTTAGTTGTCACACTGGGTAATTAGCCCCTGCTAGCTCCCCTTCGGGCACTGGGTAACTTAAGATTTTCGCTTCTGCTCACAAGTTACCCGTAAAAGTTCATTTAGAACTTTTACCTCGTAAAATTACCCGTTAAAGTCCATTTAGGACTTTAACCTCCTTTTTATCAATTACTTTTTTGTAATTAATATTAAAAACAAGTATAAGTAATAGAATTTAATCTTTAATAGTGCTTATATAATACCAATGAAATCAAGTAAATGCAACTAAAACTTATCAAAAAAGCACGCAAAAACAACGAAATACAATAAATTACTTTACATTCCACAAAAAATGATATATACTTAAAAACGAATTGAAAATGTTTTCGTCATTTAACGACTTTTTTATGCAACATTAATCATTAAACAATTTAAAAGGGGGTCTTTATGTTGGACAAGAAAAATAGTAATTTTCAAAAATGGTTTAAGTTAATTGTTCTAATTCTAGGAGGAGGAACAATATACAAACTTGCCTTTTTAAAGGATGCATTTTATGTTCCTATGCAGCAGTACATGCATTTAACAAATGCGCAGATAGGAAATGCACTATCAATTAATGGTACGATATCTTCTTTTGGATTTATAGCTTCAATATATTTAGCGGATAGATTTTCTAAAAAAATATTATTACCTTTAGGATTAATAGGAACAGGTTGTATTGGATTGTATTTATCAACATTCCCAGGATATTACGGCATACTTATGGTTTGGGCTGCGTTAAGTATATTTAATGATATGATATACTGGCCTGTATTACTGAAGTCTGTTAGATTGCTAGGGGATGAAAGTGAACAGGGAAGAATGTTTGGTTTCCTTGAAGCTGGAAGAGGAGTAATTGATACAGTTGTAGCTTTTAGTGCATTAGGTATATTTGCGTTATTAGGCAAAGGAGCTGCAGGTTTAAGAGGTGCTATATTATTTTACTCAATTACAGTAATTGTTGTAGGTGTTGTTTCTTACTTCTTACTTGAACATGATAAGAAAGTTGTTAAAGATAAAAGTGAAGACGTTAGTGATAATAAGGTTGCATTGCAAAATATGATTAAAGCGTTAAAAATGCCACAAATATGGTTAGTTGCATTTACTATTTTCTCCGTATATTCAGTATATTGTGGTTTAACATACTTTATTCCATTCTTAAAAGATATTTATGGACTACCTGTAACTTTGCTTGGTGCTTATGGTATTATAAATCAATATGGTTTAAAGATGATTGGCGGTCCTATTGGTGGATATTTAGCTGATAAAAAATGTAAATCTGCATCAAAATATTTAAGAGCATCATTTATAGTAGTAATTGTAGCTATGATTGTAATCATAATGATGCCTCATCAATCTATGGGCGTATATGCTGGAATGACAATGACACTTGGCTTTGGTGCAATCATATTTGCTATGAGAGCAGTATTCTTTGCCCCTATGGAAGAAATAGGAGTGCCAAGAGAAATGACTGGTGCTGCAATGTCACTAGGTAGCTTTATAGGCTATGCACCTTCTATGTTCTGCTACTCTATATATGGTAATATTTTAGACAAAACACCAGGAATAGGTGGATATAAACATGTATTTATGCTTATGACAGCTTTTGCAATAATAGGATTTATTATTAGTAGTATATTAGTTAACATAGTTAATAAGAGAAAGCAAGCAGAAAAACAAGTAGCTTAATATGCTTAAAACAATAGATATAATTTGATTTGAAAGATCAGTTAATATAAAAACTTATAAAAATAGCTTTAGAAATATTCAACTAAATATTACTAAAGCTATTTTAAATTTATCCGATGTCTACCGCCACTAACACCCCAACTTCTTAAAGTTGGGCATAAGTGGCACTACGACCCTGGATAACGGCTTCTAAGCTTCAGATGGAGTTTAAAACTCCACCTGAAGCCAAGAATCCTGTTTATAAACTAAGAAAATTAAGTGTTTTATAATTTGTATTTAAACAAAGAAGTTATATTGGTATAATATTTAAGTAAATACTTATAATTTAATGGAATGGTGTAATTTAGTGTTAGCAGAAGAAAGAAAAGATTCAATTTTGCAGATGCTTGAAGAAGAAGGAAGTGTTAAAGTATCTAAATTAATTAAATTATTTGGCGTTTCTATTGAAACAATAAGAAGAGATTTAGAGGCTTTAGAGAAAGATGGTTTCTTAAAACGTGTTTATGGTGGTGCTGTATTAAAGAAAAATGAGATTCAAAAATTAAATTATATAAAAAGAGAAAAAGAGTTTATATATGAAAAAAAAGAACTTGCAAAGACTGCTATTAGGTATATAGAAGATGGTCAATCAATTGCATTGAATGATAGTACTACTAATATAGAACTTGCTAGAGAGTTAAAGAAGCATTTTAAAGAACTTACAATTATAACAAATTCATTATTGATTACTAATGAACTAGTAGATGCAGATAGGTTCACTGTTATTTCAACTGGAGGCGTATTAAATCATAAAGAGCGTGCTTTTTATGGTGAATTTGCTGAAAATCTAATTTCTAATTTTGTTGTTGATAAAGCATTTATTAGTGTTAGTGGTGTATCCTTAGTAAGAGGTATTACTGATTTTTCGCCAGAAGAGGTTCAAATACAAAAAAAATTAATAGAAATTTCTCAAGAAACTATAGTATTAGCTGATAGCAGTAAAATAGACACTGTATCACTTATTAAAGTGGAAGATATTCATGAAGTAAACTTAATTATAACGGATTCAAAATTAGATTCTAAAATTTTGAACAAATACTTGAAGAATGGAATAGAAATTGTAAATGAATAGATAAGAATCGCGTATTTAATTTATATGGGAAAAGATATTAAAGTAAGATATATATGCACTCGAATGAATTTAGTATTTATTTTGGGTGCTTTTATTATTACAAATAAAGAAATGCTCAAGACAAAATACAGACAAAAGCACAGATGAAAGTGTTATAAATGCTCTCAAAAACACATAAATACAATAAATATCAATAAAAACCTTGAAAATACACATAAACTGATGTATACTAATATTAGTTAAATAAATAATAAAGCAAAAATTTGTTTATAGATAGAAAGGATGGACTCGCATGAAAATAGGATTAGAAACAGAAAGCTACCATTTGCAGTTTATTACTAAAAGAATGGATGTATTTAAGTTTATAAGAAAAACTGCTGAATTGGGATTAGACGGTGTAATGTTAAATATTATTCCATGGCCAGGAAAAGAACACATAGCTGTTTTAGAATCTTTTGAACCTGAATACTTAGAAAGAGTAAAACAAGAGATTCAAAAATATAATCTATTTGCCGAAATCGATACCAATGGAACAGATCCAGAACATTTAACAAAGGTTATAGAAGTTGCTCATAAAATAGGAGCGGACGTAATTCGTACTTATTGCTGTTTCGGTGTTTATGACCAAGCTATCTTAGAGAAGGCTCCAGAAGATATAAAACAAATAGTACCATTATTAAAGAAATATAGAATAAAGCTTGCGGTTGAAAATCATGAAGAAGAGACTACAGATGAAGTAATTAAAATAATTAAAGAAGTAAACAGCCCTTGGGTTGGAGCACATTGTGATATTGGAAATGGAATGATGGCATGGGAAGATCCAGTTGAAGCTGTTAGAAAGTTAGCTCCATATGCATTTACTACACATTTTAAAGATCATACTGTTATTAAAGATGGAGATGAATATAAAGTTTGTGGAGTTCCAGCAGGTACAGGCAATATAGATTTAGATGAATGTTTCAAAACACTAGTTAATGAATCAAAATTAACAAGAATTAATATTGAAATGTGTTTCCCATATGCAGTTTCTTTTAAAAGAGAACCTGGAGCAGGTGGAGTATATGAAGTAGGACAAGGTGCTTTTAAAGTTGAAAATCCACCATACGATGAAAATGTAATTAAACCTGCAGATTATTATTACCCACCAGAAAATCTTATTGAAAAAATGATTGAAGATCAAGAAAAAGGTGTTGAACAAACAGTTAAACATGTCTTAGCTTTAAGAGATAAATATTGCAGATAATAGAAATGGAGAAATAAACATGGAAAAACAAATTATATCAACTAATAATGCACCAGCAGCTATTGGACCTTATTCACAAGGAGTAATAGTTAGAGATACGGTGTATACTTCAGGACAATTACCAATTAATCCTCAAACAGGAGAAATTGCAGAGACTATTGAAGAGCAAACAAGACAAGCTTTAGAGAATGGAAAGGCAATTATCGAAGCAGCTGGAAGCGATATGAGCAAAGTATTTAAAACAACAGTGTTCTTAAAAGACTTAAAAGATTTTGCAAAAATGAATGAAGTTTATGCCACTTATTTTTCAGAAAAACATCCTGCTAGAAGCACAGTGGGAGGAGCTGAATTAGCAAAGGGTGCATTAGTTGAAATTGAATTAGTAGCAACTATCTAATATATAAACTAAGGATGGCGTTAAAAATCGCCATCCTTATTAAATTGCTTGTGATACTTTGTATTGTTATAGGGGGGATAATTCATGTTGGCACAATATAGGTATGGAAAAATTATTAATATTCTTGAAGAAAAGGGTGTTGTAAAAGTTTCTATGCTTACTAAATTATTTAATGTATCTATTGAAACTATACGGCGAGATTTAGAAAATTTAGAGAAAGAAGGATTATGTAAAAGGGTCCATGGTGGAGCAGTTCTTGAGAAAGTTAACAAAAGAACCACAGGATTTGAGGCTCGTAAAAAAGAATGTGTGGAAGAAAAAAAAGAAATTGCAAATATTGCAGCAGGTTTAGTTAAGGAAGGACAATCTGTCGCAATGGATGCTAGTACGACTAATTTAGAACTTGCAAGAGTATTAAAAGGTAAATTTGAAAGATTAACTATATTGACAAATTCTTTAGTTATTGCAGATGAATTATCAGATATGAGTCAATATACTATCATTGTTATAGGGGGATTTTTGAAAAATGATGAGCTTTCTATTGTTGGTCGTACAGCAGAGGATATTATGAACAACTTTAATTTAGATATTGCATTTATCAGTGTAGGGGGAATATCTATTAATAAAGGTATTACAAGTTACAGTTTTGAAGAGGTTGGAGTACAGAAAAAAATGATTAGGGTATCCGAAAAAGCTGTAATATTAGCTGATAGCAGTAAGTTTTGTAAAGTGTCTTTACTAAAGCTTTGTGATTTTGAAGAAATCAATGTTATTGTTACTGATTCAAAGTTAAAAGACAGTTATATTGATATATATAAAGATAATGGTGTTGAAATCATAAGGGAATAAAAAGTTATAGAACAGTATGTACATAACCGGTATTTAATGGTATCAACTTAGATAATATTAAATACCGGTTCTTTTTTAAAACTTTAAAGAGAATCTTCAGAAATTTTTTCTTTGGAATCACTTTTTAAGATTTTTTTATCTAAAAAATTCGTTCCAATTATTCCAGCAATAATCATCACTGCTCCAATTATATGATAATAATATAAATGCTCATTTAGGAATATAACTCCAGCAAGCATAGTTATCAGTGTAGATAGATTACTGAATACGCTCATCTTAGATGCTTCTATTTGGGACAAAGTATAATTTGATAACAATGACGTTACAAGTGAAGATAATATACCTAAATAAAGTACTGAAACTACAAATAATGGACTAACAAATGGTTTGAAATAAACATTAAGAGTGCCTCGAAGACCATGATCCACGATAGATATTAAATTAAAACTTAGAAAGCCTATAAAGGTCATCATGTAAGTTAAATCCATTATTTTATATTTTTTTGTTATTTTCCTTGCTAGCACATTATAACCAGCGGAGGCAAGTGCTGATAAAATAATTAATATGGCTCCTATAAAGTTAGCAGATTTTAAATTTAAACCTTTCATAAGAAAGATGTAAATTACCCCAGATACAGATAAAATCAGTGATACCTTTTGTAGTCTACTAGAATACTCCTTTAAAAAAAGTGTTGCTAGAATCATTGTAAAAATTGGTATAGTCGCTTGGATGATTCCAGCTTCTGAGGATGAAATATATACTAATCCAAAGGCCTGAAAAGCAAAAAATAAAGTTGGATAAAACAATGAAATTGGTAATATTGGAAGTATATCTTTAAAGGTTATGTCCAACTTTATCCATCCAAATATAATAGGGATAGAAGCAGCAAGAAAAGATATTGTAAATCTATGTGCAAGGATATTTAGTGGATCTGTAACAGTTAAAGCTAGTTTTACAAATAGAAATGAGAATCCTATAATAAGTGCATATAGAGAAGCAGCAAAATAGGCATTCTTTTTATTTACATTTTTCATTTTAATATTCCTCCGTAATTATAATCTTATATATCTATGTTAGTAGATAAAATCTTATGATACAATAAAAATAAAAACAATCTATACCGGTACAATAGTTCAAAGGAGTAAGTTATGTATAAATACTTAGCGGTATCAAATGAGATTGAAAACATGATAAAAAGTGGTAGATATAAAGAAGGGGAAAGAATTCCTTCGATTCGAAGTTTAACTCGAAATTACAATTGTAATAAAAGTACGGTTATTAGTGCACTAAATGAATTGGAAAGAAGACACATAGTTTATTCTCTTCCCAAAAGTGGATACTATGTTGTGACAAGAAAACCTAACTTAACAAAAGGTGAGAAGCTTATATTGAATTTTTCATCTTCTGCCCCAGATCCAGAGGTGTTTCCATACTTAGATTTTCAGCATTGTATTAATCAAGCAATTGATATATATAAAAATGATTTGTTTATATATGGCACACCTAAAGGGCTATCTTCTTTAATAGATGTTATACAAAAACAATTGGCTAACTATCAGGTGTTTACCAATAAGAAAAATATTTTTATTACATCAGGTGTTCAACAGGCATTATCAATTTTAGCTTCAATACCTTTTCCAAATAATAAAGAAACTATACTAATTGAACAACCTGGTTATCATTTGTTTATAGATTACTTGGAAACGCATAAAGTACCAGTAGTTGGTATAGAAAGAACCGGTGAAGGAATTGATATGCTAGAATTAGAGAGAATATTTAAATCAGAAAACATTAAATTTTTTTACACTATGCCAAGATATCATAATCCTTTAGGAACTTCATATTCACAAGAAGAAAAGAAGAAGATTTTAGAACTTGCAAAGAAATATGATGTATATATTGTAGAAGATGATTATTTAGCTGATTTTGAACAGAATTTGAAAGCTGATCCAATATTCTCATATGATGATTTTTCACATGTTATATATCTAAAAAGTTATTCAAAAATTATTTTTCCAGGCTTAAGGATTGGTATTGCAGTTATTCCTGAAAGCATTGTTGAAAGATTTAGCAAATATAAAAGTGTTCTTGATATAGATAGTTCAATGCTTTCTCAAGCAGCATTAGAAATCTACATTAAAAGCGGTATGTTTGAAAGACATAAGGAAAAAATTAAAGCATCCTATCTTTTAAGAGCAAAATGTTTGACTTCTTTATTGGAAAAGAAAATTGATAGTAGTAATCATATTTATAAGTATAGTCCGTTGAAAAATATATGTGTTCATACATATATAGAATTAGATAAGAAAATATCCTGTGAAAAACTTATAAATAGACTAAAAAAGAAATCAATTATAGTTGACACAGCAGATAGTAGTTATTTGAACTCATTTCCAATAAAGAAATCAATACTGAAAATAAATGTTTCAAATGTGGCAGAAGACTATATTGATGAAGGAATTAATGAAATAATTCAAGAGATTGAATATTTAAGCAGAAAGAATTTTGTCTAAAGTATAAAACAATTGAAAACTGACTATGATTGCTTTGGAGAAAATTTGATCTGTGATGCTAGTATTCCTCCAAGTATAAGAATACAACCGATATACCCTCTGCTGCTCATAGTTTCTCCAAGTATAAGTGCACCGCCTATAGCACCAAATACTGACTCCATACTTAGAATGATGGCTGTGTGAGAGGGCTTAGCATTCTTTTGAGCTACTACTTGGAGGGTATATGCTACACCAACAGATAAAAGACCACTGTAAAGTAGTGGAATTAAAGCACCTAATATGCTGCTCGTGGTAATATGTTCGAATATTAAAGCTGTTATCAGGCTTAATAATGAACATGTTGCAAATTGAATACATGATAATTTCAAAGGCTCAATCTTATTAGAAAAATAATCTATTGTTAAAATGTGTATGGCCCAGAACACTGATCCTATAAGCTCAAGTAAGTCGCCATAGCTGATACTAAAATTTTCATTTATGCTTAGGAGGTAGAGTCCAACAACTGCAAGTCCTACTCCGATCCATGAATTTTTCCCAATTCTATGTCCTAAAAATATTCCGATGACTGGCACAATGACCATATAAAGCCCTGTAATAAAGCCTGCTTTTCCAGCAGTTGTATATATAAGTCCTATTTGCTGCAGGGTTACACCTGCGTAAAGAGCAACACCAACCAATACCCCAGGTAGAATTGTTTTTTTAGAGGGTGCTTCTACAGTACTCTCGTCATCGCTAGTGATTTTCTCTCTTTTATTAAAATAAATAAGTAAGGGTATAAGAGAAATGCTTCCAAGGGCAAATCTTATTCCATTAAAGGTAAAGGCTCCTATAGATTGAGAACCTACCCTCTGTGCAACGAATCCCAATCCCCATATAGCTGCAGTGAGTAGCAAGAGTATATTAGCGCCTAATCTTTTATTATTCAGTTTGATCATCTCCTTTCATAAATTAATTATGATTAATAATAACTCTTGTTTTATTGATTCTATTACTATATTTTTATACCTTTGTATAAAATAAAAAGAAACTTAAATAATTTAGTATTTTATACAAGTTTATTATCTTCAAGAATTTAAGGTTTGTTTAGATAAAAAGTATAGTATAGATTCCTTTATAACAGTATTTTTTATTAAGAATGAATTTTGTATAATATTATATTTATATATTGTTGCATCTTAAACTATTCCTAGTATATATCACTTCATTTTAGAGTGATATTTATTATTAACAGTACAGAAGAGGTGACCCTATGAATAAGACTAATAAGTCAAACATTTAGGTTGAATATCTATATGGGTTGGATTTTGAAGCGAAGAGTTTGAATTTAAATTGAAGAACTAAAAATGTGGTGACAATAAAACTGTCACCACATTCCTATACTAAAATGATGGCGGAGTAATGGCAAAAACAATTGCTCCATTCTCCTTATATGAGTTTTCCCACTTATGTTTCATTCCTCTAGGAATGCGTACGCTATCTCCAGTGTCTAATACAATAACATTACTATCTATATAAAGATTTAGCTTTCCTTCTATAACAAAAGCTACTTCTTCTCCTTCATGCTCCATCAACTCTTCAGAGGAATTAGAATTAGGTGTTAACTTCATAAGCGCAAATTCAATTGCTCCACTTAGATCTGGTGACAATAATTCATATGCTACATTTTTATTTTCTGGTAATATCATTTTTTTACGTTTATCAGATCTTACTACTAATTCCTTAGTATTTAAAGGTGTAACGAAAAAGGCGAATAGCGGAATTTCTAAAATTTTAGCAATAACTTTTAGCGTATTTAAAGAGGGATTTGCTAATCCTCTTTCAATCTGGCTTAATAAAGAAGGGGTTACATTAGTTAGCTTTGCTAAATCTCTTATGCTCAAATTTTTTGCTTTTCGATACTCTGATATTTTTTCACCAACGTTTATATCATCCATACATTGTTCTCCTTCTTAATATAGGTTATTTTATTTAAACAGAATTCTTGGCTTCAGGTGGAGTTTTGAGTTCATCTGAAGCTTAGAAGTCGTTATCCAGGGACATAGCCGCTCTTTACTCCGGCTAAAAAAAGATGGGAGTATTAGAGCGGGTAGTCATCGGATAAAAAATGATTTATATATTTAATAATGAATATAATTATTTATTATAACATAATACTTTAATGTTTTGTAAAATTGTGTTTAATATAATTTAATTATGTTAAATAAAACTTGACTAAAATAAATGGTACTGTTAAACTATACTTAACAATATTAAATTAAAATAAACTTCTCTGAGAAAACGTTTAATATAAAATATTATAGAAGAAAGAGGTATATTGTATGAGTGAAAAAGTAATACAAGGAAAAACTTTAGAGCAGTGGAAAGCAGAATATCCTTTAATGGACAAAATTATTTGTACAGAAGAAGCGTTTTGGACCAACCCTAAGTATGGAAAGTTTGAAGATGCTATAAAAAAGATTTCTTTATCAGAAGCAGATGTAAAAGATGCAGAAGAAAGACTAAAAAGATTTGCACCATATATAGCTAAAGTTTTTCCAGAAACACAACAAACAAATGGAATTATAGAATCTCCTATTGCTAAGATTCCTAATATGCAGAAAAAAATAGAGGAAATGTTTAATCAAGAAATTTTAGGACAACTATTACTAAAATGCGATAGTCATCTTGCTATTTCAGGATCAATTAAAGCAAGAGGCGGCATTTATGAAGTACTAAAGCATGCAGAAGATTTAGCTATTGAAAAGGGCATGCTAACAGTAGAAGATGATTATTCAATTTTAGATAGTGATAAATTTAGAGAATTCTTTGCTAAGTATTCTATCGCAGTTGGATCAACTGGAAATCTAGGTCTTAGCATTGGAATAATGAGTGCTCAACTAGGTTTTAAAGTTTTTGTTCATATGTCAGCGGATGCAAAACAATGGAAAAAGAATCTTCTTAGAAGTAAGGGAGTTACAGTAGTTGAGTATGAGTCAGATTACAGTAAAGCAGTAGAAGAAGGTAGAAAACAAGCAGAGGCAGACCCAAATATGTATTTTGTTGATGATGAGAATTCAACTAACTTATTTTTAGGATATGCAGTTGCAGCTTATAGATTGAAAAATCAATTAGAGGAAAAGAATGTAGTTGTAGATGAAGAGCATCCACTATTTGCATATCTTCCATGCGGAGTTGGAGGTGGACCTGGTGGAGTTGCCTTTGGTTTAAAATTAATATTTAAAGATAATGTACACTGCTTCTTTGCAGAACCAACACATTCTCCATGTATGATTATAGGATTAATGACAGACATGCATGATAAGGTATGCGTTCAAGACTTTGGAATAGACAATATTACAGCAGCAGACGGACTTGCTGTTGGAAGAGCTTCAGGCTTCGTAGGGAAGACACTACAAGAGCTAATGAGCGGATCTTATACAGCAAAAGATGAAAAATTATATGTACTTTTAAGTACACTAATAGAATCAGAAAACATCTATCTAGAGCCTTCTGCTTTAGCTGGTATACCTGGTCCAATTGACCTATTTAAAACTGAAGCTGGACAAAAGTATATAGAAAATAACAACTTAAAAGATAAAATGAAAAATGCTTCACATATTGCTTGGGCTACAGGTGGAAGCATGGTTCCAAAGGATGTAATGGAAGCTTACTATAAAAAGGGCTGTGAGTTACTAGAGGATTAAAAGATAGAAAACTAAATTAACTAAGATATTTATAGTGGTACGTCTTCTATACTTATAATAATCTCAATTTATTTTACCAGCCGCGTTTTAAAATAAAGTACCTTTAAAACCTTGAAATATAAGATTTTAGGGTGCTTTTTTCTTTAAGCATTTTAAAGTGTAAAATCGGCTGGTAAAATTTTAAGAAAGTTATTTGTTTTCAAGTATCACAAAGTTTGCGAAAAGGGCTAAATCAAAATAGCGATCGTTTAAAAAGCTGCTTCCCAATCTACAAGCCATGCTCTCTCTCCGTCAAAAAGAATATTTATAGCTCTAAATTTAATAATTTCCTTTAAGCAATGGTGTTCCCTTGCCTGAGTAGTATATGCATAAAACATGAAGCGCTCTGGTACAGGCAGTATAAAGAAGAAGTCTTTCTTCTTCGCAAATATAATTTTCATCTCCTGCATTATAGATAAGCACCACATCAAATTCCAATCCTTTAGCAAGGTAAGCTGGGATCACCAAGGTATCACTCACATATTCATCATCATCCTTTATTATTGCTTTAACTGAAACTTTATCTTCCAAGAAACTGTATACCTCCTGTGCTTCCTTTGCAGTCCTTGTTATGATTCCAATTGATTGGTAGCCTTTCTCCTTATATATTTTTATATCCTCAATAAGTCTTGCTTTTATAGCTTCTTCATCTGAAAAGCCAAGGAGCAGGGGAGCATCTCCACTTCTTTCTACACATCCATCAGTAATGTTCTTATTAAGCAGCCTTCTTGAAAACTTAGTGATTTCCATTGTGGATCTGTAGCTTTTGGTTAAATTCATTATGCAGGTGTTATCTTTCGAAAATATATGAGAGATATTATTATAATCTCCTACGTTCATAAACGGATTGATGGATTGATTAAGATCACCCAGTATAGTTATATTGGCGTGATTGAAAAGCTGATAAAAAATTTCATACTGCAGCGGTGTATAGTCCTGAGCCTCATCAATGATAACGTATTTGATTTCTGATGTCTTAGGAAGATCTCCTAGTGCGCCTTTTAGATATAAAAGAGGCGGTTGATCCTCATAATTAAGCTTTCGAGCATTCAGGTTTTCTAAGGTATAGCTTTTTATTTTGCTAATTTTCTTCCCATCGTATTCGGTATTTGAATTACTCAAGAAAAACTCCAGGTTCTCAAATAGCTTTTTATAAATATCCACTAAATTAAACTCTGTCATTCTATTGATTTCATAATAAATATCTTTCAGCTCACCCTTTATCATAGCTGTACTGAGTTCCATAATTTCTTCTTTATCTATATACGAGCCTGAATTCCTAAGTTCATCAGCAACTTCTTTTATATGATATTTTTCATAAGGCTCTAAAAGGAACAAAATTCTTTCTCTTATCTTTTGAAGTCTTCTTTTCAGTGGGAGCTGCGCATAATCTTTAAAAAACAGTTCTTCTAACTCCTTTGAAGAGATTATTAAATTGCCTCTTAAAATTATATCCACAAAATTTCTATCCAATTTTTCAACGTAGACTACATATTGTTTTAATATATCTATAAACTCCATTGAAGACTTAAGTTTTATATTGCTGATTCTCTTTTGATATGAGCATTCCTTCCTTGAGGCAAGGATATATTCCATCATCTCGCAGTAGTTTTCCTTCTTAAGCTCACTTCCTAAGGCCTTATGCATATATTCCTTAAAGGTGGTCTGATACATATTGTCTTCTCCAAGCTGCGGTAATACATTAGAAATATAATCATTAAAAATATCATTTGGAGAGAATATTATTATATTCTTAGGTGTTATCTTATCTCTATGCTTATATAAGAGATAAGCAATTCTATGAAGAGCAACAGAAGTTTTTCCGCTTCCAGCAGGACCTTGAACAATCAAATTTTTGTACTCCTCATTACGAATTACTTTATTCTGCTCTCTTTGAATAGTTGTTACTATGGCCTTCATCTTGCTATCGGTACTCTTACTCAAGATATCCTGCAGTACTTCATCGTCTATCTTAAGATTGCTGTCAAACATATATTCAATTTTACCATTATTAATTTTGTACTGTCTTTTCAGTGTAAGTTTCCCATCTACTATTCCTTCAGGGCATTTATAATTTGCTTCTCCAATTTCGTAATCATAAAACATGCTGGAAATTGGCGCTCTCCAGTCATATACGAGGAAATCAAAATTATCATTAATAAGGTTGGAGATTCCTATATAACACTTTTCAGCAGTATCCTCTCCCTTTTCAACAAAATCCATTCTTGCAAAATAGGGCGACAAAAGCATTCTTTCATATTTCTCCTCAAGCTTTCTAGTAAACTCATGCCTTCTCTTTTGTATTTTCATGGTATCGATAAATTCCATAAAGCCCACGATCTGTTCCAATCCATTGCTTATGGAAACAGAACCTATGTCCTGCCAGAGCTGCTTTTGTGTTTCAAGGGCATCCTTTTTAAATTTTTCCTTAAAATCATGTTTTTCATCAAACTGTTTTTTAGCCTCTTTAAGTACCTCCAGCAGCCATTCATTTTCGAGTTTCCATTCAAAGTCGTTATTGCTCATAATAAACCCCCTTAATAATGAATAATTTAGTAAGATTATTTCTAAAACCTGTTGACATTGTTTTTGTGAAGGTGTATAATATAATTGAGAAATTATAAAATTAATTACACAGAAAGTGACACCAAACCTATAGTATCACTTTTATTTTGTTGTGTCAATATTAAAGCCGTTTGTCATTGAACAAATGGCTTTTTATGATGTTGTTCCCCCGAGTTAATTCTGAATAAAATCATGTTGTAATAAATTACATTTATAACACAAAATAGTGACGATGTATCCTGCAGTAATAAAGCTTAAATAATTCATTTTGTTCTAGAATGAGATGTATGAGCTTGCCCTAATAAGTTTTTGCTCTTAATCGTATCTAAAATTGAACTATTGACAAAGTTAAGTTTGAGTAGTAACATAACAAATAAATAATACTGTAATTTAATATAGAGATATGTACAAAGATGTGCATATTTATGTGAGTAATGAAGCTCCTTAAGATTTTCTTAAGGGGCTTTTTATATTTTTTTAAACTATCAAAAATAAGAATTTTAGAACAGGAAGTGATTAAATGAGTACTTTTAATGTAGGACCCAAAGTGTATTTTGGGAAAGGTGAACTTAAAAAGCTAAGAGAAATAAACTGTAAAAGAGCATTTGTTGTAACAGATCCATTTATGGTGACTTCAGGATTCATCAATAAGGTAACGGAGCATTTAGAGGCTTCAGATATTAATTATGAAATTTTTTCTGAAATAGTTCCAGATCCACCTATTGAAGTAGTTGCTAAGGGAATTAAAGCTATGGATAAATATAATCCAGATGTACTAATTACGATGGGCGGAGGTTCAGCGATAGATGCTGCTAAGTCTATAATTCATTTTAGAACTTTAATCAAAAAAGGCTTAGAGAAGGGACAGGAAGCTAAAAAAACAATATTTATTGCAATACCAACTACCAGTGGAACAGGGTCTGAGGTTACCTCATTTTCTGTTATTACAGACAAAAAGCTTAATATGAAGTATCCATTAGTTGAAGAAGAAATGATACCGGATATAGCAATTTTAGATGCAGAGCTTGTAAAGTCTGTTCCGAAACCGATTACTGCAGATACTGGAATAGATGTATTGACTCATGGTATTGAAGCTTATGTTTCTAAAAACGCTACAGACTATACCGATGCATTAGCTGAAAAGAGCATTAAACTTGTATTTAAATATTTGCAAAGAGCTTATAAAGATGGTAGTGACATGGAAGCAAGAGAAAAAATGCATAATGCTTCATGTATAGCTGGACTTGCTTTTACCAATGCTTCTCTTGGAATAAATCACAGTATGGCACACATACTAGGTGGAAGATTCCACGTTTCTCATGGAAAAGCAAATGCAATAGTATTACCACATGTAATAGAATATAATGCAGATATAAAATTTAACGCAAGAAAGGAATATACTAAGGCTGCTGTTAAATATGCAGAAATATCTAAGTTTTTAGGACTAACTACTTCCAATAATGTTAGTGATGGTGTTAAGGCACTGGTTAGTGGAGTTAAGAGCTTAATTAAAAGCGTTGGCATCGTAAATAAAATTAAAGATTTAAATATTAATGAAACTGAATTTGAAAAAAACTTGAGTGATATTTGTGATATAGCGCTTAAAGATGGATGTACCTCAACTAATCCTAGAGAGGCATGTAAAGAAGATTTAATTCAGTTATTTAGAAAAACTTACAACGGAAAGTAGTTTTTTTACAGAATAAATAAAGTATTGACAATTTTCCTTTTTATTTATATAATTAGTACATAAATATATAAGCTATAAATGTTGTTCAACGGCGAGCAATATAAATTGAGTAATGGAGCTCTTATAAATCACGCTATATGCGTTTTTTAAAGGGCTTTTTATTTCGTATTGGAGTGTTGAAATTGGAAGAAAAACAAAGAGTAATTCAAGAATATGTTCCTGGAAAACAAATAACATTAGCTCATTTAATTGCTCATCCCAATAAGGCTGTATATAAAAAGTTAGGATTATCAGATGAGTATACTGAGGCTATAGGAATTTTAACTATAACGCCTAGCGAGGCTGCTATAATCGCATCTGATGTAGCAACTAAGGTAGCTGACGTAAAAATAGGCTTTGTAGATAGATTTAGTGGATCTCTTGTAATTGTAGGTGACGTTTCCAGCGTTGAAGTTGCATTAACAGAGGTTTTAAATATGCTCAGTACAGTGCTGGATTTTACTACATCTAAGATAACTAAATCATAGGAGGAATACCGTTGAAAAAGATAATGCTAATTGGACAAGTTGGATGTGGAAAAACAAGTTTAACTCAAGCACTAAATAATGAAAAAGTGGAATATAAAAAAACTCAAGCAATGGAATATAGTAATCTAGTTATAGATACTCCAGGAGAGTATATTGAAAATAGAAATTACTATAATGCATTGATTACAGAAGCTGTAGATGCAGACGTTATTGGTCTTATACAGCCTTGTGATAAAGAATTAAGTGTTTTTCCACCTAGCTTTGGGAGTATTTTTCCTAAACCTGTTATTGGAATAATAACTAAGGTGGATTTATGTGATAAAGATATTAAAGCTTCAGAGGAATATTTAATAGAAGCAGGTGCTGAGGAGATATTTAAAGTAAGTGTTATTGAAAATCTAGGAATAGAAAACATAAAAAGTTATTTACATTGGAATAATAGTTAACAAATATTGTTCTGATTTGATTATTATTTCCAAAGAGGGGTGTAAACATGAGTAAAAAAATTGTAATAGCCGATGATGAACCTATTACAAGGATGGACATTAGAGAAATGTTAGAAGAAGCTGGCTACGTTGTGGTAGGAGAAGCTTCAGATGGCTTTGATGCTATTGAAGTATGTAAGAAACATTTACCTAATATCGTAATCATGGATATAAAAATGCCACTATTAGATGGAATAAATGCTTCAAAAATAATTATTCAAGAAGGACTAGCAGATGGTATTATTCTTCTAAGTGCTTATAGTGATACAAACTTTGTTGAGAAAGCAAAGGATGCAGGAGTAATTGGATATTTAGTAAAACCATTAGATAATAAATCACTTATACCTGCGATAGAAGTAGCTATGGCTAAATCAAATGAACTAAAAGAAATGAAAAATAACATGATAAGTATAGAAAAAAAACTTGAAGCAAGAAAAGTAATTGAAAAAGCTAAAGGTATATTAATGACTCAACAGGGAATATCAGAAGAAGAGGCTTTTTCAATGATTAGAAACTTGAGTATGAAGAAAAGAGTAACCATGAAAGATATAGCGGGAATAATAATCATGAGCAAAGATGGGATTTAATTTTACAAATAATAAGACAATGTAGGTAATAATATGAGTGAAATAAGAGAGTTGTGCTTAAAGCACACATGTTTAAATGATAAAGATATCGAAATTATTGAGAATATAGCTAGGACTATTCAATTAATTGCAGATTCTGCTGGTGGTGATGTTTTTATAGATTGTCCAACTACTCATAAGGATGCGGCTATTGTGGTAGCTGAGGCAAAGCCTACAAATAAAGCATCCTTGTACAAGCAAAAAGTAGTTGGAAAACTAGCCATAAGAGAAAATGAACCTGCAGTTATCAGAGCAATTGATATTGGAATGCCTGGAAGAGATATAAAGGGAATAACTCAAGAACATATTAAAGTAAAGCAAAGTGTTGAACCTATAAGAAATAGTGATAATAAAACTATAGGTATACTTATAATAGAAAAAGATGTAACTGAAAATTTAAACAATGATAGAAAGATGGAAATATTAGCAGAAGCAAATGAAGAGCTAACTACTCAAATTGAAAAGAAATATTACAAGGAAAGTGATATAACCTACTATATTAATGAAGCTATATTAATATTTGATGAAAGTGGAATATTAAAATTTAAAAATCCAGGAGCAGACTTACTTTATAGTAAACTTGGATATAAAGAAGATATAATAGGTATGAACTTTTCTAATTTATCTTTAGATAAAATTTATTTTAAGGATATTCTTTCAAATAATTGCATTGATGTATATGAACTTGAGGTGGGAGAAATGTGCCTACAAGTAAAATATATAGTGCAAAGTAATAAAGCTTTAAATTTGGTTGTACTAATTAGAGATATTACTGATATGAAGCAAAAGGAAAAGGAATTGATATTAAAATCTGTAGTTATAAAAGAAATTCATCATAGGGTTAAGAATAATCTTCAAACCATTGCGAGTCTTTTGAGACTTCAATCTAGAAGAATTAAAAATGAAGAATTTCTAAATGCAATGAATGAAAGTATCAATAGAGTACTTAGCATTGCAGCAACCCATGAGATTCTAGCAAAACAAGGAATTGATGAAGTCAATATAAAAGAAGTAATTAACAAAATAAAATCTAGTATAGTAAGCTTTGAAAAAAACGATGATGTCAATTTGAAAATTAGCATTACTGGTGATGATTTCACAGTAAGCTCAGATAAAGCTACATCAACGGCATTGGTAGTAAATGAACTCCTTCAAAATTCAATTAAACATGCTTTTAAAGACAGAAAGGAAGGAGAAATTACCATAAGTATAGAACAGGGAAATAGCTATTCTACTATATCAATTATTGATAATGGGGTTGGATTTGATACTGATAAGGTTTCAACAAACAGTTTAGGATTGATGATAGTAAGAAGTTTAGTTAAGGATAAATTAAATGGTAATTTAAATATATATTCAAATAGCCAAGGTACAAAAGTAGTATTTGATTTTAAAATTTAATAATAAGTACAAAGTTGTGCTTAGAAGTGGCAATGGAGCCCAGAATATGTATTTTTAAGTAGTTATGAATAGCTATTTAAAAATACATACTCTGGGCTTTTATATTGGGCATCTTCAAAAAAATAACTAATCAGTATGCTAGTCTATTTTGCGTCATACTTCGTCGACAGAACCTTTAGATAGAAACCAACTATCTGCAGAACCTGTCTCCTTGTCTGACACAAAATATCCGTCGCATCTTTGATTGTTATTTTATTTCAGATGCCTTATTGAAAAGAGGTGAGAAAATGCGAGAAAAAATATTGAGTGTAGGAATAGATATTGGAACATCAACTACACAGTTGGTATTTAGTAACATAACAATTGAAAATACAGCAAGCAGTTTTACTATACCTAGAATTAAGATTGTAGATAAAGAGCTTATTTATAGAAGCAGTATTCACTTTACCCCTCTTACCACACAAACCAAAATTGATGGAAATAAAGTTAGAGAGATTATAGAAATAGAATATAAAAGGGCTGGCGTTACTCCTAATGACGTAAAAACAGGAGCGGTTATTATAACTGGAGAAACTGCTAGAAAAGAAAATGCAAATGAGGTATTACAAAATCTTAGTGGCTTTGCAGGAGATTTTGTTGTAGCAACAGCAGGACCTGATCTAGAATCTATCATTGCAGGTAGAGGAGCAGGAGCAGATAAAGTTTCTGATGAGAAAAATGCTTATGTTGTAAATATTGATATAGGTGGTGGAACATCTAATCTAGCATTATTCAAAAATGGGGAGCTTGTAGATACGGGATGTTTAGATATAGGTGGAAGGCTTATAAAGATTGATAAAGATACTAAGAAGATTTACTATATATATCCTAAAATAAAAAAATTAGCAGAAAGTATAGGTGTCAAAATTGAAGTTGGTGATACTGCTGATATAGATAAAATAAGGAAAGTTGCTAGGGCAATGACCAAAATTCTAGAAGAATCTGTTTCAGTAAAAGCAAGAACTCCAATATATGAAGAGCTATTAACCAATAAAGGCATTAAAGATGGATATAACATAGAATACATTACTTTTTCTGGTGGGGTAGCTGACTATGTATACAATGAAGATTACTCAGATCCCTTCAAATATGGAGACATAGGGGTAATTTTAGGAGAAGAAATAGCTAAATCAGATTTGGTTAAAAAATTAAAGGTTAAATCTGCTATAGAAACTATTAGAGCTACAGTAGTTGGGGCTGGTTCTCATACTACGGATATAAGCGGCAGTACTATAACCTATACAGATGATGTATTCCCAATAAAAAATTTACCTATATTAAAGTTAGCCGCTGAAGATGAAGCTGGAGGATTTGATTCAATAGAAAGAAGTATAAGAGAAAAGCTTAAATGGTTTAACTTAGAAAATGAAAGTCAACAGGTGGCTGTGGCAATAAAAGCATTTAAAAGTCCAAGCTTTGAGGAGATTCAAATGCTCGCAAGAGCTTTAATAAATGGAATGACTGAACTCTTAAAAAAGGGATACCCAATTTTTATTATTGTTGAAAACGATATAGCGAAAGTTTTAGGACAAACCATATATCGTCAGTTAAATAAGAGCAGCATTGTAGTTTGCATCGACAGTATAAAAGTTGAAAATGGTGACTACATTGATATTGGAAAACCATTAGTTAATGGAAAAGTTGTTCCAGTAGTAATAAAAACACTAGTCTTTAATTCTTAATTTTAATAAGGGAGTGAATAGCGTGATACTAAAAACAAAATTATTTGGCAAAGTATATCAATTTAAAGATGTTAAAGAAGTATTAGCAAAGGCTAATGAAGAAAAATCAGGAGATAATTTAGCTGGAATAGGGGCTGAAAATGCTCAAGAAAGAGTTGCTGCTAAAGTTGTATTAAGTAATTTAACTGTTGCAGATTTAAGAAACAATCCAGTAGTTCCATATGAAATGGACGAAGTTACAAGAATAATCCAAGATGCTGTTAATGAAAAAATATATGATGAAATAAAAAATTGGACAATATCTGAACTTAGAGAGTGGATTTTAAATGAAAAAACTACAGGTGCAGATATAAGAAGAATAAGCAGAGGTTTAACAAGTGAAGTTATAGCTGGTGTTGCTAAATTAATGTCTAACTTAGACTTAGTTTACGGAGCTAGCAAAATTAAAGTTACAGCTCATGCTAACACAACTATTGGGGAAATAGGAAGGTTATCTGCAAGATTACAACCAAACCACCCAACAGATGATGTAGATGGAATATTAGCATCATTATTAGAAGGTTTAACTTATGGTATAGGTGATGCTGTTATAGGATTAAATCCAGTTGATGACACTGTGGGAAGTGTATCAAAAGTTTTAAAGAAATTTGAAGAAATAAAACAAAAATATGAAATACCAACTCAAAATTGTGTGCTTGCTCATGTAACTACACAAATGGAAGCAATAAAACAAGGTGCACCTACAGACTTAATATTCCAAAGTATAGCAGGTTCTGAAAAAGGAAATGCAGCTTTCGGAATCACTGGAGATTTAATTGAAGAAGCAAGACAACTTGCACTAACTCAAGGTACAGCGGCAGGTCCAAATGTTATGTACTTTGAAACAGGACAAGGATCAGAGTTATCTTCAGATGCACATCATGGTGCCGACCAGGTTACTATGGAAGCAAGATGCTATGGTTTTGCTAAGAAGTATCAACCATTTATAGTAAATACCGTTGTTGGATTTATAGGACCAGAGTATTTATATGATAACAAACAGGTTATTAGAGCAGGTCTTGAAGATCACTTCATGGGTAAATTAACAGGACTTCCAATGGGCTGTGATGCTTGTTATACAAATCATATGAAGGCAGATCAAAATGATATAGAAAACTTAGCAATACTACTTGGTACTGCAGGATGTACTTATTTTATGGGAATTCCTCATGGTGATGATATAATGCTTAACTATCAGTGTACAGGTTTCCACGAAACTGCTGCATTAAGAGAACTTTTAGGCAAGAGACCAATAGCTGAGTTTGAAGCATGGCTTGAGAAGTGGGGCTTCATGGAAAATGGAAGACTAACAGGAAAAGCAGGCGATGGATCTGTATTTCTTAAGAAATAAGAGGGGGTAGAAGAATGTTTTCAGAAAATGATTTAAAGAAACTAGTAGAACAAGTTTTAGTGGAAATGACAACAAAACAAGAAGTAACTACTGCTTCAGAAAATAATATAGAAAAAAATGCTACAGTTGATACAAATGGAATGATTCCAGATATAACTGAGGTTGATATAAAAACTACTCTTTTAGTTGATGATCCAACTGATAGAGAAGGATATTTAAAAATGAAAAAACATACTCCAGCAAGAATTGGTATTGGTAGAACTGGAGCAAGATACAAAACTGAGACAATGCTTAGATTTAGAGCAGACCACGCATCAGCTCAAGATTCAGTTTTTACAGATGTTAATGAAGATATATTAAATGAAATGAACTTAATAACAGTTCAAACTAATTGTACTTCTAAAGATGAGTTTATCACAAGACCAGACCTTGGAAGACAAATATCTAAGGAAGAATTAGCTAAATTAAGCTCCTTTAAGAGAAATCCACAAGTTCAAGTATATGTATCAGATGGATTAAGTTCAAAAGCTATAGAAGCTAACGTAAAAGATATCCTGCCAGCTTTAATGCAAGGTCTAGAAGGATATGGAATAACAGCCGGAACACCTTTTTACGTAAAATTTGGAAGAGTTGGAGCTATGGATGTTATTTCTGAGGAACTAGGTTCCGATGTAACCTGTGTGTTAATAGGAGAAAGACCAGGTCTTGTTACAGCAGAAAGTATGAGTGCTTATATAACATACAAAGGAACAGTTGGAATGCCTGAATCAAGAAGAACTGTTGTATCAAATATTCATAAAGGTGGTACACCTTCTGTTGAAGCAGGTGCATACATTGCAGATATCATTAAATTAATGCTTGAGAAAAAAGCAAGTGGATTAGATTTAAAACTATAATTTAGGGGGAATAAGCAAATGAAAAACGATCAACTTCGTCCAACGGTATTAAGCGTTAAAATAATTCCTAATGTTAATGCTGATATGGTAAAGCAATTAGAGTTAAAACCAGAACACAAAAGTATAGGTATCATTACTGCAGACTGTGATGATGTAACATATACAGCTTTAGATGAGGCTACAAAAGCAGCAGATGTTGAAGTAGTTTATGGAAGATCCTTATATGGTGGAGCAGCAAATGCAAACACCAAGCTTGCTGGAGAAGTTATTGGAATAATTGCAGGTCCAAGTCCAGCAGAAGTTAGAAGTGGATTAAATGCAGCAGTAGATTTTATAGAAAGTGGAGTTGCTACTTTCTATAGTGCAAATGATGACGATAGTATAGCTTATTATGCGCAGTGTATATCAAGAACAGGATCATACCTTTCTAAAACAGCTGGAATTGAAGAAGGAGAAGCTTTAGCATACTTAATAGCACCACCAATGGAAGCTATATATGGATTAGATGCAGCAATGAAGGCCGCAGCTGTTGAACTTAAAGCTTTTTTTGGACCACCATCAGAAACAAACTTTGGTGGAGGATTATTAACAGGAAGCCAATCAGCATGTAAAGCAGCATGTGATGCCTTTGCAGCAGCAGTTAAGTTTGTAGCAGAAAACCCTACTGATTATTAATACTAGGTAATATATATGAAACAATCCACACTAGGATTAATTGAAACTTATGGTTTTATCGGAGCTGTTGAAGCTCTTGATGTAGCCGCAAAAGCTGCAAATGTTGAACTGGTAAGCTGTGAATTTGTTAAAGGCGGTATTGTCACCATAATAATTACTGGTGAAGTAGCTTCTGTTAAGGCATCAGTTGAAGCTGCTGCCATAGCAGTAGAAAAACTAGGAGTACTTCGTAGTACTCATGTTATAGCTAGGGCTTATGACGAAGTACGGGACATACTTCAAGATGTAAAAAGTTCTGACCTAGTTAAAAAAGATGAGGTAAATGAAACTGGGGTAAGCTTAACTGAAATAGAGTTAGATGAGCTAGACGAAACTGAAATGGACTTAACCGAAATAGAAGATAGTGTGAATGAAACTGAAGTAAACTTAACTGAAATAGAAGAAGATAAGATAAGTGAAACAGAAGTAGATTCAACTGAAATAGACTTAAATGAAGAATTTAAAGATAAAATCTATACAACACGTGAAGAGCTTGAAGGTATGAAAGTAACAGAACTTAGAACTATAGCAAGAGGCCTTCAAAATATACCTTTAACTAAAAAACAAATTAAGTTTTCTAAGAAGGAGCAACTTATCGAAGAAATACTTAAAAACAATAGGAGGCAAGATAAGTGACAAGTTTAGATAAAGATTTAATGTCAATACAAGAAACTAGAAACCTTATTATGAGTGCTAAAAAAGCCCAAGAAATATATAAAACTTTTTCTCAAGAGAAAGTTGATGCAATTGTTAAAGCTGTTGCTGAAGCTGCTGAAAAGGAAGCAAGTAGGCTTGCTAAGATGGCTTTTGAAGAGACAGGCTTTGGAAAATGGGAAGATAAAATAGTTAAAAATACTTTTGCTAGTAAAGTAGTCTACGAAAAAATAAAGGATATGAAAACTGTAGGAATAATTAGAGAAGAAAAGGTTGGTAAATACTTTGAAGTAGCTGTTCCTGTGGGAGTAGTGGCAGCATTAATTCCTTCAACTAACCCAACATCAACTACTATATATAAGACTTTAATTTCTCTAAAATCAGGAAATGGAATAGTAGTTTCACCTCACCCAAATGCAAAAAACTGTATCATTGAAACTGCTAGTATATTAAAAGAAGCAGCAGTTAATGCAGGAGCACCAGAGGGACTAATAGGATGTATAACTATACCATCTTTAGAGGCTACTAATATATTAATGAAACATAAAGATACAGCATTAATTCTTGCAACTGGTGGAGAAGCTATGGTTAAAGCTGCTTACAGCTCAGGGACTCCAGCTATAGGAGTAGGGCCAGGAAATGGACCTGCATTTATAGACAAGTCTGCTAATGTTTCTCTAGCAGTTAAGAGAATTTTAGACAGTAAAACCTTTGATAATGGGGTGATTTGTGCTTCAGAGCAATCAATAGTAGTTGAAAGCTCAATGAAAGAAACTGTTATAAATGAACTTAAAAAACAAGGAGCATATTTCCTAAATGAAGAAGAATCACAAAAGCTAGGAAACTTTATTTTAAGAGCTAATGGAACAATGAATCCACAAATAGTTGGTAAAAGTGTTGAAGCATTAGCTTCAATGGCTAAATTAAATGTTCCAAAGGGAGCTAGGGTTTTAATATCAGAGCAAACTACAGTTGGCAAAAACAACCCGTATTCTAGAGAAAAGCTCACTCCAATATTGGCATTCTATACTGTAGAGAGTGTAGAGGATGGAATTAAGCTTTGCACAGAAATATTGATGAATGAAGGAAAAGGTCATACATTAGTAATTCATAGCGAAGATGAAAATATAGTTAGAGAGTTTGGACTTAGAATTCCAGTTTCAAGATTGTTAGTTAATACACCAGGAGCCTTAGGCGGAATTGGTGCTTCAACTAATCTTGTTCCAGCACTTACATTAGGCTGTGGTGCAGTAGGAGGAAGTTCAACTTCAGATAATATAGGGCCTATGAACTTATTAAATATAAAAAGAGTAGCTTATGGTGTTAAAGAGCTTGAAGAACTAAAGGGAAGTGGAAGTGTACAACCTACAGTTCAAATTCCTGAAGAATATCTAGAGCTTATCATTAGCAAAGTAGTTGAAAAATTAGCATTAATTAATAAATAAAACAAATATAAAAAATAATTATAGTGTAAATTTGAGGAGGATATTAAAATGGCAAACATGAACGCATTAGGAATGATCGAGACTAAAGGATTAGTAGGAGCAATCGAAGCAGCAGATGCAATGGTTAAAGCTGCAAACGTAACTTTAATAGGAAAAGAGCAAGTTGGTGGCGGATTAGTTACTGTAATGGTAAGAGGAGATGTTGGTGCTGTTAAAGCTGCTACAGATGCAGGAGCTGCTGCTGCTGAAAGAGTTGGAGAATTAATATCTGTACATGTTATTCCAAGACCACACGGTGAAGTTGAAGTTATACTTCCTAAAACTGATTTATAATCAATAAAAACTTAGCATTGTTAAAGACTTGTAGTGTAATTTAATATTCTTATCTTGCACTACAAGTTCAATTATATCAAATACATCTTTAAAGGATGTGAGAGTGTGAGTGTTTTAACGGAAAGCACATTAAGAAATAAACTGAGAAATACAAGTGTAACTGAGTATGAAGTAGAAAAAGGGGTAATTGTTACTCCATCAGCAAGACAATATTTACAAGATAAAAACATTAAGCTAGTTTACAAAGATGAAAAATCTAAAGAAGTAAATAGTCAGAATATTCAAAGTGAAGTTAAGGCTTTTACACCTAAATATATACATGTGAATGGTGGAGTTTTTGAAAAGAAGCCGGAGCATATGACACAGCTTAAAGATAATAAGTTAGTAGCTAAAGACCATAAAAGGATTATATTTAGAGGTAAAATAGATAGTCTTCAAAGTAAAATATTAGAAGTTCAAGTTCAGTGTAAAAATATCAATGAAATTAAGGTATTAAAGGAACTTGAAGAAGTGCTAGGTTATGTAAGAAAGATACTAGAAGCAGAAGTCCTAGAAAAAGAATTTAATTTAGATACTTTAATTGGATTAAGCAGTGATGAATTAAGAGCCTACTCACATAACCCTAAAAAGAATCTAAATACAGAGCATATATTTTATCCAAGTATTGATATGGGACCAATAGTTATTTGGCTTAATGCTTTAAGAGCTTTAAGTAGAGAAGTAGAAATTTCTGCATATCAAGCCTTTAAAAATGAAGAAAATGAGTCAACTAGAGAAGATATAGCTTTAGCATTGAACAGATTAAGTAGTTGTTTTTATATAATGATGTGTAAGTATATGGCTGGTAAGTACAAGTAAGAGGTGAAATTTAGTGAATACAATGGAAGAAAGTCTTAATTATATAGTAAATGAAGTAGTAAAAAGATTACAAAGTGAAGAGGAAGGTATATTAG
This sequence comes from Clostridium aciditolerans, assembly GCF_016316925.1. GTDB lineage: Bacteria > Bacillota > Clostridia > Clostridiales > Clostridiaceae > Clostridium_AM > Clostridium_AM aciditolerans. Next base: position 124,906 of record NZ_JAEEGB010000005.1, on the reverse strand, counting down.
TTGAAGCTTCAGGCCGTCATGTTCATCTTTCAAAAGAGTCTGTAGAGATGTTATTTGGAAAGGGATATAAGTTAACTAAAAAAAGAGAACTATCCCAACCAGGACAATATCTATGTGATGAAAAGGTTATGATTATAGGACCTAAGGGAACTATACAAAATGTTTCAGTTTTAGGACCGGAAAGAGAAGAGACTCAAATAGAACTATCAAAGACCGATGCTGTATCAATAGGAGTAAAAGCACCAGTTAAAATGTCCAGCGATATTGAAAATAGTGGGTCAGTAATTATAGCTACTCAAAATGCAGCCATAAAGCTTGACAAGGGAGTAATAGTTGCTAAAAGACATATACATATAACTCCTGAAGATGCTAAAAAATATGGAGTTTCAAACAATGAAGAGGTTAGTGTAAAAATTATTGGAGAAAGAGGAGTAATTTTTACTAATGTAGTGGTAAGGGTCAGCGACAAGTTTGAAACAGTAGTGCATTTAGATTATGATGAAGCAAATGCTTGCGGATTTGTTAAAGGAATGAAAGCTACTATAATTAAATAGAAAGGGCAAGGCTATGAAAAATTTCAATAAAGTAGATGAGCTTATACTAGCGGTGGAAGAAACTATAAATAATCCTGTAAAAGTTAATAGAAACTCAGATTTATTTGTAGGTGTAGATCTTGGTACTGCTTATATCGTAGTTGTTGTTTTAGATAAAGACAAAAAACCAATAGCCTGTGAAATGGAGTTTGCTCAAGTTGTAAGGGATGGACTAGTAGTTGATTATATAGGAGCTACAAACATTGTTAGAAAGCTTAAGGCAAATATTGAAAGAAAATTAGGAGTTGAACTTACTAAAGCAGCTATAGCTATTCCACCTGGTACAGATGAAAGAGATGTAAAAACTCATAACTATGTAGTAGAGGGAGCGGGCATGGAAGTAGTAGCAGTCTTAGATGAACCTACTGCAGCAAATGCAGTGCTTGGAATTGAAAATGGTGTTGTAGTAGATGTAGGTGGAGGAACCACAGGCCTTTCTATAATTAAAGATGGTGAAGTTGTATATACTGCGGATGAAGCTACAGGAGGAACCCAGCTATCTCTTGTAGTTGCAGGTGCCTATGGAATACCTTTTGAAGAGGGAGAGAAGCGTAAAAAAGATCCTAAATATTATAATGAAGTTTTTCCTATGGTAACTCCTGTAGTGCAGAAGATTGCATCTATTATAAAATCCCATATAAAAGGATTTAATGTAGATAAAATTTACTTAGTTGGAGGAACTTGTTGTCTGAAAAATATTGAACAAATAATAAAGAAAGAAACAGGCATAGATACAATTAAGCCTGCTAATCCATTTTTAGTTACTCCAGTAGGAATAGCAATTAATTGCTGTAAAAGTTAATTGCATAAGTAAAAGGGGAAGGTAGTATGAACAATGAACAATTAGTTGAGCTTATAACAAAAGAAGTTATAAATAAACTAAAAACTATGTTGATGGATAAAAACATGGCTGCTAAGAAAAAGGTTTTGGTATTAGAACATAAAGAAACTTTATGCAGTGAGCTAACTCTATCACTAGAAAAAAACAATTATATAGTAGATTGCATAGATAATATGGGAGATTTAAGTTCCTATGAAGGTATAATTCTCCAAAATATAAAAAATGGTGAGCTTGCAAATTTAGCTCATGGTATAGAAGGTTCAATTAAAGAAAAAGTAGTCATACAAGCTATATTTAATGGGAATAAGCTATATTCAATGAAAAAAGGTGTAGAGTATAGAAAGTTTGAAGGAACCTCTAATAGATTATTCTTTAATATGTTTAAGGAATATGAAGATAAATTAATGTCCTATGGTATAGAGTTTGTTGGACTAAAAGAACTAATAGAATCTCTTAATAATAAACCTATTTGTTTAGAGGAACCTACCTGCAAAACTTTAGTAAAAAATGATATTGAGACAGTAGAGGTTAAAGAGAATAAAGAAACTTATATAGATTTAACCAACAAAAAACTAGTATCTGAAGTTGAATTAAGAACTATCTTTAACCAGGGAATTAAAGAAGTACTAGTTTCTAAAAAGTCTATAATTACTCCGTTAGCTATGGACTTTGCCAGAGTTAATAGACTTAAAATAAATAAAGGATAAGAAATATAGGAGAAGGAAGGATAGAATAATGATAGTTGGAGAAGTGATAGGTAACTTATGGGCTACAAGGAAAGATGAAAATCTTAGTGGGTTTAAGTTTTTAGTAGTTAGGGTATTAGACTATAAAGGGGAAAGAACTGATAAAATGATAGTTGCAGTAGATAGTGTTGGAGCAGGAATTAGCGATCAAGTGCTAATTGCATCTGGAAGCTCTGCTAGAGTAACTTTAGGGGAGAGAAAAGCACCAGTAGATGCAACTATCGTTGGTATTGTTGATTCACTAGAACTACAAGATTAAACTATAATTCCATCTCCTAAGACATATGAAAGAAAATAACAAGTCATTGTAAAATCTAAGATGAAGAGAGGATAGGCTATATGAGTATAAATGAAATTATAATATATATCATGGTAATATTCATGGTAGTAGGTGTAATAGATAAGATTCTGGGAAACAAATTTGGATACGGTGAAAAGTTTGAAGAAGGAGTTATGGCTATGGGATCCTTAACTCTTGCCATGGTCGGAATTATATCACTTTCACCAGTTTTAGCTAATGTTTTAAAACCAATAGTAGTTCCAGTATATACAGCACTTGGTGCAGATCCATCAATGTTCGCAACTACATTGCTTGCATGTGATATGGGTGGATATCAGTTAGCACAGCAACTTGCAGTAGATAAAAGTATAGCTCCTTTTGCAGGGTTAGTATTAGGTGGAATGATGGGACCTACAATAGTATTTACTATTCCAGTAGCTCTTGGAATAATAGAAAAAAAAGATCAGAAATATTTAGCTAAGGGAGTTCTAGCTGGAATGATTACAATCCCAATAGGATGTTTTGTAGGTGGATTGGTAGCAGGATTATCACCAATAGTTATATTAAAAAACTTAACTCCAATTATAATATTTGCAATATTAATAGCATTAGGATTAAAATTTGCACAAGAAAAAATGATAAAGGGATTTACTTACTTCGGAAAATTTGTTACCGCTATTATAACAATCGGACTTGCAGCAATAATTATTGAAACACTTACTGGAATAGTTGTTATCCCAGGAATGGCTCCAATTAGCACAGGAATCAAAATTGTTGGAGACATAACAATAGTTCTTGCAGGAGCATATCCACTAGTTCACTTTATAACAAAAGTATTCTCAAAACCATTAATGAAGCTTGGTTCATTGCTAGGTATGGGGGAAGTAGCGGCAGCAGGTATGATAGCTACACTTGCTAATAATATCCCTATGTTTGGAATGATGAAAGATATGGACGAAAGAGGAAAAATCATAAACGTTGCTTTTGCAGTAAGTGCTGCCTTTGTATTTGGAGACCACTTAGGCTTTGCAGCAGGGGTTAACAGAGACATGATAACAGCAATGATAGTTGGTAAATTAGTTGGAGGAGCTACAGCAATAGTAGTAGCTTGCCTCATTGCACCTAAAGCAGCAACAGCTAAATTAGACAATTTAGCTACTGAAAGTAACGCTTAAACTTAATATAAAACTAATTATATATAAAAATTGAAGATTATATAAGAAGGAGAGATAACAATGGAAAATATAAATGCACAAGTAATTGAAGAAATAATAAGAAAAATTATAAATGAAAAGTTAGGACAAACTACTCCAGAGTTTGAAAAACATAGAGATGCTAGTGGGATTATGTCTATTAAAACAAGTACTGTAAAACCAGAAAAGTTTGATACAGGAAAAGAAGGAGACAAAGTTTTATTAAAAGATGTTTTAACACTTGAAGAAAGTCCAAGACTTGGCTGCGGAATAATGGAGATGGAAGAAACAAGCTTTGCATGGACCTTAAAATATGACGAAGTAGATTATATAATAGATGGAACATTAGAAATAGACATAGATGGAAGAAAAGTTGTTGGAAACAAAGGAGATATAATTTTCATTCCTAAAAATTCATCAATTCATTTTACCGTTCCAAATTATGCTAGATTTATGTATGTAACTTATCCAGCAAACTGGGCAGAGACAGAATAAAACTAATAAATAAAAACTCATCATTAAGCTAATATGATGAGTTTTTATTTTCAATAATATTAAATATTTGTAGCTTGTATAGTGAAACTAGCTTTCGGTCTAGTACCCCTATGGTGCTTTAAAAATCAAAACGCTCTATAACTACATTCATAATTCCGCCACATACCATGCCTGCTTCTTCTGCAACATCCCCTGTCATATCTATTTTTTCAGTTTGATATGCAATATTGTTTCTAAGCATATAACGAGCAGTATTTATTACTTCCCCTTCGCTGCAGCCGCCTCCAATGCTACCTAAAATCTCACCTTGAGAACCTATAAGCATTTTTGCTCCTTCTTTTCTTGGTACAGAGCCTTTAGCAGAAACAATTGTGATCACTGCCTTTGATGTATTTTCCTCTTTGCTAAGCTTTGTTAATACATCTCTGTCAAACTCAGGCCAGTTGGTTTTTGAAGTTTTCATAAGGCCTGTGCTTCTGTCAACAAGTCTTCTATATTGAATAACTTGAGATATAATGGAAAAGGCTATTTCCTCAGGTGTAACTGCGCCAATCTCAAGGCCTATAGGGGCATTAACTTTATTTAGTTTTTCCTCAGAATAACCTTCACTTAGCAATTGATCCATAACACCTCTAACGCGGCGCTTTGAACCGATCATTCCAACATAGGAAGTATTGTACTTTAATGTTTGTCTAAGACAATCCATGTCATGTCTATGACCTCTAGTTACAATAACAACAAAAGAAGACTCGTTTAAGTTAATGAGATCAAAGCACTTTTCAAAGCTTTCACAAATTACATTTTCAGCATCAGGGAACCTCTGTTTATTTGCAAAGGACGGTCTATCATCAATAACAGTAACTGAAAATCCTGCTTTAGCACCAAATTCAACTAAAGGTTTAGCAATATGCCCACCACCTAAAACTATTAAATTAGGTTCAGGAAAATAGGGTTCAATTAAATATGTTTTTTCCTCAGAAACTTTAATAAATTGAAGATTACCAGTTTCTAAAGCGTATTTAGCTTTTTCATAGATTATTTCATCAAAATTAGATGTTTTACCGTATTCAATTAGACTTTCTTGTGTAAAAAGAATTTTGTTTTGAGAAGAGCTTATATCATTATGAATGTTATCTAATGTTGTAACTACAACTGCTCTTTTTCCATTATTAATTTTCTCTAGCAAGTTTTTATAGATATTTGTTTCCATATTATTTTTCCCCCGTTAAACTATAGTAGTTAAATTATACTATAGTTTAATTTGAAATTATATCTACAACTTCATTATAATTTTTTCTATAAAGCATACGTTGAACATTTAGCTCTAAATTATTACCTGTTCCGATAAATTCTAGGGTTCTAGTGTTTATATTGGAGTTTTTATTAGTATTCTCTGAAGTTGTTTTGTTAAGTTCCACTATTTTCCCATCCATTAGCATATTTACTTTTGTTAAAATTACGTCTGATTCTGAGGCTAATGTAACATAAGTATTTCCATTAGCTTCATATATTTTTCTTATTTCTATATTTTTACCTTCTATATTAATGTTTTCATTTTCCACATCTTTTTTTAACTTAAAATTTTTATTTATAATATGCTCAGAGGTTAAGGCTGAAAATTGAATTTGAAGCTTTTTGAAATTATTTGGCAAAGGATCAAAGTTATACTTAAAGGTAACTCCGTCAATGTTTGAAGCAAGTTCAGCCTGTTGGGTTTCGATAACTTTTCCATCAGCAATTAATTTTATATCTAAGCTGCTAGGTGAAAATTTAATACCACGGATTCTGTCCATAGCTAATTCCATTATATTTTCAACCTTTCCTTTAATTAATGTAGTACTAGGAGAAGCACAAATATATTCAAAACGAAGATTAGTACCATCTGTTTTGATATTTTTATGCAGAAATTTTTTTGTACTGTGTCCCATAGCTTTGTTTTTATCTAATGTAAAAGAAATTCTGCCAGCTTCACTTTGATTATTTTTTTTAGAAACTACATTTAAAACTAAATCTTTATCAAATCTATAAGGGGGTTCAAAGGTAGAAATATACTTTATTTCTGTTCTTGTATCATTGATATTTCCATAAGAACTATCGGACGTATAATCCTTAAATTTTCCCTTTAAGTCTATAAGAGCGGGATCAATTGATGCATTTTCAATATCTCCTTTATGGTTTCTTAGTGTATAAAAGGCTAAAAATTTATTATCATCTAGCATTATTCCATCTAAAGTAAAGGTTAAACCATTTTTAAAGGTGAAGCTCTTACCTATAGTTTGACCTTTTCCTAGCTCATTTAGCTTTTTTAAGTTTGCATCCATTAATTTATCATAGCCTGTAAGTTTTTCAGTATAAAAACCTAAAGTATTAAAATTGTATCCTATTAATATTAAACAAATAAAAATAGCGGCTGCTTTTATTTTAAAACTTCTACTAATTCTTATTTTTTTATTCTTACCATCAAGTGCAGTTCTTAATTTGTTTTCTAAAGCTTCAGGAACTTCTAGTTCATCAAGTTCTAGTTTATTTTTACTCAATAAGTTTTCAATATTATCCACTATTCTTCACCTCTCAAGCTCTCTTTCAGTTTTTTAATACCATTAAATATACGAGATTTTACTGTTCCGACAGGTATATTAAGTATTTTTGCTATGGTTTCATTATCTAAATCTAAGAAATAATGAAGCTTAATTACCTCTTGATACTTTTCTTTTAGATTTGATAAATGCTTCTGTAATATAATTTGTTCATTTTTTTTATCAAAACCTTCCTCATAAGATTCTTCTTTAACAGAAGCTAAGGGAACTATTTTTTTATTTTCTCTCAAAAGTTTTTTACAGCAGTTTACTAAAATGGTTTTGCTCCAGCTGTAAAAAGCATCATGATTCTTTAGTTTGTGTATATTTTCATACAAGATTACAATAGTGTCCTGCAGGGCATCTAAAGCATCTTCTTCATTTTTCATATATAAATAAGCAAGTTTATAAAAACCCTTCTTTTGGGCCATTATAAGCTGCACTAAAGCTTCTTTATCACCTTGTTTTGCCTTTTTGATTAAAACTTCTATATCCATTTAGCACCTCAATTCTATATATAAGAGTATTAACCTGTGGTAAAAGTTCATTTTTTAGGATAAAAATAAAATGTTTTTATTTAAAAATCAAAGGTCGTATTGAAAAACTTCATACGACCTTATTTTGATAAAATTTTATAGATTATTTAGTCCCTTCATTTGAGACTCAAACCATGAAATGACGGATTCTTTTTCTTTATTTATTGGAGCAATCTGATCCCATAAGTCTTCAAAATAGTTTTTAAAAGTGTTTACTATATTAGGCTCAGAAATTGATACCCAGGATTTATTGATAATCCTTTTATTTCTATCAGAATAATTGGTAAGTATAACATTTGAATCCTTTATCATACATGAAAAATTACTTAAGGTTCTTAGGTTAGAACTATCTAACAATCCAATGTTGTAGTTATCATATCTTTTTAACATATATATAATGTTTTCAAAAAGCTTAAGTATATGAGAAGGTTCAATTTGAGTTAAAGGACTTTTGCTGAGTTTAATAAGATTTTCAATAAAGACTTTTGAATATATGTCAAGAAACTTGTAATTTTTAATTTGCTTATCGAAAGCTTTTTTCATTCTTTTATATTGATAATCTCTTTTAAAAATCTTCTTATCGGACATTTTCTCTTTAGTTGAGAATGAAAACTTTTCTACAAGTTCTAATGGAATCATTATATAATTTAAAGAGAAATTAAAGGTGAATCTGTCACCGCTTAACTCCTCGTAATTTGCAATTTCAGTTAACAAACCAATATTTTGTTCAGCAAATCTATTAGTTATCAAAGGTTTGGTATAATTAATACAAAGGTCAAGGGCACCTTTTAAAGCACTTAATGCTTGTTCATCTCTAATAAGAAAAGCAGAGTCAATTCTATCAGCATTTTCACTGCACAAACATACTAAAATACCAATTGAAGGAATCATAATAAATTCTCTAAGCTTTATTATAGAATCATATTTATTTAAATGATAGGGATGATATTTTTTAGACATTATGTTTACTAGAAATTCATTTATTATTTTCATATTTCTATTTATATTCTCATTTATGTTCATAAGTTTATTAATAGACCAACCCTTTGCTTGTGTCTCTAATAGGGCATTATGCCATTCAAGACTTGTACTTTCAAAATTAGAAAATGAGTCTAATTCAGTTAGAAATGTTATTAAAATAGGTTCCTTTATGTAATCAGGCTTCTTAGGAAGAGATTTTAAAAGATTTATTCCAGCATTTATTACATTGCTGTGACCTATTATCATTTCAAAATTGCTAATATATCCAGTCTCAGTAAAAGAGCATTGTTGTAAGCATGCAGATTTGTTATCTATCGTATGGCTTGGATAACAAATATTTTTGGTGTGGGAATTATTAACGACAAAGTCTTGATTTGCCATATAATTTATATTAGAAGTTCTTAAATTGTTATTTTTGATCTGTTCATTCTTTGAACTTTGTAGGGATAAAATCAGAAGAATGTGTATGTATTCTTTTATATTGCTAGAGCATTCTATACTAATTGGCAAATTAAACTTACTTATTATATTTATAAGGTTTGTTTTTTGATAGTCATTAAGAATTTTACTGGAAAAGTAATCTGCCATTGCTTTCAAATGATTAGATTCATGGGATACTTTTCTTTTACCTGTCTTCCATCTACTTATTAAAGAAGGATCTACATTGATAGCTTTAGCTAATTTATTACTGCTAATGTCTAAAATATTAAGTAATGTAGAGATACACATACCAAAGTCCCAACTATTCTGCATAAAATCACCTTTACGAATTATTTTGTAAGAGAAGACGTTTTTTATTAATTATAAAGGAAAGTTATGTATATATCAACTAAATGCAATTTGACTAATTGACTTGCAAAAAGTCAATGACATTTTATTGACATTTAACACTTATTTATTGAACTGAAAAATTTTGTAATTTATAATTTAAAATAGAAGAATAAGTCGAAATATAGGAATATAAAAATAATGAAACCAAAAGTTCTGTAGAAAAAATAGACTTGAGGAGCTGATTATATAATATGATGACGACAACAGAAGTAAAAACGTTTAAAATGATTGCGGAAATGCAGATTGATCAAATTTCAGGAGGTGCTATATATTTCTTGGCAGAAGGAGATAGAATTGTTTGGAGTTTAGCTTCTGATAATTTTAGAATTAAGGCACTTGAAGTTGGACAAAAACTTAATACTCAAAGTTGTACATTAAAGGCTATTAATGAAAAAAAAACATTAACAATGAAAATTCCAAGATCAGTATATGGTACACGCATAATTGCTACTTCTATGCCTGTAGTAGATGAAACAGGGGTAGTTTCCGGTGCTGTCACAATAGTATATCCAAGGCTGCATCCAGTTGCTGCTGCATTTGATGAGTTCGCACCTATTCTTTCTGAAATGTTTCCAGAGGGTGTTTTACTGTATGTTACCGATCTACATAAAATAATAAATAGACAAGGATCTAAAGAGTTTGATATTCCAAATGTTACAGTTGGATACGAGCTAAAAGAAAGTGATATTGCATCAAAAACCATAAAAAGTAAGAGTATTTCAGTTGAAGAAGTTGATGCAAACCGATATGGAGTGCCAGTATTAATTTTAAACCATCCGATGTTTGATGAAGACAATGCAGATGTGGTTGTTGGTACTTTTGGGATGGTTATACCAAAGGGTGTTGCTTTTCAATTGAGAGAAATGTCAAATAATGTAGACGATAGTTTAGGAGGAGTGTCTGCAGCAATCGAAGAGTTAGCCTCTTCTGCAGCTCAAATTCACAGTAATGAGCGAGAACTTAACACTGCTTTAAAAGAAGTAAATAAGTTTACTGATGAGATAAATACGGTCTTAACATTTATTAGAGAAATTGCTGAAAAAACTAATATGTTAGGCTTAAATGCTGCTATCGAAGCTGCTAGGGCTGGAGATTCAGGTAGAGGTTTCTCAGTAGTTGCAAATGAAATAAGGAAGTTGTCAAGCCAAATAAAAAGTTCTGTGCCTAAGATTAAAAGTTTAACAGAAAACATAAAAAATAAAGTAGATGATACTGGTAAAATAAGTGAAATCACCCTTCAGGCAAGTGAAGAGCAATCTGCTGCTACGGAAGAAATTACTGCAAGTATTGAAGAGATAAGTAGTCTAACAGAAGAGTTGAATAAAATCTCACAAAAACTTTAGCTATAAATTTCTAATAATTCCGTGGTAATAAACTAACTTATCGCTTATTTTCCCAATAAATTTTATATTAGACTTTACTGAGCAGGTGAATTTAAAAATTCATCTGCTTAGTTTATTTCTAATTTTACATAATAAACACTATTAGTTTATTGGGTTTCAATAAATTTTGATAGTGTTTTTGTTATATTTAATGTAGTTGAGAACCTATAATATTAAAATAATTAAATATACGTAGATAACACATTTTTATAAATTTTGGTATAATATTTCTATGCGTTAAGCAGACATCCAAAATTTAAAAAATTAAATAGAGGTATGAAATGAATGACAACGTTCCAAATACTGTAATTGAAAATATAAGTAATTTTATTGAAGAAAAACTTGGATTATATTTTTCTAAAGAAAGATTTAAAGACTTAATAAGAGGAGTATCTTGTGCTGCAAAACAAAAGGACATTGTCTTAGAGAAGTATATTGATTTGATACTTGAAAATAAAATGTCTGAAGAAGATATTAAAATTTTAGCTTCATGTTTAACTATTGGAGAAACTTATTTTTTTAGGGATAAAAGTTTATTTGAAATAATGAAGCAAAAAATACTACCAGACATAATTAATAGTAGAAAGCACCTTAATAAGAGTTTAAAGATTTGGAGTGCAGGCTGTTCTTCTGGTGAGGAAGCATATTCAATAGCAATATTAGTTAAAGAACTTATTCCAGAATATGAAAATTGGAATATAAACATAATTGCTACAGATATAAATTATAAGTCCCTTGATAAGGCTAAAGAAGGTATATATGGAGAGTGGTCTTTTAGAGGGGTAGACTTAAATTTAAAAAATAAGTATTTTGATAAGATTGAAAATACACAGTACAAACTAAAAGACAACGTAATGAAATTGGTAAAGTTTCATAGATTGAACTTAGCAGATTCAAACTATATAGCAGATGGCAAAATTATAAACAATGTTGATATTATATTTTGTAGAAATGTTCTTATGTATTTCAGCAAACCTCAAATTAATCAAATAATAAACCGATTTTATAACATTATTATAAATGGAGGATGGTTAGTTGTAGCTCCTACTGAAAGTATGTTTGTCAATAATACTGCTTTTAAACCTGTTAACATTAATAATATGTTTTTATTTAACAAAAATATAGGACAAGATAACCCAGTTAAAAATCAGGATAATTACAGTAGGTTAAGAGGCTTTTCAATAGAAAAGGAAATTAAAACAAACCTTGTACATAAGTCTGTATATAATAAGGATAAACTACTAAGTCCATCTGAATCTTTTATGTCTAATTTTTTTATTATAGAAGAAAAAAGCTCAAATGAATTACCTAGGAAAGAGACAGTTATCACAGAAGACTTCGAATTGTTATGTCGTTCTTCTGCAAATGAAGGTAATTTTGAAGAGGCTCTTAAATGGTGCGAAAAAGCTATTTCATCAGATAAAATAAACCCTTACTATTATTACCTTCTTGCAAGTATCCAGCAAGAGCAGGGAAATATTGATGAAGCAATTATATCTTTAAAGAAATCAATCTATTTAGATTCAGATTTTATTATGGCTTATTTTAATCTAGGCAATCTAAAATTAAAACAGGGAAAATATAAGGAGGCATATAAAAATTTTGAAAATGCAGTTATGCTTCTTAATAAGTTAAGTGAAGAAGATATAGTACCATATTCTGAAGAGATGACGGTGGGAATGCTAAAACAAATTATTAGTAATATAGAACTTCAGGGAGAATTTATATGAATAGATATGATAGTGAAGAGATGGCTGAAAGCATAGAAATTATTGAGTTTTTACTAAATAATAATAAATCTAGTGAAAAGTATGCAATTGAAGTTTTATATGTAAGTGAAGTACATTCTGTAAGAAAGGTTACTATGCTTCCCTGTACTCCAGCCTTTATAATAGGTATCATAAATTTTAGGGGAAAAATAATATCTGTAGTTGATATTAGAAACTTCTTAGGATTTTCAGAAGAAACCATTGATGTAGAGAATGTAAAGAAGGTTATTGTAGTAAAATTAAATGATATAGAGATTGGTATAGCAGCAGATGCTATTTTAGGCTGTGATAAAATTTGCACATCAGGAATACAGAAAAATGCTTTACCATCAATAAATTTTAAAAATAGCCATATTAAGGGACTAACGAAGGGAAGAAGCATTATTCTAGATATTAAAAATATAATGATGGACGAAAAAATCATTGTTAATGAAGAAGTGGTTTAATAGTTTTAAGGAGGTTAAAGTCCTAAATGAACTTTAACGGGCAACTTGTGAGCGGAAGCGAAAATCTTAAGTTACCCAGTGTGACCACTAAAAGGAGGATATATAAACATGAAAAAATTAAGTTGGTTTAAGGGTTTACGAGGAAAGATAACTATATATTTTTTAATACTTTCTATTATACCATCTATAACTATAGGTGGCTTAAGTTATGCTAGCTCAAAAAAATCCTTAGAGAAAGATGCCCAGTCTCAATTGGCTTTTGTAAGAGATTCAAAGAAAAAGGAGATAGAAGATTACCTGAAATCTGGTTTAAATAAAACCTCTTACATGGCACAAGAGCCAATGACTATAGAGGCTATGGTAGAGTTTAGTCATACAACAGATCTTGAAAGCAGTACATATAATAGCGTATATCAAAAATATAATCCTAAATTTGTTAATTTCATTAATAAATTAGAGAATGGAGATGTACTTCTTGCAGATACTAAAACCGGTACTATACTGTATTCCACACTTAAAGAAAGTGATTATGGTACGAGCTTAATAACTGGCCCTTACAAGAATACAAATGCTGCAAAGGCTTTTGAAGCAGCTAAAAATAGCAATGATAAAAATTTTGCCACTATCACAGATTATGAACTTTATGCTCCTTCAAATAATAAGCCAACGGCATTTATAGCAGCTCCAATTTTTAAAGGAGATGAAAAAGTTGGTATTCTTATTTTTAAGCTAGGCACAAGTAAAATAGACCAAATTGTTTCTAATAATAATAAGTGGGAATCATTAAACCTTGGGCAAAGTGGAGAAGTAGTTTTAGTTGGACAAGACTATAAGGTAAGAAATAACACTAGATTTTTAAGTGACGAGAAAGACGAAAAGATAAAGGCCGCTAATAATACAACTCTATTGAAAGAAATAAGGACAACAGGAACGGAAGACGTACTGAAAGGTAATACAAATATTAGTACATACATAGATTACCATAATATAAAATCTATTGTTGCATATGCACCATTAAATGTGGACAATTTGAAATGGGGCATATTAGTTAAGATAGATTGCGATGAGGCATTTCAATCAGTAGATAAATTACAGAGCCTAATGCTAATTATCTTAGTAGCCACAATAATTGCTATAATAGCTTTTTCTATTATTTTATCTTCAAACATTGCAGTACCTATGGTAAAAATGTCAAAGGCTGCGGAGCAGATAGCTAAAGGAGATCTGACAGTAGAGCTTCCTGAAGGAAAACGTTCAGATGAAATAGGAATTTTAATGAACTCTATTAACCATATGCTTCATGCTCTTAGAGAGCAGACAAAGGAAATTATCAATGTTGTAAATGTACTTTCATCTGCTGTAAGCGAAATCACAGTTTCACTTACCCAAGTAACTTCAGGAGCAGCAGAAACTTCTTCGGCTGTTAGCGAAACAACTGCAACCGTTGAGGAAGTCAAACAAACTGTATATTTATCAAGCGAGAAAACTAAAAATGTTTCAATCAGTGCAAAACAATCTCTTGAAGTGTCTAAATCAGGAAATAAAGCGACAGAAGATACTTTAGAAGGAATGAGAATTATTAATAATCAGATGCAGGAGATTGCAGATAGCATAATAGCCTTAAGTGAACAAACTCAAAACATAAGCGAACTTATAGAAAGTGTTGACAATATATCAGAACAATCAAATATTCTTGCAGTAAATGCTTCAATAGAAGCAGCTAAAGCAGGAGAGATGGGTAAAGGGTTCTCAATAGTAGCTCAGGAAATTAAAAACCTGGCAGAGCAGTCAAAGCAAGGCACGAAGCAAGTAAGAAGCATATTGAAGGATATACAAAAGGCTACTAATACGGCGGTTATGACAACAGAAAAAGGAATAAAATTAGTAGACATTGGAATGGAACAAGCAAATGAAGCGGGCAATGCTATACACAAGCTTATGAAAAATATAAACTTATCTGCTCAAGCTGCTATTCAAATAGAAGCTTCCAGTCAACAGCAGTTAGTTGGTATGGACCAAGTAGCAATTGCTATGGAAGGTATAAATCAGGCTAGTATTCAAAATGTTGATAGTATGAAGCAATTAGAAGAAGCAGCTCGTGGGCTTCAAGAAATGGGAGATAGACTTAAGCAATTAACAGAAAAGTATAAAGCTTAGAGAAAGAGAGGATAGGAATGAATACAAATGATGCTGAATTTTTAAAGAAGCTTCGATCTACCTTTAAAATAGAGGCTTATGAGCATGTAAAAACTATCTCTTTACTGCTGCTTGAGTTAGAAGATAAACCTACGGAAGAAAATAAAACAGCTATTGAAACTATATACAGAGAGTTTCACAGTCTAAAAGGGGCAGCTAGAGCAGTAAATATTAAAGAAATTGAAATTATCTGTCACACACTTGAAGGCATATTTTCAAGTATAAAAAAAGGGAAGTTAATTTTAAATTTGCAGATGTTTGATATATTTAATTCGGCCTTAGACACTGTAGAAGATATTTTGGCTATGCCTGAAGATAAGATTAAAGATATTTCAAAAATTATTGAAGCTCTCTCTAAAGTTGAGTCAGGAAACTTTGAAAATAAAGGTTTTAAGGAATTTAAAAACAAAGATGTAAGCAATAATGTAGATATAAAAAGTATTTCCGAAGAAATAAAAATAAAAGATGTTGAGATTTCTGAGGCTATAAAAGCAATTGATAAAGTAGAAGATAAAAAAACACAAAATGATGATGTCATAAGAGTCTCAAAAAATAAACTAGATACCCTGTTGGTTCAGGGAGAGGAAATGCTTTATACAAAGCTTTCAGCTGCACAGAGGGCTAGAGAAATTAAAGAAATAAACACATTATTTCAATTATGGAAAAAAGAAAAAAATGACATCTATATTGAAGCATTGGAAAATAATATTGGAGCTTTGATGAAGCTAGCGGAAAATGATGCTAAAACTATAGAAGGAATGATAGATACTTTTATAGAAGATGTAAAAGATATAATGCTTCTTCCTTTTTCATCAATAATAGAAATCTTTCCTAAGATGGTAAGGGATTTATGTAGACAAACTAATAAAGAGATTGAGTTTATAAAAAGTGGGGCAGAGATAGAGGTCGACAGGCGCATACTTGAGGAAATCAAGGACCCACTTATTCATATAATAAGAAATTGCATAGATCATGGAATAGAGAAGTTAGAAGAACGGGAAAAGTTGGGAAAGCTCTTAAAAGGAACAATAAGTTTAAACATTACCCCAATAAGCAGTGACAGGGTAAAAGTTGAAATTTCCGACGATGGAGCAGGAATTGATATTGATAAGGTTAAGGAAAAGGTTGCTAAAGACAAGCTTTTGGCAGAAAAAGAACTTAAGAATATTGAGGATGAAAAGGCTGCGATGCTTATTTTTAAATCAGGAGTCTCTACTAGTGATATAATTACAGATATTTCTGGAAGAGGATTAGGACTTGCTATTGTATATGAAAAAGTACAAAAGCTTGAAGGCACTGTGACTGTAAAAACTCAAAAACAAAAGGGGACTACCTTCACCATAATACTGCCTATAACTATTTCTTCAAATAGAGGAATAATTATAAAAGCGGCTAAAAGCCCTTTTGTAATACCAACTGGAAAAGTTGAAAAGGTCATGAGAATTAAAAAAGAAGAAATAGAAGTGATAGAGAATATGGCTGCAATACTAGTTGATAACTGTATTACCCCTATCTTTAAATTAGAAGATGTACTGGGGCTTAAGAGTAGAGCAGTAGAAGAAGCTTTAAATAATACTATTTCGATTCTAGTCGTAAATCACATGGAAAGAAAAGTAGCTTTCAGCGTTGATGAAATAGTAATGGAGCAGGAAGTATTGGTGAAAAGATTTAATAAACAATTAAAAAGAGTTAGAAATATTTCCGGAGCAACGGTGCTAGGTTCTGGAGAAGTCGTTCCAATATTAGATGTTAAAGATCTGATAAAGTCTTCCCTTAAATATGGTAATAGAGCTTCCAGCTTTACTGATACAAGCTCAAAAGATGAAGTTTTGAAAAAGTCTATTCTTGTGGTAGAGGATTCAATAACCTCAAGAACACTTTTGAAAAATATTTTAGAGAACAATGGATATCTAGTGAAAACTGCTGTTGATGGCTCTCAAGGTTGGAGTTTATTGAAATCTGAACAATTTGATCTTGTAGTTACAGATGTTGAAATGCCTGTGATGGATGGATTCCAGTTAACTAAAAAGATTAGAGAGGATAGTAAAATTTCTGAAATGCCAGTTATCCTTGTAACATCCTTAGAATCTAGAGAAGATAAGGAGAGAGGTGTTGATGTTGGGGCAAGCGCATATATTGTTAAGAATGACTTTCAGCAGGGTAACTTGTTAGAAATTATAAAAAGACTTATATAAATAATGGAGTGTTAGAAGATGATTAAAGTACTTGTTGTTGATGATTCGCCTACTATAAGGGAAATAATGAAAGACATACTGACTTCAGATAAAGATATTGAGGTAATAGGAGTTGCTTCTAATGGTGAAGATGCGGTAAGGTTTATGGAAAAAAATAAACCGGATATTATAACTATGGACATAGACATGCCTAAGATGAATGGCTTTGAAGCAACGAGAAAGATAATGGAAACAACCCCTGTACCTATTGTGATAATAACTGCACTGTTTAATTCTAAAGACATGGATAGAACCTTTCAAGCAATGGAGGCAGGAGCGGTTTCAGTAATTGAAAAACCTACAGCAATAACAGGTGACGATTTTGATAAAGCAGCACAAAATATTGTTCATATGATAAAGCTTATGTCAGAGATAAAGGTGATAAAACGTAAAACTATATATAAAAATAAAAAAGCAGGTCCTTTAGAGAATTATAAGGCTAAGAGCACTTTATCAAGTATAAAAATGGCAGCTATTGGTGTATCTACAGGAGGACCTCCTGTTCTTCAAAGCATATTCTCTAAACTTCCTGCAAACATTAAGATTCCTATACTTGTGGTACAACATATAACGCCTGGCTTTATAGAAGGACTTGTTGATTGGCTTTCTGGAGTTACGGAATATCCTATACATATAGCAGTTCAGGGAGAAAAGGTATTGCCAGGGCATATCTACTTTGCACCAGATGGGTTCCATATGGAGATCAGAGGAGATGGAAAAATATTTTTAAGCGACTCTGAGAAGGAAAATGGATTAAGGCCAGCAGTATCTTGTTTATTCAGATCTATTGCACGTTACTATGGTAAAAATTCTATAGGAATTCTTCTGACAGGTATGGGAAAAGACGGCGCAGAAGAACTAAAGTTGTTAAAGGATATAGGAGCAATTACTGTGGCACAGGATAAAGAGACTTCTATAGTTTACGGTATGCCTGGAGAGGCGGTAAAGCTTGATGCTGCCACATATATTCTTCCACCAGAAAAAATAGCAGAGCTATTTGGAAGGTTGTAACTTTTGTTAGTGTAAATTAAGGAGGCTAATATCAAATATGAACAAAGAAATAGAGATTCTAGTTGTAGAGGATAGCTTAACACAGGCGGAACAACTTAAATTTATATTAGAAAAAAAGGACTATAAAGTAAAAGTTGTAAATGATGGGCTGCAAGCTTTAGAGTATATTGGCAAGTCTATGCCGGATTTGGTTATAACAGATATACTTATGCAAAAGATGGATGGATATGAATTATGCCAAGAAATTAAGGAGGATGATAAGTTAAAGCATATTCCAGTTATATTGCTTACATCATTATCAGACCCTATTGATGTTATAAAAGGACTTAAGGTTAAGGCGGATAATTTCATAACAAAACCATATAATGAACACTTTCTTGTTTCACGTATTCAGCATATGCTTATCAATATTGAATTAAGAAAAAACAGAATTAGTGAAATTGGGATTGAGGTATTTTTTGCAGGAGAAAAGCATTTTATTAATTCAGAGAGAATACAGATTATAGATCTTCTTCTTTCTACCTTTGATAATGCTGTACAAAAAACAAAAGAGCTAGAAGATACAAATAATGAATTAAAAAAGGCCTTTGAAACAATAGGAAGACTTGAAAGAAATTATAGGGCAATTTTAGAAAGCAATACAGACGCATTACTTGTAATTAATGATAATAAGGAAATACTTTATCTTAATCCAGCAGCTAAGAAATTGCTTGGCAAAAACTATGAGGAATTAATAATTAGTATATTGGATTTTGAGCAAATTAAAAAGGGTGTAAAAGAAGTTACAATAAATTATGAAGAGGGCAATCAAGTTATTGGAGAGATGTGTATTTCAGATACGGATTGGGAAGGAAAAGAGGCCTATCTTCTATCTATCAGGGATATTACTGAAAAAGTGCATCTTCGAGAAAAATTAAGAATTCAATCAATTACAGATGAACTTACAACATTATATAATAGAAGAGGTTTCTTAAGCTTAGTTGAACATAAAGTTAACTTTGCAAAGCGTAATAAAAAAGGGATGTTATTATTCTTTGTTGATGTAGATGATATGAAATGTATAAATGACACACTATCTCATAATCATGGAGATTGCGCGTTAGTTGGTGTATCTGATATCTTAAGAGATACTTTTAAAGAAAATGATGTTATTGCAAGAATCGGCGGAGATGAATTTGCAATTTTATCTATGGATGTAAGCGAGCGAGATGTGGAAAAATTTGTAAACAAACTTTTGAATAATCAGAAAGAATATAATGATAAAAGTAATTATCCTTTTAATATATCTATGAGTGTAGGAGCTGCATATTTTGATCCTGAGAATCCAATGAGTATTGGCGAATTAATGGCCAGAGCAGACAGACTAATGTATAAAAATAAAAACTGTAAGGGCAGAGCAGAAGACTATAATAGTTAAGTATCTTTAGTCTACCCTTTTGGTTATTAAGTCTTGAAGATTGGATATAATCACATTCTTTTTATTTAAGGAATTTTTTATAACTTCAATTTCTCTTTTTAACTTAATATTTTTGCTATGTACAATATTTAATTCTTTTTCCAGGCTTTTGATTTCTATTGTTTTGTTTTGTATTATTGAAGTATACATATTGTCAATAGTTTCTTTTCTCTGGAAAAAGGTGCTGCAATATTTTATGAGAGATAATAATAATCTTTTTAGTGTTTTTAAGAATTTTATTATATTTAAATAAATTTTATCCATAGTTAACACCTCCCATAGTATTATTTTATACCTAATTTAACCATTAAGGCAAGGAGCAGAAAAACATGAGTGAAAAAGATGGCTTGCTGTCCAAGCTTATAAGGATATATAATGACTCCAAAAATAGAAAGATAAATAATTTAGACAGCAGAAAAGAAAAACTGAAGTTAAAACTTAAAAGTGAACAGAATGGCTTTAATCAGTTAATAAACGAAAAGGAAAAGCTACAAGAAGAGGATAAAAAGGTTGATTCAGTATTTAATTCACTAGTATCAATATTAAAATCAAGAGGGATAATGTTTGATATAGCAAATAAAAATTTTCAAGTTAGAGAATGGGATAACCTGTATATAAAAAAATTAGATAACTTGTACAGCTTTGTAAATAAAAATGGAGTATGTTTGTATGTGCTTGAGAAAAAGTACTGTGATGTCATGGAGTATATAGTTAAAAACTATTCCTATAGCATTGTAGTTATAAGAAAAAATCCGCACTCTTTAAAGGTGCAGTTAAGAATCGTAGAATAAAAAAATGCGAAGCATTTTTTAGAGGACAGAGGACAATTGACAGAGGACAATGAAGTAGGATTTTTCTACGTTACACTACGAAAAATCTTTGATTATATTTATAAGCCGATGTTTCACATTAGTGAAACGAGCTCAAAAATAAATTAGTTTTCTGACGTAAGGAAGAAAACTCACCTTCACTGTCCACTGTCCTCTGTCAATTGTCCTCTGATAAAAATTTTACGAATTATATTACTACTATTGACGTTCTTAACATAGTGTAGTAAGATGACTTTGTAGGAAAACTTAATAAATTAAGATCATTGATCCCAGGGGGGCTGGTGTTACCAGCTGAGATTAAGAATGGAATTCTTTGACCCTATAACCTGATCTGGTTAATACCAGCGTAGGAAGAGGTTTTATGTATTTGAAAAATACCTTTATAGCTTTAAAGATATAGGTACAAACCTCCAACTGGTTTGTACTTTTTTATATTTAAAATTAAAGAATTTGGGAGGCGTTAATATGAAGTTTTCGGAAAGTCTATACGAAAGCGTAAAAGAGATTTGGGAATCCTATTATACTCATCCTTTTGTAAAGGGTATTGGTGACGGGACTTTAGAGGTAGATAAGTTTAAGTTTTACATGATTCAAGATTACATATATCTTCTAGATTACGCAAAGGTTTATGCATTAGGTGTAGTAAAAGCAGACAGAGAAGAGATAATGCAGGGTTTTTCAACTATGGTAAATGGAATATTAAATGGGGAAATGAGTATTCATCGTTCTTATATGAAAATACTTGGGATTACTCAAGAGGAAATTGAAAATACAAAAGCTTCACTTTCAAATATTTCCTATACTCATTATATGCTAGCTGTATCTCAGATGGGTGGCCTGGCAGAGCTTTCAGTATCTCTACTAGCTTGCATGTGGAGCTATTTAGAAATTGGCAAAGTCTTAAGTAAAAATCCTGGGGCAACAGAACATGAATTTTACGGAGAATGGATTAGGGGTTATATTTCAGAAGAGTACAAAGAAGGTACTCAATGGGTAATAGATTTAGTAGATGAGCTTTCAGAAAACCTTTCAGAAAAGGATAAGGAAAAGCTAAGAGAAATATTTATAAATACCAGCAAATATGAATACATGTTTTGGGACATGTCTTACAATAAGGAGATGTAATTCTCAATGTTAAAGTTTTTTAATGTTAATTTTAAGTATAAGAATGATTCAAAACTTCTTATAGATAGTTTAAACTTTCATGTAAATAGGGGAGAATTTATAAGCATAATTGGTCCAAGTGGATGCGGTAAGAGCACTATATTTAGATTGATTTCAAGACTTGAGAAAAGCTCAGATGGAGATATTTATATTAATGATAAAAATGTTAACGATATCGACAGCCCTATAGGATATATGCCTCAAAGTGACTTACTGATACCCTGGAGAACTATTTTAGAAAATGCCTGTTTACCATTAGAGGTAGGCGGTAGAAAGCAAAAAAATGCAAAAAAGAAGGCTGAAGAATTTTTGGAGGCTTTTGGATTGGACAGCTATAAAGACAAGTATCCAAAGGATTTGTCAGGGGGCATGAAGCAGAGAGTTTCTTTTATTAGAACACTGCTTACCGGAGCAGAGGTTATGCTTTTAGATGAGCCATTTAGCGCACTAGATGCAATAACTAAGATTTCTATGCAGGAGTGGCTTTTAAATCAGTGGTCAAAGTTTAATAAGACCATACTGTTTATAACTCATGATGTTGAGGAAGCATTATTTTTATCTAATAAGATATTTGTTGTTTCTGAAAAACCTATTAACAAGTTAAAGGAAGTAATAGTACCTGTTGGTTATCCAAGGGACAGGCATATGTTAAGCAGACCTGAAATACTAAGTATAAAAGAAGAGCTTGTAAATGAATTAAAGCAGAGGGTTGAGCTATGAAGAAGTATAAATCATCAATAATTGTAGGTATTATATTTATTATAATTTGGGAGGGACTTGCAAGATATATAGATGCAGCGTATATACTTCCATCACCTAGCAGCATTTTAGAAAAGATTTGGATATTAAGGAAAGAACTTTTCTTGGTACATCTTCCTGCCACATTGTTAGTTACTTTTATAGGACTTACTATATCAATAGTTTTAGGAGTAGCTTTGGCTGTAGCAATGAATTTAAGTGAAAATATACAAAAGGCAATATATCCTATTGTAGTAGTAACGCAAACTATACCTATTACTACTTTAGCTCCAATATTTGTACTGTGGTTTGGATATAGTATTTGGAGTAAGGTATTGGCAACTGTACTTATGACCTTTTTTCCTATAACTATAAATGTATATGACGGCCTCCGCTCTACAAAAAGGGAGATGGAGGAGCTTTTAATGACCTATGGAGCAAGCAAAATGGATATATTTATTAAACTAAAGCTTCCTTCAGCGATGCCATATTTCTTTTCTGCTTTAAAAATAACAGTGTCCCTTAGTATGATAGGTGCTGCCATCAGTGAGTGGCTTGGAGCCCAATCAGGGCTTGGATATTTCAGCAAAAGAATGATGACTCAATTAGATGGAGCTGCAGTTTTTGCACCAATTGTAATTTTATCCTTTATTACAATAATTCTTGTTGCCATAATTAGTATATTAGAAAATAAAATAATAAAATGGAGGAATGAATAATGAAAAAGTTAAAGTATTTATCACTATTATTAGTATTTACATTTGTAACTTTCATGTTAGCTGGATGTGGAAGCAAACAAGCTGCTAATAACAGCTCAGAAAAGCTGGAGGATGTAGATTTAGTACTGGATTGGTATCCAAATGCAATACATAGCTTTATATATGCAGCTATTGAAAACGGCTACTTTAAAGAAGAAGGATTAAAGGTAAATATTAAATATCCGTCTAATGCAACAGATCCACTAACATTAACAGCTGCAAACAAAGCAACTATAGGTATTTATTATCAACCAGACATAGTAATGGCAAGAGCCAATGAAAAGGTTCCAGTAAAATCTATTGGGGCAATAGTACATACACCATTAAATGTAGTTATATCTTTAAAAGAAAAAAATATAAATTCACCAAAGGATTTGTCAGGAAAGACTATTGGCTTTTCAGGAAATCCTCTAAACATAGAATATGTTAAAAGTATGATAAAAGCAGATGGAGGAGATCCAAATTCAATAAAATCAATAGATGTAGGTTTCGAATTACTTTCTTCCATGACAACAAAAAAAGTTGATGCTACTACAGGGGGACTTATAAATCACGAGGTTCCTGTACTTGAGCATGAAGGACACCCAGTAAACTATTTTGACCCATCTAAATATGGAGTACCTAACTATTATGAAGAAGTTTTTGTTACAAGCGATAAGACCTTAAAAGACAAGCCTGAAACTTTAAAGAAGTTTATGAAAGCTGCTAAAAAAGGCTATGAGTTTACTAAGAATAATCCAGATAAATCCTTAAGCATATTATTAAATAATCAACAAAAGGACAACTTCCCTCTTATAGACGCAGTGGAAAAACAAAGCATGAATGTGCTTCTTCCTAAGATGGAATCAAAGGATGAGCCTTTCTTATACCAGGATAAGAAGGTTTGGGAAAATAATATAAAATGGTTACAAGAAAAAGGTATGTTAAAAGGAGAAGTTAAGGCAGAAGATTGTTATGTAAATCTTGATGAAGTTAAATAGTTTTATACATATTTAACCCAGAAGCATTGAATCACATTGCTTCTGGGTTCTTTATTATTGTTTTGCTTGAGATGAGTAATGCTAGGGAAGAGAAGAGGAAGGCATAAACTCAGTCAGCCATTGACTTACTGCTTCCGAATTAATTCGCTGCCTGTTTATTAACATATAGCTTTCTATACTTGGTGGTGTGCTTTCGAGAAGCTTTATTTCCACTAGTGAACCTTCTTCCAGAAACTTCTTAGCGGCGGACTCTATCATGAAGCTAAATCCAATTCCTTCTTTTAAAAATTTAATGATGCTGCTGCTAATATTGATATCCAGTGGATATACATAGTTTTTCGGGAAAATTGAGTAGAACCATTCCTGAAATGGAGCAGTCATAATTGCAGAGCACAATAAAGGCAGATTTCTAAGCTCAACCTCTGTGATACCGCATGCAGCGGCACTATTCTGTGAACCAGTAACCAATATGATTCTGTCGCTATGGAAGGGTTCACATATGAATTTAGGAGATTTAATGTCCCAATATGTAAATGCAATATCTACCTGATCCTCATGAAGCATTTGTATCAGTTCTTCACTATGTTCAATGGTAACTTTGACTGCAATTTTTTTATTTTGCTGCATATATTTAAGAACCATGTCCTGCACATGGCAATCGTAAATAGAGTGTACAGCACCAATATTAAGTGTATCGTTGAATAATTCCAGAGCTTTAAGCCGAAAAATAGCAGATTCCTGTATACTTAGCAACTGTTTAGCGTAGGGAAGAAAAGCTTCTCCCGCATTTGTCAGTTCCACATGCTTATTTGTCCGGACAAACAGGGTTTCTCCTATATTATATTCAAGATTTTTTATTCTGCTGGTGATGGTAGACTGAACCACATGAAGCTGTTCAGCTGTTTTAGTAAAGTTTTTCAACTTAGCTAAGTAAATGAAAGTTATTAAAAGATCATAGTCCATACGTCAAATCACCTCTTATCTATAATTAATATTTTCGATAGTTGTTATTCAATATATTCGTTATACAAATAGAAAAACCTCTTTTATAATCGAAGATGTAAATAACTCGATAAAACTATTATAAAGGAAAGAGGACTATTTATGTATAAGATGAATGAAAAAATTGAATCGATGTATTGTATTAAATGTGGAGAAAAATATACGGTAGGAGATTATTTTTTAGGATGCCCCAAATGTCTAGAAAAAGGGGAAAATGCCGCTATTTCATTTCAGTATAAGGAAGCAATCTTCAAAAATCCTAGCATGAAAGGTATGCAGAAATATGGACGTATACTTCCTTATGAAACATTTCCAACCTTAGGTGAAGGTGATACACCAGTGGTGAAGCTTGAGAAAATGGCAAAACTCTTGGGAGTTAAAGAAATATTTATAAAAAATGAGTTCCAAAACCCTACCGGTTCTCACAAAGACAGAATGAGTCCACTGGTAGTGGCACGAGCACTTGAACTGGGCAAAAAAGGTATAGTAGCTGCCTCAAGTGGAAATGCAGGTATTTCCATAGCAGCCTATGCTGCAAATGCAGGTCTGGATTGTAAAATCACATCATTACCAAATGTGAATATGGCCTATAAGACTGCCATTGAAGCAACAGGCGCAGAGCTAGTAATAGTTGATGAAGCTGATGATATAGCTGCTAATGGTAGATGGGGTTATATGAGGAAAATGGTTGAAGAATATGATTGGTATCCGGCAACAAATTATATTTTACCGGCAGTAGGAAGCAATTGCTTTGGAGTTCAAGGATACAAGACCATAGCTTATGAAATATATGAGGAATTTGGAGACAACCTACCTGAATATATATTTGTACCTGTATCTAGAGGGGACCTCCTTTGGGGAATATTTGAGGGTTTTAAGGAATTGCTGAAGCTTGGATATATTGTTGCATTACCAAAGTTGGTTTGTGTAGAACCATTTAGAAGAATTTCCAAAGTGTTGGAAGGGGAAGACTATAGAAAAGAATTTCCTGGCGAATGTTCTTTAACCGCTTCCATCGGAGGGAGTACCGTAACTTACCAGTCTTATGTAGCTATAAGGGATTCCAATGGTTTTGCGGTTGATATACCTCAAGGTAATGTAATCGATGATGTCAGACAAATGGCTCATTTGGGATTATATCTTGAAACATCCTCCGCGGTAGTATTTAGTGCTCTAAAAAGGGCAATAGAAAAAAGGATACTGGATAAGAATTGTAGAATTCTTATCATAGGAACATCCAATGGATTTAAAAATAAACCTGAGTTATTTTAGAAATAGAAAGTAATAAAATTAGGAGGGAAGAAACTATGAATAATATTGTTTTGCTAGTGGTAGATGTGCAAAATGCATTAATTAAGAAACATCCTCATAATGAACAGAAAGTTATTGAAAATATTAAAAAACTCATTTTAACTGCAAGAGATAATAAGAAGGAAGTTATATATGTACGTCATGATGATGGAAAGGGAACCGAGCTTGAACAAGGGACAGATGGCTGGCAGATCTATAATGATATAGCACCTAATAGTGGTGAATTTATTGTTGAAAAAGAGTATAACAGTGCTTTTCATAGAACTGGATTAAGGGAGCATTTAGAAAGTAAAGAGATAGATACCATTATACTGGTAGGACTTCAAACAGAATATTGTATTGATGCTACTTTAAAAAGTGCCTTTGATTATGGATATAAAATAATAATTCCAGAAGAAACAAATACAACTTTCGATAACGAGTATCTATCTGGTAATAAACTTTATGAGTTTTATAATTATAAGATTTGGAATAAACGTTTTGCTAATGTTCTTTCAATGGACGATGTAATGAAAATTTTGCTAGACAATTAACTAATAGGATATTAGTAAAGGCTTTTAAAAAATTAAAGGGATTGGTTTATTTTTTGCTATAAATATCCAATTTCGATAATTGAGTTAACCAAGGTATTCATAGGGGTACATCTGGCAGTACAGAAGAGGTACCCCCATGAATACCGCTAATAAATCAAGCACCCAAGTTGGATATCTATATTACATAAGGCCAATTTTTTCAGGAATAATTAATTCAGCTTCTGTGCTTTTTACTACATCTTCTACGCTTACTCCAGGAGCAACTTCTTTTAGCACTAGTCCGTCTTTTGAAACTTCAATAACTGCTTTTTCAGTTATTATTAGATTTACAACACCAGCAGCGGAAAGAGGAAGAGTGCATTTTTTAAGAATCTTAGAATTACCTGCTTTATCAGTATGAGTCATTGCTACAATTACCTTTTTAGCACCAACTAATAAATCCATTCCACCACCCATACCAGGGATGAACTTACCAGGTATTTTCCAGTTAGCTATATTTCCTTGTTGATCTACTTCAAGAGCCCCTAATACAGTAGCATCCACATGTCCACCTCTTATAATAGCAAAAGATAAGGATAGGTCGAAGGCTGATGCACCAGCAAGCATAGTTATAGGTTCACCGCCTGCATTACCTAAATCAGGATCCGACTCTCCAAGCTTAGGCTTAGGACCAAATAACAAGCCACCGTTTTCCGTTTGTAAAATTACGTTAACTCCTTCAGGTATATAGTTAGCTGATGCTGTAGGAATTCCGAAGCCTAAATTTACAACCATTCCGTCTTTAAACTCTTTTGCGATTCTTTGAGCTATAATTTCTCTTTCATTCATATTTATACCTCCATTATCTTAGTTTTTTGCTTTTTACCCATAAATCTTCAAAGATCTTCTCTCTTTCTTCTAAGCTACTACCTTGAATAATAATATCAACGAAAATTCCAGGTGTACCTATTTCGTTATAAGAGAGCTCACCAGTTTCCACTATTTCATCAACTTCTGCTATAACTAAATCTGCAGCAGTAGCCATTACAGGATTTGAATTTAAAGCTGTTCCTCTATATTGAAGATTACCAAATTTATCTGCTTTATGAGCCTTTATAATGGCTATATCTGCTTTTAGTGGAGAATACAACAAAAATTCCTTACCATCTACTGTAACTTTTTCACGTCCATCTTCCATTTCAGTACCTAAGCCTGTAGGGGTTAACACTCCGCCTAAGCCAGCTCCAGCAGCTCGTATCCTCTCAATCCAGGTTCCCATTGGATTGAATTCTACTTGAACTTCATTGTTTATATATTGTTGTACAAGACAAGGGTCTGTTCCTATATGTGCTCCAATAAATTTTTTAATCTGCCTGTTTGCTGTAAGTTTTCCAATATCAAAGTTTCCACCAGGATTAGCACCTACTACGCTTATGACAGTTAAGTCTTTCACAGCATTTTTTACTAATTCGTCAATTATTCCAAGTGGTGCACCTACCCCTAAGAATCCACCAATCATAACAGTTGACCCGTCTTTAATATTTTTTACTGCATCTTCAACTTTTTGTATAATTGCCATTTTTCATCCCCCCATTAAAATAATTTGCCCATTAGATACCAGCTATAGAACTCCAACTTCTATAAGAAGTGAGTTAATGACTGCTAAGCTATAGAGTTATAGTTTTTTACTTTGTTTAACCTGGCCCTTTAGTATATTAGCAAGTAACATGCCAGAGCTTTGCTATGAAAAAACTAATATTTTCAATATAAGATTGTTATCTAATAATATGCTCTAGCAACATTTTGTTACAGCTAGATAAAAAGTTCCCTTGAGAACTCATTCTACTAATATAGTTACAATGGGTAACAAAATGTTATTAAGTAACACTCTGTTACTTAATTTTATTTATAATAAAAAATTTCATTAGCAGCTAAAAACTTTTATCCGATGCCAAGAACTCTATTCATAAATTTGAAATAAACACAGCTCAATGGTATACTTATAGACAACATAAATTTGAAATTTATGGATATAATGTAATGAGGTGATGCTATGCTTGAAAATAACAATACCAGTTTTAATAAAGAAGAAATTTCTAGTTTATTTACTTATATAACTTCCCTTATTTTTGATCAATTGCCTATACCCATTAACATTGTAGATACAGATTGTAAAGTAATAGTTATGAATAAAGCATTTTTAAAACTTCTTAACCTTAAACATGAAGATGTGGAAGGAAAATATTTACCAGAAATTGATCCCACAGTTCGATTACCTCTTGTACTAAAAACTGGACAAGCAGAAATAGGACAAAAACATAAATTTAAGGATGGTA
Organism: Clostridium aciditolerans; assembly: GCF_016316925.1. GTDB lineage: Bacteria > Bacillota > Clostridia > Clostridiales > Clostridiaceae > Clostridium_AM > Clostridium_AM aciditolerans. The sequence continues at coordinate 95,709 of NZ_JAEEGB010000005.1, read as the reverse complement.
GAGAATGTATTGTAGATAGGATTCCTCTTTTTTATCATAATAAGATAATTGGAGGGTTGGGAATTATATCTATTGATGATTTGAGTTTTCTATATAATCTTTTAGTGGAAGATGACTTTACTAAAAAGTTATCCTTATATAAAGCTAGTAAAGTATCAGAAGTATATAATTCAAAATATACTTTTAATGATATTTTAACAATTTCTTCAACAGGATTCAGTTGCAAGAAGAAAGCCATTAAATATAGTGGTGTGGATTTTACAGTTTTAATCACTGGGGAAAGTGGAGTTGGAAAAGAGTTGTTTGCTCACTCTATTCATAACGCTAGTCCACGAAAAGAAGGACCTTTTATACCAGTAAATTGTGGGGCTATACCGGAAACACTTATAGAATCCGAACTTTTCGGATATGAAGAAGGAGCTTTTACAGGTGCTCAAAAATCCGGTAAAAAGGGTAAATTTGAGTTAGCTAATGGAGGAACTATTTTTCTTGATGAAATTGGAGAACTTCCGCTAAGTATGCAAACAAAGCTGTTAAGGGTTTTACAAGAAAAAGAATTAGAAAAAGTGGGAAGCAATAAAAAGACTATTATAGATGTAAGAGTAGTTGCCGCAACTAATGCTTCATTAGAGGATAAAGTAAAGCAAGGAAAATTTAGATTGGACTTATTTTATAGACTAAATGTGTTAAATCTAAAAGTTCCTAGTCTTAGAGAAAGAGGAGAGGATATTCAGTTACTTGCAGAGCATTTTGCAACTAAGTTATATCAAAAGTTAGGAATATACAAAATAATTCCAGATGAAATTATAAAAATTCTTAAATCCTATTCTTGGCCAGGAAATGTAAGAGAACTAAAAAACATTATTGAAAGTATTATCATAAACTCTGAAGATACTATTATTAAAAATGAAGATATTCCAGAATATATATTAAAAAATGTACAAAAACAACAAATGAAAAATTATCAGCTAGATTGTCCTAAAAATTTAACTTTAAAGGATACATTAAAAGAAATAGAGATGAAAATTATACACGATACTTTGAAAAAATGTAATTATAATAAGAAAGAGACATGTAAAACTTTAGGTATTCCACGTATGACTCTTTACCGTAAACTAAATGAAAAGCATAGTATTAAATAGAAGAAAAATAGATTTATGTTGATTTCAGCAGGGTAAATTAATATAATAGCAATATAAAATTAATGATTGTCTATGTTTTAAAAATATTGAAAGAAGGAAAAAAATTGAAATATATAAAATATCTAATTTACTTTGCAGCACAACAAGCATTATCATGTGTTTTTCCAGTTGCAATATTTCTCATATTAGCAATTTCAAAGGTGATAAGCATACCTTTTTTATATAGATATGATTTTATTTTGATAGCTTGTGTAATTGTTCAAGTAATGATGGTTCACTTTAAATTAGAAACTATAGAAGAATTAAAAGTAATATCACTATTTCATATTATAGGTTTAGTTCTTGAATTATATAAAGTACATATGGGTTCTTGGGCTTATCCGGAGTATGCTATAACTAAATTTTGGGGAGTTCCTTTATACAGTGGTTTTATGTATTCCAGTGTAGCAAGTTATATTTGTCAGGCATGGAGACGATTTGATCTAAAATTTATAAATTGGCCAAGCAATTATATTACTTACCCTTTAGCAGCTGTAATATATACTAACTTTTTTTCACATCACTATATATTGGATTTAAGATGGTTTATTGTATTAAGTCTATTTGTCATTTTTTTAAAGTCAAATGTAGAATTTAAAGTTTATAAAAAATGTTTTAAGATGCATCTTGTTCTCTCCTTTTTCTTAATTGGATTTTTTATATGGGTAGCAGAAAATATATCAACATTTTTAGGGGCTTGGAAATACCCAAACCAAACAGAAACATGGAATATTGTTCATTTACAAAAGATAAGCTCATGGTTTCTGCTAGTGATTATAAGCATAATAATTGTTGCTAATTTAAAGCTGAAGCATTCCAGTGATGAAATTTGTAATACATGAAAGAGCTAAACCTACAATATTGAACTTCTATGTTGCAGGTTTAGCTCTTATTTTAAATATAATCATAAGCATAAAAACACAAACTAATGTTAAAGAACCACATAGTACAAAAGCCCAGGCAGAGCCAATTTTGTCTGCGGCATAACCAGAAAATAGGCTACCTAAAGGAGCACTTCCAGCGAATACAAGTGAATATACGCTCATAACTCTTCCTCTGTACTCATCCTTAGAGTTAACTTGCAGCGTTGAATTAGCAGTAGTAGAGAAATAAATATTGAAAAGTCCATTTATTACAAGAAAAATTGCCGCCGTATAATAAGTACGGGAAAAACCTATGAAGATAAGCATAACAGCAGTAATTATTGAACTTCCGAATAAAATTAGCTTCTTAGGTCCTGATTTACTTCTTAAGGAAACCATAACTGCGCCTATAAGAGAGCCTGCTCCAAGGGAGGACATTAAAAATCCATATATTTTTTCCTGCTGATGAAGAACGTTTTTTGTGAAAACAGGAATTAAAATATTATAATTAAAGACAAATATTCCAATTACAGTGACCATGCAAACAGTTTCAAATAGCACAGAATTATTAAAAATATATTTAAGACCATCCTTAATTTCTTTAAATATGTTGTTAGAAAAGTTCTTTCGCACATAAGGTTTTGATTCAATATATATGAGACCGCAAAGCACTGTTAAAAAGCTCAAGCCGTTTAGAAAAAAGCACCAGGCTATGCCTATATAAGCCATAAGTAGTGCACCTATAGCAGGGCCTACAATTCTAGCAAGATTAAAGGTAGCAGAGTTTAAAGCTATTGCATTCATTAAATCCTCTTTGCCTGCAATTTCAACTATAAAAGACTGTCTTGTAGGCATGTCAATTGTATTTATGAATCCTAAAAAAAGTGCAAGTATTACAATGTGATAGTATTTTATGCTGTGGGTAAATACTAGTGCAGACATTATAAAAGCCAAAAGCATTGATAATGTCTGTGTGATTAAAAGGATTTTTTTCTTTGGAAACCTGTCTATAGCAACTCCTGCAAATAGCGAGAAAAGCGTTATAGGTAAAAATTGCATTGTTCCTATAATTCCAAGCAAGAAAGGTGAACCTGTAAGTGAAAGTACAAGCCAAGATTGACTAACACTTTGAACCCAGGTACCAATAACAGATACGCATTGCCCAATCCAATAGTATCTAAAGTTTTTATGGGTAAGAGCATGAAAATTGTCTTCTATAAACATTTTAAAATGCTTTTTCAAATTCATATTTTATCGCCTTCTTTATTCATGTTTAATTTAAAAAATATGTCTAGATATACATTATTCCAAATACGTGAAGATTATATCATATCTTCTTAAACTTTAACAAAAGTCAAATGAAAGCAAAAAACGGAGTGTAAAGTATTTGTATTAGTTTATACTATAAAATAATAGGTATAACAATATTAAATACTTATGTAAAAGAAAGAACATGGATTTGTATTGTAAATCCATGCCCTTTTGACTTTTTAATTTTTAAAGCTGTGAATTGGCGCAGGAATATGTCCGCCTCTGTTTATAAAATCTTCGCTGGAAAATTTACTTACAGGCATTATAGGAGCTGTTCCTAAAAGGCCACCAAATTCAGCTTCATCACCAACTGTTTTGCCGTAAACAGGTATTATTCTTACTGCAGTTGTCTTGTTATTTATTACTCCAATAGCAGCCTCATCTGCAATAATTGCTGATATAGTTGATTCTGGAGTATCTCCAGGGATTCCTATCATATCAAGACCTACGGAACAAACACAAGTCATTGCTTCTAATTTTTCTAAATTTAAGGAACCAGATTTTACTGCAGCAATCATTCCTTCATCTTCACTTACAGGAATGAATGCACCACTAAGCCCACCTACTTGAGAAGCGGCCATTACACCACCTTTTTTAACTGCATCGTTTAATAGGGCTAAAGCAGCAGTAGTTCCATGGCATCCACAGCTTTCAAGTCCCATTTCTTCTAAAAGTCTTCCTACACTATCACCTATAGCTGGTGTTGGAGCAAGTGATAGGTCAACTACTCCGAAAGGAACATCTAGTCTTCTTGAAGCTTCCTGTGCTACAAATTGGCCAAGTCTTGTTAGCTTGAATGCAGTTTTCTTTATTGTTTCTGAAACTACATCAAAGCTTTTTCCTTTTACTTGTTCAAGGGCAGATTTTACAACTCCTGGTCCGCTAACACCGACATTTATTATGCATTCAGCTTCTCCAACTCCATGAAATGCACCAGCCATAAATGGGTTGTCTTCTACTGCATTAGCAAATACTACAAGCTTAGCACAGCCTATACTGTCTGTGTCCTTTGTAAGATAAGCAGTCTTTTTTATTATTCTCCCCATGTCTCTAACAGCATCCATATTTATTCCAGATTTGCTATTTCCAACATTTATTGAGGAACAAACTTTTTTTGTAATAGCTAGAGCCTCAGGAATTGATTCTATAAGTATTCGGTCTCCTTTAGTGTATCCTTTTTGTACTAGAGCTGAAAATCCTCCTATAAAGTCAATTCCTAAAGTCTCAGCAGCTCTATCTAAAGTCTTAGCGAATTCAACATAATCAGTATCATCACAAGCTTGAGCAATAATAGATATAGGAGTTACAGATACTCTTTTATTGACAATAGGTATTCCATATTCTGTTTCAATTTCTCTTCCAACTTTAACTAAGTTTTCTGCATATTTAGTTATTTTATCATAAATTTTAATTCTTGATTGCTTTCCGTCACTATGACAGCAATCTAAAAGAGATATACCCATTGTAATTGTTCTTATATCTAAATTTTGATCATCTACCATTTTTATTGTTTCCATTATATTGTTTAAATTAATCATTGCTTTAAAACTCCTTGTAATTTAAATTTTGTACATTGAATTAAATATATCTTCTCGCTGAACTTTAATAGAAACATCTATTTCTGCAGCTTTATTTTCAAGTTTAGTTTTTAAATCCTTAAATTCAAGCTGCATTTTTGACAAATCAACAAGCATTACCATAGCAAAGTAATCATCTATGAGAGTTTGATTAATATCTAAAATATTTACGTTGTTTTTAGATAATACAGAAGTTACTTCATGAATAATACCTACCTTATCTTTTCCTAATACACTTACAAATGCTTTCATTTTTTATCTCTCCTTATGAAATTAAATTTTAAACAATTTACCCAGGAGTGTATCCATCGGACAAAATAAAAGAGACTAAATTTAAATTTAGTCTCTGGAAAGCAAGATTTTTGAAGCAAAAAATAAATAGTTATTTTTTCCCGTTCAAAATCCCCTGTCCTTTTACCTGAGAGCTTCACCAAAATATATTTTGGCTTTCCCCTTCGGTGCTCAGTCGAGTCTCTCCAGAGGTTCGTCCAATAACGGTTTAATAAAATTATTCCGCTAAATTCATCCGATCCGTATTAAATTGTTTAATAGGATATTAACATAGACACCAATCTAAATCAATTTCCGAATTTTGTTTGTTTTTGCAATAAAAACGTTTTCAAACAGGAGATTCCTGCAAAAATCTTGCATTTTGAATTGCAACTAAAACTTTTAATCTTTTCAGTTTTAGAAGAATATAAACTCACCAATAAGATTGAAAAATAAGCAAATGTTAACGTTTAAATTTTATAATTTAGAAATGTACGCGAACAAAATACATTTGACTTTTGTGTGGAAACATTATAAAGTGTTAATCATATTTGAGTTTTAAATCTAAATGACATTAATTGCAAAAAGGAGACTAATACATTGTTGTATAGAAGTACTAGGGGGAACGGGAAAGTTGTGGGAGCATCTGCAGCAATAATTAGGGGCATAGCTGAAGATGGAGGACTATATGTACCAGAAGAATTTCCTAAAATCACAAAATCCTTTCAAGAGTTAGGGGATATGAAATATAGGGAACTTGCATTTTATATTATTAAAAAGTATTTTGATGATTTTAGCGATGCTGAACTTAGAGAATGTATAGATAGAGCTTATGATGAAAAGTTTGAAAATTCTTATATAGCACCACTGAACTACAAAGCAGGAGCATATTTTTTAGAACTTTATCATGGAAAGACATTGGCATTTAAGGATAAGGCACTAAGTATACTTCCCTATCTTTTAAAAACAGCAGCAGAGAAAATAGGCATGACAAAAGAAATAGTTATACTTACTGCTACATCCGGGGATACTGGAAAAGCTGCATTAGAAGGTTTTGATAGCGTTGATAAAACAAAGATTGTAGTTTTTTATCCAAAGGATGGGATAAGTGAAATTCAAAAGAGACAAATGACTACACAAGAAGGGAAAAATACTTTTGTAGTTGGTATAGAGGGGAATTTTGATGACGCACAAAATGGAGTTAAGGAGATATTTAATGATAAAGCATTTAATGAGCTATTAAATAAAAATAACTATATGCTTTCTTCGGCAAACTCTATAAACATAGGGAGATTAGTGCCTCAAGTGGTTTATTATGTTTATTCATATGTAAGTCTGCTAAAAGATAAAAAAATACAAGAAGGGGAAAGCATAAATGTAGTTGTACCAACAGGAAACTTTGGTAATATACTAGCGGCTTTTTATGCTAAAGCAATGGGAGTGCCACTAGGAAGGTTAATTTGTGCATCTAATGAAAACAAAGTACTTACAGATTTCGTAAACACCGGAATTTATGACAGAAAAAGAGAATTCTCCGTGACCAATTCTCCTTCTATGGACATTTTAATATCCAGCAATTTAGAAAGATTTTTATATGAAATAAGCGGCAGAGATGAAGAACTTATAAATAATCTTATGAAACAACTTAAAGAAGAAGGTAATTATGAGATAAATGAAGAGATGAAAGAAAAGCTGAAGATATTATATGGGGGCTTTGCTGACGAAAAAGAAACTCTTGCAGCAGTTAAAAAGGTCTATGAAGCTTCAGAATATGTTATAGATACACATACTGCAGTAGCCTATGAGGTTTATGAAAAGTATAAGAAAAATACATATAATGATAGAGCTGCCGTAATAGCCTCTACTGCAAGTCCATTTAAGTTTCCAAGAAGTATAAATGAGGTTTTAAATTTTGCAAATAGCAGTGCTTCGGATTTTGAGATGGTACAAGTACTATCTGAGAAGATGGGCTTGAAAATACCTAAGGGAATAGAGAGCTTAGATAAAAAAGAAATTCGTCATAAAGTAACATGTAAAAAGGATGAAATGAGAGAAGTAATTAAAAATTTTTTAGGGGTGTAGGTGATAGTTATGGTAGAGGTTAGAGTACCAGCAACAAGTGCTAATATGGGACCAGGCTTCGATTGTCTTGGGGTAGCAGTTAATATGTACAATAGATTTTATGTGGAGGAAATCGAAGAGGGGCTTGTTTTCGAAGGTTGTGAAGATAAATTTAAAAATGAAGATAACCTGACATATGTCGCAATGAAAAGATGTTTCGAAAAGATGGGCTATAAACCTGCTGGTTTAAGAATAAGAATAGAGAGCGATATACCTGTATGCAGAGGTCTTGGGAGTAGTGCTGCCTGTGTGGTAGGGGGAGTTATTTGCGCTAATGAATTGGCTGGAAGAGTTTTAAATGATCAAGAACTCTTAGATTTGGCGGTGGAGGTAGAAGGTCATCCAGATAACATAAATCCAGCCTTTTGCGGAGGAATGACTGTTTCTATATCAGAAGGCAAAAAGGTTGTTTACAACAATGTAAGGGTTAAGGAAGGCATTAAATTTTGTGCACTTATACCTAATTTTACATTATCTACAGAAGAAGCCAGAGCAGTTTTACCTAAGAATATAGATTATAAGCAGGGGATTTTTAACGTAGGAAGAACTGCACTTTTGATATCAGCATTAAATAATGGGGATTTTCATTTAATCAAATATGCTTGTAAAGACAAGCTACATGAGGATTACAGAGCGCAGCTTATAGAGAATTTTTATTCAATAAAAGAAGAGTGTGAAAGACTTAATTGTTTGGGCGTATTTTTAAGTGGGGCAGGCCCAACAATTATGGTTATGCTTAAGGAAGAAGATCAGGAGTTTTGCAAAAATATTCAAGGTTTTTTAGAAAATTTGCAAAGTAAATGGGAAGTTAAAGAGCTTAACATAGATGATAAGGGTACTGTGGTAAATAATTTAGAGCAGCTAACTCAGTGTGGATAAGCAGAAAACCAAAATCTTAAGCAGGCAACCAAAATCTTAAGTGACTATCACCAAATCTGTGATTTGGTGATAGTCACTTACACAGAGTGCTGATTTTGTGTGAATCAGTTAAGCAGACATACAAAATCTTCGGTTTTGATATTGTCGCTTACTCAGTGAGTACTCCTCGACATAAGGAAGAGGAGTTTCATTTAAACAATAAATGGGGGGCTAAGAATGAATAATCTAATCGTAGCTAAGTTTGGAGGAAGCTCACTTGCTGATAGTGAGCAGTTTAGAAAAGTAAAGAACATAGTTTTAGAAAATGAAAAAAGAAGATATGTTGTGCCTTCAGCACCAGGTAAAAGGTTTAGTAAGGACTACAAAATTACAGATCTATTATATTTGTGCCATGCACATGCTCAAAATAGCATATCTTTTGATGATGTTTTTAGGCATATAGAAGAGAGATATACTAGCTTGGTAAGGGAGCTGGAGGTTAGGATAGATATAAAAAAGTATCTTGATGAAATAAAAGCTAAAATTGAAGATGGGGCTTCAGCAGATTATACAGCTAGCCGTGGGGAATATTTAAATGGACTAATTCTTGCTGACTACTTAGGCTATGAATTTGTAGATGCAGCAGAAATTATACGTTTTAAAAGTTATGGCAGGATAGATTTTGAAGCTACGCAAAAAGCTGTAGATGAAAAGATGTCAGCTGTGGAAAGAGCAGTTATACCAGGCTTTTATGGGGCAATACCTGATGGGACTATAAAGACTTTTTCAAGAGGAGGTCCTGATGTAACTGGAGCAATAGTTGCAAGATGCTTAGGCGCAGAACTTTATGAAAACTGGACAGATGTTTCAGGATTTTTAATGGCAGATCCAAATATTGTGGAAAATGCAAAGCCAATAGAAGTTGTAACTTATAAGGAACTTAGGGAGCTTTCTTATATGGGGGCAAAAGTACTGCACGAGGAAAGTATATTTCCAATCAGAGACGTATATATCCCTATAAATATAAAAAATACTAATAGACCACAGGACAAAGGAACTCTAATTGTGGATGATGACAAGCCTATAAGCTACAGTGGAACTATCACTGGTATAGCAGGCAAAAAAGGCTTTACAGTTATAGCTGTACAAAAAATGCTTATGAATTCAGAACAAGGTTTCTGCAGAAAGCTTCTTTCCATATTGGAGAGTAATGGAGTATCCTTTGAAAATATGCCCTCTGGTATAGACTCTGTTTCCTTAGTTATAGAAGATACACAGCTTGGAGATAAGCTGGATAACATATTGGAGGAAATCAAAAGGCAGTGTAATCCAGACTCTCTAGAGGTTTATCCTAATATGGCACTTGTAGCTACTGTGGGTAGAGGAATGGATAGAACTAAGGGAATATCCTCAAAGTTATTTAGAGGTCTTGCAGAGGGAGACGTAAATATAAGAATGATCAATCAGGGAGCAAGTGAAATAAATATCACTGTCGGTGTAGAAAATGAAGATTTTGAAAAAGCACTAAGAGGCATATACAAAGCATTCGCATAGTTCGGTAGCTTATAGCTAGAAAGAGGGGGCAAAGTTATGAAAAAGGTTAGAATAGCGTTATTAGGTTTAGGAAATGTAGGTAAGGGTGTTTGGAATATATTAAATTCTAATAGAGAAGCCATAATGAAAAGATCAGGCTATGATATTGAGATAGCAAAGATATTAGTTAGAGATATAAATAAAAAGAGAACTATAGATGTTCCAGAAGAACTTCTAACTACAAATGCAGATGAGATATTTAATGACGATAGTGTTAAAATTGTGGTAGAGGTTATGGGAGGAATAGAGCCTGCAAAAGATTATGTTCTAAATGCTATAAGAAGAAAGATGCATGTGGTAACAGCTAATAAAATGCTTATTGCAACTAATGGTCAGCAAATTTTTAAAGAAGCAGAGAAAAATGAAGTTGTTGTAAACTTTGAAGCCAGTGTAGCTGGTGGAATTCCCATAATTAATGGTATAAATGAAAGCTTAACTGCAAACAAAATTCAAGAGGTGGTTGGTATAATAAATGGAACTACAAACTATATACTGACTAAAATGACTTTAGAAAATATGAGTTTTGAAGAAGCACTAAAAGAAGCACAGAAAAAGGGATATGCTGAAGCAGACCCAACTTCTGATGTAGAAGGTTATGATGCTGTTTATAAATTAGCTATTTTATCTACACTAGCATTTGAAACAGAAGTAGACGTAAATGATATATATGCAGAGGGAATAACTAAAATAAAGGCTATTGATATTGAATATGGTAAAGAACTTGGATATGTTATAAAACTTCTGGCAATAGTTAAGGAAGTAAAGGGTAAGTTGGAGCTTAGAGTTCATCCTACAATGCTTCCAGCTATTCATCCTTTAGCAAATGTTAATGATTCCTTTAATGCTATTTTCATTAAAGGAGATGCTGTGGGGGACTTGATGCTTTATGGAAGAGGGGCAGGAGAACTGCCTACAGGAAGTGCTGTAGTTGGAGATATTATATCAGTTTTGAGAAATGATACTGAAGGGTCAAATGTTCTAATCAGAAATTACGCGGATAAAGAAGTAGTTCCTGTAGAAAGCTTTAAATCTCAATATTATCTAAGAATTTCAGTAAAGGATCTTCCAGGTGTTCTAGGAAAAATAGCTACTATTCTTGGTAAAAATGAAGTAAGTATTTTATCCTTTATACAAAAGCCTAAAAAAGGAGAGTTTGTATATATAGTTATTGTTACTCACGAAACTTTCGAGGGTAATGTTAATAAGTCCTTAGAAAATATAAAGAAATTAGAAGAAGTAAATAAAATTGAGAATGTAATTAGAATTGAAAATTTAGATTATTAAAAAACTATAAAATGTTTTTATGTTAAAATAACTTAATAAGGGTATGAATGAGAGGTGTGGACAATGACCTTTTCAATAGAGTGGTTTAAAACACGAAAAGTAATTTCTGATTATTTTGAGAGGGAGGTGATATTATAATAAGGAAAAAGGAGAATTTAACATGATAGAGTACAGAATAGCAAATAGAAATGAAATAGATGAAGTTTTTGAAGTATGGAAAGAATCAGTAAAAGCTACACACGATTTTTTGAAAGAACAAGATTTTGATGAACTGAAACTACAATTGAGAGATTATCTAGATAAAGTTGTAATCGAAGTAGCTTATGATACAGAGCTAAAAAGTATATTGGGGTTCGCAAATGTTAAAGACAACAATTTAAATATGTTGTTTTTACATCCAGACTCCATTGGAAGGGGAATTGGCAGCAGTTTATTTGATTATATGATGGAAAAGTACTCATTTTTATCGCTGGATGTAAATAAGGACAATCCAAAGGCAAAAGAATTTTATTTACACAAAGGATTTAAAGTAGTATCTGAATCTCCAACAGATGATGATGGAAGACCTTATCCAATATTGCATATGAAAAAAGAATTATAGAAATAAGCCTTCAATAATATTATGAATATAAGATAAACCAGTACTTAAATAGCACTGGTTTTATTAATTAATTAAAAATGGTTATAGGAAACAGTTTCTAAAATATCTTTCCTTTTTGTATGATTAGGATGAGGTTTTGCATCTTTACTTGGATAGCCTATTGGGAAAATACATACTGGCTCAAGATTTGATGGTATATTAAAAGCGTTACGAACAGCAATTGGATCAAAATGACCAACCCATGTTGTACCCAATCCAAGTTCAGTAGCTTGCAGCATCATATGTGTAGCAACAATACTTCCATCAATATCAGTATGGACTTTTCCATCATAGCTACGCTTCCATGCTTCATCTTTGTTAGCACATATGAGTAAAGCCATAGGTGCATTAAAGTGATAAACTGTACAATCTTTCAGTTTAGCAAGTGCCTCATCACTTTCAATTATTAAGATTCTTTGAGGTTGATAATTTACAGCAGTAGGAGCTAATTGTCCAGCTTTCAAAATTAAATCTAATTTATCTTTTTCAACCTTTCTAGTATCAAAACTTCTTAAAGAATATCTTTCCTTTGCTAATTCTATAAAATTCATATAAATACCTCCCTTTTATATGCTACTTGTAATATAGTAGATTTTATATACTAGTCTGTTTAGCAAATCTTACTCCCATATCAAAAGCCTTTTGACAGTCTTTAGGGAATTGCTCATCTCTAACTTTTGATTTTTCCTTCTCATCGAATAATGTAACAACATATTTTGAATAATCATCGAATTGATATGTGTCGTTTACAATTAATGATTCAGAAGAACCAAAGAGGTTTTTCATGACCATTTCCGAGGATTTAAAACTTTGCTCATATCCTATACCTTTCATTCGTTCATTAGTAACATTCATAGTATAGATGAATCCAGTTGATATTTTTTTACCGAAAAGGCTTGAATAATCAGCATCATAAACTAAATATTGAAACATGAACCTTTCTAAAAAAGATCTCATAGCTCCAGTAACTGAAGCAAAATATATTGGAGAGCCTAGAATAATGGCATCAGCTTTTGCAGCCTTTTCAAGTATAGGTGTTAAATCATCCTTTAAAGCACACTTGCCATAACTTTTACCATTTTTCATTTTGCAAGCAAAACAACTTACACAACCCTTATAGTTTTGTTCGCAAAGATGGATAAGTTCTGTTTCAGCGCATTGTGAAGCTGCACCTTCAAGTGCTTTATTTAGAAGAGTAGCAGTATTTTTATCTTTTCTAGGACTTCCGTTAATTGCTAATACTTTCATTAATTATACCTCCATGTTTGCTATTTTACTAAAACTGGAATAAATTGTTTTATCCGATCGCTACCATTGCTAACACCTCCATCTTTGCATGAAACTCCTTCTCCTATTGTCGAAGGAGTAAGCGATTCGCACTAAATCACAGATTTAGGCTCTCTGCTTAACTGGGGGATAAGCACTGCTACGCGCCTGGATAAGTTCTTCTAAGGTTCAGATTGAGAAAGTCATCCTTATAAGCAAACTCCATCTGAACCTTAGAATCACTTGATGATTCTTAACGTACTTTTGTTTTAATTTGTACTGGACATTTCTCGCCATCTATAAACCACTGGCATTTTTTACATACAAGGCAGGACTTATAATCTGGGTTCTCTATAGACTTTAGCATAAAATTTGAGTCTGCGAGAAATGGTTTTCCATAGGCTACAAAATCGCACAACTTGTTTTCAATTAAGTAATTACCTCTATTTAATGTTTCTATATCATTTACAACGGTAACAGGGATATTTACATTTTTTTTAATTTGACAACCAGTATAGACGATTTCATTAAACTGAAAATCTTTAGGAATTTCAAGATTCCTATCACTAGGAATTCCAGAAGAAATATGCAGCATTTCTATACCTAAATTTTCTAAAGCCTGAGCAGTTTGGATATCGGTGTTTAAACAATCACTCCATCCCAACCGATAAGAGATGATAAAGTTATCGTCGGCAAATTCTTTTATTCCCTCAACGATTTTTTTAACTAAAAATAATCTTCCATTTATATCTCCACCATACTGATCTTTACGCCTGTTTGAAAGGGGAGATGTAAGCATATTGAGGAAAAAACCATGTGCACCATGTAGTTCAATACCATCACAACCAGCTTTTTTACAGATTTTAGCTGCATTAATAAATTCATTTTGTATTTCTAAAATATCTTCTTCTGTTAGGTTATTAATAGTATCGCCATTTTGATAACCAATGCTAGGATAGGCAAGCTGTGCAAAAAATTTTGTGCCATTATCATGACAAACTTTTGCTATTGTGCTTAGATAATCTATATGTGAATCTGAATATGCACCTGCTCTACCATCTAACGTTTTTCTAGCTGCTATTGAAAGGGACTGAGAAATAATAAGTCCAATTCCGGTATCTGCCCTTTTTAAATAATGCTGCAGCATTTCTTCTCCCATAATCCCGTCTTTACTCTGCAACCCAAAAGGAACCATAGGAGCCATAACTACCTTATTTTTAAATTGGATGTTTTTAATTTTAATTGGATTTAAAATTTCCATTATGATTTATCCCCCTATAAATTTATGTGTAATATTTGGTATTTATTTTCTTTATATTTTTTATTATAATAACTTTGAAGCAAAAAGAAAGTATGCACTTTTTTGTAGCATACTTACCGTTAGGAGAGTGTAACTTAGATGAATACATTATGTCGTAGTAAACAAGCCCCTTTTGAATATACCCTTGCTATTATTAGTGGTAAATGGAAAATGAAAATAATCTATGAATTGGCTTGTGAAGCTAAATTACGGTACGGCGAACTAAAACGAAATATACCTTACATTACTCATAAGATGTTAAGTGGCCAACTCAGAGAATTAGAGAATGATGGGATTGTTACACGTAAAGAGTATCCTCAGATCCCTCCCAAAGTAGAGTATTCTTTATCTGAAAAAGGTCTCTCGCTAGTTCCTATAATTAATGAAATGTGCAAATGGGGTAAAAAAAATAAAGATATAATATAATGGAGTATATAATTGTATGGAGATGTAAATAGATGGAGGAATGATATTATGGGAGAGTTGTCTACCTTGCCTAATATTGGGAAAACAGTTGAACAACAATTAAATGAAGTTGGAATAGAAACAATAAAACAATTAATTGAGATTGGAAGTAAGCAAGCTTGGTTGAGAATAAGAAGTATTGATGACTCGGCGTGCATAAATAGGTTATATGCTTTGGAAGGCGCAGTAGAGGGAATCCGATGGCATAATCTTTCAGAAGAAGTGAAAGCCGAGCTAAAAGAGTTTTATAATACTTCTAAATGATTGATAGAAATATTTTAAGATGTAATAGTTAAGTTATAATTTTAGTTCTTGCGAATTAAAGTTCTGGCTTAATTTATTTTGAGGAGAGTATTATAGAGTATTATAATGATAATAAATTGTTGGTGTTATAGGATGAAGCTATAAAAGAAATGATTAAATGTCCATATTGTCAAAGTGATATGCAAAAAAGGATTCATAATGTAATGAAAATTGCAGATGGAGACCGAGCTCACATCTGCCAAAGTCCACTGCTTTAAGCTCTGATTCTTTTACACGTAAATATACGGATTACCGACTACTTTTCGTTACGTTTAAATTGCTCGATTTTCAATTTACATTTCCATACTATCCTTAACAATGCCAAAGATATAAGCCCAATTAATACTGTAAATATTCCTCCAATATAGTGACCAGTATTAATTGTTGCCACCAATTCCATGAGGAAGCAAATTATTTCTATGGCGAAAAACACTTTGAAAAAATTCCTAATCCTGTTGTATTGAGCTATTTTTGATTCCACATCTGTATACATTTCAAAGGGACCGTCTGCTGTCTTTTTCTTCAAATATACCCATCTCCACCATTGGCCTACAACTTCTACACCTACATCCTCCATAAAAGATGAATAATTATCCTTATCACCGTTCCAATTATCAAGCAAATCTATCTGATAATTGTATTCTCCAGGCTCACATGGTTCAAAAGTATAAAATCCAAGGAAGAATTTTTTGAATGCCCATCCATTTAAAGACATTTTTTTTAACCAATCTTCTTCTGCGTCTTTGTCATAATATAATCTGAATTTTAACATATATTCATATCCTCCTAATCATTCATCATTTTCGCATTTTTTACAAGCTCCTTCAACCTTTTTACTTCATTTTGAAATACTTCCTTTCCTATATCTGTAATCAGATATTCTTTTTTCTTTCTTGATTCTTTATCCTCACTATATAAACTGATCCATCCTTTTGTAAGCATTGAATTAATAGCGCCATATAAGGTTCCAGGTCCTAGTGTGACCCTTCCATCTGTCATCTCACTTACATCCTGAATAATCCCATATCCGTGGTTTGGTGTTCGTGCCGCCAATAAAATATAAAATAAAGCTTCTGTTAAAGGTGTACTACTATCCAAGTCTATCGACCTCCAATCTATCGCCTATCGATATATGTAAATATATCACCTCTCGATATATATGTCAATAATGTTTCGTATAATAAATTTTATGATGGATGGGGAACTAATGTAGTAAAATAATATTTAATTAGTATCTTTCTTATAAGGTACATTAATCATAAATTTATGATGTTTAAACAATAGTAGCTTTATGTTATAATTCAAATTGTTGTCTAAATTAAGACAATGCAAAATTAATGTTCTTGGAGGTAACTTCTATGGAATGTGTTGAGATCAGTCAAGAGAAAAAAGAAAAATATCTTGAAATGGTAAAAGAATGTAGAGAAATGATAAAAACAGAAAAGAATAGGCATTGTACATGCCCTAAAATAAAGTGTGAGTGGCATGGAAAGTGTTTTGAATGTGTACTTTTACATAGAGTTAATCAAGACCATGTGCCTAGTTGTTTACAACCGATGCTTCGTAACAAAATCAAAGAGCTTGCAAAAGTAGCAGAAATGATTACTGAACCAAAAGCTTTAACTCCAGGAGAATATTGGGATTATGTAAATGAGGTGTGCCCTAACAAGGATGAGAAATAAATACCAAACAATATTTTGTAATTAAGTTACTTAAGGAGATGTAATTATGAGCATAAAAATGGTGCACCATGTATGTATTCAAACGGAAAAATATGAAGAATCACTCCAATTTTATACTAAAATTTTAGGGTTTGAACTAGTTACAGAAACCGCAAATTTTCATAAAAGAAATTTTAATACATGGTTAAGATTAGGAACATTCATGATTGAATTACAGACTGGTAAAAAGGGAGATAAATTAAAAAGTTGGAGTTCATTAAATGAAGGAATAGTTCATATGTGCTTTTTAGTGGATAATGTTCAAGAAGAATTTGATAGGATAAAAAAATTAGGATATACAAACTTTAAGATTAAAAATGGAGAGGTAGTATATAAAGTTGAAGACGGATATTTATTTAAAATTAAAGCACCAGAAGGCACAGAGATTGAAATAAGAGATTTACCGATATAAAGACTTAAAATTATTATTAATCCTATAAGCAGGCATACAAAATCTTAAGTAGGTATCCCAAATCTTAAGCAGGCATCCAAAATCTATGATTTTGAGATGATCGCTTACACAGCGTGTTGATTTGGTGATAGTCACTTACACAGAGTGCTGATTTTGATATGATCGGTTAAGCAGCGAACTCAAATCTCTGATTTGGAGTGAGTCGCTTACTCAGCGAGTACTCATTCGACGATAGGAGAAGGAGTTTCATATTAATTATGCCATATGTATTTTTAGATATATATTAGGACAAATTATATATGAAAATTTAAATATAGCAATTTGGTGTGAGGTATTATTATGATTGATAAAGAGACAGAGATAGATATGGAACTAGGAAGACATACAAATAGACGTAATAAACAGCAATATGAAATAGATAAGCAGATAGATAGCATGTTAGCTTATGGTTCTGTTAATTTAGGATTAAATAATATAGAGAGAGAAAGTTATTCAGAGGAAAGAATAAAGGAAGATTTAAAAAAATAAATTTGAAAAGTTAAGAAATGGTATAGTAGAAAATTGTGCTCTGGTAACCTTTAAGGCCCAGAGTATTTTATCTTTATGAAAATAGAATAATTAGTATTGTAAGTTGCAATTTATAGATGATTGCTATAACATGAATATAAGGATTAATTTTACAAATACTTTAGCAGGTATTAAGTTCATGCGTGTAAAATACTATAACTTAATTGTCTTTAATTTAAGGAGGAAAACTATGGACAAGGCGATTTTATTTTCAAAATTTCCATTCATTCAAACAAATGAAATTACTCTCAGAAAAATAGAAAAATCTGATTTAGATGACCTTTACTCAATATACAGTAACGAAAACTTATTCAAATATAGACCAGGAGAAGTAAAAAAGAATAAGTCTACAGTTGAAAACATGATTTCTCATTTTGAAAGAGATTTTGGTAAAAAGAAAACCATATTTCTTGCAATTTGTTTAAATGAAGATTTGAAAAAAATTATTGGAGTCGCTGAAATATTTGATTTTGACGCAAAAGTAAATATGGTTACTATAGGATACACTTTAAACGAAGATTATTGGGGGCATGGTTTTGCTACTAAAACAGTAGAAGCATTACGTGATTATTTGCTAAATACTATAGGAATAAATAGAGTACAAGCCTTTGTCATGTCTAATAATATTAAGTCAAAAAATGTGCTAGAAAGAAATAAATTTACAAAAGAAGGAACAATAAGACAAGGGGCAATTTGGACAGGAAAAGGTATCATTGATTTAGATTTGTATTCATTTTTAAAATCAGATTTATAGTTTAAAAATAATACATACACCATTCTCTTTCTAAATATTTTCTTACGCTTTCGTATAACAGGCCCGCATCCGCAGAGCGGGCTGTATTGCATTCCATTACCGTGGGATTTACCATAAGGTGTTTACTCTTTACAACGCCAAGTTCCTTTAGTTAAGATATCAATGCTTCATTGTTTCTTTTGCCAGATCTAGGAAAGCCTTTAATGCCGGTGAAACCCACTTGTCTTTGTGATAAAGCATTTGTGTTACCAAGTCAAAACTAGTTCCCGCCCAATCAAGTTCAACTAACAGATTCCTGTTCAATTCATCTTCAACTGCAATTCGAGGAAGCAGAGTTATCCCTATACCACTTATGGTAAGTTGTTTAATAGCCTGGATACTGCCAGCTTCCATAATATATTTAGGAAAAACCCCAGTCTCTTCTAAATTCTTCTCAAAAGTGCTACGATAGCTGCAACCCCTTTGTGAAAGGATTACAGTGTATGGGGTTATATCTTCAGGAAAAATATGACGTTTGAAAGAAAGCGGGTGCCCTGGAATTGCCAGCAAAGCCGCAGGTTCTGGAAATTCAAGGTCTGAAATGAATTCGGAAGTACATATTTTCGAGCTAATAACAAAAGCCACATCAATTTCATTTTCTCTTAATAATGTTTGTGATTCATTACAACTTGCCATTTTTAAAATCATTTTAACTGCAGGATATCGCTGGTGGAATTCCTTGAAAAGAAGAGGCAACCTTAAGGTACAGAGTGATTCGCTTGCTCCGATAGTTATGGTCCCTTCTAGTTCATTAGATGCAGTTATGGAGTTTTTCGCTTCATCGCAAAGTTTAATTATCTGTTTGGAGTAGGCCAGAAGTTTCTCACCCTCGTGAGTCAAAAATATATTTTTTCCTATTCGGTCAAATAAGTGAACTTCTAATTCTTTTTCTAATAATTGTATTTGAGAGGTTACAGAGGACTGTGAATAGCCTAGGTAGGCTGCAGCTTTTGTAAAATTATTAAATTTAGCTACGGTAACAAATGTGTTTAGTTGACGTAATTCCATTACTTCACCTCATCATCAATCGTATTTATCGATTGTTATCATTAATATCATTAATTTTACTAATTGATATCTCTATGATAGCATAAGATATATAAATTGCAAATATATCGTCGTATTAAGAGGAGGGTTTATATGAATAAGTTAATACATGTTGCCGAACAGTTTGAGAAGAGAGGAATCAGTGCAAGGGTATTTCCAAGTCGTTCAGAAGCACTTATTGCATTGCTAGAGACGATTAAAGATGGACAGACGACGGCTTTTGGCGGATCAATGACTCTTCAAGAATTAGGAGCATATGAAGCCCTAATGAACAATGGAAAAAATGTACTTTGGCACTGGAGGGTTTCTGGTGAGAAAGTACCGAAGCTGTTGAAAGATGCTATGAATGCGGATGTATATGTTTCCAGCAGCAACGCAGTTATTGAAGATGGCAGACTATTAAATATTGATGGAGTAGGAAATCGAACAGCAGCCTTGTTCTTTGGGCCTCCACGAGTTATCATTATTGCTGGGAAAAACAAACTTGCACCAGATTATTCTTCCGCTCTGGAACGAATCAAAACTGTAGCATGTCCTAAAAATGCTGAACGATTGAATCGAAATCTGCCTTGCCGCCTTACTGGCAAATGTCAGGACTGTCGCAGTCCGGAACGTATATGCCAAGTATCAGTACTGATTGAAAATAATTTAAACCAGAGATCTTTGGAGGTTTGGCTGGTGAACGAAGAACTTGGATTTTAATGGTTCATACATGTGATATATAAGTATCCATCAAAAGTAGCCTATATAAGCAATCAAATAGTGATATGAGATAATGTATCAAAGATACTTTCAATGAGTTATAGGTCAATAATCAATAGAAGAAGAGATGTTTCAAAACTAAGTAATTAGTTGAGAAACACCCCTTCTTTTTTGTTATTACAATGCACTCCAGTTATGAGATATGAGAAACATTTAAGCTATAAACGATTTTTTCCACCCCAAGCACACATCATATCTAAAATAGGTATGAGTGATTTTCCACGTTCTGATAAACTATATTCAACTTTTGGTGGAATTTGAGGATATTCTTCCCGTATTATTAATTGATCATCTTCCATTTCTTTAAGTGTTTTACTTAAGGTTTTAAATGAGATTGTGCCAATAGAACGTTGAAGTTCATTAAATCTCATAACTGACTTATATTCAGCAAGCCAATACATGATAATCATTTTATATTTACCATTTATAAGTGATAATGTATATCCAAAATCAGTATCTTTTATATTTACACCAGTTGAATTGCAGTTTTCCTTGGACATTTTTACACTTCCCTTCAAGCTAGTACATAACCTTAATGTGCGTACTTTACTAATATTATATTGTAAATTATACTCTAATTGTTGTCAATTATAATAATTTGAAAGGATGAATGAACTATGAAAAAAAATATTTTGGTATTAAATGGTAGTCCAAGAGTTAGAGGTAATAGTGATTTATTGGCTGATGCCTTTATAAAAGGAACAAACGAAGCAGGACACGAAGTAGTAAAATGTGATGTTTGTAAAAAAAATATTAAGGGGTGTATAGCTTGTAATACTTGCTATAGTAAAGAAACACCTTGCTCATTCAATTGTGACTTTAATAATATTGCTCCTCTTATAGAAAAAGCAGATGTAATCGTTTTTGCAACACCGCTATACTGGTATACGTTTCCGTCTCAACTTAAGGCAATCATTGATAAAATGTATTCATTTATAATTGGAGAAAAGAAACTAAATATAAAAGAGAGTATGCTTCTGGTTTGTGGAGAAGAAAATAATGAATCTGCCTTTGACGGTATTATTAGCACATATAAATTGATTTGCTCTTATCAAAAATGGACAGATAGAGGTCAGTTAGTTGTTCCAGGGGTAATCAATAAAGGAGATATATTATCTACTGACTATCTTATTCGTGCAGAAAAGATGGGCAGTAATATCTAGTAGCTAAAGAAGCAGTTGTAACTGAGAAAAATGGAATTAATACCTCAAAATTTAATAGATTATATGATTGGATAATAAAAACCTATGCTAAAATTCAATTAAAGCATAGGTTTTTTATTTTACTAATTCCTCGTATTATTATCTATATTTAGGATTTATAATGTTATTTTCAGAGCCATTTGTTTTAACTTTACACTTATATGTAAAATAATCGTCACCTGGAGTATGAACATCACATTCATAGTAAGTCCAATCTTCTACAATGGTAGGGAAAAATATACTGCTTGTTCCGGGAGTGAGTTTAAATGCATTAACATCTGCTACCTTAACATTACTGCTACCATCTGATTTTATTTTATATAAATTACCTTCTCCCATCGTATAATAAATACAATCACTTGAAACATTAAAGGTTACACCATTGTTATGATTATTAACAATACAAACAACATCTGAATTATCAGGTTTCATTCTATAAACTCCACCATTTACTGGGTAATATATAAAACTATTGCCGATAATCATTTGTTGAGCAGCCTCATCACGTACTTTTGTTTTATTTGAACCGTCAAGTTTCATTTTATATATCTCATTATTATCTGAAACATTTATATAGTAAACTGTATTACCAATAACAGCTAAAAGGAATCCCTCGTCTATTTTTGTTTTACTTGTTCCATCAATTTTTATCTTATTTATGTCATAGCCTTCAGTATAATAAATCCATTCGCCCAAAACATTTATATCTGATATTCTAGAGGGAGATGCAGCATCTTCTTGAATATCAATTAATTTTATAGTAGAACTTTCATCATCCTTAGATTTATACAATCGGCTATATCCGTCCGTATAGTAAATCCACTGGCCTTCTTTTGCTGCTATAGCTGAACCTGCTAAGGCATCAGGAAAGTTTTCACCATTAGCTAGTACAGCATATTCTGAACCATCAGTCCAACCACCTTTAGAAACTTCAATAGCAGTAGCATATCTATCATTACCCCAGATACGCTGAGTATTGTTTGAAGCTAATACTTTAGTTGATAGATAAAAAGTTATGCCTATAGAACACAGCATAAGTATTAATTTGCTTTTAATCATTTTAGTTCCTCTGATGTTAGTAAGTTTTTTGAAATATTGTATATTCTAGTATTATTATAATACAAAAAAGGTTATTTCAGAATAATTTAATGGTAAAATTTTCACTTTTGCCATCTAATGGGGAAATAATAAAGTAATTTTTTGTTGACTTATTATAAATTATGGAATAAGATTTATATGTGTAATAAATTAAATAATATTCTATAGGTTCTTTAAATAGATTAATAGGGAAGTTGGTGAAAATCCAGCACAGCCCCCGCTACTGTAAACACTACTTATGAATTTATGTTACCACTGACGTTTTGTTGGGAAGGTTATTCATAGGGATTGATGTGTAAGTCAGGAGACCTGCCTAATATCTTGAATTGCAAGCTTTCGGAGGGAAAGAAAATGCATAGTGATTGTTATGTCATTATATTGGATATAACAATGTGTGTGTTTATAATTTGATTAATGGGGGCTTCGAGAGAAGTCCCTTTTATTTTACGAATGGTGTTAATTTAAATATATATAATCCTTATATTTACACTTGCTTACTAGTAAGTGTATTTTTTTATTTCAAGTTATAAACATTTTTTGATATTATTACAAATGTTATTGACTATATACATATTTGCAAATATAATGTAAATATGAACGTAAACTAAATGAATTTAAAAAATTGAATATTTATAGTATTAGGTGCTGCCATTATTTTAAAAATGGCAGTTAAAAGGGAAAGTGGAAGAACCACTGCAGCCCGCCGCTACTGTGAAGATGATGAAACCTCAATTATGTCACTAGGATACTTGTGTGTATCTTGGGAAGACGAGGAAGTAAGATGAATCTAAGCCAGGAAACCTGCCTAATATTGTTGATTCTTTCGGAGGGGAAGATGTGTACAGCTTATAGTAATATTTACTTATTATAAATATTATTTTAAACGATATAAAGAACCCTTAGTGGTTCTTTTTTTATGCAGTTCTTATTAAGGTGTGTATATTCTCCTTTGAAACAGAAAGGGAGGTATATTGTTATGCAAAAATATAAAAATTCATTTCCTTAATATCTTTTTCAATAATCAATTTGCAAAAAGTCATAAACTTATAAAATATTTATTTTCCCAAAAGATAAAATTTAAATCTAGGCCTCTTTTAATAAAATTATATGGAGGGATAACATGAAAAGAATCATTAGTAAAATAATGCTGATTTTATTTATGTTCAGTACTATTTTATTCAGTAGTAATAATAGTGTACATGCAGATGAAACTATAAAGAAAAGTAGAATTTTTGGAAATGACAGAATTGAGACATCTATAAAAATAAGTGAAGATGGATGGAAAAATGGTACAGATACGGCTGTTATAGCTCAAGGATATGGATATGCAGATGCACTTTGTGCAGCACCGCTTGCTAGAAAATATAATGCTCCAATATTGCTTACAGATAAAAGCGGATTAAGTGATGGAACCATAAATGAATTAAAAAGACTTAAAGTCAAAAAGGTTTTTATAATTGGAGGACCAGGGGTTTTATCAGAAAATGTAGAAAATCAGTTGAGTAATGCAGGTATAACTAATAATGAAAGACTATGGGGTAAGGATAGATATGAAACATCTTTAAAGGTAGCTGAAAGTTTAGGAGAAGTAGATAGTGTTGTAATCACTTCAGGAAATGGTTATGCAGATAGTTTGTCTATAGCACCTATTGCTGCCAAGAAAGGTATTCCTATTTTACTAACAGAAAAGGACAATCTAACAGACTCAGCAAAAGCTTACATAAAAAATAAAAGTATAAAGAAGAGCTACATAATTGGTGGAACTGGAGTTATAAGCGATAAAATTCAAAATGAACTTCCTAATGCTACAAGATTAAGTGGACAAGATAGATTTGAGACTAATCTTACTATAATACAAAATTTCCAAAGTGAATTAAATTTCGAAAACGTTTTTATAGCTCAAGGTGATGGACCAACAGGAAGTGAATTTGCAGATGCACTCTCAGGCTCTGCTTTAGCGGCTCAAAAATCATCGCCAGTAATTCTTATATATAAGACAATACATTCTAAAACAGCAGAGTTTATAAAATCTAAAATATCTCAAAAAACAAATCTTATAGCACTAGGAGGAACCACTGTAGTACCAAATGAAATACAAGATGCATTGATAGACTTGTTTAATGGTAAAACTCCTACTGCTGGTATAGGAGTTCCTGGAGCACCAGCTGCTGGTGGCGGAGGAGTAGTTTTAGATCCACCAAAAGGTGATGCTTTCAATTTAGTAATTACAAAAGATAATGGATCAAAAACTATAAAAACAAAAACTGTAAATATAGAGAAGAATAAAAATGCAATGGATTACTTAAAAAGTGTAGCAAGTGTTGCTGAGCTTCAAGGTGGAGGCTTTATAAATGGAATAGATGGATTAATAAATGTAAAGATTGAAAACCTTTCAACAGATGAGAGAAAGAGAGGAATTTTAGGTAAGGATTGGTTTATATATTTAAATGGAAAACTTACTCCAACAGGTGCTTCAGGTGTATACCCTGAAAAAGGAGATACTTTGAATTTTGACTATCATGAATGGGACTGGCATTCATTAATGGAGCCAGGGTATAGTGGGAAAATCCCTCTTAAATTAGAGAAGGTACCAAGTTCTGCAAATATGGGAGAAACTATAAATCTAAAAGTAACTTGTGTTTATAGACCAGTTTACGGAGTAACAGTAAAAGTAGATGGAAAAGAAGTAGCAACTACTGACATAGATGGATGTGCAACAATAACAATAAATAATTCAGGAGCACATAAAATTAGAGTAGAAAAAGATGGTGGTTATGCAGAAAAAGAAGTGAATATTGTAGGCAATGGAGGACCTGGCCCAATACCAGTAGATGTTAAACTTGTAAACATAACAGACAAAATAAACTTTACTATAACTAAAATGAGTATTGGGACTATAAGAATAGAAGGAAATAGTAAAAGTGATAAGGATCATATTACAATAGTTTTATATGATGAAAAGGGAAATTTAAGTTATATAAATCAAAATTCAAATGGAGCTTTAAAAGAAGATACTATTCTTAAAGCAGGAAAGTATCATGGATTTGTCAAAGCTTCAAGTACAGACAGAATAGGAATAAATGAATTTGAAGTTAAATAATAGAGGTGTAATATGAGAAATTTTAAACAAAAAGTTATATCTATATTCATGACCTTAGTTATGATGATAGGTATTGTAGGTATGAATATAACTAGTGTTTTTGCAGAGGAAGGCAATAAAAGTATAAATGTTAATATTGCAGTAGTAGGAATGTATAATGAAATTCTTTTGAAACCACAGCAAATTACTTTAAATTGTGATGGAAAAGAGCCTACTGCGGAAGATGCATTAAGGGCTACTACAACTTCAGGCTTGAAATTAGAAATTGGTAGTAGTGGATGGGTAAGTGGTATACAAGATCAAAAAAATGGAACAGATGATGGAAACTATAGTTCTCAAAGTGGGTGGATGTATAAAGTTGGCTTTATGATGCCAAATGATGTGCCAAGAACTAAGACTATAAAAGATGGGGAATATATATTTTTCTATTATGCAAAATCACCTTATGATTTGTTGCCATCTTATGATTCAATCCAAAATGATTTTGTAAATGTAACAGTTAAAAGTACTGAGAAAGATAACAGTTTTACCGAAAAAGTTACTGTACTAAAAGGTAACTCTATAAATGCAGCTATCATGGAAGCATTAAAAAGTCATGGAGGAGATTTTGATAAAGCATCTTTACCAACAGGAATTTTAATGTCAAAGGGTGGTCAATACTGGAGCTATATCTTAAATGGTGACAAAAGTACCTATAACTCAAAGGATGCTCAACTGGAAGATGGAAACACAATAACAATATTTAAAGATAGTGGTGAAGGTCCAAAAGATACTGAAGAAACTAATGTACAATCCAAAGTAAATTTAAATATTACAGGTTATAAAGGAACATTTTTAGATGAAAAAGACTTAGAAGTAAAAGACGGAGAAACAGTTTTAAACTTTTTAACAAGAACTTTGGACAGCAAGGGAATAACATATGCAAATAGAAGTGGATATATAGCTATGATAGCTGACCAAAGAGAAAGAGACAGAGGCACATATAGTGGTTGGAAATACAGTGTTAATGGTGTGTTCCCAAATGTGGGAATGGGTTCTTATACTGCAAAACAAGGAGACAAAATAAATCTTATATTTGTAGAAGGATTTATGGATGAAACTTCATTTAGAGATATAGACAAAATTGATTTAAATAAAACAGAATTAAGTTTAAAGGTTAATGGAGAAGAAACTCTTACTACTAGTGTTACTCCAAAAGAAGCAACAGAAAAAATAAATTGGACAAGTGATGATGAAAATATAGCAAAGGTAGATAAGAACGGAAAAGTAACAGGATTAAAAGAAGGAACAGCAAATATAACAGCAACAACACAATATACAAAGCAGACTGCTGTGTGTAAAATCACTGTAGCTGGCAGTAAAACAGAGGAACCAACAAAGCCAGAAATTAAAGTAGAATCTATAGCTTTAGATAAGTCAGCAGCTAAAATAAGCGAAGGAGAGACTTTACAATTAAATGCAACTGTAACTCCAGATAATGCTGCAAATAAGAAGATGACATGGATAAGTAATAATCAAGAAGTAGCAAAAATAGATGATAATGGTAAAGTGATAGCGTTAAAAGAAGGAACAGCAAATATAACAGTAACAAGTGAAGATGGCGGAAAAACAGCTTCTTGTAATATAACAGTAGAGAAAAATAAACCAGAAGTACCAAAAGGTTATGCAAATTTAATAAATGCTCTTATTGATGGCATAAGTCCAAAAATTTCAATAAGTGACTGGGCGGCTCTAGAGCTAAATAAAGCAGGAAAAGAAGTACCAAAGGACTATTTAACAAAACTTGAGGAAACTGTAAAAACAAATAAAGGAGTTTTTTCACAAGCTACTGATTATGAAAGAACAGTTCTAGGAATATTAGGAGCAGGAGGAAATCCTACAAATTTTGGAGGATATAATCTCGTAGAAAAAATATACAACAATGCAAAGATGGAAAGTCAAGGCGTAAATGCTTATATATTTGGATTAATTGCATTAGATTCAGCAAACTTTAAAATTCCAGAAAATGCGAAATGGACAAGAGAAAAGCTTATACAAGCTATTTTAGATTCAAAGACAAATGATGGAGGCTGGTCTTTTGGTGGAACAAAGGCTGATCCAGATATGACAGCTATGGCACTTTCAGCATTAGCACCTTACTATAATACAAATACAGATGTAAAGGCAGCTATTGATGCAGCTATAGAGAAACTTTCACAGCTTCAGACAGAGAAGGGCGGCTTTACATCTTGGGGTAGTGCAAACTCTAATAGTGTAGCAATGGTAATAATAGGACTTTGTGATAATGGAATAGATCCAGCTACAGATAAACGTTTTATAAAGAATGGAAACAACTTAATGGATGCACTTTTAAGTTTTGCAGTAAGCGATAATAGTGGATTTGGATTCACAGATAATACAAGAACTAATGAAATGGCTACAGAGCAAGGTTTAAGAGCAATAGCAGCATATAAGTCATTTAAAGAGGGAAAAGGTTCTGTATATAAAGGCTTTAAAGTAGATGATAATGAAAATAAACCAGAAAACAAAACTATAGAAATAGAAAATTTAACAAAAGATACAGTATTTAATTTAGGAAGTGATGCAAAAGTAAGTATAAATGTAACAAATAAAGGAGAAAAAGATCAAGATGCTTCATTAATAATAGGTTTATTTGATAAAGATGGTCAATTTGTTAACTATGTAAGCGGAAAACAAACTATAAAAAAAGGAGATTCTTCTGTGTTAACAAATATGATGAAGCTTCCAAAAGAAGGTCAGTATAAGTTAAGGGCTTTTGTTTGGGATGATTTAGAGTCTATGAATCCATTCACTGATATTATAGAGATACCTGTAAAATAATACATTAAAGAATGACTGTTTATTTAAACAGTCATTCTTTAAGCACTTTAAGGAAGTGATCATATGGAAGTATACACTAATTCAAAGGAAGAAGTTTGTTTAGTAGAAAAAAAAGAAAAATACTATAGAGATTTTAAAGAGTATCATGTGTTAACAGTGGCATTTATCTTTATGGCTATGCTGAGTATAGTATTTTCTAACGATAATCCCATGATATTGGCTTCTATTTACACATTTATAATAGGAATGATAGTTTCAAGTAAAGAAACAAAAAAGTTTAAATTAGGTTTTATATATTTTATTCCTGTTGCGATTTTAATAGTTGTAATAAATATGTTTTTTGTAAGTGCAGGAAGCAAAACACTTTTTTATTTATTTCATAAAAGATTTACACTGGAATCTATAATATATGCTGTAGTTATGGCTTTTAAGCTATTGGCCGCTATTTACCTTTTTATGATACTTGAAATTATGATTGATTCTGACAGGGCAGTTTCGTACTTTTCTTCTGTAATGCCAAAATCAACTTTAATGCTTATGATAAGTTTTAAACTTGTTCCAACTATGAAGGAGAGGTTTAAAAATTTAAAAGAAATATATGAAATAAGGGGAGTAGTATTCAACAAGAAAAAATCTAAAGAAAAAACTGCAAGCTACGTTCCTGTACTTTCTATATTGTTAGAAGACTCTATGGAAGGGTCTTTTGATATAGGAGAAGCAGCCTATGTACGAGGATTCTTAAGCGGAAAAAGAAGTGTATATGAAAGACAAAAATTTTATATTAGGGATTTTAAGATAATAGGATTAAGTTTAGCACTTATTATATTTTATTGTTTTGCTCAGTTTAAACATTGGGTGCAGTTTAATATATACGACGGTGTAACTATTATAAATTTTATTAACATTGGTATAGCTATAATTTTTACTTTTATAGTAGTTATGACTTTTGTATTAATATTTAACAGCAAGGAGAAAAAAGATGTCATATATAGAAATTAAAAACTTGAATTTTAGTTATCCTTTAGAAAAAAAGAAGTCTTTAGAAGATATAAATTTGTGTATAAAAAAAGGAGAATTGTTTTTAATAGCTGGAAAGTCTGGTTCGGGGAAATCAACTTTAGGAAGAGCTATAATAGGAACAGTTCCGCATTTTTATGGAGGTACTATAGGTGGAGAAATCAAGATTGATGCTAAACCTATTGATAAGATGAGTCATAAAGAGAGAGCAAAAAAAATAACTATGGTTTTTCAAGATCCAGAAAAACAACTTATGATGAACAAAGTGCATAGAGAAGTAGCTTTTGGGCTAGAAAATGTATGTGCAGAGGAAAAAGTAATAAAAAGAAGAGTTTACGAAGCTCTACAGTTCTCAGGAATACTTCACCTTTCAGAAAGAGATATAACATCTTTGTCTGGAGGAGAGAAACAAAAGGTAGTGGTAGCCTCTGCCCTTGCATACATGCCGGAATGCATAATTTTAGATGAACCTACCTCTCAACTAGACCCTTCAGCTGCAGATGAAATAGTAAATTTAATAAAAAAAATAAATGAAGAATTAGGAATAACAGTTATTGTCATAGAGCATAGAGTAAACAGATGGTTTGATGCTGCAGATTCAATAGCTATTATGGACAGTGGAAAAATTACTTCATTTAAAGATAAAAAAGACTTTTATAATAACTGCAGCAAAGATGAATTTATGTTTATGCCAGACTATCTTAAGTTTTTTAAGAAGATAAACTTTAAAGTTATGCCTGAAAACTTTAAAAAAGCGAGAATAGAATTTTTAAATAGCAATGTAACTCTAAAAAAAGAAGAGAGCAGTACCTATAAGGAAGAGTGTAGTTCAATACTTGATATAAAGAAGCTTAATTGTACAATTGATTCCAAAGAAATTTTAAAGGATATAAACCTTACAGTTAACAAGGGTGACTTTATAAGTATTATGGGAGCTAATGGTGCGGGAAAAAGTACACTACTAAAATCAATTATGGGTATTAGAGAATATGAAGGTGCAATAAAACTTTATAACCAAGCTACGAAGGACATGGACATAAGAAGTATAGCTAAGCATATAGGGTATGTTTCACAAAATCCTAATGATTATTTATCAAAGGATAGTGTATATGATGAACTTAAATTTACTATGGATAACTACAATATATATGATAAAAAAATCATAAAAGAAGTGTTAAAAGAATTAGAAATATATGATTTAAAAGATAAAAATCCAAGAGATTTAAGTGGTGGACAAAGGCAAAGAGTTGCAATAGCTTCTATCTTGGTTTTAAAACCAGAAATAATTCTTTTAGATGAACCTACAAGAGGACTTGAAAGTGAATTGAAATTTAAACTTGGAAATATACTCAGAAAACTCAATGAAGAAGGAGCAACAATTATACTTGTAACTCATGATGCAGATTTTGCAAGTAGTTTTTGCACACGATATATCCTTATGTTTAATGGAAGCATTGCTGCAGACGGTGGAAAAAAGGAAGTTTTAGCAGATGGTATATTCTATACTACTTCAATAAATAAGCTTTTAAGAGGTAAAAATAGAGAAATATTTACTCTAGAAGAAGCGCTAAGGATGTGTATAATATGAAAAAATTAATAATTGTTCTTACCGCTGCTGTAATTATACTTCTTATGGCTTTAACATTACATGGAGATGCTCAAACAGGAGTCTCACTGCTTACCACCTTTGGAGTGTTTCTTATACTTTTTTTAAGTTATTTCTATTTTGAAAAAAGTACTATGGGGACAAAAGAAATAGCGATTATAGCTACTTTAAGTGCCTTTACTGCTGTTTCTAGAATAGTTTTTGCACCAATTCCTAATGCAAAACCTGTTACATTCTTAACTGCACTTGCAGGGTTTGTATTTGGACCCTATGAAGGTTTTTTAGTAGGAAGTACTTCTGCTTTTCTGTCTAATATATTTTTTGGACAAGGGCCTTGGACTCCATGGCAAATGTTCTCCTGGGGACTCGTAGGAATCATATGCGGCTTTTGGGGAAAAAGAGATAAAAAGGTTTCTGCCATGAAATTTTCAATAGTATGTTTTTTCTTTGGATTTATGTTTGACTGGATTATGAACATATGGTTTATCATTGGGTTTGTAAAGCCTATTAATACTCAAAGCATTATAGGTGCATACCTTGCTGGATTAACCTTTGATATTTTACATGGTGGAGGTTCTTTTATATTTTCTATAATTTTTTATGATAGTTTTTTACCAGTACTTCAGCGTTATAAGAGAAGACTTATTGTAAGTTATATAAAATAAAAAGAAATTAGAAAATGGGGGAAAGTCATGAATAATAAAAAGAAATATTTAATAGCATTGATAGCTTTTGTTGTATGTTCGGCTATGTTTTTTTTAGCTATTAAGGCTCAGAGAATGTATGCAAATAATGTTACAAATAAACAAGCATCTCAAAG
This sequence comes from Clostridium aciditolerans, assembly GCF_016316925.1. Classification (GTDB taxonomy): domain Bacteria; phylum Bacillota; class Clostridia; order Clostridiales; family Clostridiaceae; genus Clostridium_AM; species Clostridium_AM aciditolerans. The sequence goes on along the minus strand of NZ_JAEEGB010000005.1, from coordinate 63,691 downwards.
TAAAGATGAGGATACTAAGAAAGCACCAAAAGCAGCAGAAGAAAATAAGAAAGAAGGAGAAAATTCTGCTAAACCAAGTGATACTCCTCAAAGCACAGATAGCAGCAAAGCAGCTGATAAAGCAAAGGATTCAACTAAGAGTGGAGAAAAGACCGCTAATAACCAAACATCTACAGTTCCGCAAGAAAATAAAGCTGTTTCAAATGACTCAAAGGGCAGTGTAACAGCAGAAGCTACAGTGCCTAAACAAAGTACAGCAACCCCAAAACCAGATGAAGAGGCTACCTTTGTATTCATAGATACAGTAAACGGAAATAGGGTAATTCTGCAAAAGCATGTTGATATAGAAGGAGAAACAGTAGGGTATATTACCTGCAAACTTTTAGATGAAGCTAAAATAAACTATAGAACTACAGGATCAGCATCAACTTTGTATTTTGCAGCTATAGATGGTCTTGAAGAAAAAAAGGCAGGTAGACTATCAGGTTGGTGCTATTATGTAAAGAAAAAAGGTGATACTAGATTTCATAAACCTAATGTAGGAAGTGGACAATGGACATACAAAAAAGGGGACATAGTAGTTTGGAAATACCTTGCAGATGGGATACATGATGGATATTCTGATGATTGGGATAAATAGATTATAAAGAATGGAGTGAATTTAAATGTTAAAAAGAAAAAATAAGTATATTATATTAGTGTTAACAATGACTGCGATATTTTACCAGTTGCCCGTTAAGGCATCAGAAATAAACAAGGAAACAAAAGATGTTAATAAAGCATGGAATATAAAATTTAGTCAGGAAATAGAGTTAAATGATGCTGTTAAGAACAACATAACGGTGAAAGATAGTAATGGAAACTCTATAGTAACTAATATAAGAATAGGTGACAGTAAAACAATAGTAGTAGATGCTCCAAAGGAAGAGTATAAAGAAGGGGAAACATATACATTAAATATAGGAGATAAAGTTCATTCAAAGAATAATAAATACTTAAAAGAAAATGTAAAATGTATTTTTAAAGTAACAAAAGAGGACAGCAAAACTTCAAGTAGTGATAAATATAAAGAAAGTGTAGATAGTACAATAAAATTAAGTACAAGTAAAATATTACAACCTGAAAGGTTAGAAAAAGAAGGATTGAGTGATTGGCAAGTAATAGGAATAGCTAGATATGGAGATGAAATTCCTTCAATCTATTTAAATTCTTTAGAAAATAAGCTAGATACCACAAAAGGAGTCATGGGACAGGCTACAGATTATGAGAGAACAGTTCTAGGGTTATTGGCTGTAGGAAAAGATCCTACAAACTTTAAAGGTTATAATCTTGTAGAAAAAATATATAATAACAAGGATATGGATGAGCAAGGTATTAATGCCTATATATTTGGTCTTATAGCACTAGATGCTGGAAAATTTGATGTGCCTAGTAATGCTTTATGGACAAGAGATAAGTTAATACAGGCTATATTGGACAATAGAACTGTTGACAAGGGATGGGATTATGCTGGAGATAAGGCTGACCCAGATATGACTGGTATGGCTCTTACAGCTTTAGCTCCATACAAAGATAAAGCTGAAGTAAAGGCTGCTGTAGACGAGGCAATAAACAAGCTTTCTTCTCTGCAAAAAGAAAATGGAGGCTTCGCTTCCTGGGGAACAGAAAATAGCGAGAGTATATGCCAGGTTATAATAGCTTTATGTGGTAATGGAATAGACCCTACAAGTGATAATAGATTTATAAAAAATGGGAAAAACCCTTTGGATGCACTACTTGAATATAGAGCAGAAGATGGAGGGTTTAGTCATATAAAAGGAACTAGATATAATGCAATGGCAACGGAACAAGCTATGGAAGCCTTAGAAGCGTATAAAATGTTTAAAGAGGGAAATGGAAGTATATATAGTTTTAAATAATATCTATCAATATATAACATAAAATGATAAAATATGAATAATTTCCATAATTATCTTGACGAATGCTTAAATTAGGCGTATCATAGTAATTGAAAAATTCATAATATTTGGAGCAGGCTTCCCTCACGGGAATTAATAGGGAAAGTGGTTAAAAGCCACTGCAGCCCCCGCTGCTGTAAGGAAGACGAAACTCATGAAATAGCCACTGAAGGTACAAGCCTTTGGGAAGGTATGGGGAGTAGGATGATGCCGAGCCAGTAGACCTACCTGTTACCAATGGATATAGTTCTTTCGGTGGGAAAGATAAGTATCGAGCGATAACATAATTTTAGTTTTTGAACTAAAGCTGTATTCGTATCGTATAATTAAAGACCTTCGAAGGAGGGTCTTTTTATTATTTACTTATTATTGTCACTGACTAAGAAAGCTAGGAGGTGATCAATAAGAATTAATAAGGCTAGAATTTAAAAGTTACTTCATCCCTAAACTACTAATGATGAGAAATAAGCAAAGTGGCAGGAAAACAAATAAAATTCAAAGGAGTGTGTAAAAATGATCAAAAGAATGAAAAATAAATTATTTGCTACTTTATGTGTGGCAGCATTAACTTTAGGAGCTGTAGTACCATCTACTTTCAATAGTGTACATGCAGCTGGAACTCCAAAAACTGTTTATGTGGATGTTGAGAAAAATGTTTTAGGACAAGCTCCTATTTTACAGCCAGTAGCAGTTACGCTTGATGATAGCTCTACAATTCTAGATGCTACAAAACAGGCAGCAGGTGCTGCTAATGTTAGTTCAGTTTCAAGTGGATATGGTAACTATGTAAATGGTTTTGCAGATACTTCAGATACTCAAGCTGTTTTTAATAAAAATTATAAATATTATAAAAATGTAAAAGATGCAACTAAAGGTATCGTCTTTACTTCAACAGCAGCTCAACCTATTATAACTGATGCAAACTGGTTAAGAGAAAAAGAATGTAGTGGAATTTCTGGATGGATGTTTACAGTTCAAAATACAGATAATAATGCTGGTAATTACTACAGTGCTGATACAAAATTAGCTGATTTACCAAGCGATGCTGTAATTCGTTGGGAATTCAGTGCAGCTATGGGAGCAGATATTGGATTAAATGCTTATTTACCAACTCAAACTAAGGCTGATGGATACTATGATTGGAACACTGCTGCGTATACTTCACCTTTCTTCACAAGAGCAAACAAAACAACTTTAATAAAAGCTATGGCTAAACACAGCAACAAAACCGATGCAGCTTATACTAATGCACTAAATGATTTGAAAAATTTAACAATTTCTCAAGCTGATGTTGATGATGATATGGATGTAAGTGGTAATTTAAAATAATTTAGAGTTTAAGGCTTTAAGTAATCTATTATTGAACTAAGTAAAATAGCATTTAAAAGTATATGCAAACATATACTAAAAACAAATTTTTGTTTAAAAAATAGTTTTACTAGAGTATGATAATGGGCTAATAATAATTAGCCCATTATTTCAGTATACAAGGGGGAATATAGATGAAAAAATTTTCTAAAACACTAAGTTTAGGAATGATACTTGTATTTATACTAACTATATTTACACCATATTGTGCTAAAGCTGATGGGGCATTGACACCATCATTGAGCATGGATACCTCAGGAAATTACATAGTTGCATCTGTAGCAGATTTGAATAAATTACGAAGTGATATTGATAAGGGAATAGATTATTCAGGTAAAAATGTTGTTTTAACTCAGGACATTGATATAAGTAAATCCACAGAACCTTTACAAGCTTTTACAAATACAAATACTTTTAATGGTACCTTTAATGGTAAATTTCATACTATAAGCAGTTATACTGATAAGGCATCCGGTTTATTTGCATTTATTAATAAAGATGCTGTGGTAGAAAATGTTAGAATCGATGCTAATGTAGTTATTTCAGATTATGATGCTGTAATTCAATACGAGCCATGTAGTAAATATTATGGTTTAATTGCTAATCGATCAGAAGGTAAAATTACTCGCTGTTCTACTACAGGTACAATTGAAACTACTACTGGAATACTTGGTGTAGCAGGGATAGTTGGCGATTCCAGTTTGAATATATACGGTGATATATCGGATTGTTACAGCAATATTACTTTTAAAAGTAGTGTACCGGATGAGGATGGAGATGGATATCCGGATAATCAAAAAAGTTACGGCATTTCTGCAAATTTATATCAAATAGAACACTGCTATTTTGGTGGAAAATTTCTAGGCCAAAGTGATAAAAATTCTATTAACCCTATTGGTGATATGGTTTACAATAGTCCTTATAAAAGTATAAAAAACTGTGCTTATGATAAAGATACATCAGGATATACTTCATCAATAGATATTGCCAAGGGTTGTACAACTGCAGAAATGAAGAATAAAGATACCTATATAGCTTTAGGTTTCGACTTTGATAAAACTTGGAAAATGGATCCTTCTGTAAATGATGGTTACCCTTATTTAAATCCAGAAAATGAAAATAAAGTAGCAACTACAATTCCTGTAAATGTCCAGATAACCGCTGAAGATAAAACCTATGATACCAATCTTTCTGTAGCAGATAATCTTAAAACAAAAGTAAAAGATATAAAGATAGTTGCAGAATCCTCTGAAAATGAAGCTTTAATAGCTAAATATAATGTTACTGCTACTTATGATGGAGATGTAACCTTTTCAGCACCAACTATTGGAGACGTACCTGTAAATTTTGATTTAAGTAAGGTAAAGTTAACTAATGCTAAAAATGACGATTATAAATTTGTTTTGAGTAAAGCTTTACCTTCCACTGCTAAACTTAAAGATAACGGAGCTCCAGGACCTAGAAAAGAGCAGCAAAAAGAGCAGATAGAAAATGCTAAAAAGGCACAGGATATTCTCTACAAAAAATTAGAGATTGGACAAGGAGCTGTTCCGGAATTTACTTGGAGTGGAGATAAAGCTCCAGCTCCAGAACAAGAAGGTACTATTATATTTATGGCAGATGTGTGGGGTGTGTTTTCAGCTGCTCGTTCTGGTTATAAAGGAGTAAGGCAAGGATATTATGATGACTGGTTTAAAAGTGTGCGAGATGGATTAAAGAAAATGAAAGCAGCAGGCATAACTGTGCAGGATGTAAAGATGACAGAGTGGGAAAAATTAGTTTTGGCAATTACTGCTGTTGGATATGATCCTCGTGATATTGAAGCCTATGATTTAATAGATATTATTTCAAATAATGATTATTTAAAAGTGTCAATACAAATTTTTAAAAATCAGTATGCAGTTTTTGCATTGAATTCTTATAATTATGCTATTCCAAAGGATGGTAATCATATTAACTTAGAGGATTTAATACATGAGTGGGCTAAACCTGGAAATGGAACAAAAGGTGCTGATGGTTCCATAGTATTAGAGAATATGGCTCCGGATATGTGGACTATGGGATTTCAACCTATTGCAGCTTACTATAATCCAAATGCAAAAGAAGGAGACAAGTACTATGATGTAAAACAAAATATGAATCATAGACTTGATCAAATCTCAAACTCTCAAACCTATAAAGGTTTCTTTTATGGAGGCTATAGTTATGAGTATAGTAATCCATGGACTAATGCTCAGGTGTATATAACTCTAGGAATGGCTCATGTGGACATCTTTGATAAAAAATTTATTAAAAATGGCAAAAGTATTTTAGATGATCCATTAGAATCCTATGATATTGAAAAAGGTACTACCAAAATAGAGAAGAATAGTTATGAACCTGCACAAATGGGTAGAGGTTTAGAGTCTCTTATAAGAGCATATGAAGGAAGAAATTCTATTTTTGATTGTACAGATGTTAAAGATTCTACTGTGCCTGTGAACAATGCTATAAAAGCTTTGCCAGAAAATATTACTTCTGATAACAAAGCAGAAGTTGCCGCAGCAAGAGCTTTATATGATGGACTCAGCGATGCTAAAAAAGCTTCTATTAAAGATGAAGTAAAGGCTAAGTTAACTGCAGCAGAAGAAAAAGTAAATCAAAATCCTAAACCAACATCAATAGAGATAAGTAACTTAAATGCAAGTTCAACCTTTAAGTTAGGTAATGATGTCAAAGTATCTGTAAAAGCTGTAAACAATTCTGATAAAGATCAAGATGGTTTATTAGTGGTAGCATTGTATGATGAAAATAATAAATTTGCAGGTTATGCATGTGGAAAGAACAATATTAAAAAAGGAGACTCAGCTGTTTTAACTAGTATGATGAAACTGCCAAAAGAAGGAACATACAAAATGAAAGCCTTTGTATGTGATAGTTTAGAAAATATGAACCCTATTTCAAATGTTGTAGATATCCCCCTTGATTCAAATAAATAGAATTTAAGGTATATAAAAACCCATATATTTTTCTATTAGAAATTGTATGGGTTTTTGTATACATAAAAATTCAAAATTTAAATTTTAATTATCTTTGTAAAAAAGCGATATAATGTAAATAAGTAAGGAGATGAAAGTATGAGTGAAAATTATAAATTTTTTCAACACAAGGAATGTGAATTTTTTCCCTGTCACAATGTAGAGAATAAGGAGAGATTTAATTGTCTATTTTGCTATTGTGCACTTTATTTTCTTGAAGATTGTCAAGGTAATTATACATATACAAATGGCATTAAAGATTGTAGCAAGTGTATGATACCACATTCTGAGAAGGGATATGATCATATTATTGGTAGAATAATAAAAAATAATAGAGATAAAAAATAGAGAAAAGGATGTAGAGTGCGTTGTTAAAGCTTATAAATTTATCTACGTATGAATATGATATTGCAAGGTTCAATTATGACATTAATCAACTAACAAGTTTTTTAGAGAAGTATGATATAGATGGTGTTGAACTTTTAAACCCTATAAACTGGAATGAAAATTTTCTGCCTAAAAAAGTGGTTAAAGGAATACATTTAAGGTACTATCCAGTATGGCTTGATTTTTGGAAGGATAATAGAAGTGAACTGCTAAGGCAGTTTAAAAATAAAGATACTATAGAAGAGATTTATGGGGGAATCAATAAAGAAACTATAATAGAACATTATAAAAAGGAAATAGATGTTGCTAATAAGATGGGGGCTGAATATGTAGTCTTTCATGTATCCCATGTGCAGTTAGAACATGTATTTAACTATAACTTTACATACTCCGACTGTGAAGTTATAGATGCTGCGGCTGAACTAATAAATGAAGTTTTTAAGGACTTAAATACTAATGTGAAATTGTTATTTGAAAACTTATGGTGGCCTGGTCTTACTATGCTTGATAAAAATATGGCAGCAAGATTATTAGATAAGGTTCAATATTCAAATAAAGGATTTATGCTTGATACAGCACATTTAATGAATACAAATTTACAGCTTAAAGATGAAAGGCAAGCTGTTACATATTTATTAAACACCATTAATAATCTAGGTGAATTGAAACCTTTCATAAAGGGTCTTCACCTTAATTGTTCTTTATCTGGAAAATATGTTATAGAACAAATGAATAATAAAATAGATATGTGTAAAGATACGAGTTTTAATGAAATGCTTGAAAAGGTATTCAGCCATGTATCAAATATAGACAGGCATGAACCTTTTACTGATGAATGTGTAAAAGATCTTATTGAATATATTAAGCCAGAATATTTTGTATATGAATTTATAACAAGTTCTCTTGAACAACTCGAAGAATATATAAAAACTCAAAATGGAGTTTTTATGTAAAGTATTTAGGCATATGAAAAAAAATAAGAGACCAAATATGCTTTTCTTATATTATACTAAAAACACATGATTTTAGTACAATATGTAAAACATCGGTTGACATTACTTACTAATAGATATAAACTAAAAGTAAACTTAATAGTAAAATATAGGTTTAATCAATTTGGATTAATTAATAGGGAATCAGGTGAAAGTCCTGAACTATCCCGTAGCTGTAATAGAGGAGTTTAAATACATTAAGCCACTGGGGAACTGGGAAGGCGTATTTAAATAATGATTCTTAAGTCAGAAGACCTGCCTATATTGTGCACTGTAAACTCTACGAGTGATAGGGGGGGCGTTAAAATGAAAATGTATTCAGTATTATTTTATGAATGAGCATTTTATCTTTGAAATCCTTTTAACACTTGAGTTAAAAGGATTTTTTTAATTTTAAAGAAGCTCTATGCAACAATAAAAAGTTTAAATGAGGTGTGACATGGAAAAAATTATTATTTTATGTGTCATGTTTTTGATGGCTGTCTTTTTCTTTAAATGGGAACATCGGGATGGTCACACCCATAGGGAAACACATCATCACCACCATAGAATCGGACATAGACACGGTGAAGGGTTTTCAATTGATTTTTATGCTTATACTTCTAAAATCAGACATTGGAATCCTACTTTTAAAGTATCTCTTTCTGTTGTGACATTGATTCTTTGTATTGTATTGGATAACCCTTATGTATCTACCATGGTTATTATTGCGATGGCTTATCTAACCATTGTAAAAGGAGAGCTTCCAATACGTGAATACTTGCCAATATTGGCAGTTCAAATCGGGTTTATCCTCCTTGGCACATTTACCATTGCTATTGATTTCTCAAAGCAGCCGATGGGGCAGTATAACTTATATCTTGGTTTCTGCTATGTATTTACTTCTCTGGAAAAACTTAAGGAAGTGACCTTCTTGATTCTGAAGGTTTTTGCAGCTATCAGTGCCCTACAGATGATGATACTGTCAACCCCATCCTCCGAGATTATATATGTGCTTCGAAAAGCACATGTGCCAAAGCTTATTGTAGAACTGATGAATATCATTTACCGTTACATTTTTATTTTAATGGATGTTTATACTAAAATGAAAAACTCCGCAGAATCCCGTCATGGATACTGTAATTTTAAAACTTCCTGCTATACATTTGGAAGCATTGCAAGCAATATGCTGGTTGTTTCATTGAAAAAGGCAAGCTCTCATTATGATGCTATGGAGGCCAGATGCTATGATGGAGATCTTATATTTTTGGAAGAAGATAAAAAGGTAGAGGCAATACAGATTGTCACAGCAGTAGCATTCATAATTTTTTTGATTCTGCTCTGGGGCTTTACAAGATAGAAAGGAGCAATTATGGAAAAACCAATATTAAAGGTTGAAGATCTATACTATGTTTACGGAAATGGAGAGACTGCACTGGACGGTGTAAGCGTGGATATCTATGAAGGTGAGAAAATCGCTGTCATCGGTTCCAATGGATCTGGAAAGTCTACATTTTTCTTGAATATTAACGGTGTATTTACACCAGAACAGGGAAAAATCACTTACCGAGATACAGTTGCTAATAAAAAGAATTTAAAAGAGCTTCGAAAAAATATCGGAATCGTATTTCAGGATGCAGATAATCAAATTATCGCATCCACAGTTAGGGCAGAAGTTGGATTTGGGCCAATGAATTTAAAGCTTCCAAAAGAGGAAGTACAGGAACGTGTTGAGGAAGCACTGGCATATATGAATATTTCGGACTTCAAGGATCGTCCACCACATTATTTGAGTGGCGGTGAAAAAAAGCGTGTTACCATTGCGGATATCATTGCAATGAAGCCGGAAATTATCATTTTTGATGAACCAACAGCAGCACTGGATCCTTTAAATGCATTAATATTAGAAGAAGTTTTGGACAAGCTTGGCGCCGAGGGTAAAACAATGCTGATTTCCACTCATGATGTAGATTTCGCATACAGATGGGCTGAAAGAGTCCTTGTATTCTGCCATGGAAAAATTATCGCAGATGGAACACCGCTAGAAATTTTCCAAAACAGGACAATTTTAAAACAGGCGAATCTAAAACAGCCAACCATGCTGGAGGTTTATGAATTGCTTGTAGAGAAACATCTGCTGGAGGATACAAAAGTCTATCCGAAAAGTACACAAGAATTTAAGAAAATGCTTGGAGAACAGGTATCTTTTCTAGGTGCTTTAGCTTAGATTAATATAAATCAAAACAACATAAAGGGGAGAAATAAAATGAATCAAAAAGAAAAGAGAATTGTCGCTATTATGACAGTTTTTGCGTTAACTTTCGGAGTAGAGACCGTAGCAAACGCAATGCACATTATGGAAGGATATCTTCCACCAAAATTCTGTATTATATGGGGTGCTATCTGCGTTCCATTTTTAGTAACAGGTTACTTATCAATTAAGAAAACATTGTCTGAAAACCGTAAATCCATTACTATTCTTGCTATGGCAGGTGCATTTATTTTCGTAATTTCATCTTTAAAGATTCCATCAGTAACAGGAAGTTGTTCACATATGACTGGTACTGGGCTTGGTGCAATTTTATTTGGACCAACTGCAGTCAGCATACTAGGTATCATTGTACTTATTTTCCAAGCAATCCTGCTTGCTCATGGCGGCTTAACATCTCTTGGTGCTAATACATTTTCTATGGCTATTGCAGGTCCATTAGTTTCTTATGGAATTTATAAATTATGTGGAAAGTTGAAAGTAAATAAACATGTAGGAGTTTTTCTAGCAGCAGCAATTGGTGATTTATTTACCTATTGTGTAACTAGTATCCAGCTTGCACTTGCATATCCATCTCAGAACGGTGGTATCGCAGCATCTGCAGTCAAGTTCCTTGCAGTATTTGCACCGACACAGCTTCCACTAGCAATTATAGAAGGTATTTTGACTGTTGTCATTATTATAGGTCTTGAAACATATGCAAAATCTGAATTGACAGGTCTTGGATTTTTAAAGAGAGGTGAAAACTAATGGCAAAGACAAAAAAGAAAGTCATAATCTTATTAGTAATTGCTGCATTGATTGCTATTATACCATTATTTACATTAAAGGGTGCTGAATTCGGTGGCTCTGATGATGCAGGAAGCCAAGTTGTTTCCCAGATTACAGGTACCGAGTATAAGCCTTGGTTTACACCTGTTATGGAAACTTGGATTGGTGGAGAATTACCAGGAGAAATTGAGAGTCTACTCTTCTGTGTACAGACAGGTATTGGAGTAGGTGTTCTAGCTTTCTATATGGGAAGATTAGTAGAGAGAAAAAAACAAGAAAATCAGCAGGGTAAAACTGCATAATGTTTTTATATATTCATATAATTGAAAGATAAAGAAATAACGGCACTGCAAAAAGCAGTGCCTGATTAGAGCCTTCTCCAGTTCTATACTGGACGGGGCTTTTATTTTTATAAAAGAAGGAGAGTCTCCAATTTATGAAGACTCTCCTTGAATTAATCAAGATCATCAAAATCAAAGGCCGCGGATTTGGTGTAACTAGTGACCTTCGCTTCAAAAAAGTCGGTCTTAGTGTTGTTTAGCCTAGAGAAACTATCAATCCATTCCATGGGGTGTTCAGAAACTTCAGGATATAGAGGTTCTAGGCCTATTGCTGTAAGTCTAAGATTTGAAATATATTTAATATATCTATCTATTAATTCATTATTAAGTCCTAAAATTTGGTTATTAGTAACATATTGTCCCCAGTGTATTTCATGCTCTACTGCTGTCTGCATCATATTTCGGAACTCTACATCTAATTTGTTTGTAAAGAGATGAGGGTTTTCTTTTTTAAGTTCTTTAATAATATTCTGAAAAAGTACAAGATGAGTAATTTCATCCCGATTTATATACTTAAAAATTGTGCTAGTAGCTGTCATTTTTCCTTGCCTTGCTAAGGTGTAGAAAAAGCTAAAGCCTGAGTAAAAGTATATTCCTTCCAGTATATAGTTTGCCATTAAAACTCGTAAGAAATTATCAGTTTCTGGTTCCTTATTAAACTTTTCATATATTCCTGCTATAAATTTATTCCTTTTAAGAAGATTTTCATCTTTCCTCCACTCATCATATATTTTATCTCTAGTAATTGGATTAGTAACAGTATCAAGAATATAGGAGTAACTTTGCGCATGTATTTCTTCTTGAAAAGTTTGAATATTTAATAGAGAAGAAACTTCAGCAGCGGTTATATATCTAGATATATTTGGTAAATTCTCACTTTGTATTGAATCAAGAAAGTTTAAGAAAGAAATAATCTTATCAAAGGCATTTCTTTCTCCATCTGTTAAGTAAGAAAACTGCTTTACATCTTCATTAAGGGATATTTCTTCTGGTATCCAGAAGTTGTTAAGCATTGTTCTATAAAAATCCTTGGCCCAGCTGTATTTTATTCTATTCCATTCTCTTAAATTTGTAGTGTTTCCGTTTATCATAGATTCTGTTCCACGTTGACCGTTCTCATTAAATATCATTTTTTTAATCATGTGATTAATCCTCCCCTTTGAGAGATATTATTTTATTATTAAAAGGTATTTCGAAATCTTTTGATTTATTTAACTCTGTTATATTAACTTGAGCAGCTTGTGCATTCATCCATTTCCAAAGATTTATTTCTTACATAATAGATAGTCTTAAGGCCTTGCATCCAAGCTTCTACATACATATTTAGTATTTCTTTCGCTTTTATATCCGGAGTTATATATAAATTAAAGGCTTGAGCTTGATCTATATGTTTTTGTCTAATGGCACAGGCTTTAATGCTCCATAGTTGATCAATAGTATGAGCTTCTTTATAGAACCAAAAATTATCATCATTCAAATCTGGGGCAGTTTTTGGTGTAAAGCTTCCTTTCTTTTCTTCAATAAAAAACTTTTTAAATACAGGGTCGATACCTGCCGTTGTATTGGCTATATTGGAAGTGCTGCCTGTAGGAGCAATAGCAGTAATATAGCCATTTCGTATACCATAAGTTTGGATATCCTTCTTCAAATCCTTCCATCTATCGGAATTATAGCCTCTCCTTTCAAAGTATTTTCCTGTTTGCCATTCTGAGCCTTCAAAGGCAGGGTAGGAACCTTTTTCTTTTGCCAATTCCATAGAAGCTTTTATCGCAATATAGGATAATTCTTCAAAGATTTCATCTGCCGCTTTTAAATGTTCTTCACTTTCCCATCTTATTTGACTATTGGCAAGAAGATGATGATAGCCGCTTGCTCCGAGTCCAATAGCTCTATATTTGTCACTAGTAACTCTAGATTCTTTTACCGGAAGCTTATTAAGGGATATAACATTATCCAGCATTCTTATTTGAAGAGGAATGCAGTCTTTAAACTCCTCTTTTTTAACTTTGCTTAAATTTATTGAATTGAGATTACAGGTTACCATATCTCCAGCCTTAATTCTCTGAACAACTTCTGGATATCCATTTTCATGAATTACTTCTTCTTGGATCAATTCACTCTCACTCATATTCTGAGCTATTTCATGGCATAAATTTGATGAATATATCATACCAGCATGCTTATTTGGGTTTGCTTTATTTACGGTATCCCTAAAGAAAATAAAAGGCGTTCCTGTCTCCACTGCACTTTTCATTACTTTTTTCATAATATCAAGAGCTGGAACAGTATCTCTGGGGATTAATGGATTGCTTTCGCATTCCAAATATCTCTTTGTAAATTCTTTATTATCTTCATCATCGAAATAATCTTCTATTTTATAGCCCATTAATTTTTCCACCATATATGGATCAAATAGGGACCAGTTTTCTCTTTTTTCTAATCTTTCCATAAACAAATCTGGAATGCTTACGGCAGGAAAGATGTCATGAGCTTTTCTTCTATCATCTCCATTATTAGTTTTAAGATCAAGAAAATCAAAAATATCTTTATGCCATATATCTAAAGTTACAGCTGCACCGCCTTTTCTTTTTCCAAGCTGATCAACAGCTACTGCTGTATCATTATATAATCTTATCCAAGGTATTACACCGCCGGAAGCGTTTTTATGACCTCTTATTTCACTATTTAAAGCTCTTATTTTTCCTACATAAATACCTAAGGCTCCACCATGCTTTGAAACCTGTGCAAATTTCTGATTTACATCATAAATTGACCATAAATTGTCACCTATAACTGATATAAAACAACTGCTTAGCTGATAAAAAGGTGTTCCTGCATTACCTAAAGTAGGAGTTGCAACGGTAACTTTTAGTTCACTTAAAATATCGTAAAACTTTTTAGCATAAAAAACTTTTTTATTACCTTCAGGTATAGCTAAATGCATAGCTATAGTCATAAAACGCTCTTGAGGAAGTTCTAATATTTCTCCATTTTTCCCTTTAACTAAATATCTATCGTTCAATAATTTTAAACCCTCGTAATTGAAAAGATCGTCTCTTTCTGGAACTATGTAATTTCCTAATTCTTTTATTTCATCCTGTGTATAATTTTCTGTTATGTAACTGCCATATAGATTGTTTGTTACCATGTTTTTTACTAGTTTATAATAATCACCATAACCAAAATGACTATAGCCTCTGTTAATTTTAGCTTCTTTATATAAATCAAAGCATAAGAGCCTAGCAGCAACATATTGCCAATTGACATTAGTTTTCTTAATGCTTATTCCACTAGAATTTTTACTTGTTTGAATAACTTTTTCAATAGCTGTTTGAATAAGAGTTTTTTGGATTTCCTTTGTTGTCATACCATCTCTAAATTGTATTTTTGAATCTAATTCAAGTTCGAGAGGGTCACAGCCATCAAGTCCCTCACAAGCCAGCATAATCATTTTTTTTGTTTTTTCTACTTTAAGAGTTTCGAAGTTTCCGTTTCTCTTTTTAATTTTTATATTCATAACTTAATCCTGCCTTCTTTATAATATTAAGAATGCTTATTATAAAATAATAATTGCTAATTAATTATATTAGATACTAGGTTAGAAATCAATTCCATAAAATTAGGATTTATGGTTATAACTACAATATATTGTGCAAAAATCTTATATTATCGCTATATATTGTATATGGCTTTATTATTACCAATAGAAAGCCTATTAAAAAGTATAGATGCAATTGTTTGCTATAGTATAAAAATATAACAAGTAATATTTATTTGAATTTCACTATAATTAAAATTCTTTATAGAAATTTAATGAAAGAGATTGATGTTTGTGGATATGAATCGGATTACAAATCTCAAAAGTTGATCCTTTGTTATATCTGGGAGATCACGATTGTCGTGTTTATAGATATGCTGAGAAGGATAAAGCTGATAAGTTTCAATCTTTTCTATAAAAGTATTGAGTCAATATGATTTTTATCATATTGGCTCATTTATATTTATGAAATAAGAATGAGGTTTTACATAGCATGTAGAGTTGATAAAATATATATAGAAAAAAGATTGGAGGAACTATTTATGACAAGAGATATTTTTAATGCATAGCAGAGGCTATTGCATTATTATAAAAATATGATGAAATAGCCTTTGCAAGTCCTAAAAGTTGAATGACTAGGAGGAGCAAAATGAGCTATTTAAAAAAATATCAGTGGGAACTAGTCCCTGAAAATTTACCAATAGTAAAAAGAAATTGTCCTAAATGTAATGAAAAAACACATTATATAAGTAGTGAAAAATTTAGGGTAAATGCAAATAAAAATAACATTGACATTTGGCTAATTTATCAATGTGAAAAATGTAAATCAACTTGGAATATGACAATATATGAAAGAATAAAGCCTTATGAGATTAATAAATATGAGTATGAAAGATTTCTTTCTAATGATAAAGAACTAGCTAGAGAATATGCTTTTAATTTAAGTATATATAATAAAAATAAAGCTGAAGTTATTTTAGAACATGTAAATTATAAATTAATCCAAAAGAAATTAGAAGCATATTATATAAATGAAAATGAACTTGCTATTGAAATTGCTTGTAAGTATCCTATAGAACTGAGAGTAGATAAGCTTTTAAGTGATAAACTTGGACTTTCAAGAAGTAAAATAAAAAATATGCATAAAAAAGGAGTAATCTTCATTAAAGATAATAAAAATTTATTAAATATAAAAGTAAGAGATGGAATGGAGATACATGTTTTAAAGGTAGTAGAGAGTATAGAAATTTTAGAAGCTATAGTATAAGCCATTTTATCATCAAGAAAGAGAATCTTCAGATGATATATAGTTCAAGCCAATCTCTAGTTTTAAAGGAGATTGGCCTTAATATTTTATTCCATTCGAGATTTTAAAGCTTCAGCCATGGAAATTCTAGTTATCTTTCTTCTGCTTAATAACTTTGATAGTTCATAGGTTAAATATATTATAACAAAACCCACTAAAACATAAATGTAATTTATAGTTACGGGGAAGGAGACACTCATGTTTTTAGTTATCGATTTAAACATAGCACTTAAGGATGCGAGAAGCAGTGGTACTCCAAGAATATAGCCGATTACTACTATAAAAGAGGAACTGTTTAAAATCAGAGAATAAATCTCCTTCTTTCTGTAACCTAATACCTTCATAAGAGATATATTTTCCTTATTTTCCTCTATGGTAAGGGAAGTAACAACATATATTACTATAAGTCCAATTATAAAGGAGATGAAGGCTATACCTCCTATAACAGCCTGAAGGGGTTTTGTCATTGTATTAAAGGCATTTCTCATATCATCAACTGTTACAGCAGCTAATAATTTGTTTTCCGGAATATCTATTCTTTCTGAACTCCATAGCCCTGTATAGCTGCCTGAGGGGAATCCCAGCATATCATTAAGTTTATCAAGAGGTATATAAATATATTCACCTACGTAAGTTTCTGCGATACTATCAACTGTTATGCTGTACTCTTTTGAGTCCAGTCTGTTAACAACTTTAACAGTATCCTTTGGTCTTATATTAAGCTTATCAGCTAGAGGTCTTGTTATAATAACTCTATCAGATTTCAATACATTGCCTGCTTTATCTTTAAAAGAAATATACTGAGAATTGGAACTTACACCATACACCGTAAAAGTTAGCTTGTTATCTGATTTTAATGCAAAGGGTATTTCAGAGAAAGCTTCACCTTTTTCCGGTTTACCATTTTGAACGGAGTTGAATACATATTGATAATTATATTTAAATGCTTCACTAAAAGAATCTTTGATTAAGTAGTCCATAGAACTCTTTGCCGCAAAGCCCATTAAAAGCAGCATAGTTGCCATAATAACGCCAAGTAGAAGAAATGCACTTCTTGGTATGCTTCTAAGCAGTTCTCTTATTCTAAACTTAGTATTGAAACTTAGCTTATCAAGCTTTATCCTTCTTTCTATGAAGCCAACCTTATTTTTTTTCTTTCCGCCTCTCATAAGTTCAACAGGTGAATCTTTAAGTGATTTATTTACAACAAAATAGCTGCAGATAATTAGAAAAATTACCGGAAGCAGAACACTTATTATAAGATAATTTACATTAAAGCTTAAAGAACCTACAGGTATATTAAAGTATGACACATAATAGGAAATCATAGGTCTTAAGGTTATGGTTCCGAGTATAGTTCCAATTACACCGCCTAATAATGAGATGACTAAAGGATACAAAAGGTAATGTTTCATAATCTCTCTCTTTTTATAGCCTAGTGCATAAAGAGTACCTATAATAGGAGCTTCTCTCTTTAGCATTCTCCACATTACTATACCTGTTAATATGCAGGTAAGAAGTAGTATACTTACAGGCATAGATGAACTCATCTCATCAATCCCGGCAAGCTTTGCAGTCATATAGGTTACTCTTGGGTTATCCGTTACGTTCATCCAGCTAAGGATAAAAATATTTTCAGTTCTTAAGTAATCTTTAAATTGAGATATTCTATTATCTAAATTGCTCCTATCACCATTAAATCTTATAGCATAAAAACTATTGCCTCTATTTAGAATATTAAAATCATCTTTTCCTATTACTGCTATACCAAAACTGATTGGATCATTCAGTATATCTGATTCAGATTTTAATGGATATATATAATTCGGCAGAGACATAAAGCCAGAAATAGTGAAATTCTTATTATATATTTTTATGCTGTCACCAATCTTTAATTTATTAGCTTTTGCATAGGAGGGATCAATAAGAATATGGCCGCCACTTAGAGCTTTACCTTCAATTATTGCAGGTATATCAACCTTAGTATTTTCTCGGAATATTCTCAGTGTTTTATTCTTTGATATGGAATAATCAATTGACTTTGATTCCTCTATGCTCATATTGAACTTTGATTCTAAAGCTTCAATATTATTTAATTTTTTGTCCGCCATAAAGTTTGCATCTTCCTGCTTATAGTCTCTTTCAAAAGAAGATAATAGCCCTGTTAAGTTGACTGAAACTAAATTAAACATTGTAAAAAGAAGGCAGCTAAAAATAATAAGCAATAAGGAACCAAGGTATTGAGATTTGCTTTCCAGCATGGTTCTCTTAATTTTTTTATTTATGATCATTACCACTCAATCCTTTCCGCAGGCGTAGTTGTCTTATTGACTAAGCTCTCTAGGATTTCGCCACTTCTTACTTTATAAACTTTATTGGCCATAGCACTGATTGCAGTGTTATGTGTTATCATAAGTATTGTTGAGCCAAAATCCTTGTTGATTTTTTGAAGAAGCTTCAATATCTCTCTGGAGGTTGAAAAATCAAGTGCACCGGTTGGCTCATCACATAATAAAAGCTTTGGATTTTTAACTATTGCTCTTGCAATGGAAACTCTCTGCTGTTCACCACCACTTAATTCCCTGGGAAATCTATGCTTTTTATCAATCATACCTACCGCTTCTAAAACTTCATCAGGATTAAGAGGGGATATGCTTATGTTTGAAACAACCTCTATATTTTCTCCTACAGTAAGATTAGGTATTAAGTTGTAAAACTGAAATATAAAACCTAAATTTTCTCTTCTATAATCTGTGAGCTTGGTATCATTTAATTTAGTAATTTCAATATTATCTACTGAAACGATGCCGGAGTCGCACCTGTCAATTCCACCTATAATGTTAAGAAGGGTTGACTTCCCGGAACCAGAAGGGCCAAGTATAACTCCAATTTCGCCCTTGTCTAAATCCATTTCTACACCTTTTAGAACTGTTGTAATTATCTCACCGGTCTTATAGCTTTTCTTTAAATTTTCTACTTTTAAAAACATTTCTCTCTCACCTAACATTTCATTTTTATTAATTCAATCATGGCATTTAGTTCTTTTTAACATAATTTAAAAGGTTCATTTATTATATCTTTTCCTATGCTTTTCCATTTATCCATATGAAAACTCTAGCAATATAATTAAGTGAGGATTAGTATGTTTTACATTTAAAATTAAATATTTTTTAGTTTAATATAAAAAGACTGTAGTAAGAGTTTAGAGAATAAACTTGCTGCAGTCTTTTGGTTTTTATTTCGTTTTATAGGTATTACTGGCTATTTTTTAATAATTTCAATAATTTTATTAGCTGTTTCTAAAACAGAAATATCACTTGTATCAATTTTTATAGTATTCATATTTTTGTATAGTGGAATGCGTTCTAATCCCATATCTAAAGCTTCTTTCTCTCTTAAATTATTTGCTATATCCGCTGATACTCTTTTTCTAAAGCTATCTTCATTGCATATAAGGGTTATTTTAATTACTTCAAATTCTAAACCGTCAAGTCTACTTAAAACCATATCAAATATTTCTTCCCAATGTATTACCCAGTTAAATATTACATATTCAAGGGAAGAATTCATTAAAAAATTTCTTAAAAGATGGGTAATATTATCTAGAACCATTTCTTTATTTTCATCGTTCACAATAAACGGATTCATCATCCAGCACCAATCTCCATCAAGCCATACTGAATTTTCTAGTTTCTTATATAAGGCTTTGCTCGTTGCAGTTTTACCAACACCCATAGTTCCATTTATAATAATTAATTTTTTCATTGTTTTAACTCCTCTCACAAATTGCTTATCTAGATATTAGGATAAATCTCTAATAAACTTACTATAGAAATATACTATTAAAATGATATCATCGCTTTTATCACCTCATCAACCTATAACATTTTTCTGAATTAAAAATGCGCCATTAAGCTTCTAGCTAATAGCGCACTTTGTTATTTATTTTTAAATTAGAATTAGTGAGTTACATCAACTTTTAAACTATCTTTTAACATAGAAAATGGAATTTTAAATTCAGGAGTACCAACAGCATAAGGAGCAATTTCATATGGCTGGTAATAGATTACGATGCCATCATCTGCAATGTAAAAGGGTTGATCGTCTGAAATTGAATCTAATGCCGCAGCTGCGCCTGGATAAAATTTATTATCCGCTGCCATTTGTTTCTTTATTTCTTCTGTAATTATTTTTTTATAGTTTACTCCTTCCTTAAAGAAATCTTTGAGTAATATTTTATCTCCAGTTTTTAGATTTATATTGGAGGTTTCAGTAAGGATATTTCCATGTGCACCGCCAGTATATTGATGATAAGTGCTGGTAATACTTATAACATTCTTTTCATTGTAAGAAATATCGTAATCTACGAGAAGGCTGTAAGGTTTAGCTTCATAGCCATAGTTCTTAGCATCTTCTAAAGATTTTTTTCCTTCGATTGTCATTTGTTCTTTAAGCTCTAATGCTCTTTTTTGAAAAGCTTTATTTATTTCAGACTGCATTTTTTCATCTTTCAAACCTTTTAATACTGGAATTTTTATATTAGAAGTTAAGGCTTCATTTTTTTCTGAAATTGATTCTGGCACAACCTTTACGGAATCTGCCTTGAGTTTGTATCCTGCTTTTACGCCTCCTTTAAATAGTGAGAAGGGAAGCTTAAACTGTGGAGCACCTGTTGAATATGGTGCAATTTCATAAGGATTAAAATAAAGAATCACATTGCCATCTTCGATTCCGAAAGGTTGATCTAGTTTAATGCTAACGAAACCTTGATCTTTTCCACTAAAATATTTGCTTGGATTTAATTTTATTTGTTTTTGAATCTCTTCATTCATAACAGAGATATAGTTTTCGTTTTTGTTAAATAGATCTTTTAAAGCAAGTTGTTTTCCAGTGGTTAAATTAAAATTAAAAGTTTTTATTTCATAGTTTTCATGTGCACCAAGGGTGTAATTATAGTAAGTGCAGGCTATACTTACTATATTGTTTTGCTTGTAGGTAACTTTGTAGCTAGTAGAAGCTGTATAAGGTCTTACTTTCCAGCCTTGTTTTTTCGAATCTGCTGTAAATTCAAGTCCTTGATTTTTTATATCCTCTGCAAAGGCAAGTGCATCTTTTTCCATAAAAGTATTAATAGCAGTTTGAATTTCTTTATCTTGAACTCCTTCCAATACTGGAATTTGTAAATTAATTTTATAAGCTTCTTGACTGTCTTTTACTTCTTTTGTTGAAACTTTCACTTCAGGATGAACGGTAATTTGTCCACCTTGTACATAGAGAGTTGAGACAGGCTGAGATATTGGCGCTGCCTTTACAAAAGAGGTAACCCCCAAACTTAGCATTCCAATTAACCCTAAATAAAATATTTTTTTCATCTATATTTGCTCCTTAATTTGTGGTATTTGCTATTTGTTTCTATGCTTATACTATACTTCACAAATTATATAGATGGGTTACAAAATGCTTACAAACAGTAAAAATATAGTTACAAAAAGAATTACTAACTTTAATCTATAATATGAATAGCGGAAGATGTAACTATTGATTGACAAAATTACTGCGGGTGTTTGGCAGTTGTTTATTGATCAAATATTCGCCAACTTTATAAGAATATAAATATATTCCTAAATCTGATGGTCCATTTACAGTGTTAACGTTAATTTGTTTTTGACCCATTCTTTCAAAGCCATTATTATCATAAAATCCATAATTACATTTTGAGTCTGTAAATAGATACAAACTTCTAACGTTGTTACTTTTACAAAAGTATAAATAATTATTAACAAGTCTTCTACCAATACCTTTACCACGGCACTTTTCGCCAACTATAAAAAGCACTACCTCACCGTCGAAATTGTCATTACACTCTTTAATTAAATTAGCATAGGCATCAGAAACTTTTTTATATTCTAAAAAGAAGGCTTTATTTTTTTTATCAGTTAATAAAGCTCGTACCCAACATATAAATAGAGACAAGAGGTTAGGCGCATTTTTTAAAAATTTATTTTTCTTGTTTATTTTCCCTAATAATAAGCCGATAACTTCTCCATTTTCTTCTACCACTTGTGAATAGTTTTGCGCAAGGAGACACCTTCTTAAATAAGTTTCTGAAAAAATATCTAAAACTTTTGAATTTGAAGTATATTGTTTAAATTTAAATGCCTCGATAATAAGTTCTTTCACTCTACTATAATCACTTTTTCTAATTTTTCTGTAAACTAAGCTACTCATTTTAAAACCTCCAATTACTTTCAATTAATATCTATATTTGAATCCTTAAAAAAATAATAAACCTTGGAGTAACTCCAAGGTCAATAGTTTTTTGTTTACTTTATGGAATTTTTTTATTACCATCTATAGGGACCCACAGTTCATAATAATCTATAGAAGTATTTTGAACAGATTCAAAAGCTAGTGCTCTAGCTAAAATATTATCAGTTACTTGGATATTATTAGCACTTAGGTAGTCTTGTAGTGCAGTCAGATCATCAGCTTTAATGTCATTTTCGGCTTTAATAACTGTATATATGCATTTTCTTTTTTTAAATCTTTTGCAATTATTCTCTAGAACTATATCTTCAGTATCATTAGTGCTTATTCCACTAATGGCATAGTTCATATTTTCACCTAGCTTTAGTTCATCAAAACAATTGGTATTTAAAATAACGGAGTATTTGATTGACAGCATATTAGCATAAGGATTAAATTCCTTTAAGATATTAATCATATTTTCATCTAGTTCATAGTTTTGAACTTTGTATATAAATAAAGGATTTTCTACAATTTCGAATTTGTTTATATAATTTATAGCCTTATTAAAGTCTTCTTCATATTCAATAATAGTATTTTTAATTTTTTCTAGTTTTTTTATTTTATTATCTATTACATTTTCTTGATTTTTAAAAATACTAGTCATTTCCCTTAAAGATTTATGATATAGCATGAGTTTTATTTCTTCTAAAGGCATATCTAATTCTTTTAGTGAAATTAAGTATGGTAACTTAACTATATCCTCTTCAGTATAATATCTATAGCCATTAAGCTCGTCTTTTTTTGGTGTTATTAATCCAAATTTATCATAATATCTTAAAGCATCTTTACTTATGTTAAAAAAATTAGAAACTTCGCCAATTAAATATTTATTCTTCATTCTACTATCACCATTTCCAAAATTAATTTAATAAATTATATCATATTTTTTATAGATTTCTATTTGTGTATTATTACTTCTTCTTCATCATAAATGAGATTTTTAACAGCATTATTTATTATTAATTTTGTTGATTTAGAATTTGTAGTAACCTTTGTAATTATAGTTCCATTTTGTAAATTTCCCAATTGATATTCGATGGCTTTTAAATTAGGAACTTTTTTTACCAATGAATCATAAATTTTATCTCTTGAAGATTGATCCGTAAATTGTATATTTTCACTATTACTGATAGTGCTATCTGATCCTGAAAAAATAAAGTTAAATTCTTTGAATATCCTATTGGTCTTGCAGTATTCTATAGTCCATTCAGTAGAATCATTCTTCTCTTCCACAGAAGTAACTTTAAACTTTTCTCCATCACAATCAAATTCCATCGGAAGTTTATTTTTATCTATGTTATATATTTTTTGATTACTGAAAACATAGTTTGCTTGTATACCAATTAGTTTTATTCCTATTTCATTTGGGTTTTTATAGTATACTGATTTAAATTTTTGTGTTCCATGAGAACCTGTTCTTTCTCCTGAGTTAAGCTTGTCTTTACTACCAGTGTCAACTAAGCCTGCATCTGTACTAGAGTCGTCCCCCCATTCGTCAATTAAATATTCTTTATCTAATCTTACAGAGAATAAAGGATGTATAAATTCTATGTTTTTATCTTTTGGCATAAAACTGTAGTCCATAATACTTTTTAAAACACCTACTTTAAATGAATTGATTTTCAATGTACCTATATCAAGTGGATACTCCTTATTTACAGGTATAACTTTAATCGGCTGCATTGGTACCTGCATTTTTAAAGTCCAGTCAACCTTAATGTTATTATAATTATTATTATTGTGAATTAAAGAATTCAATTTATCAAAAAAATTATTAGATTTTTTATTATCAATAAATAAAAGATTATCTACTTTTAGAGTTATTGGATTATTGTGCATGTAATCTGCAATACTATTGTTTATAGTAATAGACAAGGATTTTTCTTTATTATCTGAATTTGCATCTGGATCTGGAACTGGAAAACTTTGCCCCCAAGCTTCGAATTCTTTATTATCTTTGTCACAAAACGTAACTTTATTTATAGAATATCTGGGATCAGAGACATCGTATATAACTTCTATTCCCATATCATCTGCTAGAATTTCTTTAATTGTAAATTGAACATCTCTATATTTAAATACTTTATTTACTTCTGTAATATTTTTGTTTTCACGTGCTAAATCTATCTCTTGCTTATATAGAATGCTGTTATTATAGTGAGCCAATGCCAATGTAGATATTGGAAGTATTATTAATAGTGAGACTATAGCAGCTGCTGCTATATGAATATATTTTTTTCTTTTTCTATTTTCAACGTGTTTTCTAAGATTTTTTTCAACATTATCCATTAAATTATCAGGAATATTATAATTCATTTTTTACACCTCCATTTCTAGTTCTTAGAAAGTTTAAACTTCTATATATCTTTGTTTTTACTGTGCTTAATGGCATGTCCATTATACTTGCAATTTCTTTTATTGAATAATCCTTAAGATATCTAAGTGCAAGTATGTCTCTTTCATCTTTT
This sequence comes from Clostridium aciditolerans, assembly GCF_016316925.1. Lineage (GTDB taxonomy): Bacteria > Bacillota > Clostridia > Clostridiales > Clostridiaceae > Clostridium_AM > Clostridium_AM aciditolerans. Next base: position 38,988 of record NZ_JAEEGB010000005.1, on the reverse strand, counting down.
CTAAGTTTAGAAAGCAATTCTTCTACCATAAGTCTGTCATCAATAGATTGGTAGGAAAATTCATCTCTAACTTGAATTAGTTTCTCATCAGAGGAGGCAGTTATCTTATTTTTTATGTTCTTTCTACATACATTTATAAGTATAGAAATAAACCAGCAGTAAAATTTTTCTTCATTTCTTAATTGCTTTAATTTGTCAAAAGCTTTTATAGAAGCTTCCGATATGCAATCTTCAGCATCATATGAATTCTTTGTATAAGAAAAGGAAATATTATAAATTAGCGCTTCCTTTTCTTTTAAAAGTGACATAAATGAAGAAATGTCTCCATCTCTACTTTTCTGAACAAGTTCTTGTATGTTATACATTTTCTACCTTCTTTCAATGCTGCAGCAATATTGTTCTTACATAGATTAGATATTTAAGAAACACAAAAAGTTTCAAATTAATTTAGCAAGTTACTAATTTGGTAAGGAACCAGTTCTATACCAATTACAGTGAATAGTACCATAAATAACTACAAAAATTAAGATAATAATAAATTTTTATGATATAATTGATAAAAATTATAGAAATGAAGTGAATTAATGGATATTGAAATGCTTATAAATACATATGGGACTTATGTTTTCAACTATGCTTTAAAGTTATCTTGTCATCCATCTGCTGCAGAAGATTTAGCACAAGAAACATTTATTAGTGTATGGCAAAAAATTGAGACCTTGGAGAATCCAAATGCAATTAAAGCTTGGCTCCGAAAAATATGCTTTAATAATTTTCTAATGAAAGAAAGAAAAAATAAAGATTATAGTGAATTACTTTATGATGATATTAATCTTCTTGAAAAAGAGGGACATTTATTTGCGGACAACCCTCCAAAACCTGAAGATGAGGTAATTGTGGAAGAGGCTATTCGTGAACTACAAAATGGTTGTTTTCTTGCTATGGTGAGACGGCTCACACTACATCAGAGAATAGCCTTCTCACTAATCGATATGTTTGGATTATCTTTAGAGGAAGTTTCAAAAATAATTGGTATTTCAAAAAGTGCAACAAAAGGACTTCTTTATCGTGCTCATATGAATTTAGACTCATTCTTTGATAAACATTGTAATCTTTTAGATGTAGATAATCCTTGCAGCTGCAAAGCTTGGATTGAGTTCTCTAAAAGCAGAGATAATTTACAAAAGAACTCTAATAAACATAAATTTATTGCAAAGCTTGATTACAAAGAATCAAATTATACTTTTAACAATGAGGTACGGGGTAAAATAAATTTCTTATATAAAAACATGCCTTATAGAAAACCTTCTAAAGAATGGTATGAAGAAGTTATTAATACAATAAATGAAATGTATGTTTAGATATCCAACTTGGATACTTGACTTATTAACGGTATTCTAGGTGTACCTTAATTAAGCCAAGTATTAAAGTTAGATATCTATATAATAAAATTTTTTATCCGATGACTTATCCGCTCTAATACTCCCATCTTCTTCAAGTGGGAGTAAAGAGCGGCTATGTCCCTGGATAACGACTTCTAAGCTTCAGATGGAGTCAAAACTCCACCTGAAGCTAAGAATTCTGTTTATAATAACGTGACTTTCCTCTTTTTATTGCATCTATATAAGTGAATAGAAATATTTCTATATTACGAGGAGGAATTGTTATGAATAACTATGAACAAGCTGTAAAGGACTTAGCCCCTTGCGGGATTGACTGCTCAAGGTGTGCATATTATGAAAATAGTAAAATAGTACTATTAAGCAGAGAACTTAATGAGAATTTAGTTAACTTTGAAAATATGGCTGAAAAAATAAAAGATTTTATGCCTATGTTTAACCATTACGAACAATTTTTAGATATTTTAATGCAGCTTTCAAAGGGCAGTTGCCCAGGGTGTCGTCTTAGCGATAAGCCTACCTGTCAATGTAGTATAAATGAGTGTCATAAAAAAGAAAAGGTGAACTTTTGCTTTGAATGCTCTAAATACCCTTGTAATCCTACAACATATAATGAGTCTCTCATCCAAAAATGGAAAGAAAATAATGATACCATGAAAAAAATAGGTATTGATAATTTCTATATTGCTCAAAAAGAAAAACCAAGATATTAATAAATTATATTTTATAGGAAAGTATATTTTCTTCGGAGTGATAACTTGGGCATATTGGGGGACTATGTTTTCATTTGCAAGAAAAAGTATATCGGGGTGGATTGTAAGTTTTACTTTATTAATATTATTTTTTTTATATAAAGAGAATATAAATCCAGAGAAAACAAATAGTAATGAATTTGGCAAATATACGAGTATTATTGGAATAGCTATTTCAATAATTGTTGTAAGTTATTTATGCTTTAATGTTGGATTTATATTTAAGATATCATTAAATATATGATACTATATAGTAAATTAATATAAGGGAAGTGATTATATTGTGGACAATGAGCATAGCTCAATTTATTTTTACAGTATTTTTACTATGTTTGCCAGCTTATTTTGTTATATGGTGTATGTATGAAATAAAAGAAGCAATTATAAAGCGAAAAATCTAACTGATGAAATATTTTTATAAGACAAAAGAAGTAACATGCATGTTGGCAGTAGCACATTAATCTTCCAGTATACAGTATTTTTATTAGTTGAATACTACTAAGAAGACTTTTATGGAGGTGATACTATTGAAAAAAGTCGTATTTACATTATTTCTCCTAGTTGGATTAATATGTACACCATATCCTTGTTATGCTTATGAATTTACTGAAAAACTTCCATCTATTAATAAAACATATAAACCACCAGAACAATCAAGAGAAGAATTATATCAAGATATATTTGTTTCATTACTTATGCCAGAAATTCAAAAATCAGTGGATAATTATTATAAGGAATTTTTTACTGATACACCAATGGTAGCACCGTATGATCTTACTATATTGAAGGCTGAAAGGCCTAACGGATATAGAACTTTTGTTTTTATGATTGAACTTGAAGTATATCCTTATTTTGGAGCACATAACAGCGTTGGAGTTGACCGTATTACTATTAGATTAGGTGGCTCTGGTGATGTAAAAGTTGAGAAGTTTGAGCATATAAAAAGCTATGAATTACCTCCAAATTATCAAAACATTGTAAAGAAAAAGTATTAGTAAAAAACATAGATTACTATATATCAAAAATTGTACAAGTAAGGACTTAAGCTAAAAAATTATAATAAAGCATTCTTACTTTTTTGTAAATAGGTTATAATTAATGATAAGTAAAGTTAAAAGTGTTTACAAAGGGGTTGAGGTTTTATGAGTTTACCACAAGAGAAATTAATTACTATAGATGAATTTTATAAAATGAAGGAGAATACAGACAGTATTTTAGAATATATTGACGGAGTTGTATATATATCTCCATCACCATCTACAAAGCATCAAAGAATATCTGGTAGACTATATGCAAAGTTATTTAATTCCTTAGAGGGAAAAGAGTGTGAAGCATTTTCAGCACCTTATGATGTACAACTACATAGAGAGGATATTGAAGAAGATAGAGTGGTAATACCGGACATTTCGGTTATTTGTGATAAGAGTGGAATGGAAGATAGTAAATATGTTGGTGTTCCTACTTTAATAATTGAGATATTATCACCTTCTAATCAATCAAATGACCTTGTTGTAAAACTAAACTTATACATGAAATATGGTGTCAAGGAATATTGGATTGTAAACCCAATGCTTAATACAGTCCAAACATATAGTCTTAATGATGAAGGATTATATGACCAAATTGACGTTGTTAAAAATAGCGGCACTATAGATTCTAAAATTTTCACGGAATTTACTGTAGCTGTAGAAGAGTTATTTAAAGACTAATTTATAATAATATCAATTTATAATTTTCGTATCCAACATACATTTAGTTTTGATACTAAGTTAAAGGAGCTTGAAATAAACCAGTGTTTGAATAGCACTGGTTTTATTAATTAAATCCAAGTTCAGTAGATTGAAGCATCATATGTATAGCAACAATACTTGTATCAATATCAGTATGGATTTTTCTATTTAGATAAGGTTTCAATGGTAATTTATTGCGAATTAAAAAACATTTATATTTGGGGGAGGTTAGAATGCGAACAGAAAAAGAAATGTTCAATACTTTAAGTTATATCGGTGAAAAACTTAATAGTTCAAATATAGTATGGGGAGTCGGTGCTTCTATATTATTAAATCAATTTGGACTTATAAAAAAACCAAATGATATAGATATTTTTATAGATATTAAAGATATTGAAAAAGCAGATGAAGTTCTTAAAAGTATCGGCGAGAAGAAAAAATGGGAGAAGACTGCTACCTATTCAACAAAATACTTCTATGAGTATATAATAGATGGGTTTGATGTTGATGTAATGGCAGGATTTGCAGTTAATCATATTAGTGGAGTATTTGAATACACTTTTGACCACAACTCAATTTCAGAATTTAAAAGGATTAACGGAGTAAATATCCCTTTCACATCATTGGAGGATTGGTATGTAATTTATCAATTAATCCCTAATAGAGAAGCAAAAGTAAAGATAATAGAAAGTTACCTACTATTGAATGGAATTAAGAAGCCCCTTCTACTAGAAAGAGCATTAAAGGGTAATTTACCAATAGAAGTAAGAGAGAAAATTAAAAAGATATTAAGTTTGTAATATTCTTATTATGCGAAGTATCTAATAAATGCTAACAAATCAGTATTGACTCTAACCTAAGGTTAGGATTTAGAATAACTTTAAGAGGAGGCGAAGTCTTGAAAATTGGAGAGTTTGCTAGAAAATCGGGGATAACTGTAAAAACATTGCTTCATTATGATAAGATTGGGTTATTACAACCATCTTCAAAAACGGAAGCAGGTTATAGACTTTATTGTGATGAAGATTTTATCAAGTTACAGCAGATTACTACACTAAAATTTATTGGATTATCACTTGAAGAAATAAGACAACTTATAAATGAAAAAGGTCAAAATATAGAAAGTATAATTAGCATTCAAGCAAAAGCATTAGAGGAAAAGAAGAAGCATATTGAGACGGTTATTACTGCCTTAAATAAAGCCGAAAAACAAATACAAAATAATAGTTTTTTGGAAATTCAGCAACTTATAGATATTATCAAGATAACAAATATGGAAACAAGAGCAAAGCAGCGATTTAATCAAGCAAGTAACCAGTATCTCACTGATAGCTATTACTGGAGGTCTAAAACAGCAGAGCTAATAAATGAATTGATTAAACCTAATATTAACGATGTTGTACTCGACTTAGGGTGTGGCACTGGAAAACAAATTATTGAGCTATCTCGAAAAGTAAAATTAGCAATTGGGGTAGATATTAGTGATGGAATGATTAGACAAGCTAAAGAGAATATTGAAAATGAAAGAATACATAATATTGAACTTTATATAGGAACATTCGAAGAACCTAACTTGAATGTAGATTTACAGAAAAAATGTATTACAAAAATTATTTCGAATTATGCTTTACATCATCTAACTACAATATATAAACAAAAAGCAATAGAAAAAATGATTAATGTAGGTGGAGAAAGCTTACAAAGTATCGTTATTGGTGATTTAATGTTTTTTCAAAATCCTAACGATTATAGACAAGAATTTTCCGTAGTAGGATATGGACCAGAAGTAGATTTCCCATCGAGTGTTGAAGAGTTAATGAATTGTTTCTCGAATTTTGATTTTACAGTTGAAGTACATAGGTTACATCCACTTGTAGGAGTTATGGTTGCTAATAGAAATAGAATTGACCATTAATATAAAATTTTTGGGGAAATATAAATGGAGTTTGTAAGAATAAATTCTAATGATAATAATTATTTTGATGATGTAATGAATATATATAAAGTAAGTTTTCCTATATTTGAGCAAAGAATTATAAAAAAATCAAATAGATGTCTTAAAAGATGATATATCAATTAAAAGATTAAACTTTTATTCTAACTTAGGATTTAAGTTACAAGAATTTGAACATATTCATCCACCATATAGAAAAGAGTATAAAGGTCATAAATTAAAGATTATGAGTTTAAATAGAAATCTATCTGAGGATGAATATAATGAATTTAACGTATTTTTAAAAGAAAGAATTATGAAATACTCAGAGAATAATGATTAAATACTACATAATTTATGTTTAAAAAGATAAGTGCGAAAGCCCTATTTGTCGTGGTATCAATTTTAAAGTTAACAAGACAATATTAAGATCAAAGATACTTTCAATTCGTTACAGATCAATAATCAATAGAAAAAGGGGTGTTTCTCAACTAATCACTTAGTTTTGAAACACTCCCTTGTTTGTTTTATATTTGGTATTAAGTAGAATTTTATAGTTATGAATCATGGAACAATTTCAAAAACAGTACCTTGGTTAAAATCAGTAACATTCATAGAGCCATAAACCCCTAAATATAGTCTGGTTTGATTTATATTTGTTCCCAAGCTAGCATAATAAGCTGATTGAGATCCAAAGTTATAATCGGTTTCAATAACACTAAAATCATTTAGTTTACAATCTGCTCTTGCTCTGGTATAAGCTAAAACCCCTCTAACGGGCGGTTGAGATCCTTCATCCCGGGCAAAATCAGTAAAGACAACGCTTCCAGTTAAACCAGGAATTCCATTCCCCATATATGCCTGGACCCCCGTAAGTGCAGTTGCCCCAAACTTATCCGGCCTAGGATCTTTATGAAAATAGCTGATTAGAGGCGGAATACGCTGTGTTGAAGTTTTTACTGTATCATTGTAATAAGCAAGTGTTTCCTCATCCAGAGTTGGATTTGCAGGGCAGCTTCTTATAATCGAAGTTGGAAGAGCACCTTCCCACCCTCGCCAGCCAAAGTTAATAAATCCTTCTTGGTCAGGTTCAGATTTCATTAAAGAAGCTTGAATAAGCTGAGGAACCGGTATTGGTTTATAATGAACAAATGAAAAAATTGACTCTACCAAATCCTGCCCTACAATTCCTACATACTTGATATACTGGTTATAAAACCTTTGAAATGAAATGCCAGGTATATTACGAACTCCTTTGGCAATTACCGTAAGCATTTCCTGAATAGGTACAGGTAGTTCATTAAAGCGTGTGACTACCGGTGGATTATTGATAAATGTATTCTTAGCTACATCAATTTCAATTATTTTACCGGCGATTTCCATATCATTTTGAGCTGAATTAAATGGATCATAGCCTGATCCACCATCTCCAGTTGTTAAAACAAGCTTTCCTGTTTCAGGTGAAAAGTTTAGGCTATTGACACCATTATGATTAAAAAATGGTCTCCTTAAATTAAGTAATGTACGCCGCTTTTGAGGTTGACCATTGGATTGTAAAATCCACTCTTCAACTGTATCAATATGATCATATTTAACTTCTCTATTTATCCATTTTTGGTTTAAGGTTCTAGGGTCACAGGGGTTTGGTTTAAAAAATTCAGGAAGACCTTGTCTTGAAACTTCTGAACTAGGAAGAGCACCTGGACCTTGTGTTCCAGCTACTGAATAATGAAGATAAAACAGACCGTTATAATTAAATTGAGGATGAAACGCCAGCCCTACCAATCCACGTTCATCATATTTACCACCAGAAAAACCTAGTTTTAAGACTCGCGGGCGAATATCTAAGAAAGTTTTTACAAATCCGTTTCCAATGTAAAAGATCTCCCCTACCTGGGTTGCAATAAATAATCTTTCCATTGAGTCACCGGGCAGTATAGCTGTTTTCAAAACAGTAGGCATATTTACATTACTAACAATGGGTCGTAGACTAACTTTAACTTTTTTTAACAAATAACTTTACACTCCTTCATATTCCTTTCTTTTATAAAATATGATTAGAACTGTTCTATTAGTACTAAATTGAGGCCGGGGAATCTAAAGAGGTATTGCACCATTTTCCGCACCAGCGTCGGAGGAATCCAGGGCGGGCATTGGGAATGTGCCTAAATTTGCACATTAAATTAACTCTATATTTTTGTTTGATAACACGATAGTATAGACTACTTTACACTATAGAGTAGTTTGTGCTATGATGTTTGTAGAGGTGATAATATTTGGAAATAAACAAAGAGATGATAAAAGGATACATTGAAAGCATAATATTGAGCCTATTAGAAGATGAAGATTTATACGGATATGATATTGCTAAAAAGATAAGAAACACAAGTCAAGAAACCTTTGAGATTAAGGAAGGAACAATGTATGTAGTATTAAAAAGACTTGAAAACAATGGGCTTGTAGAGTCATACTGGGACGACTCAATAAGTGGCGGGGGAAGGCGAAAATATCATCATATAACTGATAAAGGCAAAAAATATTTAGAGAACTCACAAAAAGAATGGCAATTTTTTAAGAGTATAATAGATAAATTTTTGGGGGAGAAAAAAAATGGATAGAATAGATAGATACCTAGATTCTATATATAGAGGTGCAAGTGATTCCTCTAAAGAAGCAGAAGATTTAAAACAAGAAATGAGAAGTCATTTAATACAAACTGTAAAGGAGCTTCAAGAAAATGGAATTGTTGAAGAGGAAAGCGTTAGAATTGCTATAGAAAGATTTGGAGAAGAGTTTCAGATAAGAAAGGAATTAAATCAGGTACTAAAGTTTCAAAAATTATTTGCTCAAAAAACATTGATAGCATCACTAGTTTTATTAGTGATATCTGCTATATTGCTTATAACATCGTTATTTGTACATAAAGCCTCTATGAAAAGTCTTGATATTATGAATTCTCAAATTAAAACAGCAGAGAATAAATTAGCTAATGAAGGAATTACAGGTGTTGATAAGTATTTAAAAGAACTCTTTAAAGATGAAAAAAATAATAAACTTACTTATGTTGCCATAAAAGAATTACCAAAAGACTTCGATATTAGTAAAAGTAATGAGTTATTCCCTGGAGAGATAAGGTATAGTTATCCTGAAAAAATAAAAAATGAATATTATAGTAATAGTTTTGGACAAGAAATAGTATCAAATAATATTAAATACTTTTTAGAAACAGGAGTTAAGACTTCTGCTAACTTAGATAGTAGTAGTATGTATAGGGGGTTGGCAGCTTTAGTTTTTGCGGTATGCTGGGTACTATGGATAATATGGTCAATAATAAATGTTCATGGATATGGATATCTAAACACTAAATGGTGTATACTACTGATTTCAACAGGAATCTTAGGATATTTTATATTTTCACTTTCTGTTAATCCTAAAAGTATTTCTAATAATCGTAGAAATAACATTATATATATCAGTAGCTTTTGTTTTATAGTAATGGCGTCAATATTATATTATATATATAGCGAGCCTTATAGAATTCAAATGTTATATCAATTAATTTTTAATTGAAGCAAGATCTTAATTCAGATGGGGATTCTTTTACCCCATCTGAATTTTAGAGATGCGAATGTATGACTTACTTGGCGTTGAACTCCCACTTGAAGAAAAGCAGGTATCCAAAATCTATGATTTTGTGATATTCGCTTTCACAGAGTGCGTGGGAGACTTACGGCAAGTTGGTCAGGTTAAAAAGTGGGACATACTTTAAGAATAGTATGTCCTAATAGATTAACTTTGGAGGTGTAAAAGATGAAAAACAAAGATATAAAGATGCCTTGTTGAGCAAGTAAAGAAAATTCTGTTGGTTCAGCAGAAGAACTTTCTGTATGTCCTGTATGTAAGGTCGATACTAAAGAAGTAAAAGGAATAACTGTTAAGCATTTTATACTTGATAGCCTTGTAAACAAAGTATGTGAGACTAATTATCGTATTTGCTTAAATGAAGATTGTGATGTTGTTTATTATGATTTAGATGGGAATGTAATATTTAAAAAACAAGATATGAAAATTCCTATTTGGTATAAAAAAGACGCTAATCCTAAATATATATGTTACTGCAACCAAGTAACGGAAGAACAAATTATTAATGCAGTCCTTAATGAGGGAGCAAAAGATATTAAGGACATTGTTAGACTTACAGGAGCAATGAAGAATGGAAAGTGTGAAATTAATAATCCTTTAGGTAAATGTTGTAGCCCTATTATTCAAGAAACTATCAACAAAGCATTGAAGATGAGATAGTACGTTATATTTTAAAACTGTGTTGTAAGAGTGAAACTCCTTATAGAATAATAATCGAAGAATTTGAATAAGAATATAAAGAATTGTAGATATAAAATTATTGGGGGGATTACTATTAAAAATATATTAAAATTAGGCGCTATCTGTGCTATAACTATAACTTTTGCGTTCTGTTCTTATACTTCAATCATTAAGCAATCTACTCAAGGTGATGGACAAGTAGCCCAATCAACACAGGTTCAAACTCCTGTAAAGATTCCAAATACTAAAGAAATTGTGAACACCTTATGCTCAGATGAATTTCAGGGAAGGTTAACTGGTTCAAAGGGAAACGAAAAAGCTGGAGAATATATTGCTAAAATTTTTAAAGATATAGGACTAAATCCTCTATTTGGGAATAGCTATTATGAAAAGTATTCTCAAAAGATTGCTAGTACCTATCGAGGTGATGAAAATAACGCTAAAACTAAGACCGTCAACAATGTTGTCGGAGTTATAAGAGGTAAGGATAGTAAAAAGGCAGTAATAATATCAGCTCATTTTGACCATTTAGGATATGTTAATGGAAAGATTAATAGAGGAGCATTAGATAATGCTTCTGGTATATCAGCTTTGGTAGAGATAGCACATATATTAAAAGAAAAATCAAAGGATAAACCTTTTAATATGGATATAGTTCTATGTGCCTTTAATGGAGAAGAAGAATTTATGGAAGGAAGTCGAGCCTTTGTACAGGACATCAAATCTAAGCACTTATATAGTAGTAGCTTATACAACATTAATATTGATTGTATAGGAGCTAAAAATGCAGGTAAAAACCTTGCTTTGCATAATGAAAGCAGATTATCCGAGAAACTATATGACGCTGTAGAGTCTACCTTTAAAAAGAATAATATTAGCTTTGCAGACTCCAAAGTACAAGGTGGAAGTGACCATTTCAGTTTTCAAGCTGAAGGCATACCTAATATTTTTATAGTGCAAGAAAATATAGAAAAATTAGCTAATAAGCCTACAGATACTCCAGACATTTTAGACTATGACCAAATAGATAAAATTGCAAATGCTATATGTGATTTTGTAGAGGCAAATGATGGGGTAGAATTTCCGAATTGGAGAAGTAATTAAAATAACTGTGTAAAAATAAGGAACAGTCACAACAGATTCTGCCGCTACCTCTGGCTTTTCCAAAGTTCTTGTTGCGTTTTTATAGATCTATGAAGTATTTGTAGTGTAATTATTATAGCGTTGCTTCTGAGTTTAAGAACATTATGACTTTTGCTTTTTATGCTTAAACCAAAGCGTTGTAAATATAATAATAAATATAAAAGAGAGTACTATTGCTATTCCCTTGTATATATTTATACCTATTTCTATTACTGAAAGCACACTGCTAATAAATATGGCAAAACATAATATTCCTAGTATAATAATTATTTTATAATATGCTGGATTGCTGTTCATTGTTAGACTCTCCTTTCTATATTATATTTCGCCATAGCCTATTGTTTCATTACAGCCCCCAAAAACATTAGTTAAAATATACTATGATAAATTTGGGAATAATGTTACTCATCCTTGCTCTGGTATAAAGGTACTAGGCGGTCAGTTAACGTATTAATAGAAGGTAATGCATACAGGTTAAAATGCATTACCTTTTATTAATAAAAATCCTATAATAAAAACAACATATAAAAGAGCATTTAAAGATAGCTTTTTAGCTGACAAACAACTTATTTTTAAAGTTGTCCATATAACTGTAATAGCTCCAAAGGTTACTATGGCTGAAAGCATAAGTGACTTATCAAGGATCCATGGAGTGAAAATGATACCTAATGCACTTGGAACTGTGGCTTGAATCATCATAGCACCGCTAATGTTTGCAATTGCTAAATTTTCTTTACCTTGTTTTACCCATATAAATACATTTAATATCTCAGGCAGCTCCGTAGCGATTGGGCTTAATAATAAAGCAACCAAATGAGGTGACATTCCCAGGGAAATACTTAGGGCATCTAAATTATGCACAAATAATTGAGAAGCAATAAATATAAAAATCAATGATATGGTAGTTTGAATTATAATCAATGATTTTTTAGGATTTATGCTTTTAGAGCTAAATCTCAATGGCTCAAGTTCTTCTGCTACTCCTATTGTATCTACGCTCATTTCTTTATAAAAGTAAATTGCATAAGCTATTAGAAATAAAAATCCTAACCATGGCTTAATAGTAAAAGCAAAAAGTCCTAGTCCTATCTTGAATATAAAAATCAACATAAACCAAATTTGATCTCTTGCTAATTTTTTTTCATTAACATTAATACAGCTTCCTATTTTTCTTCTACCACTAAAAATGATTATGCAAATACCAATAACAGCATATCCGATTGTACTTAATACAAGGGGCCCTCCTAAGGCTGCACCAACTCCAATGTCTTTTTGACTTGCATTTATGCCAAAAACTACAGCTATGAAAGTTACAATGCTTTCAGGTAAAGCTGTACCGAAAGCTGCAAGCAGGGAACCTACTGCACTTTGAGAAATATTAAATTCTTTACCAACCCATTCAATTCCGTTTACAAACAGTTCGCAACTAAAATAAATTAATAGTGCTGAAGCAATCATAATTAAAATTGTTGTAATCATACTTGTCCTCCTTTGAAAATAAAAAGACTTTTAGCGTATTTTAAATACGCTAAAAGTCTCGTTTCACATTTTGCGGATATTGCCAGGCTTTTAACCAATATGTTGACAATATCTATCAAACTACTCCCTTTTAGGTGAGTTATTTTTATTAACCGATATTTATTTGTAATATAACTCAAAAATAAGAACTGCTAATTAAGGAATTCAATTATACCAAGTACTATTAGCAATATGCCTGAAATTAATGGTGCATATTTACCAAATACTTTACCCAATACATGATTACCTACAGCTTCACCAAGTATAATCGTAAGAATACTTAATATAAATGTGAATACCACTGTAAATTGAATACTAACTCCTGTTATACTGGCTGCCACACCAGTTCCTAAGTTGTTGAAGGTTAATCCGAATGCTACAATGAGAGCTTCTTTTATATTTATATCACCAGAGTTATCCAAATCTGATTTCTCAGCATATTCAATCATGTCAGTAATATCTTTTAAAGCAAGTTCTTTTGATTTCTTATTATTTATAAGTTTTATTATGCTTTGGCTTATAAAATATACCCCCAATACAATAATAGCTCCAGCACCTAATGCATTTGCTACAGTATGAGGCAAGAATTTTGATATATAAATTCCAAGTGACATAGATAAAAATGTTCCTGTAGATGTTATAGCTGCTATTATAAAATTTGAAATTATTCCTATCTTTATTTTCTTTATTCCATAAGCGATACCTACAACCACATTATCTAAGTTAGATGATAAACTAAACAATAATGCAGATAAAATTAATGCCATATATGGTCTCCTTTTTTCATTCTTTCCGTTTTAGTATATGACTTCTAAATTTTAGTGTGATTAAGAATTAAAAAAAGTTTTTTAAAATCATGAAGATAGAATTTTTATTATACCAACTTTTGGTTGTATATGAATAAATTTAAGTTGTTTTTCAAAGATAAATATATGTTATACAATTTATCTGTACACATAGGATAAAATTGAAGTTTTACTGGTCTTTTATGCCTTAAATCATATTAATAAAGCTTAATTTTATATTTAAACTTTATCAATAGTTATTAGAGAACTTAAAAGGAGGGATATAATTGACCATTAATATAAAATCACCTGAAGTTGAAATCAGGGAAGCTAGGTTAGCTTCAAGCAACGGGTTCATTGGAACTGCCAAGGAGTTATGTCATAAATCTAAGAGGAACAAATGTTGTCATAGGAATCGTTCCTTTAGCCAATGTCTCGAATGCAGCTCCAGTAGGGCATTGTCCATGCTTGTAATGATACGGGATGTTGCAGTAATAAATCATGGACCAATAGGATGCAGTGCGGATTTTGCTGAATTTAACTTCACTAATAGAGCGGAGCAAATAAGAAGAAATTTACCTTTAAAAAATGTTAAGTTACTAAGTACAAACCTCCAAGAGAAAGACATGGTTTATGGAGGTGAAGTTAAGTTAAAAGAAGCTATAAGAGATGCTTATGTAAGATTTAGACCAAAGGCTATATTTGTAACAGCTTCCTGTGCATCCGGTATTATTGGAGATGATGTGTCAGGTATAACGGATGAACTGGAAAAAGAACTAGGCATTCCAGTAGTGTATGTTTCTTGTGAAGGTTTTAAATCGCAAATATGGGCAACAGGTTTTGACTCTGCTTTTCATGCTATTGTTAGAAAAATAGTTAAACCACCTATTAAAAAGAAAAAAGACTTAATTAATATTATAAATTTTTGGGGCAGCGATGTATTTACTGATTTATTTGCAAGAATAGGGCTTAGACCGAATTATATTGTACCCTTCACCACCGTCGATCAGCTAAAGAGAATATCTGAAGCAGCTGCTACAGTTCAAGTTTGTTCTACCTTAGGAACCTATCTAGCCGCAGCCCTGGAACAAGAATATGGAGTTCCAGAGGTCAAATCACCGCCACCTTATGGTCTTAAAGGTACAGATGAATTTTTTAGAGAGCTTGGTAGGTCAACTGGCAAAAAGAAAGAAGTTGAAATACTTATAGAAAAAGAAAGAGAAAGAATTTCAGAGGAGCTTGAAGATATAAAAGATAAATTAAAAGGGAAAAGAGTTTATGTATCCGCTGGTGCAGCTCATGGGCATAGTTTATTAGCACTGCTTAGTGATCTGGAAATGGAGGTTGTTGGAGCAGGAATATTTCATCATGATCCTCATTATGACAATGGAGATGAGAGAAGTGACGCCTTGAAACATGTAGTTGAAACTTATGGAGACATTAAAAATTTCAGTGTCTGCAATAAGCAAGTCTTCGAATTGGTGAATGTACTAAATAAGTTAAAACCAGACCTATTAGTCGTAAGGCATGGAGGTTTAGCAGTTTGGGGAGTTAAGCTTGGAGTACCAACTTTATTAGTAGGAGATGAACAATTTGGTATAGGATATCAAGGAATTATTAACTATGGCAAGAAGATTTTAGATGTTCTTTCAACTAAGGACTTTGTAGAGAACATTGCAGCCCATTCAGAACTTCCATACACTAACTGGTGGCTAAGGCAGGATCCGTATAGGTCTTTAGGGAGGGAACAACATGAATAATAAGGATTTACAGCGCATAGAGAAATGGAATTCTACTTTAATATGGTGGAGAAATAAAATAAGTAATGTTGTTGAACAACCGAGACATTATTGTGCCCTAGGAGCCCAACAAACAGTAGTAGCAATTAATAAAGCTATTCCAATACTGCATTCAGGTCCAGGCTGTGGATATAAACTCTTTCGTGGATTAAGTATTACGTCAGGATACCAGGGAGGAGGCTGTACTGGGGGAAGCGCTATTCCTTGTACTAACTCATCGGAAAGGGAAGTGGTATTTGGTGGAGAAGATCGATTAAGAGAAGTAATAGATGGAACGTTAAAAGTCTTAAAAGGGGACTTATTTGTTGTTTTAACGGGATGTACCGCTGATATAGTTGGTGATGATGTAGGACAGGTAGTAAAAGAATATCAAAATAAAGGGATACCAATAGTTTTTGCAGAAACTGGCGGATTTAAAGGAACCAATTATAAAGGTCATGAGTTAGTAATTGAAGCTATTATAGATCAATTTATCGGTGATGTTGAAGGTGAAAAGGAAAAGGGGTTAGTAAACCTTTGGTCTGTGATTCCATACCAAGATAGTTTTTGGAGTGGAAACTTGAAAGAAATAAAACAGTTGTTAGAGGGTATAGGATTAGAGGTAAATACATTCTTTGGACCGGAATCTGAAGGAGTTAAAGAGTGGAAAAGAATTCCTAATGCAGAATTTAATTTAGTTTTGTCCCCTTGGGTAGGATTAAAAACTGCTCAGTTACTTGAAAGCAAATATGGGACGCCATATTTACATTATCCAGTTTTGCCTATAGGGGGAAATGAAACAAGTAAATTTCTAAGGTCCGTTGGAGAATTTGCAAAGCTAGACAAGGAGAAGGTTGAAAGCTTTGTTCAAAAAGAAGAAAGGAAATTTTACTATTACATTGAAAGAGCAGTGGATTTCTTCACTGAATTTCGCTTTGACATAGCAGATAGATTTTTTAATATAAATGATTCTTTCTATGCACTTGGGGTTAGTAAGTTTCTATTAAAGGAGCTTGGTATTTTGCCAGGAGATCAATATATCACAGAGGATATACCAGAAGAATATAGAGAAATTATAATAAAGGAATTTAAGCATTTATCTAAAAGCATCTCAGCTAAGGTTATATTCGAAATTGATGGAGGAAAGATAGCTCATATGCTGAGGGAATACCATTATGATGGACATAAACCCTTATTTTTGGGAAGCTCCTGGGATATAGATATAGCAAATCAGCTAAAGGGATTTTGGCTGAATATATCTTTGCCAGTTATGCACAGACTGGTTTTAGATAGAAGCTATGTTGGATACAGTGGAGGTCTTAGGCTGGCAGAAGATATATATGACAATATTTTGGCAGCATATAAATAGAGTTCTTGACATCAGGTGGAGTTTTAATCCCATCGGATAAATAGCAGATTAGTAACAGGGGGGAATAAAGTGGCAGGAAAAGTTAAAGGAATCGCAATATATGGCAAGGGTGGTATAGGCAAATCTACAACAACTTCTAACATAAGTGCAGCATTAAGTAAAATGGGGTATAAGGTTATGCAGTTTGGTTGTGATCCTAAAAGTGATTCAACCAATACACTGAGAGAAGGTACGTATATCCCTACAGTTTTAGATACTTTGCGTGAAAAAAATAAAGTGAATGCACTTGATGTAATTTTTCAAGGCTTTAATGGAGTCTACTGCGTGGAGTCAGGTGGACCAGCACCTGGAGTTGGCTGTGCAGGCAGAGGGATTATTACAGCGGTGCAGCTTTTCAAACAACAAAGGGTATTTGAAGAACTGGATTTAGATTATGTTATATACGATGTTTTAGGAGATGTTGTATGCGGCGGCTTTGCAGTTCCAATAAGAGAGGGAATAGCGGAGCATGTATTTACAGTATCATCTTCGGATTTTATGTCTATATATGCATCAAACAATTTATTTAAAGGCATTAAAAAATACTCTAATTCCGGTGGAGCATTACTTGGCGGCATTATAGCAAATTCTATTAATAAACCTTATGACAGAGATATACTTGATGACTTTGCTAATAAAACAAATACTCAGATAATGGAGTATGTGCCAAGGTCAGTTACCGTTACACATAGTGAGCTTCAAGGTAAGACTACTATTGAAGTTGCACCGGATTCAGAGCAGGCTAAAATTTATACTGCATTAGCAGAGAAAATAGCTAGACATACTGAGTCAAAAGTGCCTTTTCCTCTTGATATTCAAGAGCTAAGATCCTGGGGTAAGCAGTGGGCTGATTCTCTGCTTAAGGAATCTTCAAAAAATAGCTAGTCAGTATGTTAGTATATTTATTTTCTTTCAGATGCCTAAACAAGAGAGATAGTAGGACAAGGAGAAAATAGTATGATAAATCATATTTCTAAGCTTCATCCCTGTTTAGGAGGGGAAGCTCATTTAAATTTTGGGAGAATTCATCTTCCTGTAAGTTCTAGCTGCAATATTCAATGCAGGTTCTGTAAAAGGGAATGTAACAATAATGAGGAGAGGCCTGGCGTTTCAAAGGGAATATTAGCTCCAAAGGATGCTGTGGGAATAGTTAAAAGAGCTTTAGAGCTTTGCCCTCAAATAACTGTAGTAGGCATAGCTGGCCCCGGCGATACACTAGCGACCACTGAAGCTATTAAGACATTTAGACTTATTGATGAGGCCTATCCTGAACTTATAAAATGCCTTAGCACCAATGGACTTTTGCTTTATAGATATGCTAAGGAAATTTATGATGCAGGAGTAAGAACTGTGACTGTAACTATAAATGCCGTTGATCCATGCATTCAAAGTAAAATTATATCCCATGTAATATATGAGGGGAAGAAATACTATGGCGAAGAAGCAGCCATAATTCTTATAGCTAATCAGCTGAAGGGTATAGATGAAATGAACAGACTTGGAGTTATGGTAAAGGTAAATTCCGTATTAATTCCAGGTATCAATGATGAGCATATAGAAGAAATAGCTAAAACCATTAAAGCACATGGAGCAACTTTATATAACATCATACCACTGATACCTCAACATGAATTAAGTCATATTCATGCTCCTACCTGCGAACAATTGAATAAAGCAAGAGAAATAGCTGAAAAGCATATTGAGATATTTAGACATTGCAAACACTGCCGTGCAGATGCATGTGGAATACCTGGCAGGGAAGATCTTTCAAATAAGCTCTATGGAACATATAAATATCTTGAAACCTTCTCTCATGGCTAATAGAAAGCAGGCACTTGAGAGGTGCCTGCTTTAAAATCTTAAATATTTATTTTTTTACGTTTTGCTTCTATTCTTTCAAACATTTGTTCAGCTGCTTTTTGTGGATCAGTTTCTACATAGAATTTAGCACCGTAGTCTTCTTCCATCTTATTTAATAGGTAATCTGTAACAAATGGGGAACCAGTTACAGGAGGAACAACTCCGAGCCAAGCATCTATACCGCTTCCTACTACGTAAGTTCCTATAGCTACAGCTTTTTCTGACATCCACTCTGGAGCAGCACCAACTACTGGCAGGTCACTGATATCTACGCCTAAATGATTTGCCAGCTCTCCAGCAAGTTGTAAGTTACGGCTGATATCAACACAAGAACCTTGATGAAGAATTGGTGGAATACCTAACAAACTACATACAGTCTTGAGTCCAGGACCAGCTAGTTCTTTTGCTTCTGGTAATAATAAACCAGCTTTAGCTGCTGCATGAGCTGCACAACCAGTAACAATTATTATTACATCATGAGCAATTAGATACTTCATCATTTTTACTGTAGGTTCATCATGTGGAACCTTTGGATTATTACAGCCAACAAAGGCAGCTGCACCTCTGAGGGTACCAGATAAAATAACATCTGCAAGAGGTTTAACTGTTTGCAGAGGGTCTATGTTTGAATTAACAACTTTGTCAAGACCATCTACTATAGCTTCTGTACTAAATCCAACTAAAGCTTCACATTTTTCATCAGGAATTAAAACATTATCTCTATTTCTATTTTTGTAATTTAAAACAGCTTCTTTTATTATTTCTTTTGCAGAGTCATATGGTCTGTGTTCTTCAAACTCAATATATGTTGAATCTGTTATTTCAGCTTTTGGTGAGGTTGTTATGAATTTAGTATGATAAGATTTTGAAAGCTTTGCAAGGGATGGCATTATGCATTGAACATCAACTATTACCGCTTCAACTGCACCGGTTACTACTGCAAGCTCCTGTTGAAGGAAGTTTCCTGCCATCTTAATACCATGTCTCATTGTTATTTCGTTTCCAGTACAACACATACCGCAAACATTTATTCCATCTGCTCCTTGAGCTTTTGCAAGAGCAATAAGTTCAGGGTCTTCTGCTGCTGCTACAATTGATTCGGAAAGTGATGGTTCGTGACCATGTAATATAATATTAACTGAATTAGTTTCTAATACACCTAAGTTAGCTTGAGTTTCTACTGGTGATGGAGTTTTGAATAAAATATCACTGATTTCAGTTGCTATATAAGAACCACCCCATCCATCTCCAAGAGATGCTCTCATTGACATGTTGATAAGATTTTTAGCATCTCCTGAACATCCAATGTGAGTTGAGTGCATTATGCTAACTATATCTTTATCAATTGCTCTTGGAGTTACACCAAGTTTGTCCCAAACTTCTCTTCTCTTTTTAGGTAGAGCTGAGGAGAAGATTAAGTTTCCATGAGGTTTACCAAACTCATTCAATGTAGCTGCAGCTACATCATGTGCCACATCATAAATATCTCTTCCTTCAGTTTCAATACTATATTTTTTAGCAACAGATGCAAGTTTCTTCTCATCTCTTATATTTATTTGTCCATCTCTTGATGCATTCTCTAGATAAAGACATAGTGATCTACCGTGATCTGAGTGAGAGGCTGAACCAGCTGCACACATTCTTGCGAAGTTTCTTGCAACTATAATATCTGCTGTAGCTCCGCAAATACCTCTTTCTACTCCTTTTCCAGGAACTGGACTTACTCTACAAGGCCCCATAGCACAGTTTCTACAGCATACGCCTGCTGAACCAAAACCGCATGGTGTCTTCATAGCATCTTTTCTATCCCAGGCAGTTTCCACACCATCTCTCTTTGCTTTTTCAAGAAGTTGATCCTCAGCTGCTTGTATTAATAATCCTCTGTCTTCCATTAATAAAACACCCTCCTTGTTTTATAATCTGCAATGGTTTACAACATTGACTATAATTTTTCTATTTATGATAGATTTAACCTTAGCTTAAAATTGCTTGCCTACTAAAGTTAAAAAATTAATATAGTAGGGGTGAAGCTAACATCTGTTTAACCAAGGTAAAATAGATTATAAATTAGGGTTTTAGGATTTTAGGGTTAAATAATGAACTTTTTTCAAAATTCACTTATCTTCTTTTGATACTGTGGTAAGAAGGTCATATCAAAATTCAATTTTATTTTACCTATGATTATAAAAATGCTGAAGTTCCCCCTAATACGTTTACAATTAGATTATACGATAGATATTTAAATTTGATAAACAACTTAAATTTAGGCTCATACAACTAAAAGTTATTATGAGAATCGAGCTACTATATATGTTTTAATTACAAAAAATTTTAAAATAATTGTCTTAGATATCAACATTACTACATAGAATGAAATGTATGATTTATTTACAGTGATATATGAAGGGGATGGGTATGACGGAAAAAGAAGAAAATAAACGCAGTAAAATTATAATAGGAATTATAATTTCTATTTGTGCTGTACTTATTCTGTATTTTAGTATGGCAACGTATTTCATGAATCACTTTTATTTTGGTTCTGAAATTAACTGCATTAACGTTTCGGGTAAAACTGTAGAGGAAGTAAAAGCACAAATGGCAGAGGAGCTGCAGAACTATACTTTGAATCTAAAAGAGCGAGATGGCAAAAGCGAACAAATTAGAGGCAGCGATATTGGGATAAAGTATAATTCGGGAGGAGAGTATAAGAGTTTTAAAGATAAGCAGAACCCTTTTAATTGGGTGTTAGCAGCTTTTAACTCAGAAGATTCTAAGATGACAGATGAACTTTCATATGATACAAAACTATTAAAAGAAAGAGTGGATAAACTTTCTTGTTTTCAGACTAATAATATAGTAGAACCTAAAAATCCTAGTTTTAAATATACGGATAAAGGCTATATAATTATAAATGAAGTAAGTGGAAACAAGGTTAATAAAGATATTTTATATGATCATGTGTCAAAGGCAGTACTTAAAGGAGAAACTACAGTAGACCTGGAAGCAATTAATTGTTATGCCAAGCCAAAATATACTTCAGAATCCCCAAAAGTTACCGAGACTAAAAACATTCTTAACAAATATATATCTTCAAAGATTACCTATGCCTTTGGAGATCGCAAAGAAACTATAGATAATTCTGTAATAAATAAATGGCTTAAAGTTAATGAAGATCTTGAAATCACCTTCGATGATAAAGAAATGAAAAATTATATGAATGCATTTTTCAATACCTATAATACTGTTGGTAAAAGAAGAAATTTTGTTACATCTTCAGGAAAGACAATAAGTATTGGCGGTGGTGATTATGGGTGGTTAATCAATGCTGATAAAGAAATTCAAGATTTAGGTGAAGTTATTAAGAAAGGAGAAACAATAACAAAAGAACCGACATACGCCAAAAAGGCCTTATCTCGTGGCAATAATGATATTGGGAACACCTATGTAGAAATAGATATAACAAATCAACATTTATGGTTTTATAAAAATGGTTCACTAGTAGTACAAGGAGATGTTGTTACAGGTAATGTAAGCAGTAATCATTCAACACCTCAGGGTATTTATAGTTTAAAATATAAACAAAGGAATACGGTATTAAGAGGCCCCGGTTACAATTCTCCCGTTGATTTTTGGATGCCCTTTAATGGAGGAATCGGAATTCATGATGCAAGCTGGAGAGGTGAATTCGGAGGTAATATTTACAGAACAGGTGGATCCCATGGGTGTATAAACTCACCATACTATTTAGCAAAAGGGATATTTAATAATATTGAAGATGGGACTCCAGTTATTTGTTATTATTAAGTTTAATATAACAAAAATAGGGGTGTTTCTAAAGATGGAAAGCTAACTAAAGTACAGATCTCTATGTTTCTAAGGCATAGAGGTCTGTTTACTATTTAATTAAAATATTTTTTTTATGATATAATAATTACAAAAGTCTGTTAGTTAGGAGATATATAATGAAGAAGCACATGAAATATGACACAATAATTACCTATATATTTTATATATTGTTAGCCACTACATTAGTATGGGATATATTCGCTAGAGGTAGTGGAAAAGTCTTTAGAATTGGACTAATTTATATAACTATATTTATAGCAAGATTGTTATTTAATAAAACATTTTTAAAAAAGTCTAAAGCAGGTTATGTATTAGCACTGATTTTTATATTTTTTTCCATGTATTTAGCAAATGTAATGGATTTTTATAGCATACCAAATTATGATAAATTACTGCATTTGGTATCTGGAGTGTTATTAGCATTTTTAGGATTGATTATATATATTTTTTTATGTGGTAATAAAGAGAATCTGACAATGAGACCTATAGCTATGGTTGTATTTCCGTTGCTATTTGCCATTGCATGTGCAGGAGCATGGGAAATATGGGAGTTTACAACAGATCAGATTTTTGGATTTACAGCACAAAATAATAGTCTTCATGATACTATGTGGGACATTATTTGTGGAACTGTAGGCGGAAGCTTTTCATGTTTTTTTATGTATCTTTATATAAAAGGCAAGAATATACGAATTGTAAAGATGATAATTAAGGATATGGAAGATTAGATAAAAAAAGGTGTGTTTCAAAGCTAAGTTCCTAGTTTTGAAACACACCTATTTTTTTAGTTCAAGGTAGATATAAGATAACCTCAAGATGGTATGTAAAATTTATTCTTCAATGAGATTAAAATCCCAAGTGATATTAGATTTATAAGTATTTGCAACACCACTTTCAACTTCAAAAGCAATTTTAAGTACATCTTCTATCATTTCAGATGTCATGCCCTTTCCTTTTATGTTATATAAAAGGTTAATTTTTTCTATAGGTTTTGGAGCCACTGCGCCTCTTTCTCCACTAACAGTAACTTCGTATTCTGAAATTTGAGCACCTCTAGCCTGAAGCATTGCAACTGTGTCTACGCTTGTACATGCTGCAACCGCATGAAGAAGTATTTCAATTGGCTTTGGTCCTAGAACCTTTCCATTATTCATTTCTGCAGGACCAGACAACACAAATTTTGCTCCCTCTGGAGTTGTACCTTCAAATGCCACTCCTTCTCCAAGCCATTTTATTACTCCATTTAACATCATAATTAATTCCTCCTATATTTATAATATGCTATGTGTTTAATTAAATAGTAACTCATGGCACTGGAAAAGAAAAATTGATATAATAAATCATAATCATATGAAAAATCTATGGATGAAGAAGGGATAACAATATGGAATTTCGCCAACTTAACACATTCGTTACTGTAGCGGATTTAAATAGTTTTACTCGAGCGGCAGATATACTTGGATACACTCAACCAACTGTCACATCTCAGATACAGTTGTTAGAGAGTGAACTAGGAGTTCGTTTATTTGAGCGAATTAGGAAGAATATTTCCCTTACTCACGAGGGTGAAAAACTTCTTGTATATGCAAGACAGATCGTTAATCTGTGTGAAGAGGCAAAAAATACAGTGAAAGATCATCCAGTTCCAAAGGGAGTTGTGACTATAGGAGCATGGGAATCTTTATGCACAACACGAATACATAGTCTTCTTAAGGAGTTCTATTATAAGTTGCCTGGCATTGAAATTATATTAAAAACTGTCAAATCTACGGAGTATGAAGAACTTTTACTGGATAATCAGATTGATGTAGCATTTTGCTTGGATCGTATGATAACAGCTTCCGATTTCATCGTTGAACTGGCTATACCTGAGCCTTTAGCGTTACTAGTAGAACCAAACCATCCTCTTGCAAAGCTCCCTGATGTATATCCTGAAAACATCGTTAACTATCTTCTTATTTTAGCGGAGGAAGGCTGCAGCTATCGGAGAGAAATTATGACTATATTTAGCGATTGTGGTTTGGCTCCCGATTCAATTATGGAAATCGAAAGTATCCAAGCCATGAAACAGCTTGCAATCAACGGTTTAGGAATCATATTTCTGCCTAAAGTTGCAGTTGAAGAGGAACTATCAAAAGGTCAGCTTGTTGAATTGAATTGGCGTGGTCCTTCTTTTGAATTTTTGACTCAAGTAATCTACCATGAGGACAAGTGGATGTCGCCTGCTTTACAAACTCTTTTAAATATGACGAAGGAACTCCTTCCAATGCAATATTGTTAGAAGTGGTATTAAAAAACAAGGGACTGCATTACAAAATGCGGTCCTTCTTGTATAAGTGCTTATCTATTACACTCAAACCAAGCCTTATTCAAAAGTTTAACAGCTGGTTCAATTTCATCTAATGTTATTCCTCCAAATCCTAAGACAACAGTGCTGTCTAAACTATTCTCAGGGCATTTCCAATACTTTGATGTGGGATATACTTTTACACCTGACATATAGGCTCTCTCAATTAGTTCCTCTTCCGACATAGTTCCTTTTACTTGCACTAAAAGGTGAAGACCAGCATTCATACCATAAATAGTAATTCTATCTCCAAACTCTTTTTTTAGATTTTCAACTAATGCATCATGTTTTTTCTTTTGCATTCTATTGGTTTTTCTAAGATAACTTTCCCAGTGTCCCTCTTTCATAAAAAGCTCTAGAGTTTTTTGAATAACAAAGGGAACAGAAGATGGGTAGCCATCAAACATCCTAGTAAACTTGTCTACCATACCTTCAGGAAGAATCATGTATGACAAACGAAGTGTAGGAAATAAAAATTTTGAAAAGCTTCCTATATATACAACTTTATCACTGCAAAGAGATTGAAGAGATTGCACTGGTTTTGTGTTATACCTGAGATGGCAGCTATAATCATCCTCAATAATTATTGAATTATTTTTATGTGCCCATTCTATGAGCTCAAGCCTTCTAGAAATAGGCATTATAATTCCTAAAGGGTACTGATGTGATGGAGTAACGTAAACAGCTTTAGCATTTGTAAAGCTTAATTCCTTCACATTTAGACCAGAGGAATCTAAGGAAATAGGCTTAACATCAAACCCATGGTTTTCTAGTGTAAGACGGGTTATGTGATGTCCTGGCTCTTCAACTGCAACTGTGGTAGTAGTACCTCTGATAAGCTGACAGAGCATACTTAAACAATAATGTACGCCAGATCCAATAAAAATTTGATCTGCTGTGCATTTTACACCTCGATAATACTGAAGATATTTCAATATTTCTTCTCTAAGAGAAAGCTCCCCAAAAGTTGGACCATAGATTGTCATTTCATCGGCAAAATCTCTCAAACACTTATTTGTGAGTTTTTTCCATTGATCTATAGGCAGCTCAAATTGATTTAGTTTTCCATATCTAAAATCATATTGAGTTAATGTATTCTGATTATCAGTTACTGCAGGCTTCTCATAAAAAGTTTCTCTTGTAATATGAACAGATGAAAAATCTAAGTTTTCAACATAATACCCATTGCGGGGTTTACTAATTATATATCCTTCTGAGTATAGCTGATTGTAAGCCATATCTACAGTGTTTCTACTTACACGTAAATCGGTGCATAGTTTTCGACTTGATGGAAGTTTGCTGCCGGACTTTAAGTCGCCACTTAAAATTTTCTCTCTAAACTGTTGATATAACTGAATATATAGTGGAACGTCAATTTTATCCTTTAAAACAAACATAGACTCACATCCTTTTAACCTTAAACTGTCATCAATTTTTGACCAAGTAACTCTATATTAATAATTTAACGTACTATTTTGGATTATGTCAAATAAATATTTAAATTTATGGATAGTTGGCCCTGTTGTTTTTGTAAAATCTGGCACTTTTATATATAAGAGGAGTATTTTACAATAAAATTATGTTAAATTTTTAATTAAGAATTCTACAAGCGATTGTAAAAGGTATATAAAAAGGTGGTGTAATAATTGGACATCAAACAATTAAAGTATTTTTTACAGGTTTGCAAACATAAAAGTTTTTCAAAGGCCGCTAAAGAAATTTATATTACCCAGCAGGGGTTAAGTAAGGCAATTAGCAATTTGGAAGAAGAGATTCAGTATCCTTTATTTTATAATACAACTAAGGGGATTAGAATAACAAAATACGGAGAATATTTACGAGAACAATCAGAGCATATTGTGCAGGAGTTTGATTTAATTTTAGAAGGGCTCAATAAAATGGCTAATATCAATGAGGGAACTTTAAGGGTGTGTTTTTCCTTTGGGGTTCTCAATGCGCTGTCACCGGATATTATTCCAGGCTTTTGCGAAGCTTATCCCAACATTGAATTAGTTGTAAAAACTTATCCAGATTCAATTTGTGAAGAAGTTGTCATGAATGAAAATGTAGATTTAGCACTTTCAATTGGTCCTATTAACAAAAAAAATTTTCATTCTACTATTATTAAAACACAGTATCCTTGTATTCTAGTAAATGAAGAAAATCCATTATCAGAAAAGACGGCAGTTGACTTTAGTGATTTAAAAGATGAAAAGTTAATTATTCTTAATGAAAAATTTCATTTTTATCATAACTTCATTAACAAATGTAAAGAGTCAGGTTTTGAACCAAACATAGTTTTTACTACTTCAGAAGTTATCACAGTACACAAACTAAGCCATCTTAATAAAGGTACGGGGGTTAGTGTGGACTTTATTACCAATGATATTAGTTATCCAAATGTCTATTCAATTCCTTTCAAAGATCCTTCTTTTGTGTGGGAAATCTGTTTAATAACTAAAAAGGATAGATTTATGTCCAATTTAGTTAAAATATTTACAAATTATATTCTAAATCATTAAACTTTAAAATATTTAGATATAATAAAAGTTGATTTTCTTCTCATACTAGTGCTATTGTAGAACGTAGTGGAAAATGCTAGAAGGGAGTGTAAGAATCATGAATAATATAGGATTAGTACTTGAAGGGGGAGGGATGAGAGGATTATATACTTGTGGTGTTTTAGAATATTTTATGGAGAAAGATCTATATTTTAATTATATTATAGGGGTTTCAGCTGGAGCCAGTAATGCAGCTTCGTATATATCAAAACAAAAAGGAAGAAATATAAAAGTAAACACAGGGTTCCTGAAGGACTGGAGATATATGAGTTTTAGAAGTCTTGTATTAAAGAAATCATTTTTTGGCATGGACTTTATTTTTAAAGATATTCCTGATAAGTATGTTGAATTTGATTATGAAACCTTTCATAATGCACCATGTGAATTTCTAGTGGGTGTAACTGATTGTAAAACCGGAAAACCGTTATATTTCAATAAGAAGGATATTAGGAGTGAAGGATTTGATGTTTTAAGAGCTTCATGTTCACTGCCACTTATGTCACCAATCGTTAATTTGAAGGGATATGAGCTTTTGGATGGTGGGATATCAGATTCTATTCCAATTACAAAATCAATTAAGGATGGTAACGATAAAAATATCATTATTTTAACTAGGAATAAAGACTATAGAAAAAGTCCGTTAAAATTTGCAAACTTAATAAAAATGAAATATAAAAAATATCCTCTATTAATAGAAACAATGATGAATAGGCATAAGAAATATAATGATACCTTGGATTACATAGAAAGATTGGAAGAAGAAGGTAAGGCAATAGTTATAAGAGCTTCTAAAGAATTAAAGGTTGATAGATTGGAAAAAGATCCAGTAAAGCTTCAAGAACTATTCCAAAATGGATATGAAGATGCTCAAAACGCTTATAAGAGGATTATGGAGTTTATTCGATGAATAGAATGTTGTTCACACAGTTGACAATTAATATAATTGTAACTATAATGGTTACAAAGAAATGATACAAATAAAAAAATTGAATCTTAATATATTCAATTTTTTTTACCACTGTTGTAACTTAAATGGTTACGATTATGAAAAAGGATAGTACTTGAACAAATGCAGATAATATATATGCGCAAGGATTATTACTAGATATAATAAGGAGATGAATTTGTAATGTCATTAAAAAATTAAAGTATATTCAGATTATGTTTGCCCATTTTGTTTTTTAGCTAAAGTTCCTTTTGAAGAAGCAATAAAGGGAAAGGATGTTGAAGTGGAATGGATGCCTTTTGAATTACGCCCAAGTCCTGCACCTAAGATAGACCCAATGAACGATCCTTCTAAGCTACAGTCATGGGATAGATTTATAAATCCAACTAGCAAAAGCTTAGGAGTTAATATGAAGTTGCCTAATGTTTCACCACATCCATATACAGATTTAGCTTTTGAAGGATTTCATTTTGCTAAGGGACAAGGTAAGGAAAAAGAATACAATGATAGAGTGTTTAAAGCATTCTTTCAAGAAGAACAGGATATTGGAAATATTGATGTATTAACTAAAATTGCTGCAGAGATTGGATTAGATGAAGGTGAATTTAAAGAATCTCTAGCAACAAGAAAGTACAAAGAAGTTCAGCAAAAAGCTCTTCATCATGCATACAACGAGGCAGAGATTACCTCTGTTCCAACCTTTATAATAGGTGACAAACGACTACAGGGTTTTAATAGCAAAGAAATATTTGAAAAGGCTATTAATGATGAATATAAAAAAGGGGTATAGTTTACCCCTTTATCAAGTGATTCTTAGGTTCAGATGGAGTTTGCTTATAAGGATGACTTTCTCCATCTGAAACTTAGAAGAACTTATCCAGGCACGTAGCAGTGCTTATCCCCCGCTTTGATAGAAGATGGGGGTGTTAGCAATGGTAGTGATCGGATAAAAATCAGACTAGATATTCTTGCATAGTATTAAGGACTACGGGAATACCTTTTTTTATTTTATCTTCATTCACTTTACTAATACTTATTCTAAAATAATTATCACTTTTATAGTCATTCAAGAAACACATATTTGTATTTAATAATTCTATATTTTTATTTTGTAAGGAACTAATTATTTTATCATATTGTATAGGACTATCTACATATATACAAGAGAAGTATCCAGAATTAGGAATATTCCATTTTATCTTAGGATACTGAAGGGATGACACAATGTTTTTTAAATAAGTCAATCTATCACAATATAATTTACTCATCTTTTTTCTATGAATATCAAACATGCCGCTTTTTAAATAGATCTCAAGAGCACCTTGAGATAAAATTGGACTATTCATATCTGTCCATTTTTTATAACCTAGAAAAGTATCCATCAGCAGCTTAGGTAATATAAGAGTTGCAACTCTTAAACCAGGCATAAGAATTTTTGAATAACTTTTTAAGTAAATAACCTTTCCGGAAGTATCATAAGCAAAAATAGGATCATTTTTTTTATCTGTTTCTAAATCTGCGACAATATCATCCTCTACAATATATACATCATATTTTTCAGCCATTTTGACAATTGACTCTTTCTCTTGTCTATTATAGGAGTTCCCAGTGGGATTATGAAACCTAGGAATAGTATAAAAAAACTTAATATTTCCATACCTAAACATATGCTCTAGTTCCTCTAGATTTATACCATTAAGTCCTCTTTCAATTCCTAATGCAGAAACATTATTTAATTCTAGGGATTTTATCATTCCATAATAAGTAGGTTGCTCAACAAGAATGTTAGACTTACCATTTGGAAAGGGCATAATTGATAATATGTTTAATGCTTGTTGAGAACTGGAAGTTATAACAATGTTATCTGGTCTTGTGAATATTTGATATTGCTGCAAATGCCTTGCTAATGCTTTTGTTAATGAGTTTAACCCTCGAGGATCTGAATAAGTAAAGAGAGTTTCTTTATATAATTCTATTGATTTATTCAGACAATGCTGAAAATCTTTATAAGGAAAAGTTTCAACGTCTGGAACTCCTGATGAAAAGTCAATGATTGCATTTTCAAAGGAATTATTATTATTAAAATCTTCCAATAGATAGTATCCACTCTTTGGTGATGAATAAATAATATGATCTTTTTCAAGTTTATCGTAAGCTTTTAAAACTGTACCAACACTGCAATTAAATTGTTGAGATAGTGATCTTACAGAAGGTAATCTTTTTTGATATTTAAAATTTCCTGTTAAAGCTTCATTTTTAACATAGTCTATAATCTCCTCATATTTTAACAATTTAAGCGACTCCTTTGCTTTTGTACTAGCACAGAATATGATTTTATTTCTTGGCATATAAATTATACTATAATATTATGAATATGTAATTAAACTTTTTCTATGAAGAATTGAAAATAATAACATCATATAAGGTATAATTTAAGCATGAAGTAGGACAAGTCGAAGTGATGATTGTAATATTGACTATTGTTTTATTTAAAGAAGAGGAGAGAGTAAGTTATGAATAAACCAGAACTTTTAGCTCCAGCAGGGAATTTAGAGAAGCTTAAGACAGCTATAAATTTTGGTGCTGATGCTGTTTACCTTGGGGGCAGCAAATTAAATCTAAGAGCCTTTGCAGATAATTTTACTGCTGAAGAATTAAAAGAGGGAATTGAATTTGCACATTCTAGAGGTAAAAAAGTTTACGTAACAGTAAACATATTTCCTCATAATGAGGATTTAGTAGGATTAGAAGACTATCTTAGGGAGTTATATGATATTGGAGCTGATGCCATACTAGTTGCTGACCCAGGAATTATTATGACCGCAAAAGAAATAGTGCCTAATCTTGAACTGCATTTAAGCACCCAAGCCAATACTGTAAATTATAAATCCGCTTTATTTTGGCACAATATTGGCGTTAAAAGAGTGGTTATGGCAAGAGAAATGAGCATGGAAGATTTTAAGAAGCTCAGAGAAAAACTTCCTGAAAGCTGTGAAATAGAAGCTTTTGTTCACGGCTCAATGTGTATGGCATACTCAGGCAGATGTATGCTTTCAAATTATCTAACAGGTAGAGATTCAAATAGAGGGGTTTGTGCACAGCCATGTAGATATAAATGTCATCTAGTGGAAGAAAAGAGGCCAGGAGAATATCATGAAATTACTGAAGATATTAATGGAGCTTATATACTGAATTCAAAGGATTTGTGTATGATAGAACATATTCCTGAGCTTATAAATGCAGGAATCAATTCTCTTAAAATTGAAGGAAGAATGAAAAGTACATTCTATGTTGCGTCGGTAGTAAAAGCCTATAGAGAAGCTATTGATAAATACATAGAAGATCCAGAGAGTTATAGCTTTGAGTCTAAATGGATGGACTATCTTCTAAAGCCTAGTCACAGACATTATACTACAGGTTTTTATTTTGATGAAGAGATCAGGCAGCATTATGAAAGCTCAGCATATATTCGGGACTATGATATTGTAGGAATTATAAAGAGCTATGATAAGGAATCTCACATTGCAACTATAGAACAAAGAAATAAAGTTTACAATGGAGATACCGTTGAAGTTTTAGTTCCAAAGGGAGAGAACAAGATTATAAGGCTTCAAGATATGAAAAAAGAAAATGGCCAAGCTATAGATAGTGCACCTTCTGCACAAATGATTTTTACGATTCAGTGTCAGGAAGAATTGAAGGCTGATGATATGCTTATTAAGAGCAAAAAAGATAAATAATGAAAAGATTATTATATACCAATCTACTATATTTTTGAAATGGAGATGATAATTGTGAAGATTGCTTTAGCACAAATGAAAATAGGTGAAAATGTAAATGAAAACTTTGAAAAGACCTTACAGCTAATTGAAGCTGCTGCAAAAAATGGAGCGCAGTTGATTTGCTTTCCAGAACTACAATTAAGTCCATTTTTCCCACAGTATGAGGGAGTAGATGTATCAAATTATGTACTTTCAATTGATGATGAAAAAGTAAAAAAAATTCAAGAAAAGTGCAAAGAATTCAATATAATAGCAGTTCCAAATATATACTTAAAAGAAAATAACAAATATTATGATACCTCATTACTTATTAATGCAGATGGTAAGATAATGGGAGGGTCAAAAATGGTTCATATTATGAGATGTCATCAATTTTATGAGCAAGATTATTACTCCCCATCTGATACTGGATTTAGAGTATATGATACTCCCCTTGGAAGAATAGGTATAATAGTATGCTTCGATAGACATATAGCGGAAAGTTTCAGGCTATGTGCTTTGCAAGGAGCTGATTTAATAATAATTCCTACTGCAAATGTTAAAGATGAACCATTAGAAAAGTTTGAGTGGGAGCTCAGGATTCCTGCTATGCAAAACAACATTTTTATAGCAATGTGTAATAGAGTTGGAAAAGAAGGAGAAATGGATTTTGCAGGGGAGTCAATAGTTGTTGATCCAAACGGCGATGTAGTTGTAAAAGCTGATGACAAGGAGCAAATACTCTATGCTGAAATTGACATAACTATGGTACAGAAATACAGAGAGCAAAGGCCTTATATAAGTTTAAGAAGACCTCAAGTTTACTCTAAAATTTGTGATACCAACACATATGTTTTTAAGTATCCTCAGGAAACAGAAAGAAATAGCAACGATGAATTGTGGAATAACCTAGAAAAATTGTTTGTTAGTGATTAATGTTAACTGGTATTTAAAAAGCATTAATAAGTGATGCACTAAGTCATTATTGGAATTATATTAATGGCAAAAGGAATATTTATCCGATGTCTACCCTCCATGAATAAAGGCTTCTAAGCTTCAGATGACAACTGAAGCTTAGAAGCCTGTTTGCATATAGAAAATAATTATAGATGCAGCGGATTATATTACAAAATATTATAGAGCTACAATAATCCTTATAAAATCTAAAAACCTGTACTCGATAGTATAAACTTAGAGCTAAGATTTATCAGGGGATATGGAAGGTTTAAAGAAATAGTTGTATTGTCAAAACATCCTTTTCTAAAGAGTTGGCCTCATCACTGTTAACAAATCTGGCACTGTTTAATGTATAGTTTGATATCTATAATAGGACTGTGTTAACACCGGGAAAATAGGAATATTTTTAGATTAATTAGGAGCTGGAGGTAAAACAAATGAATAGGGAAGTTAGTATTAAAGAAATTACAAAAGAAGAACTTTTAGATAAAGTTCAAGATAATGCAGAAGAACTTTTTAGAAGTGGTACATTTTTCTGCAGTGAATCGGTGGTACAAACGATTAACGATTTATTAGGCCAACCATTCGATAGCAATGTCGTTAAATTAGCAAGTGGATTTCCTATAGGTATGGGTAAAGCCGGTTGTTTATGTGGTGCAGTTTCAGGTGGGCAAATGGCTCTTGGTATGGTATATGGTAGAGTTAAAGGTGAAGCTATGAATGAAAAAATGTTTGAAAAAGCTAAAAAACTTCATGACTATATTAAAAATGAATACAAATCAACATGCTGTAGAGTAATCACAAAGGAATGGACTGGAGATAATTTTCAAAGTGAAGGAAGAAGGCAACACTGTATAACAATCACTGGAAAAGTTGCAAGATGGATTGCGAATGAGCTTATTGAAGATGGACAAATCCAAGTAAAATAGCTAAATGGATTAAGAATAAAGGCATTAATATCAAAGTGCGAAGGAGGAGTAAAATGAATTATTCAGATAAGAGTAAACTTGAGTTTTTTGGCGGAGAAAAAATCTCTTTTTTACCTACTGTGATTTATATAGGGATAGCTATGTTTTTAGCTTTTAATTATGATTTTCTATCAATGAAATCTGTTATAGTAGGTGGTTCGGCTGGTATTCTTGTAGGATTTTTATTTGCAAAAGACAAAGAAAAATACTGGGAAGTAATTATCTCTGGAATTATGCAACCGGGAAATGCTAAATTGCTATTTACTTTTGTATTTATGGGCTGTTTTACAAAACTACTATCTTATGGGCAGATAGGGCAAGGATTTGTGTGGGTTAGTCAGACTTTAAATTTGAGCGGTGGTACAGTTGTTTTATTTATATTTCTAGCTTCCATGGTCATTTCTATGGGGTGTGGAACACCAATTACGGCAATTTATGCTATTGTACCTATTCTTTATCCTCCAGGAATTATTTTAGGTGCAAACCCAGCTGTTCTATTGGGAGCTATTATCAGTGGAATTTTTTTAGGCGATAATATATCACCTAGCTCCCAAATAACTGCAACGGCAGCAAGTATGCAAACAAATAGCGTTACGGGAATTCCAGCGGATCCTATTACTGTTTTAGCAGATAGGATAAAATACGTCGTATTTGCAGGCTTAATTGCAGCAATCTTATTTTATATGAAGACTAATGGTGCAGAAGCAGTACAAAGTAATATTTCAATTGGGAAACTATCTAATCCAAAGGGATTATTGATGTTAATTCCATTAGGAATTTTGTTGTTAGTATGTGTCAAGACAAAAAATTTACTTAAAGGAATAACACTTGGAATTTTATCAGGCCTTGTGATTGGATATGCAAGCGGATTGTTTGGACTAACTGGTATTGTTAATGTTCAAAAAGGAAATATCAGTGGAATTTTATTTGAAGGTGTATATAGCATGGTAGATGTGGTTATCGGCATGATGATGTTATTTAGCATGATTCAAATTATGGTCAGAGGAGAGGGAATTCAGAAAGTTAGTAATTGGATAACAAAGTTTAAATTTGTACAAAGTCCTATAGGGGCAGAATTGGTTATTGGAGTTAGTTGTATAGTATCGAACATTTTGTTGTCTAGCATACCATTACCTGCTATTTTATTAATCAGTTCTTTTATCAATAACTTAGGACATAGGGCCAACTTACATCCTTCCAGAAGATCCTATTTCTTAGTGGGAATGATGCATAATTTGAGTGTAGTTATACCGTTTAGTAGTGTTTTTGTGATGAGTGCTATGACTATGGCTCAAGGATTAAATCAACAATATAAATTTACTAACGTAAAAATAAGTGGTTTTGATATTTTTTCTAATAGCTACTATCTTTTAGCCATGACATTCATTGGACTTCTATGGATATTTGTTGGGTTAGGAAGAAAGTATCAATCAGACAATAAAGAAACTTTAGCCGAACAAGTTATGTAATAATATTTGAAGACTATGGGGCGTTACATTGAAAATCTATAAATTAAAAGGTGTACTTATACTGAAATGTATAGGTACACCTTTTAATTTATTAAAATTCCAAAATAAAAAGTTTAATTTTCAACGAAAATATGATATAACCATATTTAATATTTGGATGCAGTCTTTATTTTTTTAACAAATCTCTAATTTCTTCAAGTAATAAAACTTCTGGTGATGGTTTTGGAGCCTCTTCTTTAACAACTTCCTCTTTCTTTTCTCTTTTAAGTTTATTTATTAATTTTACAAATAAGAAAATAGAAAAGGCAATAATTAAGAAATCAATAGTGTTTTGAATAAAATTTCCGTAATTAAGGGTAACTGCCGGTACGCTGCCGTGAGCTTCTTTAATTGTAAATTTTAAATATGTAAAATTAACCCCACCGGTTAAAGCACCTACAAGGGGCATAATAATATCATTAACCAAAGAAGTAACTATTTTTCCAAAAGCACCACCTATAACAACACCAATAGCTAAATCTAGTACATTGCCCTTTATAGCAAATTCTTTAAATTCCTTCAACATATAAAAACCTCTTTCAATCATCTTTAGTATTTTTAATGTATTGATATTAACATATATATTATTAACAGACAATATAAAGTTGAACCTTCAACAAAACTAGTATATAATGAGTAAAGTTGAAAATTCAATTAGTTTTCAAGGAGGTAAAGTACATTTGAAACTAAATAGTTATATTTTAAGAGAAATAGGAGCCCTTGCTAGATGTGTGCAATCAATAAATGATATAAAGCTTAAAGAAGTAAAACTGCAAAAAGGACAAATGATTTTTGTAACTAGAATATGTGAAAATCCAGGAATTAATCATATAGATTTATCAAATATTTTAAAAGTTGATAAAACCACTACTACTAAGGCTGTACAAAAGCTAATTGAGGCGGGCTATATAGATAAAGTAAGAGACGAAGAAGATAAGAGAATGTGGAGACTTCATCCTAGGCAGAAAGCTTTAAATGTATATCCAATGCTTGTAGAAGTAGAAAACAAGAACATTGAAAGCTGCTTTAGTGATTTTAGTGAAGAAGAGAAAGAGATGGTCTATAAATTAGTAAAAAGAATGGCCGAGAATATTGAAGATGATTGGAAAGAAATAAAAAGTTTTTAAATATTTTCAACAATTGAATAATAGGACGCCCCAAAGTGAATAGTTTCACATTTATTGGGAAATTAATCCCCTTTTATCATGCCAGCTATGATATAATTATTATTAGTAAAGTTAAAATAGTGACTTTTATTATATAAGTTCGCTAGAGTTATCTTTATTATATGGTAAAAATGAAGTATCTAGGATTATATCAGTTTTTTAAAAGCAAGAATTGATTAAGGGGAAAGTGTTATGTTTGAAAGGGATAGAATAAAGTTAAAATCAATTGGTGATATAATAATTGGAATAATGCTTGCAATTTTGGGTGTAACAAGTATTACACGTGGCGAGGGTGTTTTCCTTGGATTGATATTTGTGCTTATAGGTATTGTGACCATATGTTCTCATCTCTATGATATTTTTAGTAAAAAAGAGATTTCGCAGTATCAAGCTAATGTTGAAGTAACTGATTCTTATCAGGGAGAAGAGAAAAGTTTTGACGAAAAGCTGAGAAAGCTTAAAGCACTTAAGGAGGATGGAATTATAAGTGAGGAAGAATATAAAGTAAAAAGAAAACAAATATTAGATGATAAATGGTAGGCAAGCAATTGAATTTTACGGTATTTTTATGTCTTACTTCAAATATTATATTTAATATCAAGAGCAGAAATGCTCTTTTATTTTTATCTTATAATTTTTATAATGGGTAAGCCAAAAAGATAATGTAATATGACATATTGTTGTCACATTCATAGTGGTATTATTATAGATATAACTAATGAAAGGAGTTACCAACATGAATGACTCAGGAGAAATTATAACTTTAAATAAAGAAAATATTGATGCTGAACACATTTGCTGTGCTATATCAGATAAAAAATGTACTGAAGGATACCTGAAGAAAAAGGAATGGCTAAAACAACAAGTTTCAAAGGGGTATGTATTCAAGAAATTTAATGTTAAACATAAAGTCTTTATTGAATACTGTCCATCTGATATAGCTTGGCTACCGATTACTGCACCAAACTACATGGTAATAAATTGTTTTTGGGTTGCAGGGCAATATGCAGGAAAGGGATATGGGAAAAGGCTTTTAGAGAACTGCATGAAAGACTCTATAGATAAGGATGGAATTGTAGTTCTTACAAGTAATAAAAAGAAATCATATATTTCAGATAAAAAGTTCTTCATAAGGCAAGGCTTTGAAGTTTGCGATACAGCTCCTCCATACTTTGAGTTGCTAGTTTATAAAAATAATCCTAATGCCATAAGCCCTACCTTTAATCAATCTGCTAAAGAAAATGTCTGCAGCAATAAAAATGGCTTAACAGTATATTATTCAAACTGTTGTCCTTTTACCGAATACTATACCAATACAGTGTTAAGAGAATTGGCAAGTAGAGAAGGCATATCATTAGAGATTATTAAGATTGATAATAAGGAACAGGTGAATGATCTGCCATCAGCTTTTAGTATTTACAGTGTATTCTATAAGGGTAAATTTATTACTCACGAGATTTTAAATGAAACAAAATTCAATAAAGTCATAGATGGTATAAAGAATGGTGTATACTGATATGGAAATGAAGTAATATAATTTTTTATTAAGATTTAATATAAATCAATTAA
Organism: Clostridium aciditolerans; assembly: GCF_016316925.1. Lineage (GTDB taxonomy): Bacteria > Bacillota > Clostridia > Clostridiales > Clostridiaceae > Clostridium_AM > Clostridium_AM aciditolerans. Next base: position 729 of record NZ_JAEEGB010000005.1, on the reverse strand, counting down.
TCTAAGAAGCAATGATAAAAAAGTAGAAATATTATTTTCAAATATATGGTATAATTATTTTAGAATATTTTGTTCATACTTGTAATTTATTGTAGCTTAACATGAAGAAGAATAATTTTAGATGGAGGTACGGTATAATGAATAAAAGTAAAATTAAGTTAACTAAAGAGAAAAAGGAAGAAATGGTTTCTGCAATAAAGAATTATTTTATAAATGAAAGAGAAGAAGAAATAGGTGATTTGGCCTCAAATTTGATGCTAAACTTTATTATTGAAGAATTAGCACCAGAGTTTTATAATCAAGGAGTTTACGATTCTTACAAATATATAAATGACAAAAGTGAGGATTTATTGTCTATTCAAATATATTAACTTATATAGTCTTTACAATTATAATATAACATTCTTGCTATGTATAAAGATAAAAATTGAAAAAAGTATATAATCTAGTTAAATTTTCTGAAAGCCTGGACGTAGACTTATGCGTTTTGGCTTTTTCTTATATAAAATTTGAAGAAATATAATGCAAAAAAGTGTTGACTCTCTCCTTCCGTGATAGTGTGATGTAACTGTATAGAAATAAGATATGAATAATGTTCTATATAATTGAATAATATGATATTATGAATTACTCTATTTAACATAAATGTTTTAATATAACATTGGGGTGTGATATAATTCTTCTATAATGTAAGCCACAATAGTAAAATAAAAGGCTCTTCTAATTTAG